>JAZKFH010000027.1:195894-195963 GCA_040386535.1 Myxococcota bacterium | reverse complement strand
GCCGGCGCGGCGTCGTGTGTCCGGCGGCGCACGCATCGTCGTGAGCGGACACGCGCGTGGCGACGAACG
>JAZKFH010000027.1:166647-195794 GCA_040386535.1 Myxococcota bacterium | reverse complement strand
TGGCGGCGAGAGGTGGCGGCGAGAGGTGGCGGCGAGAGGTGGCGGCGAGAGGTGGCGGCGAGAGGTGGGCGAGCGTCCGAAGTCGAGGGATGCGGATACACCCCTCTACTTCGGCCGGTATATCCGTCCGAAGTCGTGGGATGCGCTCGCATCCTCCCACCCCGGCCGCTATTTCCGTCCGAAGTCGAGGGGTGCGGGTGCATCCTCCCACTTCGAACGGTCCCTCCCCGCGACGCCGGGCCGGCGTGGGAGATGGCTGGGGGTGTCGATCCCGCGCCCGAGTAGAAACGCGCTTGCCGATCGTCGTGTCCGTGCGCAAGCTCGCGGCCGCCACGGCGGATCACATGCGCTCGTTCCACCTCACCTTCGCCGCCGTCGGGCGGCACCCGCTGTTTCCTGTCGAGGCCAGCCGACGTGGCGCCGTGCGTGCGCTCGGGCGGGTCGCCGGAGACAACGTCGCGCTGTTCGCGCTGGTCGACGATCACGTCCACGTGGTGGTGTTCTGCGAGGAGGCGCGCGTCGGGAGGCTGGCGCGCGCGATCCTCCTCGCGCTGCGTCCGCTCGCCGCCGCGGGTCTGGAGCCCGCGTTCACGCGGCCGGTTCGCGACCGCGGCCACCTCGAGTGGCTCGTCGGGTACCTGCTCACCCAGCCGGAGCACCACGGCCTCCAGGAGCACCCCGCCCTCACGACGGGCTCGTGCTATCGCGACCTCGTCGGCGCTCGCCGGGTACCGGGGCTCTCGCTCCCGATCGTCCAGGCGCTGCCACGTTTCCGGCTGCGGGACGCGGGGCGCCACGTGGGGCTCCCGGACGTGGATTTGAGCCCGGTCTCCGACGAGGGGGTGCGCGCGGCGGGCGCCACGCGGCTCCTCGCGGCCGCCACTGCCGCGCTCGCGGGCGGGCCGGACCCGCGCGGAAACGACCCGGAGGTCGTGGTGGCGCGCCGTGCGGTGATGCACCTCGGCCTCGCCGCGGGGATCCATCTCGCGGAGCTGGCGCACGTGCTGGGCGTCAGCGTCGACGCGGCGCGGAGGATCGGCGCGCGCGGGGTCGCTGACCCGGTGAGCCACGCCGTACGCCTGACGCTTGCCCTGGAGGCGGCGGTGGCGGACGCGGCGGTGATGAAGCCGGCCCGAGCGAAGCCGGGGGTCGCGCGGCTCTGAGGGGCGGGAGGGTCCAAGCTCGGGGATGCACGCGCATCTCACCGTTTCTATTATCAGTTGGTTCGAGCGAACCAATCGGGGAACGCGCTTCCCCCGGCCGCGCGGTCCGGGCGCGCAACGACCAGGCACCGTCGGGCTGGCGGTCGGCGACGGCCGCCACGTCGAGTCCGGCCGTGTAGGCTCCAGCGGCCGAAGCCCGGGGCAGCATCGGGACGGGATGTCCGCGCCGGTCGGAAGCGCGGTCCGCCGTGCGGCGCCCGAGCGCGGTCCGGCCGGAGCGCGGCCGCCGCAGCGCGCCGGAGCGCGGCCGCCGCAGCGCGCCGGAGCGCGGCCGCCGCAGCGCGCCGGAGCGCGGTCCGCCGCGCGGCGCCGGAGCAAGGCGCAGGGATGCCGGTGGACGCCGCAGCCGTGCCTGCCGCCGCGGCGTCCTGCGCCAAGGGCGCGTAGGGCAGCCGCCCCCGGGGCGGCTGGTCCGGCCGGGCGGCCGGGCAGGCCCACCCATGGGACGATGCCCTTCCGCCCGGCCGACCGCGCGGCTCCGCCGCGTGCCCGGAGCCGACCTGCCCCGCGTCCGCGCGGGGGGCGCCATGCTCGGCCCCACGCGCACGCGCCCCGCCGCAAAGAGCCCGGGCGCAAGGTGGCCGCCCCCCAGCGCGCCCCGATGCGCGCCCACGCCCTCCGATGCGCGCGCATCGGTCCTCGCGCCTGCCCCGCCGCTACGATCCGCACGAACAGCCACTCGTGGCGCCGGGGCCCCGTGGCATGCGCCTTGCTCTCGGCGGGCGCGGGCCCCCGGCCCCGGAGCTCCGATGGCCGCCCAACGTCACGCCCCCAAGTCTGCCACGGCCCCCGCCCACGCGCCGTTCGGGCACCGGCCCGACGCCGCCGCGCCGGTGGCCCAGCGCAGCCCGGAGTGGGCAGCCCGCGCGCAGGGCCGCCTCGGGAACGCCGGCGTCCAGGACCTGATCGCGCGCAACGGCGGCGCCACCCGCCACGGCGCCTCGAAGCCCGCCGCCACCAGGCCCGGCCCGCGCGCGGCCTTCGGCGCCGCCAAGGCCGGTGGCGCCGCTCCCCTCCCCTTCCTCGACGAGATGGAGGAGGCGTTCGGCGAGGACTTCTCCGACGTCAAGGCCCACCTCGGGCGCGGCGCGGCGCTGGGCGGGCTCGGCGCGCGTGCGGCCGCGGCGGGGGAGAGCGTCGCGTTTGCAGGGCCCGCGCCGACCAAGGAAGAGGTTGCCCATGAGCTCGCGCATGTCGCGCAGGCGCGGCGGGCGGGCGGGGGTCGCACCGACGGGTCCGCGAGCGGGCGCGGGGCGAGCGCCGAGACGGAGGCGGCCGAGGTCGCCCGTCGCGTGGCGGCCGGGCAGCCGGCGGGCGCGGTCGGCGCGGCCCCCGCGGGCGAGGTGCACGGCTGGTGGTGGGACGAGGAGGAGGGCGCGGCCTCGAACGTCGCGAGCGGAAGTTGCGCGCAGGCCGAGGACGGGGGCTCCGGCGCGAGCGGGGACGGCTACGCCACCGGCGGCGGCGGTGGCGGTGGCAGCTACGCCCAGGCCGAGGCCCCCACGCAAGCCGAGTCCCAAGGCGCCGGCGGCTCCGACTACGCGCCCGCGCAAACCGAGGAGGAGTCGAGCTGGTGGGACGAGCTGTGGGCCGAAGAGGAAGCGCAGGCGCCGGCCGCCGAGTCGTCCTGGTGGGACGAGGTGTGGGGCGGCGGCGGCGCCGAGGGCGCGGGCCCCACCGAGGAGGGCCACGGTGGGCAGGGCGGCGGCTCCAGCACGGGCCACGGCGGGGGCTCGGGCACGGCCGGCGCACCCGAGGAGTCGCTCGATCCGACTCTCTGGACGGGCAGCCCGATGACGTTCACCCTCGGCGGGAAGCCGTACACCGTCGGCGTCTCCGACACCGGCGCGGTGGTCGGCGGCAAGCAGTCGGTCAAGGCCGAGTGGGAGGCCAAGAAGATCGACAAGTCGTTCCAGACCCAGCTCGCGCCCGGCCTCGTCGCGACCGCCGGCGTGAACGTCGGCACCGGCATGACCGCCAGCGGCAACCTCTCGTTCTCCGCCGCGACCAGCACGAGCGACGTGCCCATGGGCGCCACCGACGGCTCCATCCGCGACACGGTGACCGTGTCGGGCAACCTCTCGCTCGACGCCTTCGCCAAGGGCGCCATCAAGGGCGGGATCGGCGCGGGCGTCGCGAACGTCGCGACGCTCACCGGCAACCTCAACGCCTCGCTGGCCGCCACCGGCAGCGCGAGCATCGGCGTGACCGGCTCGGCCACACGCGTCGGAAACCCGCGCACCAACACGTGGGGCGACTGGCAGGGCGCCATCGACATCCCCGCCAAGCTCACGGCCGAGGTGGCCGCCGCGGTGTCCGCGAGCCTCGACTACAAGGTGCTCTTCGTCGACGGGACCTGGGCCGAGGTCGAGCTCGCCAAGTGGGTGCTCGGCAGCGGCGACGTGCTCTGCAACGCGCGCATCGGCGTGCCGAGCGGCGAGACGATCGACACGACCAAGAGCGAGTTCAAGTTCAACGAGCTCACGGGTGCCCCGTTCCTCCTCGCGGGCGAGAGCGCCACGGCGCCCCCCTACCGTCGGGATGGCGGCGGCGGCGCGAGCGGCGCCGGGCCGGAGGGCGAGCAGGACTTCGGTGCCGACGGGGCGGGCGGCGCGCCCCCGTCGCGCTCGAGCGGGCACGGCGGCGCGGGAGGCGCGTGACGGCGCGACCCTGGCGCGCACGCGATCGGGCGGAGTACGAGGAGGCATGACCCGAACCACGCTCCTGGTCCTCCTGCTCGCGTCCACGGCCTGCGGTGCGAAGCCCGAGGACACGGGCGTGGAGTCCGATACGGACACCGACACCGACACCGACACCGACACCGACACCGACACCGACACCGACACCGACACGGACACCGACACGGACACGGACACGGACACCGACACGGACGCCGACACCGACGAGGACGCGGACGGCTGGATCGCCGGCGAGGACTGCGACGATCACGACGCCGCCGTGTCACCCGACGCCGAAGAGGTCTGCCTGGACGGCGTGGACAACAACTGTGACGGCGTGAGCGCGCCCGGCCCGGGCGAACCGTGCTCGATGGGGCTGGGAAGCTCCCACGCCAAGCTCCTCGCGGAGGCCGCGGGCGACAAGGCCGCGTACTCGCTGGCGCACCTCGGGGGCGACTACGGAGACGGCGGGGGCGACGTGCTGGTGGGGGCGAGCTTCGCCGGAGACGCCGGCGCCGCCTACCTCGTGGTGGGCCCCCTCTCGGGGGACGTGTCCCTTTCCAGCGCGCGCGCCGTCCTCCGTGGCGAGGGCTCTGGGGACGAGCTCGGGGCCCGCGTCGCGTCGGCGGGCGACCTCGACGGCGACGGGTTCGTCGACACGATCGTGGGGGCCGTGGGCGCGGACGGAGGCGGGGAGAGCTCCGGCGCCGCCTACGTGTTCTACGGGCCGCTCAGGGGCGAGATCTCGGCGTCGGAGGCGGACGGGACGCTCTGGGGAGCGAACGCCGGGGACGCCGCGGGCGACTCGTTGGCAGCCGTCGGCGATGTCGACGGGGACGGCGTGCCCGACCTGGTCGTCGGGGCCTCGAACTCCGACCAGGGAGGCGAGAACCTCGGCGGCGCGTACCTCGTGCTCGGCCCCGCGTCGGGTGCGACGAGCCTCGGGGACGCGGAGGCGCGCTTCGTGGGCGAGTCCAACTTCGACAACGCCGGCAACGCGGTCGCGGCGCTGGGCGACACCGACGGGGACGGCTTCGCGGACTTCGCGATCGGCGCGCCCCACCGCGACGACCGCGAGATGACCACCGGGATCACCTACGTGCTGCTCGGGCCGGTGTCCGGGACGATCGGGCTCGCGGATGCCGACGGCGTCGTGCGGGGCGAGGACCTCGGCGGGCGGGCGGGGGGCGATCTCGCTGGTGGCGAGGACGTGAACGGCGACGGCCTCCCCGATCTGGTGGTGGGCGCGCACTCCACGCGCGACACCGGGGCCGCGTACATCGTGTGGGGGCCCGCGACCGGCACGATCGATCTTGTGGACGCGCCGGTCCAGTTCCACGGCGACGGGGAGGACGGCTGGTTAGGCGCGCGCCTGGACTTCGCGGGCGATCTGGACGGCGACGGCAACGCCGAGCTCGCGGTCGGCGCCAAGCTGGTGAGCCGCACCGGCACGGACGCGGGGGCGACCTATGTGTTCTTCGGGCCGTTCGTGGCGGGCAGCCGGACCTCCGCGGACGCCGAGCTCGAGCTGCTCGGAGAGGCCGCGGGGGACGAGGCCGGCATGGACGTGGCGCCCGCGGGCGACCTGACGGGGGACGGCCTGGACGACCTGGTGGTCGGTGCCCGGTACGAGTCGACGGTCGGGGAGGACGGCGGCGCGGCCTACGTGGTGTCGATCGGCGGGCCGCACTGACACGCACGTGGGGAACCCGGGCTCGATTACGATGTCCGAGCCGCCACCGGAGGCCCTCCTGCTGACCGCGCTCCTGATCTCGTGCGCCGGCCTCGACCCCGCCCCCGCCCCCGCGGCACCCGCCCCACCGGTACCGGTCCACCAGGTCTTCCCCAGCGCCGAAGCCGCCGTCACGTTCCTGCTGGCGAGCAAGCCGCGGATCATCGGCATCGGCGAGGTGCACGCCACCACCGACGGCCCGCACGACACCCCCACGACCCTGGCGCGCTTCACGACGCGGCTCCTTCCCGTGCTGGCGCCGACCACGTCGGACCTCGTGATCGAGACGTGGCGCCTCGACGGGACATGCGGCGCGCAGGCAGAGAAAGTGGTCGCGCAGGTCGAGACCGACACGAAGCGCCCCGAGGCCACCAAGAGCGAGCTGGTGCTGCTCGTCGAGCAGGCCGTGGCGCTGAACGTGCGCCCCCACGACCTCGTCATCACCTGCGACGAGTACGCTACGCTCACGGACGCCGCGGGCGAGGTGCAATACGGGCGGCTCCTCGCGCTCCTCACCGGCAAGCTCGGCGACTACGCGATGCGCGGCCTGGACACGCCCGACGCGAGCATCGTCCTGTACGGCGGCGCCATCCACAACGACGTGTTCCCGAGCGACGGCCTCGCCGACTACAGCTACGGCGTGGCGGCCCGCGCCAAGGGCGGCCCCGCCTATGTCGAGCTCGACCTGTACGATCCGGCGCTGGTGCGCGGCAACACCACGCTCGTAGACCCTGCGTGGGCGCCGCTCCTCGACCTCACCGGCCCCGACCGCGCCATCCTGTACGAGCGCGGTCCCGGGAGCTGGATCCTCTTGTTGGAGACACCGCAAATAGGCGCGAGCGCGACGGGTGGCGGCGCGAGCCCGGCGAGATAACCGTCGGGTCTTCCGAGGGTTGTATGACGAGCATTGGTGTGATTGGTTCGGGTCAGGTCGGGCAGACACTGGCGGCCGGCTTCGCGAAGCACGGGCACGTGGTGACCATCGGGTCGCGCACCCCGGCCAAGCTGGCCGAGTGGGCCGAGTCCGCGCCCGGCGTGAAGGTGGGGCACTTCACCGACGCGGCGCAGGCCGACATCGTGATCCTGGCCGTCCAGGGCGGCGCGGCCGCCGAGGCCCTCGAGGTCGCCGGCCTCGCGGCGCTGGCCGGCAAGGTCGTGATCGACACGTGCAACCCCATCGCGGGCGCCCCGGTCAACGGCATCCTCCCCTACTTCACCGGCCCGAACGACGCGCTCATGCAGCGGCTCCAGGCCCTCGCGCCCGA
Organism: Myxococcota bacterium; assembly: GCA_040386535.1. Lineage (GTDB taxonomy): Bacteria > Myxococcota_A > UBA796 > UBA796 > SXON01 > CAJBVW01. The sequence goes on along the minus strand of JAZKFH010000027.1, from coordinate 188,896 downwards.
CGTGCGCTTCGTCAAGGCGTTCTCCTGCGTCGGCAGCGGCCTGATGATCGACCCGGCGCTCCCCGGCGGCCGCCCCACGATGTTCATCTGCGGGAATGACGCGGCGGCCAAGGGCACCGTGACCGAGCTGTTGGCCGAGGTGGGCTGGGACACCGAGGACGCGGCGGCGTCGAGGGCGCCGGCCCCATCGAGGCGCTCTGCCAGCTCTGGTGCGCGCCCGGTTTTCTGCGCAACGACTGGATGCACGCGTTCAAGGTGCTCAAGGCCTGACACGGCTTGGGGTGGGGCCGCACGACACGGCCCGCCCCCGCTTGGGTCCCTACCGAGGCGCCCACCACGCCATCCACGGCTTGGCCCGGCGTCAGCGCGCCAGTGCGCACCGCGTCCGCCACCATCGCGAGCGCGATGCGATCCCTGATGCTGCCCCCGGGGTTCAGGTGCTCACACTTGACCAGCACCGGCACGGGCAGCCCGAGGCCGATGTTGCGCAACGGCACGAGCGGCGTGTCGCCGATGCGCGCGAGGAGGTCGGGCAGGTCGACGATACGCGGATCGACGGGTGCCATGGCGCGCAGCCTACCGCGTCGGTCCCGCCGCGGAGCCCCCCTCTGCTAAACTCCAACCATCCGTGCGATGCGCCGGACGGAGCTGGTCCGATGTCCAACCAAGGCCCCGTCTACCGGACCGACGCCCAACGCCACGCCGCCGCGCGCACGCAGCGCCTCGCGCTCCTGGCCGTCGCGTCCCTCGCCCTCGCCGGGTTCATGCGCCTCGTCTACGTGGTCAACCACCCCGTCCCGCCGGACCTGAAGGGCCGCTTCACCGACGTGGCGCCTTTTCTCGAGTTCTCCGAGGTCGGGCCCGAGGGCTGGGTCGGCCGGGTCGACCCCGCGTGGCCCGGCCTCACCGATCCCGCCGTCGCGGACGTGGCCTGCGCCGCCCTCCGGCTCCGCCTCCGCCCCGTCGGCAAGCAGACGATCACCATCCTGGACGCCGAGGGGCTGCCCGCCCGCGAGTGCGTCACGCCGTAGCCGCGCGCCTCACCGGACGGCTCAGTACTTGGACGGGTACAGGTCCGTGAAGTACCCCTCGCGGTCGGCCGCGGGCACGTAGTAGCGGATGATGGCCGAGTCGTTGTCGTCATCCACGTCGCAGTAGGCGTCGGCACGCGCCCACGTGTTCGATCCGTACGCGGTGACCATGTACGTGCAGCGCACCAGCCCGTCCGGGCTCCACCCCAGGTTCACCCAGCCGGGCTCCCCCTTTCTCCACGGCCGCGCCGTCCTTCCGATCGGCGAGCCCGGGTTCGTGGCCGCGGTCACCCAGGTGTCGTTCGCGACGAAGTAGGCCACCGAGGAGTCGCCGATTCCGCGCAGGTTGGTAGCCGCCTCGGACTTGCGTGCCTTGAGCATCATGTCCTGGAAGTTGGGCACGGCGATCATCGCGAGTACGCCGATGATCACGACCGTCAGCATCAGCTCGACGAGGCTGTAACCCTGGCGCATCGCCCACCTCTGCACCGCCCGACTATGGGCCGGTCGAAGCGTATTTGCAAGCGGCCCGTCCTACCCCCGCCCCAACACCGCCACGAACAACGCCGGGCCCTGCGCCGCCGGATCCGGCGGCAACACCCGCCACGCCCGCACCGTGAGCCCCGCCGCCTCGGCCGAGGCCCGCGTACCCGCCTCGGAGAAGCCGAGGTGCTGGTGGCCCATCGTGTCGCGATACTCCTCGCGATCGTGCTCGACCATGTCGAGGATCACCCAGCGGCCGCCGGGCGCGAGCACCCGGGCCACCTCGGCGTAGACCGGCGGCAGGTCGCGCACGTGGTGGAGCACGAGCTGACACAACGCGAGATCGACGCTCTCCGGCTCCAACGGGAGCGCATCGAGCAGGCCGCGCCGCAGGGTCACATTTGGGAGTTCCCGCGCGCGCTCCTCCGCCACCTCCAACATGGCGGCCTCGCGGTCGATCCCGTACACGCGCCCCGCCACGGGCGCGAGCAGCGGCAACATCGCGCCCGTCCCACAGCCCAGATCAGCGATGACCTGCCCCGGCGGCAACAACGCGAGCAGCGCGGGCAGCACGTACCCCTCGCCGAACAGCTCCTTGCGCACGCCGTCCCACCGCCCGCCGAGCCGCCGGAACAGCTCCTCGCTGTCGGACGCGCGCGCCGCGACCACCCCTTCGAGCCGCCGCAGGTCCTCCGCGTACTGGCTGGCCGGATCGGTCGCCTCGAACTCGATCTGCGCGTACACGAGCTCCCAGAGCATGCGCGCCTCGGATTCCAGCTCCTGGTAGGCGAGCCGAAAGTAGCTGGCCGTGCCCGCCTTGCGCCGCAGCACCCACCCGCCCTCGTCCAGCTGCTTCAGGTGCCGGCTCACGGTGGGCTGCGACGTTTGCAGCACGCGCGCCAGCTCACCGACCGCCAGCTCCTCCCGAGCGAGCACCCGCAACAGGCGCACCCGGATGGGCTCGGACAGCGCCGTGAGGCGATCGAAGACGGGGCTTGTCATGACGAATACGAAGTATCCGCTTGCGCTTCATTCGTCTATTCGGATAAACGAATGGAGCCGGGCGCGGACCGTCCGGCGCCCCCTTCCGTTCCTTCCGAGTGAGGTCCCCATGATCAGCCCCCCCATCCCCGCCCAGCCCACCTTCATGAACACCGAGCTGGCGCTCTACGCCGACATGCCGTTCAAGGTGCGTGACCTCTCCGAGGCCACCGTGCGCTACGGCCGCAAGGAGCTCGATCTCGCGCTCGTCGAGATGCCGGGCCTCAACTCCCTCCGTGAGGAGTTCGGCGCCGCCCAGCCCCTCAAGGGCGCCAAGATCATGGGCTCCCTGCACATGACCATCCAGACCGGCGTCCTCATCGAGACGCTCGTGGCCCTCGGTGCCGACGTGCGCTGGGTCAGCTGCAACATCTTCTCCACGCAGGACCACGCGGCCTCCGCCACGGTCGTGGGCCCCACCGGCACCACCGAGAACCCGGCCGGCGTGCCCGTGTACGCCTGGAAGGGTGAGACCCTCGAGGAGTACTGGTGGTGCACGCTCCAGGCCCTCGTGTGGCCCGACGGCAGCGGTCCCAACCTCATCCTCGATGACGGTGGCGACGCGACGCTCCTCATCCACCTCGGCTACGAGCTCGAGGTCAAGGGTGAGATGCCCGACCCGAAGAAGGCCGGCAGCCACGAGGAGAGCATCATCCTCCAGCTCCTGCTCGACGTGCGCGGCGCCAAGGGCGATCGCTACTGGCACGGCTTCGCGGCGCAGGTCCGCGGCGTCTCCGAGGAGACCACGACCGGCGTGCACCGCCTCTACGAGCGCGCCCAGGCCAGCACGCTGCTCTTCCCCGCCATCAACGTGAACGACTCCGTCACCAAGTCGAAGTTCGACAACGTGTACGGCTGCCGCCACAGCCTGGTCGACGCGATCATGCGCGCCACCGACGTGATGCTCTCCGGCAAGAAGGTCCTCATCTGCGGCTACGGGGATGTGGGCAAGGGCTCCGTCGAGAGCCTCCGCGGCCAGTACGCCCGCGTCTCCGTGACCGAGATCGATCCCATCTGCGCGCTCCAAGCCTGCATGATGGGCCTCGACGTCGTCACCATCGACGACGTGGTCGCCACCACCGACCTGTTCTGCACCGCCACGGGCAACAAGGCCATCATCAGCGCCGCCCACATGCTCAAGATGAAGCACAACGCGATCGTGTGCAACATCGGCCACTTCGACAACGAGATCGACATGGCCGGCCTCGAGGACATGGTCAAGGCCGGCACGGTCGAGAAGATCGAGATCAAGCCCCAGGTGCACGAGTGGCGGTTCAAGACCACCACGCACGGCCCCAACGGCGGCGGTCACAGCATCATCATCCTCGCCGAGGGCCGCCTCGTGAACCTCGGCTGCGCCACCGGCCACCCGAGCTTCGTGATGAGCGCCAGCTTCACCAACCAGACGATCGCCCAGATCGAGCTGCACGCCAACGCCGAGTCCTACGGCGTCAACCAGGTCGCGCAGCCGGACGGCAACAAGCCCACGGTCATCACGCTGCCCAAGCACCTCGACGAGAAGGTGGCCCGCCTCCACCTCGCCAAGTTCGGCGCCAAGCTCACCGAGCTCTCGGCCGAGCAGGCCTCGTACATCGGCGTCACGGTCGAAGGCCCGTACAAGGCCGAGCACTACCGCTACTAAGGGCGCTGGGGTTTCTTGGGGCGGGGCTCCGCCCCGCAACGCCCGGAGACACGTAGCGGTCGACTCTCTCGTGAACCAACGGCCCTGTCGGATCTGTCCGACGGGGCCGTTTCGCGTCGGGGGTCCCGCGTTTTCACCTCCAGCGCGACGTCTCCGGCGAGTGGGTTAGGTCGACGACCTGGAGCGGAGATGCCCCTTTTCGCGAGGCGAGCGCCCGCCCTGGTCCTCCTCGCGTCGGCGTCGGCGGCTGCGGGTCCGACCCAGATTGCGCCTCTATTTACACCATGCTGGCGTCAATCATGACTGACGCGCCATTCGACCTTGCGAGATTGACGCTACCGCTCCGCGAATGGACCTCTCCGCTCTTCCGGGTCCACCAGATCGTCTATGGCGCGGACTATTTCGGGAGGACGGGCGAGTGCCGCTTCGACGATCCTCAGATGCTGTTCGGGGTGCTCTATGGCAGCGAGAAACTCGAGGGGGCCTACCTCGAGACCTTGCGGTTGGAGGCACATCCTGGGAAACCGATACCAATCGGGCCCACGGAATCGTGGCTCCTCGCGCGCGCATGGTCGCGCTTGACGCTCACGCGTCCACTGCGGCTCGTGGACCTCGCGGACCAGCAGAAGAAGCTCCGCATTCCTGGAGAGGTGATGTCCGGATCCGACTACGCCGAGTCGCAGGCGTGGTCACGCGCGCTCTTCGAGCACCCGGCGCGGGTGGACGGGATCCTCTACCGGGCCCGTCACGGCCAGGATCAACTCTCCGTCGCCCTCTTCGATCGTGGCGCGACTGAGCCTCTTTTCGTCCTGGACCGTAGTCGGCCGTTCATGGATGACCTGGGTTCGACGCTCGACCTCCTCGAGGAGTGCGGCCATCTACCGGTACCGGATGACGATCGCTGACGTCCGGATTTACGATCGTGTCTACCCGTTGTGGACAGACAAGCGCGCCGAGCGTATCTATTGAGTGGTGTCCAGCTACCGACCAAGGCCGGCACACCACCGGAGACCTCACCATGTCGCTCGCCCACGCCCGCTCCTCGACGTCCCGCCGCTCGGACGCCTGGATCGAGGAGACCAGCCGCTCGCTGACGTCGCTCGCGAACGACCCCGTGCGGGTCGCGTTCCTGCGTCGCGCGCTCGGTGAGCTGCTCGCCTTCGCGAAGCAGGACGAGTCGGTGCTCCTCGAGGCGCTCGCCACGCCCACGCAGGTTTCCCCGATGCTTCGGGCGCTTGATGAGCAAGAGTTCACCGCCTCCGCACGCTGGACCCGGGCCCGCGACGCCGGCCGTCAGGCCCTCCTCGCCCTGCTCGACGCCGAGGGCGGGGTGCTGACGCCCGAGCAGGTGTCCGAGCGGCTCAGCCGTACGCGCCAGGCCGTCCATCAACGCCAGCGGAAGGGCCAGCTGCTGGCCGTCCCTGGTGTTCGCGGCGCCGTCTACCCGGTGTGGCAGTTCACCGACGACGGCGTGCTGCCGGGGTTCCCTGACGTGCTGGAGGCCCTGGGAGAGACACCGCCCGCCATGGCGGTCCAGTTCTTTCTCACGGGGAGGGACGCGCTCGGGGGAGAACGGCCCCTCGAGGCGCTCCGAGCGGGCCGGGTGACCGACGTCCGGCGCGCGGCGGGAGCGTTCTCGTCTGAGCGTTGAGAGCGCCGCCCTCCCCTACGCGTTGTCGAACACCAGCGCCGCGAGCAACAGCTCCTCGGGCGTGAGCCCGGCGCCGCGCACGACCACCTCGCGGCCGTTCGCGCGGGTGAGCCCGTCGCCCACGACGCGGTACAGCAGGTCGTAGCTGTTGCCCTTCATCACCTGGTCCTGCACGAAGCGGCAGAATGGCTCGGTGGTCGCGCCGCGCTGGAACACGTTGCCGTTCTGGCGCCAGGCCGGAGCCGACTCGCGGCCCTTGTTCCACGCCTTGCCCTTGCGGGTGAGCAGCGCGGTGACCCCGTCGCGATCGAAGAGCGTTCCGTCGTTCCACGTGGCGGAAGGATCGGCCGCCGCTCCACGAAATACTTGTCCGGGCATGGGCACCTCGACGTGGGGCTAACGCGGCGGACCCGCGGACCACGACCCGACGGTCCCCGAAGGAGGCCCCGACCCCGATCGCCGCGTCCGGGTGCGGTTCAGGGAGGGCCGGCCGATGCACCGGCCAAGAGTGGCACCCCCTGGCGCCAGGGCCCCCTACTGTTGGCCGGTCGGTCGCCCACGAGCAACGTCGCCGCACGAACAAACGCCGATAGTTCTCTCGCCCGCGACAGCCGCACGCGGGACAGCGCCCCCATCTGGGCGAAAACGCGCTCCACACCGGCCAAGAGTGCCACCCCCTGGCGCCAAGGCCCCCTACTGTTGGCCGGTCGGTCGTCGGCGCGCCCCCCCGCCCTCACCCAACCCACCCGCGGCGCCGCCGGCGCCAACCCCGCCTTAAGAACGCCGAATGCCCACCCCGCACACCCTCACCACGATCGAACAGCTCGAGGCGCTCTACGGCGCCCCCGGCGAGGCCTCCACCGTCAAGGAGGTCGACAGGGTCACTCCGCACTACCGCGCCCTGATGGACGCCTCGCCCTTCGTGGCGCTCGCGACCGCCGGCCCGGAGGGCCTCGACTGCTCGCCGCGGGGCGACGCCGGGCGCGTGGTCCGCGTGGTCGACGAGCGGACCGTGATGATGCCCGACCGGCGCGGCAACAACCGGTGCGACTCGTTGCGGAACATCGTCCGGGATCCGCGCGTGGCGCTGCTCTTCCTCATCCCCGGCTCGGGCACCACGCTGCGGCTCCAAGGCACGGCGCACCTCTCCGTCGATCCCGAGCTGCTCGCCTCGTTCGCCGTGAAGGGCCAGCCGCCGCGCTCGGTCATCGTCATCGGGGTCGAGCGCGTGTACTTCCAGTGCGCCCGCGCCATCGTCCGCTCGGAGCTGTGGAACCCCGAGCGCCACGTCGACCCCGTCGCGATCCCGACGCCCGGCGCGATCCTCGCGGCCCTGAGCGACGACCGCGTGGGCGGCGCCCCGTACGACGCGGAGTGGCCCGAGCGCGCGGCGAAGACCCTCTGGTGAGCCCGGGTAGCCCCTACTCCCGCCCCCCCGGCGCAACCGCGTCCTCGATGCCCGCCTCCTCGAACGTCCGCATCTCCGAGAGCGTGCGGCACGCGGCCTCGACCAGGCCCATCGCGAGCGCGGCGCCGCTCCCCTCCCCCAGGCGCATGCCGAGGTCGAGCAGCGGTTCGAGGCCGAGCGCGTCGAGGACCCGCGCGTGGCCGGCCTCGGCGGAGCGGTGGCCGCCGATCAACACGTCGCGGACCGCGGGCCGGCGGCGGACCGCCTCGAGCGCCGCGGCGCCGGTGATGAAGCCGTCGAGCACCACGGGGATGCCGCGCAGCGCGGCCTCGTCGATGACGCCGACCAGCGCGGCGATCTCGTAGCCGCCGAGCGACGGGAGCGGGTCGCCCCCGCGCGCGAGCCCCCGCGCCACCGCGTCGACCTTGCGCGCCCACGTCACCTCGCCGACGCCGGTGCCGCGGCCCACGATGGCCTCCGGCGGCTCGCCGAGGAGAGCGCACACGAGCGCGGCGGCGCTGGTGCTGTTGCCGATGCCCATCTCGCCGACCGCGAGCAGATCGCAGTCGGGGACCAGGGCGCGCCCGGCGTTGATCGCGGCTTCACACTCCGCGGGGGTCATGGCGTCCTCGACCGCGAGGTTGCGTGTGCCCCGGCGCACCTTCGCGTCCACCACGCCGGTGGCGCCGGCGAAGTCGTGGTCCACGCCGATGTCCGCCACGGTGAGCGCGAGGCCGTGCTGCCGCGCAAACGCGTTGACCGCGGCGCCGCCCGCCACGAACTGGATGACCATGCGCGCGGTGACCTCGGCGCGGTAGGCGCTCACGCCCTCGGCCACGACGCCGTGGTCGCCGGCGCAGAGCACGAGCGCGCGCCGCTGCCAACGCGGCCAGGTCGCGCCCTGCACCCGGGCCACCTGGAGCGCCACGGCTTCGAGACGGCCGAGGCTGCCCGGAGGCTTGGTGAGGGCGCGGTTGCGCTCGGCGGCAGACCCCTCGACGCCGGGTACGGCCGCGCCGATGGGCACCGCCGAACCCACGCCCGGTGACGACGGCGCCGCCACGTCCGGCAGCTCCGCCACCGGCGCCGCCCACCGGTCGCGGAACACGAGATCGCGCAGCCGCAGCCGCGATCGCCACCCCACCGACTGCAACATCGGCTCGGGCGGGAGGGTCACGGGCCAGCCCACGGTCAGGTAGGCCACGACGAGCACGTGGTCGGGGATGCCGAAGATCGCGCGGATCACGGGCGGCTCGAGGATGCTCACCCACCCGACGCCCAGCCCCTCGGCGCGGGCCGCGAGCCAGAGGTTCTGCACCGCGAGGCAGGTGGAGTAGGCGTCCGTCTCCCGCATCGTGTGGCGGCCGAGCACGTTGCCGCCGCGCTCGGGGTCACACGTGACGATGATGTTGAGCGGCGCGTCGAGGATGCCCTGGAGCTTCAGCGCGGCGTAGGTGGCGGCGCGGTCGTCCGTGTAGGTGGCGCCGGCTCTCGAAGAGGTGGCGACGACGTGCGCGTACACCTCGCGACGGAGCGGCACGTCCTCCACCAGCACGAAGTTCCACGGCTGCATGAAGCCCACCGACGGGGCCCGGTGGGCCGCGTCGAGCACGCGGGCGAGCGCGTCCTCGGGCACCGGATCGGGCAGGTAGGCGCGAACGTCCCGGCGGGTGTGGATCGCGCGGTACACGGCGTCGCGGTCGGCCGGGGAGAAGCTGGAGCTGGACATCCCGACAGGTAGCCCGGCGGTCGCGCCGGTGGCCAAGGCGGAGCCAGGGCGCGCCCCGAGCGCATCCACAATCGAAACGGACTACGCTGCCCTCAACCCGGTACGCCCGATGTCGTCGCTTGCCATCTACCTCATCGGTTTCGTCATCGTCATCCTCGGGCTTTCCTACGGCGCGTTCCTCGCCGGCGCCCCGCCGCAGTGGATCATCGCCGGCGCGGTGATCGCCCTGGGAATCGGCGTCCTCGCGGGCGTGACGACGATGCGGCAGAAGGACGCGGGCGGGTAGCCGAGCCGACCCAGGGCAGCCGACCCAGGGCAGCCGGCCCGCGCGGACGCGGCCGCTGCGGCGGCGGAGGCGGCATCTCGAGCCGGCCCTACCAGCCCAACCCCACCGCCGCGAACCGCGGCCGGTACCACCGCGCCGTCGTGTGGCGCAACGCCTCGCCGTAGGCCGCGCGTGGCAGCAGGCCCCAGGCCCGGGCCTCCGCGGAGAGCGCGTTGTCGCCCCCGTCTCCGCCGTACGCCGCCTCGATCCGCCGCCGCATCCCGGGCAGGGCCGCGGCGAGCACCTCTCGGAGCACGCCGCCGTCCGGCCGGTCGAGCATCGCGGCCAGCAGCGTCCACCCGAAGCGGCGGTGGCGCGCCTCGTCCGCGAGGATGCGCGTGAGGGTGCGGCGCACGAGCGGCACCGTGGCGCCGTCGAGCATCCGCCGGAACAGCGGCACGGCGAGGGTCTCGCCGACACAGAACATCTCCACGCCCGCGCGCAGAAGATCGTGCTCGAGCGGCGCCGCGGTGCGAACGATCGCGAGGGTGGCGCGATCGAGGGGGCCTACCGCGCCGCCGGTCGCGACGAGCACGTCCATCGAGCGCTCGGCGTGGTCGAGCTCCTCGCCCGCGATGGCCTGGGCCTCGCGCACGAGATCGACCGAGGCGCCGATCTGGAGCAGCCAGAGCGCCAGCTCCTGCGAGAACGCCGCCGAGCGGTACTCCGCCTCCACCCGCCGCGCCCACTCTTCGCGCACGCCCTGACCCTCGGTCGAGGGCTCCACGATCACGGCGTCGTCGGCGCGTTCAGCCGCCCGGCCACCTCACGCGGGCATACGCTCGCCTGGGGTGGCGGCGGCGGGTTGCCGAAGAAGTTGCACACGCACGCGAGCGGCTCGACCGTGTCGACCTGGAGCGTGCCGCCGACGCAGCCGGACCACGCCTCGTCCAACAAGAGCGGATCCGGGCAGGCCACCGACTCCCGCGGCGCGGGGCGCACGGACGTGGGCGGCTCGGGGAACGGGAGCTCGACGTAGCACTCGTCCCCGGCGCCGCGGTAGATCCGTTGGCCATCGGGTCCCCGCGGGTTCAACACCTGGCGCGCGGTGACCGGGCCCGTCGGGAACGTAGCCACGATCGGCCTGAGCGGGGCCGGCGGGTTGTGGGTGTTCTCGACCGCCTCCTCCTGGGAGAAGGGGTTGGCACACGCGGCCGTGGTGACACCGGCCGTGACGGACACGGTCACGAAGAGGCCGGGCCGGAGGATTCGTCGCATCCTGGATGTGTAGCGCCGAGCCGCTCGGCTGTCGCGGATCCCGCGGCGCTCCTTCCCCAATCCCCCCGCCGCGCGCGCGGCTCGCGGAAAATCGGGGCATAAGGAACGGACCGACGCCGGAGCCCTCGTGCGCTTGTTCCTGTTCCCGCTGCTGCTCGCCGCGTGCGATGCCGAGATCGAACCGGAGAAGGAGCCCTGTGAGCAGGTCACGCGCTTCCGTGACCTCGACGAGGACGGCTACGGGGACGCCACCAAGTCCTTCACCACCTGCAACCTCGACCGTGGCGTGGCGACCGGCACCGACTGCAACGACGCGGATGCGACGATCCACCCCGACGCCGTGGAAGACTGCGCCGTGCCGGTCGACAACAACTGCGACGGATCGGTGGGCTCCGCCGACCTCGACGGGGACGGCGCCCCCGCGTGCGAGGACTGTGACGACGCGGACGGCGCCCGAAACCCCGACGCCTCCGAGCGCTGCAACGAGGTCGACGACGACTGCGACGGCGTGGTGGACGACACGCCGGTCGACGCCCACGAATGGCACCCGGACGCCGATCTCGACGGGTACGGCGCCGCGGTCGACCCCGTGCGCACGTGCACGGCGCCCGCCGGCTACCTCGCCTCCCGCTCCGACTGTGACGACACGCGCGCGGACGTGTCGCCGGCCGCGGCCGAGGTCTGCAACGACATCGACGACGATTGTGACGGCACCACCGACGGCGCGAGCGCCATCGATCGGCTCACCTGGTACACCGATCGTGACGGGGACGGCTGGGGGGAGGACGGCTTCGCCACCGAGGCGTGCGACGCTCCCGCGCGCGGCGTGGCGGACGGGGGCGACTGCGACGATGGCGACGCCGCGATCAACCCCGGCGCGACCGAGGTGTGCAACCGCGCCGACGACGACTGCGACGGCGGCACGGACGACGCCGAAGCCACCGACGCGCTCGCCTGGCCGGTGGACGCCGACCGCGACGGCCACGGCCACCTGACCGAGACCGTGCTCGCTTGCGTGCTGCCGGCCGACGCCGCCGAGGACGCGGACGACTGTGACGACGCCGACCCCACCGCCTACCCCGGCGCGTCCGAGTCCTGCGACGACGTGGACGACGACTGCGACGGCACGGTGGACGAGGAGCCCGTGGACGCCACCACGTGGTACGCCGATGCCGACGGGGACGGGCTCGGCGGCGCCGCGCTCACCACCGCCTGCGACGCGCCGCCGGGCGCGGTCGTCACCCCCAGCGACTGCGACGACACCAACGCGGCCGTGGGGGGCGCGTCCACGTGGTACGCCGACGACGACGGCGACACGCACGGCGATCCCGCCTCCCCGCGCGCCGCGTGCACCGCACCCGCCGGCTACGTCGCGGGCGCCACGGACTGCGACGACACCGACGCCACCACGTTCCCCGGCGCGGTCGAGACGTGCGACGGCGACGACGACGACTGCGACGGCACGGTGGACGAGCCCGACGCCGCCGACGCCTCGAGCTGGTACGCCGATGACGACGCGGACGGCCACGGCGGCGCGGACATCGTGACCACGGGGTGTACGGCCCCCGTCGGCACGGTCGCGTCCTCCACCGACTGCGACGACGACGACGACGCCCGGCACCCCGGCGCCGCCGAGGCGGACTGCGCCGACCCGGTCGACTACAACTGCGACGGGTCCGTAGGCTACGCGGACGCCGACGGCGACGGCCACGCCGCGTGCGAGGAGTGCGACGACGCGGATCCCACGATGTACGCCGGCTACCCCTGGTACGCGGACACCGACGGCGACACGTACGGGGACGCCACCGCGTCCGTGGACGCGTGCGACACGCCGGTCGGCTTCGTGGCGAACGCCACCGACTGTGACGACGCCGACGGCGCCGTTCACCCAGCCGCCACCGAGTCCTGCGACACCGTCGGCGACGACGACTGCGACGGAGACACGAACGACCGCAACGCGACCGGCTGCACCCGGTGGTACTGGGACGATGACGGGGACGGCTACGGCTCGACCACGAACGCCTGCTACTGCGAGCCCGAGGGACTCCTGACGGCGGACAACCGCGACGACTGTGACGACGGCGACGCGGCCACCTCCCCCTTCGCCGAAGAGGCGTGGGGCAACGGCGTGGACGACGACTGTGACGACGCGATCGACGTCGTCGCCCTCGCCGCGTCGGACGCGATCCTGCTCGGCGAGACCACGCTCGACCAGGCCGGCTACACGGTGTCCGGCGCGGGCGACGTGGACGCCGACGGGTACGACGACCTGCTGATCGGCGCGCCCGACGCCGACCGCACCGGGCTCTCCGCCGGCCTCGCCTACCTCGTGCGTGGGCCCGTCTTCGGCACGTCGAGCCTCGCCTCGGCCGAGGCCGTGTTCGCCGGGGAGGCCGTGGGCGACGAGGCGGGCACCACCCTGGCGGCGGCGGGCGACGTGGACGGCGACGGGTTCGGCGATGTCCTCGTGACCGCCCCGTTCGCCGGGAGCGAGACGACGGGCACGGTCTACCTGCTGCGCGGGCCCCTGACCGGCGCCTACGACCTCGCCGAAGCGGACGCGATCTGGACCGGCCGCTTCACCGACGACCTCGCGGGCGACAGCCTGGACGGCGGCGCGGACCTCGACGGGGACGGCCTGGACGACGTCCTCGTCGGCGCCTCCGGCTCGGACGCGGGCGGGCGCGAGTCCGGCGCCGCGTACGTGGTGTCGGGGCTCCTCACCGGAACGAACGCGCTCGCGAGCGCCACCGCGATCCTGGTCGGCGAGGACGCCGCCGACGAGGCGGGCGGCGCCGGGGCCGTCGCCTCGGACATCGACGGAGACGGCGTCGCGGACCTGCTCGTCGGCGCCCTGGGAGACGACGACGTGGGTGCCGCGTCCGGCGCCGTGTACGTGCTCTACGGGCCGGTGTCCGGCTCGATCGACCTGTCGCTCGCGGACGCCAAGCTCGTCGGAGAGGCCGACCTCGACAACGCCGGCGAGGCGATCGACGCCCCGGGCGATCTGGACGGCGACGGGCTGGACGACATCCTCGTCGGCGCCGACGACGCGCGGACGGGCGGGGCCGCCTACCTCGTGCTCGGGGCCCCGGTCGGGGCCTACTCGCTCGCCGACGCCGACGCGATCTTCGAGGGCGTCGCGGCGATCGACAAGGTCGGCAGCACCGTGGCGGGTGTGGGCGACGTGAACGGGGACGGCAACGGGGACCTGCTCTTCGGCAACTACGCCTACGACACGGGCCGGATGGGCGCGGCCTACCTCGTGTTCGGCCCGATGACGGGCACGCGGAGCCCCGCCGACGCGGACGGCACGTTCGCGGGCGCCTCCGGCGATGTCGCCGCCCGGAGTGTCGCCGCCGCCGGAGACACCAACGCCGACGGCTTCGCCGACTTCGTCGTCGGCGTGCAGAACCACGACGGCGCGGCCGACAACGCGGGCGCCGCCGCCCTCCTCCTGGGCCGCTGAGTGACGCGCTTCCCGCTCCTGCTCCTCCTCGCCGCCTGCTCCGGCCCCGCCGACGAGCCCGCCCCGGCCGACACGGACACCGTCGTCCCGTGCGAGCCGGTCGTCTGGGCCCTGGACGCCGACGGCGACGGCTTCGGGGATGCGGACGGAGGGCGCGGGGGCTGCGCGGCGCGCGCGGGCGAGGTGGCGGGCGCGACCGACTGCGATGACGCCGATGCCACCGTGCACCCCGACGCCGTCGAGTCCTGCGAGACCCCCGGCGACGACGACTGCGACGGCGACACGAACGAGCAGGACGCCGTCGGGTGCACCTGGTGGTACCGGGACGAGGACGGCGACACCTACGGCACGACCTCGAAAGAGTGCTTCTGCGAGCCGTACCACTCGTGGTCCGCCGACAACAACGACGACTGCGACGATGAAAACCTCACGGTCTACCCGGGCGCCGTCGACCTCGCGTGGGGGAACGGCGTGGAGTATGACTGCGTCCGCGGGACGGCAGGCGTGGCGGACGCGGACGCGACCCTCACGGGCGTGGCGCCGGACGACTTCACGGGCTGGGAGGTGGCCGGCGCGGGGGACGTGGACGCGGACGGGTACGACGATCTGCTCATCGGCGCGCCACATATGGCCGAGACCTTCCGTGCGGGCACCTTCGGCACCACCTACCTCGTGCGGGGCCCCGTAGAAGGCACGGTGAGCCTCGCGTCGGCCGAGGCCGTGTTCACCCTGGAGGCCTGGCACCAGTACGCGGGTCTGTCCCTTGCGTCAGCGGGGGACGTGAACGGGGACGGCTTCGCCGACGTCCTGATCGGGGCCATCACGGGCGACGCGGCGGACGCGGGCGCGGCCTACCTCCTCCACGGCCCGATCACCGGGCCCCTCGGCCCGACGGACGCCGACGCCACGTGGTCAGGAGGCACCACGCTCGACAGGGCGGGCGCGGCCGTGGCCGGCGGCGAGGACCTCGACGGCGACGGTCTGGACGACTTCGTGGTGGGCGCCCCGAAGTCGGCAGAGGGGGGAGACTCGTCGGGCGCCGTCTACGTGGCATCCGGGCCCCTCACGGGCACCCATTCTCTGCCAACCGCGACGACGACCCTGGTGGGAGAGGATGACGCGGACTGGGCCGGCAGCGGGCTGGCGGTCGCCTCGGACATCAACGGGGACGGTGTCGCGGACGTGCTCGTGGCCGCCTCCGGCCGCGGCGTGGTGTACGTGCTCTACGGGCCGCTCGGCGGCCGGATCGACCTCTCGGCCGCCGACGCGATGCTCACCGGGGCCGCCAGCGCGGTCGACGTCGCGGGCGACATCGACGGGGACGGCCTGGACGACATCCTGGCGGGCACCACGCCGCCACGGACCGGCGGGGTCGCCTACCTCGTTCTCGGCGCGCCCCGCGGCGTCTGGGCGCTGGCGGACACCGCCGATGCGGTGTTCAACGGCGATCGGGACGAGGGGATCGAGGAGGTTGGCGAGGCCATAGCGGGCGCGGGCGACGTGGACGGGGACGGGACCGACGACCTCCTCTTCGGGGCCCCCGTGACCAGCGACGACGGCGACTTGAGAGGTGCTGCCTTCCTCGTGTACGGGCCCGTCACCGGCACCGTGCGGCTCGACCGAGCGGACGAAACCTTCTTCGGCAACGGCGTGAACGCTTTCGCCGGCTACGCCGTCGCGGCCGCCGGCGACACGAACGGCGACGATTTCGCCGACTTCCTGGTCGGCTCCCCCTGCGATGATCCGGGTGGAAACAGCTCGGGCTCCGCCTCCCTCTTCCTCGGTCGCTGAGAACCATGACGCGCTTCCCGCTCCTGCTCCTCCTCGCCGCGTGCTCCGGCCCCGCCGACAAGCCCGAGCCCTCCCCCGACGACACCGACACCGCCGTCATGTGCGAGGTCCTGACCTGGTACGCGGACGCCGACCAGGACGGCTTCGGCGATCCGCTCGCCAGCCTCGAAGCGTGCGAGCCGCCGGGCCGCCAGGTGGCGGACGCGACCGACTGCGACGACCGCAACGCCGCCGCGTTCCCGGGCGCGCCGGAGGACTGCGCGACCGGCTTCGACGCCAACTGTGACGGCAGCAGCGGCTACGCCGACGCGGACGCCGACGGTACGGCCGCGTGCGAGGACTGTGACGACGCGAACGCGGCCGTGCGGCCCGGCGCAGCCGAGTTCTGCGACGGCATCGACAACGACTGCGACGGCACGCTCGACGAGGAGCCCGTCAACGGCCGCATGTACTACCCCGATGCCGACGGCGACACCTACGGGGACGTCGCGGGGGGCGCGCTCGCGTGCGAGGCGACGGAGGGCCGGATCACGACCGTCGGGGACTGCGACGACGCGGATCCGGCCGCGAACCCCGGCGCCGACGAGGCCTGCAACGGCATCGACGACGACTGCGACGGCACGGCCGACGAGGGGGACGACGCGGTCGACGCCGGCACCTGGTACGTGGACGTGGACGGCGACGGCTACGGCCACGACTGGACGCGCACCCGCGACTGCGAGCAGCCCGACGGCACGATCACCGTGGGCGGCGACTGTGACGACGTCGACCCCGCCGTGAGCCCCGCGGCCACCGAGGTGTGCAACGGCGTGGACGACGATTGCTCCGGTGACGCCGACGGCACCGACGCGATCGACACTTCGCTCTGGTACCTCGACCTGGACGCGGACGGCTGGGGTGTCGACACCCTGGTCACCGCCGCTTGCGACGCGCCCGCCGGCTACGTGGCCACGCCCGGCGACTGCGACGACGCCGACGCCACCGCCGCGCCCGACGCCGACGAGACGTGTGACGGCACCGATGACGACTGCGACGGCCGCGTGGACGAGGGCGACGCGGTCGGCGTCGCGACCTGGTACGCCGACGCCGACGCCGACGGCTACGGTGATCCGTCGACAGCCGTGGCCTCCTGCGCCGCGCCCGACGCTTCCGGGTGGACCCTCGACGGGACGGACTGCGACGACACCGGCGCGGCCTCGCCCGCGACGACCGAGACCTGCAACGGCGCCGACGACGACTGCGACGGCACCGTGGACGAGCCCGACGCCGCCGACGCGCCCGCCTGGTACGCCGACCGCGACGGCGACGGCCACGGCGATCCCACCGTCTCGACCCGCGCCTGCACCCGGCCCGCCGGGTACGTGAGCGCCGCGGCCGACTGCGACGACAGCGACGCGACGATCGCGCCCGACCGCTCCGAGACGTGTGACGGCGTCGACGACGACTGCGACGGCACGGTGGACGAGCCCGACGCCGCCGACGCGCCCGCCTGGTACGCCGACGCCGACGCCGACGCCTACGGAGCCGACGCGACCCGCACGTTCGCGTGCGCGGTGCCGACGGGCCACGTGGCCGGCGGTGGAGACTGCAACGACGCCGACCCCACGTTCCACCCCGGCGCCGCCGAGGCGGACTGCGACGATCCCGCCGACTACAACTGTGACGGCTCGGTCGGGACCACCGACGCCGACGCCGACGGCTGGCTCGCGTGCGAAGAGTGTGACGACGGCGCGGCGGGCGTCTCGCCGAGCGCCGCCGAGTCGTGCAACGGCGTCGACGACGACTGCGACGGCGTCGTGGACCCCGCGGGCGCCCTCGGGGCGGGCACCTGGTACGCCGACGCGGACGGTGACACCTACGGCAACGCGGCCACGCTCGACCGCTCCTGCGACGCGCCCGCGGGCTTCGTCTCCGACGCGACGGACTGCGACGACGCCCGCGCGGCGGTGAGCCCCGCGGGGGTCGAGGTGTGCGCCACCACGTACGACGACGACTGCGACGGGGACGCCGCCGAGCGCCGCACGCCCGACTGCACGCGCTGGTACCTCGACTTCGACGAGGACGGGTACGGCTCGAGCTCCAACGTGTGCGCCTGCGCCGCCGAGGGCCTCTACGTCGCCGACAACGACGACGACTGTGACGACGGAGACGGGGCCACCAGCCCCGGCGCGACCGAGCTTCCCGGCAACGGGATCGACGACGACTGCGACGGCGTGATCGACGCCGTGGCCCTCTCCACGGCGGACGCGATCCTGGCGGGTGACGACGCCGACGACGGTGCCGGCTACGCGCTCGCTGGCGGCGCGGACATGGATGGCGACGGCTACGACGATCTCCTGGTCGGCGTCCCGGGTGACGACGCGGGGGGTTCCGGCGCCGGGAGCGCCTTCCTCGTGCGCGGCCCCGTCAGTGGCACGGTGCTCGCCAGCGAGGCCGACGCGGCGTGGATCGGCGAGGCCGCCGACGATGTCGCCGGCGTCTCCGTCTCCCTCGGCGACGCGGACGGAGACGGCTACGCGGACGCGCTCGTGGGCGCGCTCGGAAACGCCGCGGGCGGCCGCGACGCCGGCGCCGCCTACCTGCTCTACGGGCCCTTCTCGGGCACCGTGGATCTCGGCGCCGCCGACTCCATCCTGGTGGGTGACACCCCCGGCGACGCCGCGGGGACCAGCGTCCTGCTGGCCGGGGATGTCGATGGCGACGGCGTCGGCGATCTCCTCGTGAGCGCGCCGGAAGGAGGAACGCGCTCGACCACCGTGGGCCTCGTCTACCTCGTGCTCGGGCCTCCCGCGGCCACGGTGCCGCTGGCGAGCGCCGAGGCGGAGCTCTCCGGGACCACCCGCACGGACAGCGTGGGCGCGGCCCTGGCCGCCGCGGGGGACACCAACGGCGACGGCCTCGCCGACTTCCTCGTCGGCGGGCCGGAGGTCGACGACGCCGGCAGCGCCTCGGGCACCGTGTACCTGGTCGAGGGCCCGGTGTCGGGCGTCAGCGTGCTCGAGGCGATCGCCACCGCGCGGCTCGTCGGGGAGGATGCCAACGACTACGCCGGCACGGCGATGACCGGCGCGGGCGATCTCGACGGCGACGGCTACGACGACCTGCTCGTGGGCGCGCCGGGCGCCGGCACCGGCGGCATCGCCTACGTGGTGCTCTCCCCGGTCTCGGGAGAGCTCTCGTTGAGCGGCGCCGACGCGAGCTTCGAGGCGGATGTCGCGGACAGCGAGATGGGCGGTGCGGTCGCGGCCCCGGGCGACATGGACGGCGACGGCGTGCCCGAGCTCGTCATCGGGAGCGAGGGCGATGTCCTCGGCGGCACGTCCGCGGGCGCGGCGTACATCCTGACCGCGTGGACGAGCGGCACCCGCCTCCCTGGCGACGCGGACGCGTGGTGGTTCGGCGAGCGGCTGGACCGGGCCGGCGCGGCGATCGCGGCCGCGGGAGACACCGACGGGGACGGCCTCGACGACGTGTTCGTGGGCGCCGCGGGCGCCGACGTGAACGCGACCGACGGCGGCGCCGGCTACCTCATCCGGGGGCGGTAGCCGCGGCGCTCCGCGCTACTCGGCTACGGACACGTCGCGTCGGTGCTCGCCGTGCAGGAGCCGGCGGAGCACACCACCGTGTCGCGCAGCGAGGTGGCCTGCCCGTAGCAGTACTGGTTATCCGCCGCGGGCGCCTGCTGGATGTCGTAGGTGGCGTTGTCATCCCCGGCGGCGTCGCTGCCCCAGTCGCAACCCACGGCGCGCACGGTGCCGTTGGTGCTGTTGGAGAGGTACACCGCGCCCGCGATCGGGGACGTGTTGTCGGAGAACCCGGAGGCGCGGAGGGCGGTCGCGGTGCACTCGAGGTAGCCGTAGTCCTGCATCCAGAGCCCGCCGCCCGCGGTCGCGGCGGTGTTCGACTCGACGCGGGTGTCGGCCAGCACGAGCCAGCCGTAGCTCCGCACCGAGATGCCGCCGCCGTAGGTGGCCTCGTTGTCGGCGACGACACACTCGGTGAGCGTGAGGTTCGGCGCGTCTGGCGTCTCCCCCCCGATCGTGTGGGTGACCGCCACCCCGCCGCCCTGGGTGGACGTGAACACGGTGCCCGTGCCGCCCGCGATGGTGAAGCCCTGGACCTCGATCGTGCTGTTGGTGACGGCCACGATCGAGCCCGTCGCGCCGCCGGAGGTGCCCGCCGTGGTGAGCGTCGTCTCGTCCGCGCCCGCGGGCGCCACGACCGCCACGTCGGAGAGCTCGTCCGCGAAGACCAGCTTGGTGTACCAGGTGCCCGCGCACAGGTTCACGGTGCCTTCGGTGACGTACACGTCGTCGTCCACGTCGTCGCCGAGGATGCTCGGCGCATCCTCGGTGCCGGACGCGAGCGCCTCGGTCACATCGGTCACGACGCCGATGTCGTCGATCAGCGAGGCGAGGCCGTCCTCCGACGTGGCCGCGTCACAATCGTCGTCCACGCCGTTGCACACCTCGGCGGCGCCGGGGTTCACCGCGCGGTCGCCGTCGTCACAGTCCCCCTCCGAGGCCGTGAACCCGTCGCCGTCGGCATCCACGTCGCCAGCGGTGTCGGTATCGGTGTCCGTGTCCGTGTCCGTGTCGGTGTCGGTGTCGGTGTCGGTGTCGGTATCGGTGTCCGTGTCGGTATCGGTGTCCGTGTCGGTATCGGTGTCCGTGTCCGTGTCCGTATCGGTATCGGCTGCCCCCGTGTCGGTGTCGCCCTTGTCGTCACCGGTGCAGCCGAGGGGGAGGAGCAAGGAGAGGAGGACAAAATTGCGCAGCATCTCACCAACGTAGCCGCGCCGCGCACCGTTCGTCACGAGAAGGATCCACGCTCCGCCGCGAGCCAAGCCGCCCGGCGTCCGATCAGAGCAGCTGCACGAGCGCGAACAACCAGCCGACATGCTGGGCCATCGTCTGGCGGGAGGTCAGCTCCTTCTCACTCTCGGGCGCGAAGTAGCCGGTGCCGAGGTTCGCCACCGGCACGCCCGCGTCGAGGAACGGGTCGACTCCGGTGCCGCCACGAATCGGGGCCACGACGATGGGCGCACCGACCGCCTCCGCGGCCGCCCGCGCGTACGCCACGAGCTCGGGGAAAGGGGCGAGGCGCGGGCCCATGTTGACGTACTGGTGGTGCACCTCGACGGGGAGGTCGCCGGCGAGCTCGATCACGTGCGCGATACGACGCAAGAGGCCGTCCGGATCGAAGTCTCGCAGCCGCACGTCCAGGCGCAGGCCGTCGTCACTCGGGCGCGCCCGATACGGATGCGAGTAGCCGTCGCGACCGGCCGAGTCTTCGCACGCGAGCGTGAACCCCGGCGCCGAGGCGTAGAAGCGGGTGATCCACCCCAGCAGATCCTCGGCCGCCGCGTCATCCGGGCCATCCCCCGTGGAGAGCGACCACGAGGCGCCCCGCGGCAGGTGCGGCGCCATCACGTCTTCGAGCGCGGCCCGCACCCGCTCGCCGGCGCCCGGGTTGACGCGCACGTGTACCAGCGCATCGCAGTCGCGCACGGCGTTGGAGACGAACCCCGTGAACGCGGCGTCCGCGGGATCGACGGCGGCGAGCCACTCGGCGGCGAGGCGGGGGGCCGCGCGGTGGCCCTCGGCCTTCGCGGTGGCGCCGTGCGTGTTGACCCCGCCGATCCGCGCCACGACGCCCACCCCGGGCATGTCGTGGTAGCGCCGGCTCGGGAACGTCACGCTCACCTGGGCCGCGTTGAAGTTCTCCACGTTCACCTCGAACGGGAGGACGCCGTCCACCGTGTAGCCGAAGCGCACGCCTCGCTGCGCGAAGGTGGCGGCGAGCGCGACGACGGCCTCGTGGCGGCCCACCTCCTCGTCGGGGCGGGCCACGAACACCAGCGGCGGATGGGGTACGTCGGGCTGGCCCGCGAGCAATTCCGCGGTGGCGAGGCACTCGGCGAGCCCGAGCTTGTCGTCGAGGCCGAACGGCGCATCCCCCGGGCCGTGCACCAGGTCCTGCCCGAGGAACACCGCGGCCTCGGGGTAGGTGGCGATGTCGACCTGGATGGCCTTGTTCTTCGGGAAGGGCACGCGCGCCCCGCTCCACTTCGGCACGACGTGCAGCGAGGGCACGGCCCGGGTGCCGCGCGCGGTGTCGAGGTGCACGAGGAACGCGACCGGCGCCTTGTCCGCGAGCGCGCCGCGCCCCGGAAACCACGCGAGCACGTTGGCGAACGCGTCGCGCTCGACCGTGGCGCCGAGCCCCTCGTAGAAGCGGGCGACGTAATCCGCGAGGTGACGCTGCCCCTCCGTGGTCGGCAACGTGGTGGAGGCCTCGTCGCTCTGGCTGTCGATCGCGACCACCCGCTCGAGGTGCGCGAGGGCGAGCGTGGCGATGGCGTCGGGGGTCGGGGTGGGGGCGATGGGCGTGGCGGCGATGGGCATGGGGGCGCTTAATCGGGCGGGGGGGTGAGCCGGGCGACGACCGCGCACGCGCCA
>JAZKFH010000027.1:44313-166547 GCA_040386535.1 Myxococcota bacterium | reverse complement strand
ATCGCGCCAATCGCGCCAATCGCGCCAATCGCGCCAATCGCGCCAATCGCGCCAATCGCGCCAAGATGTGGCGCGATTGGCTGAATTGCGCCACTCGGGCCTCCGGGGGCCCGCGCCGGGCCATCCCCAGGCGACGGCCACCGGATGTCGCCTTGCGGCGTCAAGAGCCCGAACGGGAAGCCGCAAGAACGACGGCCACCTGGCCGATCGCTCGAACGCCCCTGCGAACAGGCTGGCCCCCGATCATCGCCAAGCGTGGTTGACTCCCCGCTGAAACGAGGCTCTTTCCATGCCGTTCCTGACGCAGAGGCCGCGCGCACTTGGGCCGGGGCGAGCTCGTGCATCGCTGCTCGCGCAGAACGAGTTGCGCTGATGGCCCCTTCCCCTGCGACCGATCAGTGGTCGCGCGTCGGCGGTACACTTCTCCAGATTCGAGCGGAGTCGCTCGCCGAGGACATGGCCTTCATCGTCGAGAAGGGCCTCGCCGGTGTCATGTGTTACGAGGAGCAGGTCGCGTTGCTGGTCGACTATCGGCTTCCGGAGCTCTGCGTCCGCGACCACCTCGTATTCGCCCCAACGTCCAAGTCCGATCTGTCGAACATCGCGTTGATGACCCATCTCACGCGCCTCACGCTTGATTGCGAGGGTCTCCGGGCAGACCTCCGGTGCCTCGATCGGCTGGAGAAGCTGGAGGTCGTAGCTGGAAAGCATGTCCTGCTGCCCCTACAAACGCCGTTGCTCCGCCGGCTGCGCCTGCACAAGTTCAGCCCGCAACCGTCCGACCTCACGGCGTTGCCAGGCGCCCCACTGCTCGACTGCCTCTGGGTCGGCGTCGGAAGTCTCGCCCTTCTCGCGGGTATCGAACGCTTCTGCGCGCTCGACGAGATCCGGCTGGCGTGGTTGCCAAAGCTCACACGCATCGGCCCATTGGCGACCCTTCCCAAGCTCCGGAGCCTCTACATCGAGAACTGCGCGAACGTGGGCGACATCGAGGCCCTTCGTGGGGCACGCACCCTCGAGGTCCTCGAGATCCACAACAAGTCGATCGCAAGTCTCGCGTTCCTCAACGATCTTCCTGCGTTGCGTCAGGTGAACGTGGGCAAAACCAACGTCCTCGACGGCGACCTGTCACCTCTGCTCCGCATCGCCTCCGTCAACTTCGTCAATCGAAAGCACTACTCCCACACCCGCCAGGGAAAGCTGGTGAAGAACGAGTACGGGCACGATCAAATCGAGTTTGGCCCTATGCGACTGCGGCGGCAGTGAATCTCTCAATCGGGCCGGGGACTGACCCGGGCGATGACGACACACGCCCCGACGACGACGAGCGTGCTCACCACGAGGAGGACCACCTCGACCACGGGGCCTTCGAGCTCAAAGGCGGACATCCGGTTCCCGGCGACGGAGATGGCGTTGTTGAAGACGTGGCCCGCGATCGCGGGGCGGATGCTCCCGGTGCGAACGGCTACCCAGCCCAGGAACAGCGCGCCCAAGCCCGCGAGCGCGGCGTGCATCGGATCCACGTGGGCGATGCCGAACAGGATGGATGTCACGACGATGCCCGCCCAGCGGCCGAACCGTGCGACGAGCCGGGTCTGCAGGTAGCCGCGGAAGAACAGCTCCTCCCCGAGGGGGGCGGCGGCCGCGATGGCCATCACGAGCAGCAGGAACCACGGCATCGGCTCGGCGCGGATCACCTCCGCGGTGGCCAGGATCGTGGCGGAGTACTGGCCGAACACGAGCCGCACCACGGCGTCCGTTCCGACGCCGATCGCGAGCGCCCCGAGCATCGCGGCCGCGTACCCAGCCCCCGCACGCGCGCCGACCCACCGCGTCGGGCCGAGCGCGAGGCGGCGCACCAACCGTTCCGGCGAGAGGTGCGCGGCAAGCAGCGCGATCCCGGCGAAGCTGGCGGAGGTGACCATCGAGAACGCGGCCGTGAACCCCGGCGCCGTGGTCAACGCGGCGATCTCCCGCTCCACCGTCGGGGAGAGGATCGCGGGGTCGACGATGCCCGGATCGATCCCCGCTTTGATGGACTCGAACGTGGCGCTCATCGCGACGCTGAACCCCACCACCGCGCCCGCGAACAAGGGGACCACAAACGCGACGAGGAAGGCGACGGCGAGCGTCCACACCCGCGGGCGGGCCACTTTGGGCGCGACGACGGGATCGGGAGCCAACAAATCAGGCATCCCGACACTCTACCCCACGTCCCCCCTCCGCATCTTCAGCGCCACCGCCCCATACACGAGCAGGAACGTCACCCAGAAGCTCGCCGCCACCAGCGGGAGCGCCTCGGTGGCGTGGCTCACGCGCCCCGGGCTGCCGCTCGCGCGCCGGGTGCCGGTCAACGCCCCGTCCGCGCCGGTGGTGACCTCGAAGGCGAGCTCGACCGTGGGCTCGAGCCCCACGCGCACCACGCCGGTCCACACGTCCCGGGTCACGCCGTCGGCCGCCGCGGAGAGGGACAGCGGCAGGTACTGCGCGGGCGTGCCCTCTACGGTGCCGGTGTAGACACGATCGCCGGCGGCGTCGTTGCGATCGGAGCCGTCGTCCACGAGCTGCACGACGTGGGAGGTGCCGGCCTGCTGGATCGTGGCCTCGACGCGGTTCGGCAGCACCGCCACGAACGAGGCGTGCACCACGACGGTCTGCACGTCCTCGGCGCTGGCGGGCGCGCCGCTCACGGCGAAGAGCACGAGGGTCAGCACGATTGTGGCGGCGACACGGAACACGCGCCCATCCTATAGGCTACGGCAGGCCGCGCACGAGAGCGGAGTCCCGATGTCGACGGAGAAAGCGAAGCCGAGCGAGATCTTCGGCTGGTCCATGTTCGACTTCGCCAACTCGTCCTACACCACGGTCATCATCACCGTCGTGTACGCAACCGTGTTCCCCGCGCTCATCGTGGGCGACGAGCGCCTCGGGAACCTGCTGTGGAGCGCCACCCTCTCGGCGAGCTACGCGCTGGTCGTCCTGACCGCGCCGCTGTTCGGCGCCATCATGGACTTCTCCGGCGCCAAGAAGCGCTTCCTCATGGCGAGCTGGCTCCTCACCGTGGTCGCCACCGCGGCGCTCGGGCTCGCCGGCCCCGGCCAGATCGCGCTCGCCATGGCGCTCCTGCTCGTCTCGAACTTCGCCTTCGCGAGCGGCGAGTCGTTCGCCTCGTCGTTCCTCCCCGATCTCGGCCCCCCCGAGGCGCTGGGCCGCATCTCCGGCATGGCGTGGGGGCTCGGCTACTTCGGCGGCCTGCTCTCCACCGCCGCCGTGCTCTTCGGCCTCGGCCCCGCCTCCCCCGAGAACCTCGGCGCCGT
Source organism: Myxococcota bacterium (assembly GCA_040386535.1). GTDB lineage: Bacteria > Myxococcota_A > UBA796 > UBA796 > SXON01 > CAJBVW01. The sequence continues at coordinate 163,230 of JAZKFH010000027.1, read as the reverse complement.
GCGGTGGATCGGGCCCGTCACCGCCGCGTTCTTCTTCGTCGGCGCGATCCCCACCTTCGTCCTGTTGCGCGAGCGCGGCGTGGCCCAGGTGCTGGCCCCCGGCGAGTCCTACGTCTCCGTCGGCATCGCCCGCATCCGACAGTCGGTGCGCGATGTGGGCGCCTTCCGCGATCTGCTCGTGTTCCTCGGCTCGTTGTTCTTCTCGCAGGCCGGCCTCTCCATCGTCATCGCGTTCGCGTTCATCTACGGCGCGCAGGTCATCAAGTGGCAGCCGAACACGATGATGATGATGTTCGTCATCACGCAGCTCACGGCGGCCGGCGGCGCCTTCCTGTTCGGCTTCATCCAGGACCGCATCGGCGCGCGCAACGCCTACGCGCTCACGATGGTGTTGTGGATCGTCGCCGCGGTGCTCATCTACGCCACGCCCCAGCTCACCGTGTTCCTCAACGCGACCTTCGGCACCGCGTGGCTCGCCGAGCACGTGTTCCTCGGCGTGGGCGCGCTGGCGGGGACGGGCCTCGGCGCCGCGCAGTCCTCGGGCCGCGCCCTGGTCGGCCTGTTCGCCCCTCCGCAGAAGGCCGGGGAGATCTTCGGCTTGTGGGGCGTGATGGGCAAGCTGGCCGCCATCTTCGGCCTGCTCGGCCTCGGCGTGCTCCAGACCGTGCTCGGCCTGCAGACCGCCATCCTCTTCTGCGCGTTCCTGTTCGCCGCGGCGCTGGTGGTGGTGTGGTTCGTGGACGAGGCCCGCGGGCGCTCGGTGGCCCGCAACTGGGTGGACGCCCCCGCGGCGACAACGGCAGGCGGAGACTCCGCTTCTCTCTGATGAAAGCTCGCCAATAGGGCGGGTCGGGACAGGGTCGAGTACGCTGGGTCAGGTTCGCGCCTCGGAGGACCCATGCCCCGCCTGCTCGCGCTCCTCGTTCTCGCCGGTTGTTCGCCCCTCGTGGTCGACTTCGGGGGAAAGCCGGGAGACACGGGCCCGGACGAGCTCGTGTCGGGTGACCTCCGCGTGGCGCCCGCGGTGGCCGACCTGGGCATCGTGTTCGTCGGAAACACCGCCACCGCCACCTTCGTGGTGGAGAACATCGGCACCGCCCCCCTCGCGCTGAGCACCAACGTGGCCGCGGGGTTCGCGAGCGCGTGGACGCTCACGCTCGACAACGCGTCGCCGGCGGCGGGCGAGGCCACCTTCCTCACGATGACGCTCGCGCCCGCGACCTTCGGCGATCATGCCGCCGCGGTCACCCTCACGGACAACGGCGGCTCCGGGGGCGTGGTGGTGGTGTCGCTCGCGGCGCTCGTGCAGGAGGACGCCGACGGGGACGGCGTCGGGAGCGTCGCGAGCGGTGGCGCCGATTGCGACGATCAGGCGCCCGACGCCCAGCCGGGCGCCCCGGAGGTCTGGTACGACGGCGTCGATCAGGACTGCCTGGGTGGGGACGACTACGACCAGGACGCCGACGGCGCGCCGCGCGACACGGACTGCGACGACACCGACGCCGCCGTGTTCCCCGGGGCGCCCGAGGTCTGGTACGACGGGATCGACGCGGACTGCGCCGGGGATGACGACTTCGACCAGGACGCGGACGACGTGCAGTTCGGCGCCGACTGTGACGACACGGATCCGGCGGTGTTCCCGGGCGCCTCGGACACCTGGTACGACGGGGTGGACCAGGACTGTGACGGCGCCTCGGACTTCGACCGCGACCTCGACGGGCACGACCACCCCGCCGACTGCAACGACGACGACGCGCTCGTGTACCCCGGCGCCCCCGACCGCTGGTACGACGGCGTGGACAGCGACTGCGCGGGCAACGACGACTCCGATCAGGACGCCGACGGGACCCGCTACGGCGTCGACTGTGACGACACCGACGCGACGATCGGGGCCGCGACCGCGGAGAAGTGGAACGGACGCGACGACGACTGTGACGGTGCGATCGACGAGCTCGCGGTCGGCTCCGTGCACAGCGGCGTGATGTACGGCTCGTCGACCAACAACGCGCTCGGCGCGAGCCACACGCTGGCGCTGGGCGGGGATCTCGACGGCGACGGGGGGGACGATCTCGTGGCCGTGACCGCGGCGCCCACCTACGGCGCGGCCTGGGTCGTGCGCGGAGTCGACGCGCTCGGCGCCGCGAGCACCATCGAGAACTACGACACCGCCTACCTCTACGCGTCGTCCACCTACCCGCCCGCCTACGTGTCCGGGCCGATGGTGGATGTGACCGGCGACAGCACAGCGGACGTGCTCCTCAACGGCGTGAGCACCTACCAGGGCGGCGCCATCCTGCTCGACGGCGACGACGCGTCCGGCACGACCGACCTGACGACCGGCTACACCGCCTACGTCCTGGGCGACTCCGACTTCGACGTGGTGCGGTGGTCGGTGGCCGGCGACATCGACGGAGACGGGGCCGCCGAGTGGGTCACCGGCACGATCTTCGAGAGCTACAACACGAGCACGTGGACCGCCGACTACTACGTCGGGAACATCGCGGTGTTCGGCGGCGGGAGCTTCGCGGGCGGCTACGACATCAACGATGCGGACGACCAGATCTGGGGCGCCGAGGACTACGACTACCTCGGCACGAGCCTCGCCATCGGCGACGTGACGGGAGACGGCTACGCCGATCTGCTCGCCGGCGCCTCCGGCAGCGACGACGGCGTGTCCAACGGCGGTGCCGTGTACGTCTTCCTCGGCGGCGCGACCAGCTGGGCGAGCGACCGCGCGGACGTGGCCGCCTACACCACGGTCTTCGGCACGACCGTCTCCCAGGGCCTCGGCGGGGACCCCCTCCCGACCCCCGGCGACCTCGACGGGGACAGCACGCTCGACCTCGCGCTCTCGTCGAACACGAGCGGCCAGGCCTACGTGTTCTTCGATCTGCTCGGCGCCGCGGGCGGCGTGGACGTGACCGACGCGGACGCCGTGTGGAGCGGCACCGCCAACAGCTTCGCCAGCGCGCTCGCGACGGCGTCCGATCTCGACGACGACGGCATCGACGACCTCGCCATCGGCGCGAGCGGCGACGACACGACCGCGAGCAACGCTGGCGCCGTCTACCTGTTCCTCGGCGGCGGCTGGACCGGCGCGCTGGACAGCACCGACGCGGACGTGTCGATCACCGGCGCGGCCGCCGGCGACGCGCTGGGAGCGGGCCTCGCGGCGGGCGGCGACCTCGATGCGGACGGCACGGACGACCTGTTGCTCGGCGCGAGCGGCGTCGACACCGTGGCGAGCAGCGGCGGCGCGATCTACGTGCTGCTCGGCGTCCGGTAGGCGCGGCTCAGAACGGCGTGTAGCCCGCTCCGCCCCGCGGGCTCGCCCACATCAGGCCCAGCGCCAGCACCACCCCGAGCACGACGGGGAGCAGCAGCCAGCCCCAGCGCCGGAGCGCTGTCAGAGGCACACGCCGCTGCCCTGCCAGGGCGTGCACACCCCGGAGGTGCAGGGGTGGGCGTCGTCGCAGAGGGCGAAGCAGTGACCGGACGCGCCCGCGTTGGCCTCGCCGAGGGCGCACACGGGGAGCACGGTGCGGCGGCCGTCGGCGCAGGCGAGCACCTCCTCGCAGGTCCCCTCGCAGCCGGCCTCGACGTCACCCACCCAGCTCCACCCTGGCGCGGGGCAGCCCGGCCACGGATCGGCGAAGGCGGCCTCCTCGGGCATCCCCGCTCCGGGGGGCGCGGGGGGCGCGCCGGTGGCGAGGACCGTCATCCCGCCCGTGCCGTCGGCGAAGCGGAGCTGGTGCCCGCTGCTCGCGCCGAGCAGATCGACGACCACGGTGCGGCCGGGGAGATCGGGGAACTGGATCGTGGCCGGGCCGGGTGCGTCCAGGCGGGTCCAGGTCTCCTCGGGGGCCTCCACCACGGCCAGCGCCAGGACCGATGAGTCGCAACGAACGCGGACCCACTCGCGCACCCGCGTGGCGACGCACCCACTCTTGGTGGCCCGCGCCAGGGGCACCTCGGCCGCGTTCTCCCACTCCTCCATCAGCGGCACGCGGCTACGGCCCTCCGGCAGGCCGCTCCCCGGCCACTTCACGGGCGCGGGGGCTGCGAGCGCCTTCGCGATCTGGGCGCCGAGCACCGCCTGGCCCTTGGGGGACAGGTGCAGATCGCCGTCGAGAAACGCGCCGGGCTCGGCCGTGCGGAGCGCCTCGGTCGGATCGACCACGCGGAGCCCGAGCGCCGCGGCGTCCCGCGCGACCTCGCGGTTGAGCGCGATGCTCTCCTCCATCGGCACGGGCTCGGCGCCGTACTTGGCCCACTCGGTCGCGGACACCTGCACGTCGAGCGGCAGGATCACCACGGTGAGCGCGGCGCCATGGGCCTCGCAGAGCGCCGCGGCCTCGAGGAACAACGCGTGGAACGGCGACTCGGGCGCGCCGACGGCCCCGACCGTGTCCCCCTTGATCGGCGGCGCGCGGGTGGCCTTGAGCGCCGCGAGCGCCTCCTTCACCATGTCGCGGTCGTAGGCATCAGCCGGGGCGGTGCGGAGCCACGCCTCCAGGCGGGGCACGAGCGTCCGGCGCAACGCGGCGCCCTGCTCGAGGTGGGCCGCGGTCAACGTGATGCGGCGGCCGCCCTCGGCGTACTGATCGGACACGATGTCGCCGGGATGGGCCTTGTTGATGAGCCCCTGGAGCCCGAGCGTGTCGTCCGTACTGCTGTCCTGCTCGCCCGTGTAGATGAGGGCCTGGAGCAGCATGCGCTGCACCTCCGAGGCGTCCTGCGCGCGCGCCGCGGCGAGCATGGTCTCCGCCTCCTGCACGTCTGCCTTGCGACGCTCCGTTTCGGCGGCGGACAACGTGGCGGCCTGCTCGCGCGCGATCGGCGCGAGGTCCGCGGGGTTGCCCTCGGAGGGGAGGCCCGCGTCGGGCAGCACCTCGCCGGGGTTGGCCGCGGCGTGGCGCCAGCGTCGCCACGCGAAAACGGCGTGCGACTCCTGGAACAGCCACCGGCGGCCCGGGAAGTTGGTGATCGTGGCGGGCGCGGTCTCGATGCGCACCGCCCACCCGTCCCACACGGCGTGGCGTTCGCGGTTGGGGCGGTCGCGCTCGAAGAAGTCGTTCGAGGCGTTCAGCACGAGCACCACGTCCTGCACGGGGCGCGCGGCGAGCACCTCCTTGACGACCGCGAGGTACTCGGCGGGCCCGTACGTCGGCACGCCGCCGTTGCGCGCGGGCCGCCCGAGCAGGCGCCCCACCTCGGCGGTGGCTGTCTCCTCCTCCTCGACGCCCAGGCCGAACACCTGCGAGTCGCCCACGACCAACACCTCGCCGCGGCCCCGCTCGAGCTCGCCGCCTTCGAGCTCGGAGGGCGCCCCCCAGTCCCCGCCGCGGTAGCCGAGGGCGTTCGTGCGGATCGTCGTCACCGGGTTGTCGGAGAACGAGATGCGCTCCTCGGCGAAGGGCTCGAGGCGCACGCCGAGCTCGACGTCGGGCACGTAGAAGTTCACGTGGGGAAAGGCGCGGTCCTGCCCCACGGCGCAAACGAGCTCGGTGACAGCGGCCGTGGCGAGCACGAGGCCGACGAGGCCGACGGAGATCCGGAGGGCGCGACGCACGGAGGGAGAGGCCATCCGGGGGACCTACCTCCGCTTCCGCCGCAACGCCAAGGCGAAGGCCACGAAGGCGAGGGCGCGCGGATCACATTGCCCGCACGCCCAGCCGAACGGGGCCGCGTCCCCGACGATCCCGGTCTCGCCGGTGTCGTCCGGGGCGGCCGTCTCGTCGGTCTCGCCCGTCTCGGTGTCCGTGTCGGTGTCCGGCTCCTCCCAGTCGGGCCCCGCCGCGCACGCGACCACCGCTTCGAGGCGGTTTCCGCTCGTCGCGACGACCACGTCGTCGACAAGGTCTCCGTCGATCCGGCCGGTGGCCATCCGCACGGTCGACCCGCCGAGCGCGAGGCTCTCCGTGGCGAGGGCGGGCACGTCGCCGGACGCCGTGGTCCACGGATCGACGAGGTACACGAGCCCGCCCACGCCGATCGCGAGCCAGTCGCCGCCGGCCGCGCACCCGAGCCGCGCCGCGGACGCCGGGGACTCGGTGGTCCACACCCCGGCGAGGGCCAGCCCGCCGTCGACCACGTCGATGAGGTAGATCTCGAGCCCCACCGGCCACACGATCCGCGTGGCGTCGCCGTCCTGGAGCACCACCACGTCGCGCGGGAGGGTGTCCGGCAGGCCCAGGGCCCACGCGTCCGACACCGTGTCCGCGGGGACCACGTCGGCGCTCGGGGGCACCCCGGAGAAGTAGTACAGGCGCGGCTCGTCGAGGCAGGTGCGCCCCAGCGTGTCCACCCGCGAGCAGGAGGAGGCGAGCACCCGCGGCGCGCCCGCGACGTCGAAGGCCGCGAGCACGGCGCCGAGGCCGTCGGCCGCCCACGCGCCCGTGGCCGTGGTGGTGCCGTTGTAGGCGACCGAGAGGACATCGTCGTCCGGGGCCGCGAGGAGCAGCTCGGCGGCGCCGTCGGGCCCGCCGGTAGCCGAGCCGACATCCAGCGCCGCCATCGAGGCGCCCTCGCCCGCCGTCACGAAGCCGAGGTCGGCGAAGGCCTCGACCGTGCCGTCGCCCGTGTCGCCCTCTACCGAGTCGATCCACACGAGCTCGGCGCTCGGGACCGTCACCACGAGATCGGTGCCGCCGCGGTCCGCGTCGCCGCCCCACGCGGTCGCCGCGATCGCGAACGCGCCGTCCTCGTAGGTGGTCAGGCGGCGGAGCGTGGGCGTGTTCCACGCGTCGAGCACGAGCGTGACGGCGCCGGTGCCGAAACGTTTGCTGGTGACCGCGACATCGGCCGCGCCGTCGTCGTCGAGGTCCTCCACCAGCAGGCCCCAATCGCCGATGGTGCTGCCCGTGTCGGTCGCCACCGCGCCGAGATCGACCACGTCGACCGCGCCGGCGGTGCCGACGAGCCCGGCGACCGTCGCGACCGCCACGATGCCCGCGAGGGCAGTCCCCTTCCGGTCAGAACACAGGTCAGAACGCAAGCCCCACCCCCACCCCGGCATCGAGGTACTCCACACGGCCGGTCGTGCCCGGCGTCACCAGCCCCGCCGTCACGTCGGCGCGCAGCTCCAGGTGGCCCAGCCGCGCGCGGGCGCCGACGCGCACGCCGCCCCCGCCGATGAGCTCGATGGCGCTGGGATCGTCGCACGCGGTCGCCTGGTGGGGGGCCGCCGCCAGCACCACCGCGGGGCCGAACTCGATCGGGCCGAACCACCGCGCCCCGCTGATCGTGCCGCCGAGGTGAAGGTGGGAAAAATCGGTGGGGACGCCGAACCGGCCCTCCACCGACCACACCTTCGCGATGTCCACGCGCACCCACGCCTCTGGCGCCGCCCAGGCGCTCCCGCGCAGATCCCGCGCCGACACGGACATCCCTGCCGCCACGACGGGCGGGATCGCGACCACCGGAGCCGCTTTGAGCAGCGCCCACCCCTCGGCGAGCGCCTCTGACCACGCGGGCGGCGTGGGCTCGGCGTCGGGGGGCAACACCGGCCGGAGCCAGCCCGGCGTGTCGGACGGCACCAAGGCCAGGTCGTTCGGATGCGCGGCGCTGCCCCCGTCGGGGATCCGCACGGTCTGTCCCTTCTCCACGGCCACCGGCCCTCCGGCTGCCGTGTCCAGCTCGCGCACGCGCACCACGCCGCTCCGGACGGTCACGTGCACGCCGGTCGAGTCGGTGCCCTGTTCCGAGGCACCGTGCGCCCAGACGGAGAAGGTGGTGCCCTCGACGACGGCCTCCACCGAGCCGAACCGCACCCGGAAAAAGCGCTGCACCCGGTAGAACACGTTGCCGGTGAGCTGCTCCACGGAGCACCGCGCGACGACGACCTCGCTGTCGGGCGCGATCACGAGCGTGCCGCACCCGTCGAGCTCCACGGTCACCCACGCCGCGCCGGTGCGCACCGTGTCGCCCGTCGCGACCGCGAGCTTCGCCATGGCGGCCTGCTCCGCGCCCGCTCTCCCCACCACGGCCTGCGTGGCGCCCGCGCCCCCGCTCACGGGCTTCACGGAGACGACGTGCCCGTTCGCGTACGCCGGAGCGATCAGCGCGAGGAGGATCGCGATCACGAGACACGCTCCGCGCGCCCGAGCACCAGCGCCAGGACCGCCGGGATCGGCGCGAGCCACCACCCCGAGAGGCCGAGCGTCACGAACAACACGAGCCAGACAGCGCCCACCACCGCGGGGGCGTGCCACGGCTGCTTGAGCGCGGGCGCGACCCGACGCATCGCGACCGCCACCAGCACGACCACCAGCGCGTTGACGGCCCACGGCACCATGCGGAGGCACCGTTCGTCCTTGAGCGCCGCGAACAGCTGGGCGTGGAGCACCACGCCCGGCAACGTGCCCGTCAGCGTCGCGAAGCGGTCGCGCGGGCCCACGTCGCCGACAAACACCGCGTGGTTGGACAGGTCCGCCGGCCACGCCGACACATCGTCGAAGGGCACGGGGGTCACCGCGGCCACGTGCGGCAAGAGGAGCACGCCGGTGTCGACCGGGTTGCAGTCCCCCTCGACGCAGAGCTGGTCGCTCCACAGGCCGTCCCGCAGCTCGGGCGGCGACGGCGCGGTCGTGCGCCCGAACTGGTGCCAGCCCGCGAGGCCGGCGACCGCGAGCTGCCAGCGCTCGCCGCCCGCGTCTCCCCAGGATGGCCGCGCGCCCACCGGGAACGTGTGCCCGAACGCCGTCGAGAGCTCCGGCCACCCGATGATCGCGGCGTCCGCGAGCGCCGACGTGCCCGGCCCGCCGAGCGCGATCCCGCCCGCGCCGTCCGCGACGAGGCGCCCGGCGAGCACCACCCGCGTCCCCTTCTCCCGCGCCGCGGTGATGGCTGTCGCGAGCGCCGGGTCGACCTCCGGGCGCGCCTTCGTCATCGCGACATCGAACACGACCACCCGCGCGCCGCGGGCAACAGCGGTGGTGATCACGTCGGCGAAGCGGGCCCGCCGGGTCGCGACGGCCTCCTCCTCGGCGGCCGCGCCGGCAGCCGTGTCGGAAGGGGCGGCGCCGCCGTCGAAGCCCACCACCACGACATCCTCCACCGACACCCGCGGGCCGATGACCCGCGCGAACACCAGCGGCACGACGGCGTCGAGCGGGCTCATCCACCCCACCATCGCCCAGACGAGCGCGATGGCGAGCCGGAAGCGCCACGCGCGGGCCGCGGACACGCGGACGGGCCGCGGCAGGCGATCGAGCCACGGGCGCATCCGCGCGCGCCATGGGTCCAGCCACGAGTCCACGCGCGTCACGACGCCCACCGGCCGCTTCGCCGCCACCGCCCGGATGTCGGGCTCGCGCCCCGGCTTCGCCGCCACCAGCCGGTCGAAGAAGGCCGCGTCGAGGAGCCCGTTCGCGTCGTACAGATCGACGGTCGCGCGCGCGAGGTCGTTCAGGGACGCGTCCCCCTGGGGCAGATCCCCCGCGAGGCGCTCGCCCTCGGGGCCGGTCTTCACGAGCCGGCGCAGGTCGTCGTCCTCCGCGAACAACGACCGCAGCAGAATCGCGACCTCTTCCTCCCAGGACATCCGTGCTCCCGGGCGGATGCTACCCCGCCGAGCGTCCCACGCAAGCGATCGGGCGCACCGTATGGCAGGATGCCGCTGCGCGGAGCTCGAATGGCGCGGCTGGGTCTGATCGAGGCGGGAAAGTACGAGGTCGTCGTGGCGGCGCTGCGCTCGACCATGAAGCCGAAGGAGCTCCAACGGCTGGTGACGCCGTGGGAGTGGCGCGACGAGATCGGATGGGACGGCACCGGCCTCGCCCAGCTCGCGTACGACGTGGTCGACCAGGCCGAGATGAACGGGCACACCACCGAGCTCTTGGCCCGCCTGCTCGCCGAGCGCCCCGACCGCGCCGACCTGCTCGTGCTGATGACGACGCTGCTGCGCGGGAAGAAGGCGGGCCCCAGCGGCGTCGACGGGCTCGGGCAGGGCCTCGAGCGGCTGGTCGAGGCCTTCAACCCCTTCCTCGATCCGGAGGCGTTCGCGCACGGCATCCTCTCGGTGCGGCGGCGCGTGTGCCGGGTGGAGGTCGGCAACGGCGGCGGCGGCACCGGCTTCCTCGTCGGCCCGGACCTCGTGCTGACGAACTACCACGTCGTGATGGCGCTCCTGTCCGGCCCCCGCTCCGCCACCGTGGTGCGCTGCGTGTTCGACGATTGCGCCGGCCTCGGCGGCGCCGCGCCCACACCCCGCGCGCCCGTCGGCCTCGACCCGGCGTGGGCCATCCCCAACCGCCCCTTCGCCGCAACGGATCTCGCCCCCGATCGGCATGGCGGCCCGGCGGCCCACGAGCTCGACTACGCGCTCCTCCGCCTCGCCGAGCCCGTCGGTGACGAGGCCGTCGGCTCGGTCACCCGCGGGTGGATCGACGCGTCCACCTCGCCCGCGCCGCCGCCGAAGGACACCCCCGCCCTCATCGTCCAGCACCCCGGCCTCCCGCCGGACTTCACGCGCCAGGACACGATGAAGCTCGCCTTTGCGACCCCCGGCTTCCTCGGCCTCGACGCGTCCGGGCTCCGCCTGCGCCACCGCGTGAACACCGAGAAGGGCTCCTCCGGCGCGCCCGTGTTCGACGCCTCGTTCCGGCTCGTCGGCCTGCACCACAACCGCGGCCAGCTGCGGGCGGGGGCCGAGCACCTCGTCGAATGGAACCAGGCCATCCCGCTCACGGCAATCCGCGCGGACCTCCCGGAGGAGATCCGCGCGCGATTGGTGGCACCGCCCGGCTGACCGGCTCTCGGCCTCCGAGCCGGGCGGCGTCCCCGACTACTGGACGATGAAGGTCTTCGCCTTGGCGAGGTTGGCCTTGGCCTGCTTCAGGAGCAGGTTGCGCGCGGTCTGGTTCGTCAGCTTGGTCGCCGCCTTCACCGCCAGGACCGCCTTCTGGATCTCGCGCGACGCGTCCCGCGTGTGGATCTGGCCCTCGGTGAGCACCATGATGCCGTCGTCCATGTCGGCGAGCGCCGCGAGGAGCTTCGGCTTGGCGAAGGCGAGGCTCCGCTCGGTGACGGCGTCGTCGAGGAACACGTCCGACGCGCGGATGTTCTCGAGCACGTTGAGCGCGCGGAGGAAGTCGGAGAGCTGCTCGACCTCGCCGGCGGCGAAGTTGATCCCGCCCGGGAAGATGACGCCGAAGAGTCGCCCCGCCGGGGAGCAGTTGAAGTTGGACGAACCGTAGAAGGCGACCGACTCCTCGAGCGTCTCGACGGCGTTGTTGTGGAAGAACGGCGGGGTGTCGGCCGCCTCGATGAGCGGCGGGATGTTGAACGTGCCGTCGCCGAAGCCACCGCTGGTGATGACCTCGTCGGCGCAGTTGAAGTTCTGGGCTTGGGGGAAGTCCGTGATGCCGTCGCCATTCTGGTCGAGGAAGCCGAGCAGCGGCGTCGCCTGGTCGAAGACCCGCCCGAAGCCGCCGTCCGTCGGCCGCGCGCCGAGGGTCTCGTCGAGGAACAGCGTCTCGACGCCCGTGTTCAGGTTGACGTTCAAGTCGTGGAGGATCGCGGCGTCGCCGCGGGGGTGGGCGGCGATGTCGTTGGCGCCCGCGTTCGCGTGGCACAGGCCGCACGCCTTCGCGTTGAACACGCCGAGCCCGGCCGTGACCTGGGCGTTCTTGAACACCATCGTGGTCAGATCGATCTCCTCCTGGCGTCCCAACGAGAGCTGGAAGGCTTCCATGGCATCGAGCTCCTCGATGCTGGCGAGGCGGAAATCGGCCCCCTCTTCGCGCTCCATGGTCTGGGTCAGGTGCTGCACGATCGCGCCGTTGGCGAAGTCGCGCAGGGCGTGCATGGAGGGCACGCCGCCGTTGGGGGCGCCGTCGCCGCTCCACCCGATCTGCTGGAACTCCTCCACCCGATTTCCCTCGGCGTCGAGGATGAAGGACTGGAGCGAGGTGGACATCGCGAGGGTGTGGGACACCGCGCGCATGTTGAACTTTGTCGGCTCGCTACCGAGCGGATCGAACCCGTCCTGGTTCTCCCGGATGAGGGCGAACTCGCGCATCAGCTCGGGATCCTCGAGGTCGGCGAGGTCCGGATTGAATTCGGCCACGAACAGCGCGTCGTAGTCGGGGAGGTCGGCGATGAACTCCTGGTCGAGGGTGAAGTTGTTGAGCGGGGGGTGGCACGAGAGGCAGGTGCGGCCGTTGCCGCCGAAGGTCTCCTCGTTGAAGAGCAGCTCGCCCTCCACGATCATCTCCTCGAGCGAGGGGACGTGGGGGTTGGACACCACCGCCGCCTGTGCCGCGTTGGGCCCGAGGGCGCCTGCCAACGAGGGCTCGGCCGGGCGCGGCGCCAGCGTGGCGACCTGCTCGGTGCGGGCGCGATCGTGGAGGCGGTGGAACAACGACGCGTAGCCGACGAGCAGCGCGCCGTCCTCGGGGCGGGTGCCCGCGCGGGTCACCACCACCATGTCGATGGGGAAGTCGGCCGGAAGGGCTGCGTCCAGGCGCGCCACGTTCCCCTGGGGGCTGAGGGTGCCAACCAACTCGACTTGGTCGCCCGCCTCGGGGCGCGAGCTGCTGCCCTGGGCGTTCCCGACCACCCAGAGGTCAAGCGGGCCGTCCGCCCCCACGACCGCGGCAGCCACGCGGCCCTGCACCAGATCCATCTTGATCTGGCCCCAGGCCTGGGTGTTCTCCGAGGAGAGCGCCTCGGAGTGGCGCAGGGACAACACCCGCGCCCGATCGCCGCCCGCCGCCTCGTAGGCCGTCTCCCAGCGCGCGAAGGCCGCCGCCAGGGCCTTGGCTCGGCTGGGACCCGACATGACGGTCGGCTCGCCCCCGCTCGGCGCCGGCGTATCCAACGCGGCCCATGCGGCCACGCCTCCCACCAGCGCTGTGAGGCAGGACAAACCAACCAGATTGTGGTGTCTCATTTGTTTCTCCGGTGACAGGTGCCACCAACAAAAGCCTGCCAACCAGGAGCGCCGCCGTCAAACCCAAATGACACTTGCCAAAAACACGACGATCCCGCTCTCTCCGGCGTGTAGCGGAGGCAGCGGGAGCGCGGCGAGCGAGAGCACCAAAACGGGAGACACGAGCCCCCGTCGGGAGCCCGTGTCCGTCGGCGACTTAGTAGCCGCTCACGTAGGTGACCCAGCTGTTCATCTGGGCCGTCGTGCAGCCGTAGTACTCGGCCGCCTTCGGCAGGTACAGCTCGTCGATGATCTGGGCGCAGGTGCAGCCCTTCGTGTCTTCGAGCGTGTAGCCCTCGGAGTACCCGCCGTAACGCTTGCGGGTCTCGAACTTGCCGTCGCCGTCGATGTCGGCCCAGCGCCCGACCGTCAGGCCGACCGTGGGCACCTCGTCGGGGAGGACGGTGTAGAGGCACACGTCCTTGTCGTCGCAGATCCCGTCGTAGTCGGTGTCGTCGTACGCGGAGTACGGGCAGGGGTCACAAACGTCGCCCTTGCCGTCGTAGTCCGCGTCTTCCTGGTACGGGTTCATGTCGTACGGGCAGTTGTCGACCTCGTCGCACACGTAGTCGTAGTCGTAGTCGGTGCAGGCCTCGCAGGCATCCCCGGTCCCGTCGTAGTCGGCGTCCTCCTGGTACGGGTTGGACTCGTACACGCAGTTGTCACACACGTCACCCTTGCCGTCGTAGTCCGCGTCCTCCTGGTAGGGGTTCGCGTCGTACACGCAGTTGTCGCACGCGTCGCCCTTGCCGTCGTAGTCGGCGTCTTCCTGGTACGGGTCCGCGTAAGCGGGGCAAACGTCGCACGCGTCGCCCACGCCGTCGTAGTCGCTGTCTTCCTGGTACGGATCGGCCACGTACACACACACGTCACAGTCGTCCCCGATGCCGTCGTAGTCGGTGTCGTACCCCGAGTCGGTCTCGTACGGACACACGTCGCACACGTCGCCCTTGCCGTCATAGTCCGCGTCTTCCTGGTAGGGGTTCGCGTCGTACGAGCAGTTGTCGCACGCGTCGCCCACGCCGTCGTAGTCCGCGTCTTCCTGGTAGGGGTCGGCGTAGTCGGGACACACGTCGCACGCGTCGCCCACGCCGTCGTAGTCGCTGTCCTCCTGGTACGGGTCGGCGTACTCCGGACAGATGTCACATGCGTCCCCGACGCCGTCGTAGTCCATGTCCTCCTGATAGGGGTCGGCGTCGTGCTTGCACACGTCGCACGCGTCGCCTACCCCATCGTAGTCCATGTCCTTCTGGGCGCGATTGGCCACGTCGGGGCAGTTGTCGTACGAGTCGGGGATCCGATCGTAGTCCCGGTCCGGAGCGCCAGCGAAGGCCCCCGCGGGGAGAGCGACGAGCGCGAGCAGACCGAGGGTTCGTACGACTTGCATGTATCCCTTCCTTTCCAAGAGTTCTCCATGTGCCCGGGCACGGGCGGGTGGCCGACCCCAGGCTGAAGCCCGGGTGTCGAGTAGAACGTTGTCACTGGATCCCGAGGCCCAAGCGCCAGCATGGGAAAGCCGGCTTGCTATTTCTGACCTCGGATGCGCTCCCCACTGCCACAGAAGCGACGCCCCGCGCCGGGCCGGCCCCGGCGCCAACAGGGAGGCGGCGGGTCAAGGCGCACGCGCGCCGACCCGACCCGCGGCGGGAATCACGCCCCCGATGTCCCCCGGATACACCGAGCGGCTCCCCGTCAAGGGCGTTACCCTCCGCCCGATGTTGGCACGCGCGACCCTCGCCCTGGTGGCGCTCCTCGCCGCCTGCGCCGGCGGCGCCACGGACTCCGTCCCGACCGCCGAGGTGACCCGGGGCACGTTGTCCGTGGTCCTTGGCGTCCCCGGCGAGCTCGAGGCCGTCAAGTCCGAGAACGTCTCCGCCCCGAACATCCGCGGCGGGCTCAAGATCACCACCCTCGCGGAGGAGGGCACACGCGTAAAAGCCGGCGGTCTCCTCGTCGAGTTCGACCCCACCGACCTGGTCAAGGAGCTCGAGGGCGCGGTGTCCCGCCTGCGCATCGCCCAGACCAAGATCGCCCAGAAGCAGGCCCAGCAGACCGTGAAGTTCGCCTCGGCCCGGGGCGACGTGGTCAAGGCCGGCCTCGACAAGGAGCGCGCCGAGCTGCGCGTCACCGACTCGGAGACCGTACCGCGCGTCGAGCGGGAGAGCGCCCGGCTCGATGTCGAGGAGTCGGGCCTCGCGGTGGGCCGGAGCGAGGCCGCGCTCAAGTCGACGGAGCTCGAGGCCGCCGCCGAGCTCGAGCTTCTCCGCTTGGAGGAGGCCGAGGCCCAGGCCAAGGTCGACCAGATCGAGCGCCAGCTCGGCAAGCTCGTGGTCCGCGCCGGGGGGGACGGCATCGTGCTGCTCACCGAGGAGTGGCGCGGCGGCAAGCGCGGCAAGGCCTCCGTGGGGGACAGCGTGTGGCCGGGCAACTCCATCATGGAGCTCCCCGACCTGTCCGCCATGCGCGTCGAGGCCTGGGTGCACGAGGTCGACGCGACCCAGGTGGCCGTCGGCCAGCCCGTGAGCGTGGTGGTCGACGCGCGGCCCGAGGCCCCGCTGCTCGGCACCGTCGAGCGCGTCAGCGATCTCGCGGTCAAGCGCAACGAGGAGAGCGAGGTCAAGCACCTCGAGGTGACCATCGCGCTCCCGCCCACCGACGCCGCGCTCAAGCCCGGCATGACCGTGCGCGCCGAGATCCAGGTGGCCGCGGTGGCGGACGTGCTGCTCGTCCCCCGCGAGGCCGTGTTCTACGACGCCTCGGAGGCCATCGTGTACCGCAGCGGCCTGGCCGGCTGGAAGCGCGTGCCCGTCAAGCTCGGCCGCACCAACGACAGCCACGTGGTCGTGACCGAGGGCCTCGAGCCGGGCGATCGCGTCGCCCTCGTCGATCCCGCCTCGCTCGACGGCGGCACCCGCCCCGGCGGCGCGGCCCCGATGCCCACGCCGCCCACCGCCGCCGCCGTCAGCCCGTAGCGCGGCAATAGAATGTGGGATGTGTTGGTAGAGGGCTGGCAGGGCGTGACCACCCACCGGGTCCGCTCCGTGTTGTCCGGCCTCGGCATCCTGTTCGGCGTGGCCGCGATCATCGCCATCCTCGGCATCGGCGAGGGCGCGCGCCAGGAGCAGGAGCGCCTCATCG
The DNA here is from genome assembly GCA_040386535.1 of Myxococcota bacterium. GTDB lineage: Bacteria > Myxococcota_A > UBA796 > UBA796 > SXON01 > CAJBVW01. Next base: position 147,158 of record JAZKFH010000027.1, on the reverse strand, counting down.
GGCAGCTCGGCATCCAGAACTTCCTCGTGCGCGACGTGGCGTTCCCCGACGACCAGGCGGAGGCCGAGCAGAAAGCGCGCCGCGTGTCCCAGGGCCTCTCCCTCCGCGATGTCGCCGCCCTCCGCGCCATCCTCACGGGCGCCGAACACGTAGGCGGCATGCGGGTCCTCCCCACCATGGAGACCGTGCCGCGCCTGCCCGAGGGCGAGGCCGTGCGTGTCTTGGGCGCCGATCCCCACTGGCTCGCGGCCAAGGGCTTCGTGCGCGTCGAGGGCCGCGGCCTCTCCTTGGAGGACGAGACCGCCGAGGCCACCGTGTGCCTGCTGGGCGGCACCGCGCGAGACCTGTTGTTCGGCGGCGAGGAGGCCGTGGGCAGCTGGGTGCGCGCCGGGAACGTGTGGTTGCACGTGGTCGGCGTCATCGAGGAGGCGGGCATCGCGCGGAGCAAGCGCTCCCAACCCGGCGACACCGATCGGTTCGACCGCTCCGTGATCGTGCCCCTCGGCACCGCCCTCACCCGCTGGGACCGCCCGCGCGGCGAGCCCGAGCTGTCCGAGCTCGTCGTGGCCCTCGGCGACACCACCCAGGTCGAGGGCCACGCCATCGTCGCCTCCCGCGCGATTGCACGCCTGCATCGCGACGCCGCCGACACCACCGTGGTCGTGCCGCTGCGGCTCCTCGAGCAGTCGCGCGCCCAGCAGCGCGTGTTCAACCTCGTCATGGGGATGATCGCCGGCATTTCGCTGCTCGTCGGCGGCATCGGCATCATGAACATCCTGTTCGCCAGCGTGATGGAGCGCACCCGCGAGATCGGCATCCGCCTCGCCGTGGGTGCCACCCCGCGCGACATCCAGGGCCTGTTCCTCGCCGAGAGCGCGCTGGTGAGCGGGCTCGGCGGCGCGGTCGGCATCGTGGCGGGCGTGCTGCTCACGGCGGCGGTCGGCCGCTTCACCGGGTGGGCCACGGCCACGAGTTGGGAGGGCATCGTGCTCGCGGCCGGCCTCTCCATGGCCGAGGGCCTCGTGTTCGGTTGGATCCCCGCGCGGATGGCGTCGCGGATGTCGCCGGCGATCGCGGTCCGGCACGCGGGGTGAGATAGGCGGCGGGATGCCCGCTTCCCCGCCGACTGGTCTCTCGCCAACTGGTCTCTTGCCGACCGGCTTCGCAAATCCCTGGGAGCACGTCCGCCTCTACTCGGACGCCCCGCGCAACGACGCGATGATCGCGCTGCTCGCCCGCCGCGCCCCCGGCGCCCGCGTGGTCGAGGTCGGGTGTGGCACCGGGTTGCTCTCCTGCGTCGCCGCCCGGCTCGGCGCCCGTCACGTGGTCGCCATCGAGCCCACGCCCCTCGCGACGGTGGCCGCCGAGCTCGTCGCCGCCAACGGGCTCTCCCACCTCGTCGAGGTCGTCCACGCCCGCGTCGAGGACGTGCCCCCGCGCCCCGTCGACCTCGCCTTCTCCGAGCTCCTCAACGCCGACCCCTTCTCCGAGGGCGTCCTCCCCGCCATGGCCGCGGTCGCCCCTTGGGTGTCACCCACCGGCGGCCTCCTCGCGCCCCGGCGTCTCCGCGTGTGGGCGGCGCTCGCGCGCGCCTCCGGATCCGCCCGAGAGGCCCGCCTCGCCCGCGCCCAGGTCCGCGGCATCGGCGCCCGCTACGATCTCGTCACCGGGCCGCTCGAAGCCTGCCTCGACACGCCCCTGGCCTACGTCTCCGTGACCACCACCGAGCCCCCGGCCGGCCCCGCCGCCCTCGCGTGGAGCCTCGCCCTCGGCACCGACGCGCGCCCCGCCCCTGTCACCCTCGCGCTCACCGCCGCCGAGGCCGGCCCCCTCGCCGGCGTGCTGTTGTGGTTCGACGCCGAGCTCGACGCCGGCCTCATCCTCGCCAACCCGCCCGGCGCCGGCGGCCACTGGGGCCAGCTCCTGTGCGCGTTCGCGGACGAGCGCGGCGTGCGCGCGGGGGACGTGGTCACTGTGTCATTGGCGGTCGAGGGCTCGGCGGTCGTGGCGCGGTTTGGGTGATCATCGGGGCGCGCGAGGGGGCGGTTTGGGCGCGTCCCCGGCCGAGGACGGCCGGGGCCGGTCCTTTCCGGGCTCGCGTTGCTCGGTCGGCGGCGCGCCGAGCCGCCCCGCCGGACCGGCCGCGCGCTCCGGAGGCCGGAGCGCACGGCCGCCCTCCAAGCACCTCGCGCGTGGGGGTGGTGGTGGGCGGGTGGGGTTCGCAATGTCATCTCGATGCGCTTCCCTCACCCCTCGAGCACGACGAGGTCCAGGGTCATGCCACCCTCAACGCCGCAAAATCGGAGTCATGCCACCATGAACGACGCTAGATTAGAGCCATGCCCCGGTGAACGCCCAATCCAGGGCTGCCTACCGCTGCCACCACGGAGCAACGGGCGTTTTTCGGCACCCCGCGGGCAGTCGCAGCCTGAATCCGCGCATTCAACCCAGCATGACTCCGTGCCGCGTGCATTCATGGGGACATGACCAAGGACATGACCGTTGACTATGCGGTTGGCCCCACGGCGGCCGCCGCGATTGGGGGCGTCGGCGGTGGGCTCGGGAAACCTCGGGAGCGACGGCCCGCAGGGGCGCACGCCTGAGGCGGGGGAGTAAACAAGGTATCTGCGGCCCAAGATGACGCGGCTGCGGGCCGCGGAGGCGGAGCCCAAGGAGGAGATTGCGCCCGGCTCGCACGGCGACGTTTGGGCGTTCCACGCCACCGCCCCCTCTTTTCACCGTCCCGTACGGCAGCACCAGCGCAAGCGCGCTGGGGGACAACCCGATCGTGCTCGACGATTGCCGCGTGCTGCTGGACGCCTCCGGGGAGGATCACGCGGACGGCCCCGGGGTGTTCTGGCTGCTGGACGTTTGGTAGCCGCGGCTCCCCGCGCCAAGGGCGCGGAGGGCAGCCGCCCCGGGCGGCTGGTCCGGCCGGGCGCGGAGGTGCTACCAATCGGCGCGAGTGCCCCTCGCCCGGCCGACCAAGCGGCTCTGCCGCGCGCCCGGAGCCGACCTGCCCGCGTCCGCGCGGGGGCGCCCGCACCTGGCTGACAAACCAACAGCCTCACCCCACCTTCACCCCGCTCGCCTCCTTCGGCAACCACGGTTTCTCTGCCAACCCCACCGCGCACAGCCCCTGGATCACGCGCCACGAGGGGTCCAGCCCGCCGTCGAGCCCGTGCCGGGCGCTACGCGGATGGCGGTGGTGGGTGTTGTGCCATGCCTCGCCGAGCGTTGGGAGTGCCATCCACGGAACGTCGCGCGAGTCGTCGCCGGTGGGGCGCGGTTGGCGGCCGAACGCGGGCCAGTGGGAGATCGAGTTGACCGCCCAGCTGCTGTTCGTCAGGTACAGGTGCACGCCCCAGAGCCCGAACAGGCCCCACCCGCCGCCGACCGCCCACGCGAGCGCCACTTGTGCCACAAAAAACGCGGGCATGACACCGGGTGTGTCGAGGGCGCGCATCAGCGGCTCACGCATCAGGTCGCCGCACAACTCGCGCCACGTGGGTGGGTTGCGGCCGAGCAGGCGGCGTGTGTCGTGCACCACGATCATCGCCTGTTGGCCGAAGCCCGAGAGCGCGAAGAGCGCGACCACCACGGGGTTCCGCACCCCGATGAGCCAGCCGGCGTGGGCCCAGGCGAAGCCGCCGTCGCGCGGGGTGTGCGGGTCGCCCTCGCTGTCGCTCCGCGCGTGGTGCAGGCGGTGCAGGCCCACCCAGAGCACCGGCGAGCCGCCCGTGACGGCGCCGAGCATCGTGAGCACGGCGCGCACGATCGGCCCTGTCACGAAGGCGCGATGCGTGAGCAGGCGATGGTAGCCGACGGTGTTGCCGAGCCCGAGCAGCACCACCACTCCGCCCCAGAGGGCGCCCCAAACTGCGAGAGCGGCGACAGTCAAACCAACTCGGCCCCGCTCTCGACGAGCAGCTGCACGACAGCGTCCTGCCCGGCCTCCGCGGCCACCTGCACCGGCGTGGGCGTGCCCTCGGCGCGCCCGGCGTGCACATCGGCGCCGCGGTCGAGCAGCTGGAGCACCACGTCGAGGTGGCCCTCGCGCGCGGCGAGGTGGAGCGGCGTGACCCACGCGGACCGCTCGCCCACGAGGGTCTGGATGCGCCCGCCCACGTCGGCCCCGCGCCCCACCAGGATGCCGATTGCGGCGGCGTTCCCGGTGCCCGCGGCCACTCCGAGCAGGCGCGTGGCGAGGTCGGCGTCGGCCTGGGTGTCGGAGAGCGCGGCCAACGCCGCCGCCAACGCCGGCGCGTCCTGGGTGACGACCGCCACGGACGCGTCGCCCGTGTCACTCACCGGCCGCAGCGCGCGGACCGCGTTGGCATTGCCGACGGCGCGCGCCACCGCGAACGGCGTGAGGCCGGACGCCGTGCGCGCGCCCACGTCGGCGCCGAGGGTCACCAGCAACTTCACCAGGTTGGCGCCCGCACGATCGGCGGCGAGGTGCAGCGGCGTCCACCCGTCGGCGACGAACCCGAGGCGCCGCTCCAGCGCGGCGGGCGACACGAGCGTCGTGACCTCGTCGGCGTTTCCCTCGGCCACGGCGGTGAACAGGTCGGAGCGGGCGCCGGCGCGGCGGAGCGCGGCCATGGTGGCGGGGCGGTCGGCGCGGAACTGCGGCGCCCAGTCCACGACCGTGGCCCAGCCGAGCGGCGTGAGGCCATACCACGTGTCGACCGCGCCCACGTCGGCGTTCGCGGCAAGCAGCAGCTCCACGACCGCGGCCTGCCCGGCCTCGGCGGCCCAGTGCAGCGGCGTGGTGTCGCTCGCCTCCTCGCGCGCGTGCACGTCGGCGCCGGCCGCGAGCAGCGCGCGCACCGTCTCGGTCAGGCCGCGGTGGGCCGCGAAGTGCAGCGGCGTGCTGCCCAGGTAGGGATCCCGCGCGCCGACGAGCGTAGAATCGGTGCCGACGAGGGTCGCGGCGCCCGCATCGTCGAGGGAGACGATCGCGTCGAACAGGAATTCGGCCAGCACGGGGTCCTCGGGGCAGCGCAGGTTCTAACCTGCTGGTGCGGATCGATGGGGGCGCCCCCGCGCGGTTCCAGCGCCGCGCCGGTCGGGGGCGGCGAGGACAGGGGCACCCCCGCGCGGACGCGGGGCAGGTCGGCTCCGGGCTCGCGGCAAAGCCGCTCGGTCGGTCGGGCGAGGCGCACGCGCGCCGATTTGGGAGCACCCACGCGCCCGGCCGGACCAGCCGCCCGAGGCGGCTGCCCTCCGCGCCCTTGGCGCAGGGACGTCAAGTTGGGCCCCCTCGGCGTCACACGGTCGAACTCCCCCTACCTGTTGGACAGGGGTCGCGACTTCGTCCGCCACACGGTCGAACTCCCCCCACCTGTTCGACAGGGGTGGCGACTTCGTCCGCCACATGGTCGAACTCCACCCACCTGTTCGACAGGGGGCTCGACTTCGTCCGCCATCCAACGCGGAGCGGCATTGGACCGCCGGCAGCGGGCTGACACGAACTGCCCGCTCCCTCTCCTGCCTTCCTCCATTCCTGCCGGCTCCCACCACGGGATGCGGATCCGCCAGTTCGGTTGAATCAACCTGTGTTGTTCGACGATTTCACCCCCAACGAGTCCGATGTTGGCCTCGATCCTCGACCATCTCCCCTTCTCCTGGGCGAGAGGCGAGAAAGTACGGCTGAGCCGATCAGGGGGCGCACTGAATTTCCGAGGGTCGGACTTCCGTTCTCGGTCCGTGCGTTCAAAATTCTGTAGAAACGTAGCTTCGCTCGGTATGATTCCCCGATTCGGATCCCGTGGCTCCCCCCTCCTGCCTTCCTCCATTCCTGCCTTCCTGACTCTCCGGCTCCGGAATTCCAGACCTGAAACACGCCGAGACGCCACCACCGGCCCCGGGATTGACACGGCGCGCCGGCTCCCCCTCCCGCCGTCCTCCATTCCTGCCGGCTCCCCCCTCCTGCCTTCCTCTATTCCTGCCTTCCTGATTCTCCGGCTCCGGAGTTCCGGTCTCGGAAACACGCCGAGACGCCACCCGCCGGGGGACGCCGTGCCACTCCCCCGCGGGCGACACCAAGGGGACCCGACAGAACGGCCGTCACTACCGGTAGTGAGGCGAGATCTGTCGGGTTTCAACGCCCGGAACGCGCTCACAGCGACCCGTTCCACCGCAGCACCACGGACCAACGCTGACAATTCGCCGACGACATCACCACGGACCCGACAGAACGGCCGTCAGTACCGGTAGTGAGGCGAGATTTGTCGGGTTTCTCCCCCGACCCAACGCGAGGCCCGCCACCTGGCCGGCTCGCCTACCTGCTCGCGGCCAAGGCATCCGCCACCCTGCACGAAATCCTCCACGGCTGGGCCGCGCGGGACTCGGAAGCGGAGCAAGCACCCTTGGCGATATAGGGAGTCGAGTGATGCGAACACAACGAGACCTTGCCGTAAGCTACTGGGATGAGGATTGGCCGGGCATCCGCAGGGGCCTCGAGTGGGCTGCCGAGCGCACGCCGGGCGAGTATCCGAACCACGCGATGAACCAGCTCTCCAGCGATATCGACTGCGCGCGTCGCTGGGGACCACGCTGGACGCGGTCGTAGCTGCCAACGAGCAGCTCGGCGAGCAGCCTCTCGCTCCGAGGATGCAGGAGTTCGCACGAGACCTCCTCGGCTGCGAAGCCGCCGGCATCCCCATCGCCCCAAAGACCCACGCCTGGATTGTCCAACAGTGTGCGGCGCAGTCGCTTCACCGCCCCGTGGCGGGCCTGCTCCCCCGCGATCCAGCACCGCCCTTTCCCCCGCCGCCCCACCACTTCGCGAACATGCAGGCGTGGCTCCAGACCTTCGTCGGGACGATCGAGCGGAAGGCGCCGTGGTCCGACGTCGAGCCCCACTGGCGCAGCTTCCTGGAGGTGTGGCCCTACCACGGGTCGACCGTCGGCTGCTCCACCACCACGGGCGACTTCTTCCAGGACGCCACCGTACGAGCCAACGAGAACCCGCTGACCCTGTGACTCCACCGCAACCCTACTCCACCCCCAACTCCTCCAAAACTCGCCCCCGCAACCGCGCGAGCGCCAACAACGACGCCTGCAAGTCGATCTGCGCCGCCAAACCTGCCACCTGCGCCTCCTCCAACGATTCGAGCGAGCGCACCACGTCCCGCGTGGAGCCACGGCCCTCGCGGTACAGCTCCTGGTCCGCGGCCAAACCGGCTTGGGCGGCGAGGCGGGTCTGCTCGGCCAGGGCCACGCGCACCCGATCGCGGCCCACCGCGTCGAGCGCGGCCTGCACCTGCGCCACGAGATCCTGCCACGCGGCCTCGGCGTCGAGCTCCGCGCGGGACAGGCCGATGCGCCCCTGCTCCAGCGCCGCGCGCGGCCCCGCCCACGCCAGCGGCACCGTGAGGCTGGCGCCGAGCGCCCAGGCGCGATCCGGGCTCGTCGTGAGCGCGGCGAGCGCGCCGGTGCCGACGGTGTCCGCGCTCAGGCCGACCGCCGCGGACACGGACAGGTCGGGGAGCGCGGCGCTGCGGGCCTGCGCGAGGTCACGCCGCGCGTCTTCCACGCCGAGGGTGGCAAGGCGGTAGGCGGCGTTGGCCTCGCGCGCCTCGGCCAGGGCGGCGACAGGATCGGGATCGGCGGCGGGGGGATCCGGACGGTCCACGAGGACCAGCACAGGCGCCCCTTCCAGCGACAATCCCATCAAGCGTGCGAGGCGACGCGCCGCCCCGCGCTCGGCGGACTCGGCCACCACCTGGCTCTGGCGGGCCACCCCCTGGGCGCGCTCGAGCTGGAGCACGTCACCCGAGCCCGCGAACCCCTCGTCGAAGCGCTCGCGGGTCTCCAAGAGCTGCGTCTCCGCGATCTCGACCGAGCGCACGGCGAGGCGGGTGCTCTCCCGCGCGGCGATGAGCTCCCAGTAGGCGGTGGCGACCTCGACCACGAGGCGCTCGCGGGCGTCGCGGGCGCGCAACACCTCGGCGCGCAGGCCGATGCGGGCGCTGTCGGTGGCGTACCGCGCCGAGCGCCACGCGCCGTCGAGCAGGGGCTGGTCGAGCGTGAGGCCGGTGAAGCTGTACACGGACGCGTCGGGCGTGAGCCGCCGCGCGAACGTGCGGTCCTGCGAGCCGCCGAGCCACACGGTGCCGCCCGTCGGGAGCGGCTGGGACACGCCGAGGCTCCACGCAGAGCCGTCGTCGGCGCGATCGGGCGAGGCCTGGTCGAAGTAGCCGGACACGCTCGCGTCCGCGGACAGGGTCGGGCCGCGGTCGGCGCGGGCGATGACCACGGAGGCCTCGGCCGAGCGCAGATCGAGCCCGTCCTGGCGCAGCTCCACGTTGTGCGCCAGAGCGTGGTCGAGCGCGGCGCGGAGCGTCCACTCCTCCGCGGCGGCGGGCGCGACCAAGAGCCAGGCGAGCATCCGTGCCCCTTATACCGACCGATCTCGATTCGCCTCGGCGCCCGCGGCGGGCCGCTCGATCCAAATCTGCGTCGGTCGGGATCAATCCGGAAACGTCCACAACGGCGGCGCCGCCACATCGCGCACGGTGTACGCGAGCAGCCGCACGAACGGCCCCTGCGTGGGAGCCTCCCCCGCAACATCGAGCGGCACCCACGCCCCGCCCCGCCGCAACGCGATCCACAACCCCCGCGGCCCCGCCGGCGTGTCGCGCGGCACCGCGGCCCAGAGCGCGTCCACCCACGCCCGATCCGTCGGCAACGTCGCCACCGGGCGGCCCATCCCGACGGGCGCCCCCAACACGGGCCGCGCGCCGCCACCCTGGAGGGCCTCGCCCGCCGCGGCGTCCACCACGATGAGCTCCAGGCCCGCGGGATCGGCCGAGGTCCACGTCAGCGGCGCCGCCACCACCGCGAGCGGGCCCACGTCCGCCGCCGGCGCGCAGGGCAGCCCCAGCACCGCGCCGACGAACCGCACCTCGCCACACGCGGGCCCCGGCGATCCTGGCGCCGCCCCCGCGGGAACCAGGAAATCGATCACGCCCGCGCGCACCCGCGCCGCCTTCGCCTCGTCGAGCGAGCCCACCGGATCCTTCGGGTGCACGACGATGGGCAGCCCGGTCGCCAGCAGCGTCTCGAGCACCCACACGGTCGGCGTGCGCCCCTCGGGCAGGGCCTCGCCGAGCAGGCGATCGACGTAGGGCGCGTAGCGTGGCCGCACGTCCAGCACGGGATCGACGCCCTCGACGTCGGGGCGCAGCCCGCGCACGAGCAGCGGGTAGAACAGCGTGAAGCCGTCCTGGGCCGCGAGGTAGGCGACCGCGCCGCGGGGCGCGACCTGGAGCATCGCGAGCGCCGCGTCGTGCGATGCCATGGCCGGCGCGAGCCGCGCCACGTTGGTCAGCTGGACGAGCGGCAGGCCGAGCAGCAGCAGCCCGGCGACCGGCATGCGGGCGGACACCACGCGGGCGCCGAGCGCGGCGGCGAGGCACAACGCCCACACGAACGGCAGGAAGAACACCTCCTGATCGACCACGGGGTAGTTGAGCGCGAACACACCGCCGGCCACGAGGTAGGCCACCAGCACGAGCGCCGACCCGCGCGGCCGCATGCGGACGAGCGCGACCAGCGCGAGCCCGGACAAGAGCGCCAGCGCCACGGGGCCTCCGATCGCGGTCAGGATCGGCCCCCATCCCGCGTCCTTCTCCAGGACGAGGATGCCGTGGTACTGCCGCCCCATCGCGTGGTCGAGCAGCTTGTCGAAGGTGGTGACGCGGTGCCAGCTCACCGCGGGCCCGGTGGAGGCGCGCCACGGCAGCAGCGCGTAGAGCGCGAGCGGCGCCCCCGCGAGCCCGACGAGGCCGAGCAGATCGCGGGGCCGTAGCGCCGCGCGCCGCACCCAGACGACGAGCAGGGCCGCGGGCACGAGGAGCCCGATGAGCAGGTGGTGGGTGGCGCCGAACCCGCCGATGACCGCGGCGGCCAGCAGCGCGCGCCGCACCCCCCGGTCGTCGCGAGCGATGAGCGCACGCTGGAGCGCCAGCACCTCGGCGGCCTGGAAGACGAAGAAGAGCGGGTACACCTCGACCTGGGTGGCCTGCTGCCAGGCGACCGGCGAGAGGGCGAACAGGAGCGCCGCGACGACGCCGGCCGCGCGTGAGCCGAAGGCGGCGCCGACCTCGACCGTGAGCGCGGCCGCGATCCCCGCGAAGACGGCGGAGAGGCACGCCACCGCGGTGGCCGGGTCCACGCCGCCCAACGCCACCACCCAGAGGTGCGCGAGCAGCGTCCACAGCGGGTAGCCGGTGGGGTGGGCCACCCCCCACGACCACGCCACGGCCGCGAGCTCGGCCTGGTCGCCCGCGCCGGGGGCGGGCTGGGCCAACACGGCGCAGATCGTCGTGACGGCAAGCCCGGTCGTGAGGGACCAGGCGATCGCGGGTACGCGGGGTGGGGCGGCGGCGACCGGATCGGGAGTCATCGGGGCGGGAGTGTACGCCGCTCGTGGCCGCGGGCGGCGGTCGTCGCGTCGGGTACCCCTCCGTCCAGGTCCATCGGAGGGGGGGGGCGCGCCACCGGCGCGGACGCCGGGGACGGTGCCCTACGGGCTCGCTCCGCTCGGTCGGCGCGCCGGGCCGCGCCGGACCGTCCGCGCCCGAGCGCGCGGCCGCCCTCCGGTCCCCTCGCGCGTCGGCCCGCGTTGCTCCCCTCCCGCCTCCACGGCACCCGCGCGGTTATCGAAGGGTATGCCGCTCCTCTCCGTCCGCGGGCTCGTCCGCGCCTACCACACCGGCGGCACCACGCTCCGCGCGCTCGACGGGGTCGACCTCGACGTCGAGCGGGGCGAGTTCGTGGCCCTGGTCGGGCCGAGCGGCTCGGGAAAGTCCACCCTGCTCACCGTCCTCGGCGGCCTCGAGCGCCCGGACGCGGGCAGCTACCTGTTCGACGGCGCGTCGGTCGAGGACCTCGACGACACCGGGCTCGCGCACCTGCGCAACCGTCGCATCGGCTTCGTGTTCCAGTCGTTCCACCTCCTCCCGCTACTGCGCGCAGACGAGAACGTGGCCCTCCCCCTCCGCTATGCCGGGTGGCCGCAGGACAAGCGCCTGGCCCGCGCCCGCGAGATCCTCGGGCAGGTGGGGCTGGGCGACCGCGTGGGCCACCGCCCCACGGAGCTCTCGGGCGGCCAGTGCCAGCGCGTGGCCGTGGCGCGGGCGCTCGCGACGGATCCCGATCTGCTCTGCGCGGACGAGCCCACCGGCAACCTCGACTCGCGCTCGGGCGCCGAGATCCTCCAGCTGTTCCACGAGCTGCACGACCGCGGGCGCACGATCGTGATGGTCACGCACGATCCGAACGTGGCGGCCGGCGCCACCCGCCGCGTCCGTATCGAGGACGGCCGCATCGTCGCGGACGACCGGTGACCGCCCCGTTGCGGTGGGCCGTGATCGGGGTTGGCACCGCCGGCCGGGCCCGGGCGCATGCCATCCAGGCGGATCCCCGCTGCGTGCTGGTCGCCGTCCACCGCGGCCGCCACGCCAACACGCTCGGCGTGCCGACGCTCTCCCTGGAGGACGCGATCGCCGCCGCCGACGCGGTCGCGGTCTGCAGCCCCTCCGAGGCCCACCCCGCGCAGGTCGCCGCGGTCCTCGCCGCCGGGCGCCACGTCGTCGTGGAGTACCCCCTGGCACCCGACGCCGACACCGCCGCGCGCCTCTTCGACACGGCGCGCGCCGCGGCCAACGCCGGCCCGCGCGTCCTCCACGAGGAGCACATCGAGCTGCTCGGCGGCGCCGCGGTCGTCCTCCGCGCCTCCGTCCGCCCCGCCGAGGTCACCGCCGCCACCGTCACGTTCACGTCCCCCACCCCGGCCGCAGCCTCCAAGGCCCCCGGCGCCCTCGCCCGCCACAACCACGCCCGCCTCCACCGCCTCGTCGACGTGGCCGGGCCCGTGGCCGCCGTCCTCGCCGTCACCCCCTCGTCGGAAGGCGCGATCGCCCGCCTCGACGCCACGCTCCAGCTCGTCTCCGGCGCGCGCGTGCACCTCGACTTCCGGCACGGCCCCGGCCTCCCGCGGAGCACCACGCTCACGTTCCACACGCCCGCGGCCACGTGGCGCCAGGTCGACGCCGTGATCACCCGCGACGACGTTCCCGTGCCCGTCCCCGATGTGGGCCCCCTCTTCGCCCTCGACCACGCCCTCGCCGTGGCCCGCATCCTCGACGGCGCGCCCCCGCCCGTCCCCGAGGCCCGCCTCCTGCACGTCCTACGCGTGGTCGACGCGCTCGCGGCCGCCCGACTCGGGCCCCTCTCGCCGACGTAGCCGGCGGCCCCGCGGTCGAGCCCGGGCTACCCTTCCGCGATGGATCTCGTCGCCCTTCTCGCCCTCGCCGTCATCGTCGTCGCCCGTGTGCTCGACATCGCGGCCCTCCGCGCGCTCGCCCCCGAGTCCCGCGAGCGGATCGAGGCCGCGCTCCTCCAGACCCGGATGTTGAGCCTCGGCGCCCTGGTGCTCGCCCTCGTCGCGGGCGCGGTCGCGTACTGGCTCGCGCCCCAGGTGCCCGGCCACCTCGTGATCCTCGGCATCCTCGTCGCGTCCATCGTCGCGCAGGCCGTGCTCGGCACCATCGCGCTCGTGCGCCAGAAGGCCGAGAGCCGCTACACCACGGTGTTCCTCGTGAGCCGGCTCGTGAGCGCGGGCGCGGTGGCGTTCCTGCTCGCGTCGTGATCGCGGACTAGTCGAACAGCGCCAGCAGCTCGTCCCGCGTGATCCCGCGCGCCAACGCCTCCTCGTCCAGCGCGGCGCGCGCGAGGCCGCGCTTCTGCTCCTGGAGCACCAGGATCCGCTCCTCCACGGTGTCCTCGGCGATGAGCCGGCAGGACACGACGGGCCGCTCCTGCCCGATGCGGTGGGCGCGGTCGGTGGCCTGGTCCTCGACCGCGGGGTTCCACCACGGGTCGAGGTGGAACACGTAGTCGGCGGCGGTCAGGTTCAGGCCGGTGCCGCCGGCCTTGAGCGAGAGCAGGAAGATGGGCGGCCCGTCGTCCGCGGAGAACTTCGCGACCACGCCGGCGCGGTCCACCGTCGAGCCGTCGAGCCGCGCGAACTTCATCCCGCGTGCCCGCAGCGCCGGCTCCACGAGATCGAGCATCGAGGTCCACTGCGAGAACACGAGCGCCTTGTGGCCCTCGGCGAGCACCTCGTCGAGCGTCTCCAGGAGCAGCTCGAGCTTCGCGGAGCTCGGCGCGGTGCGCCCCGGCAACAGGCCGGTGTGGCACGCGGCCTGGCGCATGCGCAGGAGCACCTCGAGCACCTGGATCATCCCGTTCTTCTCGAGCAGCTTCTGCACGTCCGCCCGCGCGAGCGCCTTGACGCCCTCGTAGATCACGCGCTCCTCGTCGGAGAGCGTGCACCGCAGCACCACGTCGGTGCGCGGCGGAAGGTCCTTCGCGACCTCGCCCTTGAGGCGCCGCAGAACGAACGGGCGGATGCGACGGCGCAGGTTCTGCTGCGCGCGGCGGTCGCCGTTCTCGATGGGGTTGGAGAAGCGGTCCCGGAACTCGCGCCGCCCGCCGAGCAGGCCCGGGGAGACGAAGTGGAAGGCGCTCCACAACTCTTCGAGCCGGTTCTCGACCGGCGTGCCGGTCACGGCGAGGCGCTGGACGGCCGGCAGCGCGCGCGCCGCGTGGGCCACCTGCGAGTCGGGGTTCTTGATGGCCTGCGCCTCGTCGAGGATGAGGGTCGACCACTCGACCGAGCGCAAGCGCTCGAGATCCAGCCGCAACAGGGCGTAGGTCGTCACCACGATGTCGGCCGAGGTGTCGAGCACGCGCTTGGGCCCGTGGTACACGGCGACCCGGAGCGAGGGCACGAACTTCTCCGCCTCCGACGCCCAGTTGCGCAGCACGCTCGTCGGCGCGACCACCAGCGTCTTCCCGCCCATGATGCGCACGGCCACCAGCGCCTGCACGGTCTTGCCGAGCCCCATGTCGTCGGCCAACACCCCACCCATGCCGATGGAGCGGAGCCACACGATCCAGTCCACGCCGACGTGCTGGTAGGGGCGGAGCGTAGCGTTCACGTCCGCCGGGATCGAGATCCGCGGGATCGCGTCGAAGTCCCCCGCGAGCGCGCGCAGGGCGTTGAGCCCCTCGGGCGGCGTGATGCCGAGGTCCTCCGCGGCGTCCAGGAGGAGCGGCGCGGCGTGGCGGGGCACCACCCCCTTCGGATCGCGGGCGGAGAGCAACTCCGCGAGCATCGCCCCGTGTTTCTCCATCCAGCCGCGCGGCAGGGGGCGCCACCCGCCGCCGACCAGCGGCACGAGCCCCTCGCCAGCCTGCCATGCCGCTACGAGCGAGCGCCCGTCGGCACCCTGGGCGTCCACCTCCACGCGGTAGCCGGTGCCCTCCTCGATCAGGCGCACCTGGGGCGGCGTGATGGCGTCGTACACGCGGAGCGACGGAAGCGCTTCGAGCACGGCTTCGCGCACGGATCCGCGCAGCCCGCCGGCCCACACCGCGGCCGAGGCGCCCTCGCGCTCGATCGGCACCCCCGGCGCCAGCCCCGCCTCCGACAGGTCGCTCACCAGCTTCCGCTCGGCCACCTCGTCGCGCACGGGCACCTCGCCGCCGAGCAGCACCAGCTCGCCGCGCTCCACCCGCGCGAACGCGGGCGTGCCGTACACGATGCGCGGCACCACGCGGATGCGCGCCCCGTCCTGCTTGACCTCGTACGCGAGCCGCGGCGGCACCGAGCGCACCTTCGGCAGGCGCGACGTGCGGATCTCCACCTCGAGCAGCTTCTCCAGCTGGGGCAGGAACTGGGTGACCAGCTTGCGCGCCTCGGCGAAGGGGAACTCGATGCCGATGATCAGCCGCTGGCGCAGCTCCGCGGCCAGGTCGGGCTCGCCGATGGGGCGCAGCACGTCGCCCAGGCGCAGCGCCCCGTTGGGGAAGGCCTCGTCGATGCCGGGCGCGCGCACGAGACGCACGAGGAACCCGGAGCCCTTGTCCTGCACGAGGCCCCGCGGGAGCACGGGCGCGCCCTGGGTGCGGATCGGCTGCCCGTCGAGCGTGCAGGTGGCGCCGTCGAGCACACCGAGCGCGGCCTGGAGGAGGCCCTTCGGCAGGTTGTCGCGGCCCCACCAGCCCGCCAGCAGGCGGTTCATCTCGGCGTCCGCGTCGCGCTTCACCGCGTCGGCCGGCACGTCCCGCAGGAGCACCAGGCCCGTCTTCTTGCGCTCGAACTTGTAGGTGATCGGGGTGATCCGCGCCTCGACCACGCTGCCCTTGGCCCGCGCGATGGCGACCGCGGCGGCGTGCGCGCACGCGTCCAGACCACAGCCACAGCTCCAGTCCTCGTCGTCCGGCCACAGGAGCACCTCGATGGCCTCGGCCCGGCCGGGCACCCGCACCACCCACGCCTCTTCCCGAGGGGCACGGCGCGATCGGGCCACACCCCCCTGGCGCACGTACTCTTCGGCGCGCTGCCACAACGCGGGCGTGATGGCGGTTCGCAGCTTGTCCGCGAACGACAAGGATCCCCCAGGGGGCGGGCGTCTATCGGCCTTGTGCGGTGCGGGCCACCCCCTGTACACTCCCGATCGACGTTCGGATCGGGGAAGCCCCCTTTTCGCGGGGCGACGTGGTGGTGGTGTAGGAGGCTTCTCGGATGGCTGTCTTCAAATACGAAGGGCGCACGGCCGGCGGCGAAGCCAAGAAGGGCGTGGTCGAGGCCGCGGACCTGAACGGGGCCCGTCAGCGCCTGCGGGAGATGCGCGTCCAGACGACGACACTCACCGAGTCCAAGTCGGCGTTGGACATCCAGTTCAACATCCCCACGCCCGACTTCCTCAAGCCCAAGGTCAAGATCCGCGACCTCGTCATCTTCACCCGCCAGTTCGCCACGATGATCGACTCGGGCCTGCCGCTGGTGCAGTGCATCGACATCCAGGCCACCCAGGCCGAGAACCCGACGCTGCGCACGCAGCTCAAGGTGGTGAAGGAGAAGGTCGAGTCCGGGAGCACCTTCGGGGACGCGCTGCGCACCTTCCCCGGCACGTTCGACGATCTGTACGTCAACCTCGTCGCCGCCGGCGAGGTGGGCGGCATGCTCGACACGATCATGACCCGCCTCGCGGCCTACCTGGAGAAGAACCAGAAGCTGATCCGCAAGGTCAAGGGCGCGATGTCCTACCCGGTCATCGTCATGATCGTCGCGTTCGCCGTCGTGACACTGCTCCTGCTCAAGGTCGTCCCCACCTTCGAGGACATGTTCGCCGACTTCGGGTCCGCGCTCCCGGCGCCCACGCTCATCGTCATGGGTCTCTCGAAGTGGCTCCAGGCCAACTTCCTCTACGTCATGGTCGGCATCACGCTGGCCTACTTCGGCACGGCGCGCTTCTACAGGACCCCGCGCGGCAAGGTCATGCTCGACGGCCTGCTGCTCAAGCTCCCCGTCTTCGGCGATCTGCTCACCAAGGTGGCGGTCGCGCGGTTCTGCCGCACGCTCGGCACGATGATCTCCTCGGGCGTGCCAATCCTCGAGGCCCTCGGCATCTGCGGGCGCACCGCCGGCAACAAGGTCATCGAGAACGCGATCGAGCGCGTCGCCATCAGCATCAGCGAGGGCCGCACGATCTCCGAGCCGCTGATGGAGGCCAAGGTGTTCCCCCAGATGGTCTGCCAGATGATCAGCGTCGGCGAGGCCACGGGCGCGCTCGACACGATGCTCACCAAGGTGGCCGACTTCTACGATGACGAGGTCGACACCGCCGTCGACGGCCTGACCGCCATGCTCGAGCCGATGATCATGGCCTTCCTGGGCATCGTGATCGGCGGCCTTGTCATCGCGATGTACATGCCGATCTTCGAGATGGCGGGGAACGTCGGGTAGGGCCGTGTCCGCGAGCTTCCAGCGCTACAACGTCTACCGGTTGGGGGTAGCGCTCGCGACGCTCGGCTGGGCGATCTGGCTGGTGATCGACGGCGAGGCCGCGCGGCCACTCCCGCTGTTCCGCGTCGTCGCCATCGTGCTCGGCGTCCTCCTGGTCCTCCTGTTCACGACGCGGGACCGGGTGGTGTCGCGCGCCTTCCTGCTCGTCCAGCTCGCGCTCGACGTGGTGGTCGTCTCCATTCTCTCGGAGATGTCGGGCGGGCTCCACTCCTTCTTCACCCTCCTGTACTTCCCGACCATCGGGGCGGGCGCCTACCTGCTGCGGCGCCCGGGCGCGATGTGGGCGGCCGGGTTCGCCACCGTCGGCTTCCTCGTGATGCTCGTCGCCCACGAGGAGCTGCTCCCCGCCACGAACGAGGGCCTGGTCCTCGCGTGGTCCGAGGCCATGTTCCGCATCTTCGCGTTCTTCCTGATGGCGGGGCTCACCGGGCACCTCGGCGAGCTGCTCGCGCGCACGGGCGCCGCGCTGGTGGAGGAGCAGGAGTCCTCCCGCATCCTCGCCACGGAGCACGACACGGTGCTCGACCGGGTGCACGCGGGCGTCGTCTCCGCGAACGCCGCGGGGATGATCGTGGGTCTCAACCCCTTCGCGACCGACCTGCTCGGGAACGTGCTCGGCAGGCCCCTCACCGAGGTGCTGCCCGGCATCGGCGCCGCCGGAGACCGCACCTGGGAGGAGCGGCGCCCCGACGGCCAGCGCTGGGTGTGCACGGCGGCCGGCCTCCCGCGCGGCGGCCGGGTGGCGGTGCTCGAGAACGTGACCGAGCTCGCCCGCATGCGCGAGGCCAAGCGGCAGGATGAGCGCATGGTCGAGGCCGGCCGGCTCGCGGCGAGCCTCGCGCACGAGATCCGCAACCCCCTCGCCAGCATGTCCGGCTCGCTCCAGCTCATCCGGGAGGAGCGTCCCTCGCGCCTCGCCGACCTCGCCCTCATCGAGGCCGAGCGGCTCAACCGGCTGGTGGAGGACTTCCTCGACATGGCCCGGCGCCCCGTGGTGGTGCCGCGCCCCATCGACGTACACGCCATCGCGACCGAGGTGTGCGAGGCGTTCACGCGGGACGCGCGCTACGCGGCCCGGATCGGCGTGCGCTGCGAGGGTGCGCCGACGGTGGCCGAGGCCGATCCCGACCGGGTGCGCCAGGCCCTCTGGAACCTCGTGCTCAACGGCGCCCAGGCCATGCCGCGCGGCGGGCAGGTCACCGTGTCCGTGCTCCCCGTCGCGTCCTCGCCCGAACGCGCCGCCGGCGTCGCGATCGTCGTCTCCGACGAGGGCATCGGCATCCCCGCCGAGGAGCGCGCGCGCGTCTTCGACCCCTTCTACACCACCCGCAGCGGCGGCACGGGGCTCGGCCTCCTGCTGGTCGAGCGGATCGTGCACGGCCACGGCGGCTCCGTCTCCGTGACCGCGGCCGATCCCCACGGCACCCGCTTCAACCTGTGGCTCCCCTGCGAGGCCCCGCTTGGCACGTGAACGCATCCTCGTCATCGATGACGAGCCCTCGCTCGGCGAGCTCCTCACCGTGCTGCTCGCGCGCGAGGGCTACGTCCCGGCGCGGGCCGAGAGCGGAGAGGAAGGGCTGGAGCTGTTCGACAGCTTCGCGCCCGATCTCGTCCTCACCGACCTGAACATGCCGGGGGTCGACGGCATCGAGATCCTGCGGCAGATCAAGACCCGGTCCGCCCAGCGCGGCCACGACGTGCCGGTCATCCTCCTGACCGCCTACGGCAGCGTCGCCACCGCGGTGCTGGCCATGCGCGAGGGCGCGTTCGACTACGTCGCGAAGCCCTTCCACAACGACGAGCTTCGCCTCATCGTCAAGAAGGCGCTGGCGATGCGGGCGCTCGAGGCCGACAACGCCCGCATGCGCGTCGCCCTGGGCGAGCGCTACCAGCTCGGCCAGTTCGTGGGAAGCTCCGAGCGCATGCAGGGCGTCTACACGCTGGTGCGGCGCATCATGGGGACGCGCATCAGCTGCCTCATCTGCGGCGAGAGCGGCACCGGCAAGGAGCTGCTCGCGCGGGCCGTGCACTACGGGAGCGAGCGCGCGCGCAACGCGTTCGTGCCGGTCAACTGCGGGGCGATCCCCGAGAACCTCTTCGAGAGCGAGCTGTTCGGCTACAAGAAGGGCGCGTTCACCGGGGCGGCCCGCGACAAGATGGGCTTCTTCGAGGCTGCGGACGGCGGCACGTTGTTCCTCGACGAGGTCGGCGAGATGCCGCTGGCCCTCCAGGTCAAGGTGTTGCGCGCGCTCTCGGAGAAGAAGGTGACCCCTGTCGGCGCGACAGCCGAGGTGCCGGTCGACGTGCGGATCGTCGCCGCGACCAACCGCGATCTTGTCGCGGAGGTGGCCGCGGGCCGCTTCCGCGAGGACCTCTACTACCGGCTCAACGTCGTGCAGATCGACATGCCGCCGCTCCGCGAGCGCGCGGAGGACGTGCCGATGCTCGTCCAGCACTTCGTGGAGCGGTTCGCCGAGGAGTACAAGAAGCGCGTCGGCGGCGTGACCCCCGAGGCGCTGCGGATGCTCCGTGCCTACCCCTTCCCCGGCAACGTGCGTGAGCTCCAGAACATCGTCGAGCGCGCCGTGGCGCTGGAGCCCGGCGCGTTGTTGACGCCGTCGTCGCTCCCCGAGCGGGTGCAGGGCGCCCTTTCTACGCCCCCGGGCGAGGCCGCGGTGGGCGCCGCAGAGCGAGCGGCGGAGGTCGCGGCCGAGGCCACGCTCGAGGGGATGGACCTGGAGGCCCGGCTCGCCGAGGTCGAGCGCGGCTTCCTCGTGCGCGCGTTGGCGGCGTGCGGCGGCAACCGCACCCAGGCGGCGCGCCTCCTGGGCATCACCTTCCGGTCGCTGCGGTACCGGCTCGTGAAGTTCGGGATGGACGAGGGCGAAGAGTAGCGGCGAGCCCGGGGCCGCGCGGCAGGGTGCCCACCGAGGTGCCCCAGGACGTCACGTGACGATTCCCGCAGCCCTCCAGGTGACGCGGAGTGTCACCCTCCTGGCGAAAACGCCTCTTTCCGGGCGGAAACGGCCCCTCGAGTCTGGCACGGCCCTTGCCGACGTCCGGAGAACGAACCCGGTAGTCTGCCGCGGCGTCGAACCTTCCCGGAGATCAGATGCGACGTGTCCAACAGGGCTTCTCTCTCGTCGAGCTCATGATCGTCGTCTCCATCATCGGGATCCTCGCCGCGATCGCGATCCCCAACTTCCTCATGATGCAGAGCAAGGCCAAGCGCGCCGAGCTCCCCGCCAATGTCGACGGGATCAAGACCGCCGAGCTCGGCTACCACGCGGAGTTCGACGAGTACCTCGCCCTCACCACCTCCCCCACCGGCACCCCCGCCAAGGCCCAGACCACCTGGACCGCCAACGGCACCGAGTGGACCCGGCTCGGCTGGAGCCCCGACGGCGAGGTGCGCGGCCAGTACGGCGCCACCCTCGTCCAGTGTGACCAGGACCCCACCACCTACGCCGCGGACGTCCCCGTCTTCTGTGTGACGGGCGCCTCCGATGTCGACGCCGACAGCAACCGCGTCGTGTACTACGCCGGCCCCCTGTACAACCCGACGGTCAAGCTCGGGTCCGAAGCCGTATATTAGCCCCTCGGGTTCCGGCCTCGCTGGGGTGACCTCGGTGCGGCGCGATGCGAAACTGAAGCGCAAGTGACGCATGACGTCATGTGACGAATCGCGATGGGGACGAGGTGACGCGAATTGTCACTCTCCCATCAAAAATCCGCCTTTTCCTTCGAGGAATTGAGGCTCTACCGCTGGCACGACGCTTGCAGCACGCCGGAGCACGAACCCGGCTGAAGGCCGCGGCTTCGAACTCCGTGCCAAAACTTCTGGAGACTAAATGCGTCGCATTCAGCAAGGCTTCTCGCTCGTCGAGCTCATGATCGTCGTCGCCATCATCGGCATCCTCGCCGCGATCGCGATCCCGAACTTCATCACGATGCAGAACAAGGCCAAGCGCGCCGAAGTCCCCGGCAACGTCGACGGCATCAAGACCGCCGAGCTCGCGTACGACGCGGCGTTCGACGGCTACCTCGCCCTCACCGCGTCCCCCGCCGGCACCACCGCCAAGGCCCAGACCGCCTGGACCGCGGTCGGCAGCCAGTGGTCCAGCCTCGGCTGGGGCCCGGACGGCGCGGTGCGCGGCCAGTACAACGCTACGCTCGTCAAGTGCACGCAGGACCCGACCACCTATGGCACGGGCGTCCCCGTGTTCTGCGTGACCGGCACCTCCGACGTCGACGCCGACCTGGTCCGCGTCGAGTACTACGCCGGTCCCCAGTACAACGCGACCGTCAAGTCCGGCTCCGAAGGCGTCTACTAGCCCTCTCCGGTTCCAGCCTCGCTGGATGCAAGGTTGGCGCGGGCACCTCGGTGTCCGCGCCTTCCGCGTTTTCAGCACTGCGTTTCCAGGCTCCGCGTCTTCAGCGCGAGGCGGCGTGACCGGGAGATTGACGCGTAAGTGCCCCCCGACGTCAGGTGACGAATCGCGACACTTCTCCAGGTGACGAGAATTGTCACCTCGCCGTGGAAAAGGCGCCTGGGACCGTGGAAGGGAGGCGTCCGCTGGCTGGCACGCAGCTTGCTTTACCAGAATACGAACCCGGTAACAGGCCGCGGCTTCGAACCTCCCGCTTCGAACCTCCCAGGAGACCACATGCGTCGCATCCAACAGGGCTTCTCTCTCGTCGAGCTCATGATCGTCGTCGCCATCATCGGCATCCTCGCCGCGATCGCGATCCCGAACTTCATCACGATGCAGAACAAGGCCAAGCGCGCCGAAGTCCCCGGCAACGTCGACGGCATCAAGACCGCCGAGCTCGCGTACGACGCGGCGTTCGACGGCTACCTCGCCCTCACCGCGTCCCCCGCCGGCACCACCGCCAAGGCCCAGACCGCCTGGACCGCGGTCGGCAGCCAGTGGTCCAGCCTCGGCTGGGGCCCGGACGGCGCCGTGCGCGGCCAGTACGACGCCACGCTCGTCAAGTGCACGCAGGACCCGACCACCTACGGCACCGGCGTCCCCGTCTTCTGCGTGACCGGCACCTCCGACGTCGACGCCGACCTCGTCCGCGTCGAGTACTACGCCGGCCCCCAGTACAACGCGACCGTCAAGACCGGCTCCGAAGGCATCTACTAGCCTCCCCGGTTCCAGCCTCGCTGGATGAAGCGAAGGCGCGGGCACCTCGGTGTCCGCGCCTTCCGCGTTTTTGCCCCTCCCCACCTCCCGCCGCCGCCCGATAGACTCGACACGAATGTTCCGCGCACACGCCGCCCTCCTCGCGCTCTTGTTGGCCGGCGCCGCCGCCGTGTTGGTGGCCCAGCCGCGAGCGGACGCGACCCGGCGGGTCCGCACGAGTGACCAGGTGGTCGCCTTCGCGCCCGACGGTGCGCAGGCCCGCGTCGTGGCGACCGGTTTTGAGGAGCCGCTGGCCGACCTGTTCTGGGTGCGCGCCGTCCTGCTGTTCGGGGATCGGTTCGAAGCCGAGGCGCCCGAGCACTGGCGCGAGTGGTTCCGCCGCACGATCGAGGCCGTGACCACGCTCGATCCGACATGGCGCACCCCCTACTTCTACGGCGGCACGCTGCTCCGCGTCCTCGGCGACATCGAGGGCTCCGACGCGATCTACACCCGCGCCGCGGAGAACCGCCCGGACGACTTCTTCTTCCCGTTCAGCCTCGCCATGAACGCGTACCTGTACCGGGACGACACCGCGGCCGCGACCGTGTGGATGGACCGCGCGGCGCACCTCCCCGGGGCGCCCCCCTGGTACGCCGCGGCGGCCGCGGGCATGCACACGAAGAGCGGCAACCGGAAGGCCGCGGTGGCCTACCTGGAAGACGTGCTCCGCACGACGGACAACCCCGCGATCGCCGAGGAGGTACGCGGACAGATCGGGCGGATGGTCCACGACGAGCTGGTGGCCGGCTGGGCCGACGCGTGCCGCGCCTACTTCGAGAGCACCGGCGCGCCCCTCGCCTCGCCCGAGGCCCTCGCGTCCCTCGGGATCCCCCTCCCCGCCAACCCGCGCGGAGACGCCTGGGTGGTCGGCGCCGACGGCGTGGTGCGCTCCGCCGCGTCCGAGGAGAAGCGGATCGACAAGGCGCGCTCGGCCGAGCTCTCGATCCTCCGGCCATGAGCCGCGTCCCGGTGGCGATCGCCTTCGGCGCCTCCCTCGGCGACCGCGCCGCCTCCATCCGGCTCGCCCTCCACGCGCTCGACGCCACCGCCGGCCTGCGGCTCGTGCGCGCCAGCCGCATCTACGCGTCCGCCGCCGTCGGGGGCGCCGCGGGCGCGGTGTTCTTCAACGCGGTCGCCCTCTTCGAAACGGGCGGCGAAACGGGCGGCCAGACGGGCGGCGAGACGACGCTCACCCCCACCGAGCTGCTCCCGATCCTGCGCGCCATCGAGGTGCGCCTCGGCCGCCGCCCCACGCGGCGCTGGGCGGACCGCGTGATCGATCTCGACCTGCTCCTGTACGACCGCCGCGTCGTCACCGAGCCCGGCCTGCGCATCCCCCACCCCCGCATGGTCGAGCGCGCCTTCGTCATGACCCCGCTCCGCGAGGCGTGGCCCGACGCCGTCAATCCGTACACGGGCCTCCGCTACGCCGACACCCTGCCCCTCACCGGGTCGCTCCCCGTCGTGGGTGTGTTGCCGCGTCCCGGTGTCACGCCGACCCTTGCAAACGCCCCGACGACGGCGTAGTTGGCGCCCCTCTCCGGGTATATCCGCATGAAGATCTTCCTCGACACCGCCAACCTCGACGAGATTCGCGACGCCGTGCAGTGGGGCGTCATCGACGGCGTCACCACCAACCCCTCGCTGATCGCGCGGGAGGGTGGCGACTTCATCGACACCATCCACCAGATCTGCGGCATGGTCGACGGCCCGGTCAGCGCCGAGGTCGTCGCGCAGGACGCGGCGACGATGATCGCCGAGGGCCGCCTGCTCGCGCAGGTGCACAAGAACGTGGTCGTCAAGGTGCCGCTCACGGTCGACGGGCTCAAGGCCTGCAAGGCGCTCTCGAGCGAGGGCACCCGTGTCAACGTGACGCTCTGCTTCCAGGCCGCCCAGGCGCTGCTCGCCGCCAAGGCCGGCGCGACCTACATCTCGCCCTTCATCGGCCGGCTCGACGACATGGGGCAGGACGGCATGCTGCTCATCCAGCAGATCGTCAGCATCTACATGAACTACCCCGACCTGAAGACCGAGGTGCTCGCCGCCTCCATCCGCGACCCGCTCCACGTGGTGCAGGCCGCCGAGGCCGGCTCGGACGTCGCCACGATCCCCTACAAGGTGCTCAAGGCGATGATCCTCCACCCCCTCACGGACAAGGGCAACGCCCAGTTCCTGAAGGACTGGGCCGGCGTGCCCGACCAGGACATCCAGGGTCAGGTCAAGCGGTGGCAGGCCAAGCGTGCTTCCCGCTGATTCCACACGTTTGAGGCTGACGGACGGTCGGGCCCCTCCCTTATTGCTTGCGAGGGGCCCGCGGTTCGGGTAAACGGCTGAATCGCCATTCAGTCGCCAATGCCTCCTGTGGATCCCGCCGCCCGTGAGCGGACCGACAAGCACGACCTCATCCTCGACGCGGCCATCGAAGTGTTCGCGGAGAAGGGGTTCCACCACGCGCGGATCTCCGACATCGCGCGGCGTGCGGGCGTGGCCGACGGCACCATCTACCTGTACTTCCGCAATAAAGACGATGTGTTGCTCACCATCTTCGAGGAGAAGATGGGGATCCTCATCAACGGCGTGCGGGAGGCCCTCCGGGGCGTGTCCGACCCGTTGCAGAAGGTGCGCGTGTTCGCGCGGTACCACTTCCGCCAGGTCGAGGACCATCGCGCCCTGGCCGAGGTCCTGCAGATCGAGCTGCGCCTCTCGAACAAGTTCCTGAAGGAGTACCGGCCGGAGAAGCTCTGGGAGTACCTGGGCGTCTTCGCGGACATCGTGCGGGAGGGCCAGGAGAGCGGCGCCGTGCGCCCCGACCTCGATCCCTTCGTGCTGATGTGGGCCTTCTTCGGCTCGCTCGACGAGCTGGCCATGCAGTGGGTGCTGGCGAAACATCGTCGCGACAAGTTTTCGTTGGAGGTCACCGCTGACACGGTGGCCGACGTGTTCATCCGGGGCATGGCCGTGGCGGGCTCGATCGAGCTCGTCCCGGCCGTTCCTCGCAGAGTAGACGAACCATGAGCGGAGGAAACATGAAGATCGGTGTGTGCCTCAAACAAGTTCCGGCCACGGACACGCGCATCCGCGTCAACCCGACCGGCACGGGCATCCTGACGGATGACGTGAAGTGGGAGATCAACCCCTACGACGAGTACGCCCTCGAAGAGGGGATCCGTCTGAAGCAGGCCGGAAAGGGCACCGAGGTCGTGATCTTCACGCTCGGGGAAGCCTCCTCCGAAGCCCGCATCCGTGACGGCCTCGCCCGCGGCGCCGACCGCGCCGTGCGCCTGGACGACACGGCGTTTGCCGGCAGCGACGCGCTCGGGCGCGCCCGCATCCTCGCGGCCGCCATCAAGCAGGAGGGCATCGGCCTCGTTCTGACCGGCCGCCAGTCGGTCGACACGGACACGAGCGCCGTCCCCGCGATGATGGCGGAGCTCCTGTCCTGGAGCCAGGCCAGCTGGGTCGACAAGCTCGTGATCGAAGGCGAGTCGTTCACGGCGCACCGCGCCGCGGGCGGCGGCACCCGTGAGGTCGTCGTCGGGCGCCTCCCCGCCGTCATCACCTGCGACAAGGGCCTGAACGAGCCCCGCTACGCCACGCTCCCCGGCATCATGGCCGCGAAGAAGAAGCCGATCGTCGTGAAGAACGCCGCGGCCCTCGAGATCGACGCCTCCACCGTCGGCGCCGGCGCCGCGGTCGTCGTCGAGGAGGCCATGAGCCTCCCCCCTGCGCGCCCGGCCGGCCGCATCCTCCAGGGCGATGCCGCGACCGTCGCGGCCGAGCTCGTCCGCCTCCTGCGCGAAGAAGCCAAGGTCATCTGAGGAGCACGCACATGCCTACCAACATCCTGGTTTTCTGCGAGACCGAGGGCGGCCAGCCCCGCAAGTCCGCCTTCGAGCTCCTCGGCAAGGCCGCCCAGCTCGCCGCCGCCACCGGCGGCTCCGTCAGCGCGGTCGTCCTCGGCGAGACCGACACCAACGTCCTCGGCAGCTGGGGCGCCTCCAAGGTGTACGTCGCCAGCGGCCCCGCGTTCGGTACGTACGTGGCCGGCGCGTGGGTCAAGGCCCTCGCGGCCGCGATCGCCGCCTCGGGCGCCAACGTGGTGCTCGGCTCGGCCGGCGGCATCACCCGTGAGGCGTTCCCCCGCCTGTCCGCGCGCCTCGGCGCCGGCCTCGCGGTGGAATGCACCGACCTGCGCGCCGAAGGCGGCGCCATCGTCGGGCGCCGCCCCGTGTACGCGGGCAAGGCCCTCGTCGACGTGAAGATCAAGTCCCCGGTCGCGCTGTTCACGGTGCGCCCGAACTCCTTCCCGATCGGCGCCGCGCCGGGTGGCTCGGCCACGGTCTTCCCCTTCGATGCCGGCGTCACCGACGCCGACCTCGACGTGACCGTCACCGAGACCCTCAAGCCCGCCACCCAGGCGGTCGACCTGACCGAAGCCGACCGGATCGTGTCCGGTGGCCGCTCGCTCAAGTCGAAGGAGAGCTTCGACGCGATCGTGCGTCCGCTCGCCAAGGCCGCGCACGCCACGCCCGGCGCCTCGCGCGCCGCGGTCGACGCGGGTTTTGCGCCCCACGGCGACCAGGTCGGGCAGACCGGCAAGGTGGTCAACCCCTCGCTGTACATCGCGCTCGGCATCTCCGGCGCCATCCAGCACCTCGCCGGCATGCGCACCTCGCGCGTCATCGTCGCGGTCAACAAGGACGCGGAGGCGCCGATCTTCCAGTACGCCACCTACGGGTACGTGGGCGATCTGTTCGAGTTCGCCCCGGCGTTCCAGAAGGAGCTCGAGAAGGCGCTCGCCTAGCTCGACCGCTCGCCTGGCTCCAACCAGTAGACGGGCCCGTGGGATCCCTCTGGAAATCCAGCAGGGAACCCACGGGCCCGTCGCATGTCCGGCCCACACGGGTCGGCTCCCTGCTATCATCCGGCCCTCTTCGATGACCCACCCGTCTTCCCAGCCCTCCCCCTCGCCCTCCCAACGGGACCATCACCTCGACGAGTCCGTGGCGACGCTGGCCACCCGGGGTGACTACATCGGCGTCGTGCGGATCGTAGAGGCATGGGCCGCCCAGGGCACGCCCACGCCGCGCGCCCGCCTCGCCGAGGCCCGGGCCTTCTTCCACCTCCGCCTGATGGACCGCGCGCTCAACCGCACGCGGGAGGTGCTCGAGGGGGACCCCGATCAGTCCGACGCGCTGCTCCTCCAGGCCGAAATCTACCTGGAGCGCGGCTGGCCGCTCAAGGCGCGCAAGCCGCTCCAGCAGCTGCGCGACCAGCAGATGGGCGGCCCCGGCCGGGACGACATCGAGGCCTTCTGGGTGCGCGCCCAGTCCGATCCCGTGCGCCCCGAGGCCCAGGCGCGCGAGATCGAGCGCGAGAACCAACCCGCGCGGCTCCTGACGCTCGCCGAGCGCTTCCTGGCGACCGGGAGCTTCCTCCGCGCCACCGGCATCCTCGAGCGCCTGCGCCGCGTCGAGCCCGACAACGCACGCGTCAAGGAGCTCCTGTGGAGCCTCGCGGGTGACTTCGGGGCCAACGGCCAGAGCGTCGACGCCCTGGTGACGGCGCTGTTGCCGCCCTCCGCCAACCCCGCGCGGGACCACACGCTAGACGAGCCGGAGCACACCGAGAGCTTCGGCCTCCGCTCGGTCGACCTCGACCCGGAGACCGCCGAGGCCACCAACTTCCCGGCGCTCTTCAAGTACGCGCCCCGCGGCCACGAGGCCCAGGGTTCGGTCGAGGAGGACCGTCACGAGGCCACCCAGGCGTCGGGCCTCGCCTCCGCCGCCGAGATGGTCAGCAACGCGTCGGACGGCACCGATCCCGGCCGCCAGCTCCTCGACGTGCTCCCCAACTCGAACTCCGCCGACACCCAGATCATGCTGGTCCTGCGCCCCGGGGAGGACCGCCCCGCGCAGCTCCACCGCAAGAAGGACGACGGGGGGGACGGCGGCCTGCGCGAGACGCTCAACCTCCGCGCGTGGCAGGCGTCGATGGGCGTGTCGAGCACGAGCGACCTGGCGGACACGCCGGACGATCTGCTCGAGGAGGAGGACGAGAACGTCGTCGTCATGACCCGCGGCGGCGTGGCCGCGCCGGTGCCCCAGCCCGAGGCCGCCGCCACCTTCGGCAAGCCGATCGAGGTCATCGAGAAGCACGCGACCCCCATCGCGCCCGAGCGGGTCGACCCCGCCTACCTGCACGACGAGCCGCCGCCGGCCCCGCCGTCGCGCCTGTGGCCCCGCGCGCTGCTCGCCGCGGCCGCGTTGTTCGCCGCCGTCGTGTTGCTCGTCGCCGCCGTGTTCGTCGGCAGCCTGGGCGCCCGCTCCGGGGCCAGCACCGTGCGCGACGAGGTGGTCCGCGCCCTCGCCGAGGAGGACTACAACGCGCTGCTCACGCAGGAGGGCCGCCTGGAGCAGCGCGTCGCCACGGGGGACCGCGCGAGCGAGATCGCCGACGTGCGCGCCGCCCTCGCGGAGACCCAGCTCGTCCTCTGGTCGGACTACAACGGCGACCCCACGCGCATCGCCAAGGTGCGCGAGGGCCTGGAGAAGCCCGCCCAGCTCGACGTGCACCGCCTCGCCATCCTGCGCGCCGGCGAGGCCCTCGCCCGCCAGGACGTGGCGGGTGCGAGCGCGGCCCTGGGGCGCGAACGCCCCGAGGACGACGAGGAGCGGCTGCTCTTCGCGCGCATCGCGGCCCGCGGCGGCGATCTCGACCGCGCGCTCGAACACTTCGACGCCATCGACCGCGGCGATCAGCCCCGGTACAGCCTCGCGCGCGCGGAGGTGCTCGCCGCGGCCGGCCGCAAGGATGACGCTCGGGCACTCGTCCAGGCGCTCCTCGCGAGCACCCCCGACCACGCCGCCGCGCGCATCCTCTCGCTCGAGCTCGACGAGGCGCCGCCGGCCAAGGTGGTGTCCTCGGTCGATCAGTTCCTCCAGAGCCCCGCCGGCACCACGCTCGCGCCGCGGCTCGAGGGCCGCCTCCAGGCCCTGCGCGCCCACGCGTTCCTCGCCCTCGGCTCCCCGACTGACGCGCGGGACGCGATCGAGCGCGGCCTCTCCCGGGACGGCGCCAACCCCGATCTCCTCTTCCTCCACGCGGCCGATCTCGCCGCCGAGCAGCAGCTCACCGCCGCGCTCCACGAGCTCAAGAGCGTCGTGACCGCGCGCCCGGGCGCCGCCGAGGCCCAGGCCGCCTACGTGCTCCTCCTCCTCGAGCTCGACCGTGTAGAGGAGGCCGACGAGGCCGTGGTGCGCCTCGAGGCCGCCAGCATGCTCGCGAACCTCACGCCGGTGCTCGACACGCTGGTGAGCGTGTGGGGCAACCAGGAGCCGCCCGGCGTGCAGCTGCTCCCCCCCCAGGCCGCCACGCCGCTCGGCGCCTACGCGTCCGCGCTCCTCGCCGTGCAGGACCGCTCCACCGAGGCCCTCGGCGCACTCCAGGCCGCCGTCACCGCCACCAGCGCCTCCACCGATCCGTTCGAGCGGCGCCTCGCGCCCCGCCTCGTCGCGATGCAGGCGCTCGTGACCGGCCCCCCCGCGGGTGACCCGTTCATCACCGCCGCCCTCGCGGCCAACGCCGAGGATCCGGCGGTGCACGTGTTCGCCGGCCGCTACTTCGAGACCGCCGACCGCAAGGCGCTCGCCGCGCAACACTTCGACCGTGCCGCCCAGCTCGGCCCCGAGCTCGGGCTGGCGTGGTACGAGAAGGGCCGCTTCTACCTCGATGCCCGGGACGGCTTCGCCCGCTCCGGCGCCGCGTGGCGAACCTTCCTCGCCCTCGCTCCGAGCGGCCCGCGAGCCACGCGCGCCAAGGATACGCTCGGCGTCCGTTAGTCGTCCTTCCCGGGGCCCTGCATGTTCTGGTTGATCCTGGTGGCCGGTTGCGCCTCCGACGAGCCCGCGTGGGCCGTGCATCACGCCTCGGCGATCCCCACGGAGACCGGGCTCGGCGGCACGCAGACCTGGGAGTTCTTCGACGCCCGGTGGGCGGGCTCGGGGAACGAGGACTTCTTCCTCTGCGCCCGCGCCCAGCTCCTCACGGGCGCCGTCACCGCGGCGTTGCCCGGCTGTGAGGGCTGCACCGTGGCCTACACGCTCGACGTGGCCGAGCTCGAATCCGACTGCGGCGCCCCCTTCGCGACCGACACCGCCTACGTCACGCCCCGCGCGATCGGCATCGGCGACGTCGCGGACGCCCTGACCGATCTTGACCCCTACCCCGGCCGCAGCCTCGGCTGGTACCTCTCAGTGGACGGGGTCACGATGGAGCCCTACGGCTTCGCCTACGACGAGGCCCTCGACTGGGCCGGTGATCTCGGCGCGCCCGGCTGGAGCTCGGGGCAGACCTACACGCTCTGGCCCGCGTATGCGTGGGATTTGCGGGAGTGAACGATCCGGGACTATGGTCCAGCTGCGTTACCGGGGTCAGGGCCGGCCGGGGTGACCAGATGTACAGAATGCGTTCGCTCTCCTTCTTCCTCCTGTTCGGCTGCGCCGAGTACGATCTCGGCGTCAACGCCGAGGCCGGTGACGACACCGGCCGCTACGCCACGCCCGACACGGCGCTCGAGGACACGTCCGACTCGGCGCTCCCCGCGGATCCCGCCTGGTACGTGGTTCGCGCCGATCTCTCCGTGGTCGGCGGGGTCGCCAGTCCGGAGGCCGCCACCGTCGCCATCGACGTGATCGACGCGGACCTGGAGCGCGTGAACTGCGTGGTCGACCTCGCGGCTGACCTCGTGACCGGCGCCACCGCGGAGACCGAGCCCGACAGCGACGCGGTGTGGTGGGACGTGCCCGTACGTTCGGACGCCGCGCCCTGCGCAATCCTGCCCGACACGCTCCAGCTCGGTGTCGGCGCGCTCCACCCCGACGTGCGCGCCCGCCTCGGCGCCGTCGGGCACGACGACATCGCGGACTCGTTGTATGGCGCCTGGCTGCGCGCGGATGGGGGCGCTGTCACCGTCTACGGGTACGCAGGCACGGCCACCGACCTGTTCGGGGACGACGTGGCGGTGCTCCCGCCGCCGGACGGGCTGTACCGACTGGCGCCGCTCTACGTGGTCGCGCTGCCAGACTGACGGAGCGTCGAGCGGGAGAAATAGGGCGGAGGAGAGGGACCAGGACCACTCTTCCCGAGCGATCGGCCACCGGAGAGGCCCCTCTCACTCCACCCTTCGGGAATGAGGACACCGGTCGCCGGCAGGTTCATCCCTCGCCGCGAACTCGGCCCCACTTTCTCGCGGGCCGCGTCGCGAGCCAGACGCCCGCGAAGGTGAGCGCCGCGGCCACGCCGAGCCGCGCGGTGGGCCGCTCGTTGAGCAACGGGACAGCCAGCGCCGCGGCGATCGACGGCTGCAGGTAGATGAACAACGCCACGACGGAAGCGGGCACCGTGCGCAACGCGTAGAGGTTGAGCCAGTAGCTCGCGATGGTGGGCCCGAGGACGATGAACCCCGCCGCCATCCACCCCTCGGTCGTCCGCCCGGTCAGATCGGGCAGGCCGGTGAACGGGAGCGCGGTGAGCAGGCCCCAGGTGAAGAGCCACGCGAGCACGGAGAGCGGGGCGTGGCGCGCGAGCAGGTCGCGGGAGAGGATGAGGTAGGCCGCGTACACCGCCGCGTTTCCGAAGATCATCAGGTCGCCGAGCACCGAGGCCCGGCCGGTGGGGTCCTTGCCGGCGATGAGCACGAGCACGCCGCCGAGCGCGACGAGGATGCCGAGGACACGCCGGGTGTGGAGCTTCTCCCGGCCCAGCGCTGCGGCCACGACCATGGTCAGGACGGGGATGGTCGTCGTGAGCAGCGCGGCGTGGGTGGCGCTGGTGCGCGAGAGGCCGTTGAGGAACAAGAGCTGGTTGGCCGAGATGCCGAGCACCGCGCAGAGCGCGACGGCAGGCTGATCGCGCAGCGGGATGCCGGGGAGCTTGAGGAGCGCCCTGAGCGCCTGGAAGGCCACCATCCCGCCCGCCATCCGGAGGAACGCGACGCCCGAGGGCCCGAACGCACCGATGGCGAGCTTCCCCACCACGGGCATGGCGCCGAACAGGAGCTGCACCACGAGGAGCGCCGAGAGGGCGGGCATCCGCGGGCCCGCGTGGGGACCCGGCGGGCCCACGGGGACGGTGCTGGCGTCGGAAGCGGGGGAGCCCATGCGCGCCCGCGTGATAACTCCATTCGCTCGATGGGCGCGTGTTCGCGGGGGCCGGGGGCCGCCGACGTGCATGCCTCGTGGTGGGGAGTGTCCGTGGCGGATCTGGTCAACGAGCTCGTGTGGTCCCATTCGCGGTCGCGCACGTTCTCGGGGTGCGCGCGGGCCTACTGGTACACGTACTACGGCTCGTGGGGGGGCTGGTCCACCGACGTGCCGGCGCCGGCGCGCGACGCCTACGTGCAGAAAAAGCTCACGACGCGCGCGATGTGGATCGGGACCGTGGTGCATGGCGCGGCCGAGGAGGGGATCCGGCGCATGGTCGGGCGGCGGCCGCCCGATCCGGAGGCGGCGGTGAAGAACGCGGTGACGCGCGCGCGGAGCGACATCGAGGGGTCACGGACCGGTGCGTGGCTGCAACGCCCGGCCAAACGAACCGGGTTCCGCGAGCACTATTACGACGAGCCCGTCGACCCGGCGGCGTGGGACGCGGCGATCGCCGAGATCGAGCGGCAGGTGCGCGGGCTGTACGACAACCGCATCTTCCGTCGCATCGGCCAGGTGCCGGCGCGGGTGATGGAGGTCGAGGAGCTCCGGCGGTTCCGCGTCGGCAGCACGGAGGTGTACGCCGCGCTCGACGTGCTCATGGCCGACGGGAACGGCGGCGTCGTCATCATCGACTGGAAGACAGGCGAGGCGCACAGCGACCACGAGATCGCGGCCCAGCTCGGCGTGTACGGCATCTACGCCACCCAGGAGCTCGGCGTGCCGACGGACCGGGTCAAGGCGATGCACGTGAACCTGCGCCACGCGGTCGAGACCACCCACGTGGTGGGCCCCACGGAGATCGAGGCGGCACGCGAGGAGATCGAGACCAGCGTGGGCGTCATGCGCACGAAGCTGCGGGACGTGCCCCGAAACGTGGCGGACCGCGAGGACTACCCGATGGTGCCCGCGGCGGACGGGCGATGCCGCTGGTGTTCGTTCCGGCGGAGCTGCGCGCGAGAAACCTGAGGGGGCGGACAGAATCTGTCCGCCACTCCAGCTTCCGGTTCAGTAGATTGGGACCATGCCGGAGACGCGCATGTTGCCGTTCCCTCTGATCGCCCCGCCCCGTATCGGCGCCGCCGCCCTCCCCGTTCCGATGGAGCTTCGCCTCGCCCGTCGCGGCGGGCGCGCGTTCACGCCCCGGGATCAGCCTGGGGACGTGACCATCGCCCTCCCCGAGGTCGGCGGTGTGTCCACCGTGCTCGTGCCGCGGGGCTTCGGGCACCCCCTGTTCGGCCGCCGCGTCGGCGGCGATCTGCGCGCCGAGCCCGCGGGGGAGCCCTGCGCGCCCGCGCGGTGGGTCCCGGCGGGGGGTGTCGCGGCGTGGCTGCGGGCCGTCCCGCCCCCGCGCGGGCCGACCCACGCGGTGCGCCCGGACCCAGTGGGAGACGGCCAGGGCGCCTGGGTCTGCGTACGCCCCGCCGCCCTCGCGTGGTCCGCCCTGCGCCTCGTCGCGCCGGCCGCGGGGCACGGTCCGGTCGTGGTGGCCGACCGCTGGGTGCGCGCGGTATCGCCGGCGGCGCGGGCGCGGGGAATCGCGCGTGGGATGTCCCTGCCGCTCGCGCGTCGCCACTGCCCGGAGCTCGTCGCCTATTCCCCTTCCGGCGGGGTCGACCTCGTGGCGGAGGTCGCGCGCCGGCTCGAGGCGTGGTTCGGCACGGTCACGCCGCTGTCCGGCCTGCACGGCGGCGGCCTGCGGGGTGCCGGCCGCCACGGCGCGCTGCTCGTGCGCCTGCCGGGCTGGGCCGTCGCCGGCCCCGGCGCGCTGCCGGCCGCGGAGCGCATCGCGCGCCTGCTTTGGCAGGAGCTCGGCCTGGAGGCGCGCATCGGCGTCGCCGCCACGAGTGACGCGGCGTACGGCCTCGCGGGGTTCCTGGAGCCGGGCTGGGTCGCGGTGGCGGCGCCCATGGCCGCCGCCGCCTGGGCAGGCCGGGCGCCCCGCGTGGCCCAGTGCGCGGCGGGCAGCCGGCGGGCCTCCTGGCAGGGCGTCGCGGCACCGGACCTCGAGGGGGCCGTGTCCCGCGCCGGGCTGCTCACCGGCGGGCTCGTCCGGGCGGCCCGCGGCGGCACCCTGCGGCTCCGCCTCCGCGGCGCCCGCGGCAAAGCCGATGTGCGGGTGCGCGTCCCCGAGGCATGCGGCCGCGTGGGCCTCGCGCGGCTGATCGAGGGGGTGGTGCGCCGCGAGGGCGCGGGTGTGGGCGCGATCGAGTCGTTGTCGATCCGCACGGTGCCGCCGCGCGCGGAGGATCAGGGGGCTCTCCGGCCGGCCGCCGCGCCGGTGCCCGTCCCGGCCGCGGTGGTGGCCGCCGTCGCCCTGCGTCCCGCTCAGCTCGCGCTGTTGCCGAGGGTGCGGTAATGCCTGGGGATGCGCTCCCTGCTCTCCCGTCCGTTCGCCTTCGTCGGTGTCGTCCACCTGCTCCCCCTCCCGGGGGGGCCGCGCCCGTCCGAGGGCTTCGCGGCGGTGCGGGAGCGGGCGCTGGCCGACGCCGCGGTGCTGGCCGAGGGTGGCGCCCACGCCGCGATCCTCGAGAACTTCGGAGACGCGCCCTTTCCCGCGGGGCCGGTCGAGCCCCACGTGGTCGCCTTCGTGGCGATCCTCACGGCGGAGATCCGGGCGCGCCATCCCCAGCTCCTTTTAGGCGTCAACCTCCTCCGGAACGACGTGCGCAGCGCGCTCGGCGTGGCCGCGGCGGCGGGCGGCGCGTTCGTCCGGGTGAACGTCCACGTCGGCGCGATGGTGACCGACCAGGGGCTCTTGCAGGGAGACGCGCACCACACGCTCCGCTACCGGCGCGAGCTCGGGGCCCAGCCCGAGATCGGCATCGCGGCCGACGTGCTGGTCAAGCACGCCGTGCCCCTCGGGCCCGCAGAGGCCGGCAGCGTCGCGGCGGACACGTACCGGCGCGGCGGAGCGGACGTGTTGATCGTCACCGGCTCCGGCACGGGGCGGCCAGCCGATCCGACCCGCGCGGAGGAGGTGCGGCGCGCCGTGCCCGAAGCGCCCCTGTGGATCGGCAGCGGGGTGGATCTGGAGTCGCTCCCCTCATGGCGCACGCTCGCGCAGGGCGCGATCGTCGGGACCGCGCTGCATCGGGACGGGCGGGTGTCCGAGCCGCTGGAGCTCGACCGCGTGCGGGCTTTCGCGGCGCGGGTCTAAGAGGGTAGTTGATCGCAAAGATCAACCTCCAAGGCGGGAGAGCATCAGGCTGGCCATGGCCGCGTAGACGTGGCTGCGAGAGGAATCGGAGCTGCGCTCGTAGTCCTTCGAGAGGCGGCGGTAGCGTCCAAGCCAGCCGAAGGTCCGTTCCACGATCCAGCGCCACTTCACGAGGACGAAGCCCTCGGGACGGGCAGGGGCGGGCTGCCCCTCGATCGTCCATTCGCCGGTGCTCTTGTCCCCGCGGCGGCGGACGATCTCCAGCGTCAGGGGCAGGGCTCGGTTGATCCTCTCCTCGAAGCCGCCCTGGTACGCCGCGTCCGCCCAGACCCGCTTCAGCTGGGGATGGGCAGCCGCGACCTTGGCGTTGACGACCAGCTCGCCGCCGTCCCGGTCCTGGACGCTCGCAGGGTGCACGGCGAGGGCCAGAAGGAGGCCCAACGTGTCCACCAACGCGTGGCGCTTGCGCCCCTTCACCTTCTTCCCCGCGTCGTAGCCGGTCGGCCCGCCCTGCTCGGTGGTCTTGACCGTCTGGCTGTCGACGATCGCTGCGCTTGGTTCGACCTTGCGGTCCTCCGCCTTCCGCACTGCTTCCCGAAGGCGGTCATTCAGTTCGACCCAGGTTCCCTCTGCCGTCCACTTCTCAAAGTAGTAGTAGACGACGTGCTCGGGCACGAGGTCGTTCGGCAGGTAGGCCCACGCGCAGCCCGTCCGCTCCTGGTACCGGAGGGTGTTCACGATCTCGCGGAGGTCGTATTTCTGCGGCTTCGCGTGCGGCGCCAACAGTGGCCTCAACACCTCCCACTCGGAGTCCGTCAGGTCACTCGGGTAGCCACCCCGATGGGCGAGAGGTGCCCTCTTGCGACGATGCCGCTCCTTGTAGCGCCACGTTCCTTTCACCGCGCCCTCCGGCGTTGCGCGCCAGGCCACGACCACCTTCCGCTTGGACACGCCGCGGGCCTTCAGTCGGAGCTGGAGCTGGCTGCGGCTCAGGGTCTTGCCCATCTGCTCCTGGACCGCGCGCCGGAGGCCTCGGTAGCTCCACTCCGGGTGGTCCTGCACGAGCTTCACGATCGCGTCCATCTCGGCGTCGGTGAACTTGGGTGGGCGTCCGACCTTCCCGCTGGGCCTCGGCCCCACCCTGCCCTTCTCCCGATCCGTCCGCGTGATCCGCTTGACCGTTGCGCTGCCGATCCCGTGACGAGCAGCGATCTCCTCGACCGTACCCATGCCCCCCTTCACGTCAGCCAGCACGGCCTCGCGCTTCGCCTCGTGGATCGGCTTGCCCATACCCGCGCTCCGGATACGGGCTGATCACACGTTGATACTCTGGGATCAAGGCATTCCGGACGAGTACCCTCTAAGCAAGTCGGGGAAGTCCGAACCCGTCAGCGCTCGACGGGTGAGCCGCCGCCCCAGGCCCAGCGCGGCGGGTCGGCACGAAACGGCGCCGGGCACGCCGGGGCGGCGTCAGGCGCGGCGGGCACCCCGGCGGGTTCGCCCACGGCGCGCGCCACGGCCGCCCGCAGCAGCGGCGCCAGGGTCGAGCGAGCCGGCGAGCGCGGCGGCCGCATCGCCCCCTCTGCAAGCGTCGCGGGCGCGTCCAGCGGCGTTCCCAGGAGGAGCCGGGCAAGCTCGGCATCGCCGGTGTGCGCCGCCCACCACGCGGCGCGTACCAGGTCCTCGGGGTCGGCCGTGAGCGCGCGGATCTGCTCGAACCGCGCGAGGAGCGCCGCGCGGATGGCCGGGCGCTCGTCCGCGAGCGGGGCCGGCGCCCGGCGGCCACGTGTGGGCGGCGGCCAGGTCGGGCGGGACACGAAGGTTGCCGCTGGAGCGGGTGCCAGGACGGGCGTCAGGACCGGCGTGAGGGCGGGCGTCGGCGCGCCGTCCCGCGCGTCCGGCGCGGCACCGGAGAAAGGCGCCCCACCCGCCGCGAGCACCGCCGCGGCCACGCCGCCGAGCCCCGGCGCGTCGGCCCACGCGCGGCGCGCGGCCTCCACCTGCCCGTGCGCCGCCTCCAGATCGCCCTCCCGCAACGCGCGCGCCGCGCCCTCGACCAGCGCGAGCGCCTCGATCGCCGCCGCGGAGACCCCCCTCCACCCAGGGTCTGACGCGCTCACCGTGGTCGCCGCCGCGCACGCGTCCACCCGGTGGATCGTCCCACCGACCAGCAGGGCCACCCCCGTGTCCGTCACCCAGGCCGAGAGCGGCACCCGCGTCGCCAGCGCGAGGTCGGCCGCCACCAGCACCGTGGCCCCCGGCGTGCCACCGCCCCGCACCAGCACGGCATGCAGGTCGCCGGCCTCGATGAGCGACGCGGCGGCGTCCGGCGCGTCCGCCGCGGGGTGCAGTACCGCGGCGACAAGCCGCTCGGCCCGCCGGCGCTCGCTCCCGCGCGCGATCCACGCGGCGACAGCGCCGAGTTCCTCGCGCACGTGGTCCGCCCGCTCACCGTCCGCGTACAACGCGTCGATGGCGGCGTCCGCGCCAGGAACGGCAGGCGCGGAGCGGGCCGCCTCCTCACCGCCGCGGTCGGCCTCGGCGGCGAGCAGGTCGAGCAGCAGCGGTACACACGCGTCTTCGCAGCCATGGCGCCAGAACGCGTCCGCCCACTCGCGTGGCAGCCCCAGCGGCATCTGCCCCGCGGCGTGGCGCCGCACCCCTTCGGCGAGCGCCGCGGGGTCGGTGCCGAGGCCGGCGTACACGTCGTGCAGCACCACGGGATCGGGCGCCCCGCGCGGGCTGGCGGCGAGCGCGCGCGCGGCGGCGAGCGCGAGGCCCGGCTCCCCCTCCGCGAACCGGCGCGCGGCGGCGCGATCGTACAGCCCGTGGACAGCCACCCCAGCCCCGCGATCGACCCACACCTGGTCATCCGGGCCCCGGGTCGCCACCTCCCACGCGGCCCGACGCAGCGCCGGAGGCGCCGGCGGCGCCACCACGAAGGACTCGAGCAGCCCGAGGGGCGCGGTCCGGCCGCCCGTCAGCGCCGCGAGGGCCGTGGACCGCACGGGCATCGGCTGCGCCGCGTCCTTGGTGAGCCGCACGAGCAGCGGCCGGACGAACGGGGTGGTCGCCAGCTCGGCGAGGCAGGCCTCGTCCGGCAGGCCCTGGCCCTGTGCCAGCGCGGCCAGCTGCCCGAGGGGATGGCCGCACCGGGGGTCGGCCGGGAACATCTCCAGCACGCGGAGCGTAGTGGCGCCGAGCCGCGGCGGCCCGTTCGTCGCGGCGACCACCAGCCCCGCAACGACGGCCACCCCCGCCACGAGCCAGGTGGCACGCCGCCGGCTGACGATGCGCCGGGTCACCCCGGGGTTGATGTCCGGCGGCTCGGTGGGGTTCAGGAACACCGCACCCTTCTATGCCGGCATCGTCGCGCCGGGGCGGCGCGGCATCGTCGCGCCGGGGCGGCGCGGCATCGTCGCGCGCGGCGGCTCGCTCCGCTCCAGGGGGAGCGGAGCGGAGCGAGCGGACCGTACGTCTCGCCGCGTCGCGCCCGTGGGGGGGCGGGGGCGAGCCCCGAGCCAGGGGAGTCGGCTCGAGGGGCATCCGGAGGGGGATTCCGGAGACGTTTGGGGCCCCCCTGTGCGGGGGGAACGCGGGGGGACGCGCGAGAACACGGGGGGGAACCAGGTGCGGACCCACGCGTGCGCGACCGGTACAGGTCGAACAGGACACGTGGGAACAGGCATGGTGCCGCACTACGAGCGGGTCCGCGCCTGGCGAAGAGCAAAGGGGGGAGGAGAGGCGGGAGATGTGTGGGGAGGCGCCCGCTTGCCGGCAAGCAAGCCGCGCTGACCCCAGAGAAGTACCGCGAGGGGATCCGCCCCGCAATGGCCGATCCAACAAAAAGGCAGGTAAGCCAACGATCTATCTCCGATTTTGATTGACCCGTCAATCGCTATGGACAACCCGAAGGACAAGGCCGAACATCGTCGTTGATGCACGATTATCAGCCGGCGGCCTACTGTTGACAGGTGGCGCGGAGATGCGCTTGTGCTGTCATCTGTCCCCCACGACACCCTTCCGCTTGTGGAAAACCACTGGAAAACCCGACGCCGAGCGGATCTTCGGCGAAAACGCATTTCCGTGTCATGCGCTTTGCGACGCCTCCGGTTCCAGGGCGCCCGTCCGCCCTGGCAACGGGGACCGCGATAACGGGGGGCGCATGGCGCTCCTGGACCATTTGTTGGGAGACCCCGACCAGCTCCCTCAAGCCGGGCTCGAGCGCGGGCTTCGGCGGGGCTCGGAGGCCTTCGCGATCCGGTGCGCTCGGGCCCTGGGTGAGCAAGGAGGTCCCCCCGCGCCGCTGCTTCCGCTTCTGCGGGGGGACCACGCGGCGCTCCGGCGCACCGCCGCGCGCGCTCTCGGAAACCTCGGGAATCCCGAGGCCCTCGATGCGCTGGGCGCCGCGGCCGGGGCGGACCGCACGGAGGAGGGCCAGCTGGCCTTCGCCGTCGCCCGGATCCGCTGCGGCGACGATGCCGCCGTGCTCGCCGCGGCCCTGGAACGCCACGACCGGCGCGCCCTCCACACCGTCGGCGGGCTGCGCAGCCCCGCCGCGGTCCACGGCCTCGCGCCCCTGTCCGAGCGCCTGTGGGCCTGCCTCGGCGATACGCCCGGCGCCGTCCAGCCCCGGGCCGCCCTCCTCGAAGCCCGGCGCCACCAGCTCGAGCACCCCGACCCCGGCCGGCGCGGCCTCGACATCGCCCAGGCGCTCGCCGCTCTCGGCCACCCGGACGACCTCGTGCGCATCCAGGCCCGCCTCCGCAGCGCCGGGCGCCGCGGAGAGCACACCCTCTTCGTCGCCATGGGCCTCACGGGCGATCCCCGGGCGGCCGCCCCCCTGCGCGACGCGCTGCGCGCCACCGACGTGGATCCGGGGCGCGGGTTCGCCCAGCGGCGGATCGCGGCCACCGGCCTGGGTCGGCTCGGCCTCCGGCAGGGCGCGGGCTGGATCGGCGGGGCGCTCAAGGACGAGGTCGCCGACTTCGAGGGCCGGCCCGGCGCGGGGCTGGGCATCCAGTACCCCGTGCGCACCAACCTGCTCTGGGCGCTCGGCGAGATCGGCGCCCCGGCGAGCATCCCCACCCTGCTCGCCCACCTGGACGACACGCACGGCTCCGCCCTCGGCGGCTTCTACCTCCCGGCGATGGACGCCCTGTGGAAGCTCGGCGCCGTCGCGTTCCCCGCGCTTCGCGCCACCGCGCGCGACGCCACGGAGATCACCTCGGCCCACGCCGTCGCCGTGCTGGCGGCGGGCGGCCAGGACATCCGTG
The DNA here is from genome assembly GCA_040386535.1 of Myxococcota bacterium. Taxonomy (GTDB): domain Bacteria; phylum Myxococcota_A; class UBA796; order UBA796; family SXON01; genus CAJBVW01. The sequence continues at coordinate 106,437 of JAZKFH010000027.1, read as the reverse complement.
CCTGGGCGGCCGATCCGCGCCCGACCGTGCGGCGGATGGCCCAACGTGCGCTGTCCCCGGAAGCCTTCTCCCCCGAGGCCAAGGGCTGATGTGACCGGATATATCGCTCCGATGCGGAACGACGCGCGCTACCACGAGGGCCTCCACCTGTTCCGCGAGCGCCAGTGGTTCGAGTGCCACGAGGTGCTCGAGGCCCTCTGGCGCGAGCTGCCCCGCGGGCCCGGCCGCGACTACGTGCAAGGCCTCATCCAGCTCGCGGTGTCGCTGGAGCACTGGCGGCGCGGCAATCCGCGGGGCGCCTGGGGCCAATGGACCAAGGCCCGCGCGAAGTTCGAGGGGCTCCCCCCCACGTACGAGGGCGTCGCGCTGGCTGAGCTGCTGACCGCGTTCGACGGGTTGTGGGCGTCCGTGCGCCTCGAGGACGCGGTCGCCGCCCAGGCCGAGGGCCGGCCCTGCACGTCCGCGGTGACGGAGTGGCCCACTCCTCGGCTCGTCGAGGATCCGCCGCCGTCGTCTTAGGGCGAGTGCCCGGACGCCGAGCTCGACGTCCAGTCCGACGCGCTCGAGGTGCCGCTCGCCCCGCCGATCGGCGTCTGCCGGTTGGACTCCAGGCGCACGAGCCCGCCGCGGGACACCATCACGGTCCACTCGTCGGCCTCGCCGCGTGCCCGCGCCGGCTTGTTGACGAAGGTGATCTCGATGTACCCGTCGGCGTTGAAGTCGCTCACGGGGTTGATGAGCCAGCCGCGCGGGCTGAACACGATGTCGTCCCCCTCCACGCCGGCGATCGGGTTCCACGGCGCGATGCTCGCGCCACGCAGCTCGTTGGGGGCGCCCGCGGAGATGTCGATCGTGCCCTCGGCGTTGGCGGTGTTCGACCCGTCCGCGTCCCACGGGAGGATGTCCCATGCGGAGCTGTTCACGCCCGAATTGCCGCGCTCGATGTAGTAGACCCCCACGCTGCCGCCCGACCCGCTGAGGTCAGGGTCGGCGGACCCCATGCGGACCCGGTACTCGACGCCCTGCGCGATCGCGAGCTGCCGGCACTGGTTGAGCGTCGCGGAGAACTCGCGCGCGGCGCGCCGTGTGCGCCAGCTCGGGATCGTCTGCGTGAGCATGGTGCCCGCGATCGCGGCCAGGATGCCGATGATCGCGATGACGATGGCGATCTCCAGCAGCGTCACGCCGCGCCGCCCCGTCAATCCGACCCGCCCGACCGGCATTGGACCTCCACCCGCGCACTATACGCCCCCCGGGCCGGGCGCGGGGCCTACTTCTTGCCGGTCCCCACGGAGGGGCCGAGCTCGTCGCGCAGGCGGGCGGCGCCCATCCCCCTCAGCTCCTCGGCGCGCTTGTTCGTCAGCCGGGCCAGGAGCTTGACGGGATCGGCGTCCTCCTGCTTGAAGGAACGGTACGCCTTCTCGGGCAGGTCCAGCGCGGCGAAGCGGTCCTTCACCAGTGCCCAGGCCCGCTTCTCGCGGTCCCGCACGAAGTCCTCGCGTGCCTTCTTCAACGCGGCGGCGTCCCGGCCGCGGCCCGCGTCCCCGAGGGCCTTGGCGCGCAGATCGGAGCGCGACGTGAGCTGGCCCATCGTGGCGTCCTTCGGCACTTCGGCGCCGAGCTGGCGCATCAGCGCCACCCAGTCGCTCTTGAGCGGGTCCGGGAGGCCGGGCACCTCGGGGGCGGGCGCGGGCGCCGGGGAAACGGGCACGCCGAGCGCGCCCTGGAGCGCGTTGCGCAGATGGTCCATCGGATCCTCCTTGGCGGACGGGGAGCGATCGATTAACAGCGCGGGCTGCCCGGGATCGCCCCGGGCGCCGTTTCCGGCCCACGAGTTCCTACTCGAACCCCCGGCAACGTTTCATGCCCGCAAGGGCATTCCCGCACCCCAAGGAGCCATCAACATGGCACGTTATCGTGGACCCCGGCTGAAGAAGTGCCGGCAGGTGGGCGTGGTGCTTCCCGGCCTTACGAACAAGGGCGTCCTCAAGCGCCCGTTCCCCCCGGGACAGCACGGCACACGCCGCAAGGGCAAGCAGTCTGACTTCAAGGAACGCATGGTGGAGAAGCAGAAGATGCGCTTCCACTACGGCATCCTCGAGAAGCAGTTCCGTCGCTACGTGACCGAGGCCTCGCGCCGCAAGGGCCCGACCGGCCGCATCCTCGCGACCCTCCTCGAGAGCCGCCTCGACAGCGTCACCTGGCGCCTCGGCCTCGGCGCGACCATCCCCGCCGCGCGTCAGCTCGTCGTGCACGGGCACGTCACGGTCAACGGCGTCCGCACGGACCGCCCCAGCTTCCAGGTCAAGGCCGGCGATGTCGTCGCCCTCCACCCGAAGAGCAAGGCGTCCCCGTTCTACGCCGGGATCCTCGAGCTCGCGGCCAGCCGTCAGCGCCCGAGCTTCCTCGAGTTCGACCCGGCCCTCATGGCCGGCAAGATGGTCGTCGCGCCCGAGCGCGAAGACATCCCGTTCGAGTGTGATCCCCAGAAGATCGTCGAGTACTACAGCCAGATGATCTGACGCGGGCGGCGTGTCCGCACGCCACCTCGTCCCATCGGAGCCCTCCCCGCGCAAGCGACGGAGGGTTTCGTGTTTTTGGCGCCGCCGGCTTCCAGCGACGCGAACGTGCCGCGCCTCAGCCTCCGCGAAGCAAGCGCGTCGCGCCCTACGGCATCGCCTCGGCGCCCACCGGGGTGACCGCGCACGGCAGCGGATGACGCAACGCGACGGCCCGATCGGTGGCGAGCCGCAGCGCCTCGGCGCTCTGCCCCGCGCGCGCGGCGATCTGCAGCTCGACGCCGGTGACCTCCTCGACGTCGGCCGGCGCGCCGTCGATCGAGACCTCCACGCCGCGCTCCGGCAGCGGCTCGCTCAACAGCAGCAACGTGACGGGGGTGCCGCTGAACGCGAGCTGCACGCCGAGGTCCTGGACGACGACCGGCCGCACGACGCCGTCCACGCGCACCTCGAGCGTGCCGGGGGCCGCGAGAGCCTTCGGCACGTGGGTCAGGTCGTCCGCGAGGCCCGGCATGGTCACGTCGAACGCGAGGCCGCCGCTGTCCGGCGAGGCCTGGGCAGGCAGGCCGTACTCCGCGAGGCGGGCCAGGATCACCGGACGGGCCTCGGCGTCGCACGGGCTCGTGAAGGTGACCCGCGCGCGTACGCCGCTCGCTTGCCCCGACGTGCCCTGCACCGTCGCGTACCAGCCCACCGTCGCGACCACCAGCCCACCCGCCACCGTGATCGCGGCGATGATCAGGGCGAGCGCGGCCTTGGGCCGGATCGAAACGGGGCGGCCACCCTCAGCGCCGGGCGTCGTCATGGCTCCCCCCACGGGCGGAGGCGTTCGGGCGAAGGGACAACAAGGGCGACCTCGGGCGGCGGGTACAAAAGCGGGCGCTGATGACGGCGACGGCTAGCTGATCGGCCAGTCGACCGGGAGCGTGGGCGTGAAGCCGAGCACCTCTCGGGCGCGGCGCCCGTCGAGCACGCCGCTGTAGTGGAAGCGGCGGCGGTTCATGCCGTAGCGGAAGTCGTGCCCGCGCAGCTTGCGACGCCAGCGGTACAGCGGGGTGAGCCACGAGGACGGCAACGAGATGCCGAGGCGGCCCCACTTCCGGATGGCGAGGGACAACGGCAGCGTGTCGTAGCCGGGCACGTTGAACACGCCCTGCTCCGGGGCCCGCACCGCGGACTCCAGCGCGCGGACGATGTCCTTGAGGCTCGCGACGTTGATCATCGGGTCGTAGCCGGCGGGCCGGAGGCACACGGGCGACTCGAGGTAGTCGAACAACTGCGAGCCGGTGCCGGGCGCGAGCGACTCCGCGCAGCGGAGCACGACGATCTGCAGGGGGGAGAGCCCCATGCGGACGCACGCGTGCAGGTCGGCCTCGACACGGTCCCGCACGTACTGGGGCGCGTTCGGATGCAGGTTGAGCGGGTGGTCCTCCGCGATGAGCACGGGGAGGTCGTGCGAGACGGAGTAGACCTCGGCGTAGGACTTGAGCACGAAGCGGCGGATGGTGGGGTGCCGCTCGCACAGCTGGAGGAGCGCGCGCGTGGCCTCGACGTTGAGCGCGTGCACGCCGCCGCCCTCGGCCATCGCGTTGCGGCTCATCGCGGTGTGCACCACGACCTCGACGCCCAGGTCCCGCGCGGGGCCGAACAGCAGATCGTGCACCTGGCGCTCGCGCACGAGGTTGACCTGCAGATAGGTCAGCCGGGAGGTGTGCGCGATGGGGAGCGCCTCCTCGGGGCGGCGCAGGCCGATCGCGAGGACGTGGCCCACGTTCGGATTGGCCAGGAGCGCACGCACGAGCAGCTCGCCCACGGGCGCGTCCGTGCCGGTGACGAGCACGCCCTTGATGTAGTCGCTCACGCGAAGATCCCCTCGCGCTCGCGCAGCCCCTCTTCCAACAGGGCCTGCACCGCCGCCTTCACGCGCGCGGCGGCCTCGCGCACGGCGGAGGGATCGTCGGCCTGCTCGGGCCGGTAGTCGAGGTGCACCGGAATCGGCGCGCCGTACCGGATGTGGTAGCGCACCGGCATCGGAAACGGCGTGAGCGTGATGGGGATGAAGGGGAGCCCCGCCACCCGGATGGGGATGCGGCCGATCTGCGGCATCTGCTCCTCGGCGCCCACGATCCCGACCGGCACGACCGGCGCGTGGTGGCGGATGGCGAGCTCGACGTGGCCCACGCGCCAGTCCTGCAGCTTGTAGCGGTCGCGAAAATGTTTGGCGACGCCCGGCACACCCTCGGGGAAGATCATCAGGAGCTCGCCGCTCTCCAACAGCGTGCGCGCGTTGCCGCGGCTCCCGCCGACCATGCCACCGCGCGCGAAGAGGGTCCCGATCATGGGGATCATCGGCACGAAGTGATCGGCCACGGCGCGCGCCACCCGCGGGGGCTCGGTGTTCCGGAGCACGTCCGCCCAGATCATCATCCCGTCGATGGGGACGGCGCCGGAGTGGTTCGAGGCGAGAACGGCCGGCCCCGAGGTCGGGATGTGTTCGTGGCCCTTCGACTTGACGCGGAAATACCGGTCGTAGAGCGGCGCGGTGAGGACCCGACCGAACGCGACGTAGTCGGGGTGCAGCCCGAAGGCATCGTACCCGTGCCCCGCATCGGCGTAGAGAAGCCGCTCGAGGCGCTTCTTCTCCTCGTCGGAGAGCATCACGGACGCGATGATGCTCGCGAGCGACGGGTACGACGACATCCGGTCCTGTTCAGTGCCGGGGACCTATCATGTCGGAGGTCGCGGCGGCCTGGGCAGGCTCCCGTACGTTGGAATAGGCTTCCGCCATGGCGGATACCTCCCAGCCTCCCGAGCTCATCGCCGCGCGGCTCGCACGCGAGATCGGCCTCGACCCTCGCCTCGTGCGTGCCCGGGACGGTCGCGAGCATCACCTCTTCCGCGTCGTCACACCCGCGGGCTTGTGCGGCCCGGAGGACCCCGGCGGCGAGCGCCTCCTGAAGTTCCCCCGCTCCGACGCCCTCCCGGATCCGTTCGACCTGACCCGCCCCGCGGCCGACCGTCTTCGCGCAGAAGGCGTCGTGCTCACGATGATCCGGGGCGTCAGCGTCCCCTCGCCGTACCGCGTCTTCTCGACCGACCCGGTGTGCGCCGTGATGGGCGTGCTCCCCGGTACCACGGCCGAGATCGCCTACGAGCGCGGCCAGCTCGACGAGGACGGCTTGAGCGGCGTGTGCCTCCAGATGGGCCGCTCCCTCTCCGCGATCCACGCCGTGGCGCGCCCGGAAGGCCCGACCGGCCTCCCCGACCTCGCCGACATCGACCCGCGCCGCGCCCGTCTGCTCCACCTCGACTACCACCTGGGCAACGTGCTCGGCCGGCCCCAGCTCCGCAGCGGGTGGACCATCACCGGCGTGGTGGACTGGACTTGCGCCCGCTGGGGCCCCGTGGAGGCGGACCTGGTCGAGATGCAGGCCTGCGTCTTCATCCTGAACCCGCGCGCCCGCGATGCGTTCGTCGCGGGGTACCGCCAGGCCTCGGGGCGCGCGATCGACATGGGCCAGGTCGAGGAGCGCACCGCGTGGGAGATCCGGCGCCGGCTGGTGTCTGATCGCCCCCAGAACGACGTGCTGGCCCGGCGCTGGGAAGATTGGGTCGAACGCCACGGATGAGCGTGGGCGGCGCTCGCGCTCGGGTTAGTCCAACCCGGTGAGGTGACCGTGGGGGGGACGCTCTGGCTCCTGTTGGCCGCGAGTCTGTCCGGCGCCGCGCGCGCGGCCGAGCCTCCCGCGTTCACCGTGGCCCCCAGCTCCGACGGGGTCTGGCGCACCGAGTTCGTCATCCCCGCCCCCATCGAGGCCGTCCGCGCCGCGCTCGGGGATCCCATCGCGGCCGCCCAGCTCTCGCCCGACATCAAGGCGATCTCCTACGTCTCCCGAGAGGCGTGTCCCACCCTCCGCGTCGAGACCGGCATGACCTTCGCGCCGGTGGCGTACGACTACCGGCGCTGCGCCACGTCGACCGGCTGGCACGAGACCTTGGTGGCGAGCAAGGCCCTCTCGATCTACGAGGTGCGGTGGTCGTTCGTGTCGGTCGAAACCGGCACGAAGGTGAAGTACGACGTGCACATCCAACCGAGCTTCCCCGCGCCCGACTTCCTGATCTCGCGGCAGATGCGCTCGTCGATCACGACGCTGCTGGAGCGGCTCTACCGGTCGGTCACCGGCGGTTAGCGCCGCGTCCTTCTCGCCGCAGGAGGCGCGGATCGTTCGCTACCCGGCCCCGCGCGTCTCGTGGATCATCTGGTCCTTTCCGGCGTGTTTCGCCTCGTACACCCGCGCGTCCACCAGCTGCATCAGGTCCCGCTCGTTGCGGGGAAATCCCGCCGGGGGCAGGTCGCGGAAGGTGATGGCGCCCACGCTGAAGGTCACCGCCCACCCGCCGCCCGTCATCGCGTCGCAGAGCGCGCCACGGAGCCGCGCGAGCAGGAGTGCCGCGCCCCGCTCGTCGGTGTCGGGCAGGAGCAGCGCGAACTCGTCCCCGCCGTAGCGCGCGACATGATCGGAGCTCCGCACCGCGCGGGCGAGCGCCTCTGACACGGCGCGCAGCACCCGATCGCCCTCGGCGTGCCCGAGCCGGTCGTTCACCGCCTTGAACCCGTCGAGATCGAGCGCCGCCGCCGTGAACGGGCGGCCAGTGCGGGCGTGGAGGCGCAACATGGCGCGCGCGCGCTCCTCGAACGCGCGGCGGTTCGGCGCGCCGGTGACCGCGTCGGTGCGGGCGAGCGCTCGTTCGTGGCGGTAGGCGTTCCGCAAGCTCCCGACCAGCCAGGCGGCGGAGACGTTCACGAGCGTCGGCATGACGACGCGGGCCAGCGGCTCGTCGCCGAACCCGCCGGCCACCGCGCTGGCCCCGGACGCGACGGCGGCCACCACGAGGCCCACGCCGGGCCCCCCGAACCAGGACGCGGCCGCCACCGGCACGAGGTACACGCTCGCGAACGCCGGCCGCAACGCCACGTCCGCCAGGAAGCTGGTGCCGACGCCGAGGAGGCTCGAGGCGGCGGGCAACAGCGAGAACCTGCGGAGAGGCGACATCCGCGCGATCATAGACCACTTCTGGCCCATCACGCGCGCGCGTCGTCTCGCAGCGCGCCTACTTCGCGTCCTCGAGCGCCGGGACCCGCTCGAACGTCAGATCCTGCCCGTCTACATCGATCTTGACGGTGTCCCCGGGGCCGTATCCGCCGGCCACGATCGTCTTCGACATCGGGTTCAGCAGGTACTGCTGGATCGAGCGCTTCAGCGGGCGGGCGCCGAACATCGGATCGAACCCGGCCTCGGCGATCGCGTGTTTGGCGGCCGGGGACAGCTCCAGCGAGAGCTGGCGATCCGCGAGGAGCTTCCGCACACGGCGGAGCTGGACGTCGAGGATCTTGTCCATGTCCTCGCGCTTCAGCGCGTCGAAGATGATGATGTCGTCGATGCGGTTGAGGAACTCGGGCTTGAAGGTGCGGCGCAGCTCGGCGAGCACCTCCTTCTCCATGCGCGGCCGGTCGTCCTGGTGCTCCATGATGAGGCGGCTGCCGACGTTGCTCGTCAGGATGATGACGGTGTTCTTGAAGTCGACCGTGCGGCCCTTGCTGTCGGTCAGCCGGCCGTCGTCCAGCACCTGGAGGAGCACGTTGAACACGTCGGGGTGCGCCTTCTCGATCTCGTCGAGCAGCACGACGCTGTAGGGGCGGCGCCGCACGGCCTCGGTGAGCTGCCCGCCCTCGTCGTAGCCGACGTAGCCGGGGGGCGCGCCGATGAGCCGGGCCACCGTGTGCTTCTCCATGTACTCGGACATGTCGATGCGCACGATGTTGTTCTCGTCGTCGAACAGGAACTCGGCGAGCGCCTTGGCGAGCTCGGTCTTCCCGACGCCGGTGGGGCCGAGGAAGATGAAGCTGCCGATGGGGCGGTTCGGGTCCTGCAGGCCGGCGCGCGAGCGGCGCACCGCGTCCGACACGGCCACGATCGCCGGGTGCTGGCCGATGACGCGGTTGTGGAGGTTCTCCTCCATCTTGAGGAGCTTGGCCTGCTCGCCCTCCTTGAGCTTGGTCACGGGCACGCCGGTCCACTTCGACACGACGAGCGCGATGTCCTCGTCGGTCACCACCTCGCGGAGCACGCCGCCGTCCTTCTGGAGCAGGGCGAGGCGCTCCTGAGCAGCCGCGAGCTGGCGCTGGGCCTCGGGCAGCTCGCCGAACTGCACCCGGCTGGCGGCCTCGTACTCACCCGAGCGCTGCATCCGCTCGAGGTTGTGCTTGAGCTGGTCGATCTTCTCGGCGTTGTCCCGGATGGCGTCGAGCGCGTTCTTCTCCGCCTGCCACTGGCTGCGGAGCACGCCGGCCTCCTCCTCCTTGTCGGCGATGTCGGCGCGCAGCTTGTTCGCGCGCTCGATCGCCCCCTTGTCGGTCTCGCGGGCGAGCGCCGCGAGCTCGACCTTCATGCCGCGCGCGGCGCGCTCCAGCACGTCGATCGGCTGGGGCAGGCTCTCGATCTCCATCTTCAGGCGGCTGGCGGCCTCGTCGATGAGATCGATCGCCTTGTCGGGGAGCTGGCGGTCGTTGATGTAGCGGTCCGACATCACCGCGGCGGCGATGATCGCGTCGTCCGTGATGCGGATGCCGTGGTGCTGCTCGTACTTCTCCTTGATGCCGCGGAGGATGCGGATCGTGTCCTGCACGCTCGGCTCGTCCACGTACACCGGCTGGAAGCGGCGCTCGAGCGCCTTGTCCTTCTCGATGTGCTTGCGGAACTCGTCGAGCGTGGTGGCGCCGAGGCACCGGAGCTCTCCGCGCGCGAGCGCCGGCTTGAGCATGTTCCCCGCGTCCATCGAGCCCTCGGACTTGCCGGCGCCGACGACCATGTGGAGCTCGTCGATGAACAGGATGATCTCGCCCTTGGCGGCCTCGATCTCGTTGAGCACGGCCTTGAGGCGCTCCTCGAACTCGCCGCGGTACTTCGCGCCGGCGATGAGCGCGGCCATGTCGAGCGAGAGGACCTTCTTGTCCTTGAGGCTCTCCGGCACGTCGCCCGCGGCGATGCGCTGGGCGATGCCCTCGACGATGGCGGTCTTGCCGACGCCGGGATCGCCGATGAGCACGGGGTTGTTCTTGCTGCGGCGGGAGAGCACCTGGAGCGTGCGCCGGATCTCCTCGTCCCGCCCGACCACCGGGTCGATCTTGCCCTCGCGCGCCTGGGCCGTCAGGTCGCGAGTGTACTTCTTCAGGGCCTCGTATTGGCTCTCCGCCTCTTCCCCCGACACGTTCTTGCCGGCGCGCATGACCTGCATCGCGTTGAGGATGCGTTCGCGCGTGGCGCCGTAGTCCTTGAGGAGCTGCTGCGGCTTGTCCTTCACGTCGGCGATGCCGAGGAGGATGAGCTCGGTGGCGATGTGGGTGTCGCCGAGGGTCTTGGCCTCCTTCTCCGCGACGTTCAGCACCTCCTGCGCCTGGCGGGAGAGCTGGGCCTGGGCCCCGCCGCTCACCTTCGGCAGCTCGTCCACGAGCTTGGCGGCCTCCCGCGTCAATCCCTGCACGTCCACGCCGATCTGCGAGAGGAGGGTGGGCGCGATGCCCTTCTCCTGGGTGAGCAGCACGAGCAGGAAGTGCTGGGGGCGGATCTCGGGATTTCCGAACTTGCCCGCGAGCTGCTGGGCATCGGAGATGACCTCGCGAGCCTTGACGGTGAAACGTTCGAACTTCATGGGTTCCTCGGTGCCGACGCAGCATACGCACCAATGGTGGAGGCGGGAAGGTGCCCCCCCAGCATGGGCCGCGATACCTCCTCTCGCGATGTTCACGCTGCTGTTGCTGACCGCCTGCGCGCCGCCCGTCGAGGCGACCCTGGCCCCCGAGACCCACACCTGGAAACAGGAGGGCGAGCTCGTGGTCGCGGGCCTCGAAGAGGTGGAGCAGCTCTGGAAGGCCGGCAATCGGGAGGCCGCGCGCGTGCTCGCGGAGCGCGTCTACACCGAGCGCTGGGAGCCGCGCCTGGAGGAGGCCGCGCGCCGCCTGGACGGCACCGAGGCCCTCGCGGAGGTCGGCCCCGTCATCGAGATGGAGTACGCCTACGCCTTGCTCCTGGTCGAGCTCGAAGGCAACGGCCGGGACCTGGAGCGCAAGGTGCACGATCTGGAGGAGAAGACCCGGATCATCGCTGACGCCGCCGGGCGCTCGTTCCCACCCCCCGCCAGCGCCGGGCTGCCCGCGCCGCCCACCGGCGCCTCGGACGGGTCCAAGCCCCTCGTGCCGGACGTGAGGCCCGCGTGGGAGTCGGGGTCCGGATCGACCGACGCCGGAGCGCCCCCATGACCCCCTGGACCGCCCACGTGTCGCCCCACGGCCCGCTCACCCAGCTCGCGCCGCGCATCTGGCAGGTCACCGGCACGCTCCGCAACATGGCGCTCCCGCGCTCCATGACGATCTGGCGTTTGCCCGCGGGCGGGCTGTGGATCCACAGCGCCATCGCGTGTGACGATGCGACGATGGCCGAGATCGAGGCGCTCGGGCCGCCCACGGTGCTGGTGGTGCCGAACGGTTTTCACCGCCTCGACGCCGGGGTGTGGAAGGCGCGCTACCCCGCCCTCCACGTCGTGTGCCCCGAGGAGAGCCGCGTGAAGGTCGAGCAGGTGGTGAAGGTCGACGGGCTGGACACCGATGTCCCCGGGGTCCGCACGCACGCGCCCCGCGGGGTGAAGCACACCGAGCACGTCTACGAGCTCGACGTCGGCGCCGGCCACGGCCTCGTCGTGTGTGACGCACTGTTCAACGTGCCGCACCAGCCCGGCTTCGGCGGGCTCGTGCTCCGCGCGATGGGCAGCTCGGGCGACTTCGGCATGACGCGCCTCGGCCGGTTCCTGATGCTGACGGACGCGAAGGCCTACCGCGGCTGGCTCGAGGAGATGGCGGAGAACCCCGACCTCGCGATGGTCGCGGTCTCGCATGGCGACGCCGTGCTGGCGGACGCCGCGCGCAAGCTCAAGGAAGCGGCCGCGCGGCTCTGACCGTCCCCGGCCCTACCCGAGGTGGCCCGCCCCCGAGTCGCCCATGACCACCTTCCCGCTGGGGAAGTACTCGCTCCAACGGTCCGACACGAGCTTCTCCGTGTCCGGGTCGCAGAAGAGCTCCTTCGGGTAGGTGGGCTTCATCCGCGCGTCGAGCACGATGGAGCCCTCGAACACGAGGTGGTTGCGATGGATGCGCCGCTTGCCGTGCAGATCGGCGGCGGGCTCGAAGCGGGTGAACGCGGTCCAGATGAAACGCGCGTCGGTGCGGACGGTGGCCTCCGCGTCGTCGACCAGCACCACGAGCGGCCACCCGGGGAACGCGTCGGCGAGGCGTGCGGCCTGGTCGGGCTCGTCGCGGTAGGGCACGCCCTGCACCACGAGGCAGCCGCCGCAGTAGGGCCGCACGTCCACCACGCCGATGGGGGGCTCGCCCTTGTAGGTGCGCAACAGATCGCGGACCGGCTTGCCGACGCCCAGCATGACGCCCTTGCTGCCCTCGTTCACGGCGGGGCCGGCGTAGTCGAGCGTGTCCATCGAGAGGTTGGAGAGCACGTACAGGTCGGTCTCGGGCTTGAAGCGCGCGAGGACGTGCTCCAGCACGGGCTTGAAGTCCCGCAGGTCCATCGGGGTGTCGAGCAGCAGCAGGAACTTGGTGAGGGAGAGCTGGCCCTCGCCGAGGATGCGGAACGCGCTCGCCATGGCCTCGCGGCCGTAGCGCTCCTGCACCACCGCGGAGGAGAGCGAGTGGTAGCCGCTCTCGCCGTAGCTCCAGAGGTTGCGCACCTGCGGCATCACCAGCGGGAACAGCGGCGAGAGCAGCTCCTGCAGGTAGTCCCCGATGTAGAAATCCTCCTGGCGGGGCTTGCCGACCACCGTGGCGGGCCAGATCGCGTCCTTCCGGTGGCACACCGCGTCGACCTCGAAGATCGGGTAGTCGTGCTGGAGCGAGTAGTAGCCGTAGTGATCGCCGAACGGCCCCTCGGGGCGGCGCACGTGCGGCGGCACCTTGCCGACGAAGGCGAACTCGCAGTCCGACACCAGCGGCATCGGCCCGGCGGGGTTGTCGCAGCGCGGCAGGCGGTCGCCCAGCAGCAGCGAGGCCAGGAGCAGCTCCGGCACGTTCTCCGGCAGCGGCGCGATCGCGGAGAGGATGAGCCCCGGGGGCCCGCCCACGAACAGGTTCACCGGGAGGGCCTGGCCCTCCTGCTCGGCCACGTGGTGGTGAAAGCCGCCACCCTTCGCGATCTGCCAGTGCATGCCGGTCGTGCGGTCGTCGTGGCGCTGGATCCGGTACATGCCGAGGTTGTGCACGCCGGTCTTCGGGTGCTCCGTGTACACGAGCGGCAGCGTCACGAACGAGCCGCCGTCCTCCGGCCAGCAGTGCAGCATCGGGATGCGGGAGAGCTTGGGGTCACGCTCCACCACCTCGGTGACGGCGCCCCGCGCGGAGTGTTTGAGCCCGAGCGACATGCCCTGCCACGCGAGGTCCCGCTGCGCCCAGAGCTTGCCGAGCGAAGGCGGCATCAGCTCGTGCGGCAACGCCGCCACGCGGCGGATGAACTCGCCGGGGCGGCCGCCGAAGGCGAGGTCGACGCGCTTCTTCGTGCCGAACAGGTTGGTCACGAGCGGGAAGTCGGCCCCGTTCGGGCGCTTGAACAGGATCGCCGGGCCGTCCGCGGCGATCACGCGGCGGTGGATCTCGGCGATCTCCAGCTTGGGATCACACGGGGCGTCGATCTCGACGAGGTCACCCTCGCGGCGAAGGACGTCGAGGAAGGCTCTAAGGTCGCGCATGCCGCCCGCTTAACGTGGGGTGGTCAGGACGTACGGCGAAGGAACCGCCGCGGGGCCCCCGGCGGTGGCCTTCCCAAGGGGCCCCTTCCGCCGTACCCGCGGCCATTCGCCGTACGCCCTGCCCACCCCGGTCGGCGACGTCCGGCGGGACTCCCCCGTTCCTCCGCGGAGAGCTACTCGGAGGGACTACGCGCTCGCGAACCCGGGCGCGAGGTGGCTCTCCGGCGCGTCGCTCAACACGCGCGAGAGGAGCGACTTCAGCGCCTCGCCGTCGATCACCTCGTGCTCGAGGAGCGTGGCGGTCATCGCGTCCATCAGGTCGCGGTTGACCCGCACCAGGGCGCGGGCGCGGACGTGGGCCTCGTCGAGGAGCTTGCGCACCTCGCCGTCGATCGCGCGCGAGGTCTCCTCGCTGATCGCCACGTCCCGCACGGCACCGCCCATCCCGAAGGGGTTGGGCCGGTCGGAGCCGTAGTTCACCGCGCCGAGCAGGAGCGACATGCCGAACTGCGTGACCATGCGCCGGGCGAGGTCGCTCGCCTTGGAGATGTCGTCCGCGGCGCCGGTCGTGAAGTCCCCGAACACGAGCTCCTCGGCCGCGCGGCCGCCGTAGAGCACGACGAGCCGATTGACCAGCTCCTGGCGGCTCACGAGGTAGCGGTCCTCGAGCGGCATCGTGACCGTGTAGCCGAGGGCGCCGATGCCACGCGGGATGATGCTGATCTTCTGCACGGGGTCCGCACCGGGCGAACCCGCCGCGCACACCGCGTGCCCCGCCTCGTGGTAGGCCACGACCTTTCGCTCGGCCTGGGACAGGCGCCGCGACTTCTTCTCCAGGCCGACGACCATGCGCTCGACGGCGTCCTCGATGTCGGCGAGATGGATGTCCTCCTTGCCGCGGCGCGCCGCGAGCAGGGCGGCCTCGTTCAGGGCGTTGGCGAGGTCGGCGCCGGAGAACCCGGGGGTGCGCTGGGCGACCACCTTCAGGTCGGCGTCCTCCGCGAGGCGCATGTTGCGGGCATGGACGCGGAGGATGGCCTCGCGCCCCTTCACGTCGGGGCGGTCCACCACGACCTGCCGATCGAACCGGCCGGCGCGGAGCAGGGCCGGATCGAGGGTCTCCGGGCGGTTGGTGGCCGCGAGCATGATGATGCCCTTGCGGCCGTCGAACCCGTCCATCTCGACGAGGAGCTGGTTGAGCGTCTGGTGGCGCTCGTCCTGGCCGCCCACGATGCCGTTCGGCTCGCGCGCCTTGCCGATGGCGTCGAGCTCGTCGATGAAGATGATGCACGGCGCGCGCTCGGCGGCCTGCTTGAACAGGTCACGCACGCGGGCCGCGCCCACGCCGACGAACATCTCGACGAAATCGCTGCCGGAGATGCTGAAGAAGGGCACCCCGGCCTCACCAGCGACGGCGCGCGCGAGGAGCGTCTTTCCAGTGCCCGGCGGACCGATGAGGAGCACGCCCTTGGGGATGCGGCCGCCGAGGCGGGTGAAACGCTCGGGGGTCTTGAGGAACTGGACGATCTCGTTCAGCTCCTCCTCCGCCTCGTCGATGCCGGCCACGTCCTTGAAGGTGACGCCGATGCCCTCCTCGGGTGCGAGCTTGGCCTGGGACTTGCCGAACGCGGCGATGCCCGGAGGCGCGCCACCCGAGGGCCGCGCCAGCAGGAACCAGAGGCCCACGGAGAGCAGCAACATCGTGAGCAGCATCGAGCCGCCCGCGCAGCCGTTCACCGACTCGGCGCCGTAGGGGATGTTCTTGGCCTGGAGCAGCTGCACCAGCGACTCGTCCCCCGGGACGGCCACGGTGCGCACGTCCGGCGGCGGCGGCGTCTCCCCGGCGGCCGGCTTCACCTCCGCGGTGACGGCCTCGCCCGTGAACGTGACCGACTCCACCTGGCCGGCCTCGATCATCGTCTTGAATTCGGAGTATTTGACGGGCCGCGACTCGTTCAAGTCGAACACGTAGAGGACGAGCGCCACGATCGCGAGGGCACTCAAGAGGAGGACGACGTTGGCGCCAGCAGGCCGCATCCCCAATCGGTAGACACGCGACTCCACCCCGACAAGCATCCATGCGGCCGCGATGCCGATCCGCGTCGCGCCGAGGCCGCGCCGGCTACCGTCGGCGGCGTGCGATCCCGAGGCCCGCCGCAAGGATCAACCACCCGGCAGCCGTGGTCCCCGGCGTGGTCGCGCAGCCCTTCGTCTCGTCGACGACCTCGTCGTCGTCCTCGCGGCGCGGCAGGAACGCGCAGGCGCCGTCGGCCTCGTCGGCCTCGCCCTCGTCCACGACCCCGTCGCAGTCGTTGTCGTAGCCGTCGCAGTATTCGAACGCGCCCACGTAGACCCAGTAGTCCTCGTCGTCGCAGTCGTTCTGCGCAGGGTCCGCCTCGACCTCGACCGCACCGTCCACGTCGTCGTCGTGAGCGGGGCCTCCCTCGTCCACCACGCCGTCGCAGTCGTTGTCCAACCCGTCGGTCGTCTCCGTGGCGGCGGGAGACACGAGGCGGTTGGTGTCGTCGCAGTCGCCCTGGCGCTCGGAGTAGCTGTCCTGGTCGTCGTCGTAGCGCTCGGTCGCGTCGTCGATGCGGTCGTTGCAGTCGTCGTCGACCTGGTTGATGCTCTCCACCGCGTCCGGCGAGATGGCGGCGTCGGCGTCGTCACAGTCGCCCGCGGACTCGCTCCACCCGTCGCCGTCGTCGTCGGAGCCGACGGGGTTGGCGGTCTCGTCGATCGTGCCGTCACAATCGTCGTCGTGCCCGTTCGCCGCGCGCTCCGTGGCCGAGGGGTTGGCGGTGGAGTCGGCGTCGTCACAGTCGCCGCCGCACCGGCTCCAGCCGTCCACATCGGCATCCCAGTCCTCGTCGACCGACAGGTCACACGCGTTGCCGACGACCGTGAGGGTCGCCGCGTTCAGCGTGTCGACCGCGTTGCCCTGGAACCCGATCTCGGCGGACACGGGGGTCGGCTCGCCGTTGGTCAGGGTGCCGACGTTCCAGGCGATCGCGATGTCCTCGGAGAGCCCGGGCAGGACGTAGACCGCGGGAGTGGTGGTCACCCCCATCTCCTCGGCGCCGGTGCCGCTGTCGGGGAACGCGGAGACCTCGAGCGTCACGATGCCGCAGTTCTCGATGCGGGCGTTGGTGCCGAACTCGGCGCCGGGGGCCTCGCGCAGGCCCATGTCGATGAACGTCGGCCAGACGCGCCCGCACGCCGGGCGGGCCAGGCCGCGCAGCTGGACCTTCCACACGTGCTCGGAGCGCTCGGGCTCGTCCGGGAGCGGCTCCTCGAGCGTGCTCTTGTTGTCGTTCGACCAGATGGTCAGCTCGCCCTGGTAGTAACCCTCGGTCATCGGCGCGAAGGTGATGTCGAGCGCCAGCGTGTCCTCGTCGGACTCGTCGTCGTAGCCCTCGAGGTAGCGGCAGTCCCCGTCGCCGCAGCCCGCCTGCATCCAGTACTCGTCGCGGACGATGAAGGCCGAGCCCTGCTCGCCGATGCCCCCCTCGGGGAAGCTGATGTCCGTCGCGGCGATGTCGAAGATCGTGACCGCGCCGCTGTCCTGGGAGAACAACGGCACCGTGCAGATCTGCCGCCCGCCGGGCGCCACGGCGCCACAGTCCACGTAGGGGAAGCTGTCGAGCACGCGCGGCTGCTCCCGCACCTCGAAGTCCGGATTGCAACCGACGGCCGGAGCGAGGACCAGCAAGGACAGGAGGGAGGGCTTCATCGGGCCGGAGTGTACGCGCAACCGGCCCGCCTATTCAAGGGGACGGAAGGGCCGCGGAAGAGGCAGGGAGGGGCGGCGAGAGGACGAAAGGCTGCGGCGAGCGGACGAACGGTCGGCCTTAGGATCGGCGGGTCGCCTGGTCCAACACGCTGCGGGTCTTGCGGTACAGGAACTCGGCCTGCTGCGGGTTGTCGCCGATGCACACCATCCCCAGCTTCCCGAACTCCGACAACGCGCCGATGAGGTGGAACACGACCCCGCGCTCGGTCGACGCGTGGAAGTGCAGCTCGTGCAGGACCGCGATGTCCACGAGGTCCTGGGGGCGCAGCCCCTTGTACTGGTCGGACTGCACCGAGTCGCTGCCGTAGTAGAACTTGGGGCGGCCGCTCTGGGAGTAGAACAGGCCGGTCTCCTCGTCGTACGTGCCGTCGGTGAGGAAGCGCAGCGTGAGGAAGGGGTGGGTGGTGCCGCCCTTGCGCAGGTTGACCTCGATGGCGTGGTGCTCCCAGCTGCCGTCCGCGCCCTTGACCGACACGAAATCCGTCGCGAAGCGGCCGAGCACGCCCTTGCTCGCCAACGCGGTGGCCACCTGGAGGCCGGAGCGTTGGATGTCGAGGCGATACTCGTCGTCCGCGGGGAAGGTGCAGCCCAGGAACACCTGGCCGCTCGGTCCGCCCAGCACCTGGTCGTGCGTGGAGATCGCCATCGCCTGGCCGAGCGCGTTCACGCGGTTCTGCGAGGACGGCGAGCGCTTGATCGCGCCCTCCACGAACATCTCGACCACCCCGCGCATCTCCTTGTACTTGGCGTGGTACCGCTCCCAGGTCTCTCCCGGCGCCTCGAAGCGCAGGTACTGGAGGCGCTCGCGGCACCACGTGGTGCGCTCCGCGTCGGACGTGGCGTCGCACCCGTCGAAGTAGAAGAGCGCGTTCCCCTCGCCCGAGAAGCCGTCGTTCAGCTTCACCACGGCACGGCGCATCTCCGGGTGTTGGGACTTGAGCGCGGCGAGGGAGGCGGCGATGTCGTCGCCATCGCGGAGATGCTCGTAGCCGTCGGGGAACAACACGCCCGACTCGCGGAACACCTCGCGGCAGCCCGACTTGGTGCCGAGGTGGTACAGCGCGGGATCGCTGGCGTAGAGCGGGATCCCGAGGCGCACCGACAACGAGCGTTCGAGCGGCGAGCTGTTGAAACAGACGAGGTGGGCCGCCGCGGGATCGGGGATGGCGGCGCGGATCCGCTCGACGAGGCGGTGGCGCGCCAGCACCTTGGCGGTCAGCGGCTGCCGGCTCGCGTCGTTGCACCAGTACATCTCGAGCCGTTCGCGCGCGTGGCTCGCCGGCACGCCCGTGAGGAGGTGCAGGAAGTAGTCGACCACGATGGGGTCGATCTGCTGGCTGGTCACGAACACGACGCGTGTGCGTGGGCGCCGGAGCAGCATCAACATGTAGAGCATGCGCTCTTCGTAGTGGTGCACCCCGGTGACCTTGGCGAGCTCCTGCGGGTCGAGCGAGAGGCTCGGCACCACCACCACCGTCTGCGGCTGGCGACGGTCGGCGGTGACGCGCCGGAACAGGTCCGGCATCTGAGCCTGGAGGCCGGCGAACGCGGTCAGCTCTTCGGGGGAGCCGGGGATGGGCTGCATCCGGCAAATCTACCGTGCCGCGGGCGCCCGCGGGGAGCGCTTTCCCCTACCTCGCGCCGGATCCCAGCAACACCGCCGGCACCGTGCGTACGAGGAGCTTCACGTCGAGGAACAAGCTCCAGTTGTCGATGTACTGGAGATCGAGCTTCATCCACGTCTCGAAGTCGACGTGGTTGCGACCGCTCACCTGCCAGATGCACGTGAGCCCGGGCTTCATCGACAGGCGACGCATCTGCCAGCGCTCGTACCGCGTGACCTCGGCCGGGATGGGGGGGCGTGGGCCCACCAGGCTCATCTCGCCCCGGAACACGTTCCAGAACTGCGGCAGCTCGTCGATCGACGTCTTGCGGATGAACGCGCCGACCCGCGTGATGCGCGGATCCCGCGTCATCTTGAACACCGGCCCGCTCATCTCGTTGAGCGTCTCGAGCTCGGCCTTGCGGGCCTCCGCGTCCACCACCATCGAGCGGAACTTGTACATGGAGAAGCGGCGCCCGAAGAGCCCGCTCCGCTCCTGCGCGAAGAGCACGGGCCCGCCGTCTTCGAGCTTGATGGCGATGGCGGTGAGGAGGAACACCGGGGTGAGCAGCACGAGCGCGGCGGCGGCGCCCACCAGATCCATCACGCGCTTGATGACCAGGGCGTCGGCGTTGGTGGGGGTGGACGAGAACGACAGCACGCTCCAGCCCTCGAAGTCCTGCACGTCCGCCTGGGCGACGGAGAGGCCGAGGAAGTTCGCGTCCATCGAGAAGGTGATGCCGAGCTCCTCACACGCGTCCGCCACGCGGCGGAGCGTCTCGGTGCTCCAGGCCCGCCCGGTCATGAACACCTGGGCGATCGACTCGCGCTCCAGCACGTACGGGAGCTGGGAGAGGGTGCCGAGGACCTTGATGCCGCCGATGCTGGTCACCTCCTCGTCGTCCGGGCGGATGACGCCCGCCACGCGCACGCCCCAGTCGGGGTGGCGCCGGAGGGTCTCCAGGAAGGGCTCGGCCTCGAGCATGCTGCCGACCACGAGGATGTTCGACACTTCGTCCCTCGTGACCGGCCGGCGCAACATCCAGCGGCGCGCGAGGAACAAGGTCACGCTGCTCATCGCCGCGAACGACACGAGGAAGGTACGCGACGGGGGCAACGCGGGCTGCACGATGAACAGCAGCGCGAGGAGGAGCAACACCGCCATGCCGACGGCGCGGAGGAGGCGGATGAAGAGCAGATCGCTGCGGGTGCGGCGCAGATCGGCGTAGGCGCCACCGATGTGGAGCGAGAGGAGCCACACCGGCACGATGAGGACGATGAGGTGGAGCTGGTTCTGGAGGGTGACCGCCTGCAGGACGGCGGGGCCGGGGATGATGTCGATCTTCCAGAACGTCCGGATCGACTCCCGCAGCAGCGCGGTCATCACGAACGTGGCGGCGATCACCGCGGTGTCGACCAGCCGAAGCGACCAGCGCATCGTGGCGGCATGCACCCGTTGCATCTCGAAGGCTCTCTCCCGACCCTCGTATACATCGGCAGGCGGGGAGCCGCCGCCCCTCCGCGCCCCCGAGATTCGACCGCCTCCAGCCGGGTCCGCGCTCCCGCCGGTCCGGCTCGCGCCACGTTCGCGTGCGATCGGCGCCTGCTCGCCATCTGGGGTATCACTTGCCCGCGAAGAGGACGTCCCCATGCACATCGGCCCCCACCCCGTCGGCCAGGGCCCCCTGGTCTGCCTCCTCGGGCCGTGCGTGCTCGAGAACGAGGACGGCGCCGCCCGCATCGCCGAAGGCATCGCCGAGGTGTGCGCGCGCCTCGGCGTGGCGTGGGCCTTCAAGGCCAGCTTCGACAAGGCGAACCGCTCCAGCGCGGGCTCGTTCCGCGGCCCGGGCATCCACGAGGGGCTCGCGATGCTCGGCCGCATCGGGGCCCGCGTGGGCGTTCCCCTCACCACCGACATCCACCTGCCCGAGCACGCCGCGCTCGCGGCGGAAGTGGTCGATCTGCTCCAGGTGCCCGCGTTCTTGTGCCGCCAGACCGACCTCCTCGAGGCCGCCGCCGCCACCGGCAAGCCCGTCAACGTGAAGAAGGGCCAGTTCGTGGCGCCCGCCGACATGGCGAACGTGCTGGGCAAGCTCCGGCCCGGCCTCGCGATGCTGACCGAGCGCGGCGCCTCCTTCGGCTACAACAACCTCGTGGTCGACTTCCGCTCGCTCGCCACGATGCGCGCGCTGGGTGCGCCGGTGTGCTTCGACGCGACCCACTCCGTGCAGATGCCGGGCGGGGCCACGACGGGCGGCGATCGGCGATGGGTACCGCCCCTGGCGCGGGCTGCGGCAGCCGTCGGGATCGACGCCCTGTTCTGCGAGGTGCACGACCGCCCCGAGGAGGCCCTGTCCGACGGGCCCAACATGGTGCGCCTGTCCGACCTCGAGGCCCTCCTGCGAGACGTGCTGGCGGTGCGGGCCGCGGTGGGGCCGTTGGCGCCGCTGCGATGAGGGGGGCCGACGCCGTGGGCGATGCGTCAACGAACGTCGAGGTCGAGCCGCGCGGCCGAGCGTCGCGTTACCCCGCGCCGATGCAGACCCCGAGCTTCCGGAAGTACCAGCCGACGGCCCTCCGCGCATGGCACTGGCTCAACGCGCTGACCATGGTGGGCCTCCTCGGCACCGTCCTGTTGCGAAAGACCTTCCTGAGCTGGCGCACGAACTCCGCGTTCATCCAGACCGAGCTCCAGGAGGCCGGCACCACGGTCACGCCGGAGCTCGCCAAGGCGATCGCCGTCGGGCTGCGCGACCGCATGTGGGAGTGGCACTACATCTTCGGGTTCACGCTGGCGGGGCTGCTCGTGGCGCGGCTCCTCACGGGGATCTTCGTGCCGAAGGCGCGGTCGGGCTCGTTCGTGCGCGCGATCCAGGCGGTGACGACGGCCCCGACCGGCGGGAAGGGCCGCGCGGCCCACTACGCGTTCGTGCGCGTCGGCTACGCCGCGTTCTACGCGAGCGTCGTGTTCATGATCACGACCGGCTTTCTGATGTACTTCAAGGTACCCTTGGCCCTGAGCAAGGATCTCGTGGGCTCGATCAAGGAGGTCCACGAGCTGATGATGTGGTTCTTCGTGATCTTCTCGGGCGGGCACGTGCTCGGGGTCCTCGTCGCGGAGCATCGCGGCGACGCGGGGATCGTGTCCGACATGATCCAGGGCGGCAAGAAGGACTGAGGTTCGCGGAGTCGGGCGTTCTCGGCGCGAACCTCGGCTATCCTGCGCGCCATGCCGCTCCCCGTCCGCGCCGCCCCCGCCCATCCCCTCGTCCTGGGCGCGGCGGCCCTGATCCTCGTCAACGACTTCGTCCTGCGGGGGCACGCTCCCGGCTGGCTCACGGGCAAGCTCTCCGACGTGGGCTGGCTGGTGGTGGCGCCGGTGCTGGTCGCGGCGTTGCTGGCGTGGATCGGGGCCTCCGCGCGGGTCGCGAAGGCCGGCGGGCTCGGCATCGCCGGCGGGTTCTACGTCGCGCTCCAGGTGTGGCCGCCGCTGGGGGCGTGGTTCCGCCCCACCCACGTGGCCGACCTCGGCGATCTACTCGTGTTGCCCGCGATCCTGGGGGCGGCGGTCGCGTGGCGGCGGGCCCGCCGCCGGGCCCGCCGCCGGGGGTGGCGCGCCCTCGCCGCGCTGCCGATGCTGGGCGGCGTGCTCGTAGCCGACGACTACTGGTCTCCACCCGACGCGTCGTGGCCGTGCGGCAACGGGATGCCGTGGGATCCCGCGGATCCCCTGCGGCTCCAGCTCGGCGGGCTGGGCGTGCCCGCCGACACCGACAGCTTCGTGCGTGGGCTCCGTCTCACCGACGAGGACGGGGTCGAGGTGCCGCTCGTCGTGGCGATCGAAGGGTCCCAGGTGGCCGTGTGTGCGCGCGACGGGCTGCGCGGCGACACCGACTACACGTGGGAGCCCGGGCCGTGGGACGAACGGTCGAGCAACGAGCTCTCGTACGTGCGCGCCGCGCTCCCGACGGTGCGCTTCCACACCCTCGACGGCGACGGTCCGCCGGCCCGCACTCCCACGGCCTGCGCGGCGCTCGTCGTCGACCTCGACGACGCTGTGGTGGAGCGCTGCGACGGCTACACCAACGATCGCCACGAACCGGAGGACACCGGCGACACCGGCGACACCGGCGACACCGGCGACTCGGGGGCCCCGTGATCGCGGGGCTGTGTACGCTCGCGCTCCTCGGCACCGCGCGTGCGGAAGATCTCCCGGTCGCCGATCCGCTCGCGACGGACCCGTCGGCGACCGAGACGCTCCCGTTACCGTCGGTCCGACCGGGCCGTGTGCGCGCCCCCCGCCTGGGCACGACCGCGTTCCGCACCGCCATCCCGGCGGGGCCCGTGAGCGTCTCGACGCGCGTCGCGCTCGTCCAGGACTTCGACGGCGCCACGATCGGCGAGCTCACGCTCCGGGGCCGGTTGGCGTGGCGGTACTTCGGGCTCGCGGTCGAGGTGGCCGGCACCGCCGCCGCCAGCGACGTGTGGAGCGGCGCCGGCCTGGGAAACACGTTCGTGGACGCGCGCGGCATCTTCGGCGGGCCGGTGGCGACCCACGCGCTCGGCCTCCGCGGCTCGATCCCCACCGGCATTCGCGGTGACCCGCACGGTGCGATTGCGTGGTGGGGCACCGTGCCCGAGGCGACCGTGCCGACCTCGGGCGTCGCGATCGCGTACGACGGGGTGACGGAACGGTTCGCCTGGCACGCGCACGCGGGGCTTCACGTGGGGGGCTGGGACTTCGGATACACCAACGGGCTCTTCGACCTCGGCGCCAGCTTCGCGACCGTCCAGCCGATCGCCCTCCATTGGAACGTGGTGATCGAGGTCGAGGCCCTCTACAGCCTCAGCCCCCTCCACCTCCGCGCGCTCGCGCGTCACGACTTCGGTCACGGCTGGGAGGTCGACGCCGGGCTCGCGGTGCCCGTCGCCGTCTTCTTCGTGGATCCGACGTTGCAGGTCCTCGCGCGGGTGGAGCGGCGGTGGTGACGCCCCGCGAGCCGAGGCGGGCAACCAACGTCCGCTCCGCCCCCGCGCATCCCCTCGTCCTGGGCGCGGCCGCGCTGATCGTCGTGAACGACTTCGTGCTGCGCGGGCACGCCCCCGGCTGGCTCACGGGCAAGCTCTCGGACGCGGGCTGGCTCGTGGTGGCGCCGGTGCTGGTCGCCGCGCTCGCGTCGTGGCTCGGGGCGCCGGGGCGCTACGCGCGCGTGCTGGGGCTCGCGATCGCGGGGGTCACGTACACCACGCTCCAGCTCTGGGCGCCCCTGGGCGCGTGGTTCCGCGCCGACCACGTCGCGGATGCCGCTGATCTGCTCGTGCTGCCCGCGCTCCTGGGGGCGGTCCTGGCGTGGAGGCGGGCCGCACCGAGAACGTGGGCGGCGGTCGCGGCCCTGCCGGTGCTCGCGGGAGCGCTCGTCGCGACGAGCTACGGCGTCGGACAGGACGCGTCGTGGCCGTGTGGGGAACGCATGGTCTGGGATCCCACCGATCCGCTCGTGACGCAGCTCTCGTCGCTCTACATCCCGTGGGACACCGACACCTTCGTGCGCGGCATGCGCCTGACCGACGAGCACGGCAGTGACATCCCCCTCATCGTGACCGGCTCCTCTTCGCGCGTGTTCGTCTGCGCGCGGGACGGGCTCCGCGGCGACACCGACTACACCTGGGAGATCGGCCCGTGGGACGAGGGCTCGGGCAACGAGATCCCCTTCCGACACGCGGCGCTCCCGACGGTCCAATTCCACACGGTAGAGGGAGACGGCCCCCCGGCGGCGGACGCCGCGGCATGCGCGGCGCTCGTGCCCGACCTCGAGGAGACCGCATTCGGGCGGTGCAACGGCGGCTCGGGTGACACGGGCGCGTGGGACACCGCGGAAGACACGGGCGCCGTGGAGACCGGCGCGGCCGACTCGGGGGGCCGGTGATCCTCGCGATCCTCGCCCTCGCTTGGGGTCAGGACGAGCCCGCCGCGCTCCCCCTCCCCGACCCCCGCCCTGGCCGCGGCCGCTTCACCGGCCCCGCGCCCCGCTACGGCACGACCGGCTTCCGCACGGCGGTCCCCGCCGCCGACACCTCCGCGTCCACGCGCGTCGCCTTCGTCCAGGACTTCGACGGCGCCACGATCGGCGAGCTCACGCTGCGCGGGATGTACGCCTCGCAATCCTTCGGGCTCGCCATCGAGGTGGCCGGCACCGCGGCGGTGAGCGACCGCTGGAGCGGCATCGGGCTCGGCAACACGGTGGTCGACGTGCGGGGCCTGTTCGGCCGCGCCGCCACGCACGCGTTCGGCATCCGCGGCGCCCTCCCCACCGGCTTCCGCGAGGGACCGCACGGCGAGCTCGCGTGGTGGGGCACCGTGCCGCAGGCAACGGTCCCGATGTGGGGCATCGCCCTCGCCTACACCGGCGCGACCGAGCGCTGGGCATGGCACACCCACGTCGGCATCCGCACCGGCGAGGGGTGGGGCTACTCTGGCTTGAGCGGCATGATCGACGCGGTCACGAGCCTCGCCACGATCCAGCCGGTCGCACCGCGCTGGGACATCGTCGCCGAAGTCGAGCTGCTCTCCGGCCCCAGCCCGCTCCACATCCGCGCGCTCGCGCGTCACGACTTCGGACATGGTTGGGAGGGCGACGTGGGGCTCGCCGTGCCGTTGGTGGTGTTCGTCCAGGAGCCGACGCTGCAGGTCCTGGGGAGGGTGGAGCGGCGCTGGTGAGCCCCACCGCGCGGGCTCCGGGGGGCGTTACGGGGGGGCGGCGCCCCCCTGTCCCAGGAAAACCCGGATCTAACCAGCGAACCCGTACCGCTCCGGCGCCACGAGCGGCGGGAGCTGGTTGCGCGGCAGGAGCGCGGTCCGCACGGCCCAGAGCTCCGGGAAGATGCGCTGCTGCGTGGTCTTGTCGAGGTAGTCGACCCCGGAGGAGCCGCCGGTGCCGACGCGGCGGCCGATGGTGCGCTCGACCATGCGGGCGTGGCGGTTGCGCCAGAGGAGGAGCTGCTCTTCGAGCTCGACGACCGTGTCGAGCAGGAGCCGCGGCCACGCGAGCAGCGGGAGCTCGCGGTAGGACTCGATGAAGAGCAGGGCGGCGCGGGCGCGGCGGGCGCCGCGGTCCTCGGGGAGCAGGAAGTCGCGCGAGCCCTTCAGACCCGACTCGACCCGCTCGGTGATGCGCGGGCGCTCCTCCTCGCCGAGCACGGCGGCCAGCGCGTCGATACCGGCGCGCGCGTGCGATTCGGCCTGGCCGAGGTAGGCCTCGACGAACGCGTCGACCGCGGCGTCGTCCCCCTCGTCGCCCGGCTTGGAGCCCTGGATGGGCGTGCGCGCGAGCCAACGGATTAGCGCGTCGCGCAGGGTGGTCTCCTGGGAGGCCGCCTCGATGCGGGAGCGCGCGAGCATCGCGGCGGGCGTGGCCTCGCCGAAGGAGCGGATGTGCGCGAGGGCGTGCACGTTGCCGTACGGGGAGCGCTGCACCTCGGCGAGCCCGAGGATCATCTCCATCTCGCGCATCTGGAAGCTCTGAAAGCCGCTCGACGGCGTGAGCTTCTCGCGGAAATCGAGGAAGTCCTGCGGCGGGAGGGTCTCCATCACGCGGAACTGGTCGACGCAGAGCTTGAGGATCTCGTTCACGCGGCCCAGGTGGTGCACGACGAAGGGCACCTGCTCCTCGGGCAGGTGCGGCGCGGCGAGGTGGTCGCGCGCGAGCCGGAGCTGCGAGAGGATCAGCTTGAACCAGAGCTCGTACGCCTGGTGCACGATGATGAAGTGCAGCTCGTCGGGCGAGACCGCGTCACCCAGGCCCCCCTGCTGGTCGAGGAGCTTGTCGAGTTGGAGGTAGTCCCAGTAGGTCGGCGTCGCCATTCCCGCAGCCTATCGCGGTGGCGTGCCAGAAAATGGCCGCCGCCCACGACCCCGGCTCCACGACCCCGGCGCCGCCTCGCTCTTCCGCGACCACGCCGTTAGGACGCCCCGTTGCCGGAGATTCCCATGTTGTTCGCCCTCCTGGTCGCCTGCGCGCCCCCGATCGACGGCACGTGGCTGTTCACGAAGGACGTGACGATCGCCACCGGGGACGAGTGCACGGACGACGTGATCCACAACTTCGTCGGCGCCTACGAGCCGATCGAGGCGGGCGACGATCCGTCGTGGACCGAGGCCGACTCCGGCGATCAGAGCGCCGAGGTGTTGTTCGGGCGCATTGAGGAGACCGGCACCGGCGCCGTGCTGATCATCGGCACCGACGCCTTGCCCGGCACCCTCCAGGACGACGACAGCTGGCTGTTCTACTGGACCGGCTCCTCCGCTGGAGACGAGAGCCTGGACCACGTCAGCGGCTACACCTACGACCACTCGCACGAGTCCACCACGACGTTGCGGGTGCAGGGCACCTTCGCGAAGGGCGTGTTCACCGGCTCGTTCGAGTCGGAGACCAGCGGCATCGACGCCTGGGCCGAGTCCGACACCTGGACCGAGGAGGCCGCGACCATCATCGGCAACACCGGCAACCTCCCGGCCGCCGACTACCTCCTGCGCATCGACACCGGCGGGACCGAGGCCGCCGCCGCCAACACCAAGCTCGAGTACGACTGCGGCGAGGCGGGCTGCACGTTGACCGCGTCGGACGCGTGCGCCTACCGGTACACGCTGAGCGGCGTCGCGACGGATTTTACGCCCGACGACGCGGGCTGGGTGGAGGACGCGGGCCAGGCGGCCGGGGACTGATCCCTCGGTCGGCAGGCATGGTATGAAAGCGGCGTCACCCGAAGGTCCTTCCCGATGCTCTGGCTGCTCGCCACTGTCGTTGCTTCGAACCCCGCGTTCGCGTCCGGCTACTACTACATCGACTCGGGTGTGCGGGCGATGGGCCGCGGCGGCGCCTACGTGGTGGGCGCGGACGACCTGTCGGCGCAGTACTACAACCCCGCGGCATTGCACAACATCAAGCGGCCGATGCTCAACATCCAGGGCTGGGCCGCGAACCAGGTCGTCAACTTCGACCGCGCCGACGAGCCCGACAACGGGCTCACGTTCGACGCCGTGAAGAACGAGTCGCCGCCCATCCTCGAGCCCCAGATCGGGTTCGCGGCGCCCCTCGGCGGCATCCACCCCATCCTGAAGAACACCACGTTCGCGGTGGGTCTCTACGTCCCGACCGCGCCGTACCTCGCCTACCCGGAGGACGGCGCGCAGCGCTACCAGCTGCAGGACTCGCTGATCTGGCAGGCGTACGCCGGCCCCAGCGTCGCGCAGAAGATCACGCCCTGGCTCACGATCGGCGCGGGCCTCCAGTACACGTTCCTCCGCGTCGAGGAGCGCCTGGCCGCCACGATCTGCCTGCTGCCGGATCCGGAGGACTGCTCCGACCCCAAGAAGAACCTCGAGGACCCGAAGAACGACCTCGATCTCGCCGTCAAGAACTGGGATCCGTTCGAGCTCTCCTGGAACGCCGGCTTCATCCTCACGCCGATCAAGCAGCTCCAGATCGGCGCCTCCATCCAGCCGCCCATCTCCTACTCGGCGCCGGGCTCGCTCACCGCGGGCTTCAGCGAGGACTTCACGCTGGCGAGCCAGATCGACGGCCTGGAGTTCAGCGACCAGGACACCACCCTGAAGGTCACCGTGCCGCTCGTGCTGCGCGCGGGCGTGCAGGTCATCCCCATCGACTCCGTGCGCATCGAGCTCGACGGCGTGTTCCACCAGTGGTCGACCATGAGCGAGTTCCTCATCACTGACATGGACATGGTGGTGCCCCACGCGGAGGACGCCCCGTTCCTCACCGAGGACATCGTGGTGGCCGAGGACATCGTCTTCAAGACCGGCTTTCAGGACGCCTTCTCCGTGCGCCTCGGCGGCGACTGGCAGATCAACGAGTGGGCCCAGGTGCGGCTCGGCGGCCACTACGAGACCGGCGCCATCCCCGACGCGACGCTCGGCGTGAACCTGCCCGACAGCAGCAAGGTGGGCATCGGCGCGGGCGGCACGTTCACCATCGCCAAGCGCGTCGCCATCGACGTGGCGTTCGCCCAGCAGTTCATGGGCTCCCGCACCATCACCGACTCCGCGGCCGCCCAGCAGGCCCTCTGGACCTCGATCGCTGACCCCTCCGAGAGCGCGGTGGTGCCCGGCAAGGTCGTCGGCAACGGCGTCCTCTCGTCCTCCGTCACCTACGTCGGCATCGGCGCGAGCGTGTATTTTGGTGCAGCCGACTCGCGCGCCAACTGACGCCACGCCGGTGCGCGTGAGCCACGCGGCCGCGCCACCGGCCGCGAGCGTGCGCTCCGAGCTCGTCGAGCTGTGGCGGGCGCGTGGCCTGTTGTGGGCGTTCGTCGTGAACGATCTGCGCGCGCGTTACGTCGGCAGCTCGATCGGCTTCTTCTGGACCGTGGTGAACCCGATCTTCGAGCTCGTGACGTTCACGTTCGTCTTTCACGGGCTCATCGGCATCAAGTTCCACCCGACCGGGAACACGACCCACTACGTCCTGTTCCTGTTCTGCGGCATGCTCGCGTGGAGCGGTTTCGCCGACGGCATCACCCGCGCCACGACCTCGATCCGCACGCACGCGCACCTGTTGCGCAAGATCAACTTCCCGTCGATCGTGCTGCCGGCCCACGTGGTCGTCTCCTCCGTGGTCGCCCAGCTCTTCCGCCTGTTGATCCTGCTCTTCGGCATGGTCCTCCTCGGCGAGGGCATCTCCTGGCACGTGCTGCTCCTCGCGCCGTTCATCGTGTTGCAGGCATGCTTCACGCTCGGCATCGGGCTGCTGCTCGCCACCCTGAACGTGTACTTTCGCGACATGAGCCACTGGGTCGAGGCCGGCCTCCGCATCGGCATGTTCGTGACGCCCGTGTTCTACCCGGCGTCCGCCTACCCGCGCGAGTTCGTGCTCCTGCTCTACCCCAACCCCATGGCGCAGTTCGTCGGGATCTTCCAGGGCTTGTTGCTGAACCACCACATCCCCTACTTCAACTCGATGTTGTGGGCGGGCCTCTCCGCGGTGGCGGCGTTGCTCATCGGGGCGAGCGTGTTCGCGCACAATCGGCGGCAGTTCGCCGACCTCGTCTAGAGCTTCGATGGGCGCTTCTTGGGGCGGGGCTCTGCCCCGCAACGCCCCGCCAGGGGGCCGGGGCCCCCTGGACCCCCGAGAGCGCGTGATCGTCGGGCTCGCCGCGCTCCTGTCGTGCGCCCACGCGATGTGGATGGCCGCGCACCCCGTCGGCGTCGACTCCCCGGATGTGGCCCACACCTACGCCCTCGCGCTCGAGGCCATGCGCGCGTGGGGCCTCCTGGATGCACGGTGGTTCGCCGAGAACGTCGGCACCGTGGTGCCGAACCCCCAGCTCGTGCCCATCTGGATGGGGCTGTGGATGGCGCTGTTCGGCGGCGCGCGGATCGTGGCGGTGGGCGCGCTGTTGCCGTTCCACGTGCTCGCGGCGGCCGGGCTGTGGCGCGGCGGGAACGTGCTCGGCGGGCGCGCGGGCGGGGCGTGGGCGCTGCTCGCCGGGCTCGGCGCCGCCGGGACGCTCACCTTCGGGAGCGAGCTGCTCCTCGACTTCCCGCTGATGGCGTGCACCGCCTACGCCGCGGGCCAGGGGCTCGCGGGGCGCTGGAACCGCGCTGCCATCGGCCTCGCGGGGGCGGCGCTCTGCAAGCTCGCCGCGCTGCCCGTGCTCGCGGTGCTCGCGATCGACGCGCTGGTGTCGGGACGGCGGCGCGTGTGGGTGGGCACGCTCGTGGTCGCCGCGTTGTACGTCCCGAACGTCGGCGCGCTCGTCGCGTACGCGGGGGACTCCGGGGGGCAGGGCGCCGTGTCGACGATCGGGCAGCGGATCGCGTACCACCTCCAGAGCACGGGCACGGTCGCCGGGCCGGCGCTGCTCGCCGGGGTGGTGCTCGCGTTGCTCGCGCGGGGGGACGTCCTGACGTTGCGCGTGTTGGCGTGGGCCGCGGGCGCGCTCCTCGGGCTCGTCCCGCTCGCGTTCTTCGCGCAGGTCCGGTACGCGCTGCCGGTCGTGCCGCTGCTCGCGATCGCCTCGGCGGGGGCGGCCACGGCGGCGTGGGGGCGCTGGGGCCTCGGCGCGCTCGGGCTGCTCGCGCTGGTGCAGGTCGGCGGGTACCACACCGCTCGCGACGGTTGGCCCGGGCGCCCCGTGGCGCTGCGGGCCGTGGAGACGGGCGCCCCGTTCGACGTCGACGCCGTGTTCGACTGGCTCCTGGCGCACGCGCCCCCCTCCGGCGCGGACCGGGGCGCGCCGCGCACCCGCGTCGCGCTGCACCTCGCCGGCTCCGATCGGCTCCACTACGGGCTCTTCGCGGTGCGGGCGCTGGAGCGGGGCCTGCCCCTCGAGCTGGTCGTGATCGACGATCACCGCCCGCTCGCCCAGCCCACGGATCTCGGCGTGGTCATCGCCCCCAGCGGCGTCCCCACGGTGCGCCAGGGGTGGCGCTCGGGCCTCCCGCCCGCGACCGCGACCCTCGCGTGGCCCGACGGCTATGTCGTCGAGCTCTGGGACCGCGGCCTGCCGCCCGAGACGTTGCTGGCCACGCCCGAGGAGGCCGAGCGGCGCAACCACCCATCCCGCCAGGGCTTGTGGGTGTACGTGGACGGGGAGGAGCGCGGGCCGCTGATCGCAGGGGCGTCGAGCGCCGAGGTGGTGCGGACGGAGGCGGGCTGGGAGGCGCTGTTCGTGCGGGACCAGGCGATCTGGCGCGCGTCGAGCACGGACGGGTTCACCTTCGGGGAGGCGCGGCCGCTCGTGGACGCGACGGGGCCGATCGTGGCGTTCGATCCGGCGGTGGTCGAGGTGGACGGGGAGCTGCGGCTGTTCGCCGCGGAGCTCGTCGGCTCGGACCGGCGCGTGGACCCCGCTTCGCACGCGACGCGGATCGTGAGCTGGCGCGGGCCCTCGCTCGACGCGCTCGTGCGGGAGGCGGGGGTGCGGATCGAGGGGATGGGGATGGTGGATCCGAGCGTCCGGCCCGCGATCCCGGGTGGACCATGGCGCATGTACCTGACGGAGGGGCGCAGCCGGATCATGATGGCCACCTCTCCCGACGGGATCACGTTCGAGCGCGATCCTCGGGTGTCCCTGGAGGGCTACACGGTGCCGCAGGCGATGACCGTCCCCCAGAACCTCCTCGCCCAGCGCCAGGTGATGGGGTGGTCGGTACTGGTGCGCGCCTCGGCGTCCGCGAACAGCCCGGGTGGGAGCCCACGTCTCCTCGAGCTCTGCGGTACCGGCCCCGCCCTCGTGGAGGACCGGCTCTACTACACACGTTCGGTCGACCCCTGCCCCGTCCCCGTCGCGCTCCCCGACCGGCGGGAGACGCTCGACCAGGTCCTGGCCGAGGACTCGATCATCGACCTGCTAAGGACGGAGGGCCACTGATGCCGCTCCGCCCCGCCGCCGCAATCCTCGCCGTGCTCGTGGCGCTCGCCGGCCTCGCCCGCGTCGCGGAGGCCGAGATCGTGGGCCACTCCGAGACCCGGGCCTCCGACGCGCTCCCGCTCTACCTGTCCGGCGGGGCCGTAGCGGCCGGCCTCGATCCCACGCGGGAGGCCTCGCTCGCGAAGGTGTACGACGCCCGCGGGCTCTCGGTCGGCGCGGCCACGTTCTCCACGCTCTACCCGGCCACGGCGGGGGTCCTCATGCGCGCGCCCGCGTCGCTCGCCTGGGCCGACTTCACCACCCTCTGGCGGTGGATCCTGCTCGCCGCGGTCGCGACGTTCGGGCTCGCGGCGGGGGCCTTGGTCGCTGGGGATCGTTGGCGTCGCGTGCTCGCCGGCGGCGTCGTCACCGCGGTGCTCGCGTGGCACCCGGTGACCGCCGAGTGTGTGCGGCTCGGGCAGGTCAACCTCGTGCTCGGGGCGTTGTGCGCCGTTGCGATGGCGGGCGTCGCGATCGAGGGGCGCTCGGCCCTCCGTGGTGGGCGCCGTGCCTGGGCGGTCGACCTCGTCGTGGGCGCCGCGCTTGGCCTCGGCGGCGCGCTGAAGCTCGTCCCGGCGGCGCTGCTCCTCCCGATCGTCGCGACGCGGCGGTGGCGGCCGGTGCTCGGCGCGGCGGTGATCGGCCTCGGGGCGCTCTTGTTGGTGCTTCCCATCACGCCCCTCCCCCGCGTGATCGAGGCCATCCGCGAGACGCTCCGCTTCCAGGCCACCATCGATCCCGACTGGCTCGTGGGGCGCGATCCGGCGCCGGACTGGATGCGGCTCCTCGGCTTCGTGCGGCACACGCCGCTCCAGTGGATCACGCTCGCCGCCGTCGCGATCGTGCCGGCCGCACGGCCCTCGCCGCGCACCGCGCTCGCTGGGATGGCGCTGCTCTGCGCGTGGCTCGGCGCCGACGCCGCCGGGTTCCACGTCCTCTACGCGCCGCTCGCCTACCCCGTCTTCCTGCTGCTCCTGGGCCGCCCGGTGGCCTTCGTGGCGCTCGCGGGGGCCTTCTACGCCCTCTCCGTCGCGCCCGCCGCGCTCGGGCCCGAGCCGCGCATGGTGCTCTTCGGGCTCGTCGCCTGGATGGCCGCCGCCGCGATTCTCCTCCGCGACGCCGCCGCCGTGCCCGCGGGCGCCGTCGAAGCCGACGGCGAGGCGCGCCAGGCCGGGCTCGCCCTGGCCGGCGTCGCCACCGGGATCCTGTTGGTCGGCGCGGTCCCCGGCGAAGGGCCCGTCGCCGCGCCGCTCCCCGAGGGGCAGACCACGCCCGACGGCGCCGGCTTCATCCGCCCGAGCGACCGCGTGCCCGGCCAGGTGCGCGCGCTCGGCGCGGGGATGGACCGCCCGGCCTCCACCCTCGCGCGCCCCGGCACCATCCGCGCGCTCCAGCTCTACCTGCGCGGCGCCCCGGTGGCGTGGGGGCGGCTGGCCGAGCGCTACCCCGCCCGCGCCGACCTGTGTGCGGCGCGCGCCGCGGCGGCCCCCGGCGGCGATCTCCGCGACCACTCCGGGCGCGCCATCGCGGCGTGGCTCACCGACGAGCAGGCGACCGTGGCGCGGCTCCAGGCCGAAGGCCTCGACCTCGGCGAGCTCCCCACCGGGCTCGCGGCGGCCCTCGCGTCGGGTCTCGCGGATCCCTCGCTCGGGGAGCGGATCCCGCACGCGGAGTGAGGGGGGGCGGGGGGGGCGGGCAGGTCCAGCTTCTGGACGCGCCGAACTCGCCGGATGAGACGCCATCCCCCCAGTTCGGCGCGCTGGACGCGCCGAACTCGCCGGATGAGACGCCATCCCCCCAGTTCGGCGCGCTGGACGCGCCGAACTCGCCGGATGAGACGCCATCCACCCAGTTCGGCGCGTTGGACGCGCCGAACTGGCCGGATGATGTGCAAGGATTGGGGTCCGGCCCTGCGGGATGTCGTCAGATCAGAGATCTGACATCCCGCAGGGCCTGACCCCTCCTTCCGCCATGGGAGATGACCCGGCGGATGGGTCTCCCGCGCGGCCGCCGCGGTTCGGCGGTGGTCTCGAGGCTCCTGACGGGCCGCTCGGCCGCACGGGCGTCGGAGGGAAGTGCACAGGCATGGAGACACCATCCCCCATCGTCCGCGGCGACCAGTTGGGCGCGCCCCGCCCTCACCGTCGCCGCGGCGGCCGCGTCCGCGCGGTCCGTCCGCCCTGGTTCCCTACTCGACCCGCCACACCGCCACCACCCCGTCGTCCCACGCCGGCTCGCCCAGGCACGCGCGCAGGGGCGCCATCTCGCGCAGGGCGCCTTCGCGGCGGGCCACGACCGAGTGGAACCCGGCGGCGGCCACATCGCCGCACCCGCCGCTGGTCAACGTCGCGGAGAGCGCGGCGACCTCGGCGGTCGCGTGGCCGTGCACGTCCGCGGCGATGGGTTGGCCGTGGCGCGTCTGGTACCAGAGGGCGCGGCGGACCGCCTTGTGGGTGGCGGGCAGGTCGAGGACGGGCCCGGCGGCGAGCTCTGCGATGGGGGCGGGATCGGCCAACGGCGCGGTGACGAGCGGCACCGCGGCGGCGACGCCCTTCCACCCCTCGCCGAGCAGGAGCGTCGCGGTCCACACCGCCGCGGCGGGCGCCCACGTTGGAACGCGGGCGTGCACGACCGAGAGCCCGCCGAGCGCCGCCGCGAACGGGACGAGGTGCAGGAAACGTTCGGGGGCGGGGCCGGGGACCAGCGCCAGCGCCAGCGCGACGAGGCCGACGCCGCCCCAGACGCGGCCCAAGCCCCGCCCGAGCACCAACGAGACGACGAGCAGCGCGGCGACGCCGTACCCGACGTACACCTCGGCCACCCGTTCGGGCTCGAGCGCGGGCGTGAGCGCCACGAACCACGCGCCAGTGCCCGCCGTGGCGACACGCTCGGGCCACCCGGTCACGATCGCCGTGACGACGGCCACCCCCCACCCCGCGAGCGGCCATCGGGCCGCCGACCGCGCGGCCGGAGACTGCCCCACCGCCAGGGCCAGCACCACCGGAAGCAGCGCCACCGGCACCATCGTGGGGGCGGCGAGCCCCACCGCGAGCCCGGCGCCGATGGCCGCGGGGCCGGCCAGCAGGGGCAGCACCACCAGCGCCCAGGCGTGCGACGCGTCGAGGTCGCCCCCCGTGATCCCGGCCACCACCGCCGGCGAGGCCGACAACACCGCGGTCGCGGCGGAGGCCGCCCAGTCGCTGCCCGTGACTCGCCGCGCGTAGCGCCACCCGAGCGCCACGGTGAGGGCCGCACCCACGAGCATGACCGCCTTGACGACGATGGCCGCGCCCACCAGGGCCACAAGGGGGTGGAGGAGCCACGCCAACGCGTCGGTCGTCGGGGATACGCCGGGCTCCGGAAAACGCGGCGGGGCGCCGCCGCCGACCGCCCACCATCGGTGGAGCAGCGGGTAGATGCCCGCCGTGGGCGCGCCAGGGATCGTGCTCGTAGAGAGGATCCCCGGCAGGATCAGCCAGGCGGCGGGGCCCGCGGCGAGGCCGACGACGAGCACACGGCGAAGCCACGCGGCCGCCCCCGCGGACGCCTCGGGGAGTTGGGCGGCCGCCATTGGGGACGCGTCCACCACGGCTACTGAGGCGCCCCGCCGGCCTTGGGTCCGCCGGGGATCTTGCCGCGCGGCGGGCGCATCATCATGTCGATCTGGAGCGAGAGCTCGGCCACGTCCATGCCGGCGGCCTGCATGCGGTCGAGGAGCACGCGGCTGCTCGCGAGGTACCCGGCCACCTCCTGCATCGGCGGCATGTGCTCGACGATCTCGGGCACGCCCTGCGCGTGAGCGCCGATGTCGGTCGCGAGCGCGCGCACGGCCTCCTTGCTCGACGCCTTCGCCAGGTCCGCCTGGGCCGACCAGACCACAGACGCGACGCGAAGGTGCTTCTCGAGGCGGCTGCCCGAGGTCTGGACGGCCCCTGCGGGCGCGGCCGGCACGTCGTCGGGCGGGGGGCCTGCCGCGCCGTCGGCGGGGGGGAGGTTCGACGGCGGGAGGTTCGAAACGGCCGCCCCGGCCTGACCGGGAACCGTGCCAGGAACGGGGCTGCCCGCCAGGGCGCCGTCGGCCGGGAGCGCCCCATTCGTGCCCATGCCCCCCGGCACCATCCCCGCCTGGCCCATCCCGGGCTGCCCCATCCCCGGCTGACCGCCAGCGCCCTGCGCGGGCATCTGCCCGTCCGGCAGGGGCGGCATCAAGGGGCCGCCGCTCATCGCGGAGGGACTGCCGTTGGCGGCACCGCCGGCGGGCGGCGAGAAGTACACCGCGCTGCCTCCGACGAGGACGCCCGCGATGAAGGTGGCGACGGTGCGGACTCGATCCATGTCCGCGGCTATCGCATGCACGGGGGGTGCGCCGCAAGCGCCCCTCCGCGGGACGGGGCAGAACGACCAGGGGTAAAAAATCGAACGCCCGCTTGCGACTTGCGCGAGCGGGCGTCGAAGAGTGCAGGGGCGCAGGGACTTGAACCCAGGACCTGCCGATTTGGAATCGGCTGCTCTACCAACTGAGCTACACCCCTACGGGGCGAGACCCCTTATCGTAGCACCGCCGTGCGCGCCAGCCGGCAATTCAGCCCGACGGGAGCAGCCCCGCCGTCAACAGCACGGCGACCACCGCGGCGAGGCCGATGCGCCACACCGCGAAGACCTCGAGGCCGTGGGACTGCAGCCACGCGACGAGCCACTTGACCGACACGGCCGCGGCGACCGCGGACGCGAGGAACCCGATCACGAGCGGAGCGACGCCGAAGGCGGCGAGCATCTCGTCGCCGTGCTTGAGCGCCGAGTACGACGTGGCGGCGCCGAGCGTGAGCAGCCCGAGCAGGAAGGAGAACTCGACCGCCGCCGGCAGCGACACGCCGAGGAGAACGCCCCCGAGGATCGTCGCGAGGCTACGGCTGGTGCCCGGCCACAACGCGAGGCACTGGCAACACCCGATGAGGAACGCCGTGCGCAGGTCGAGCGCTTCGAGTGCGCGCCCCCCCGTGCGGCCGCGGAGGAGGAAGATGGCGCCGCCGCCGACCGTCCACGCAATGACGACGGGCCAGAGGCCGAAGAGCAGGTCGTCGATGTGGTCGTTGAACAGAAAACCCAGCACCGCCGCCGGCAGGAAGGCGACCACGAGCTGGATGGCGAGGCGGCGCCCGGCCGGATCCTGACCGGCGACGCCGCGGACCATCTGCGCCACGCGGGTGCGGTAGAGGCCGAGCACCGCCAGGATCGCGCCCGCCTGGATGCAGATCGCGTACGCGTCCGCCGCGGGGCTGCGGGGGATCCCGAGCGCGCGCTCGGCGAGCAGCAGGTGCCCGGTGGAGCTGACGGGCAGGTATTCGGTGAGCCCCTCGACGAGGCCGAGCACGAGCGCCTGGAACCAGGTCATTTGACGGCGAACGTCCGCAGGTAGGCCACGAGGTCCACGACCTCGGCGTCCGAGAGCTCCGTGAACGGCGCCATCGACGTGCCGGGGCGACCCGCGCGGATGGCCACGGTGATCTGCTCGTCGGTCTTGCCGACCCA
Organism: Myxococcota bacterium; assembly: GCA_040386535.1. GTDB lineage: Bacteria > Myxococcota_A > UBA796 > UBA796 > SXON01 > CAJBVW01. Next base: position 68,759 of record JAZKFH010000027.1, on the reverse strand, counting down.
CCACGGCGCGGCCGTCAGGTCCGTGGGCTTGGGCTTCAGGGCGATGGCGGCCGGACCCTTGCCGTTGCCGGTGGCGCCGTGGCACGCGGTGCAGCTCGCGGCGTAGAGCACCTTGCCCGCTTCGGGATCCGCGGCCAGCGCGACGGAGAGGAGCATCCAGGTCAGCATGCGATGACGTATCACCCATCCCGCGTTCCTGTACGCCCGCCCTATTGGGGCTCGCCGGCCTCCGGCTCGGCCTTCTCCTCGTCCTTGTCCTTGTCCTTGTCCTTCTCCGGCGGCGGCGTGCGCCCCTCGAGCTTGTCCTTCAGGTACTGGAGGATGCGTCGGGTGTCGTGCTCGTCGATGTCCTCGCTGTAGGCCGGCATCGCGCCGCGCCCGTTCTGGACCACCTTCACGAGCCGATCGAGGTCGTTGCCCCGCACCTTGCCCTCGAGCGAAGCCACCCCACCGACGAGCGCGGCGGCGGCGGGGCCGCCCCCCTTCCCGTCCTCTCCGTGGCATTGCCAGCACGACTGGGTCCACAAGCGCTTGCCGACCTCGTGGTCGGGCGGGCGCTTCGTCGGCATCGTGCTGGTGCCGTCGGGCTTCGCGAACGCGGCGCCCACGGAGAGCGCCAGCGCTACGCTCAAGGCCCAGGGGGCCCAAACGTGGAGTGTCATCGGCCCCTCATAGCCCGGGGCAGGCTCTTAGGACCCCCAGCGCAACCCGACCCTGGCCCCGTACTGGTAGTACGCGACGGGGGTGCCCTTCACGCTGGGGATGGGGATCGACAGGTTCGGCTCGAAGACGAGGTAGCCGAGCTTGGTGGCCCGCCACTCGATGCCGAGCAGGCTGATCCCGACGTAGGGCCCGACGCTCCCCGCCGCTGCTCCGGGTAGCTCGAACAGCAGGACCGAGACCCCGGCGTTCGCCCCGACGGTCACGAACACGCGGTCGCTCTTCATGGGGAACACACGCTTGACCGTGCCGTAGACGTTCAACACGCCGGGACGCGCCGAGACCGTGGTGAAGGAGAACCAGGGGTTCCACGCGACGTCGCCACCCACCATCCAGGCGTCGTTCAAGCGGAACCGGGGCCCCACCGCGACCGCGAGGGCGGGACGATCGACGGAGACGGCCCCGGAGACCTCGATGCCGAACGGCGAAGACTCGCCGAGCTCCACGTTGGGCTTGGCCTGGGCGCTCCCGGCGAGGAACAGCCCGAGCCCCACGAGCGCCGAGTTGCGTCGCAAGCCGAGGGCGAGGAGCGCGGCGAGCACGACGGCTGCGGAAGCGCCTCCCGGGGCCGTTGCGCACCCCTTGGGCGCGTACGTCCGCTCCCGCGCGTCGCACCACTCGTTGCTTGCGTCACAGCCCGGCAAGAACGCCAGGGCCTCGTCGATGACGAGCCCAGCAGCGTCGAGCTTTCCCGCCGTGTCGGCGCCAGGGCCGATCACCGCCGCGGCGAGCGCGACGACGGAGTCCCGGGCGGCGTCCGCGCGCGCTTCCCGGTAGGTGTCCCCCTCGCAGTTGTCCATCTCGGACAGGTGGCTCGGGCCGTCCTTCTCCTCCGCGTAGTCCTTCTCCACGAGGTCCACGAAGTTGAGCGACGCGGTGACCTCGCCCGTCGGTGCCCGGTAGGTGTGCGTCTGGCTGTCCTCGAGCGCGTGGGCAGCCTGGCCGAGATTGAACCAGAAGTGAGGCAGGGAGATGTCGGTGAGTCCCTGGTAGTCGAGGTAGATCGACCCCGACTCCCGATGCGCGTGATCCGGCGCTCCGTCACCCTCGAGGCCCTCGAGCGCCTTCGTCACGCGCTCGAGGATGAACACCCGGCAGTTCGCGAGCGCCGCCTCGGTGCCGTCCGACTCGTCGTCGACCGATTGACGAATGCAGTGCTCGGGCATCCGCTCGTCGACCCCGTGGATGGCGGCCATCCGGGACAGGTCGAAAGGGCTGACGCCGCGCAGGTCGGGCTCCCGCACCCCCAGCACGAAGCTGATCGCGCCGATGTCCCGCATGTCGTCGGGGACCTCGAACGGGGCGTCGCGGATGATCGCCTCGTCGTCTCCGGTGGGCGCGACGGCGGCGGCCTCGGGGTGGTCTTCCCGAAGGAGTCGGAGGGCGTCGAAGGTGATCGACTCGTGACAACCGGCCTCGCCCAGCACCTGGATGCTGAAGGCGCTAGCGAGCTGGATGGTCAGAAAGAACAAAAATCACCTCCGTCAAGCGTGCGTCGAACCGGTCGTCCGTGCCGCTCCGGTCGGCGGCGTGGGGCGGGCCCGGTCGGCCCGCCCCACAGCTCAGCGGTCAGTCGTCGTCGGTCTCGCACGCGGTGACGCAGTCGTTGTTCCCGTCCGCGCACTCCTCGGCGCAGTCCTCCGCGTCGCCTTCGGCGCACTCCTCGGCGCAGTCGGCCTCGTCGTCGTCGCAAGCCTGAATGCAGTCGCCGTTCGCGCTGACGGTGCATCCCGCAAGGGCGAGGAGCAGAATGATCATGGTCCGCATCGTGCCTCCAACCGAGCGTGTTGTTGAGCCCGGGTTTCCCCAAATCACCCGCGAGAGGCGGCAGCCGCCAGCGCTGGCACCATTCGGTGACAGCCGACAACGACCGTCTACGATCCGCAGCAGGCGCTCAGATCGAGCCATCGCGGGTAGCAGGTGGCCGCGCGGCGCGTGAGCCCGACTGTCGGTGCGTGACGAGCGCTGGGGCTCCACCACCGGAGGCCGCAGTGACCGGCACGCGGCCTCAGGGAAGGATGAGAGCGGCGCCACTTCCGCGGAAGAAGCGGGGCCCTTGTCGCACTACCCCACGCCGCTCGCCACCGGGTCGGGGTCGTGCGCCTCCGCCTCGTCCGGCTGGATCGGGACGGGTGGCTTGGCCGCGCTCGCCTGCAGGCGCCGCATCGTGGCCGAAGCCCACATCCAAAACGTGACCACCGCCAACAGATACCCGCCGAGGCCAACAGGCCCAGCGATGAACATCGCGACGAGCCCGTGCCAGATCACGTTGATCACCAACAACGTGCCCGCGATGATCTTGAACACCCAGAACAAGGCTGTCGACTGGGAGGGGGGTCGCGAAGCCATCGTGGGGGCAGCTAATGCCCTTTGGGGCCGAGCGCTGCGCATCGCGAGAAGCCCCTCTGCCGACTTGCCGGAGCCATCGCTCGACACGCCCGAGCCAAAAATGAGAACGGCGCCACTTTCCCGGAGGAAGGTGGCGCCGTTCTACGAATGGCGGGGTGTACTGGAACAGGCTCGAACTTTCTGCCTCGCTCCCGAGGGGAGGTTCGCGTTCAGATCGACCGGTTGAAGTTCGTGAACTCCGCGTCAGGTCGCGGCAATCTGCAACGCCCTCGCCCACTCCGCCTCCAGGCCAAACCGACTCACGAGCGCTGAGATCAGCGCACGGTCCAGAGCGGCGCCCCTCACGCGGATGATTCCGGCGACATCGTTGAGCTGTCGGTCGGACTCAGCGAGCTTGGACCACCGCATCTTGGAGACCACCGTGTCCTCCGCGGTCGCCACGTACACGGGCACCCCGGCGAGCTCAACCCGCTGCCGACGTGCGAGTTGCTCGTTGGTGTAGGGCTCGCTCGGAAGGATGATGTCGGCCTTCCACATCGATCGGAGATCGATGATGTTGAACGGCTGACGGGAGCGGATGCTGTCCAGGACCATGTCGCGGTCGAAGTAGAAGTCCTGCTCGGGAAACTCCCTGGCCAGTTTCGAGACGTCGGAGCGCAGGATTCGCGCGACGATGTCGATGTCCTGCGTTCCTCGAGGCTCGCCGTGGAAGCTGCTCGCGACCGAGCCGACCACCACGTAGTCCACTCCCGCGGCCTCGAGCGCGCGGGCGAGGTGCCCGAGGAAGGGTTCGATGCCTACCGGCTGCGTCACGTCTGCGCGGGCCCGAACACGCGGTCCGCGAGCTCCCGGCCCAGGTACATCCGCGCCAGCTCGCGCTGCACCTCGGCTTCGGTGGCGTCGGGTCGACGGGACCGTATCCCCGACGCGGCGACCGCCCGGTAGTCCTCAGACATCTGAAGCGCCATTCGCAAGCAACGCTCAGGCCCGGCCTTTCGGTAGAGACCGGTGAGGACGGCGCGGGCCCCGGGCCTGGTGTCGGTGATCATCGCGGGGATTGTATCCCCGGCGCCGGCGTCCGACCCCAGCGCCAGCTTGAACTCGCCACACGGGGCGTTCACCCAGCCGATGTTCGCCCGAGCCAAAAATGAGAACGGCGCCACTTTCCCGGAGGAAGGTGGCGCCGTTCTACTAATGGCGGGGTGTACTGGAACAGGCTCGAACTTTTTGCCTCGCTCCCGACGGGGAGGTCCGCGTTCAAATGAGCCAGTACAACCTTGCCATCTCGAAGCCGGGCTTCGCCGAAGCGGGAACCGTATGAAAAACCAGCACAGGACATAACCTGCGGTGGCGGGAGGCACCCTGCCCGCCGCAGGAGGCGGGCTCGACTCCCCGCCCGCGCCCGTCGCTCCGCTTCGGGGGCGGGGACATCGGAACATCGAGCGATACGATCTGAACGCGGCGGTCTTGACCGCATCCCGCATCGCGCTCGGATCGTCTCGCACGGCGATACGCTCGCGCCGTGGCTGGAAGAGGCGCGCTGGCTGAGTACGTGGACGACCTCCAGGCGGGGGGCCGGCTCACCTTCACCCGGGACGAGGCGATGGACGCGCTCGGGGTGAGCATGGACGCGCTCAAGCAGGCAGCGCTCCGGCTGGCGAAGCGGGGGCGGCTCGTCTCACCGCGCCGCGGCTTCTACGTGATCGTGCCGCTGGAGCACCGGGCGGCGGGGGCGCCGCCGCTCTCCGCTTGGCTGCCCGCCCTCGCGCGCTTCCACGGGGTCCGACTCGGCGAGACGGTCGAGGAGGGCGGGAACGTCGTCGTCACCGTCGATCGCGCACTTCGCCCGACTCGGTGTGGTCCCTATCGCCTGCGTTTCCACGTCCAGATCGCACGGCCCCGGGGGTGAAGGCAACTTCGTGGTCTCCCTCGACGTGGGTCCGACTACTCTTAGATACGTAGGTCCGACTACTCGTAGATGTTGTAGAAGGGCGCGCTCACTACGATGTCATCGTAGCCATCGCCGTCCACATCCCCGGCAGCCGCCAGCGAGGAGCCAAAACGGGCGGATGCCTGACTGGCACTAGCGGTCCACGCCGCCACTGGCGCCAAGCCGGTTGCCGATCCAAGGTACATCCAAACCGGGCCCCCAGTGCCGACCGCGGATGGGTGTCGCGTCCCAGCGATCTTCACCAGGGCCGTCCCACTTTCGTCAACCAAGTCCAACGGCTCGGGGATCCGCTTTAAGCCTGCATTCAAGCTAAGGGCCGGGCCCAAGGTGGGATCCGATCGTGAAACGGCGGGCCTCTCAACTGGGCAAAACCGCTGGGCCGGGACAGTCGCTGGCCATCGGGGGGCGTAGACGGACGCTCGATGGACTCGCCACCGCCCCACACCGGAACGGCTGCCTCCTACTCGGCAGCCAGGGACTCCGCAGGCAGGAGCTCGGAAGCATGTGACCGTCGCCCGCGGCTCAGGTGGGAATGCGAAAGGTCGGGAGATTTAGGACCTCAACGGGGGTCCTCGTGCGAACCCCGGCCCCGCGGCCTGCCGACGCCCACGAGAACGATCAGCGAGGCTGCGCCTCCCGCTCCGCAGTGCACGACCATCGCATGCGCGGAGTTGACGCCGACTCGAATCTCTGCATAAACTCCGGGGGTCCGGGCCCCCGATCACGATCTCCTCCCTAGTGCCCGCGGCAAGGTATGGTCATGTCTTGTGGTAACGTACTTCCTCCGGCTTCCGAACGTCTCGAGGGCCCAGAGCACCACAGCCGTGTTCATCCCCATGACGAACTGGCAGTCGGCCGTGGGGTACGACGACATCAAGGCCGCCCTGAACCTACGGTCGGTGCAGGTGGCTTCGGGTGGTTTGGAGGCGCAGCTTGCGATTCAGACCGCCACGGTGCGGACAGACGAGCCGGACAACTGGGCCACGGTCTCTGGCCTCACGCAGTCCGGTGCTGGCGCCACCGGTTCTGCCGCGATCTCCGTCGCAAACACGACCGCGGCCAAGATGTGGGTGCGCTTTGGCCTAGCCTACAACCTGACGGCGGGCTCGACGGCGCCCGGCGCGGCGGATGCCACGCTCGCACTTTCCTACGCCGCCTGTGGTTCACTCATCGGCGCTTGGAACGGGCAACTGACCACCACGGTGACCTCGGACAGCTACGTGGCAATCACCCCCATGATCCCGGCGCTCCTTGCCGACAAGATCAAGGCGGCGATCATCGTCAATAGCGTCACAAGCAACTTTCAATGCCGCGTCGTCGTGCGCTACGGCTTCGCCCTTAAGGAGGTTGCGGGCGCATGGACCAACACCTCCGACACGAATGTGTCTGGTGCCAGTCAGCGCAACACGGGCGAGCTCACCCTCAGCAACGGCAGCAACATGTATGTACAGATCGGGCTTGCCTACAGCAACACCTCCGCGGTGTTCGCCCAGGCGGACGTGGCAGTGAGCGTTGGCGCGCGGCGGACCTGATGGATCCTCGCGAGCGCCTCATGCGGGACACCCTGGGGGCCGCCCTGAGGGAGTCGCAGCAGTGGCAACCCACGCCGCAGCAGGTCGCGGAATGGTTGACAACTCCGCGGGGCTTCGTCTCGGCGTCGGCCATCTCGCCGGATGGAGTCGAAGAGAGGGCTTTGGCGAAGGACGGGCAGCGCGCCGCAAACGCGAACCAAATGGGGAGCGGCCTCGGCCTGGAGGAGCTAGGGGCGGCCATGCACGGATGGACGCGCGGATCGCTACGGAGCGGACCTGCTCCGCTCCCCCCGGCGCTTTTTGCTGCTCATGCCGCGGACTGGTTTGTGTCTCCGGGCGTCGTGGGTATACGAACTTCGGCGACGATCAAGCTGGGTGTTCCTGTTGTCGACGATTGTCCTCCATACTCCGGCGGAATGAGTCGGACGCGACCGTTTAATATGCCCGATGCATCTGCCATTGGACAGTGTGCACTCGAAACGGGCTGCGCTCCCCCGGAAGCCTTTACGTTTCAAGACTGTGCCCCTTGCCAAGGCGTCGTCGTCGTCAATTCTTATGATCGCTTATTTTCTTCCTGCTCCGACGAATTGTCTGATGTCTTAAATGCCGCGTTCTGTATCCTTCGAGAGAGCCTTGACATCGTAAGGTGGGTTGCGTGTCTTGTGTTTGGTGCCGACGGGGAGTGTCTCGTGCGAGCCTGCACCCAAGAGACTGTGTACAATCTCTACTGCAGCGAGGAGAGGAACCCATGGGGCCCGTGTAACAGCGTCGCGTGGACGAGCTACGTGACCAGCACGATTGCCGTCTGCACGACTCATCCCGCGATCCAGAAGTACGCGGCGGTGTTTCGTTGCGGGAGTGCGACGGAGCGGTTGTGCGTTGCGGTTGATCTCGCCGCCACTTTGTTTCACGAGTTTACCCACCTATGTTTGTTGAATACAGATGATCCCGCTGGGGTCGACTGCGACAAGCGGAGTTCTTACCGGGCGGAAAACACCTTTCGCTGGGCGCTTCTTCAACGATACAAGCGCGCGATGGAGGCGCCTTGCTGCCAAGCATTGTACGGTGATGGTGCAGGCGGGCTGGATCCAGCTTTCGTAAATTCGACGTCTTCCTTCACCATTGTTGAAGTCACACCGGAAAATCAATGCGGATTGTCGTGTTAGCATTTTTATTCCCTGCACTCCTAGTTTCTGCCTGTGTCCCTTGGTCCAACAGTTGTCCTGACGCTGATGCCAGATATTTACCTTCCGGACGCCAAGTTACGGAGGCTGCCGCCTGCGATGACACTGGCGCGGAAGAGGGTGTGTGTGCCTACGCATGTATCGACGAGACGACGTGCGCCGGTTTGGCGGGCATCTCGTGTGAGCCCTGTGACGCCATTGAGGCGTTCGCAAGCGGCGGGTGCGTGGATTGCGAACGGAAGTCTAACGAAGGATACGTCTATTTTACTTGTGTATCCAAATAGCCTTTGGTTGCCAGAGTAATGGGCGCCGGGGCCCCGCACGATGTCTTCCCATTTCTATCCGAGCCGCCGCGGGCGCGGATCAGCTTGCGCGCCCTGCTACTCCGTGGGCCGCGCGATCCACAGACTGACGACGCACGGGCTGCGATGGCACCGGACGCAAGGATCGACACCGCGCCCCCGAGGACGGCGTTCAACCGTCCTCCGGTGATCCTGCGGTGCTCGGTGGAGGTACGGGTCAGGGGGATCGGCGGCGGCTCGGGGAGCGCGGCGATGGCGGTAGCTCTCGCCGCTCATGGTCGCGCCGAAGTTCCAGCGCTCGATCCCCGGCGGCTTCATCGACGTGTTCCCGCTCGCCATCCCCGACGGCGAGGGGCTCTCGATCCCCGTGAAGCTGCTCGGCGGCGTGGGCTTCTGGAACATGCGCGGCGTGCTCGTGCTCCAGGTCCCGCCCGCCGTGTCCCGGCCCAGCGGTTTTGCCCAGTTGAGAGGCCCGCCGTTTCACGATCGGATCCCACCTTGGGCCCGGCCCTTAGCTTGAATGCAGGCTTAAAGCGGATCCCCGAGCCGTTGGACTTGGTTGACGAAAGTGGGACGGCCCTGGTGAAGATCGCTGGGACGCGACACGCCACGCCCGCGAGCTGTGCGACACGCTGACAGGCGGACGCGAAGTCCGAGGCCAGGCCACGCGCGATCAGGAAGTCGAACACGGAGATGGTGCGCCCATCCCGGAACGAGTGGAAGGCGCCGCGCTCCGCGTCCGTGGCGGTGTCGGCGACACCGGCGGAGGGGTTCTGGTCGCCGCTGGGCGAGTCGGGGTCGCGGCACTGGAGCCAGCCGTTCGTCACCTTGCCGGTGAGCAGCTCGCCGTACACCGCGTCGAGTGGGAGGGCGTCGAGAGCGCGGCTGCGCCACTCCGACCACGGCGTCGCCGGCCGCGGGGTTGGCCTGTTCTCGCTCCGCGGCGCGACACTGGACGTGGATGCCTCCCTCGCGCGGTGTCCGGCGCGCTCGGCGAGGCGGGCGACGATGTCCACGTCGGCGGGAACGGCGGAGAGGTCGATGGAGGCCACGCGGTGCGGGTGCTCCAGCGTGGACTCCCCCTTCATCGCGAGCGAGCCGTACAGCTTCAGGATCCGCGACGGGTTGTAGACCGACGTGTCGACGCGCGCGGCCTTGGTCGAGAAGCGACCGTCGAACGCGCGGAGGATGCGGTGGGCCTCGTGCGCTGCGCGCTGGACGCCCTCCCCGCCGACAGGCACCAACGGCACGAGCAGGTGGAACCCGTTGCCGCTGTCCGCCAGCATCGACGGGATGCTCGCTCCCAGGAGCTCCTCACGGATCGTCGTGGCCACGGCGCGAGCCTCGGCCTTCTCCGCGTCGGTCGCGGCGCGGTCGCGCGGCATGCGCTCCGGGTCGACATCGATGACGAACATCGTGTAGGCCAGCACGTCCTTGTCGCGCGTCGTGCGGCTCATTCGGGCGAACAGCGACTCGCCGCGCGGGGGCACGGCATCGGGCCGCACCGGGTTGAGCCCGAAGTAGAGGTTCGCCTCGCCGCACCGGGGCCAGTCGGGGAAGACCGGGCGGGGGCTTCCCGGGAGCGGGGCGAGCGCCTCGACGACGGCGTCGAGGTCATCGGGGCCGACGAACGCCGACCACACGCCCCGGCGGGGGCCGCGCCCGAGCGCGCGGAGCTCGGTGCGACCCCCAATGAGCGCGTGCCGAGGCAGCAGCCAGCCGAGGAACGATCGGACCTGATCGGCGTTCCAGCGCATCAGGCGGCTGACGGCGGCATGGCGAGGTCGAAGCCGAACGCCGGAAGGGGCGAGCGCATCGAGCGACCGAGGAGCTCCTCGACGGCCTCGACTCGGAGCGCGGCCCACTGCTCCGCGGTGATCAGCCCTTCGTCGCGGAGGTCGCCGGCGAGGGCGATGATCTCCTGGTACGCCGCCTTGCGCCGCTCGATGTTGTCGATGCGCTTCCCGAGCGCCTTCAAGCGGTCCACCGCGTCGGCGAGCGCGCGCCCCGGGCTCGAGGTGGACCTGGGCTCCCCGGCGATGGCCCTCGCGAGGGCGCTCGACAGCGTGGAGGGCGGCTCCGCCGCCACGGGTGCGCCGCCTCCCTCGTCGGCGCTCCGGCCGCGCGCCGGGGTGTTGGCGCGGTTGAACGCGATCACACGCGACAGCACCTCGTCGTGGAGGAAGCAGACCAGGGCGCGGGAGCTCCGGACGTGCGAGCGGAGGAGCGCGCGCTCGGCGCCCGTCGGGAACAACACGAGCGCGGACGTTGTGGTCGGCGGGAGGGGGACCTCGCGGATGAGCACGGCGAGCTCCTTGCCGACGATCTGCGCGAGGTCGTCGTCCTCTTCGAAGGACGGGGCCCACTCGTGGACGATCTGGTCGACGAAGCGCTGGCCGTCGCCGGAGTACCCGGCGGCGATGCCGATCTCGTGGGCGAGAAAGGCGCAGCGCCCGCGGAGCTGGAGGACGTTGATGGGGTGACCGTCGAAGGTCGCGGTGAACAGAAGGGACATGACTACTCCTGGGCGGGACGTGCGGGACGGACGAGCCTCCGGCGCAGACCCGAGACGGGCGCCGGGGGCGAGGGAGGCGGCGGCGCGGCGGCCTTGCGTGCGCGCAACTCGAGCAGCACCCCGAAGAACCCGAGGACGTTGGTGGCCATCTCGCGGCCGTCCTCCAAGGTCTGCGGCTCGGCGTAGAGCGGCTGGAAGTGGTCACGCGCGCTCTGCGCGAGCTCGGGCGTGACGCGCGGGACAGTGGGGGGGAGCATCGGAGAGGGGCTCTCGGGTACGCCTCTCTGGTAGGCCGGGGCCGCTTTCGGGTCTGCGACGCGACCGTGCGTTGGACGCGCCTGCGGCGAAGCCGGGCGCCCGTTTCGACGTGAGGCAGCGGCGCTCGGCTGGCCGTGTCTACCCTTCAAGCCCTCGAATCCCTGTGCGGCGACTGCGACGCGACCATGCCCTCGCGGTGCTAGCCAAGCGGACAATCGGCGCCACCGAACTCGCGATCGCCTCCCGAGCTTGCGGCGCCCTCAACACGGAGCGGCGACAAGTCGAGCGTCAGTTCGGCGTCCTGGACGGTTCGTGCCGCGGCAAGGTCAAGCTCCAGACCGGTGAATCAGCCGTACTCGGTCCGAGGAACGACCGGGGGCACCGCCGTGATCCGCTCAGCGGTCCCCTCAATCACCCATTCATTTGCGACGAAGGCCATTGGCACCGTCGCCAGTGGTGTACACTCCGTGAGTCGACTCGACACTACGCGGTCCTGTGCGTCGGTGTTCAAATAACCTTCATCCGTTCCCCTGGAGGGAGTGTGATAGCCTTTCTCGTGACTGTGCTCGCGGCCTCTGCACAAGAGGAGGACACAGGTGGGATGGACACCGGCGCGGGGCCTGCCTCCGAGCGGCCGTCTGGCTTCGAGGAAAAGGAGGCAGGCGACCGCCCGGACGAAGCACAAACCTGCAACTCTGTCGCCCCCGAGCCCGGCATCGACCCCATGGCTGAGTGGATCGTGGCCGAGGGTCGCGAGGCGTCCGTGCTGGTCTACGTACTCGACCGCGAAGACCTGCGCTACCGCGTCGACTACCTCCTGCGCTTCAACCAGACCAGCGTCAGCTGGAGCAGCGAAGAGCTGTCCCCCACGGAGGGCGCCACCTTCGAACTGCCCTTCGAACTGCCGTTCGAGGCCCGGGTATCCGAGCTTCAGAGCTCGCTCTACTCCCAGGTCCGGGCCAACCTCGTGGTCATGGATGCCGAGGGTGGGGACTTGTTCGTCGCCGGTGGCGGCTCGATCATGCTCACGTTCGAGTCCGACGGCTGGACGAGCGAGGTGCTCGGTTGGAGCGAGCTCACCGAGCTTGGTGGGCTCCGCTCCGACGGCTCGCTCAACGAAGAGGGCACGCTCGGCGAGACCGCCGAGGGTGTGCCATACATCCTCACCGGCGTCGCCGCCCCCCTCTGACCATCCCTGGAGGTTCACGTGCTCCTCGCTCTTCTCGCATGGTCCGACCTCGCCTACGCGACCAACTACAACGTTCGCTTCTGCATGAATTGGACGGTGGACTTCGGCGACGTTGGCGGCGGTGACGACTTCTTCACCACGAATGGAGCGCGGGTCGCGCGCGGCACCTATTGGGAGGTCCGAAATGCCGCCGACAACTCGCTCCTGTACTCCGGGTATGCCGTCGCCAGCGGCACTAATGAGGGCTGTACGCCCACGACGCTCCCTTTGAACAGTAGTGTCGACTACGACGTGCTCCTCTATTCGAAGGCATACGTGAACGGCAACACCATCGTGGTGTACGACGACACGAGCACGCCCTCCATGTACGCAAACCAGATGTGGAGTGATTGGAGCCCTACCGCGTCGACCACCGTCACCGCTGACACTTCGACGGTCGGGGATTGGGTGAACGTGACGGCCGCCGCCACTACAACTATCTTCCGGCACAACGGCGGTGTCACTGGGAAAACCTTCGTTGTCTACGACAAGGGGGAGAACGGCACGCTCAGCGGCTGTCAGACCCACACGACGCCCAACTTCGGCGGCTCCAAGCTCTGTGGAGACGAGGTGTTCATCACCGAGGCTCACGCCAGCCGAAAGTACCTCATCAGCCATGAGGTGGCCCACCTGCTCGCCAGGTACAAGGACGAGGACTTGGCGCCGAACATTGACTACGACGCCACCGATCCGCCGGAGTGCCTGTACGGGGGCACGGGCGACCACGCGATGAGCTCGCTCGAGTTCCAGAGTGCCGCCGCGGTGGAGGGTTGGGCGCACTTCATCGCCGCGGTGACGTTCAACGACACCTCCGAGTCCGACTGCTCCTTCTACTACTGGAAGGACGTCGACTGGGACGCAGACACGCTCGGAGACGGCAGTCCGAAGTGGGTCGACTGCGAGTATGCCTCGCACTGTGACAACGTGGACGAGTCCTGCGGGCCCATCGTGACGCATGACCACATGGGCTACGAATGTGGTCTCACGACGGCGAACCGCGCTGTCGAGTACGACTGGCTCCGCTTCTGGTGGGACACGCACACGGACGCCGGCGAGACGTTCCTATCGTGCATGGACGTCTGGGACCGCGCGGACCCACACGACTGGCTGGATGTCGGCACCTCCCCCCCAGCCGACATGCCGTACGCTCGCATTCGGAAGGGAGCGGACGACGAGGATATCCTGGCGGGCTGGGATGACCGCGCGGATTACGAAGGCGTGGACCGCTAGGAGTCTGGCCCGATGCTGACGCTCTTTCTCCTCTCCTGCCAGGCCGGCACCGGCTGCTCGGGACCCTCGGATGGCGGCGACGTGGGCGAAACGGGCGGCGACTCCGGCGGTGGCGACTCCGGCGGCGGTCCCGACGGGGACCGCGACGGCTGGGGCCCCGCGGACGGCGACTGCGACGACGCTGACCCTGGCCGGCACCCCGGCGCCCCCGAGGTGGAGGCCAACGGCGTCGACGAGGACTGCGACGGGCTAGACGCGGGCGCCGAGCCGCTGACCGGGCTCGCGCTCGACGGGCCGTGGATGGGCGCGCGCGCGGGGTTCGACCTCGCCGCCGGCGATCTCAACGGCGACGGCTTCGCCGAACTGGTCGTCGGCGCGCCCTTCAACATGGATGGCGAGTTCGCGGGCGTCGCCTTGGTGGTGCCCGGCCCCCTGGAGAGGGACGCCAACCTGGGCGACGCCATCTGGTTCACCGGGCTGCCGGAGGACCAATACTCGTTCGCGGGCTGGGCGGTGTGCGTGCCCGGGGACATGAACGGCGACGGCCTGGCTGATCTCGCGTGGTCGGTGCCCTCCGCGCGCGGCGACGACTATTGGGCGGGCGTGGTGTACGTCGAGGACGGCCCAGCGGAGGTCGGCAACTACTTCAGCGAGCCTTCCCGCGGGATCGCGGGCGCCACTTTGGGCGCCAACCTGGGCGAGTCGCTCGCCCCCGCCGGGGACGTGGACGGGGACGGGCTCGCCGACCTGCTCGTCGGTGTTCCGCGACCCGCGTGGCCGGACGAACCCGAGCTTCAAACCCTCGGGGGTGCGTTGGTCTTCCTCGGCCCGATCCGGCCCGGCACCGGCGAGGCGGACGCGGAGCTCACGCTGGTCGGCGAGGCGCTGCTCGACCGCGCGGGGGAGACAGTGGCGGCGGGGGACTTCAACGGGGACGGACACGCCGACTTCGTGGTCGGCGCCCCCTACGCGGACACCCTCGCGACCCGCGCCGGCATGGCCTGGGTGTGGTACGGCCCGTCGTCGGGCACGGTCGACCTTGTCGACGCCGGCGTCCGCCTCCTCGGGGAGGGCGAGGGGGACCAGGCGGGCAGGACCCTCGCGAACGCGCACGACCTCGACGGGGACGGCGCCGACGAACTGCTCGTGGGTGGGCCGCTGTCGAAGGTTGACGGGGATCGTGGTGGGCGTGCCTGGCTCGTTCACGGAGGCGCGGCCGGCACGCTCGGCCTCGAAGCCGCCGACGCCGTCTTCGGCTCCGCCGGCACCTACGATTGGACCGGTTTTGGGGTCGACGGTCCCGGCGACCTGGACGCCGACGGCGTCCCGGACTTGCTCATCGGCGCGCCCCAGCAGTTCGGGGGCGCACCCTACCGGTTCGCTCGCGTCAGCCTGCACGGAGGCGCAAGCGTCGGCGCCCGCGCGCCCGAGGCCGCCTCGCGCGTCTGGGTCAGCCCCTACCTGGGCGATCTGGTAGGCGCCGCCGTGCTCGGCGGTGTCGACCTGACCGGGGATGGCGCGCCCGACATCGCCGTCGGCGCCCCCTACGACGACCACGCCGGCACCGAAGCAGGGCGCGTCTACGTGCTCTCGCCCTGAGCGCTGACCCGCGGGTCGCCGCGGTCGCTCCTCCGCGCACTCCGCCGGCATCGGATCCATCGTGTCGCGCGCCGCTGTAGGCCGGAGCTGCCGCAGGAGTCGCACGAAGCGCCGGGCAGAAAAATAGACCCCTTCCCGAACTCTCCCCGCCGCGCCCGGCCAACACGTCGTCGAACGCTGGGCGTTGGATCGCCGTGCCCGCTGCCCGCCGAAGCCCTGAGCAAGAATGCCCACTCTCCGGCGAATCGAAGGGCTGGCGTCCGCCCTGATCCGCCGATCCCGGCGGCAGAGAGTTCAGGCCGATATCGGTCCTGGTGAGCCGCCCCCGACCCCGAAGCTGGCCTTCGGGACCTCCCTGACCTCCCTGACCTCCCTGACCTCCCCTTCCCCACGAGGTCGTCCTCCCTGAGCCCGGTTCCAAGCCGATCCCCGACCCCTTGCAGACCTCCCTGACCTCTTCCCAGCCCTGATCGCGCGAGAGACTTCTCTTCATCGTCGAGGTCCACCGATCGATCGGTCCCCGGTACGGCAGACGGCGATCACGTCAGGTAGGTCCGGGCCAGGTCCGGGAACGTCGTTGCCATCGAGGTTCTCGCCGGATCACGAAGGTCGGATGCAAGGTCCGGGAGGTCCGGGAGGTCAGGCGGCGCGGACCTGTCCAGCGTCCAGCGCGAGCCGGTATCCCCCGTCCTGCTCGCCGCCGCGCTCGTTCTCGACCGTTGCCTCGCCGAGGGCCGCCCGGATCTCGGCGACCGCGTGGCGAAGGCGCGAGTCGAGTTGGTGGGGGGCGATCCCGCGCGCGATCTCCCCGGATTTCGTGTGGTCCTCGGGCCAGACCTCGCGCCACAGAGACTTCTTCGCCGCGATCGACGGGTGGCGTGTCGCCAGCGCGCGAAGGAGCCGCAGGGCCCGCCCCTGAACCGGCAGTGCCTCGCCGCGCCACCAAGCGCCAGCGCTGTCCACAACGAGCCCGTCGAAGCCGGCGTTCAGGTCGAAGCCGGGGAAGGTCCGTCGCGAGACGATCGGACGGAGGTCGACGCGGAGCCGATCCTCGATGACGACCACCTCGTCGAGCCCGGCCCACACGAGCTCCGTCGCCCCGCACTCGGTCGGCGCGTCGGCAGGAATGCGAGCGGAGTCCGGGACGAGGAGGACGCGTACGCGGGGGCCCGTCCGCGTGAGCCGGAACAGCACGTCCTCGAAGCCGGCGCCGGCGGGGTACGGGCAGAGGTCCACCGCGACGAGCTCATCGCCGATCCGGCGTTTCCCGAGCGGCAGAATGACGCCGGCCGCCCCGGGGGCGCCCTCCAGCACGAAGGCCTTCGCCAACCGCCGCGCGAGTTCGGGCTCGTCGCCCACGAGCCGGTACGGCGCCTCGCCCAGCTCCACAGCAGGGCACCCCATTTCTCCCTCGCAGAGGACGACAGCGCCTTGGGGCTCCCAGATGACACGGGCATGCCAGCGGCAAGCAGCGCACGCGAGGCGCTCGTAGGGCTGGATCGCGACCTCGCGGAGGATGCCCGCCGCCACGAGCCTCGCGGCGCGCTCCTCGCCGATCGCCGCCTCCATCTCCCAGGAAGGGAGCGAGGGCAGCCAGTGACGCCCGGCGAGCGACCAGAACGGCTTCACCCGCTCGCCCGCGGACCCGCCGCGGCGAGGAAGCCGCGTGCCTCGAGGAAGGGCCGGAACACGGTGTCGTCGACCTTACCGTACTCCACCCGGTTGGGCGCGCGCACGCACACGCGGGTAGGGGCGGAGATCCCCGGTCGGTACATGTGGAAGATGGCCTCCAGGAGCTCGCCGTCCGCGAGCTCGCCGCGCATCCGTGCCGCCAGGAAGGGCCAGATGTCCTCCGAGTCGATGGCGACGGTGCCTCGCTCGCCGAGCGTGTAGCGCACGACCAGACCGACGAGTCGGACAGCGGCGAGCCCGCGCGTCGGTTGCTCCACCGCCTGGCCGAGCCGTACGAGGGGCTCCAGACTCACGATGGGCTCGGTGCCGAACCAGTCCGCGTCCCGATGGAGCATGGCGCCGAAGTAGCGCCGATAGGCGTGCAGGCTCGCCGCGTCTCCTGCCCGGATGCGGAGCTGGCCGGCCTCGGTGTCGTAGATCACGACGTCGCGACGCTGCGGGCGGTGCCGGAGGGGACGCTCGGTCAGGTACACGGGCGCGGCCGAGTCGCGGACGACGGTTGCCGCCCCGTCGAGGGCCTCGTCGGCGCGCACCAGCGCTCCGTGGGCGATCGTGAACACGAGGCGGGCCCCGTCGTGCCCCAGCGAGATCCGGCAGTGCGCGCTCCGCGCCCGCGCCTCGAAGTGCTGGCCGAGCTGCGCTTCGAGAACGTGGATGTGGGTCATCTCCGGGCGGCCGGGATCGCGACGGGCTCGGCCGAGAAACTCCGTGGTCCCCTTCAGCGCGGCCACCAGCTGGCGCGCGTACGCGGCCTCGAAGACCTCACGGTGGTCGAGGAACGCGCGGACCGCGACCTCCAGCGGGTCGAGGCCGAGCGCGCACACGTCTACGCCCGACCGCGCGCCGGCCTCCATGAGGAGCGCCGCCCCGCCATCGGTGGTCAGCTCGTCGATTCGCTCGAGGTCGTCGGAGAGGGGCGCCGGCAACACGCCCTCGCACTTGGCGAGCCACTCGGTGACCGTCCCGTCGTCCTCACCCTCAACGGCGGCGAGGTCGAGGCCCCGCGTTTCGCATGCCGCTGCATGGCGGAGAACCAGCCTTTGAAGAGCGTGTGAGGGGAACAGCCGGATGGCCCGAGGAGTGTCCGGATACGACGCGAGGCGCATTGAGGTTCGACCCTGTGTGCTGCCGGTGTACCTGAACGGTTGTCCACTCGCAAGACCAGCGTTACGGCCACGACCAGGAAATGACCGCCCTCGTCGGCATGCCCCCTTGCCAGACCCGTTGACGTTATGTCAACTACAATGCGGGTAAGTACGCCCTCCCCGTCCCCGACCGGAGCCAGAATGCCCCGCACCGCCTCCCGCAAGTCCGACCAGTCTTCCTCCCGGTCCCCGGCGCGCCCGGTGGTGAAGGCCTTCGCCTCGGCCGTCCTGTACGCCCGTGTCTCCTCACGCGACCAGGAGAAGGAGGGCTTCAGCATCCCGGCCCAGCAGAAGCTCCTCCGGGGCTACGCGGAGGAGCACGGCCTGCGGATCGCCGAAGAGTTCACCGACGTGGAGACGGCGAAGCGCGCCGGGCGGCAGAACTTCGGGAAGATGCTCGCCTGGCTCAAGCAGAACACCAGCTGCAAGGTGCTGCTGGTCGAGAAGACCGACCGCCTCTACCGCAACCTGAAGGACTGGGTCGCGCTCGACGCGATGGACATCGAGATCCACCTCGTGAAGGAGGGCGTCGTCCTGTCGGACGACTCGCGCTCCTCCGAGAAGTTCATCCACGGGATCAAGGTCCTGATGGCCAAGAACTACGTGGACAACCTCTCCGAGGAGGTGCGGAAGGGCCTGCAGGAGAAGGCCGAGCAGGGCATCTGGCCCGGCCCCGCGCCGTTCGGCTACGCCAACGTCACCCGTGCCGACGGGAAGCGGATCATCGACGTCGATCCGGCGACCGGCCCGTTCGCCAAGCGCATGTTCGAGCTGTACGCGACGGGGCGCTACACCCTCAAGGACCTCGTCAAGGAGGCCGGGAAGCAGGGCATGGTCTCGTGGAAGAGCGGGAACCCGCTCCACATCAGCGCCATCCACCTGATCCTGCGCAACCCCCTCTACAAGGGCGAGTATCGCTGGCTCGACACCTGGCACCGGGGGTCGCACCCTCCGCTGGTCACGCCGGAGCTCTGGGCGCGCGTGCAGGACATCCGCGAAGGGCGGGGCACCACGCACACCGCGGTGAAGAAGCACGAGTTCGCCTTCAACGGCCTCGTCCACTGCGGCGTCTGCGCAGCCGAGGGCCACAAGCGCCTCCTCGTCGGCGAGATCCAGAAGGAGAAGTACGTCTACTACCACTGCAACGGCTGCCAGCGATTCGGCCGGAAGCCGAAGTTCGTGACCGAGAAGACCCTCGGCTTGATGTTCGCCGGCGAACTCCGCCGCCTCCAGCTCGGAGGCATCGTGCTGGAGTGGATCAAGACGGGGCTCAAGTCCTCGCGGGAGGAGGAGCAGCGCTTCCACAAGGAGGCCCTCGCCCAGCGGCAGAAGCAGATCACGACCCTGCAGCGCAGGCTCGAGGTCGCCTACGACGACCGCCTTGACGGCCGCATCACCATCGAGGAGTACCAGACCCGGTCGAACGGGTGGCGGGAGGAGATGGCTCGGCACCGGGAGGAGATCGAGCAGCACGACCGGGCCGACCACGCCTACGCCGATCAAGGGGTGCTCCTGCTTGAACTCGCAGAAGCGGCCTTCGATATCTACGAATCCGCGGAGGCCCCCGACAAGCGCCGCCTCCTGGATTTTCTCTGCTTGAACTCGGAATTCCGCGGCGACTCGCTCGCGGTCGACTTCAGGAAACCCTTCGATGGACTTGCCGAATCCATCGATGCCGCAAAGAAGAACGGCGCCACTTTCCCGGAGGAAGGTGGCGCCGTTCAGGGATGGCGGAGCGGACGGGACTTGAACCCGCGGCCTCCGGCGTGACAGGCCGGCGTTATAACCAACTTAACTACCGCTCCAAAACCGACATCGACGAGGTGGTAGGCGGAACAGGGCTCGAACCTGCGACCCGTACCTTGTAAGGGTACTGCTCTACCCGCTGAGCTATCCGCCCGCGAGACCCGTGCCGAGCAAGCCCCAACCATGTACCCGGGCACCTACGGAGCGTCAAGGCGCTCGGGGGGTGCGAGAGGAGATTTCTGTCTCTCTCCCCGGCCCCCCGCCCGCCTCAGGAGGGCATCGGCCCCTCTTCTGCCACGGCGGAAGCGGGATGTTCCGCGGCGCGGGCCCGCGCGAGGTTCGTGAAGATGTCGTCGGTGCCGCGTACGGCCAGCGCCTGCTTCAACACCTCGTCCATGTGCTCCACGGGGATGATCTCGAGGCGCTCCTTGACCATCCTGGGGATGTCGCGGAGGTCCTTCTCGTTCTCCTTCGGGATGAGCACACGCCGCACGCCGGCCTGCACCGCTGCGAGCAGCTTCTCCTTGAGCCCACCGATGGGGCGCACGTGCCCGCGCAGGGTGATCTCCCCCGTCATGGCGACGTCGCGCCGCACCGGGAGCCGGCACACCGCGCTCACCACGGCTGTCGCGAGGGTGATGCCCGCGCTCGGCCCGTCCACGCCCCAGAGGTCGGGGACGTGCACGTGGACATCGAGGCGCGCCCAGAAGTCCTTCTCGAGCCCCAGGGGCTCGCTGCGGCTGCGCATGTAGGTGATGGCGGCCTCGCAGCTCTCGCGGAACACGCTCCCGAGCTGGCCGGTCATCGTGGTCTTGCCGCCGCCCGGCACGACCATCGCCTCGATGGGCACCATCACGCCGCCGGCGCTGGTCCACGCGAGGCCGTTCACGAAGCCGTACTCGTCGCTCACGCCGATGCGGCCGAAGCGGAACCGCGGGACGCCCAGCATGCGTTCGACCGCGGCGCTGTCGATGCGGACGCGGGTGTCCGCGCCCTTCATCACCACCTGGCGGGCCACCTTGCGGCATACCCCCGCGAGCTCCCGCTCCAGGTTGCGCACGCCGGCCTCGCGCGTGTACTCGCGCACCACGCGGGTCACGGCCTCCTTCGACACGCGGATGTTGGTCGGCTTCAGGCCGTTCGCCTCCATCTGCTTCGGGATGAGGTACCGCCGCGCGATCGCCAGCTTCTCGGCCTCGGTGTACCCGGCGAGCCGCACGATCTCGAGGCGATCGAGCAGCGGGGTCGGGATGCCGGAGAGCGTGTTGGCCGTGCACACGAACATGACCCGCGACAGGTCGTAGTCGAGATCGAGGTAGTGGTCATTGAACGTGGTGTTCTGCTCGGGATCGAGCACCTCGAGCAGGGCCGCGCTCGGATCGCCGCGGAAATCCGAGCTCATCTTGTCGATCTCGTCGAGCAGGAACACCGGGTTGGACGAGCCCGCCTTCTTCAGGCCGTGCGCGATCTTGCCCGGCATGGCGCCGATGTACGTGCGCCGATGGCCGCGGATCTCGGCCTCGTCCCGCACGCCGCCCAGCGCCACGCGAACGAACTTGCGATCGGTAGCCCGCGCGATGGAGCGCGCCAGGGAGGTCTTTCCCACGCCGGGAGGCCCCACGAGGCACAGGATCGGCCCGTTCATGCGCTGCACCAGCGACACGACGGAGAGGTACTCCAGGATGCGCTGCTTGACCTTGCGGAGCCCGAAGTGGTCGGCGTCGAGCACGCGGCTCGCCTCGGCCACGTCGATGCGGTCCTCGGTGAAGTGGTCCCACGGCATCGACACGATCCAGTCGATGTAGTTGCGGACCACCGCCGCTTCGGCGCTCATCGGGTTCATCATCTTGAGCTTGCGGAGCTCGCGTGACACGCGGTCGGCGGCCTCGTCGGAGAGCCGCTTCTCGGAGATGCGGGCCTCGAGCTCCTGGAGCTCCAGGCGGAACTCGTCCTTCTCGCCGAGCTCCTTCTGGATCGCCTGCATCTGCTCGTTGAGGTAGTGCTCCTTCTGGGAGCGCTCCATCTGCTTCTGCACGCGGGTCTTGATCTTGCGTTCGACCTGCAGGATCTCGATCTCGGCCTGGAGCACCTTCTGCACGCGTTCGAGCCGCGGCAGCGGATCCTCGATCTCGAGCACCTCCTGGCAGAGCTCGGTCTTGAGCGACATGTGGCGCGCGAGCGTGTCGGCCAGCCGGCCCGCGTCGTCGATGGCGCCGACGGCGAGGAGGGTCTCCGGCGGGATGGTCTTGTTCAGGCGGGCGTACTCCTCGAACGAGGCACGCACGGCCCGGAGCAGCGCGTCGACCTCGGGGCCGCTGGTGGCGACCTCCTCGAGCTCCTCGACCTCGACGCGGAAGCAGTCCTCGTCGTTGGAGAACCGCAGGATCCGCCCGCGCCGCCGCCCGTCGACCAGCACCTTGAGCTTGGCGTCGGGGAGGCGCATCACCTGGACGACGGTGGCGATCGTCCCGATGGCGTGTACATCATCGGGGCCCGGCTCGGAGGTCAGCGCCTCCCGCTGGGCGGCGAGGAAGATCTCCTTGTCGGTGCGGACCGCCTCGTTCAGCGCCGCGATCGACTTCTCCCGCCCGACGATGAACGACACCGCCGAGTGGGGGAAGACGACCAGCTCCCGCAAGGGGAGCAGCGGCAACTTCCGGACCCCCCCGGCCCCTCCGGCACCGCCAGGAGATCCTGCATTGCGCCGCTCACGAAAGAACATCAATGGCCTCCGCTATCGGGCCCACTCGCCCTCGTTTTCATAGACCAGGATCGGGTCCTTCTTTCGCCCGACGACTTCGTCCGTGATGACACATTCGCGTACGTTGCTCTTCCCGGGCAATTCGTACATTACGTCGTGGAGCAGCTCTTCGACGATCGAGCGCAGGCCGCGGGCCCCGGTCTTGCGCTTGACCGCCTCCTTGGCGATGGCGAAGAGCGCGGGCTCGGTGAGCTTGAGCGAGACGTTCTCCATCTCGAACAGCTTCTGGTACTGCTTGACCAGGGCGTTGCGCGGACGGGTGAGGATGTCGATGAGGGCGTGCTCATCGAGCTCGTCCAGCGTGGCGACGATGGGGAGGCGGCCGATGAACTCGGGGATCATGCCGAAGCGCAGCAGGTCCTCGGTCTCGATGAGGCTCAGGAGCTCGCCCGTCTTGAGCTTCTCCTGCGACTTGACGCTGGCGCCAAAACCGACGCCGCCCTTGTTGATGCGCTGCTCGACGATCTTGTCGAGCCCCACGAACGCCCCGCCGCAGATGAACAGGATGTTCGAGGTGTCGATCTGCAGGAACTCCTGCTGGGGGTGCTTGCGCCCGCCCTTGGGCGGCACGTTCGCGACCGTGCCCTCGATGATCTTGAGCAGGGCCTGCTGCACGCCCTCCCCCGACACGTCGCGGGTGATCGAGGGGTTCTCTCCCTTGCGGGCCACCTTGTCGATCTCGTCGATGTAGATGATGCCCTTGACCGCGCGCTCGACGTTGTACTCGGCCGCCTGGAACAGCGACAGGACGACGTTCTCCACGTCCTCACCGACGTACCCGGCCTCGGTCAGCGAGGTCGCGTCGCAGATGGTGAAGGGAACGTTCAGGAAGCGCGCGAGGGTCTGCGCCAGAAGGGTCTTCCCGGTGCCGGTCGGCCCGATGAGCAGGATGTTGCTCTTCTGGAGCTCGACGTCGTCCCGCGTGGAGCGGCTGTCGATGCGCTTGTAGTGGTTGTGCACCGCGACGGAGAGGATCTTCTTCGCCCGCTCCTGGCCGACCACGTAGTCGTCCAGGTGGCGCTTGATCTCGACCGGCTTGGGGACCATCGCCCGGGTGGCGTAGTAATCCTCCCGCTCGTACTCCTCCGTGATGATGTCGTTGCAGAGCTCGACACACTCGTCACAGATGTAGACGGAAGGGCCCGCGATGAGCTTGCGCACGTCCTTCTGGGACTTGCCGCAGAAGGAGCACGTCAGGTCCTTCTCGCGCGATTTCCTGTTCACAGGCGGCCTCCTGGCCAATGTTCCGGGGCCAGCATTTGGAAGAACAGACTTGCGAAGACCAGTGTTCCGATAGGCAGGCGGGGGCTGGAGGGCGATCCCCCCGAGCCCACCCCTTCGGCAGCCGCTACTTGGGGATGCCGGCAGCGCCACCCTTGTTCATGATGATCTCGTCGACGATGCCGTACTTGAGCGACTCTTCGGCGGTCATGATGTAGTCGCGCTCGAGGTCCTTGGCGATGCGCTCGCGATCCTGGCCCGTGTGAAGCGCAAGGATGTCGTTCAGCTCACGCTTCACGCGGATGATCTCCTTGGCCTGGATCTCGATGTCGGTCGCCTGGCCCTGCGCACCACCGAGGGGCTGGTGGATGAGCACCCGCCCGTGCGGGAGGATGCGCCGCTTGCCCTTGGCGCCCGCCGCGAGGAGCACCGCGCCCATGGACGCGGCCTGCCCCATGCAGATCGTCTGCACGTCGGGCTTGATGTAGTTCATGGTGTCGTAGATCGCCATGCCGGCGGTGATGACGCCACCGGGGCTCTGGATGTACAGGAACACGTCCCGCTCGGGATCCTGGGACTCCAGGAACAGGAGCTGCGCCACGATCACGTTCGCGATCTGATCGTTGATCGCGGACCCGAGGAAGATGATGCGGTCCTTCAACAGCATCGAGTAGATGTCCCACGCGCGCTCGCCGCGGTGGGTCTGCTCGATGACGGTGGGGATCAGGTAGCTGTTGACGGGGTCGATGGACAAGGCAGTTCCTTTGAATCCCGAGAACGTAACGCCCTTGCTTCCTGGTCGGCCAATGCCTCACAGGAGACGGTCCCGACGCGCGGGTACGCGTGGACGAGGGCGAGTCGGAACCCTCGGAGCGCTAGCCGCATGCCGAGGATTTCTCGAATTGACGCTCGACGGCTGTGACCGGGCTGCGGCCGAGGCCGCGGCGGCGAACGAGGCCGCTCCGGCCAATGAGGAGGCAGAACGAAGAAGGCCGCGCCCGGAGTCGGGCGCG
>JAZKFH010000027.1:0-44303 GCA_040386535.1 Myxococcota bacterium | reverse complement strand
CGACCAGCGCCTGAGCTTGCGCCAGTGCTTCGGCGCGGCCTTCGATGGTGGTCCGGGGGGGCCCCCCGCGGACTACTCCTCGGTCTTCTTCGCCTTGGACTTGGCCTTGGGCTTCTCGGGGGCGGCTTCCGCGGCGGCTTCGGGAGCCTCGGCGGCGGCCTCAGCAGCCTTGGCCTTGCCCTTCGGCTTCGTGGGGGCGGCCTCGGCGGCGGCCTCGGGAGCCTCGGCGGCAGCCTCGGCCTTGGGCGCCTTGGCCTTGGGGGCGGCCTTGGCCTTGGCGGCCTTGGGAGCCGCTTCCGCTTCGGCTTCGGGCGCGGCGGCCTCGATCGCGTCGAGCGCGGGGGCCGAGTCGTTGTCGGTGCCGGCCACGTCGACCAGCTCGGCGCGCTCGAGCAACCAGTCGAGCGTGCGCTCCTCGAGGAGGCGCTTCTTCAGCTCGCCGATCGCGTTGTCCTTGGCGAAGTAGCCACGGATGGCCTCGACGCGCTGGCCGCGCATGTCGGCGATCTCCTGGTACTTGGCCTCGAGATCGTCGTTCGTGATCTCGATGTCCTCCGCCTTGGCGACGCCCTCGAGGAGGAGCGAAGCGCGGGCGGCGAAGTCGGCGCGCTGGCGGAGGTCGGCCATCTGCGCTTCGGAGTAGCGGATGGAGCGGGGGTCACGACCGCGGTACGCCGCCTGGATGCGGAGCTCCTCGAGAAGGAGCTGCAGGTGGCTGTCGACCATGGCGGGCGGAACGTCGAAGCTGTGCGTGCCGATGAGCTTCTGGAGCAGGTTCACGCGGGCGACGTTGCGGGAGGCCTCGTTCGCACGGGTCTCCTCTTCCATCCGGAGCGCGGCGCGCATGGCCTCGACGCCACCTTCGTAGCCGAGCTCGGCCGCGACTGCGTCCGTGAGCTCGGGCACCTGGGAGACCTGGATGCCGAGCACGGTCACCCGGAGCTCGACGGTGCGGCCACGGAGCGAGTCCATGCCGGCGTTCGCGCCGAAGGTCACGGTGCCGGTCTTGGTCTCGCCCTTGGCGAGGCCGACGAGGAGCGTCTCGACGCCGGTGTAGTAGCGATCGCCCGCGGTGTTCACCATGGTGCCGCTCTCGATCGTCTTCTCGACACCGTCCTCGATGAGGACGATCTCGGTCAGGGCGAGGTCGCCACGTGCGACCACGCGGTCACCCTCGACCTCGACGAGGCGGGACTGGCCCTGGAGGCGGCGGGAGACGAGCAGGTCCACCTGGTCTTCCGTGACGGAGGGGACCGGGAAGTCGACCTTGACGCCCGTGTAGTCCTTGACCTCGACCGCGGGCTTGACCTGCACCGTGATGGAGAAGTTGAAGTCGGTGCCCTCGAGCAGGTCGGAGCGGTCGACTTCGGGCTGGCCGAGGAACTCGATGTCGAGCGCGGCCTGGCGGAATTCGTTGTTGATCAGGTCGGACGCCACGTCACTGCGGATCTGGCGGCCGTAGCGCTGGTCGAGCACCTTGCGCGGCACCTTGCCGCGGCGGAACCCCGGGATGTTCACGCGCTGGGAGAGAACCCGGAAGGCCTCGCCGATCTTCTTGTCGACCTCGGTCGACGGGACCGAGAACTGGAGGCGCTTCTGGAACGCGGAGATCTGGTCCACCTGGTGGGACATCGGTGCCTCGCGGGAGCATGTAGGACGGGGATGGTGCGAGAAGGGGGAGTTGAACCCCCACGGGTTTCCCCACCGGATCCTA
This sequence comes from Myxococcota bacterium, assembly GCA_040386535.1. Lineage (GTDB taxonomy): Bacteria > Myxococcota_A > UBA796 > UBA796 > SXON01 > CAJBVW01. Next base: position 42,589 of record JAZKFH010000027.1, on the reverse strand, counting down.
AGTCCGGCGCGTCTGCCAGTTCCGCCATTCTCGCGGACAGACCAAACGCAGAGGCACGCGACGGTGCCGCCGCGAGTGCCCCGGACGCGTGTCCGGCGCCCGAGACCACGAGGGCCTCGGCGCGCCGGATTGGACGACGTTGGGGAAGAAGGTGGTGGGCCCCCCGGGGCTTGAACCCGGAACCTGCGGATTAAGAGTCCGATGCTCTACCAGTTGAGCTAGAGGCCCACGAAACGTTCGAATCAGAGAAGGGGTGGGGTGGATGACGGGATTTGAACCCGCGACCTATGGTGCCACAAACCAGTGCTCTACCAACTGAGCTACACCCACCGTGAGGCGCGGCGAATATACTGCGTCCAGTGAAGCGCGCAAGCCTCGGAGACTGATTTGCCCTCCAGTTGCCCCCCCTGGGCCGTACTTCTGCTCCTCGCGGGCTGCGCCCGCTCCGCCGTTCCCGGCGATGTACCCGCATCGTCCCGGGTTTCGATCGAGCGGCAAATCTTCGACGCCGCGACCGAGGCGATGCGCCGCGACTACCTCGACCGTGACACCGTGCCCGGGCCCGTGGTGTCGTACACGCCGCAGACCCAGGGCCAGGAGCACTTCTCCGTGACCGTGGCGCCCGTGCTCGCCGAGGGCCAGCCCTGGAACGAGTGGCCGGACGGCACGGCCCGCCTCTTCAACGACGCCGTGGGCTACCTCTGGCGCATCGAGGTGCGTTCCGACCGCGAGACCCGCTGGAGTCCCGCGCACACCGAGCTCGCCGTGAACGACACCGAACAGACCTTCCTCGCCGTCGCCCAGCCGGACGACCTGCTGGTGCACCTGTTGACCGGCGCCCGCGAGGAGCTGCGGGTCGGCGCCCCGGCGAACCTCTCGCTGCGCATCCGCAACGCGGACGACTTCCGGCGCGCCTACCTCGGCACCGACGCCCGCAAGGGGGACCGCTCCGGCGTGCTCCTCTTCCCGGCCCCCACGCGGAACCTCCAGGCCGTCGCGATGCAGCTCACCGTCGGCTTCTGGACCGAGGCGGACGGCGTGAAGCAATACCGCTTCCTCTTCGAATAGCCGCTACGGCCCGCGGAGCTCGGCGGGCAGCGGCGGCGTCAGCGCCGGCGCGGTCTCCATCCACGGCGCCACGGAAGCCGCCAGGAGCACGGCAGCCAGGGCCTCGGGCGCGGGCGCCGTGGACGGGGCGCGCGCGTGGTCGAGGACCCACGCCACGATCGGCTCCTCCTCGAACGGCGATCCGAACTGGTCGGGCACCGGCGCCGGCCGTACGGGTGCGAAGGACGCGGGCAGCCACGGCAGGCCCGGCGCGGCGGGGGTCCGGGCGCCCCCGTCGGGGAGCTCTCCGGCCGCCACGAGGAGCGCGAGCGGATCGGACCAGGGCGAGCCGGCCGACCAGGGACCGGGATCCCAGGGCAGGCCGATGGCGGCGGTGTCGGCGTCCACCAGGGGCGACGCGGTGGGGGTGGCCTCCCAGGCGCGTGGCGCCCAGGGCCAGGTCATCGACACGCCCAGCGGCTGGCCGGACACCGGATCGAGCGCGTCGACGAGCCCGAGCAGCGCCCCGTCCTTCGCGACGCGGAGCCGCCCCGCCGCGCCGGACTCGAGGGGGCCCGTCTCGAAGGCGCGGCTCTCGCCCGCGTAGAAGCCGCCGCCCGGCGCGGTGGCCACCAGCCCGCCCGGCAGCGCGAACAGGGGGGCGCCGCGCGGATCGAACAGCACTCCGCCCCCCACGCGCCCGACCGCGATCCCGGGCACCTCGGCGCGCACCTCGGTGCCGACGGAGAGCAGCAGATCCCACCCGTCCACCGGGGTGCGCCCCACCCGCGCGATCCGGCCCAGGGCGTCCCGCGCGACCACGCCGGCTCCGGCCGGACCGTCCCACGCGACGAGGCGCCCGAGGCCGTCATAGCGGAGGGCGGTGCCGCCGATGGCCTCGATGGCGCCGTGTTCGTCGAGCGTGTACGTCAGCGGAGCCGCGCTGGTGCCCCACGCGCCCCACCCGGCTGGCGCGCGCGACTCGCGGGGGCGCCCCGTCGCGTCGTACCGCACGTAGGCCCCGCCGGGGCCCTCGACCCCGTCGGGCGCGCTGGACCAGGCCTCCGTGTCCGACTCGACGGCCACGAGCGTGCCGAGCGGATCGCGCCGGAAGAGCCACGTGGCCGCGGCCTCGAGGCGGTTCAGCAGCCCGGTCGCGCCCACGGTGGCCCCGGCGCGGCCGAGCTCGGCGCCGTCGCGGTCCGCGAGCGAGATGGTGACGCCGTCGTCGCGCCGATCGAAGCGCGCGAGGGCGCCGGTGGGGAACCGTGCGAGCCGCGGGCGCCCCCCCACGTCACGGTCCACGCCGAGGCGAACACCGCCCGGCGCATCGACCGTCACGATGCGGCCGACGGCGTCTCGTCCCACGGTCCACGTGCGGTCGCCGAGGACGAACCGCGCCGGGAGCCCGCGCATGTCGCGCTCGATCCGCAGCCGTGGGCTCCCGGTCCGCAGCAGGGCGGTGATCCGCCCCGAGGCGTCGCGCACCAACTCCGCCGCCGAGCCATCCTCCGCGCGCACCACCCGGCCCTGAGCGTCGCGTGTGAGCCGCACCGGCGCGCTCCCGACGACCCGCACCTCCCGGATCGCGCCCCCCGGCTCCCGGCCGAGCCCGAGCCCGACGCCGGGCGCGGTGACCCCGACGACGTGGCCGGCCGCGTCGAGGTCCCAGTAGAGGCCCTGGTCTCCCGCGCCCTGCTCGACCGCCAGGGGGCGGCCCGCTGCGTCGCGACGCACACGCACGTTGTCCACCGCGATCAGATCGCCTGCGCCGTCCCGGTCGAGCCGCACCACGCTGCCATCCGCGCGGTGGACCGCACGCGCCCGACCGAGGGCGTCGCGCGCCCAACCGGTCGTCTGCCCCTGCGGATCCCGCACGCCGGCGAGCGCCCCCGCGCCGTTCCAGAGCAACGCCCACACGCCGCTCGCCAGCGTGATCCGCTCGACGGCGCCGGTGTCGCGCCGGGTCCACCTGGCCCATGCCCCGGTCGGATCGCGGACGCCCGCCGTCCGCCCGAGCGCGTCCCGGCTGATCTCCCACCGCGCGGCGCCGGGATCGATCACCGCGACGACCTGCCCACCTCCGTTGCGCGCCAAGCCCCACGCGCCGCCCGCGCCGTCGCGGACCTGGACCACGGCGCCCGCGGCGTCCCGGACCACATCCAGCCGCGCGCCCACGGGATCGACGAGCGCGAGGAGCCGCCCCGCCGCGTCCCGCGTGTGGCCCCACCGCGCCGCGCCGACGCGCACGCCACGCACGCGGCCGGCCGTGTCGCGCTCCCACTCCGCGGACCGCCCCGAGGGCTCGTCGACCCGCACCACCGCGCCCTCCGCGTCCCTTCCGATGCCCCAGCGGGCCCCGTCCGGGGCGACCACGCCGACCAGACCGGCCTCCGCCCACGCCAGCCCCCACCGCGCGCCCGACGGATCGGTCACGCCGGTGAGGCGCCCCTGCGCGTCCCGCTCCAGCCGGGTCTCGCCGCCGCGCGGATCGGTCCACCCCACGAGCCTCCCCTCCCCCCACCGGGTCCGGGTCGTGCCGCCCGCGGGGTCCGTGACCGACCGCACCGCGCCCACCTCCTCCAACGTCCAGGTCCCCGCCGGCCCGTCGATGCTCACGCGCCCGTACGTGCTCGCGTCGCTCACGACGGTGCGCCGCGCACAGGCCCAGGCGCCGCCGGTGCCGGAGAGGCGCGTGCGGGTCGGCGTCACGTCCACGGTGACGCGCCCGCCGTCCGCCCACCCGATCGTCGCGAGCCGGCCGCCCATGTAGGTGTACAGGCTCGTCACACCGCCGGCGTCCGCCACGCTGCGGAGCTCCGTGCCCTCCCACCGCCACCGGACCTCACGCCCATCACTCGCGACGCCGCGCGCGGCATCCCCCTCCGCGAGGCTCACCTCGACGGCGCCGCTCCGCATGCCGCGGAAGGCGCCGCCCGGGTCCCGCAGCACCTCGACGACGCGACCGCCACGCCTCCGCGAGACGACGCGGCCGGCCGCGTCGTGCGTGATCGCCTCGTCCCCGACGCGGCCCCCGGCGCCGATCGGCACCGGCGCCTGGCCCGGCCGGATCAGGCGCCCGTCGCGCACCTGCCAGTCGTCGGCCCAGCGCCACCCGGCCCCGTCCCACACGCGAGCGAGGCGCAGGTCGCGGTTGCCGGGGCCCCCGTCGAGGTCGACGCGGCCGACCTCGACCGTGCAGCTGCCGGGCTCGAACACGACCGAGTCGCGCGCGGCGTCGTGACGCGGATCGGGCGCGGGCGGGAGGGGGCCGAGCCACGTCCAGCCCGAGGGGCCCAAGACGGGCGACGCGGCGACGGCGGCGGCGACCGCGAGCAGGAAGGGCGCGGGCAACGGCTACTTCTAGGGCCGCCCGGACACGAAGAACCCGCCCCAGGAGGCCGGGGGCACGCTCGCCTCGCCGACCTCGCGGAGCGCCAGGGTGCGGGCCTCCGAGAGGGAGCGGCTGGCGCTGTACCGTCGGTTCAGCCCCTCCCAGAAGTGCATCAGGATGGGCCCGCGCAGGTCGCTCTCGATCGACCAGCCCTCGACCATCACGTCCGTGGCGCCCGCCTGGCGAAACGCGGCGATGCGGCCGGCGATGACCGCGGGGTCCTGCCCGCCGCCGATGAGCACGCCGCGCGCCTGGAGCGGCAACGCGGCGATGTCGCCGAGCGTGAGCGGACCGTCGGCCAGCTGGAAGCCGCCGTCCGCCGTGACGGGGAAGCCGCCGACGTGGACGAACCGTGCCGTGCCGGCGTTGGCGCGGAACGCGGCGACGGTCGCCGCGGGCCCTTCGAGCACCTGGGCGTCGGGATAGACGCGCCGCACGGCGAGGGACTCGACGGGGTCCGCACACAGCGCGAACAAGGTCATGCCCATCTCGGGCTCGACCGCGACCACGGGCGGCAGCACCGAGTCGAGGTCGGGCAGGTACCCGACGTGGCGGATGGACGCGAGGAAGCGCAGGCCGTCCGCCTGCTCCGGCATCGCGGCGATGGGGAGGAGGCCCACGGGCGCGGGGCCCACGACCATGTAGCGGCCGACCCCGAGGAGCACGTCCATCGCGCCGTCGATCACGGTCTCGCGGAGGCGGTCGCCTTGCGCGACGACGGACTCCCCGGCGCGCAGCGACGCGAGCATCGCGCCCGTGTCCCGTGGCAGGGACGCCGGGAGGAGCGCGAGCTTGCCCTTCTCCTCGCCCACGTAGAGCGTCTCGACGCCGTTCGGCACGATGCGGAACGACACGATCGCGTCGCCGTCGAGCGTGGTGCGGAGGGCGGCCAACGACGGCGGCGCGAAGCGCGCGAGCCCGGCAGCCTTCTCGGCCTCCTCCAGGGTGGTCGCGGCGGCCGCGGGCCAGGTGCCGTGGCCCATGAACGCGGCGACCACGCCGGCGCGATGCGCGGCGGCGGCGTCCCACACGGCCGCGCGCTGCTCGGGCGTGGCGGTGGGGGGAAACGGCGCGATGCCGCGCGACCAGCGCAGCTCGCTCGTCTGGACGCGGGCGTCCCACCCGTGGTGGACCACGGCGAACGGGAGCGGGTCGGCGCCGCGGGCGCTGCGCGCGGCGTCAGCGTCGAGGTCCTCGGGGCGGGGCCCGTCCAGCCGGGCGATGGGCGCCCAGGGGCCGGTGCGCCACGCGGGGACGACGATGGAGAGGGCCCCGAGCTCCTTGGCGGCGGCGGCGGTGTCCGCGGCGTCCAGCGCGGCGCGCAGGCGCGACCAGGCCGCGATCCCCGGAGCGTCGGCCGCGGCGGGGGTGCCGGCGAACAGCGCGTTCCAGCCGGTCGCGCCGGGGTGCGGCAGGTCACCGGGCAGCGCGGGGGTCGCGACGCCAGAGGCGAGCCAGGCGCGCGCGGCGTGCTCGGCGCGCAACGAGGGGGTCGCATCCGCCGTGAGCGCGACCGGCGCGTCGCCGACGGCGAGGCGGGCCCACGCGGCGAGGTCGGGCGCGAGAGGTTCGGCGGCCAGCGCCGCGGTGGCGTAGGCGGCGCGCGGATCCGCGAGCCACCCGGCGCCGAGGAGGGCCTGGTGCGCGGCGTCGGCACCTTCGAGGCCGGGGGACGGGAGGGTCGGGGACTGTCCGCGGAGGGCCTTGGCGAGATCGCGCGCGGCGCCGGCGCGGGGCTCGGCGAGGGCGGACGCGGCCGCGTCGACGTCGGCGGGGAGGCCGAGGGCGGCGCTGGTGAGCGCGAGGGTCCAGCTGGCCCGGACCGAGAGGGCCGGGAGCGCGACGGCGAGGCGCGCGGCTTCTCGCGCCCGGACCGGCATGCCCGCGCGGAGCGCGGCCTCGGCCTCGACGACCGCCACCCGCGCCGCGGCCTCGCCGTTGCCGGCATCCGTCAGCTTGCCGCGGAGCTCGGTCGCCGCGGTCGCGACGACGCTCGCCTTCCACCCCCCCAACGCGACCGGGAGCACGGCGTCGAGGATCTCGGCGACCCCGAGGGCGTCGCCCTCTTCGAGCGCGGCGCGCGCGCTGGACTCGGCCGCGGCCCAGGCCTCGTCGGCGGTGGCCGCCGCGCGGATCCGCACCAGGGAGCCCAGCCCGCGCGCACGCGGCCCGCCCGCTTCGGCGACCGCGGCTTCGAGGGCGGCGCCCGCACGATCGCCACGCGCCAGCCGTGCCTCCGCGCGCACCAGCGCCACGCGCCAGCCAGGCAGGGCCTCCACCTGCGCGTCGAGCCCCACGCCCGCGCTTCGCGCCGCGAGCAGGCCCTTCTCCGCCGGCGTCAAATCATCCGGGGTCGGCGCGCCCTTGGCCGTCGCGAGCGCGAAGATCGCCGCCGCGTCCCCCGGGGCGACCGGACGGAGCGCGCGGGCGGCGTTGATCGCGTCCCCCAGGCGGTTCGCCTCGACCGCGAGCACGCCGCGGAGGGCGTGGTGGCGGTCAACGCGCCCACCGATGGCCTGGTCCGCCGACAGGCGGTCGACCAGCTCGCCCGCCACGCCGCCGCGGATCGCCGCGAGCTCGACCAGCTCCCAGACGGCGTCCTCCTCGGGGTGCGCGGCGAGGAGGGCCTCGGCGGCCTTCGCGGCGTCGGCGGCCTTGCCGGAGCGCAACACCGCGCGGATGTCGGCGACCTGCGCGGACGTGTCCTTGGCGGCGGGCCCGGCCGGCGTGGCCGCTACGGGCTCGTTCGTGCCGAGGAGCTCCCCGAGGTCCGGCAGGCCCATGTCGCACCCGAGCAACGGGAGGAGCAGGAGAACGTGCAGCATACGGGCGCGGCCTCTACTTGCAGGAAGGAGCGCGGCCACCGAAGCAGGTGTAGCTCCGATCGGCCACGACGGTGACCATCGTGATGAGGGGCGCGTCCCCGCCGCGTCCGGTCACGCGACAGTTGCCCTTCGGCACCTGGTCGAGCACCACGGAGAGGCCCGTTCCCGTGCCCTGGACGCACTTGACCTCGAGGGCGGTGATCGACGGATCGCCGGCCTGGAACTCGACCCGGAAGAACGCGGCCGCCGCGGCGGGAGCGGCGGGCGGCGTGGACGTGGCCGTGGGGGTCGGTGTGGGCGTGGGTGTCGCCGTGGCGGCCGGCTCGGGCGTGGGCTCGGGCGCGCGAGAGGCGATGCGCACGGGGGCGTCGTCCTCGGGCTCGGGCTCGGGCGTCCGGGTGCTGGGGGCGGGGGTCGAAGGAGCGGTGGTCGAGGCGGCGCTGGTGGAGGACGGGGGGCGCGTGGCGCGGGCCGCCGGCTCGGGTGTCGGGGTCGGCGCGACCGGCGCGGCGACGGGCGGCGCGGGCTCGACCGCCGGGGGCGGTGTCACGGGTGCGGGCTCGACGGGCGGCGCCGCCGGCGGGGGAGCGACGGGTGCGGGCTCGACGGGCGGCGCGACCTCGGTGGGCGCGGGCAGGTCGACCTCTTCGATGCCGGGGCGCATCACGTACAGGCCGACGCTCAAGATGACGAGCGCGGTGACGACGAGCGCTCCGAGGCCGAGGACCATCGGCAGGAGGAGGCGGCGGCCGGTGCCGGCAACGGGCTCCTCGTCGTCCAACACGCTGGCCGTGGGGCCGGTCGCGCGGATCGCCGGCGAGGGCGACGAAGGGCGGATCGGACGGTCATCCGCGAGCAGGTCGACGGGGATCGAGGGGCCCGACGGGCGGAAGCCGGCGACCACGGTGGCCTCGGACTCGTCGCCATCGGAGATGGGGTCGAGGATGGGGCCCATGGGGGTCGACCCGGGGGGTGGCCGACGCGCGGCCACGGCCGGCCCGTCACTCCGCGGCGTGCTGGACGCAGCCGGGCTGAAGCTCGGCTCCGCCGCCGCGGGGCTGGTCTGCACCCGGCCCACGGCCGGCCCCCCGTCGACCCGGGGGCCGCCGTCGATCCGGGGCGCGCCGGTGGTCGGCCCCGAGGGCCGCGGCGAGGACTGCTGGGAAGACGACGGCGCGGGCCGCGTGAGGTCGGACATGCCGCCCTTCGCCGCGGCGCTCGGGACCGGCATCGATCCGGTGCCCGTGCTCGGGAGGACGGCCCGCGACGAGGTCGGCGCGGTCGGGGTCCGCGCGGTCGGGTTCTGCGCGGTCGGGGATGGCATCGGGCTCGCGGGGCCACGCGCGGCCACTGGCCGGCCGGGCGCGCCTTTGTCCAGGATCGGCGGCGCGCCGTGCGAGACCACCGGCCCGGACGGCCGCGGGGGAGACGCCCGGAGGATCTCCTCGGAGAGCTCGGACGGCGGTACGATGGTGCCCGCGCCGAAGGCATAGGCGCGGCTCGGCGCTTCGGGGAGCGGCGCGCGCGACGCCGCGGGACGCGCGGGGTCGACGCGGGGGCCGTCGACGCGGGGGCCGTCGACGCGGGGGCCGTCGACGCGGGGGCCATCGAGGAGGCTCTCCGCATCGAGCGGCGCGAGGGTCTGGCCGGCGGCGAGCGGCGCGCCCAGGGAAGACGAGCCGTGGGGCGAGCGCTGCGTGCTGTCGTCGGTCGGGAACGGCAGCGGCGCGCCGCCCGCGCGCCCGTCCGCCGTCGGGGTCGCGAAGCGCTGGATCGAGGGGATGGAGCCGGGCGCCCACGCGCGGAGGCCCGGGCTCTGCAGGGCCACGGCGAGCTCGCGGAGCTTCTTGCCGAGCGCGCCGGGGCCGCCACGGACGGCGGGGTCGTGCGCGAGGGCCTGCCGGATGGCGGCCACGACGGGCTCGCCGGGGGTGTCCCCCGGGCGGGCGAGCACCCGGATGAGCGCGCGGCGCACGGCCGCCTCGTGGCGCTCGGGCTCGGCCGCGGCGTCGGGCGGGCTGTCCCCCGAGAGCAGCTCGACCAGCAGGGCACCGACGAGGTAGGTCGCAGCCGGGGGCGCGGAGCCCCCCTCCGGCGAGAGGTAGCCCTTGGGCGGCGGCGCGGGCGTGTCCCCCTGGCGGGCCACGCGGAAGCCCGCGAGCTTCACGCGGCCGGCGGTGTCGACCAGCACGTCCTCCGGGGAGGGCGAGGGGTGGTGCACGGCCCGATCGCCGTCGACGATGCGGAGCGCCTCGTCGAGCGCGAGGCCTACGGCGGCGGCGGCCTCGACAGCGGCGCGCGCGGGGAGCACCTGGTTCCGGGCCCGGAGCACGCGGAGGATGCGCGAGGCGCTGGCGCACTCGAACCCTTCGTAGACGACCCCGACCTTTCCACCCACGGCGCTGATGTGCTCGATGCGGAGCACGCTCTCGTGCTGGAGCCGCCCGAGCAGACGTGCATCCTCACGGAGCCGGAGGAGGAGCTCGGGGGTGGCATCGGCGTCGTCGACCCGGACGAGGACCGGGGCCTCGGTGCCGTTGGCGCGGGTGAGACGCCCCTGCCGGACGTTCCGTGACCACGCTTCGTAGACACCGGTGAGCTTGAGCGTGGATTTTCCCAACCGCCGTTTCTCCAGCCTTACAAGATACCACAGTCCGCCGCGGCACGAGGGCCCAGGAGGCCCCCACGGGCAGCGGCGGCGGCGCGACGAGGAGCGGTACCGTGTACATCCGCGCGAAGGGCGCGCACGCGGTCGGTGAAGGGTGGGCGAACGCCGAGCTCGCCGCCCTCCGCCCCTCTCCGAGAGGGAACGCGCGGCGGTTCCCGGCCCCATCCGACCGGCGCGCCCGGCTACGCGAACCCGAACTCTGCGTGCAGGATCGGGGCCGGAAGCGGCGACCGCGCCTCGCCGCGATTACTTCGTGCCTCGATGGACGCTGGGCCCCCCCCCCTTCCGCCCCGAGGTCACACCCTGCGCGCGCTCCTCGAAGCGGCCGGGGAGGCTTCCATGCGCCACTTCGGGGGCGGCGATCCCCGTCGCAAGGCCGACGGCTCCTGGCTGACCGACGCCGACCTCGCCGCCGAGGCCGTGCTGCTCGAGGCCATCCACCGCGGCTGGCCCGAGGACACCATCCTCTCCGAGGAGCGCGGCGCCATCCCCGGCCGGCCCGACGCGCGGTGGGTGGTCGACCCTCTGGATGGCACCAGCGCGTTCACCGAGGGCCTCGCGCACTGGGGGCCGGCGGTCGCCCGGCTGGTGCGGGACGGCGCGGACGAGCGGGTGGATTTCGGCGCGATCTACCTGCCGAGGCTGCGCGAACACTTCTACGTGGAAGGGGGAGTGGGCTGGTTCAACGGCACCGCCCTCCCGCCCCTGGATGCAAAGACCATCCCTCGCGTGTTGTACCTGCCGTCAGCCTTCCACCGATATTTCAACGTCGCGTTCGTCGGCAAGGCCCGCTGCCTCGGGGGGACAGCGGCCCACCTCGCGCTCGTGGCGCGCGGGAGCGCGCTCGCCGCGATCGTCGCGCCGGGGTGGTCGATCTGGGATACCGCGGCGGGCCTGGCGCTGATAGAGGCGGTTGGAGGTCGAGCTCTTCGCTTGCCGCAGCTGGGCCAGGGGCCGGCGCCGCTCGATCCTTTTCGCGACACGGGGGCCGCTTTCATCGCCGGAGAGGCGTCCGCCGTGGCGGAGCTCGCATCGCTGGGGCGGGTGGCCCCGATTTCCCTGATTTCCGAAGGAGCTGGGCATGGTCGAACGGGACGGTAGTCGCGAAGCCGAGGACGAAGAGGGAGATCCCGAGGATCTGCTCGACGCGAGCGGCGAGCCTCTGGATCCGCTCGGGAATCCCCGGCGCAATCCGATTCCCAAGTTGCCCGCGCTGGCTCCGCGTGGGGAGGCCTCGCGCGGCGGAGATCTGCTCGCCTACTACCTCTCCGAGGTGCGCCGCTACGCGCTCCTCGACCCGGAGGAGGAGCGCAAGGTGGCGTTGGCCTACTACGAGTCGGGGGACGCCTCGGCGGCCGAGCGCCTCGTCACGGCCAACCTGCGCCTCGTGGTCAAGATCGCGTTCCAGTACCACCGCCAGTGGGCCAACGTGCTCGACCTCATCCAGGAGGGGAACGTCGGCCTGGTCGAGGCCTTGTCCCGCTACGACCCGTACCGCGGCATCCGCTTCTCCAGCTACGCCCAGTACTGGATCCGGGCGATGATCCTCCGCTTCCTCATGGACAACTTCCGCCTGGTGCGGCTCGGCAGCACGAGAAACGGGCGCAAGCTGTTCTTCCAGCTCCAGAAGGAGCGTGAGCGCCTGCTGCGGGAGGGCGTCCAGGCCTCCGCGCAGCAGCTCGCCGCGCGCCTCGAGGTGCCCGAGAGCGAGGTCATCGCGGTCGACCAGCACATGCGCGCCCCGGCGATGTCGCTGCACGCGCCGGTGGGTGGAGAGGACGGCCGCTCGCTCGCGGAGATCGTGCCGGACAACGAGTCCACGGGCCCGGAGGACCGGGTGGCCGAGTCACAGCTGGGCGCGCTGGTGCAGGACAAGCTCCGCGCCTTCGAGCTCACGCTGGAGGACGAGCGCGAGCGCGCGATCTGGTCCGAGCGCCTCGTCGCGAACGAGCCCGCCAGCCTCTCCGACCTCGGTGAGCGCTACGACGTGAGCAAGGAGCGCATCCGGCAGATCGAGGTGCGGATCAAGCGCCGCCTCAAGACCTACCTCCAGCAAGAGCTGGGCGAAGAGATCGACTTCGAGTTCGACATCCCGGAGCACGCCTGATGTTGGAGGGGCTCCTCGCGCGCGCCCGCGCGCTCACGTCTCCGCCCGCCGGCAAGGTGGCCGTTCGCTCCGCGGAGCCCCTCCCCTCGCGCCTCGGCGCGAGCCCGTTCGTGCCGACGCGTCGGGCCCCCGGGCACGGAGGCCCCGAGGCCCCACCGCCGCTCCCCGACTGGGGCGAAGATCCCGCGACCGGCGAACCCCTCCCCGCGGGCCCGCGGCTCGTCCTCGAACCCGGCGCGTTCCGCGAGGCGCGCGTCGCCCATCGCCACGGCTGGTTCGCGGCGCTGGCGTTCGCCGCCTCCCAGGGGGACACCGCCGCGGGCGCCGCCGCCATCTCCGCGATGGACGGGTGGCTGCGGCAGGACATCCCGGGCACCGGTGTCGCCTGGGCCCACCCCTCCGATCTCGCGGCCCGGCTCCTGCACTGGCACGCGGGGCTCGCGTGGCTGGGCCCGGCCGTGCCCGCGCACCTGCGCGATGCGATGGCAGGCAGCGCGCGCTGGCACCTCGAGCACCTGCGCGAGCGCCTGCCGCGCGGCGAGGCCGACCACGCGCGCCGCGTCGCACACCACTGCGGCGCGATCGTCGGCGGCCTCACGTTCCCCGACGTGCCGGGCGCACGCCAGGCGTGGAGCGAGGGCGTGTCCGCCTTGCGCTTCGCCCTCCCCGACGTGCTCCACCCCGACGGCTCCCCCCAGGACGACGCGCCGCTCCGCCTCGCGGAGACCCTCTGGTACGTCGCCGTCGCGCGCGCCGTGGCCCGTGCCAACGGCGCCTCGTTCCCGACGGGCGCCGACGCGGCGCTGGTCCGCGGCGCCCGCTTCCTCGAGCGCCTCGCGGGCGAGCTCGGCACGCTCCCCGCCCTGGGCGAGGCACCCCTGGGCGATCTGCTCCACATCCCCGGCCGCCCCCTCGCCTGGGGCCTCTGGAACCTCGTGCGTGCCTGGGGCCTGGACGATGGCCCGCCCGCGCCCGACGCCGCCGACGATCCGCGCGTGGCGTGGCTCGCGCCCTATGCCGGGCACCTCTCGGGCGAACCCGTCGCGCACGAGGTCGCCGGCAAGACCTGGAGCATGTGGGTGTTCCGCGAGAGCGGGCTCGCGGTGGCGCACATGCGCATCAAGAACCGGCCCGGCCGCGTGGTCGCCGACATGGGCGCGCCCCTCCGCGCCACGCACGACACCCACGTCGCGCCGCTGCACCTGCTCTGGGACGTGGGCGACACCAGCGTCCTGGCCGATCCCGGCCCCTCCGACGGCGCGGGCTCCCTCGCCGCGTGGCTCCGCTCCGCCGAGGCGCACAACGGGCTCGTGCTCGACGGCCACGCCCTCCCCGACGGCGCCGCCGCCACGCTCGGCGTGGCCCGGGTCGACGGGAAGAAGGCGCGCATCGAGGGCAGCCACGTCGGCTGGCAGCGCCTGCGCGTGCCGCTCACCCACGAGCGCGACGTGCTGCTCAACCAGGCGCGCCTGATCGTGACCGACCGCCTCGTGCCGGCCGGCCGGCGCGTCGGCCGCCACGCCGTGCGCCTGTCGTGGCAGCTCGGCCCGGGCTGGACCCTCACGCCCGAGGGCACCGGCTACCTCGCCAAGCGGGGCGACCTCACGCTCGTCATCCAGCTGCCCGCGGCGCTCGCGTGGTCGGTGCACACCGGCCAGAGCTCGCCCGGGCCCGTCGGCTGGGTGCGCGCGGCGGACGGTGGCGTGCTCGCCGCGCCCTGCCTCGTCGGAGACGGCGGCGTGGACGGGCTCGCGGAGTTCGTGACGAGCTTCGAGATCCGGTAGGGCGGCGAGCCGGGAGCCGAACGGGGGCGACCGGACCGCGCCGAGCCGCGGCCGTCGCGGAGCGGGGTTGCCTCCGGCGGGCATGGATGCGTCTGCTGCCTCCAGCGAGCGTGGAGGGGCCCGCCGCGCGATAGCCCGCGTGCATGCACGCCCCAGACCTCGCCGACGCCCTCCTCGCCCCCGCGCGGCTCCTCGTCCGCGAGGCGCGGCACTGGCTGCCCATCGTCATCGCGCTCGCGATGCTCTCCGCCCTGCCCGACGTGGCCCTCCGCGCCCTCCTCCCCGAGCTGCTCTCCGTGGCCGGCAGCGGGATGTTGCTCGACGTGCTCATCGCGAGCGCGAGCGTGCTCTCCGTAGCGTGGGGGATGAAGCTGATCCTCGAGCTTGCCGCCTACATGCTGGTGTTCGTCGTGCTCGCCGACCTCACCGCGGGGCGTACCCCCGCCCTCGGCGCGGGCCTGCGCCGGCTCGCGAGCTGGCGCCTCCAGGGCGCGTGGGTGGTGGCCGGCTTCTTCGAACAGACCGCTATCGACCTCTGGTTCGTGGGCGGCGGGCTGCTGCTCGTGCCCTTCGGGCTCGTGACCGTCGCCGCCTACGAGGAGGCGAACGGCCTCCAGGCCTTCGGCCGGTCCCTCGCCCTCGGCAAGGTGGAGCTGGGCCGCACGCGAGCCGGCGTGCGCATCGCCGTCGCCGCGACCGTGGGGTTCGCGGTGGGGACGCTCATCCAGCTGATCCTCTCCGTCGTCTCCTGGGCGGTGTTTCCGAGCGGCATGGGCACCTTGATCCTCGCGCTCCTGGGCGGGACGCTTCCCGCGGGCGGCGCGGGCCTCCCCGCGTACACCGGGGCCGAGGCCGCGGTCAGCCTCCTCCTGTCGCCGCTCGGCCTGCTCCCGACGGTGTACCTGATGGCCGTCCAGCAGCGGACCTACTGGCAGATCCGGGGGGTGGAGGTGGAGGCGACGGCAGCGTAGCGCCCCGTCCGTTTGTAGTTGACCGACATGACCGGATTCGCTATTCTGGTCAACATGAAGCCGAGCGACAAGCCCTCCTCCCGCGATCCCGGCCGCCGCCGTCGCATTCTCGACGCGGCCAAGGCGCACTTCACCCGCGGAGGGTTCCGGGGAACACGGCTCGAAGCCATCGCCGTGGACGCCGGGTGTGCCAAGGGCGCGGTGTACCTGGAGTTCGACAGCAAGGAGACCTTGCTGCGCGAGGTGGTGCTCGAGGTGCTCGCGGCCACCGGGGCCCGCTACGCGCGGGAGGTGCTCGGCGTGGCCTCCCCGCTCGAGCGCCTGCGCGCCACGCTGCGGTTCACCTTCCGCGAGATGGACCAGGAGCCCCTCTTCGAGCGGCTCGCGCACGAGGATCCCGAGCTCGAGGCGCTCAAGCCCATCGCCGCGCACGCGGACCAGCAGCAGCAGGCTGACGCCCAGATCGCCATGCTCCGCGGCTGGATCGACGAGGGCATCGCCGCCGGCGAGCTGCGCGCCGACCTCGACCGCGAGGCCCTGCCCTTCGTGCTCGGCGCCCTCCGCACCATCCACATGCACGCGCGCACGGCGACCCACGGCCGGCTCCCCCGCGAGCGGCTGCTCGACGGCGTGATCGACGTGTTCATCGCCGGCATCGCGGCGCCCCCCTCTCCCACCCGGAGCTTCGAGACATGACCCCCTCCATCGACATCCGTGGCCTGACCAAGCGCTTCGGCGCGGGTCCCGCCGCCTTCACCGCCGTCGACGACGTGCACCTCACCGTCGGCACCGGCGAGATCTTCGGCTTCATGGGCCACAACGGCGCCGGCAAGACGACCACCCTGCGCATGCTGCTCGGCCTCACGCCGCCCACCTCGGGCAGCGCGACCGTGGCCGGCCACGACATCGTGGCCGCGAGCCTCGACGTGCGGCGCGCCTGCGGGTTCCTGCCCGCGAGCTACGCGCTCCCAGCCGAGATGACGGCCCGCCAGTTCCTCACCTACGTGGCCGCGATGTTCGACCTGCCCGCCGCCGTGGCCGACGCCCGCGTGACCGCCTTGATCGACCGCTTCGGCCTGCGCGAGGCCGCCGACCGCAAGCTGCGCGGGTTCTCGACCGGCATGACCCAGAAGGTCGGGCTGGCCCAGGCCCTGGTGAACGAGCCGCGCGTGCTCCTGCTCGACGAGCCTACCGCCGGCCTCGATCCCCTCGGGCGGCACGAGCTGCTCGAGCTCCTCCGCGGCCTGTCGGTCGAGCGCGGCGTCACCGTCGTGTTCTCCTCGCACATCCTCTCCGACGTGGAGACCTTGTGTGATCGCGTCGCGGTGATGCACCACAGCCGCCTCATCGCCTGCGACACCACGCGGGCCCTCAAGGACCGGTACGGCGTCGCCAGCATGGACGACCTGTACCTGGCCCTCGTCCGGAAGGCGGCCGCATGACCCGGTTTGCCTGGCTCGACTTCCGGGCCGCCCTCCGCGAGCGCAAGGTGCTCGTGGCCGCGGGCCTCTTCGTGTACGCCGTGCTGATGGTCCCGGCGCTGCTGTCGAAGCCGCCGGCGCACGTCGTCGCGGCGGTCACCAGCTGGTTCGGCACCGGCGATCCGTTCGCCCTGTTCCTCTACCTGTGGACCGACCTGGCCCTCAACAAGCTCCTCGCGGTGGTCGCCGTGGTGCTCGCGGGCGGGCTCGTCACGCGCGAGCGGGACCTGCACCTGCTGCCCGTGCTCTGGGCCAAGCCGATCACGCCGGCCCGCTACTTCCTCGTCCGCGCGTGCAGCGCGCTCGGCGTCATGACCACGCTCTACGTCGGCGCCCACGTGCTCGGCGCGCCCTGGTTCGCCTACACCGTCGACGGCTTCCGGCTCGGCGCCTACCTCGTCTCGATGGCGCTGCACCTCTGGGCGGCGCTGTTCGCCACCGCGCTGGCGGCCACCGTCTCCGTCGTGGTGCGGCGCCGCGGCCTCGCCGCGCTGGTGACCCTGCTGACCGTGTTCTCGCTCATCGGCGCGTCCTTCATCGGCTTCTACAACCCGGCCTGGGCCACCTACGCCCTGGTGAACCCCTTCTCGCTCGGCGTGCAGGCGCTCGCCCACGTCGACGATCTCGCCCTCGTCCACATCCTGCCCCCGCTGCTCGCGCTGGTCGGGCTGGTCGGCGTCACCCTCGGCATCGGCGCCGGTTTCGCGCGCCGGATGGAGGCCTGAAATGGCCACGCTCGCCCGCTACCGTCGGCTCGAGGCGCGCCACGCGCTCGGCCGCGCCCCGCTCGTCGGCCTCGTCGCCGGTCTCGCCCTCCTCGTCGCCACCCAGATCGTCATGCCGCTCGTCCCCGCGCCCGCGATCGGGCTGCTGGAGCAGGCCTTCCGCGTCCGCGGCCTCGGCGCCGTCGTGCTGCTGAACGACTACCTCGCGCTCTCGACCGTGCTCTTCTTCGTCGGCGTCTCGCAGCTGCTCCAGGTGATCGTGGCCCCGCGCGAGGAGCGCCAGCTCGATCTGCTCCTCACCAAGCCCATCGCGCCCGCCACGTTCCTCGCGGCGCGCACCACGCCGGTGCTGATCTCGACGGGGGTGCTCGGCGCGATCCTCTCGGTGGGGTGTGCCCTGGCGATGCTGCCGTACGAGGCCGCCGGTGCCGACGGGACGGCGCTGGGCGCCTTCGGGGCCGGGCTGGTCGTCACGGCCGCCACCATCCTCCAGCTCGCGGCGGTGAACGTGGTGTTCCTCCGCATCTCCGACGGCTTCGCCGCCTTGATGGTCGCCTTCATCGTGTGGGTGCTGCCGCTCCTGCCCGCCTCGGCCTTCATCTACCGGCCCGACCTGTTCGATGGCTCCGCGGCGCTCACCACCGCGCTCGTGGCCCCGGCCAACCTGCTCTGGCACGACGGCGCCATGCCGATCGTCGCGGCGGTGGGGCTCCTCGTGGCGGGGGTGGCGTCCGCGACGCTGGTGCGGCTCGGCGGATGGACGTTGGGACGGATGGACCTGCGGTGACCGGCGCCCGTCGCGTCCGATGGCTCACCCGTCGATGACGATCCGCGTGAGCGCCTGCCCCTCGCCGCCGGACACCTCGCTGCCCGCCCACCCGGTGGGGTACTCCCACAACCAGGGCTCGCCGCCGACCGACAACAATTGCTGGCTCAGGCCGATGGCGTCCTCGTTGCAGGGCTGATCGGGCAGCCACCACGCGCCGCTCGTGGGGTCGAGCACCGCGAGCCCGGCGCGCTCGAAGACGTCGACGCCCACCTGGTCGGACCATGTCGCGAGGACGCGGCCGTCCGCGAGCGTCATCCGCTCCCCACCGATCCACCCGGCGGGCGTAGCGGCGCGCGTCCAGACGCCGGTGTCGGGCGCGTACTCGAGCCAGACGCGGCCCCCCGCGTCGAGGCGGGCGGCCCCCGCGAGCCCGTCCTGGTCGGGGTTCGGGAGCCACGAGGACACGCCCTCCGGCCACGCGAGCACGGTCCGCGCGCCGGTCGCGAGGTCCACCCGCGAGAACGTCGGCGTCCCCTCGGCGTCCGCGGTGCCGAGCACCCACGCGGCGCCGTCGACGACCGCGCCCTCGTCGAGGTCGTGGAACACGGCGAACGCCACCTCCACCACGACGCCGCTCGCCTCGTCCACCTGCCACCCGCGCGCGTCCCCCTCCACGACGAGCAAGGGGCCGGCGTCCGAGGCGAACACCCGCGCGTCGCGCCCGTCGGGGACCTCGATGCCGTCGACCCGGCGGCTGGTGGCCGTGGCGAGGTCGACCTGCATCAGGTCGAGGTGGCGCACCCCGTCGGCGTCCCGGGTGGCATCCTCCTGGTACACCGCCGTGCCCCCGGCGTAGGCCCATCCGCTCGTGTCGTCGGAGAGCCCGGCGATCGTGCGGCGGTCGACGGAGAGCACGACGGTGCCGGTCGGGGGCTCGCTCTCGACCGCGGCGGCGCCGAACACCTCGTCGTTCAGGTAGCGCTGCCGGGCCGAGCCGAGATCGGCGTCACACACCGCCTCCACCCCTTCGAGCAGGGACACCGACCGCGGGCCCTCCGCGCACGCCCAGGCGAACCCCTCATGGGGCTCGTCGGCGCCGAACCACTCGGGCTTCGTCTCCGAGAACCAGCCTGCCTGCGCGTCCGCGGCGTGGCAGAGCTCGTGGAAGACGGTGCGCTCGATGTTGGTGTTCCCGGCGTAGTCGATGCGAATGAGCGCGCCCCGGTACGTCCCACCGACGTCCTCCTCGGTCGGGATGTCCTCGACCCGCACCTCGGCGACACAGAGCCCGCCCTCGGCGCTCCACGCGGTGAATTGGTCGACCGCGCCGGTCACCTCGGCCATCACGTCGACCGGGGCGAGGCCGTCGGGGTTGGTGATCGCCAGCTCGTCGAAGGTGGCGCAGGGCTCGGCGACGTCGGGGTCGCCGGATTTGGAGGGGGGGTCTGCACACCCCGCGAGGAACACCAGTCCGATCGACAAACGCATGAAAATCTCCGGCGAACCGGAAACAGACGCGCCCCATGCTCGGGCATTCGGTGGCGACGAAACATTTCGTTACGCCGCTCGCCCCTCCAAACCCGCCGCCGCAGCGGCCGCGGCTCGGCGCGGTCCGTCTGCCCAGCTCCCCTCTCGGATCGGAATCCCCTGCCCTACCCGCCCGCCAGCACCGTGGCCCAGCCCGGGTACTCGACCAGCGGGTGATCGTCGCGGATGATCCCGCCGGGCGGCTCGGTCCGGGGCGCGTCGACGCGCTCGAACAACGTCGGCTCGCCGGCCGCGCGGGCCCGCGCATCGAAGGCCGCCATCTCCCGGCCGAGCGCGTCGCCGCGATCCATCCGCGCTTTGAACGACGCTGCCGTCGCGACGATCGGGGTGTCGGAGGCGAGGATCATGTAGCCGTTGTCGACCGTGAGCTGGTGCGCGAAGACGGACGCCGCGGTGCGCCGTACGAGCGCGGCCTGCGCCTCGACGCCGTGCGCGTTGGCGTAGATGGCGAACACGCCGCCGGGCTTCAGGCGCCGCTGCACGAGCCGGAAATACTCCGCGGAGAGGAGCAGGCTGGAGCCGGCTTGCCGCAGGTAGAGGGGCTGCTGGGTGACGAGATCGTAGCGCTCCGGACGCAGCGCGAGGCCCGAGCGGCCGTCCTGCCAGAGGAGCCGAACGCGGGGATCGGTCGCGACGTTCAGGGTCTCGGTGGAGTAGCGGAGCAGGAGCGTTTCGAGGCCGCGGTTGATGTCGTAGGCGTCCACGCGCCCGATCGACGCGCCCTTGGCGAGCGTGCCGACGGTGATCCCGGCGCCGACGCCGACCACGAGCGCATCCTCGGGGAGCGCGCCGTCGACCGGGGCGCGGCCGGCGTGGACGAGCGCGGGCATCGCCGCGATGAGCCAGTTGGCGCTCCCGACGTGGTCGCCGTCGTGGGCGAGGCGCGAGTGCCACAGGCCGTCCCAGATGAGGTTGCCGCGCGCGTCCATCTCCACGGCGCCGTCGCGATCGTAGACGGCGGCGACGAGGGGGCCGGTGGGGGCGGGCGGGGCGAGCAGGCCGAGGGTGCCGCCCGCGAGCGCGAGCGCGGAGAAGACGATCACGAGGCGCGAGGACGCCCGCTCGGACGCCCACGTGGCGAAGAGGCCGGCCGCGAGCGTGAGCGCCATCACGACGGGCGCCATCTCGTAGCCGAGGAGCGTCCCGGCCACGATGCCGACACACGCGCCCGCCGTGTTCCACGCGCCGAACCGCCCCACGTCGTGCCCCCAGCGGCGCGCCGAGCGTCGCACGAGCCCACCGTACGCCCACCCGAACCCGACGACCGGGAGGCTCGCCACCGCGGTGCCGAACCAGAGCGCGCTCCCGACGGCCCAGCGGTCGATGTCGAGCACCACGGGCATGACCGCCACGCCGATCGCCGACACGAGCAGGGCCGCCTCGACCCGCTGCGGACGCCCCGACGCGAGCCACGCGCCGATCGACCACGCCCCGAGAAAGCCGCACAACCCCGCGCTGAACGTGTAGGGGAGCGGCTCGTGGACGAGCGCGAGGGCGCGGAACAGGTACATCTCGTACCCCAGCGAGAGCACGCCCATGACGAAGCCGAGCCGATCGTCGGAGGTGGGGGCGAGGCTCGCGGGAGGCGCCACCTCGATCTCGGCCGCCCCCTCGTTCTCACCCGTGGGCGCCCGCCGTGCGGCCAGCCCCAGGAACAGCAGCCCCGCCGCCGCGTTGAGCCCGCCCGCGACCGTGATGGCCGCGGTCTGGCCGAGCGCCGGCAGGAGCACGAACCCGCTCGCGATCGCGCCAACCACGGCCCCGCCGGTGTTCGCGAACAATATGAGGTTCACGACGCGGCCGTCACGCGCGCCGAGCTGGCGCTGGCACACCTCCGTCGAGAGCGGGACGGTCACGCCCATCAGCAGGCACGGCACCCCCAGGACCACGACGGCGCCGAGGCCGTAGAGCAGCCGGAGCGGTACGCCCGCGCTCACCGCGGCGCGCTGGACCGCGTGGATCGACTCGGACAGGTCGCTCGCGAGGAGCAGCCCGACCAGCGCGGTGGCGCCACACAGCGCCAGCTCGACGATGCCGAGGGCGCGCAGGGGGTTCCGGACCCGGGCCGCGCGTGTGGCGAAGGCGCCTGCGCCCACGCCCAGCCCGAGCATGAACACGAGCACCACCGTCATCGCGGAGAGCGCCTCGCTGCCGCCGAGGAACACCTTGAGCCCACGCTGCCACGCCACCTGGTTCACGAGGCCTGCGGCGCCCGAGAGGGCCAGGCCGGCGAGCAGCGGGGCCGAACGTTCGGTGGCGGTCACGCGTGCAGCGTACGCTCGCGTGCCTGTGTTTCGTCAAGCGTGGGTCAGGGTCCACTTCGTTGTTGAGCACGGACGCGGCGTCGCGTACCCTCTCCGGATGTACACCCTGCTCGTCCTCTTCCTCTCCGCCTGCACCACCCCCGGGACCGACACCGACAAGGCCGACGACACCGGCGACACCAGCGTCGTGTCCGACGAGTGCGAAGGCGGCGAGGGCACGTGGTACCCCGACGCCGACGGCGACGGCTTCGGGGAGGTCGGCGTCGCCGGAGTCGTGGCATGCCTGGCGCCGGCCGGCACCATCGCGGACGCGACGGACTGCGACGACACCGACGCCCAGGTGAACCCGGACGCCGCCGAGGTGTGCGACCTCGTCGACAACGACTGCGACGCGCAGATCGACGAGGCCGACGCCGACCTGACCGGCGCCACGCTCTGGTACGCCGACATGGACGCGGACGGCCACGGCGACCCCGCCTCCAGCATGGCGGCCTGCGCCGCCCCCGCCGGGTACCTCGCCGACGCCGACGATTGTGACGACACCGACGCCGCCGTGAACCCGGCCGCGCTCGAGGTCTGTGACACCATCGACAACGATTGTGACGTGCTGATCGACGAGGCGGACGACGACCTCGTCGACGCCACGCTCTGGTACGCGGACGTTGACGGCGACGGCCACGGGGACGCCTCCTCCAGCATCGCGGCCTGCGACGCGCCGGCCGGGTACCTCGCCGACGCCGACGATTGTGACGACACCGACAGCGGCGTGAGCCCCTCCGCGGCCGAGGTGTGTGACCGCGGTGACGTGGACGAGGACTGTGACGGCCTCGCCGACGACGCCGACGCCAGCGTCGAGGGGCGGGCCACCTGGTACGCCGACGGCGACGGCGACGGCTACGGGGACGCCGGGTCTCCCACCACCACCTGCGACGCGCCCCGTGGCTACGTGGTGGACGCGACCGACTGCCTCGACCGCGACAGCACCGTGAACCCCCGCGCGGCGGAGGTGTGTGACGACGGCGTCGACAACAACTGCGACCGCACGATCGACGAGGGGTGTGACATCGACCCCGAGGACCCGCCCGAAGACCTGACGTTGTGTGGCGGTGAGAACACGGGTGACACGTTCGAGGACGGCTACTCGACGGGCGGCCCCGACCTGCTGATCGGCGCCGAGTTCACCCCCACGGAAGACCTGTCGATCGGGCGGGTCGAGGTGTTCACCGGCGAGGGGGCCGGCACCAACACGGTGTCGATCTGGACCGACAGTGACGGCTTCGCGGAGACCGAGCTGGGCGCCGGCTCGTGGTCCATGGACCGCGCGAACAGTTGGCAGGGCGCGGACCTCGACTCCTGTGTCTCCGTCACCGCCGGCACGACCTACTGGGCGGTGTGGGCCCCGGTCAACGGCACCCAATCGTCGTTGGACAGCTCGGGTACCCGGGTGTCCTACAGCGGCTCGTTCGACGCGGGCCGCTCCTGGAGCGGGCCGTACTCGGGGTACGTGAAGTACCGGTTGTATTGTTGCGCCGACGCCGAGTAGGGCTGTCGTCCTGATCCACGGTTGAATCGCCGCGGGCGCCGTTGGCCGGCGGCGCCCGTCAGATGGGCCAGTTCCAGCGCTCGAGACCGCTGGCCCACTCGCCGCTGTCTACCCGCTCGTCTCCGTTCTCGTCGAATACGCGGTGGAATTGGGCGAGCAGCTCGTTGGGCGCGATCTGGCCGTTGCCATCCTCGTCGAAGGCTCGCAATCCGCCCGAGTGCGAGAACCCGGCGACCATCTCGTTCTCGTCCAGGACGCCATTCCGATTGACGTCCCAATTCGTGAAGTACCCGAGGTCGGCGGCGGGGAGCCAGAGGCGCGCCCCCTCGGTCCATTCGTTCTCGTTGATCCCAGTCCCCTCGACATTCCAGAGCTCGAAGAGGCCCCGCGCGAGGGCGGTCTCGCCCACGGTCTTCTCCCCGGGGCTCACGAACGTCTCGAGCAGCCCGTGATCGCGCCCCCAGAGCGCGAACTCCTCTCGTGTCACCGACTGATCCCCGTCGGTGTCGAGCACCGCGAACTCCCGCGGGTCCGGTTCCCCGCCGCCGCGACAGGCGGACAAGGTCGCGCCTGCCGCCACCATCCCCGTGCACAGGCAACCGAAAGCCAACGTCCGCATACCGTACATGTCGTTCTCCCAACGCTTCGGTTGGGAATGTCGGCGCTCCCAAAGCATGGGCGACCGCAGAGATGTCATCGGTGGGCACCGAATGTTACGGAGGCGCGGCCGACACCAACGGGGGAGGCGCCGACGTGCCCGGCACCTCCCCAAGCCGACTAGGCCGGGACCGGCGTGCTCGAGAGCGCGGCTTGGAGCCGCTTCTCCGCGTCGTTGGACAGCGAGGTGCGCAGCACGGTCCCGCCGTACTTGCCGACCTCGGCCAGCACCTTGTCGGGGGTGGCCTTGCGCACCAGCACGAAGACGGCCGAGCTGCCGGGCTGCATCTGCGTGCCGAGCTCCTTCACGAACTTGTCGTCGATGCCGTAGTCAGACAGCTTGCCCGCCGCCGCCCCACTCGCCGCCCCGACCGCCATGCCGACGAGCGGCGCCAGGAACAGGAGCCCGATGATCCCGCCCCAGATGGCCCCGCTCGCGGCGCCGGCGCCGGTAGTGTTCAGGTTCTGGTGCAGGCGTACCTTTCCGTCCCGCGACTTGGTGACGTAGAGGAGGTCCTCCGCGTCCAACAGCCGCTCGGTGTGCAGGCGCTTGAGGGTCTCGAAGACCTGCTCCGCGCGGGCCTCGTCCGGGTAGCTCACGGCGATGAGATCGCTCATTCGGTCTGTCCTCCAAGGTTGGAACGGTGACGGGGACGCGGAAAGCCAGCGGGCGCCCGGTCGGACCGTCTCCCCTCACATAGGCACCCCTTCGCCCATCGGTCACCCACGCTCGCCGGAGACGCGCGCCGCCTTACGATCGGACGATGACAAGACAAATGGAGCCGCGCGTGCGGTGGTCATGTGTGGCGGTCGGGATCGTGCTCCTGCTCTGCGGGCTCGGACTGGTGCTCGTCCCGGCCCTGGCCCCGACGCTCACCACCATGGTCGTGGGGGGCGTGCTGATCCTAGCTGGGGTGGTCGAGGTCGTCGGAGCGGCGGTGGAGCGGGGGCGCGCCTGGGGCCTCTCGGTCCTGGTGGGCCTGGTGGCGATCGCCGCCGGAGGCCTCCTGCTGGCGGACCCCAGCCGAGGGCTCGGCATCGGCGTGCTGATCGGCGGCTACATGGTCCTCGCGGGGCCGCTGAAGCTCGCCCTGGCGGTCTTCTGGCGGCCCATCCCGGGATGGCGATGGATGCTCGCGAACGGCTTCCTCACGATCGCGCTCGGCCTGATCATCCTCGCCGGGTGGCCGGAGACCGCGCGCTGGGCGCTGGGCGTGTTCTTCGGTCTGGACTTGCTGACGGCGGGCGTGGCGTTGGCGGTGCACGGGATTGGCGGCGTGTCCGCGTTCGGGGCGCCAGAGGACCGGATGCTCCCGTCGTGAGCCCAATCCGAGGGAGCGTCATCGCATGTCGTCCCGCACCTCGAGCAGGAGCGAGTCCGCCTCCTTCGTCCGCACGATGCCGGTCCGTGGAAACTCCATGTCGATCACGACGTGGATCGCCGTGGACACCACGATGACGAAGACCAGCCGGTAGGGCCAGTTGCGGGCCTCCCCCGCCGCGGTGGTGACCCCCACGAGCATCGCGCCCACGAGCGCGAGCAGGAACATGAAGCCGAAGGCCGGCGAGATGAGGTGGGTC
Source organism: Myxococcota bacterium (assembly GCA_040386535.1). GTDB lineage: Bacteria > Myxococcota_A > UBA796 > UBA796 > SXON01 > CAJBVW01. Next base: position 17,225 of record JAZKFH010000027.1, on the reverse strand, counting down.
CGCACCGCCAGTGTCCGCTTGGCGGCCACGTTGCCCATCTCGAGCACCGGCGGAAGCAGGAGCACGTCGTCGAGCTCCTCCGCCCTCGCGACGGCGGCCACCATGCGCGTCCAGATCTCGTCGCGCAGCCGCTCGCCTTCGGCGCGGTGGCGCTCGAACTCGGCGATCTCCGGGAGGGCGGCGTGCGCGTCGATGCGCGCGTCCAGATAGCGACGGAGCAGGTCGCGGAGGGGCCCCTGCTGCTCCGCCTGCATGATGTCGATTCGGAACCAGACGTTGCCGATGGTGTTGGCCTCCTCGACCACGAGGTTCCGGTGCATCTCGAGGCGGTCGGCGGCGTCCGAGTAGGAGAAGGCCAGGACGAGCGCCAGGAGCGAGAACACCACCCCGGTGACGGCGCCGGCCGAGGGCCCCGCGGGCGGCGGCCGCGTTCGCGCGCGCGTGGCCCGGTAGGCGAGCTCGATGGTGAGCAGGAGCGCCACGAACAACCCGACCTCGAGCGCCACCATCAGGAGGGTCGCCATCGCCTGGTGTGTCACGGGTGGTCCGACGACGCGAAGAGGGTCAGCCCGAGCTCTCGTGACAGGAATCGTGCGGCGAGCTGCCCCCTGACGCTGTTGCCCGCGGCGTCCAGCGGCGGGGCGAACGTCCCCAACGCGCCCTTGCCCGGCGCGACGGCGACGATGCCGCCGCCGATCCCGCTCTTGCCGGGCACACCCACGTCGTACAACCAATCCCCCGAGGTCTCGTACATCCCGGCCGTGGCCATGACCGCGAGCGTGTGGTGACACACCTCGGCGTCCACCACACGCACCCGGGTGGTTGGATGCACGCCGCCGTCGGCCAGCGTGGCGCCCATCACCGCGAGGTCGCGTGCGGTCACGCCCAGTGAGCACTGGCGCGTATAGAGGTCGGTGGTCGTCCCCGGGTCCGTGAGGAGGCGCCCCAGGCCGTGCAGGATCCAGGCGATGCCGTGGTTGCGGTGGTGCGTCCGAGAAGCCGAGGCGTACACCTCCTCGTCGATCACCAGCGTTCGCCCCGCGAACCGCGAGAGCCCCTCGTGGATGAAGCGCCACTTCGCCTCGGCGCTCTCACCAGGGACGAGGCTGGTCGTCGCGAGCGCACCGGCGTTGACCATCGGGTTCGTGCGCCCGTCAACGCTCTGGTCCACGGCCATGACCGAATTGAACGCTTGTCCGGTGCTGTTCACCCCGAGCATCCGACGTGCGGGCTCAGAGCCGAGCGCCTGACACACCAGGGCGAACACGAACGGTTTTGACACACTCATGATCGTGAAGACGTGATCCGCGTCTCCGGCGGAGTACACCCGGCCGTCGATCCCGGTCAGGCACACACCGAACAGATCGGGGCGCACCCGCGCAAGCGCTGGATACACCTCCGAACAGCTCCCGTCGACGTTTCCCCGGTAGCGCCGATGCGCCTCGGCAACCAACGCGTCCACCCGGTCTGGGGGCGGCAGGTGTCCAGTCGAAATGTAAGTGTCGTGCGCGTCCGACCCGGTCGTTGTTCCCACGTTCAATCCCTCGCCTTCCCAGGTTCGAGTCCCAAGAGCTGGGGATAGGGACGGGCGGCGGCGCCGTAAATACCTGGGCAGCGATCGGGGGGCGCGCCGCGCGGTTCGAGCAAGCGGTGGTGTTTAGGAGGGGAGCCCTCTCCCGGCCCCACGCGATGCCCGACGGCTCCCCACCGAATTCCAACGGCACGTCCCCCGCCACGTCCGCCGGGGTCGCGCTCCGGCGCGCCCTGCCGGACGTGATCGCGTTCGGCTTCGCGTTCGAGGCGGCAATCGTCGTGATCGGAGCGCCGATCGGGGCCCTGGCCCTGCGCGGGCTCCTCGCCACGACCGGGCGAACAGTGGTCTCCAACACCGACCTGCTCCGCTGGGCGTCCACGCCGGGCGGCTTCGTCTCGTTTGTCGTGATCGCGGTGGTCTGGGGGACGGTACAGATCGCGCAGCTCGTCGGGTTGACGGTGATCGCCGCGGCGGCGTGGGAGGGCCGACGCGTGACGTGGCGCGACGCTCTCGGCCTCGTGCTCCGGCGGGCGGGCGGGATCGTCGCGATGACCGCCCACATGGCCCTGCGCGTCTGCTTGCTGCTGGCGCCCTTCGTCGCCGTGGGTGCGGCGGCGGGGACGATGCTCCTCGGCGAGCACGACATCAACTGGTACCTCGCGACGACCCCGCGAGAGTGGCGGCTGGCCGTCGGCATCGGAGTCGCGCTCGTCGTGGCGGTCGTGATCGCGCTGGCGGCCCTGCTGGGCCAGTACGCCGCGGTCCCGTGCCTCGTCCTCCTCGAGGGGGTCCCCCCGCGGCGGGCCTATGGCACGAGCGCTCGCCTGCTGCGCGCGCGGCTCCCGTCCGCCATCCTGGGCGTCGCGGCGTGGGTGGTCGTCACGCTCCTCGTCCCGCCGCTCATGAGCGCGCTGGCCGGCGTCGCTGCCCGGACCGGGCTCGCGCTCGCGCTCGATGCGCTGTACCCAGCCGCCCTGTTCCTCGGCGCGGTCGCCCTGACACACGGGGCCCTGCTGCTCGTCTGGAACATCGTCGCCGTGTCGGTGGGCGCCTTCCTCTGCGTCGCCGCCTGGAGGAGGGCGCGGGAGGCCACGGGCGGGGTCCCGCGCGTCCCGGTCTCGGCGAGCGCCCCGTGGGGCCCGCCGCGCCTCGGGGCCGGACTGGCGGCCGCGCTCGCGCTCGGCGCGGTCGTGGCAGCGCTGTCCGGGGCCGCGAACGTGCTCGCGGGCGTCCGCAGCCCGGACGCCGCGCGTGTCGTGGCCCACCGCGCGAAGGAAGGAGCCGCGCCGGAGAATTCGCTCGCAGCGCTCCGGCAGGCCATCGCCGCGGGCGCACACATGGCCGAGATCGACGCGCAACGAACCGCGGACGGGGCGGTCGTCCTGGTGCACGACGCCGACCTGGCCCGCGTCGCCGGCTTGCCCATCCGCGTGCGCGACAGCACGCTCGCCGAGGTGAAAGCCGCGGACATCGGGAGGGGCACGCGTTGGACGGGTGAACGCGTCCCCACGCTCGACGAGTTCGCCGACGCCGCCGATGGCCGGATCGCCCTCCTCATCGAGCTGAAGTATTACGGCCCGGACCCCGAGCTCCTGCCCGCGGTCGTGGAGGTCCTCGGCCGCCACGGGCTGCTCGCCCCGCCCACCCGGATCATGTCCTTCTACGGCCACACCATCGACGAGGTGCGCCGCCTCGCGCCCGGCGTGCCTTCGGGGCTGCTCACCTCGCTCTCGATCGGCGACCCGACCTGGGCCGGGGCCGACTTCATCGCCGTGCACGACTCCTGGGCCGACGCGGCGCTGATCGCCCGCGCACACACGCGCGGGCAGGAGGTCTTCGTGTGGACCCTGGCGGACCCCGTCGCGCTCTCGGCGGCGGTCGACCGCGGCGCTGACGGCCTCATCACCGACGCGCCGAGCGTCGCCGCCGCGGTGCTGGACGAGCGCGCGGCGCTCACGCCGGTGGAACGGCTCGCGCTCCGGGCGGCGGCGCTGTACGGGTGGTGAGCGGCTTCGGCGGCGCCGAGGTCAGGCGGCGCCGAGCTTGTGATGGACGAGGTTGGACAACCCACTCAAGACCGTGGCGCAGAGGATCATCGCGGCCAGTCCGATGAAGCCGCTGATGTCGACCGACCGACCGAACACGCGGTCGATGACGGCCAGGAACACGAACTTGGACAAGAACATCACCGACCACACACCCAAGACGAGCCCGACCTTGTTCCAGGCGCCTGCCTTCCCGCTGAACCACCGCGCAATCCATCCCTTCAGCCTGAGCGTTGGGTAGACCATGGACTGCATCACCAACGCCGCCAGGAATGTCGTCGAATAGCTGCTCGTAGCGAGCAGATCGGTGTAGTCGTCGAACAGGCCGAAGACGACCGAATAGATCAGCGTACCGACCAGCAGCTCCCGGAACAGATCCTGACGCGTTGCTGGCGGGCGCTCGGACATCGGCAGGGAGAACATCTACGCGCTCGGGGGCATCGACGGTTTCGCGCTGTCACGGGTCGCAAATTGAGTTGCCGGAGTGGTGTCGCCGGAGTGGATGGCACCGAAGTGCGCGTCCGGGAACGGGAACGCCGCTTTTCACCCCAGGTGCCGTGTCCACGATCCTCTCGCCGCGGTCGACGGCTTCGAGGGTTGGTTCGCAACGCTGGAGGGGGCATGAACGAAGACAGTTTCGAGCCGATGGAGGTGCACGAGAGAACGCGGATGGAGCGGTTCCTGGACGCGGTCGAGCGGGTGGGGAACAAGGTTCCGCATCCAGCGGTCATCTTCGTCCTCCTCATCGGCATCGTCGTGGTGCTGTCACACATCCTCTACCTGCTCGGCGCGGCTGTCACCTTCGAGACGATCAACCCCGAAACGGACGAGCTGGTCGAGACGGTCGCCGCCGCGCAGAGCCTGCTCACGGCGGAAGGGATCCGCTTCATGTACGCGGGTGTAGTCAGCAACTTCATGGCCTTCAACGCCGTCGGCGTCATCATCGTCGCCATGCTCGGCGTGGGCGTGGCCGAATCGGCGGGCTTGATCGGCGCGTTGATCCACAAGCTCGTGCTCGTGGCACCGGCCCGGGCCATCACCTACATCCTGGTGTTCGTCGGCATCCTGTCGAGCGTCGCGGCGGACGCCGGCTACCTGGTCCTGATTCCGTTGGCGGCCGCCGCCTTCTTGAGCCTCGGCCGCAATCCATTGGCGGGGCTGGCGGCGTCATTCGCGGGCGTCGCGGCGGTGTTCACGGTGAACATCCTCATCAAGCCGCTGGACGGCATCCTCACCGAGATCACCAACGACGCCATCCACATCGTCGACCCCGCGCTCTCGATCAACCTCGCGGCAAACTTCTGGTTCTCCGTCGGCTCCGTGCTCGCGCTCACCTTGGTCGTCGCGCTCATCACGGACAAATTCGTCGAGCCGCGCCTGGGTCCGTACACCGGCCAGCGGCCGGCCGTCGGCGGGAAGGAGATGTCCACGGACGAGTCGCGCGGGCTCAAGTACGCGATGGTGGGGCTCGTCGGGGTCCTCGTGTTCTTCGGGCTGCTCGCGTTGCCACCGGGCGCACCCCTGCGGAACCCGGAGACCGGGGCGTTGATCGGGGACTCCCCGTTCATGAACGGGATGATCGTGTTCATCGCCGCGCTTTTTCTGGCAACGGGCCTGGGCTATGGCATCGGTGCCCGCACGATGAAGAGCACGGTCGACGTGATCCGCGCCATGGAGAAGGCCGTCCGGGAGCTGGGGCCGCTCATCTTCCTGTTGTTCATCATCAGCCAATTCATCGCGTTCTTCACCTACACCAACATGGCCGTGCTCGCGGCCGTGAAGATGGGGGACGCCCTCGAGAGCGCGGGCCTCGGGGCATTGCCTCTGCTCATCGGGTTCGTGGTGGTGGTGGGCATCCTCGACCTCATCATGACCGGCTCGATCCCGAAGTGGGCCATCTTCGCGCCCGTCTTCGTGCCGCTGCTCATGCGCCTGAACGTCGACCCGGAGGCGGTGCTCGCCGCCTACCGTGTCGGCGATGGCCCGATGAACGCGGTCTCGCCGCTCAACGCCTACTTCGCGCTGATCGTGAGCTTTGCGCAGAAGTACAAGGCGGATGCGGGCGTGGGGACGGTGGTGGCCCTGATGTTGCCCTACGTCGTGGTCGTCTTCGTCGTCTGGACGGTCCTGCTCGCCGCCTGGGAGATGCTCGGTCTTCCCTGGGGGCTCGGGTAACGCTCCGCTCGCTCGCGCGAAGTTCTGCAGTCAACCCAGCTACGGGAGGTTCGATTTTTCATGTCATTCCCATCCCTGCACGCCGATGTCCAGAGCACCTACGACCCCGCTCCCTCCCTGGCGAAGCCGACGACGGCGAAGATCGGCGTCTCGGCGTCCGTTCCCAAGGGTGCCGGCGCCGTCGGGTTCCCGGTCGGTACGGACGGCGCGATCCCAGGTGAAGTCGGCCTCGACCGCGCGGCGCTGACCGCGGCGGGCTTCGACGGGAAGGTCGGGCAAACACTCGTCATTCCGAGGCCTTCGAGCCCGACGTTCGTGGTCTTCGGCGTCGGCCCGCGCGCGGAGCTCGATGCGGCCAGGCTCCGGGACGCGGCGGCGGCCTTCGCGCGCGCCGCGTGCCGACACCCCCACCTCGCCATCCCGATGGTACAGGCGGACGGGGTGAAGCCGGACGCCGCCGCCCAGGCGTTGGTGGAGGGGGCGCTCCTGGCGCGGTACCGGTTCAATTCGCTCCGACGGCAGCCCGACCAGGAGCCCGCGCTCGCGGAGCTCACGCTTGTCGTCCCCGGGGGTCCCAAGGATGTCCAGCCCGGGATCGAGCGTGCCGGCGTGACGACCCGCGCGGTGTACCTCGCGCGCGACCTCGCCAACGCCCCGGCCACCCTCCTGACCGCGCGACGGATGGCCGACATCGCCCAGGCGCTCGCGCCCGCGTGCGGGCTCGAGGTCGAGGTGTTCGATGGCGACGCGCTCGCCAAGATGGGGTGTGGCGGCATGTTGGGGGTCAACGCGGGCAGCGCGGAGCCCCCTCGCCTGGTCAAGCTGACGTACCGGCCGAAGGATGCGCAAGGAAAGGCCGTCGAGCCGGTTGGGAACGTCGTGCTCGTCGGCAAGGGCATCATGTTCGACTCCGGCGGCATCAGCCTCAAGCCGAATGATCTGATCCACGCCACGATGAAGACGGACATGTCCGGGGCGGCGGCCGTGCTCGCCTCGATGACCACGCTGAAGGCGCTGGGGTGCGGGTCCACCGTCACCGGCTACCTCATGTGTACCGACAACATGCCCTCGGGCGCGGCCCTGAAGCTCGGCGACGTGCTCACGATCCGCGGCGGGAAGACCGTCGAGGTCCAGAACATCGACGCCGAGGGGCGCCTCGTGCTGGCGGATGGGCTGATGCTCGCGACCGAGCAGAACCCGCGGCCGGACGCGATCGTGGACATCGCGACGCTGACCGGCGCGTGCCAGCGGGCGCTCGGAAATTCGTCGGCGGGGGTCATCGGAAACCAACAGGATCTCGTCGACCAGGTGGACGCCGCGGCGGAGCGAACGAACGAGACGGTGTGGCAGCTCCCGCTCGACGCGCGCTACCGCAAGGAGCTCGACTCGGAGATCGCCGATCTGAAGAACGTGGGCGGGGAGAACGCCGGCGCCATCACCGCCGCGTTGTTCCTGCAGGAGTTCGTGGCGGACATCCCCTGGGCCCACCTGGACATCGCCGGCACAGCGCGGGTCGAGAACGACGAGTCGTGGCGCTCCAAGGGCGCGACCGCGTTCGGAACGCGGCTGCTGATCGATTTCCTGATGACCTTCCGGCCCCCCGTGGAAGAGGCGCGCCCCCAGGCGGTTCACTGACGATTGGGCCCTTCACCCACCAGGAGGAACATTGCATGCTGTATGTCGACACGCCCAATGACAGGGAATTGGCCGCGCTGTTCGCCGTCAAGGCGGACGCCTGTGTATCCATCTACCTTCGAACCACACCGATCACGCCGGACGTGGGCGCCAGCAAGATCGAATTCTCCAACCTCATCCGCGAGGCCGTGAACCAACTCGAGGCGCGCGGGGTGCCCAAAGCGCGCCGCGCCGACCTGCGGGAGCTGCTCGAGGATGTCCTGGACGACGAGATCTACTGGCTCTACCAGGCCAACACGCTCGCCGTCCTCGCCACGCCGGATCAGATCCGCACCTTCCGCCTGGCAAACCAGATCGATTCGCGCGTGGAGGTCTCGGACCGCTTCGACATCAAGCCCCTCTTGCGCGCCACGACCTTCGACCACTCGGCCTATGTCATCGCGCTCTCCGAGAACCGCGTGCGGCTGATCGAGATCTTCGCCGATCTCCCACCCGAGGAGATCCAGGTTCCCGATCAGCCCAGGGACCTGCAGACCGAGCTCGGCCTGGACAACCGGCAGAAGCCACAGACCCGGCGCCCGGGTTCGGGCGACCGCGGGCAGACCGGCGGCACGGCCAGGAAGCTGGATCTGGCGAGGTATTGCCGACGTGTCGACGCGGCGCTCGCGCCCGCCCTGCACGGGAGCGACATCCCCGTGATCGTGATGGCGGCGCAGCCGATCGCCTCGATCTTCCACAACCAATGCGGCGCCGAGACCCTGCTCCCCCAGATCATCTCCCACAGCCCCGACCGGCTGACCCTCGGGGAGATCGCCGCGGAGGCGCGCAAGGTGCTCGAGGTGCACTACCGGGGAAAGGTCGAGGACTTTCACGAGCACTACCAGCGGCGCCTACAGAGCCACCGCTCCAGCGACAACCTCGAGGAAGTGGCGCGCGCCGCCACGTTTGGTTCCATCGAGACCCTGTACATCGACATCGACAGCAAGCTCAAGGGCACGCTCGACGAGCAGAGCGGCGCCGTCGACGACACGCCGCACGCGGGCGTCGTTCCCTACAGCCTGGTGGGCGAGATCACCCGCCGCGCCCTCGCCTCGGGTGCCAAGGTGATCGCGCTTCGCAAGGGCGACATGCCCGGCGCGAGCGAGGTCGCGGCGACCCTGCGCTTCGCCATCTGACGTCCGGGGCCGCGAGGAGGCGAGAGCACCATGGCTGGTTCCACGGACCACACCACGCCGCCGGGCAGCGACCTCGTCGCCCGCGTCATCCGGCACTTCGAACACGCCGTGGTGCTCATCCTGATGGCGCTCCTGATGGTCGTCACCACGGTGTGCACGCTGGAGCTGGGTTGGCTGCTCGTCATGGATCTTCGGACGGGCGCGATGCTGCCGCTGGACGTGGAGGAGACCTTCGAGATCTTCGGCTTCTTCCTGCTGGTGCTCATCGGGTTGGAGCTCCTCGCGACCCTGAAGTCGTACCTGTTCGAGCGGGTGATCCACGTGGAGATCGTGCTCGAGGTGGCGCTCATCGCCATCGCGCAGAAGGTCATCATCCTCGACATGGGAAAGACGGACGGGTTGTCCCTCATCGGGCTGGCCGGCCTGGTCGGGGCGCTCAGCGCGGCGTTCTGGGGGGTGCGCAGGGCCCGGGGCGCGCCGCGTGACAACCAACCCAAGGGCCCCTGAGGCAAGGAGAGCGAGATGAGATGGACACTTCCGGCCCGCGTGGCGATGGCGATTGTGTTGGTCGGTGGGATGGGCGCAGCGCGGGCGCAGGAGGCCGAGGACCCGGACGACGGGGTGTACAGCGACGAGGGGAGCGTAGAGGTCGGCGGGAGCCTCGCCGTGAGTTGGACGAAGGATCTGTTCGCAGTGCACCTCGGCCCCTCGGTGGGTTGGTTCGTGCGTGACAACGTCGAAGTCTCCGTCCTGACGCGGCTCTCCCACCTCCGCCCCGCGGCGGCCGTCGCCACCACGTCCGGCTCCGTCGTGCTCGAGCCCAGCTTCCACCTCCCGCTCTCGGAGGCGCGGCAGGTGTTCCTGTTCGGTGGCCTCGGCGTCGGGGTCGGGTACGACGGCGACCATGCCGACCTCGAGGTCATCCCGCGCGTAGGAATGAACCTCGAGATCGGACGCTCGGGCGTGCTGACACCGGCCGCGCGGGTGCCGATCCAGATCGGTCGGCATGCGGGCCCGGCCGACGACGAGGTCGGCGCCGAAGTCGGCTTCGCGTTCGAGGTGGGGATGACGACGGCGTTTTGACGGTGCACGCCCGGCCCAGCGGGGCTGGAGGGGCGCCGCCGTCCTCGGCGGCGAGTCGGCGGCTCTGGGAGCGCGACCGTCGCGCTCCCAGAGCCGCCGACCAAGCGCGGAGCGCGCGCCCGGAAGACACGCGGCGACGCGCGCCTCGCGCGGCGCGGGCCCCGTCCGATCCTCACTGTTGTATCGTTGCGACGAACGGGGGTTTGGCCTTGATCTACGAGCTGGTCCGCTGGATCCACATCGGCGCAGGGGCTGTGGGGCTGTTGAGCCTCGGGGTGCCGCTCGCCTCCCGCAAGGGCGGCACGGTGCACGTCCGCTCCGGGCGCGTGTACGCCTACGCGATGGGCCTCTCGGCCGCGACCGGCGCGGTCGTGGCTGCCGTGAAGATCCCGGATCCCGCCACCCGCGACGGCGGCCTGTTCCTGCTGTTCGTGGCGGTGCTGGCCGCGATGACGACGGTGCACGGCCTCCGCGCGATCCACCACAAGGCGCGGAAGGGGCCGGTGATGGGCGCGCCCGAGATGGCACTCCCCGCTTTGCTCCTGGTCGCCGGCGTGGCGATGGCGGGCTGGGGGCTGGCCCGGGGCGTCGTGTTGTTCGCGGCGTTCGGCGTACTGGGGATGTTCCTCGGCGGCGGCGCGCTGCGGTGGTGGTCGCGGGCCCCGAAGCCCAAGGAGTGGCTGAACGAGCACATCGGCGGGATGCTCGGCTCCGGGATCGGGACGGTGACGGCGTTCCTGGTGGTCAACGCCCATCGGCTCGACCTCGGCCTGCCTACCTGGCTCGTGTGGATGGCGCCCACGTTCGTCGGCGTGCCCGCGATCCTGGCGTGGCAGCGGTCGGTGCGGCCGAAGCTGGGCGTGGCGCGGGGGGCGTGAAGGAGCGCTACCCCGGCCCCACCGCCGCCCAGTCGAGATCCACCGCCCCCGTCGACTCGACGAACCGGAAGCAGAGCTTGCCCGTGACCGCGCCCGTGGGCGGGGCGAAGGCGCTCTCGAACTCGGCCCAGTCGGCGGTGGGCGCCTTCCAGGTCTGGAGCACGGTGAAGGGCACGCCGCCGGGCGACGCGAGGCCGCCGATCATGTCGTAGGTGCGCACCTCGGCGACGAACCCGGTCCAGGCGCGCGTGTCTGTCTCCAGCGCGCGCAGGCGGTAGCGGCCGCGGAACAACATGCCGGGGGCGACGGAGAAGGGCTGGCTGCACGCGAGGGCGTTGCTCGCGGCGGTGGTCTCAAAATGGATGGCGCCGTCGTCGGTGACGATGGAGGCGCCGCGGGTGCCGGGCGGGACCATGAAGTCGAAGCCCTCGGGGGCGCCGCTCGGGCCGGGGGTGTCGAGGTCCCACCGCACCGACACGACGGGCGCGGCGACGGGGAGCGGCACGCCGTCGCTCACGACGGTGGCGCGGTCGACCTCGAGCGTGCCGGTGGTGCCGACGATGCGCCAGCAGAGCTCGACCTTGCGGGCGCCGGCGGGGGGGTCGACGCGCTGCTCCCAGGTGGCCCAGTCGCCCGCGGCGTTGATTTGGCGGAGCGGGAGGTAGCGGGTGCCGGGGACCTCGACGAGCAGGCCCTCCGCCGTGCGCGCGCGGAGCTCGACCTGGGCGCCGTGCCACGCCTGAGCGACCGCCCCCAATGTCGCGACGCGATGGCGCGCGGTGATGGTGATCGGCCCGGCGACGCCGATGGCCTGGCTGCACACCACCGCGTCGCCCGGCGCCTCGGCCGTGAAGGTGAAGCCCTCCGACCCGTCCGAGAGCAGGCCCGCCGTCGCGACGGCTCGGGTGCCCGGCGGGATGAAGAACGCCATGCCGTAGGGGGCACCGTTCGTGCCGCCGGCAAAATCCATCTCCAGCGCCTTGGACTCGCCGGTGACCGCGGCAACGTCGGCGTCGGGCACCAGCGGCACGCTCGCGATCGGCGGGAGCGCGCTCACGTCGGCCTCGGGGGTGCACGCAGAGAGGGCGAGGAGGGCGAGGATCACGGCGTGGCCGCTGTCGTGGGGGGCGGGGCGGCGGGCACCACGGTGCCTTCGGGGGCGTCCTCGGTGCCGGCGGCGACGTCGTCGAAGATCGCGGCGCCGAGGGCGTTGTTGAGGCCCACGCACGCCCGGTACTCGGTGTAGGTCGGGAGCGCGGGCCAGACGAAGGCGAAGTCCTGCCAGGCGGTGGTGCCGGTCCACGCCTTGAGGATGGGGAGGTCCTCGTCCTTCTGCCCGGCGCTGCGGATGCGGAGGCTCACCGCGGCGCCCTGGCGCTCGTTCTTGGCGCCGGTGATGTCGGCGGCGCGCACCTTGCCGGAGACCCGGATGTCGCCGTTGACGGGCGCCCAGTCGCTGCACACCCACTGGCTGCCGGTGATCTGGAGCGCCGCGGTGCCGATCACGTCGGTGGTCACGAGCTCGTAGGTGGTCGCCACGAAGGGGACCGGGCTCCACCCGTCGGGTTTGCCGTCGGTGGCGGCCTCGAAGCCGAGGTTGACGGTCTGCGGGACGAAGGGGCGGAATACGGCCGCCGGGGACCCGGGCGCGGCGCCGGCCGGCGACCCCTTGCAGTACGTCGCGAGCGCGGGGATCGCGGCACCGGCGGCGGCGCAGTACCGGGCCTCGCGCTCCTTGTCGCCCACGGTGCGCGCGAGATCGATGCGGGCGAGGTGGAACGTCACGTCGCGGGGCACCCGGTCGACGGCGCGGTCGAGGCGGAGGAACGCCTGCGCGGGCGGGAGGCGGCCGACCTCGCCGGTGGCGGCCGGGGCCTCCAACCACACGTTCTGCCAACGCTGGCGCTCGGTGTACGCCTGGCCGGCGTACCAGGTGGTGCGCGTCATCTGTGTGAGCATCGGGACCTGCTCGCGCATGAGCAGGTAGTCGGGCGGCGGGAGGCTCTCGATCACGTCGGCCAGCTTCTCGCCGGAGGCGCCGGAGAGGCGGCGGTCGACGAGGCCGAACGCATCCAGGATCGGGTTGTCGGACACGTACGCGAGCAGGCCGATCTCGGAGTGTGCGAGGGAGGCGCCGTCGGGCACGTATTCGAGCACGCGGGCCACACGCTCGGGCACGCCGGTGCGGAAGGAGCCCTGCACGCGGTCGATCGTGCGCTTCGTGTTGCCCTCCCAGCGCGCCACCACGCTCGGCTTGCCGTTGTCCAGGTAGAGGAACTCGAGCGTGAGGTGGCGCCACGCTTGCGGAAGCAGCGGGAGCACCACCGCGGCGACGACGATCCGCGGGGCGAGCGCCTGGCCCCTGCCGACGAGGAGCTCGGCGAGCGAGGCGGCGCCGGTCGCGATGACGTAGCCGGCGAGCGGCACGGCGGGGCCCCAGAAGCGGTTCTGCGCCATCCAGTCGCCGCCCGCGCGGAGCACGAAGAGGAGCTGGATGCCGAGCGCGGCGACCGAGAGCCGCCCGCCGACCGTGCGCAACGCGAGGGGCGCGGAGAGCGCGAGCAGCGCACCGGTCATCGGCGCGTTCACGACGAGCCAGCTCGCGAGGTACTTCTTGAAGATGTCCGGGTGGAAGCCGTCCGACGCCTTGACGTAGTAGGTGTTGGCGACCCAGTCGCCGTAGTAGGCGATGCGGAAGCCGAGCCACGCGAGGCACGGCACTGCCAGGGTCGCGGCCCACGCGAACGCGGCCTTGCGTCGCGACGGTTCGCGCACGGCGCGGTACCCTTCGTAGAGCAGAGCGGGCGCGACGAACAGCGGCGCTTCCGGACGCGTGACGTACAGCGCCGCGCCCACCAGCGCGCTCACGGGGAAGCGCTCGCCCACGGTCCAGCGCCGGGCGAGCAGGCCGGGGAACGCGGCGAGCAGCACGGTCCAGAGCGGGGCCTCCAGGCCGTTGGGGGCCCAGAAGGCGATGTTCAGATCGACCGCGCAGAGCGCCGCGGGCAGGAGCCCCCACCGCGCGCCGAGCCCGAGCTGCCGCGACGCCCACCACGCCACCGCCGGGAGCACGCCGACACACGCGACGCCCACCCACTTGAGCGCCACGAGCGGCTCGACGCCGAGCTTGATGAACAGGGCCGCGAGCAGCGTCCAGCTCGGGTTGGAGTAGCCCTCGACGCGCTCGCCGGGGTTGAAGACGAAGCCCTGCCCGTGCGCGAGGTTCCAGGCGTAACGGAGGCTGATGAACGCGTCGTCGACGGTGATGGGGAAGAAATAGAGGGCGTTGTATGTGGCAAGCACACAGAGGGCGGCCACGGCGGCGAGGACGGGGCGCTCGATCCGGGGGTCGGTCCGCTTTTCGACAGGAATCGAGCTCATTCGTCCACCTTGGCGATCTCGATCCAGTCGATGGAGGCCGTGGCGGGCACCTTGCCCTCCAGCTTGGCGCAGAGCCGCACCTTCGCGGCGTCGGTCGTGCGGAAGTCGAAGCGGTCCACGCGCCAGGTCGTGGGGGTGGCGGTCTGGAGCGGGCGCTCCATCACGGGCTGGTCCAGGAGCTTCTTCACGTTGCCCTCGGCGTCCGCGAGGCGGGCCTCGAACACCAGGCGCGTCCAGCCGGGGGCCCCGTCGGCATGCAGGCGCCAGCGGGCGCGCAGGGCCATGCGGGGCGCCGCGTCGACCAGCGTGGCGCACACGACGGCGGCGGGGCGGTCGGGGCGCACGCGGAGGACGAGGCTGTTGTGGCCGTCGGTCGGCTCCATGAGGCCCGAGGGATCGTCGGGAGTGCCCACACCATCGGCCCAGCCCGCGGGGAGGGCCTCGCCTTCGAGGGCCCACAAGGTGAGGCGCTCGGCGCCATGCGGGGGATCGGCGGGCGGCGCCGACTGTTGCGGCTCGGTGAGCGCGGGGAGCGGCGGGAGCGTGGGCGGCGGGGTGTCGAGCGGCGCGAGCGTGGGGACCAGGGACGCGGCCCAGGTGCCGCACAACGCTGGGAGCGGGCTGTTCTGCGCGCAGGTGCCGGCGAGGCGCGCGGCGGCGGCCTCCTCGTCCCGCGCGAGCATCGCGAGGGCTCGGGCGCGCGTGTTGTGGACCCCGCCGATGACGCGCCCGGGGAAGTGCCAGCTCTTGGCGGTCGCGAGCGCCGCGTCCGCCGCGGCGAGCATGCCGGCCCCGTCCTGGGCGCGGAGGCGGATGTCGGTGAGCGTGATCCACGCCGCGGGGTGGGCGCGCACGGCCTCGGCGGCGGGTCGAACCCACTCCTCGGCCTCGGCGACCCGGTTGGCGGCGAGCGCACGCGTCCCCATCTCGATGCGGAACGGCGCGTAGCCGGCCTCGGCGCCGGCGCGGACCCAGGCGGCCATCGCGTCACACCCGGCGCCGTCCGGCGCGTACACGACCACGCGGAAGGCCTGCCGGAACGTGCACGCCTCGGTGTACCGGGCGGTGATGGACGAGTCGAGCCACTCGGTGCGGGGCGACGCGATCCACGCGTTGCCGGTCACCGGGAGCGTCGTGCGCGCTTCGAGCGCGGGCGCGTAGCGACGGTACTGCGTGAGCATGTAGGTGGGGCGGAAGTAGAAGCCGGCGTTGGCGGGCACGGAGGCGTCGATGACGTCGGCCTCGACGTGGTAGTCGAACCCGATGCCCGGCTCCTGGGGGCTCACCGTGCGGCTGAGCAGGTCAGAGAGCGGTTCCGCCGAGAGGAGCACGAGGCCGGCGATCGCCGCGCGGGGCCAGCGCTGCACCGCGAGCGCCACGAGCACCGCCGCGGCCGGGAGGAAGTCGAGGTAGTTTCTCGGGTTCTGCGCCGGGAGCGAGCGGGAGAGCACCCATGGAACCACCAGGCCCCCGAGCGCCCACACCCCGAGCACGACGCTGGGCGGGTCGCGACGGCGAAGGAGCACGATCAGGCCCGCGATCTGCGCGATCACGAGCGCGATGGAGAGGGGGGGCACGCGGTTGTCGAAGTTCCAGAGCGCGTAGGCGAGCACGGTGAGCGTGCGCTCGGCCGGCGCGTCCTTGTTGACGAGCTGGAACTGGAGCGGGCCCGTGGCCCAGGGGATGAAGCTCACGCCCGCGATGCCCATGGCGAGCACGAGCCAGCCGACGCGACCGAAGCGCGCCTTCCAGGGAAGGTCTACCCGCGCGAGGCAGCCCAGCGCGGCCCCGGCGCCGCCCGCCGCGATGCCCGCGAGGCCCGCGTAGTGCGTCCACACCGCGCCCGCCGCGGCGAGCCCGAGCGCGAGCGCACCCCGACGCGGCTTGTCGCCACACACCAGCTCCAGCCCGCCCCACAACAGGCCGGCGCCCCACAACAGCAGGAGCGCGTACATACGCGCGTTGTTCGCGTGGAGGAGCGCGACGGGCGAAAGCGCGATCGTGAAGCCCACGAGCGTGCCGACGTTCTCGCTGATGTGGCGGCGCGCGGCGCTCCCCGCGATCCACACCGCCGCGATGAACGCGAGCGCCGATGGCAACCGGACGAGCTCGTCGCGATCGCCGAACACACGCAGCGGCGCCACGAGCAGGTAGTAGAGCGGCGGATGGCGGTCCCCGGCGGCGCCGTCCACGATGGCGCCGGCGCTCTGCTGGATCAGCGCCCAGGTGAAGGCCTCGTCCTGCCAGAGGGGCCAGTGGCCGATCCCGACGAGAGCGAGCACGGTTGCGACGAGGACGGGGGCGTGGCGGAGGCGCACCGGGGCGGACTATCTCGATCGGAGGGGGTTGGGTGCGCCGGGTGGTTCACCACCAGGCATCCTCCTCCCAGGGCACGGCGAAGCCGCGGAGGATCCAGGCGTCGAGGACCGCGCGATCGGTGTCCATGTAGGTCCCGACGAGGTCCTCGAAGCCGTCGCCGTCGAAGTCCCCGACGCAAGAGCTGGAGCCGCACACGGTCGCGACGCTGCCGTCGTTGAAGATGAGGCGGCGCTCGGGCAGCGCATCGTGGGGCCCCGGGAGCGTGCCGCCGCGCACGACGTGGGTGGGGCCACCGTACGACTCCGTGATGAGCAACTCGTCCGTCCCATCGCCGTCGAAGTCGAGCGACTGGGTGTAGAGGATTCGCTCGTCAGTGGCCCGCGCTCCCGTACAGCGCGAGTGTATCCATCACCTGGTGGCCGGCCGCCTGCATCGGCGCCTCGTCGCCGCACCCCCCGGGGGCGAGCGGCTCGCCGTCGCAGTCCTGGTCGACGGCGTCGCAATACTCGGGGGCGCCCGGGTACACCCACGGGTTGGCGTCGTCACAGTCGTCGCCGCCGTGCTCCGGTGCGAGGTGGCCGTCACCGTCGCCGTCGCCGGGGGTTGCGGTGTCGGTGTCCGCGGTGTCGGTGTCGCCGCCCGAGTCGGTGTCTGCGCCGCCGGCGGTGTCCGGGCGGGGGGTCCGCGGCGGGCTCGGGGCCGGTGCAGGCGAGGAAGAGGGCGAGCATCACGAGCTCTTCTACCGTGTGGGCGATGCCCTGGAGCGTCGAGTTGTCGAGAGTGCGCATCGCGCCACGCCGGTCCGCGAGCACACGAGCCCCTTCGATGCGTCGCCACGGGCGACTCCGCTCGCGCAGCACCCATCGGAGGGGGGCTTGGCGCACGAATCCTCCGATGGGTGGCCGCTCGCAGCCACGTGATCGGCCACATCGGGGGGGACCTGGCGCCTCATCACTAGTCACATCTTGACAGGTCACTGCTCCCGGATGATCGCCCCATA
>JAZKFH010000026.1:78237-91191 GCA_040386535.1 Myxococcota bacterium | reverse complement strand
AAGGCATGTGCGCTATGCCGCCTGACGAGGACACTGTTTGACCGCCGGGGTAGTAGCTGACCCGGTCAGTCGCGCCAGGATTGGATCTCGATTCCGTCGAAGTGCTTGAAGTCGTCGTGATTGGCGGTGATCACCACGAGGCCCTGCGTCCGGGCGATGGCGGCGATTTGTCCGTCTGGAAAGGAGGGGGTGAGTCCGGCGGCGACGAGGCGCGCACGTTCCTGCCCGTGCCATTCTGCGGCGGGGCCGTCATACGGGAGGACCGGGAGTGAGGTTTTCACCACCCCGTGAAGGTAGTCGTCGAGTACGTCTCGACGACGCCCGTTCGGGAGACGGCTCAGGCTGTAGATCGCCTCGTGCCAGGTAACGGAGGAGATGGCGCACTCCGCACGGTGTGCCTCGAGCAGGGAGAGAAAGCGAGGGTCCGGCTTCGCGCGAACGGGTTCGGACAGCGCGTTGGTGTCGAGAAGGTAGCGGATCATCCCCAGTCGGTCTCCCTGCCAGGGGAGCCGTCGCGGGTGTCGTCGAGGGCCTGCCCGAGGTCGAGCTCGGACAGATCGTGCCGAGCGCGGAAGTCGATGAGGGCCCCGAGGAAGTCCGTTCGCCCGGCCGTCAGGCGGTCGTACTCGGACACGGAGATCAGCACGGCAACGGGCTTGCCCCTGCGGGTGAGCGAAACCCTTCCGCCCCGCTCGGCATCGTGCACGAGGGCGGGAAGCTGATCTCGCGCTTCGGCGATCGAGTATGCACGCGGCATGAGGGCACCTGGATGTACATCAGTATTGCCATGAAGGAGGCCTTCGGCAACGCGGCGGGGGCGCAGTCCGGGCGTCGGCGGCGGGCGGCGTATCTAATTGCGCGGCTCACGACGTACCCTCTGAAGTCGACACACGTCTCGGATGATGCTGCCAATATACAGGATGACCAACAAGGCGTGAGATCCGCCGATCAGCCGCGTGCCCCACGGTGCGGAGAGACCATCGATCCCCATTGCCAAACCGATAGCCATCAGTGGAAACACGGGGATGACCGGCATCAAGCTGAAGCGTGCGTCATGCGGGCGTTTCCCCTCGGCGATGTCCGCGGAGAGTCCGCGTACGCAAGCGACGACCCAGAGTAGCCAGGCCCCGGAGACCAGGGCGACGAGGGCGAGGAAGCTCATGGTGGCTCGATAACGCGACCCGACGCCGAGGTCGGCGGGGCGCCAGCGGGCTTCCCCGAGGATGGCCTCACTCGCACACGAGCGTGTCCCACTCGCACGTGAACGACGCGACGCCCTCGAACGACGCGCGACCCAGCGCGTCCTCCGCCTCCCTGTCCTCGTCGAGAAACGCGACGTCGCCGCCGCGATTGTCGGAGGCGGAATCGACGCCCCAGTCGCTCGCCTCCGACACGAGCAATGAGCCGGGCCCGCGCAGGGCCACGCCACCGCCCCGCTCGCCCGAATTGGACTCCATCGTGCTGTCTTCCAGGGTGACACGTGCGCCGGCGTTCACCAAGATCGCGGCGCCATTGTCTGCTTCGTTGTCGACGAACCGCACCGACTGGAGGAGGACCGTGGTGTCCGCGGCCACGACGAGGCCCGCGCCAGCCGTGGGCGTACAACAGTCGCCATCGTCCGCCGTGTCGGGGGACAGGCCCCCGCCCTGCACCGTGAGGCCCGACACGGTGAACGTGCCGTTGGCAAGCGATAACAAGCGGTTCTCTCCCTCTCCGTCGAGGATCGTGTCCGCTACGCCTGCGCCGACGATTGTGATCGACGCACCCTCTGGGGCATGGATCGACAACGAGCCCGTGTGGGTTCCCGGGCACAGGTGGAGCGTGCCGGCGGTCTCCTCCGTGGACAGCGCCGCTGCGCCGAGGGAGTAGAAGCGTTCGCCGGTCTCGGAGTACCCCACGCGCTCGCCGTCGCATTGGGACTCGGCCTTCTGCGACGCGTCACACCCGGCGAACACGGCCGACCCGACGAGGACGACAAGGAAGTGAACAGGACGATCGAGGGGATGGAGTACGGGCGAGCCGAGGCCGGGCCGGCGTAGCATGGAGCGGGGAAACGTGGTCATGGACAGAGACGTATCGTTAGAACGCCCCCAATTCCAACCACCCCCCGCGCAAGGCCTCCAGAGGGCGGCCGCCCCCGGCGGCCGGTCCCGCCCGGCCTCCGCCGCGGAGGGCGGGCGGACCGAGCGCGCCCCGCGCGCGAGCCCGGCGGGGGCCGACCCTCGCGTCCGCGCGAGGGGTGCGCCCGGACCGCTCCCATCCGGGCCGCTCCCATGGTGTAGGATCCGCGCGTGAAGCGCTCCCTCCTGCTGCTCCAGGCCACGGTGTTGGCGGTGATCTTCACGTGGCCCCTGGTGCCGCGGTTCTTCAGCGAGGCGATCGGGCGGGGCGACACGGACACGCCCAAACACCTGTGGAACCTGTGGTGGATGCGGCGCGAGGTGTGGGGCGGGCCGGTGGGGCTGCTCACGCGGTTCGCCAACTTTCCCGACGGGATGCAACTGTACCCGATCGAGCCGGTCAATGGGCTGTTCGCGGCGTTGGTGCCGGTGGGGGCCGTGCCGCTCTCCAATGGGCTGGCGCTGCTGCACGTGGCGCTGCTCGGGGTGTGCGCGGGGTGGCTGGGGTGGGAGGTGAGCGGGTCGCGGTTGGGGGCACATGTCGCCTCGGCGCTGGCGCAAGGGTGCGCGTTCACGGCGTTCACGCTCGACTTGGGCGCGGGAGAGCTGCGGCAGGGGTGGTGGATTCCGCTCGGGCTGGCGGTGCTCGTGCGGGCGCGGCGCACGGAGGACCGGCGGTGGTTCGGGGCGCTCGCGATGGTGCTGGCGGGGGCGGTGCTGGCGTGCTTCTACCACGGGCTGTTCCTGGCGATGGCGGTCGCGATCTGGGCGCTCGCCACGTTGCGGATGCGACGGTCGTTGGTGGTGGGCTACGCGCTCGCGGCGGGGATCGCGCTGCTCGTGGTGGTGCCGATCGTGCGCGGGTTCTCGGGGTCGTACGGGAGTGACACGGCCGAGCTCGGCGGCACGGCGGCGAACGCACCCGAGACATCCGGCACGTTCAGCGTCGACCGCTACCCGGGGGCGTCGGTGAGCGTGGAGCAGCTGTGGGCGCCGGCGGAGGGGACGCGGCGGCGGTACGACGGGGGGCGCTACCTGGGGCTCGTGGCGCTGGTGCTCGGGGGGATCGGGGTGGCGGCGGCGCCGCGGCGGGCGGGGCCGTGGGTGGCGGTGTTCGGGGTGTCGGTGGTGCTGTCGCTGGGGCCGGTGCTGGTGTGGCAACAGGCGCCGCTGCGCGTGGGGGAGGTGGTGTTCGGGATGCCGATGGCGGCCGTGAACCGGGCGCTGGCAGTAGTCGGAGAGCCGATGAACTTTCCCGCGCGGTTCCTGGCACCGGCGATGGTGGCGCTGTCCGTGCTGGGCGCGCTCGCGACGCGGTGGCGGTGGACCGTGGCGCTCGTGCCGCTCGCGCTGATCGACATCGTCGCGCGCGACGAGACCCCGTGGCCGCGCAACACGTTCGCGCTGCCGGACATGGCCGGCCTCGAGGTGGCCGGGATCGACGTGGCCGGCCTCGAGGTGGCCGAGGGAGGAGGCGCGGTCGCCGACTTCGGGATGACCGCCAACGCCGAGCCCACGGCCCGCACCCGCGCCATCGCGGCCCAGCTCCTGCTCGGGCGGCCCTTCGCCAGCGTGCCCATCGAGCGGCTCTCCGCCTGGTCCACGAGCGGCGACCGCTGGCTGCGCGCGCTGCCGCTGGTGCGCGCGGTCAACAGCTTCGTCGGGGGCTCGCCCCTGCCGACGGAGGGCGACTGGCGCAGCGATCTCTGGCTGCTGCGCGACCGCGGCTTCAGCCACGGGCTGCTCACCCACCGCGACTCCGGTCCGGACTTCCGCGCCGACGCGCTGCTCACGCGCCTGTGCGGCGAGCCCGTGCGTACAGCACACGCGACGTTGTGGGCGTTCCCCACGATCGACACCACCCCGTCCGAGCAGCGAAGCTGGCGCAATGCGCAGGTCGACCGCTTCGCGAGCGAGCGGTGATCGCGGCGTGGGAGGTGGCGGCGGTGGTGGGCGGCGGACTCGGCGCGGCCGGGTGGGCGTGGGCAAGGCGCAAGGGCTGGGATCAGCGGGAGCGGCCGTGGATGGGCCGCTGGGGCCTCGATGTGGCGCTGATCGTGGCGGGGCTCGCGCTGAACCTGCCCGGGCTCCTTGGCGCATGGGCGATGTTGAGCCCGTTCGGCTCGCCGATGGGCCCCGACGCCGACGCCAACTTCCTCGCCGCGGTAGCGCTCGAGCGGGGTGACCTCGCGCTCTACGCCGGCGACCGCTACCCCGCGTACGCCGCGCTCGTCAGCGCGCTCGCGCCCGACGCGTCGCGCCTCGCCCAGGTGGGGACGTGGCTCTCGATGGGCCTCGCCGTGGCGTGCGCGCTGGGCGCCTACGCGTTGGGGCGCGCGCTGGCAGGGCGCGTGGCGGGGTGGGCGGGGCTGGTGGTGTGCCTGCGGCTGCCCGGGCTCGCGGACACGGGCCGCCAGTTCACGCCCTACGCGCTGGTGGCGGCCGCCGATCTGCTCGCCGTGCTCTCGCTCCTCGCGCTGGTGCGCGGCCACCGCGTCGCGACGATCCCGCTCGCCGTGGCCGCCGCGGTGGTGTTCGCGACGGATCCGAAGCAGGTGCCCGTGTCGCTGGCGCTCGTGGGGCTTGGGATCGTCGTGTCGCTGGTGCGCTCGCGGCGTTCCGGCATCATCGAGTGTGTGCCGCTCGTGGCGGCGCTCCCGCTCGCCAATGCGCTGGTGGGCCGCGCGGCGCTGCCGATCTACTCGCTCGAGTTCATCACCACGCGCGTCGACCTCGGCCTGCACGTCGACGCCGCCATGGCCACCACCGGATGGCGCATCGGCACGTCGCTGGTCGACCTGCCCGCCTCGCTGCTCGCCGTCTCGACGATGGTGCAGGCGCCCGCCGGGCGCGGCTGGTTCGCCCCCACCGCGCTCGCCACGCTGCCGATGGAGCTGCCCGCGACCTCGCCGCTGTGGCTGGCCGCCCTCCTGGTGCTGCCCGTCGTCTTGCACCTCCGCCGCCGTGCCGCCTACGAGCTCGTGGCGCTCCTGCCCCTCGTGATCGTCGCGCTGCCGGTGCTGCACCTGCACTTCCAGCACCGGTACTTCCTGGCCCTCGTGGTGGTGCTGCCCGCGCTCGTCGCGTCGGCGATCTCGCTCGCCGCGGGGCCGGGCGCCGCCGCCGGGGTACTGATCGTGGCGCTGCTCTGGCCCGGGTCGCCGTGGCGGGGCGTTGCGCCCGGGGTGACCGCGGCGCCGCCGCCGCACGCCGAACCCTGGACCGGCGTGGAGCCCGACGAGTGGGCGCGGACGGTGGACGAGGCCGCCACCGCGCTCCCCGCAGACGCCGTGGTCCTCGACTTCGCCCAGTCGCGCCCGTGGGTCATGCTCGCGGCGTCGCGCCCCTACGTGCGCTGCACCACCACGACCGACAACTGCCGCGGGGCCCTCGGCGACGCGCCCGGCACGCTCACGGCCGTGTTGTTTCCCGGCGAGGAGGTCTCCGCCGCCGTGCCCGCCGCCAGCGCGCTCGCGACGACGGGGCCCGTCCGCTACGGCCCCGACGCGCTCGGCGCGTGCTGGACGCGTGTGTTGATGCGGCCCGACAACGGCGGCGTGTACCGCTGGACGTGCGAGAAGCGGCCGACCCAGAACGCGCCGCCGCCGCGACCGCAGCCGGGGCCGGCCGGCCCGCCGGGGCCGCCGTCGGGGCCACCGGGGCCACCTTAGGGAGCGGTGGGGAAAATCCGCCCGCGGAGACACGGCTCCGGAATTCCCCCCTTCTGCCTTCCTCCTCCGGAATTCCGGAGATTCAGGAAAGCAGGAAACAAGGAGAGCAGGAGCCAAGGCTCCGGAATCCCGCCCTCCTGCCTTCCTCTATTCCTGCCTTCCTGATTGTCCGGGCTCCGGAATTCCGGAGAATCAGGAAAGCAGGAAACAAGGAAAGCAGGAGCCAAGGCTCCGGAATCTCCCCTTCCTGCCTTCCGCCGTTCCTGCGTTCCTGCGCTTCCGGCTCCGGAATCCCGGGGAGGAAAGGGCCCGGGCGCCGCCTGAAACGCCGCTCCGCGGCCGGATCAGCCGGGCCCCGCGCCGGGTTCAACCAGAGGGAGGGCGCTACATGCCGAACCTCGTCTACCCGTTCGCCCGGGTGATGCTCGCGCTGGTGTTCATCGCCGCGGGGCTGGAGAAAATCTTCACCTGGGACGCCACCGCGATCTACCTCGCCCGCCAGGGCATCCCCGCGCCGGGGCTCCTGCTCGTGCTCTCCGCGTCCATCGAGATGTTCGGAGGCGCGTTCATCGCGCTCGGCCACCTCACGCGCCCCGCCGCGCTCACGCTCGCCGCCTACCTCGTCCCCGTCACGATCCTGCTGCACCCGGTGGGGCCGTTCCAGGGCCCGGGGCCGAACCCCGCGGACGTGTTCAAGAACCTCGCCATCATCGGCGGGCTGCTGCTGCTCGCGGCGGTCGCGCCGACGCCGGTCAGCGTGGACTCGCCGGTGCGCACGCCGACCCCGGAGCCGCTGCGCCGCCAGGAGGTGTAGGCGCCCTGGGCGCACCCGGCGAGGCATGGGACAGGCGGCACGGGACAGGCGGCGCGGGATAGGTACGGCGCGCCCATGCTGCTCTACGCCCCCGTCGCGGTCGCCGACGTGCTCGACCGCCTCACGATCCTCGCCATCAAGCTCGACCGCATGCCCAGCGCGCGCCGGAGCGTCGTGATGGACGAGTACACGGCGCTCGGCGAGGCGTGGCGCTCAGCGGGGCTGCCCGACCCCGCGGAGGTGCCCGAACACGCCGCCCTGGCCGAGGTCAACCTCGCGCTCTGGGAGGTCGAGGATCGGCTCCGCGCCGCCGAGGCCCGCCAGGACTTCGGGCCCGCCTTCGTGGCGGACGCCCGCGCCGTCTATGTCACCAACGATCGGCGCGCGGCGCTCAAGCGGGCGGTGAACCTCCGCTTCGGGTCCCGCCTCGTCGAAGAGAAGCTCCACCCGTCCTACCGAGGCTAGCCCCATGACCCGCCTCACACACGTCGACGACGCCGGAAACGCCCGCATGGTCGAGGTCGGCGACAAGGAGATCACCCGGCGCAGCGCCACGGCCGAAGGCTGGGTGCGGCTCTCGGACGAGGCGATGCGCGCGGTGCGCGAAGGCGCCAAGAAGGGCGACGTGCTCGGCGTAGCCCAGATCGCCGGCATCCTCGGGGCCAAGCGCACGGCCGACCTCATCCCGCTGTGTCACCCGCTCCCGCTCGACGGGGTCGACCTGGTACTCGAGGCCACCGCCGAGGGCGTGCACATCGTCGGGACCGCGCGGTGTACGGGCCGCACCGGGGTCGAGATGGAGGCCCTCACCGCCGTGACGATCGCCGCGTTGACCGTGTATGACATGCTCAAGGCCGTCGATCGGGGCATCCGCATCGACGGGGTGCGGCTCCTCGAGAAGTCCGGCGGCCGGTCGGGCCATTGGAGGGCATCGTGATCCTGATTCTCCTGCTGGCGTGTGTCGAGAAGGACGGCGCGCCCGCGCCCGTCACCGAAGAGACCAGCGAGCCGTGTGACGCTTGCGACGGCGCGTGCCTCGAGGAGTCTGCTCCGGCCATCGGGGCCCGCCACGTGTCCGGCGGGGTGGAGTATCCGAGCTACCCGCCCACCTCGGGCAACCACAACGCCTGTTGGGCGGAGTGGGGCGTGCACACCGAAGCCGTGGCGACGGAGAATTGGGTGCACAACCTGGAGCACGGCGGCGTCGTGTTCCTCTACGATCCGGCCACGCTCGACCCGGACGACCTCGCCACGTTGTCCCTGTGGGTCGGCTCCCTCCCCGAAGGCCGCGCGCTGCTCACCCCGGCGACCGCGCCGATGGACGCGGTGGTCGCCGCCACGTCCTGGGAGCACCGCCTGCTCCTCGGCTGCTTCGACGGCGCCGCGCTCGACACGTTCTTCTGGGAGCACGTCGGGTTCGGCCCGGAGGACGTGACGTCGAACCCGGCGGAGTCGTGCGGGATGGACCCCGCCACGCGGTAGCCAGCCTCACGGCACGCGGGTTCGCGCGTGCTACCGTCCGCCCGCGGGGGGCACCTTGGACACCAGGCGCGGATCGCGAGTTGGCCGCCGCCGCGCGTCGGGTCATCCGGTGCTCGTACTCGGCGCCGCGCTGGGCTTCGGCATCCTCGGCGTGGGCGTGTGGCGGACCCTCGCGCCCCCCTCCACGGTCCCGGCCGCCCCCTCCGAAGTCGCCGCGCCTGAAGTGCCGGCCCCGTCGCCACGCGACCCCGACCTCCCGCCCAACCTCCTCCTCGTCACCCTCTGCTCGGTCCGCGCGGACCACCTGGGCGCCTGGGGCTACGCCGGCGGGTCCACGCCCCACCTGGACACGATGGCGCGGGAGGGCGTGGTCTTCGAGCGCGCGTGGACCGCGGCCACCTTCACCCTCCCCAGCCACGCCACGCTGCTCACAGGGCTCCTGCCGCGCCACGCCGGGGTGATCCTGCCGGAGGACACGCTCGCCGCCACGATCCCCTCGCTGCCCGAGGTGCTTGGGCTCTACGGCTACCACACGGTCGCGTGGGCGCCGGTCGCGAGCCGGGCGAGCTTTCGGGTGGGGGAGGGGATGGAGCGCGGCTTCGACACCTTCCTCGAAGGGCGTGATCCGACCGGGGACAAGGGGCTGCTCGACGCTATCGTCGCGGCCGGCGAGCCGTGGTTCGCGCTCGCCCACTTCAAGGACGCCCATCCCCCCTACGCGATCGGGGTGCCCGGCACCGAGCTGGACCCGCGCGTGCTGGAGTGGTCGCAGCGCAGCAGCACCGCGGGGGCGACCGACGCGGACGAGTGGTTCCTCGCCCAGCTCATGGCCGACCCGGCGCTGCGTGCGCACGTCGCCGCGCTCTACGACCACGCGATCACGCGGACCGACGCTGTCGTGGGGAGCCTGCTTGCCGGCCTGGAGCGGCGCGGGTTGCTCGAGAGCACGGTGGTGGTCGTCGTGGGCGACCATGGCCAGGCCCTCGGGGAGGACGGCCAGATCGGGCACCAGGGCATCCTGCTGCCCGAGGTGCTGCACGTCCCGCTGCTGGTGCGCCTGCCCGACGCCGCGGAGGCGGGGCGCCGGGTGTCCCAGGACGTAGGGCTGGTCGACCTCGCCCCCACCCTGCTCACGCTCGCGGGCGCCGAGCTGCCCGCCCGCCTCGACGGGCGCAGCATCGTGCCACTCCTGCACGGCAAGCGCCTGCCCGAGCGCGGCGTGATCGTCCAGGCCGACGTGCGCGGGGGCTTCCCCTCCGGCGGGCCCCAGGAGGTGCTCATCCGCGGCGACGAGTGGCTCCGCTACGCGACGTTCAGCGGGGCGTGGAGCCATCGGCGCGAGGAGGACGGCGTGTGGCGGGACGTGCCCGACGCGGCGCTGCCGGTCGCGCTGCTCGCGGAGCGGGAGCGCCTGTCGGGGCCGGAGGCACCCCGCTCCGAGCGGCCCCTCACCGACGCCGAGCGCCAGGCCCTCCGGCGCGAGGGCTACTGGTGAGGGCGGCGCGCGGGCGGCGTCACGGCGGCTCCCGGAGCCTGCTCCTGCTGCGATCCCGGCTCGCTCCGCTGCGGCGCCCGGCGCTCGGCCTGCTCGTCGCCTGCGGGCTGCTCGGCGCGGCCGAGGGCGTGTTGCGCGTGCTCGTGCGCGAGGTGGGCCAGGCGAGCATCCCCAGTGACGTAGTGGCCGCGCACGTGGCGAAGGGGGCGATGCGGTACCACGCCGACCTGGGGTGGACCTGGTCGCGCGTGCCCGAGCCGAGCCTCGGCATCAACTCCGACGGGTTCCGCTACGCCGAGCTGCCGAAGGACAAGCCCGCCGGCACGCTCCGGGGCTTCACCCTGGGCGACTCCCAGACCTTCGGCGCCGGGCTGGACGCGCCCGACTCCTACACCGCGGTCGCGGAGCGCCGGCTGCGCAAAGGGGGCCATGCCATCGAGCTCGTAGACGCCGGGGTGGCCGGATACGGCTCGCTCCAGGCGCTGCGGTTGATCGAGGGCAAGCTCGTGGACTGGCGCCCCGATCTGCTGGTGATCGACTGTCGGACGTTCGACAGCGCCACCGAGACCCGCGCGCCGAGGCACCGGGGCCCCATCGAGGCCGTGCGCCACGTGTTGTTCTCCAGCCGCATCTACTACGCGCTGCGGCTCGGCCTGCGCGAGGCGGGCGTCGAGGAGGGGCGGCGGATGGTGCCGCGCGCCGGGGTGCCGGAACAGCGTGGCGGGCTCGGCGAGGGCAACCACGCCCTCATCGCGGCGTTCGCCCGGCACGAGGGCATCGAGGTGGTGTTCGTGGACTACCCCCTCTGGGCCAACGGCGCGGTCGTGTCCCGGGCCCCCGCACACGAGCTCCCCGCCGGCGCCACGGTGGTCCCCGCCACCGCCGCGTTGCTCGCCACCGGCAAGCCGCCCGCGGAGCTGTTCTTCGACAACAACCACCTCTCGGTCGAGGGCGCCCGCGTCGTCGGAGAGGCCCTCGCCACCACGCTCGACACACTCTTGTCCCGCCCCGCGCCTATGGTGGAGTGACCATGTTCCGCACCACGCTCTCGCTCCCTACGCCCGGCCGCGGGCTGCACGATGTCACCGACGCCGTCGCGCAGCAGGTGTCCGCGTCGGGCGTGCGGGACGGCCTCGTGCACCTGTTCCTCCAGCACACCTCGGCGTCGCTGCTGGTGCAGGAGAACGCCGATGCCGACGTGCTCCACGACCTCGACGCCTGGTTCGGCCGCGCCGTGCCCGACGGCGACCCGCGCTATCGCCACACCGCCGAGGGCCCGGACGACATGCCCTCGCACATCCGCGCGGCGCTCACCGCCACGTCGCTCCTGCTCCCCATCGTGGCGGGGCGCCTCGCGCTCGGCACGTGGCAGGCGGTGTATCTCTTCGAGCACCGCACGAAGCCCCACACGCGCCGGATCGTGCTCACGGCGTGGTGACGGAGCACGAGGTAGAGGACCCGCGCGCGGAGGAACCCTGGCCCCCGAACAACCCAAGAACCCGCTGCACGGCCTC
The DNA here is from genome assembly GCA_040386535.1 of Myxococcota bacterium. Lineage (GTDB taxonomy): Bacteria > Myxococcota_A > UBA796 > UBA796 > SXON01 > CAJBVW01. Next base: position 80,095 of record JAZKFH010000026.1, on the reverse strand, counting down.
ACGCTCAACACCATCGTGTCGGAGCTGGTGGAGCACTACGGCTGGGAGGAGCTCGGCCGCCAGGTCAAGATCCAGTGCTTCCTGAACGAGCCCAGCGTCGCGTCGAGCCTCAAGTTCCTCCGCAAGACGCCGTGGGCGCGCGAGAAGGTGGAGAGCTTCTACCTGTGGCACCTTCGGGAGCTGAAGCGACAGGCGCGCAACACGACGCCGGACGGATCGGGGCCGGAGTAGGAGGCCTCGGTGCGCGCATGGCCGCGCCCCAACCCTTAAGGGGGTCGCCATCGACAACAGGGACGGATGGACAACAACGGGGTTCTCGCGCGGCTTCGGTACGCGCTCGACGTGAACGACGCGAAGGTGGCCGAGATGATCCGGAGCACCGGGCTGGTGATCTCCGAGCACGAGGTCGGCTTCATGCTCCGCGACGAGGAGGCCCCGGATTTTGTCCCGTGCCCCAACGTGGTGCTCGGGGCCTTCCTCGACGCGCTCATCCTCGAGCGGCGCGGGCCGCCGGCGCCGGGAACCTCGCCCCCGCCGTTCGACAACCGCGCGCTCACCAACAACGCCATCCTCAAGAAGCTCCGGGTGGCGTTCAAGCTGGGCGAAGCGGACATGGAGCAGGCCCTGACCCTCGGGGGCATGACCCTCTCCAAGCCCGAGCTCCGCGCCTTGTTCCGCGGCGACGACCACCCCAACTACCGCCCGTGTGGGGACCAGGTGTTGCGCAAGTTCCTCGCCGGGCTCACCAAGATGTTGAAGCGCGGACCGGTGCCCGCGCCTCCCGTGTCTCCCAAGCCGTGATCAGGACCGGCGGCGCCGGGTGATCGCGGCCAGGGCGAGCGCGCCCAGGACCAGCCCGGCGGGCGAGCCGTTCGGCGTGACCGAGCACGAGAAGCCGCCGCCGCCCTCGTAGCTCCCGATGTCGATGGGATCGGGCCGCACGGCGCCGAGCTCTCCGCCGTTGCCGTTGGTGTCGGTGTCCTCGATGTCGGTGTCCTCGATGTCGGTGTCCTCGATGTCGGTGTCCTGCTCCTCCACGTCGTCCTCGGGGTCGAGCGGATCGGTGCCGCGGCCCACCTCGACGCCGTCGTTCACGGTGCCGCCGTCGGTGTCCGCGCGCGTCGGATCGGTGCCGGTGGTGCCGACCTCCACGCCGTCGCCCAGGCCGTCGCCGTCCGTGTCCGCGTCGTGCGGATCGGTCCCGAGCGCCGCCTCTTCGTCGTTGGTCAGGCCGTCGTCGTCGAGGTCCGTGTCGATCTCGACCGGCGGCACGTCGTCGCCCGCGTCACGCGGATCGGTGCCGCGGTCCACTTCCACGCCGTCGTTCACGCTGCCGCCGTCGGTGTCCGCGCGGGTGGGATCGGTGCCGAAGGTGTCCAGCTCCTCGCCGTCGCCCAGGCCGTCGCCGTCGGTGTCGAACTCGGTCGCGTCGGTCTCGTTGGGGCTGACCGCCCCGTCGCCGTTCGCGTCCTCGCTCCCGTCGAGCCGCCCGTCGTCGTCCGTGTCGTCGTCGTTCGGATCGGTGCCGAGCAGGGCCTCGATCGCGTCGGTCAGGCCGTCCCGGTCCGCGTCCAGGTCCACGAAGACAGGCCCTTCGTCGTCGCCCGCGTCGAGCGGGTCCGTGCCGTGGCGCATCTCGTCGCCGTCGTCAGCCCCGCCGCCGTCGGTGTCCGCGACCGTCGGGTCGGTGCCGAGCGTCTCGACCTCCAGGCGGTCGAACAGCCCGTCGTCGTCGGTGTCGTCGTCCTCGGGGTCGGTGCCGAGCGCGGCTTCCTCGAGGTCGGTGAGGCCGTCGTGGTCCCGGTCGGGGTCGTAGCCGGGGTCGCCGTGGCCGGTGTCTTCGCCGGAGTCGGTGTCT
>JAZKFH010000026.1:54061-78137 GCA_040386535.1 Myxococcota bacterium | reverse complement strand
TCGCCGCCGGTGTCTTCGCCGCCGGTGTCTTCGCCGCCGGTGTCTTCGCCGCCGGTGTCTTCGCCGCCGGGGTCTTCGCCGGTGCCGGTGTCTTCGCCGCCGGTGTCGACGACCTCCTCCTCCACGTCGTCGCCCGCGGTGAGCGGATCGGTGCCGCGGGTCACTTCCTCGCCGTCGTCGACGGTGCCGCCGTCGCTGTCGGCCAGGGTGGGGTCGGTGCCGAGCTCGTACACCTCTTCGCCGTCGCCGAGCCCGTCGCCGTCGCTGTCCGCGCGGAACGGGAAGGTGCCGAGCTCCTCCTCCTCGCCGTCGAGCAGCCCGTCGTCGTCGGTGTCCGCGTCGTTCGGATCGGTGCCGAGCTCGCCGACGCCGGCGATCTCGTCGCCATCGAGGAGCCCGTCGTCGTCGCTGTCGGCGTCGTCCGGGTCGGTGCCGAGCAAGGCCTCGACGCTGTCGAGCAGGCCGTCGCCGTCGGTGTCCGCGTCGACATCGGTGTCGGTGTCGGTATCGGTGTCGGTGTCGGTGTCGGTGTCGGTGTCCGTATCGGTGTCGGTGTCCGTATCGGTGTCGGTGTCGGTGTCGGTGTCCGAATCGGTGTCGGTGTCGCTATCGGTGTCCGTGTCGGCATCGGCCTCCGCGAAGACCCTCACGCCGGTGAGGTGGCTCCGGTCCGACACGGCGTCCGCGATCGTGCACGTGCCGGAATCGTCGCAACCGGCGAGGTCGACCGAGAGCGAGCGGGCGCTGCTCGAGGTGCCCGCCACGAACGAGACGGGCCCGGTGCCGAGCGTGTCGCGCACGTCGTCGAGGGCGACCGCGAAGTCCAGGAACACGTCGGCGTCGCCGTTGAACGTGGTCGACGCCGTCGTGACGCGCACGTTCCCGCCCACCGCGTGGTCGTTGGCGACGGGGTACCCGAGGATGTCGGTCTCGGCGGCGTCCGAGGGGTCCCCGGTGGTGCCGGGCGACGTGTTCTCGGCGAACACGATCTCCTCCCGGATCCCGTCGACCATCAGCGCGTATTCGTACGCCGAGAAGTCGCCGTCGGTGTCGAACAGCAGGCCCCAGCCGAAGCCGCGCAGGTTGGCCGTCGACTGGAGCGGGTCGGCGTCGAGGCGCAGGCGCACGAACAGGTGTGTCGCGTCCGTGTGCACGAACACCGCCGCGTCCGTGGCATCTCCCACGATCTCCCGGCCGTTGTTCTGCCCGTCGCCGGACACGTCTCCCATACCCAAGCCGGCTTGGGAGAGGGCGTTCCATTCGGACTCGCCCGGAAAGGTGGCGGCCAGGACGGGCGAGGGGACGAGGAGCGCGAACAGGACCGCGCGACGGGCGACCCAACGGGCGCGGGGGGTAGACAGGGGCATGGGCGGACTCCGATTGAGCCGTCTGTTCGGCCGGTCTCGCGGGGTCTTCACGCATGGGATGTCACGGGATGTCACGGCCCCGTCCGCGCGCGCATGTCGCTTACTCCGCTCTTACGTCGGCGGCCGCGACTCGTGGCGGCGACGGGCCCAGCTCATGCTCCTGTGGTAGATCCTCCGTCTCGGAGGTTGTCCATGTCCCGTCTCGTCGTGTCCTCTCTCGTGTTCGGCGTCCTCGCCGGCTGCGCCCCCCAGGAAGAGCTCCTCGCCGGCGCCGGCCCGAGCGGTGTGGCCGACCCCAAGATCTACGGTGGTGACGCCCCCACCGAGACCTACCACGAGGCGGTCGTCGGCATCCACGAGCGCACCAAGCGTGGCATCTACACGCTGCCGTTCTGCACGGGCACCCTCATCGGCAACGAGTGGGTCCTCACCGCCGCCCACTGCGCCGTGACCAGCCGCAGCCGCGCCAAGGCAGCCAACACGTTCGGCATCTACGTCGGTGACGATCCCTCGGTCGACCTGCTCTCCCACCTCTACTATGTCGACGCTGTCTACGTGCACGCGTCCTACAGCTCCACGTCGCTCCGCAACGACATCGCGCTGCTCCACCTCTCCACGGACATCACCGAGGTGTCGCCGGTCCCGTACCTGCCGACCGCCCAGGCCCTCACCAGCGCCGACATCGGCGCGCTCCTCAACCACGCCGGCTTCGGCTACGACGAGACCCGTGCCTTCGGCGAGAAGCTCCAGGTCGATGTCGCGCTCGGCGGCTTCGGCTGCACGGTCTCCGGCTGCCCCTCCGCGGGCGACGCGGCGACCCAGATCTCCTACCGCCAGACGGGGGACGGCTCCGGCCCCGAAGGCCCCTGCAACGGCGACTCCGGCGGCCCCGCCTTCATCACGCGCGGCACCACCACCTACGTGGCCGGCATCACCTCCTACGGTGACTCGGCGTGCACCGTCTACGGCGTGAGCACCAAGGTCGACGCGTACGCCTCCTGGATCAACACGCGCACCGGGCTCTGAACCCTTCGCGGTGACCGCTCCGTCTGGGCGCGACCGCCGGCGAGGACGCCGGCGGTCGGCCCGCTGCGGGGTCGGGCCGAAGGCCCTCCGTTGGCGCGACCCCGGCGCTCCGCGCCGGGCGGCGCCGAACCGCGGGGTCGCTACCGCGCCCCCGCGCCCTCCGCGCGCCTCGCGCGGGGTGGTGTTTCATGGCACCGCGCGCCGATTTGTGACGGCGCTCACTTCGCGCGCGGCCGCACCTCGATCGCGTGCACGGATAGCTCGCCCAGCGCCCGCGTTTGGATCCGGACCCCTTGTCCGCCCGTTGCCAATTCGACGCGTATTCCCGGGATGGCCTCCGGCTCCTCCGCCCAGCTCCGGCGACAGCCGCCGTTCCGGCACGCGCTCTCCACCCAAACCACGAGCCCACCGTTCGTGGGGATTGTCGCCCGCGGAAAGGGCTCCCGATCTACGGAGTACCGCTCGTCGTATCCAATAGGAACTCCCCCCATGCAGGCCCATGCGATCGTGGAGAGCAGCATGCTGGGAGCTACCACATGCGCCATCGCCGCTCGTGACTGTTCCACGGGTTCTCGCCCCCGGTGGGACAACCCGGGCCGCACAGGTTGGTAGCGCGCTGGGCGCGCCGAACTCGGCGGATAGCGGCTCATCCCCGGAGTTCGGCGCGCTGGGCGCGCCGAACTCGGCGGATAGCGGCTCATCCCTGGAGTTCGGCGCGCTGGGCGCGCCGAACTTGCCGGATAGCGGCTCATCCCCGGAGTTCGGCACGCTGGGCGCGCCGAACTCGCGGGATAGCGGCTCATCCCCCGAGTTGGGTGTGATCGGTTTCAGTCGGTCCTCGTCGGGGCATCGAGTGTGGTCCGCACCAGGGATCGCGGGGACGGACCGGTGTCGGCCGATGACCAAGCATCTCTCGACTGCGGTCCGCCTGGGAGGACCGGTGTCGGCCGATGACCCAGCATCTCTCGACCGCGGTCCGCCTGGGAGGACCGGTGTCGGCCGATGACCGAGCATCTCTCGACTGCGGTCCGCGGGGCGGGCCTGGCGCTGGCAGGCGGACTGAAGTGGATCACACCCCCCGGAGTTCGGCGCGCCGAACTCGGCGGCCGTTTCGAAAACCTTCCGATGGGGGGCGCGCTACCGAGCGTTTGGGACAACGCCGAAGCCGAAGCTCAGGCGCACGTGCGGCAGAAGGATCGAGTCGAAGAGGTAGACCGCTCCCGCGTCGAGCCTCAGGTCAGCAATCCACCCGCCCCCCAGGGGCTCGATCAGCTCCAGCCCCGCTGTGATCGAGCCTCCATGCTGAATCGCCGCGAGGTGGCTGTGTGTGTACGCGCGGTACTCCACGCTCGGCGAGAAGAGAAGCACGCTGAGGCCCCGGTCACGTTCGGTGCTCGACACCACCCACTCCGGCCCACCGCGCACGAACACCGAGTTGACGATGATGATGTTGGAATAACCAAGCCCCAGGTGCCAGCCACCCAGATGTGCGCCGAGCTCCCCGCCGACAAGGTCCGGATAACCGACGATCCCGCGGACCACACCGCCACGGATCTCCGCGACGGGCACCGTCGCTGCGGAGGCGAACGCGAGGAGGCACGTGAGGATCATGACCTGGCCGACATAGTACGCGGCCCCGGACGAGGCCATCGCAGACCCCGCGTCGGCCCCTCCCGCCGAGAGGGGGCCGCGCCAGGCGCCCGGAAGTCGGCCGCCCGTCCTCGGGCGGCCGGTCCCCGCCGCCTCGGCGGGACCGAGCGGCTCCGCCGCTCGACTGGAGCGGGGCCGACGGCGCCGCGTCCGCGCGGCGCCGGGGCGCCCGAATTCCAGCCCGAACGCCGTGGAGTATGCGACGGCCGCGGCGTGGCGTCCCAGTTGGGAACGCGGGACCCGTTAGGAACGCGGCATCCGGAGCAATACATGCAGACGCCCTCGGTGCGCCGCCGATGACCCCAGCCAGGCGCGACACGATGGGCACCTGGGCGCTGTTCGCGCTCCTGGTAGGCGTGTTCTACGTTGTGCTCGCCCCCACGTCGGCCGAGCCGACAGCGCGCATGACGGCGCCCGTGCGGATCTCGGAGCTTGCTCTCGAGCTGGACCGCGCCATCTCGCGCCTGCCGAACACGGACGTCGTAGATGAGGCGGCCCTGATCGAAATCGCGGGCACGCTGGTGGACTCGCGCCGGGAGTTCCGCTCCATGCGTGTGGAGCGGCGTTGCACCGAAGGCGTGTGGGCCTACTCGATTTCGCTGGCACTGGCCGAGCGCGATGGCGGTCAAGTGCTCGATTTGGATGGGCCGGTGTCGTCAGGCGGGGATGGCCGCGCGTGCAGCGCAGACGCGAGCCCCGCTGGCTGAAGCTCGACCAAGTGCCATGAATCGTCCCGTCCGCCGGCCCCCCGCCGCCCGCCCGCCACGCAGCAGATATCCACGGATCCGCGCGAGGTTGCATGGAAGATGACACCGCCACCAAAGGCGCCACCTATGACACCGCCGCCATCATGGGCGGCCTCTACGGGGATGGCATCATCGCCCTTCCCGGCGCGTTCGCCCGCGACTGGGTGGTGCGGATGCGCGAGGACATCGAGCGCTTGTTCGACGAGGCGAAGCAGGTGCCCGGCGGCACGCTGCCGCGCGGCCCGGCGCGCTGGTACGTCGAGGTGCAGCCGGAGCGGATCCGCGGGTTCGTCGACATCGTGACGCATCCGTGGCTCGTGGCGGTGTGCGAGGCGGTGCTCGGCCTGGACTACAAGGTCGTCGAGGTGGGCTTCGACATCCCCTTTCCCGGCGCGGCGGACCAGCCCTGGCACCGCGACTTCGCCGCGCCGGACACCACCCGGAAGGAGCGCCGGCTCGACTCGCTCGCGTTCAACCTCACGGCGGTCGACACCGTGCGCGAGATGGGGCCGCTCGAGATCGCGCTCGGCACCCAGTGGGACAATTTGTCTGGCTACCCGAACGGCATGTTCCCGCCCGCCGAGCTCGCGGCCCGCTACGCCGGACGGATGGTACGGAAAATGCCACAAATGGGGGACATCTCCGCCCGCTCGGCGCTCACCATTCACCGCGGCACGGCCAACCGCTCCGCCCAGGCCCGCCCCGTGCTCGTCGTCGGGGTCGACGCGCCGGGCGCTACCAACGCCGCCCACCACGATCTCCAAGTCACCCGCGCCTACGCAGCCGCCCTGCCCGCCCGCGTGCTCGACCACCTGACGTACCGCCTCGTCGACCAGCTCGAGCCTGTCGTCCAGCACCACGTGATCGAGGGGCTGCTCACGCCGGCGTATTAAGGGGCCCGCGATGAGCACCGAAACCCGCGACGGCCGCCGCTGGTCCACCTACGAGCGGCTCGCCGCCGACCCCACCGCGTCGGCGAGCGAGCGCACGCAGGCGCGGGAGCAGCTCGACACGTTGCGGCAGCGGTACCCGGGCGGGCAGCCGGGCCGTCGTGAGCGAGCTGTGAACGACGCGTGGTGGCGGGCGGCGGGGCCGCGTACCTATTCCCGGCACGAAGCGCCCCGTCCGGAGCCCCGGTGGGCGTCGGCCGAGGAGATGGCGGCGGAGGCGGAGCGGGTGCGCCAGGCTGGCGAGGTGCAGGCCGAGGCCGCGCGCGTGCACCGCGAGCGGGCGGTGGAGCAACAACGCGCCAGCGTCGAGCGCGTGCCCCGCTGGGAGGCGAGCGCGATCCTCCAGGAGCTCCACGCAAGCCGCTCAGAGTGGTCGCAGGAGGAGCACCGCCGGTTCAAGGACCAACGCGCGCGGCTGACAGGGTCGAGCCGGGCGGTGGATTTCTAAGCCCTACAACGTCCCCAGCGCCGGGTAGTTGACGAACTCGTCCGAGCTGCTCGGGAGGTTCCAGAACAGACGCAGGTCGCGGAGCTGGTCGCCGTCGAACGTCATCCCGAGGCTGCCGCTCCGCGCGTCGGCCGGCGCGGCGGGGAGGGTGGCGCTGTCCGTCGGGAAGTTGCCGCTCACCCAGAGCTCCCGAATCTCGGTCTCGATCTGCCACCCGGGCGTCGCGATGACCGCGTTGAGCTCCAACGTGATGCCCATGCCCTCGGATGCCACCGTGACACGGAGGGGCACGGCGTACTCGTCCACGCACGGCGCGGGCAGATCCCAGTTCTTGGAGAATACGTCGCCGAAATCGGTGCGCTGGACGAAGGTGGCCTCGTGGAGCACGGCCTCGCCGTCGCCGCGCGCCAGTGTCACGGTCAGGTCCGAACCGGCGCCGCTCGCGTCCGAGACCTCGAGGGTCCGCGCCCCGGAGACGGTGTCCACGACTTCCCCGACGGTGTAGCCGTAGCCGCCCAGCGGCTCGTCGTCGGAGACGTTGGTGCTGGCGACTTCACACTCGTCGGCGCCGCAGGCGAACAGGGAGAGCAGCAGGAGGAACATCCGCCCACCCTACACCAACCCCCACAACTCCCGCCCACAAAGCACCACGAACAGCGTCGCCGCGCCGCTGAGCAACACGTTGCTGGCCCACCCGTTGCGCCACTCCACCGGGGTGCGGCTGCTGTTCAGGAGCCACAGGAGCGTGACCGCGAGGAAGGGCATGAAGAAGGCGCCGAGCGCGCCGTACGCGACGACCAGGGCGAATGGGCGGTCGAGGAACAGAAGTGTCATGGGCGGGAAGGTCAGCCAGAGCACGTAGGCGCGAAAGGCGGGGCTGCCCTCGCCGCGGGTGGTCGGGTCGGCGGTGGTGCCGCGCACTTGTGCCACGAAATCGGCGAACATCAGGCTGACGCCCTGCCACACCCCGAGCACCGACGAGAACGCCGTGGCAAAAAAGCCGAGCAGGAACGCGGTGGCGCCGACAGGGCCGAACCGCTCGGCGAGCACGTCGTTCAGGTCGAGCAGGCCGCGGTCGCCGCTGGTCAGGGTGATCTGGGTGGCGTGTAACAATTCGGCGCCCATCACCAACATGGCGATGACGAAAACACCGGTGGTGATGTACGCGACGCGGTTGTCGAGCCGCATCAGGGCCATCCACGAGGCGTCACGCCAGCCTTTTGCGTTCACCCAGTAGCCGTAGGCCGCCATGGTGATGGTGCCCCCGACGCCCCCGATGAGGCCGAGGGTGTACACCAACGAGCCCGCGGGAACGGCGGGGGCGAGCCCGGCGAAGGCGGCGCCGAGGTTTGGCGCACACATCAACGCGAGGCCGACGACGGTCACGAACATGACGCCGACGAGGACGGTCATCACCTTCTCGAAAACCGCGTACCGGTTGAACCAGACGAAGAGGAGCCCGAGCAGCCCACACACGATCCCCCAGGTCCGCAACTCCAGCATGGGGAACAACGCGGCGAGCGGCAACGCGGAGGCGGTCATCGCGGCGGCGCCGTACACGAACCCCCAGACGACGACGTACAGGGCGAAGTACACCGTGGTCCACCGCCCGAGGGTGCGCCAGCCGGCGAAGATGGTCCGGCCCGTCGCGAGGTGCCAACGCCCGGTGGCCTCGGCGAGCGCGATCTTGACGATGCAGCCGAGCACCGCGGCCCACAACAACGTGTAGCCGTAGCGCGAGCCCGCGATGAGGGTGGCGACCAGGTCGCCCGCGCCGACGCCGGTGGCGGCCACGACGATCCCGGGGCCGACGAGGTGCCAGTGCGCGGGGCGTTGATTCACGGGGCGGGCGGTGCCGCCGGGGCGGGCGGTGCCGCGGGTGCGGGGGGTGCCGCCGGCGCGGGCGGGGCCGGGGCGGCAGCGCCCGGCGCTACGGGGGCGGCCGGCGCGGGGGCGCCCGGCGTAGCGGGCGGGGCCGGCGGCGCAGGAGCGACCAGCGTCGGGACAGGCGCCGGCGCCGTCATCGCGGCGGGCACCTTGCGCACGGTGAGCTGCACCATGTCGGCCCGCGGCCCCAGGCGCCCGAGGGGGTGCAGGTACGGCCCGGCAGGATCGGCCACGACCCAGGCGACGCCGTCGACGGTCACGGTGCGGTCGCCCACGACCGCGGGAATGCCGAGGCCGACGATGGCGTGGTCGCGCATGGTGAGCACGGCCAGGGGCAGCTCGGGCGCCGCGGCGCGCACCAGCGCGGCGAACAGGGTGGACTTCTCGTCGGCATCGCCGTGCTGCTCGCGGAGCAGCGCGAGCGGGGAGGCGAAGGTGTCGCGCGTGAGGGCCTCGGCGGGGATGCCCTGGACCAGCGTGAGGGCGCGCTCGGCGAAGGCGCGCGGGTCGGCGGTCGAGCCGAGGGCGTCCACGAGGGGGCGCACGGCGGCGACGCTCTCGGCGGCGATGCGCGCGTGGTCGTACTGGAGCTGGCCGGGGCCGACGCGACCGATGTGGTGCTCGGCGAGCAGCGCGGCCCAGAGGACCTCTTTCTGGGCGTTGGCCGTCGCGATCTGGCTCTCGATACCCGCGGCGTTCGTCTTCGTGGCCTTCATCGTCAGATCGGGGCCGTTGACGACCACGGACACGCCGGGCGCGCTCTCGGTGGCCCACGCGGTGAGCCGCTCGCCGAGGGCGGCGATGAGCGCGACCTTGTCGAAGTGGTACACCTCGGCCGCCGCGATGGCCCCGGTGGGAAAGTCGGCGGTGAGCGCCTGCTTCGCGCCCTTCGCGTCGGGCCATCGGGCGGCGAGCTTGTCGCCCTCCGGCTTGACGGTGACGGTCACGGTGGCGGGCGGCGGGGCGTCGGCGGCGAACGACCCGGCGGCGAGGAGGACGAGGAGGGTGACGAGCATCGGCCCAACGATGGCACGGATGCGCGCGGACCGCGACGTCGGGGTGCTTTCGTCCCGCCGTCCCGAGGGTCGACGGGGGAGGGGTAGCCCCGCGAAACAATCGGGGTATCATGCCCGCCCTCGAGGTTCCCATGCGCCAGTTCGCCCTCCCGCTCCTGGCCCTGCTGATCGCGTGCGAAACCGGCAAGGACGGCACGATCGAGCCGGTCATCGACGCCGATCGCGACGGCTACCCCGCCGAGGAGGACTGCGACGACGAGGCGGGGCGCGTGAACCCCGGCGAGGCGGAGACCCCGTACGACGGCGTCGACAACGACTGCGACGAGGCCACCCCCGACGACGACCTCGATGGGGACGGCGCGCTCGCCGGGGACGACTGCGACGACGCGGACGCCGAGGTCGGCCCCGACGCGACCGAGACGCCGTACGACGGCGTGGACAACGACTGCGACGCCGCCACGACCGACGACGACGTGGATGGGGACGGCTTCGGCACCGACGCCGACTGCGACGACACCGACGGCGCGGTCAACCCCGACGCCGCCGAGGTCTGCGACGGGCTGGACCAGGACTGCGACGGCGCGATCGACGAGTCCGCGGGGGAGACCTGGTACGCCGACGCCGACGAAGACGGGTTCGGCGATCCGGGGGCCAGCACCGTGGCGTGCACGCCACCCACGGGCATGGTCGCGAACGGCGGCGACTGTGACGACACGACCACGCTGGCGTTCCCGGGCAACCCCGAGGTGTGCGACGAGGTCGACAACAACTGTGATGGCACGGTCGACGAGGGGGTGACCACCACCTGGTACGTCGACGCCGACGGCGACGGCTTCGGGGTCGACAGCGCGACCGAGGCCGCGTGTGACCTGCCCACCGGCTACGCCGCCACGCCAGACGATTGTGACGACGGGGATGGCGCCGTGTCCCCGGTCGCTGACGAGGTGTGCAACACGGTGGACGACGACTGTGACGGCACGGTCGACGAGGACGACGCGGTGGACGCCGAGACCTGGTTCGCCGATTTGGACGGGGACGGCTACGGCGATCCGGAGGTGTCCACCCAAGCCTGTGTCGCGCCCGACGGGTACGTCGCGGACGACCAGGACTGCGACGATCTGGACGGCACGCGCAACCCCGACACCACCTGGTACATCGACTACGATCGCGACGGCTACGGCTCTGCCAGCTTCTCGCTCGACAGCTGCGAGCAGCCCGCCGACTACTACGCCACCGCGGACGATTGTGACGACACCGACGCGGCCGTGTACCCGGGCGCGGACGAGATCTGGTTCGACACGGTGGACGGGGATTGTGACGGCACCTTGGATCCCGATGCGTGCGAGGACGCGCCGCCCGAGAGTTTCGTGGCGGTGGATGGCACGTGCACCTGGGCGCCGACCGTCGGGAGCTTCAACCCGGTGGAGGAGTGGGCCGTCACGTCGTTCGCCACCTACGCGGACCACAAGCACGTGATCATGACGCCCGTGGTCGGGCAGCTCACGGATGACGACGGGGACAGCGATCGGGACGCGGACGACACACCCGACATCGCGTTCGTGGCCCACAACCGCGTCACGGGGTCCAACTACGGGGTGATCCGGGTGATCGCCGGGGACGACGGCGCAACCGAGCTCACCATCTACGGCGCGACCGTCGGCGCCGCGACCTACTACCCCTACCGGTACTCCAACCTCGCCATCGGCGACATCGACAACGACGGCGCGCCCGAGATCGTGGCCGCCGTGGCCACCGGCTCCACGTGTTACCCCGGCGCCTACGAGCTGGACGGCACGCTCGCGTGGGTCGACACCGCGCACAGCATCGGGTGCCGCTCGCACGCGCCGGCGCTCGCCGACCTCGAGGGCGACGGTGACGTCGAGGTGATCTTCGGGCGCCTGATCCTGAACGGGTCCGGGTCCGTGCAGGCCGAGGGCGCCGGGGGCCGCGGCTACTACAGCACCTACACCAACGCCGGCTTCATGAGCTTCGCGGCGGACATGGACGGGGACGGCCAGCAGGAGGTCATCGCGGGCTCGTCGATCTACTCGGCCACCGGCGCCACCGTGTGCGCCACCGGCGACACCGACGGCTACCCCGGCGTGGCCGACTTCGACGGCGACGGGGACGGGGAGCTCGTGGTCGTCGCGGGGGGCACGGTGCGGGTGTACAGCCACGCGTGCGTCGAGCTCGACACCTGGGCGGTGTACGGGGGCGGCTCCGGCGGCCCGCCCACCATCGCCGACTACGACGGCGACGGCACGCCCGAGATCGGCCTCCCCGGCGACGAGTACTACAGCGTCTACGAGTTCGACGGCACGCGCCTCTGGGCCCGCGCCATCGACGATGCCTCGTCCCACAGCACCGGCTCGTCCGTGTTCGACTTCGACGGGGACGGCCAGGCCGAGGTGGTCTACGCGGACGAGTCCCGCTTGTGGGTGTTCGACGGTGCCACCGGCGCGGTGCTCCTGAGCGAGACCGGCCACACCTCCGGCACGGTCAACGAATACCCGGTCGTGGCCGATGTCGACGGGGACGGCAACGCCGAGATCGTCGTCCCCAACGACAACACCACGTACGGCATCGCGGTGTTCGGGGACGCCGACGACAACTGGGTGAGCGCGCGGCAGGTGTGGAACCAACACGCCTACAGCATCACCAACGTGAACGACGACCTGTCGATCCCCTCGCCGGCCGAGTCCAACTGGCCCGACTACAACAACTTCCGCCAGGGCGCCCCAGGCAGCTTCAACGCCACGGACGCGCCCAACGTGTACCCGGTGGCCTACACCGCGTGCCAGGACGCGTGTGGGGACACCGTGACCGTGTACGTGCAGGTCGCCAACGACGGCCTCGTGCGGGCCGCGGCGAGCGTGACGCTGCTCGTGTACGGCGAGGACGCGACCGGCGCCCGCACCCTGCTCGACGCCACCACGCTCGGCACCAACCTCGACAGCGGCGACCTCTCCGCGCCCCACGTCCTCACCTACGCCGCCGCCGAGGTGACCGGCTACGCGCGGCTCGTGGCCGTGGTCGACGAGGACGGCGTGACCAACGAGTGTGACGAGGGCGACAACGAGGCCGAGGTGGATGTGTCGGGGGTGTGTGAGTAGGCCCCCCGTGGCACGCGCAGGCGCGCCGACGCTTGGCGACCCGGTGTGGTACGGGCGGCACCCGCTTCCGACGGGGGAGGCCCTGGAGGGCGAGCGCGGGTGCGACGTCGTGGTCGTCGGCGGCGGGGTGGCCGGGCTGCACGCGGCGCTGCGGCTCGCGACGGCGGGCGCGGAGGTGGTCGTGGTCGAGGCCGCGGTGTGTGGCGGGGGCACGTCCGGGCGGAGCTCCGGGTTCCTGACGCCGGACAGCGAGCTGCAGCTGCACCAGCTCGTCGCGCGGTACGGCGCGGAGGACGCCGCCCGGCTGTGGCGGTTCGCGCGGGACGGCGCTCGGCGGATCGTGGACACGGCGCTGGCGCACGGGATCGACTGTGATCTGCTGGCGCTCGATTGCCTGTACGTCGGCATCGGAAAGGCAGGGGTCCAGGCGATCCGCGACGAGGCCGAAGCCCGCGTGACGGTCGGATTCGACCTGGAGCACCTCGAGGCGGCGGCGCTCGCCACGATCCACCCCGGCGACTACCCGACGGGGCTCCGCTACGGCGGCACCTGGGCGATCGACGCATACGGCTACTGCCAGGGGCTCCGCGGCGTGCTGATCGCGCGCGGCGTGCGGATCTACGAGGGAAGCCCGGTGGTGGCGATCGAGGGCACGACCGTCCGGACCCTCCACGGCGCGGTCCGCGCCCGCGACGTGATCGTGTGCATGAACCGCATCCCGGCCGCGCTCGACCCCGAGGCGAGTGAGCAGCTCTACCACGCGCAGACCGTGCTCACGGTGAGCGAGCCGCTCACGCCGGTGCAGGTCGCCGAGCTCTTCCCGGACCGGCGATTCCAGGTGTGGGACACCAACGCGGTCTACTCCTACTATCGGCTGACCGGCGACAATCGCCTCCTCCTCGGAGGCGGCTCCGCGTCCTCCACGTTCGCGCGGCACCCGCTGCGGTCCCCTCGCGTGGTCAACGCGGTCATCCGGCGCTTCCGCCAGCGCTTCCCGACGCTCGGCGAGCTGCGCTTCGAGCGGTGGTGGCCCGGGCTCATCGACGTGACACGGGATCTCATGCCCGTCGTCGACACGGATCCCGACGATCCCCACCTCTCCTACGTGATGGGGTCCCCCGGCCTGCCGTGGGCGGCGTGGGGTGGGGATCACGCCGCGAGCCGGCTCGTCGCGCCGGGCACCGAGGATCTGGGACGGTTCTTCGGCTGGGGGCGCCCCGGGCTCGTCCCCACGGGCCTCCAGGCGGTGCTCGGCAAGCCGCTGAGCTTCGCGATCGACATCCTCCACGCGCGCCAGCCGGGCTGAACAGGCGGGTCGAGCCGACCGGCACATCGAGCAACACCAAGTAACAATCGCGCTGCGACGGGGCCGCGCGGGGTGGAATAGCAGTCTCGTGCAGCGCGCCGTTCGTGTGGTCGGACGGTGGGCGGCTGCCATGCCCGAACCAAACGATCCAACGTCGGAGACGCGATGGCTACACGTACGCCCAAGAATCCGGGTTCATCGAAAGCGCAGGCCCCCACCGGCGGAGGCGGCACCGTGCAGGACCCCCGCGCCGAGACGCACCAGACCGCGTCGGGCCCGGGCAACACCCTGACGACCAACCAGGGCGTCCCCATCAGCGACAACCAGAACTCGCTCCGCGTCGGCGACCGGGGCCCCACCTTGTTGGAGGACTTCGTCCTCCGCGAGAAGCTCACCCACTTCGACCACGAGCGGATCCCCGAGCGGGTCGTGCATGCCCGCGGCTCCGGTGCGCACGGGTACTTCGAACCCTACCGCTCGTGGTCCGACCTCACCGCCGCGGCGTTCCTCCAGGACCCGGCCAAGCGTACGCCGGTGTTCGTGCGGTTCTCCACCGTCGCCGGCGGCGCGGGCTCGGGTGACCTGCACCGTGACGTGCGCGGGTTCGCGGTGAAGTTCTACACCGAGGAGGGCAACTTCGACCTGGTCGGGAACAACATGCCGGTGTTCTTCATCCAGGACGCGATGAAGTTCCCCGACCTGGTGCACGCGGTGAAGATGGAGCCCGACCGCGGCTTTCCGGTGGCGGCCAGCGCGCACGACACGTTCTGGGACTTCGTCTCGCTCATGCCCGAGAGCATGCACATGCTCATGTGGCTCATGTCCGACCGCGCCATCCCCCGCTCGTTGCGGATGATGGAGGGGTTCGGCGTCCACACGTTCCGGCTGGTCGACACGAACGGCGTCGCGACCTTTGTCAAGTTCCACTGGCGGCCGGTGCTCGGCGCCGCGTCCGTGGTGTGGGACGAGGCGGTGAAGATCAACGGCGCCGACCCGGAGTTCCACCGCCGCGACCTGTGGGAGGCGATCGAGCGCGCCGACTTCCCCGAGTTCGAGCTGTGTGTCCAGACCTTCAAGCAGGAGGCGCTCCCCGGCTTCGACTTCGACGTGCTCGACCCCACCAAGCTCATCCCCGAGGAGCTGGTCCCGCTCACGCCGATCGGGCGCATGGTGCTCGATCGCAACCCGACCAACTTCTTCGCGGAGACGGAGCAGGTCGCGTTCCACACCGGCCACGTGGTGCCCGGCATCGACTTCACCAACGATCCGCTGCTCCAGGGGCGGTTGTTCTCGTACCTGGACACCCAGCTCAAGCGCCTGGGCGGTCCCAACTTCCACGAGATCCCGATCAACCGGCCACAGTGCCCGATGCGCAACCTCCAGCGTGACGGCCACATGCGGCAGGCCAACCCCGAGGGGCGGGTCGCCTACGAGCCCAACAGCCTCGATCCCGCCGGGCCGCGCGAGAATCCGATGCGGGGGTTCGTCACCTCGCCCACGGAGGAGGCGGGCCCCAGGACGCGGCACCGCTCGGAGACCTTCTCCGACCACTACAGCCAGGCGCGCATGTTCTGGCTGTCGATGACCGAGCCGGAGCAGCGCCACATCGTGAGCGCTTTCGCGTTCGAGCTGGGCAAGGTGGAGACCGTCGCGATCCGGCGCCGGCAGCTCGGCCACCTCGACATCATCCACCCCGACCTGGGCGCGGGGGTCGCCGACGCGCTCGGGATGGTCGGTCAGGCCGAGGCGATCGCGCCCAAGCGCCCCGTGGTGGCGCTCGCGCCCTCCGCGGCGCTCAGCATGGTGCAGAAGGCGCTCCCCACGCTCCTCGGCCGCAAGGTGGGCGTGCTCGTCACCGACGGGACCGACAGCGCCCTGCTCGAGTCGCTCCGCACCGCGGTGGTCGCCGCGGGCGGGCGCCTCGCCGTGGTGGCCCCCAAGGCCGGCGGGGCGGTGGCGGCGAACGGCGAGCGCATCGCCGCGGATCACGCGTTGTCCTCGGGGCCGTCCGTGTTCTTCGACGCGGTGGTGCTGCTCCCCTCCGCCGCCGGCGCGGCCCAGTTGGCCGGACACGCCGCCGCGATCGATTGGATCCGGGACGCGTTCGGCCACCTCAAGGTGATCGGCCATGTCGTGGAGGCGCAGCCGCTCCTCGCGCGCGCCGGGGTGGAGCCCGACGCGGGCGTACTGGCTGTCACCAATTCGGGGGACGTTCCGGCGTTCGTGCAGGCGGCCAAGGGGCAGCGCATCTGGGCGCGCGAGCCGTCGATCCGGCCGCCGGGGTAGCCGAATTGGAAAGGGGGCCGCGGAACAGGTCCGCGGCCCCCTTTCGAGGTGCCGAAGGGCACCGAGCGGAGGGGGCTGCGGGATAGATCCCCCGCAGCCCCCTCACTCGTTCCGATCAGACGTTGCGGTACGCGAGGCGGTCGGCGTCCTCGTCCTTGGGAGGCGCCTTCTCCGAGCCGACCTTGATGTCGGTGGCGCCCGCGCGCTCGAAGATCTCCTTCGCGACCTTCTCCTCGTCGCCGTCGGTGGCGTGGACCGAGATGAGGATGTTGCCACCGCGGATCTTGCCTTCGTACACCTTCGCCTCGAGCTCGGGGATGCCGAGGCCGACGAGGGCGCCGGTGATGCCACCCACCGCCGCGCCGACGGCCGCGCCGCTCAACGCGGCCATGATCGGGCCGGCGGCGATGAAGGGGCCGATGCCCGGGATCGCCAGGGCGCCGATGCCGGCGAGCAGGCCGAGGGTGCCACCCACCACACCGCCGGCGCCCGCGCCGGTGGCGGCGCCCTCGGGGGCCTTGGTGTTGTTCTCGTGGGCGAAGTCGCGCGAGCCCGCCTTGTCGGGGAACAGCGCGGAGATGTCGTTGTCGATGAAGCCGGCGGCCTTGAGATCCCCGACGATGCGGGAGGCCTGGTACTCGGACGACGCGATGCAGAAGACGGCTTTGGCCATGGTGACTCCTTCGAGTGATTGGAACGGTGCTGCGGAAAGGAAAGGAACGTTAGTGGGGCGCCACTTCGAGCTGGTTGTCGACGCGGGTCACGCCGGCCACGGCCTTGGCCATGGCTTCGATCGAGGCCTTCTCCGCGTCGGTGGCGACCGGGCCGCGCAAGGTCACCACGCCCGCGGACGTCATGATCTTCACGTTGTCCGCGTTCGCGGAGAGGTTCTCCGCGCCGACCACCGCGCGGCGGATCTGGGCGGTGATCTCGATGTCGGGCCCGCTCTCGGACTGGTCGAACGGGGTCATGGTCGCGCCGTCGCGGTCGCGCTCGTTGCGAGCGGTGTTGTCCGCGGTCGCGGCCGCCGGAACGTCGTTCCGGTCGCCGTCGTGGGGCGTGGCATCGTGGGGCTTCCCATCGTGCGGCTTCGCGTCGCCGTGCGCGGCTTCACGCGGGGTGTCGATCTCGTCCTGGCAGCCGGCGAGGGTGAGCGTACCGGCGGAGAGGACAAGACTGAAGAGTACGTGACGATTCACGGGCTTTCTCCTTGGTGGCTTGGGCCTCCGGGGCGAGGCCTTCGGACGCCTGGAACCGGACAATCGGCTCTTGAGGGGTCTGACGGTTTCATAGCATTCGGCTTGGAGGACACAGCCTCCAAGGGCGGTAAGATATTTCCGCCATGCTCTTGGATGTGCACCCGTTCGCGAACGGTCCAGGCACCGGTGCTAGGAAAACCGGCGATTTGTAACCATCGGTTTCCCTGCCGGGCACGACAGGAAAATCAGCGTGCTCCCAATGCCCCCCGCACCGCCCGCGTGAGCGCCAACACCTCTTCCGAGGAGCGCGCGTCCACACCCCGGGGCCCTGGCAGGCCGACGTCGAGGGCAGCGGCGACGCGCACTGGCCGCCCCACCACCACGAGCACGCGGTGGGCCAGCATCAGGGCCTCCACGATGTCGTGGGTGACGAGCAGGACGGTGGTGTCGAGCCCCGCCAGGAGGTCCTGCAGGGCCGTCTGGAGGTCCTCGCGGAGCAGGGGGTCGACCGCGGCGAAGGGCTCGTCCAGCAGCAGCACGTGCGGCCGCAGGGCGAGCGCGCGGACGAGCGCGGCGCGTTGGGCCATGCCGCCGGAGAGGGCGGCGGGGCGCAGCTTCGTGGCGGCGCCGAGGCCCACCCGCTCGAGCAGCGGGCCCGAGCGCGCGGCCCACTCCGCGCGGGGCACGCCGGCCGCCTCCAAGGCGAAGTGCACGTTGCCCTCGACGGTCATCCACGGGAGGAGCCGCGGGTCCTGGAACACGAGGCTCATCGCGGCGCGGCCGGGCGAGGCGGGGGGGCGCTCGACGCGGCCGGCCTCGGGGGCCAGCAGGCCCGCCACGAGCCGCAGGATGGTCGACTTTCCCGAGCCGGAGGGCCCGAGCACCGCGGTGACGGAGCCCGCGGGGACCTCGAAGGAGAGCCCGTCCAGGAGCGGCTCGGTGAAGCCGAAGCGCACGCCGTCGACGCGGATCACGTGGTCCTCGCGACGACCCAGCGCTCCGCGCGCCGCGCCACCAAATCCATGCCGAACCCGAGGGCGCCGATACACGCCATGCCGACCAGCACGCCGTCCGTCTCCAACACGAGGCGGTGCATCTGGATGCGGTAGCCGAGGCCGCTCTGGGCGCCCACGAGCTCGGCGGCCACCACGCTGGTCCACGCGAGGCCGAGCCCGGTGCGCAGCCCCGCGAGCACGCCCGGCGCGGCGGCGGGGAAACGGATGCGCAACAAGACGATCCAGCGGCTCGCGCCCAGGCTCTGCCCGAGCTCGAGGAACGGCGCCGGCGTGCCCGCCAACGCCCACGCCACCTGCGTGAAGATGGGAAAGAACGCGCCGATGAAGACGATGAACCACGCGCTCTTGTCGCCCAGGCCGCACCACAGGATGGCGAGCGGCACCCACGCGATGGGCGGGATCGGCCGCAACAGCTGCACCGCGCCGAGCACGCCGGCGCCGACGCCCCCGCCGAGCGCCACGAGCCCGCCGAGCCCGACCCCTGTGACCGCGGCGAGCGTGAAGCCGACAAGCACCCGGCTGACGCTCGTGGCGATGTCCTCCCCGAGCCCGCCCTCGCGCACCATCATCACCGCGAACGCCGCCACCTGGGACGCCGGCGGGAACACGGGCGACGCCAACGCGCGGGCCACGCCCTCCCACAGGAGGAGCCCCACGAGCACGGCGGCGAAGGTGGCGAAGGTGCGGTTCACGAACGCGCGTGGGTCGCGATGCGGCGCGCGGCCGACACCCGTTGTTCGGGGAGGCGCGCGCGCACTACGGCCGGATCGCGACCGCGGCGCTGTCACCCAGCGGCGGCGCCTGCGTCGCGGACGGGCGGATCACGCCGGTCACGGCGAGGGGGGCCTTGAGCAGCCCCGCCTTCTCCATGAAGGCGCCCGCCCCGGTCAGGCTGGCGACGTCGGCCTCGTTCAGGTGCATCCGGATGGCGGCCTGCGCCTGGAGGTTCGGCTCCACCGAGGCCGCCGTGGTGAGCACGCCGGCCGAGTAGGTGCGCTTGGTCTTGGTCTCGAACCACTCGTCCGCCCGCGCGGGATCGGCGCGGTACACGTCGTACGCCATCGCCATGGCGGTGAGGAAGCGCTGGTCGGCGCCCGGGTGCGCGGTGACGAACGGATCGTTCATCACGATGACCGAGGTGACCACGCTCGACGCGATGGTGCGCAGCCGCGTGTCCGCCTCGAGCTCCGCGCCGATCTCGAGCTCGGCGAAGGTCGGGTCCCACACGGCGACCGCGTCGAGCTCGCCCCACCGCCCGCCGGTCGCGCCCGCGCGCACCACGCCGAGGATCTCCTCGAGCCCGAGGTTCACCACCTTCACGTCGGTGTTCGGGTTCAGCCCTGCGCCCTCGATCGCGCGCATCGCCTCGCGCTGGGCGGCCGCGCCGAAGGGCACCGCGAGCCGCTTGCCGGCGAGATCCTTGGTGGTCTGCACCGCGGAGTCCGGCGGCACGAGCGTGCCGACGCGGTTGTACATGAGCCGGCCCACGATGCCCCACGAGGGCGCCTTGGCCGCGAGGGAGAGCGCGGGCTGGTCGGCGGTGAACAACACGTCGACCTCGCCGGCCAGCGCGCCCTCGTTCAGCGGGCCGCCGTACGGGAAGCCCTTGAACTCCCCCACGAACCCGTTCTGCTCGAGGATGTCGGTGTGGAGGAGCACCGCCACGAGCTGCCCCTGGGTGGCCCAGGTGGTCTGCCAGCCGATGCGGATCGGCGTGAGGGCGGAGGGGGCCGGATCTGCGCCGGTAGGGGCGGCGGCCGTTCCCGGCCCGGGCTCCGCGGGGGTCGGCGTGCAGCCGAAGGGGAGCACGAAGAGGAGGGCGAGGAGGGTGCGCATCAGAGCTCGTCTTCGATGACGCCGGGGGAGATGGCGTCGAGGGTCTCGACCGTGCCGTAGCTGCGGGGTGCGGGGACCTCGCGCGCCACGGCGGTCACGGTGCCGCCGAGCCAGGAGAGCTCGGACTTGACGAGCAGGCCGCTCGCGTCCACGTCGAACTTCGCGCTGCCGCCGCCGACCCCGGAGCCGGTCGCGGTGTAGCGGGTCACCTCGACCTTCTTGCCCGCCACCTTGGTGGTGCCGGCGGTGCCCTGGTCGAGCGTGCCGGTGAGGATCGTCCCCGTCTCTACGAGCACGAGCGTGAGCTCGCCGCCGCCCGCGAGCAGGGCGGTGCGACCGGGATCGAGCAGGTCGAGGCTGGTGAGGCGCACCTGGGCCTTGGCGAGCGTGGTCTCCTTCACGCCGGCGCCGTCCTCTACGATCAGGCGCCAGCCGCCGTCGGGGAGCTCGATGCCCTGCACTTGGAAGAGCGCGCCGCCCTGGTCGATCGCGCTCGTGAACGAGGCGCCGCGCGGGCTCGACTGGCCGCTGGACCGGCACACCAGCGCCTGCCCGAGCACGGTGGCCTCGGTGTAGGCCTCGAGGATGCGGCGCTCGCCGTCCTCCCGCGGGAGGTAGCGGATCGTGAGCTCGCGGGTGCCGATGGGCTTGCCGTCGAGCGACAGATCGTAGGTGATCTTGTGCGGCGGCAGCGAGTCCCCCGCGCGCGCCGCGGGCGCCCACGCGAGCGCGAGCAGGAAGGGGAGGAGCGCGGCGGCGCGGGTCGGCATCGCGGGAAGTTAACCCTTTCGGGACCGCTCATCGCCAGGGCCGTGCGCGAGGGGCTCGGAGGGCACGCGGGCGCGGAGCGGCCGCGTGGTTCCGCGCGTCCCGGCGCTAGCCGGTGAGCGCGAACGAAGGCCGCAGGCCGAACCCCGTAGAGGCCCGGCCCGGGCGTCCGCGCCCGGGACGCGCCCCGAGGCGCCCCCGACACGGACGACAATCCTCCCCCGATCTCCCGTTCTGGTCCCCGCGGACACCCGCACGGGCACGCATCCGGCCCCCCCACCGTGCTAAACGCCCCTCGTGTCGACCGCGTGGACCCTCAAAGAGGCCCTCCGCGCCCGCCTCGCGGCGGAGCGTGGGCCGCCGTTCTACGCCCCCGGTTCGCAGCGGGTGGCGATGGTGTACCCGTCGCCGTACCGGGCGGGCATGTCCTCGCTCGGTTTCCAGTGGATCGCCGGGTTGCTGGCGGACGCGGGGTTCTCGGTCGAGCGTGTGTTCCTGCCAGACGACGTCGAGGCGTGGCGCACCTCCAAGATGCGCCCCATCTCGATGGAGACCCACACCGCCCTCGGCCAGTTTCCGGTCCTCGCGTTCAGCGTGGCCTACGAGCTCGAGCTGGCCGGCCTCGTCGAGATCCTCGAGCTCGCCGGCATCCCGCCCCTCCGCGCCGACCGCACGCCGGGGCACCCCAAGATCCTCATCGGCGGGCCGCTCACCTTCTCGAACCCGCTGCCCATCGGCCCCTTCGCCGACGCGGTGCTGCTCGGCGAGGCCGACGACACCGTGGTCCCCGCGGTCGAGGGCTTCTTCCGGACGGGGCGGTTCGACCACGTGGCGGACCTGCCGGGGGGCTGGCTCCCGGCCACGATGGGCGAGCACCTCCCCCCGGTCGGCCGCGCGGACGACACGCACCTCCCCGCGCGCTCGCGCATCCGGTCGCCGGACACCGAGTTGCACGACATGTTCCTGCTCGAAGGCGAGCGTGGCTGCCACCGCGCGTGCACCTTCTGCGTGATGCGGCGCAGCACGAACGGCGGCATGCGCCTGGTGCCGCCCGAGGCGCTCCTGTCCTACGTCCCCGAGGATGCGCCGCGTGTCGGCCTCGTCGGCGCCGCGATCTCGGATCATCCGCAGCTGGTGGGCCTCCTGCAGTCCCTCGTCGCCGCGGGGAAGGGCATCGGCATCTCGTCGCTGCGGGCGGACCGGGTGGCGCTCAAGCCCGACATCCCGCGCCTGCTGCGGGAGGGCGGCTACAAGACGCTGACCGTCGCGAGTGACGCCGCGTCGCAGCGCCTGCGCCGCACCATCATGAAGGGCACGACCGAGGCCCACCTGCTCGCCTGCGCCGAGGCCGCGCGGCTGCACAAGTACCGCACGCTCAAGGTCTACATGATGGTGGGCGTGCCCGACGAGCAGGACGACGACATCGAGGAACTCATCACGTTCACGCGGCAGCTCGCCGCCATTCACCACGTGGCGCTCGGCATCGCGCCGTTCGTGCCAAAACGCAACACGCCGCTCGACGGCGCCGTGTTCGCGGGCATCCCTGTCGTGGAGGCCCGCCTGGCGCGCATCACCGCGGGCCTGCGCGGCTCCCGGGCCGAGGTGCGGCCCACCTCCGCGCGTTGGGCGTGGGTCGAGCACAAGCTGGCCTCCGCGGGCCAGGCCGGCGGCCACATCACGATCGAGGCCGTGCACGGCGGCGGCAACTTCGCCGCGTGGAAGAAGGCGTTCAAGGCGGCCGAGGACGCGACGGAGCGGCCGTGGCGGGGGTGGGAGGGGGCGACGGTCTGAGGGGTAGGATCGGGTAGATGGCGCGATGGAGCTTGTCCTCCTCGCGGGCGTCCTGCTCTCCCTCGTCTGCCTCCTCGGGCTCGCGGGGCTCGTGGTGTTCGCGCGTCTCCGCACGCCGTTGGGCGTCGCCGTGATCCTGGGCGGCTGGTGGTTCGTCCTGGTGGGCGTCGCCGCGGCGGTCACCCTGCCCTTCGGCTTCGGATGGGGCGTGATTCCGGTGATGGCGATCCTCGAGGCCGCCGCGTGGGCCCTGCTCGGGGGGGTGCCGATGGTCGCCCAGCTCGCGGTCTGGCGCGTCCACGCGCGGGAGGCACGGGCGCTGCGCGAGCACGCCGGCGAGCAGGTGGGCGACGGACGATGGCGCTTCGTCGTCGGCACGACGGAGATGCACGTCGAGCGCCGCACCGATGGAAGGGGCCGCCGCCTGCTCGACCGCCGCATCCACGTGTTCTCGGCGGCCGTGCCGCGCGCGGAGGCCAGCGTCGGCCGGGTCGGGCCCCGTCGCTATGAGGGCGTGCTCGCCGGAGAGGACGCGCGCATCGAGGACGGCGTGCTGCTCGTCGCGACGAAGGCCTGGTTGACCCACTCGCGCGTGGGCCGCCTGCTCACGGACATGGAGGGCGTGGTGGCGGCCAAACGCGCCGCGGATCAGGACGCGATCGCGCGCATCCAGGCGGAGGCCCGCGGTGCACCGAGCCGCCGGCGGATCGACGCGTGGCGGACCCTCGCCGATCACCTCCCGAGCGGGCTCGCCGCCGTCGCGCCGGAGGGCCTCGCCGACCCCGACCCCGTGGTGCGCGTGATCGCCGCCCGCGCCCTCGGCGACCGCGCGGTCGTCGCCGACGTGTTGGCCCGCACGCACGACCCCGAGGCGATCCGCCGTGCCCTGGACGCCATCCGGGTCGGCGGATGGACGGAGCTCCTCGGCACGGTGGCCGCGCGGATCGGAGTGCCACCCGAGGAGACTTGGTTCGAGCTCGTCCAGGCGGTGGGCCAACTGGGAGGACGCGCCGAGGTCGAGTTTCTGCAGGCAATCGAGAACGGCAAGGGACACACCAACGAGCTCCGCGCGGCGGCCCGTGACGCGCATGCTCGCATCCGCGCGCGCCTGGACCACGACGGCATCGGCCGCGTCACGCTCGTGGGGGCCGAGGGGGGCCAGCTGGCGCTCGCGCCGGCGGGGGGTGAGGTGTCGGTGGCGGGGCCGTCGGGGACGTGACCCCGCTTGCGGAGATCGAGGCGTATTTTCATGGCAACGGGGGCGCGTCCCTGGCGCGGACGCCAGGGCCGGGCTCCTCCAGGCGCGGCCTGCGGCCTTGGTCCGCCCGGCGGACCGGGCGGGACCGGCCGCGCGGACGCGGCCGCCTTGCGGAGCCCTCGCGCGGGGTGTTGTGCGGTTCTGCGCCGCGGGTGGGCGAGGGGGTGGCGCCAGGGATCGGGGGGCATCTGGGATGATTGGCCCTCGGGGAGCGCGTGGCGGCCAAGATCAGGGGGCCTTGGCGGCAGGGGGTGGCACTCTTGGCCGGTTTCGCGGGGTTCCTCGGCGCCCCGCCGACGCAGGTGTCGAGATTGTCGGCGTTGCTCGGTTCCGGGCGGGGGCGCGGGCCTCGCGCGCTGCCCCAGACCGGCCAAGAGTAGGGG
This sequence comes from Myxococcota bacterium, assembly GCA_040386535.1. Classification (GTDB taxonomy): domain Bacteria; phylum Myxococcota_A; class UBA796; order UBA796; family SXON01; genus CAJBVW01. Next base: position 54,091 of record JAZKFH010000026.1, on the reverse strand, counting down.
GCCTTGGCGGCAGGGGGTGGCACTCTTGGC
>JAZKFH010000026.1:0-53961 GCA_040386535.1 Myxococcota bacterium | reverse complement strand
TCGGCGTTCCGCCGAGGTGGGTGTCGAGATTGTCGGCGTTTATCCGTTACGCACCAGGGCGCGCGCCTCGCGCCCGGCCCCAGACCGGCCAAGAGTAGGGGGCCTTGGCGGCAGGGGGTGGCACTCTTGGCCGGTCTTGCGGGGTTCCTCGGCGTTCCGCCGAGGTGGGTGTCGAGATTGTCGGCGTTTATCCGTTACGCACCGGGGCGCGGGCCTCGCGCCCGGGCCCAGACCGGCCAAGAGTAGGGGGCCTTGGCGGCAGGGGGGGGCACTCTTGGCCGGTTTCGCGGCGGCCGCCGCTGGTTGGTGTACAGCGGCCATTACCGAGGGCGCGCCCGTTGAGGCCACGAGCCCGCACCGGAGCGTGAACGGGAGCTCGGAGCCGCTGAGCGAGCGGCCGAGCCACCGCGCGCACTCACCCCCCAACCCGCCGCACATACAACCAATCATCGTGCGCCACGCCGCGGATGACATCGTTCGCCGCGAGCACACGCGCCCGCTCGAAGCCACACCGTTCGAGGACGCGACACGACGCGTCGTTGCCCACCGTCACGGTGGCGTGCAGCTCGGTGACGCCGTGCGTGATCAGGTGGGCGACGGTGGCGGACACGGCCTCGGTGGCGTAGCCCCGGCCCCAGTACGCAGGGGAGAACACGTACCCGACGTTGGGGGCGAGGTGGGGCGCGAGCTGGGCATCGACCTCGGCGTCGATCTTGCCGATGTACACGCCGTCCTCGACGCGGCGGACCGCCCACCCCAGCCACGCGGTCGCCCCGTCGGGTGAGGTGCGCGTCTCGTTGCGGGTCCACCGCGCGGTGAGGTCCGCGACGGAGGTGGCGCGGGGCTCCGCGATCCAACGTTGGGTGCCGGGGTCCCACAGGATTGGGAACAGCGCCGCGGCGTGCGATCCGAGCAGCGGCTCCAATACGAGGCGCGGGGTGTGGAGCGCGGCGTTCAAGCCGGAGGAGCGGTGGGGCGGCATGGGCGGCGCAATAACCCCGCGGCCGACGCCGCCGCGCACCGCGAGACCGGCGCCACGCTATACCCGAACGGGAGGTCCAGAATGGTGCGCTACATGCTCGGCGGGCTCGCCCTCGTCCTGCTCGCCGGCTTCGTGTACGAGGTGTCCCGCACAATCGGGTTCTATCCCTGGGGAATCCTGATCGCGGTCGCCATGGTGCTGGTGGACGCCTCGGGGCTCTTCTTCAGCCGCCCCCGCCCCTCGTAGTACGCGCGTCGTGCTCGCGAGCACCCGCCGATGATCGACCTCCACTGCGGATACCTCGAACCCGGATTTGAGGCCGTGCCCGGTCTCGTGGAGCTCGCGGCGGAGTACGCGCGGGAGGAGCGCGTGGCGCTGGAGCGCGCGGCCGCCGACTACGCCGCCACCCCCACGGTGCCGAGCTCGCTCGTGTGGCTGATGTCGGCCGAGCGGCATGCCTGCACCGCCGCGGACATCGACGCCGCGCTCTCGGCCGTGCTCGCCGAGGCCACGCGGGGCGAGCCGGTGGCGGGCGCGCGGGCGCTCATCGAGGCGGGGCGCGTCACGCGGCTCTCGCGGCGCGACGAGGGGCGCTCCGTCGCGCTCTTTCGCGCCTCGCTGGCGCTTGCGCCGCTCCCCGAGGTGCTCCCGTGGCTCGTCCGCGGGGCGCACCGACTGGAGGACGACGCGCTCGCGCAGAGGGCGTGCCACTCCGTGTGGTCGGCCGCTGCCGCCGAGCAGCGATACGACGCGCTCGACGCGTGTGTGCGCCCCTACGATCACGACGTGGACGCGGCCCTCGCATGGGCGCCCCCCAGGGTGCGGGCCGGCTACGTGGCCCAACGCATCGCGCGTGTGGCCGCCGCGGGCGGGGGGAAGCCCGCGGGCCCGCGCCGCCCCACGACGTTGACGGGGAGCTGCGCCTACACGCGCGTGGTCGCCATCGGCGAGCGGCCCGGCCGCCGCGTGTGGAGGCTCGCGCGCGGGGAGGCGCGCGTGGTCCGCCTACGCGCGGGCGAACGCATCTGGGTGCTCCACCCGAGCGGCTACGCCGAGGCCGCGGCGCGGGTGCCGGCGGAGGCGCAGTTGGTGGAGATCGCGTGTGACCGCGTCGTCGCCGTGCCGACGGAGGGCAGGTGAGAAGGCGCGCAACGCGCCGCTGGGCGCGACCCTCGACACGAGCGGAGGCGCCACCCAAGCCAGGCTGAGCAGGAAGCAGCGAGAGGCGAGCGGCACCGAACAGGAAAAATACGTTCGTTGGGGTGCCGGGACCCGCCACGCGGGGCGGCGGAGTGTTTCAAACGCGGCGTTCGACCGTGAGCCCCTTCACCGCGTGCGCGCGCCGTGATCCCGAACGTCCTGCTCGGTGCGGCTTGGGTTCTGCGGGTTCCCACTCGGGTGGACTTGACGCCGGCGCTCCCGCTCGACGACCGGGCGCGGTGGCTTTCCGCGGCGTGCACGAGACGCGCCGTGTACGAGACGCGCCCCGCGCTCACCGGGGCGTCCCCGCCACCGGCCGCCGCGCCAGGGGTCCGGAGGGCGGCCGGTCCGCCGGCCGGTCCGGCCGGGCGTCCGCGACCGGCCGACCAAGCCCGTGAGGGCGCGCCCGGAGGGGCCCGACCCGCCCGGCCCGGCGGGCGGGGGGCGCCCAGTGACAGGCGGATCCAAATCTGTCAGTGCACGTCCGCCGGTGTCGCCTCAGCCGCGCTCTCCGCCGCAGCGTCGAATTGGGAGCGCGCCGCCTGGATGGCAGGCCGGTTGGCCTCCGCCCACCGGACGAGGCCGTACACCGGCTCGAGCAGCGTGCGGCCGAGCTCGGTGAGCGCGTAGTCCACCCGGGGCGGGCGCGTGGGCTGGACCGAGCGGTGCACGAGGCCGTCCCGCTCGAGGCTGCGCAGTGTCAGCGTGAGCATGCGCTGGGAGATGCCGTCGATCGCGCGCCTGAGCTCGCTGAACCGCATCGAGCGCTCCCCGAGCAGCGCCATCGCCAGCAGGCTCCACTTGTCGCCCACGCGGTCGAGCACCTCGCGCGCGGCGAGGCAGGGGGGCTCGGCGAGGTGACCTGGTGACATGGATGTGCCTCCTTGGCGGACCACGACGGCGCGCTTAAGTGGTTCCGAAAGAGAACCATCATCTGTTAGGTAACCGCCGCGCCGGCCATCAGCGGCTCCCGAACCCGAATACGGAGACATCCATGAAGATCGAGATCTGGTCCGACGTGATCTGCCCCTTCTGCGGCATCGGCCAACATCGCCTCGACACGGCGCTGGCCGACTTCGCTCACCGCGACGACGTCGAGGTCGTCCACCGGTCGTTCCAGCTCGATCCGTCGTTTCCCGTGGGGAGCACCGTGTCCGTGCGGGACATGTTGCGCAAGAAGTACGGGATGACCGACGCCCAGCTGCGCGGCCAGACCGAGCGCATCGAGGCGATGGCCGCCGCGGACGGCCTGACCCCGTACAAGGTGGGCGAGAACCACGCGGGCAACACCCGCCTCGCGCACGAGCTCCTCGCGTTCGCCGCCGAGCGCGGGCTGGAGGACGCGGCCTGGAAGCGCCTGTACAAGGCCTACTTTGGCGAGACCCGCTCGATCTTCGACCTCGACGCGCTCGTGGCGCTCGGCGTCGACATCGGGCTCGACGCCGGCGAGATCCGCGAGGCGCTGACCTCGGGGCGGTACACCGCGAAGGTCGAGGCGGACGGCCGCGAGGCCCGCGAGCTCGGCGCGACCGGCGTGCCCTTCGTCGTCATCGATCGGCGCATCGGCATCGCGGGCGCCCAGCCGCTCGAGGCCTTCCGCAGCGCGCTCGACAAGGCGTGGCGCGAGAATCCGACCCCGCTCGTCATGGTGGGGAGCGGCGAGGAGTGTGGGCCGGAGGGGTGTGAGGTTCCCGCGAAGGGGTAGGCGCGATCAGGCCGCGAGGAGGCGCGCGCGGAACACACCCGGGAAGCGGAACGACACGGTGGTGCCCGCCCCGCGTTCGCTGCGGATCGCCATCTCGCCGCCCCGCTCGTGGCAGGCCGCCGCGACGGCGCCCAATCCCACGCCACGCCCGCTGAAGGTGCCGACCTCGTCACGCGTGGTGAGCCCGTCGAGGAGGAGGGCGCGGTGCCGCTCGTCGTCGGTCCTGACAGGGACGCCCAGCGCGCGGGCGCGCCGCTCCACCGCGTTCCAGTCGATGCCGCGGCCGTCGTCGGTGATGGACACCACCAGGGCGTAGGCGTCTACCGCGCTCGTGAGCACGAGCCGGCCCTGCGCGGGTTTTCCGGCAGCCACGCGCTCCTCCTTGCTCTCGATGCCGTGGTCGACGGCGTTGCGGACCGTGTGGACCAGGGCCGACCAGAAGGGCACCCACCCGTCCGGGTCCAGCCGGAGGCCGGCATCGTGGATCTCGATGTCGAGGGAGCCCTTGCCGAGGCGCTCGGCGACAGCCCGGCCCTGCTCGCTGATCCGCGCGAGGCGGCGGCCCAGCCGCTCGCACTTCCAGCCGCGGACGAGCTCCGCGAGCTCGACCGGCGGGGCACCCTCGAGGATCCCGTGGAGGACCGCCGCATATTCCTGGTCGTCGATCTCGATCCGACGGCGCATGTCCTCGCCGAGCACGGCGGCGAGCCGCGCGCGGACCCCCGCCCAGAGCGCGCCCAGCGCCTCCAGGTCGCGCGGGGCCGGCGCCTCGCGTGTCTCCGCCATCTGGCCTTCGAGCGCGTGGCAGGCCGCCGCGACGCGGCTCAGGCCGAACAGGGACGCGTTGCCCTTGAGGGTGTGGAGGAGGCGACGCACGACCGAGAGGTCGGCGACTTCGGCGCGCAGCCCACGCAGCATCACCTCGCCCTCGGTGAGGAACTCGAGGAACGAGGCCCGGTCGCGCTGGATGTGGTCCATCGCCTGGATCAGGTCGCGTTGGTCAGCCTCCGCGCGCTCGCGCTCCCGCTCCGCGGTGACGTCGGTGAGCACGATGAGCACGCGGGCGAGGGCGGCGCCCTCCCCGGTGGGCGCGAAGATGGGGGTGTACGCGATCTGGAGCTGCAGGCCGGCCGCGTCCAGGTGGCGGGGCATCTGGGCCAGGCAGAGCTCGAGCGGGAGCACGTCGTCGAGCACCGCTTCCCAACCGACGCCGAACGCGGCGCCCACGTTGCCGTCGGTGCGCGAGAGGTAGTCCACGAACCGCTCCCCGGGCACGGCGTCGCCGAGCCAGCGCGCGAGCACCGCGGAGCGCTCGACCGACATGGCCCCCTCGAGGTCGATCGTGACCAGGCCCTGGCCGACGGTGTCCAGGATCCGGCGCAGCTCGCGGTTGCGCGTGTCGACCTCGGCCGTGCGGGCCTGCACGGCGCGCTCCAACCCGATGACGTTGTCGAAGAAGCTCCGCGCGACGAAGCAGGCGGCGACGGACTCGAGCACGACGAAGAGCGCGTGCACCATCACGGTCCAGAACGAGGCGTCGTAGTTGAAGACGCTGGCGGGCACGAGCAGCCACAACACGAGGTGGTGCAGCGTGACCGTGCAGGCCGCGGTCAGGATGACCGCCGGGTTCGCGAACACCGCGAGAAGCGCGATGAGCACGAAGAAGTAGAAGTGCATCTCGATCTGCATCGGCCCCTGGCCGAAGTGCACGAGCAGGCCGCCGAGACCCATCGCCGTGAACCCGAACGTCATCGAGACGTGGCGGGGGTTGGGCAGCGTCCGCGTCGCGATCATCGGGCCGGCGATCATCGCGAGCGTCAGGGCGAACGCACGGGCGGACGATGTGCCGTTGACCCACGCGACGAGCGTGAACACAGGCACGTGCGCGGCGAAGAACAGGAGCGCCACGCGGTTCATCCGCGCGAGGTAGTCGCGTTCGAACGAGGTGACCTCGCCCGGCAACACGAGGTAGGCGAGCAGGTTGGCGAGCATGGAGCGTCCCGGGAGAGCGGGTGACATCAGCGCAGCCCGACCGGGTCGAGCGAGGCGCTGAGTTGGGTGTTGATCGGGCAGCCGAAGAGGGGGAGCGCATCCACGCTGGCGTCGGCCCGGAGCCGGCCGAGGAGGGCGAGGTCCGCGATCACGGGGCCCTGTTTCCGCTCGGTGTAGCCGCCGCTGTAGCGCACCACGCCGTCGGGACCCGCGATCACGAGGAGCGGGACCGCCGGGATCGCGTACCGGGTCGCGAGGGACTCGGCGCTCACGTTCTCGAACCGGAAGCCGCGTGCGCCGAGCCGCGCCGGGAGGTCACCGGGGGCCCCGACGAGCAGCACGGTCTCCACGACGTCCGCCGGGCGGGGCGTCGACACGAGGTGCGCGAGGATGCGCCGCGAGCACTCGCACTCCGACGAGAGCGCGTGCAGCACCGTCCAGGTGGACCCCTCGACCCGCGCTTCCGCGACGGCGCGGGCGAGCACCGGATCGTCCACGCCTGGGGTCGGGAGCGTCAGGAGGTGCGAGGCGAGCAGGCTTGCGCACGCGACGGTGGCGGCGAGCGCCCAGACGACCAGCCCCATCCGGCCGATCGTGGCGCGGAGGAAGGAGAGCGAGGGGATCCGGCCGACGGACATGCGGACTTGTCGGACGGGAGGCGCCGGACTTGAGCGATTCGCGGGCCCCTCCGCGGGGCGGCCGCGTCTCCTCCGTTACGTGGCGGCCAGCAACCGCGCCCGCAGGTGCCTGCCCGTCGGCGTGTCCTGCTCCACGAGCGCGCTCGGCGGGCCCTCGAAGATGACCTGACCGCCCTCGCGCCCGGCGCCGGGGCCCAGGTCGATGACCCAGTCGGCGCGCGCGATGACGTCGAGGTTGTGCTCGATCACGATGACTGTCCGCCCGCTGTCCACGAGGCGGTCGAGCAATCGGATGAGCGTTGCGACGTCGTGCATGTGCAGGCCGGTCGTGGGCTCGTCGAGCACGTAGATCTGGGTGCCCTTGGCGGCCCGCGCCAGCTCGATGCCGAGCTCGATGCGCTGCCGCTCGCCGCCGGAGAGTGTGTCGAGCGGCTGGCCGAGGGAGACGTAGCCGAGCCCCACCTCGTCGAGCGCGTCCAAGGTGGTGCGGATCGCCTTCTCGGGGAAGAAGGCGCGCGCCGCCGCCACCGACATCGTGAGCACGTCGTGGATGCTCCGGCCGCGCAGGTGCAGGGTGAGCACCTCGTCGGTGAAACGGCGGCCCTGGCACGTTTCACACACGCTCACCATCGTGTCGAGGAAGGCCAGATCCGTGTACACCAGCCCCAGGCCCTTGCAGGCCGGGCAGGCGCCGCGGGAATTCGCGCTGAACAAGGCCGCGTCGACGTTGTTGGCCTTGGCGAACGCCTTGCGGATCGGATCGAGGATCCCGCTGTACGTGGCCGGATTGGAGCGCCGGTTGCCACGTGTCACGCGCTGGTCGACCAACACGACGTTTGGGTGTTGGAGCGGCAGGCAGCCCCGCAGCAACGCGCTCTTGCCCGAGCCGGCGACCCCGGTCACCACCGTGAGCACGCCGGTGGGGAGGTCGACGCTGACATCCTGGAGGTTGTGCAGGCGGGCGTGGGTGACGGACAACGATCCGGTGCGCGTGCGCCCCTGTGTCTTGAGCGGTTGGACCCGCCCCAGGTGGCGGCCCGTGAGCGTGTCGGCGGTGAGGAGCCCCGCGACGTCGCCCTCGTAGACGATGGCGCCGCCCTCGCTCCCCGCGCCCGGCCCCATGTCCACCACGTGGTCGGCGATGGCGATGACCTGGCGCTTGTGCTCCACCACGAGCACCGTGTTTCCCTTGTCGCGCAGGCGTAGCAGGATCTCGTTGACACGCCCCACGTCGTGCGGGTGCAGGCCGACGCTCGGCTCGTCGAAGATGTAGGTGATGTCGGTGAGGCTGGACCCGAGGTGGCGTACCATCTTCACGCGTTGGGACTCGCCGCCCGAGAGCGTGGCGCACTCGCGATCGAGCGAGAGGTAGCCGAGGCCGATGTGGACGAGGTTGTCGAGGCACGCGCCGAGCGTCGCGAGGACAGGGGCCAACGTGGGCTCGTGCAGCGTGCGGACGAACCCCGCGAGGTCGCTCACCTGCATGGCGGCGCAGTCCGCGATGTTGTGTCCCGCGATCCGACAGGACAATGCGGCTTGGGTGAGGCGGGCGCCGTCACATGTGGAGCACCGGGCGAACGTGACCACGTGCTCGACGGCGGCGCGCATGTGCGGCGCCATGTCGTCGGGAGCCTTGGAGAGGTACAGGCGCTTGAACTTGGGGATCAACCCTTCGTAGGTGGAGTTGAGCGTCCCCACGTTCACCTTGGCCTCGGGGAGGTGGAGGAGCTTGTGCCACTCCTCCTCGGTGTAGTCGCGGAGCTTCTTCGTGGTGTCGAAGAACCGGGACTTGGTGAAGATCTGCCAGTACCACGACCCCACCGAGAACGTGGGGAACAGCAGCGCGCCGTCGTCCAACGACTTGTCGCGGTCGAGGAGCCGGTCGAGGTCGACCGTCGACATCCGCCCGAGGCCCTCACACGCCGGGCACATCCCCGACGGATCGTTGAACGAGAACGCGCTGCCCTGGCCCACGTAGGGCTGCCCGAGCCTCGCGTAGAGCACGCGGAGCAGGGCGTACGCGTCCGTGGCGGTCCCGACGGTCGACCGCGAGTTGCCGCCCATCCGCTCCTGCCCCACGAGGATGGCGGCGGAGAGGTTGCGCAACTCGTCGACGTCGGGGCGGCCGTACCGGGGCAGGATGGATTGGACGAAGGTGGTGAACGTCTCGTTGATGAGGCGCTGGGACTCCGCCGCGATCGTGCCGAACACCAGCGACGACTTGCCCGAGCCGGACACCCCGGTGAACACCGTCAGCTTGCGCTTGGGGATGTCGAGCGACACCCCGCGGAGGTTGTTCTCGCGGGCGCCGCGCACCTCGATGGAGCCGTGCCCGGCCGACGGAGGCGGAGCCGGGGCGGCGGGCGTGTCCCATTCGACGAGCTCGTACACGACGCCGTTCGGGTCGGTCACCATGAACAGGCGCTCGCCCCAGGGTTGCGTCTGGAGCGGCAGGGAGATGTGGACCCCCTCGCGCCGGAGCCGGGCCTCCTCGGCGTCCAGGTCGGTCACGACGAACGCGACCACCGCGCCCGACGCGCGCTGCTGCCGGAGGTCGGGCGGCAGCACTTCGCTGCCGAGGGCCATGAAGACGATGTTCATCCCCACGTCGTCCCGCTGGAGGGACGCGAAGCCGGGCGCGGCCATCTCCTCGCGGAACCCGAGGTGAGTGATGAGGAACTGGCTGGACGCCGGGACGTCGTCGACCGTCAGCGTGATGGCGGAGGCGGAGATATGCATGACTATCTCTATACGGTGTATGCCGATGATGCGCAACCTCTACCGCCCCGGGATAGGATCCTCCCCGTGACCACCCCCCCGCCCGATCCCGCGCGCCTCCTTGCCTTGTTGTGGCGGGAGGCCGCCCCGTCCACCGCGGCGAGCCCACGCGGCCCGCGGCCCACGCTCACGGTCGACCGGGTGATCGACGCGGCCATCACCCTGGCGGACGCCTCCGGCATCGACGCCGTCACCATCCGGCCCGTCGCGCAGGCGCTGGGGGTCTCGCCGATGTCGGTATACACGTACGTCCCCGGCAAGGCCGAGCTAATCGACCTGATGCTCGACACCGTGTACCTGCGCATGCCTCGCCCCCCCTGGGTGGACGCAACGTGGCGCGCGCGCGTCACGGCGATCGCCCACACAAACCGGGCGCTCTACACAAGCCATCCCTGGGTGGCAGACCTCCCGAGCAGCCGCCCACCCCTCGGCCCCGGCCTGATGGCGAAGTACCAATACGAGCTCGAGGCCCTCGACGGCCTGGGCTTCGGCGACGTGGAGATGGACGCCGCCCTCACCTACGTGCTCGGCTTCGTCGAGGCCTGCGCCCGCGCCGCCGCCCGCGCCCGCGCCGCCCAGGAGGACACTGCCATGAGTGACGCCGCGTGGTGGGCCGCAAACGAGCCGCTGCTGGCGCGGGTGTTCGATGCTACGCGCTACCCCACCGCCGCGCGCGTGGGGGCCGCTGCGGGCGCGGCGCACCAGGCCGCGTACGATCCGGAGCATGCGTTCGGGTTTGGGTTGGGGAGGGTGTTGGATGGGTTGGCGGGCCTGATCGAGGACACGGCCGGCCGCCCGGGTCCGGGCGCTCCAATGCGCCGGGCTCCCAAGGTTCGTGGGAGCGCGCAGTGAACGCCCACGTGTTGGCTTCCTTGGTGGATGGTGCCATCCCGCTCCTCGGGGGGACGTATTGCACGTTGATCGCGTGGCGGCTGGTCGGCCACGCGCCAGGCACAAATGTGTTGGCCGATGAGCGGCATCTCCGGTACGGAGCGGCGCTCAAAGTGCTCGGTCCGGCGGTGGTGCTGTTCGGATTGTTACGAATCGGTTTCGGGCTGAACAGCGGGAGTTCCGCGCCTCAGGCGCCGGATAGCGCGGCGCTGTCACAGGCCCTTGCCGGCATCCAGCCCGGCGAGGAACGGCTGATTGGCGAAGGGATCTCCTTCAAGCTGCATCGTGCGCAGGTCGCGGCCGAGACGGTCGATGGATGGCAGGTCGCCACGTCCTCGGAGGGCGGGTTCTCCGTAGAGTTGCCGCTGTCCTTCAACGACTTTCGGAGCACGTCCAAGGCGACCGACGGCGTCGAGATTCGAGCGCACAGCGTCGGCGGAAAGACCGCGGGACTCTTGTCCTGGTCGGCGACCTGCATCGCCCGTCGCGACGGAACACTCGGTCCCGGGCCAGTGGGGGCGTCGGATGAAACGGAGATCCTGGGCAGTCCGCCTCGTGCACACCAGCGGGTGGTGCGGTTCGACGACATGATCTGCACGCTCATCGTCGAGGCGCAAGGCGCGGACGCCTTGCCCGCTGAAGATGATCGACTGCGTTTCCTTCGATCGCTGAGCCGAACGGGCGCCCTCACCTGGTAGCTGCGCCCGCCCGCCGCTAGTAGACGTTCGCGTCCGTTGTCATCTCTGCCCGGGCGTCGGCATCGGTGCTGTACACGGCAAGGTCGCCGTCCCCGTCGACGTCGCAGATCCCGCGCACGAGAATCTCCGCGCCGTCCGGCGAGACCTCCACCCAGTAGGCGCCGCGCACCGTGCCGGAGGGAGCCCAGCCGAGCGCGTCCCAGTCGGCGCCGCCGGCCCAGTCCCGCGGAGCCTTGCCGGAGACTTCGGCCATCGCCGCCGCCTCGTTCGACACCGGGAGCCACGCCCCGTTCGCCGCGTGGTACGCGCGCTCCGCGGCGACGATGCCGTCGACGTTGGCGGGCACCTCGGAGCGCTTGGCCTTCATCTGCATCGTGATGAAATTCGGAATCGCGATGGCGGCCGCCACGCCGATCCCGCCGATGGCCAGGAGCGCCACCGCCGCGCCCAACACGAGCGTCGCTCCGCCGCCACCCCCGCCCGGGGAGCGCACCTCGCTCAACCGCGGCGCGTCGCCATCCTCCAGACCGGCCCCGGGGGCACGCACCACGTAGAGGTTGGCGAGCTGATCGTGCCAGGTGCGGTAGTCCCGTCGGAAGATCATCAGGGAGTCGATCAGGCTCACCACGAGGCCGAGGTACGGCACCGCGCCGAGGAGCCCGCGGGCCCCCTCGCGGTACAGCAGCGCCCGCAGCCAGCCTGGGTTCCGCCCATCGCTGTCCACCACGCGGATCTTGAGTGCCATCTTCCCGAGCGACTGTCCTCGCGTGCCGATGAAGTACCACTGGGTGGGGATCAACACGAGCCAGGACAGGGCGCAGAGGCCGAAGAAGATGCCCATCACGTCGGACGCGTCGTCGGGCAGGCCCATGGCGACAACGGCGATCAGCATCACGGGCCCATAGAACAGCGCCTGGTCGAGCAGGCGCGCGGCGAGGCGGGTGCCGCGGGCGGCGAGCACCGCGTCTGTCGCCATGCCGGGCGCGGGGGGCCGGCGGGCGCTGGCGGGGAGGGGGTCGAAGGGGTTGGTGTGGGAGTAGTCTGGCATGGGGCGACGATGCTACAGGATCCCGCGCCGAAGCGGGTGCGCATCCGCGCGAAGGGCCGGATGTATCACTTGATGCCAGCCCCGGCCTCGGCTACGACCTGGCGTATGCCTCCACGCGCCTCGTCGCCGCTTTCGGCCATTCCGGTATTGTACGCGCGCGAGATGGTCGCGGAGTTCGAGAGCTTCTCCCCCAGCGCCGCGAAACCCCGCCCTGTGGTCGAGTCCTGGCACATGCTGGGAATCCCCCTGGACGTGATCGTGCCGACGCCGGTGACCCACACCGAGCTCGTGCGCGCGCATTCTGCGCAGTTCGTGGAAGGCGTCCTGGAGGGCCGCATTGCCAACGGGTTCGGCAATCGATCGTCGGAGGTTGCGACCTCCGTACTGTGGACGTGCGGCGCAATGCTGGCCGCCGCCCGAACAGCGATTTCGAACGGCCGGGTCGCGGCCGCGCCCTGCGCCGGGTTCCATCATGCCCGCCACGATCGCGTCGGGGCCTTCTGCACGTTCAACGGGCTGATGGTGGCAGCCTTGGCGCTGGTGGCGGAGGGGCAGGCGCGGCGGGTCGGCATCCTGGATTTCGACGAGCACTACGGAGACGGCACCGACGACATCCTCAATCGAATCTACCAACCTCCGATCGTGCACTATTCGGCCGGGCTGCACTACACCCGTCGCGCCCAGGCGGGTTCCTTCCTCGATGCCATTCCCGTGTTGCTCGAACCCTTCAGTGGGTGCGATGTCATCCTGTACCAGGCGGGAGCCGACCCTCACATCCACGACCCGCTCGGCGGCTGGCTCACGACCGCGCAGCTGGCCGAGCGCGACCTCCGGGTGTTCACCGCCGCGCGGGCGATGGGTGTGCCTGTCGCGTGGAACCTGGCGGGTGGGTACCAGGAGCCGCTGCGGAAGGTGCTCGACATCCACGACAACACGATGCGTGCGTGCGGAGCGACCTACCTGTGCTGAACGAACGGCCGGCCGTCCCGAGGACACCTTGAAGCCAAATCCTGCATGTCGCCTACCCGACGGAGGATTGGCAAGGGTTGAGCGACATCCGATTCCAGGCGGGGGTCCGAATGGCGAGGTCACGTGCGCTCGCGTAGTCATACAGGGGGCAACGGCGGAGCACTTGAACATGCGCCTCTCGCCGGCCTCCTGGGTCAGGTACGGTTTCGTGGTCACCTGGCCGCCCGAGGCGATCGACGAGATCGAACACGCGGCCGGCAAGCTCATGATTCGCTTCCGAGACCCGTGGTCGCCATACGAACGGCTGTCTACCGAGTCCCTCTGGCATGGAGAATACGTCGACCGCTGGAGTTGGTGGGCCGTCCGGAGAGTCCGGTTTCTCGACTACGAACGTACGGACTCTCCGATCCTGTGAGCGGTCGGCGCGCCGAGCGTGAAGATCCAACCCGAGTGATGGACGACAATTACGCGTGGCGTCACGGTGCACATCGGCCGAGGCAACGGGGCGGCAGCGTGCTACCGTCGGCCATTCCGGACCTCGACGAAGCCCAGCAATGCTCCCCCCCGACCGCCCCCACGCCCTCACCCGCACCGGCCCGTGGCTCCTCGCGCGCTACCCCGTGCCCCACCGCGTCCTGAGCTGGGCCATCGTGGGCGGCGGGTTGGCGCGGGCGCGCACCGTCGCGTGGCTGCGCGTCACCGATGGAGACCTGCCCCAGGGGGTCGACCCGCGGGCGCTCCTGGTCGCGCGCCTCCAGGAGGCCGATCTGACCGGCGCGGTGGGGATGCTCACCGCCGCCAACCTGGACCGCTACGAGGAGGCCACCGCTTGCCACGGCGGGGTGTCCGCGCACGTGGTGGTGACGGTGGGGCTCTCCAACGCGCGGCGGGTAGGCGACGCGCCGGGATCGCTGACCGTCGGGACGATCAACTTGTTGGTCACGGTGTCGGTGCCGCTCACCGACGAGGCGCTCGTCGAGGCGGCGAGCCTGGCGATCGAGGCGCGGACCGTCGCGGTGCTGGAGGCTGGGGTGCGGTCGCCGGTCAGCGGGGGCATCGCGTCGGGGACGGGCACCGACTGTGTCGTCCTCGCCGCGGTGGACGGCCCCGATCCCCACGCCTACGCGGGCAAACACACCGACGTTGGGTGTGTCATCGGCGCCGCGGTGTTGGAGGCCACCGCCCGCGGTGTCGCGGCGTGGCGGGCGCGCAACCCCGGGGACCCGAGGCGCTGAATGTCGAATTGGCCGCCCCCGCCGACCGATCCGCCGCTCCCGGTGCCTCCGGGCGCAAACGTACTGGCCCACCTCACGCCGCGCCGCGTGGTTATCGTCCAGCTCGGCTTTCTGGGCGACGTGCTCCTTGCCACGCCGGTAGCCCGTGCGTTGCGCGCGCGGTGGCCCGGGGCGCGGCTCGTGTGGGTGGTGCACCCGCGATACGCCGAGGCGCTGGAGGGCAACGGAGACATCGACGAGGTGGCCCTCGCGGAGGGGGTGGGTGGGTTGTTCCGTGCGCTGCGTGGTGCGGACGTCTGTGTCGATCTCCAGCGCAGCACGGCGACGGCCCTGGCGGGCTGGCTCGCGCGCGTGCCCATTCGTGTGGGCCGGCCCGCGGGGTGGCTCCGCGACCTCTTGCTCACACACGCCGTGCCCGCCCAGCGCGCCTACTCGGCCCACTTCCGGGCCTCGGTGCTCCGGGTGTTCGGGATCGGCGAGGTGTCGTTGGATCTGGCGTTGGCACCCGCCCCGGAGGCGCCCCTCGGTGCGGCCGAGTTGGTCGGCGCGGGACCGATCGTGGCGCTCGCCCCGTTCGCGCGCCTGCCGACGCGGCAGTGGCCGATGGCCCGCTGGGAGGCGCTGGGGCGCCGCCTGCGCGCGGAGCGGGACGCGCGGCTGCTCGTGCTCTGGGGCCCCGGTGAGCAGGCCCGCGCCGAGGCCCTCGCGCGCGTGGTGGGCGGCGCCGTGGCCGCGCCGAGCGGCATCCGCGGGCTCGCCGCGCAGATCGCCGCATGCGACGTCCTGGTGGGCGCATGCAGCGGCCCGCGGCACGTGGCCGTTTCGCAGCGCGTGCCGACGGTGACGGTGCACGGCGCGACGGCGGTGGGCGGGTGGACGCGCCCCACGCCGTGGCACCGCGCGGCCTTCGTGGACCTGCCGTGCCGCCCGTGCAACCGCCCCACGTGTCCGATCGGCGTGAAGTGCCTTGCGGACCTCGACGAGGGCCGGGTGTTGGCATTGGTCGACGCGGTGCTCGACTTGGGACCGGAGCCCGAGCTGAGGGTGGGAATCCGCGGGTAGGGCGCTCGCCCCGCCTGCCCCGCCTCCGCAGCGGCGGCGTCCGCGCCGTCCGGCTGCCCTGGCCTCGCCTCCCTGCTGCCCGTGGACGCGGCCACGCGCGCGCTACCAGCGCCCCCACACCAGCGCCGTCGTGACGCAGCCGAGCGCGACAACGCCGAGCGAGGCCGAGGTGACGACGAGCCGGCGGTTGCTCGCGCCGATGTCCTGGAGGTCCGTCTCCGAGGTGGGGACCTGGCGGGTGCGCGCGTCGGCGACGAGGTACAGCCCCGCGCTCGTGGCGCCGGTCGCGCCGCCGGCGAGGAGCAACGGGAGCCGGAACCCCTGGCCGCGCGCGCGATAGGCCGGCGGCGGATCGGGCGGGGCGAGCCACTCGGACTTCATGGGCGTGTCGAGCTGGAACAGCGTGGCGCGGTCCGTCGGGCGCTCGCGCGTCGCGACGCCGTCGAGCCACACCCCGCCCCGGGCGGGCGGAGGGAGGCGCGTGGTGGCGCCGGTGGGGGTCGCGCTGTCGTAGAGCTTCCGGACGGGGTTGGCCTCGGGCACCATCGCGACCGGGAAGGTGTACGCGGGGTCGGCGGCCCGGGCGGCGGCGAAGGCGGCGCGGGCGCGATCGAGGTCACGATGGAGGAAGGCGTCGAGGCCCTGGGCGCGGTGGATGCGCGCCGCCGCCGTGGGCGTGACCACCTCCGCGAGGCAGGGCAGGGCGGCCTCGAGGCGGTCGAACCCGGCGCGGAACGACGCCTCCGAGATGCCCCAGGCGGCGTCGAGCCCGTCGAGGGTGGGCGCGAGCTCGGCCCAGGGGGTCCGGCACGGCGGCGCCGACACGCTCGCGGCGGGCTCGGACGCGAGGGCGCCCGCGAGGAGGGAGAGGAGCATGGCGGCGAGTGTACCGTGGCCGAGGGGCGACCCGGCGGGGGAGGGCGCCGGCGCGCGCGGACACCCCGTGACGTGCCCGTCCGTCGCGGTCAAGCTACCTCCTCCCCGTGCTCCACCTGCTCCTCCCGGCCCTGACGTTCGCGGCGCCCGCCGCCTCGCCGGCGGTGCAGGTGGGCGCGACCGAGGAGACCCCCGCCCTCACCGCGCCGTGGGACGCCCTCGTGCAAGCGTACCCCCGCCTCGCCGCGGCGCTCCGGTCCCGGGGCCTCGACGCCGACACGCTCCTCGACGTGGCCGAGGTGGTCACCGCTGCCGACGCGCGGCTGGTCGAGCTGCTCGTCCCCGCCCTCCCCGGCGGGGCGCTGCCGGATGCGCGGGGCGAGGCCGCCGCGGTCGACCTGGTCGACGCCGACGTGTGGCTCGACGGCACCACGCTGCGCGGCATTGTGCGTGGGCGCGGCGTGGCGGAGAACGGCATCTGGATCGACCTCGACTTGGAAGGCGGCCCGGCCCCCGATCTCGAGCTCGGCTTCGGCCGCGGCTGGACCCGCGCCTATGGCCTCGACGGGGGCGGCTCCCCCGCGTCGGGGCCGCTCCCGGTCGTCGAGCCCGATCGCGTCTCGTTCAGCCTCGATCTGGCGCACTCCGGGCGGCTCGGGCGTGGGCTCGCCGGGGCGGCCACGGCGCGCCTGAAGTCACCCGACGGCCTCGTCTCGGACGGCGGCCCCGCCGGGCTGCTCGGCCCCCCGCCGGACGAGGCGATCGACGTGCTCCTGGCGCTCCTCCGCGGCGCGCCCGTCACCGATCCCGACCTCGCCGTGGCGCTTGCTGTCACGTTCGGGGCCGTGCGCCCGCTCGTGGCGGACACCCTCGTCGCGACCGTCGACGCAGACGCCGTCGCCTGGCTCCGCTACGGCGAGGGGCTGGACACCTGGCTCGCCGCGGCCGGCGCCGAGTGGCGCTTCGGCACGCTCGACCCCCTCGGTAAGCTCACCTGGGCGTGGCCCGCCGCCCAATCCGTCGTATACGGCGCGGTGCCCATCGCCGGCGCACGCGCCCTGCTCGACGCCGACCACTACCGCTTCGTGGTGCCCGACACCGCCACGTTGGCCCGCCTGCGCGCCCGCGCGCCCCTCGCGCCCTCGGCCGTCGAGACCGCCCGCAACATCGACCGCACCATCAACACCACCCTCCGCTACCGCGCCCACGACGCCCTGATGGACACCTTGTGCCGCAACGGCACCCGCTCCGACGAGGAGTGCGAGGGGTGGCGGGCCGACCGCCGAACCAATGCCAACCTCGGCACGCTTGGTGGCGCCCCCGTGCCCCTGTGGGAGGGCGCAAGCGCCACGTGGCAGTTGGGTGTGTTCGCGCGCCAGGGCACCTACGTGGGAGATTGTGCCACGGCCACGGTGCTGACCATCGGCACCCTCCAGGCGCTCGGCATCCCCGCGATCGGCATGGGGTGGTCGGGAGCGGACTTCAACACCCCCACCCACGACGTGCCCCTCTGGTACGACGGCGCCACGTTCCGTGCCACTCAAGGCGGCCCCGGCCCCGCCTGGAACAGCGCCCCGGCCTTCGTGTACGTGACGCTCCCCGCTGTCCACCCTGTCAACGCCTGGACCATCGGCCGCGAGCCCGGCGGCTGGTCGCGCGGCGGCTCGGTGGCAGGCGGCTGGATCACCTACGGCACGCTCACCCAACTCCTCCGCGACGGGCTCCCGGGCGCGCGGCTCGGGGGGTGGATCGATGTGCAGGCGGCGGGGGGGTGGCCGGTTTTTTGATTTGGGGGGTTGGGGTGGGACTTGGACTTGGGCGCGAACCCTCCCTGCGGTCGGGGTCGGAGTGCTTCAGGCTCGGCCTTTGGCCTCGGTCCGGCCGCCCCGAGCGGCGGCCGGGACCGGCCGCGGGGCGCGGCCGCCTTGCGCGCTCCTCGCGCGGGGGTGGCGCCGAACTCGGGGAATGGTGCCTCTGTGCCTGTGCAGCGCCTTCAGCGGGACCGGGCTTGGCTGATTGGAGGGAGGATGCAGGCGCCGCCCGCCTGGCCCGCGTATCGGTGGACCCCGAGTTCGAACAGATATACCGTCCAAAGAGAGCGGATGCGCACGCATCCCCCGAGTTCGGGCGGATATACCGTCCAAAGTAGCGGGATGGGCGCGCATCCACCGAGTTCGGACGGATATACCGTCCAAAGTAACGGGATGGGCGCGCATCCACCGAGTTCGGACGGATAAACCTTCCGAAGTAACGGGATGGGCGCGCATCCACCGAGTTTGGACGGTCGCGCCGCTCCTCGCTGGCATGTGCAGTGCGCGAGCACCGCACGGAGGGAAGCGCATGGGCTGGTCCCTCATCGGCGGACCCCCCGCCGCGACCCGAGCGGTGACGCTTGCTGGACCACGGCGTGCGCATCGTGCTCCCAGAGCGTCTTGTTGACCGAGCGGTCGCGGTGAACTATCCTCCGCCATGCTGTGGTTCCGATTGCTCGTCGTCGTGGCCGTCCTGTCCGCCGCGATCGTGGTTCTGATTCCCACGTTCTGCCCCGCGTGGGATGTCCCCTTCCTCGGGAATCAGCGTCGCATCCACCTCGGAACGGACCTGAAGGGGGGCATCGATCTCGTCCTGGTGGTGGATACGGAGGAGGCCATCGCCGCAGAAGTCCGGGCAGATGTGGCCTACCTCCGCTCGAAGGTCGGCGAGGGAGGGCTACGCGGGGCGGACGTCCGCAAGGTTGGCCCGACCGGCATCGAGATCGCCTCGGACGCGGAGCCTCGCGACGTCGTGCGGTTCGTGGAGGCGCGGATCAGCTCCTATGATCACGACGAATCAGTCGATCGTGTCCACCGCTTCACTCTGTCCGAGCGCTGGCAGAGCATCTACCGGGAGACGGCGACCCGGGGCGCCCTCGAGCAAGTCCAACAGCGGGTCGGTGAACAATCGTGCGTCGAGCGGCCCATCGTAGAGCGCCGTAGCGATGATCTCATCTTCGTTTCCCTGCCGGGGGAATTCGAGTGTGAGTGAACGACGCTGCTGATGCTGCTGCGCGTCCCCCGCGCCGGAGGAACCCAATCACCAGCGCGCGCCTCGTAGACCGGGGAGTGTCCGGTGGGCGGATCCGCACAATCCGTCGACCCGTTCGCCCCGTTTCAAATCCGCCACCTCGGCCCTTCCGTGCCGTCGGCTCCTGCTATTCGTCCTCGCCAAGCTGGTCGGGCGCTAGCTCGAAGCGGCTCAAGCCCGCGGTGCTATCGATGGCCCACGGCTTCTCCGTTGTGACTGTCACCACGGCGCACGCGCCCTCGACCCGTACGCTGATGAGCTCGCATGCAAGGAGCACATCGACCGGTAGTAGAGTGCGGGCGTCAACGCTCAACGTGGTCACCACTGGCACCTTTTCGTGTACCAAGTGCGTGATTCCCCAGACGTCGCTGAACCGGCACTCCACGAAGCCTGGAAAGTCGTCACTGATCCAACGAATCGCTTGCGCGCGAATATCCGGCATAGAGCTTGGCTGTCCGGTCGGCTCTGCGGCAGCAACGGTCAACGGTCGCCCTCGTCCTCCAGCCAATCCGCAGCACAAGAGGGGTTCGCACTCGTCCTCCCGCCGGTTCGCGCCGGAGATGCGGTCGCTCTTGTCCTCCAACTCGACAGATCCCCTACCGACAACACCAAACCCACGGACGACTTCAGGTGATCGGGGACCTTGTGCATTGGATTCCTCAGGGGGCAGGGCAGAGCCGACAGCTCGCGAATCGACAGGCGCTCGTATCATCTACCGCGGCCGCAGGAAGTAATCGTCCCTGCCCGGCGTGCTAACATGCGTTGCGAGGCACGCACATGACCGCTGGACTTCGGCTCGGTGTCGTGTCGCTCCCGTTCGTCCTGGCCGTGGCGTGCGGACTCTGGCTCTTGTATCCCGCGGGCCCTGCGCCGCGGTTGACACCCGGCCGGCCGGAGCCGCTGGAACGAGTGGCCGAGGCCGATGTTCTGCGGACGGCCGCGTCGGTCGTCCAGGTGGCGGGGCTGGAGCTCGCGCTCCAGGCGTTGCCCTGGCAGGACGCGATGCCGGGGTCCGACGTCGGCGGGCTGATGGTCCTGGCCTCGGTACGAACGACGGGACCCGCGATCGCTCCCGGGGTAGCGGTCGAACGGGTGTACGTCGTCCGCGACGCCGAGGTGTGGTAGCGCCCGGCCGGGACGAGGCGCGGGCGTCGCCGCCACAGACGCCCTCGATCGAGGTGATTGTGCGACGCGGACCCCCGTGGGCGAGCGAGCGTCCCGTGGACGTGGTCGTTCGCCTGCGCGAACCTGCCGGCCAGGTGGTCTACCTGGCGCACCGCGGCGTCGAGGTGTCTATCGTAAACTGATGCCGCGACGCACCGTCCGAAACTCGGCCGCACAGCTGGAAAAGGGTCGGCAGCGTCATGTCATCAGCGCCATATGACCCTCGACAGCGCGAGCGAGTCCTCCCTTCGTCTCGACTCTCCCGCCCACAATCGCGTCGTAGGCGGCGCGCATCTGCCGCGCGCAGCGGTCGTGCGGCATGCGGCCCTCACCGGTGCCCAGGCCGGGGCACAGCACCGTGTGGATTGGAGGACCGCGGGCCGCGCGGTTGTGGTCGCGAATGCTGATCAGGACGGCCCGGAATGCGAGATAGGCGTTGGTCGTCCCGGCGACATTCATCGGCACCCGCATCGTGGGGGCGGAGATCAGGAGGGGGATGTCCGCGTTCTCGGTTGGGACGATGAACGCCTGGCCGACGGGGAGCTCGCCGTCGTACTCCGCGAGCAGCCGGCGCCGCACCCGCCCCTCGACCTCCCAGCCGAAGTGTTGGCTGTAGATGAGGTCGAGCCCTCCGTCCATGTACCCGAAGCTGTTCGCCGGGCTGACGATCGCGTCCGCGCGGCGGGTCAGGATGCTGCCCTGCGACGCCTCCACCTGCGCGACGCCGCGGAAGCTCTGCTCCCAAGCGGCGACGAGACCGTAATCTATGGCCCGTAGCACAATCCTCAGGTCGTTCATTCATCACTCCGAGCCACGTCCTACCCTGATCCCGGCGGCGAGGACCGAAATCACTCCGACATCCAATCGACCACGGAGATGCCCGAGAATCGCTCGAAGTCCCGAACGTTGTGAGTGACCATGGTGAGGCCGAACCGCGCGGCTACCGACGCGACCATCCCGTCCGCGAAGGGGACAGGACGCCCCTCGCTCTCCAGCCGAGCCCGCTCGACGGCGTGCCAGCGCGCCGCTTCGGCGTCGTACGGCAGGATGTCGATGCTGGGATGGATCACGTTGTGGAGAAAGTCGTCCACCTCGTCCCGCTTTCGGCCGGGTGGCATGCGGTTGAGCCCAAACAACGCCTCGTGCCAGACCGGCGCGGCGATCGCCAGGGACGCGCGGTGTTGCTCGAATCGGGTGAGGAACCGGCCGTTGGGCGACGGCCGCAGGGGCTCACGCAGCGCGTTGGTGTCGAGAAGGAAGCGCGCGCTCACCAGTCGATCCGCTCACTCGGCTCTTCCGCCCGGGTGGGATCGGCGAGCGCGTCCACATCGTCGTCTGTCAGCTCGCTCCGTCGCTGGCGCCAGCCCTGGTATGCGTCCCACAGGTTCGGCCGGCCGCCGACGAGGCGCAGGTATTCCGACGTGGACAGGATCACAGCGACCGCGCGACCATGCCGAGTGATCTCGATCGGCTCGCCCTGCTCGGCCTCGTGGATGACAGACGGCAACTGGTTCTTCGCTTCGGCGACGGAGTAACATTTGCCCATGGTCGACCTCATGGCCATAACTATAGCTATGGCAGGCCGCGGCGACCACTGCGCCAGTTTCCGGCGCGAGGTGCCCGGAGGGCGCGCCGCCGCGGCGCGGTCCGGCGCGTCCGCGCGCCGACCGAGCGGCTTTGCCGCGAGCCTGTAGGGGACCGGCCCCGCGTCCGCGCGGGGACGCGCCCAGAAGGCCCGCGGAGGTACGTCGAGACTGCTCCCGACGCGCTCCCGGCCCCACCGCCGGGATAGGGTGCGCCTCCCCCCCGAGGCTGCCCCGTGAAGATCGTCATCGTCGGCGGAGGCCCGGCCGGCCTCTACTTCGGCCTGCTAATGAAGCTGCAGGATCCGTCGCACCAGGTGACGATCCTCGAGCGCAACCGCCGCGGGGAGACGTTCGGGTGGGGCGTGGTTTTTTCGGACCAGACGCTGGGGATCTTCGAGCAGGCGGACCCCGTGTCGCTCGCGACGATCCGCGCGAACTTCGCGTACTGGACCGACATCGACATCCACTGGAAGGGCGAGGTGGTGCGGTCGACGGGGCACGGGTTCTGTGGGTTCGCGCGGGTGAAGTTGCTGGAGATCCTCGAGGCGCGCGCGGTGGAGCTCGGGGTCGAGGTGCGGCACGAGGTCGAGGTGGACGAGCTGTCGGCGTTCGCCGACGCGGATCTCATCCTCGCGGCGGATGGCGTGAACAGCCGCATTCGGGCGCAGTACGCCGACCACTTCCAGCCGACGCTCGACATGCGGCGGTGCAAATTCGCGTGGCTGGGCGCGAACCGTCGGCTCGACGCGTTCACGTTCTACTTCCAGGAGAACGACGCGGGGCTGTTCCAGGTGCACGCGTACCCGTTCGACGCCGAGGCGAGCACGTTCATCGTGGAGTGCCGCGAGGAGGTGTGGACGAAGGCGGGGCTCGACCAGGCCGACGAGGCCGCCACCATCGCGTACTTCGAGGACCTGTTCGCGAAGGAGCTCGGCGGGGCGCGGCTGCTCGCCAACAAGTCGAGCTGGCGCACGTTCCCGACCATCCGCAACGCGCGCTGGGTGAAGGACAACGTGGTGTTGGTCGGCGACGCGTGTCACACCGCCCACTTCTCCATCGGGTCGGGGACCAAGCTTGCGATGGAAGATGCCATCGTGCTCGCCAACACGTTTGCCCGGCTGCGGAACGCGCCTGTGCCCCAGGTGCTCGCGGCCTACGAGGCGGAGCGGCGCCCCGAGGTGGAGCGGCTCCAGGCGAGCGCGCAGACCAGCCTGGAGTGGTTCGAGAACAGCGCGCGCTATCGGTTTCTCCCGCCCGTGCCGTTCGCGTTCTCGCTGCTCACGCGCAGCAAGCGCATCACCTGGGACGAGCTCGCTGTGCGCGATCCGGCGCTGGTGTCGCGGGTGGCCGAGGAGTGGCGCGGCGCCCACGACACGGCCGGGCCGGTGCCGATCTTCACGCCCTACACGGTGCGCGGGGTCACGCTCCCCAATCGAATCGTGATGTCGCCGATGTGCCAATACTCGGCGGTCGACGGCACGCCCAACGACTGGCACCTGGTCCACCTCGGCAGCCGCGCGGTGGGCGGGGCGGGGCTGTTGATGTGTGAGGCGACGGCGGTCTCCCCCGAGGGGCGCATCACGCCCGGCTGCACGGGCATGTACCTGCCGGAGCACGTGCCCGCGTGGCGACGCATCGTGGATTTCGTGCACACCCACTCGGTCTCCAAGATTGGCCTGCAGATCGGGCACGCGGGACGCAAGGCCGCGTGTCAGCTGCCCTGGGAGGACGGCGGCGAGCCGCTCCCGGCGCACGAGGCCTGGGAGATCCTCGGGCCCTCGGCGGAGCCCTACAACACGGTCAGCCAGACGCCGCGCGTCGTGACCGAGGCCGACATGGAGACGCTTCTCGCGCAGTTCGTCGCGTCGGCGCGCATGGCCGACGAGGCCGGCTTCGATTGGCTCGAGCTGCACATGGCGCACGGCTACCTGCTCTCGACGTTCATCAGCGCCCTCACCAACCACCGCACGGACGAATACGGCGGTGACATCACCGCGCGGATGCGCCTGCCGGTCCAGGTGCTCGTCGCGGTGCGCGCCGTGTGGCCCGCGCAGAAGCCGATCTCGGTGCGCATCTCCACCACGGAGTGGGCGCCGGGGGGCCTGACGGACGCGGAGCGTGTCGTCATCGCAAGGCTGCTCGCGGAGAACGGCGCGGACATCATCGACTGCTCGGCGGGGGATGTGGTGTCATGGCAGAAGCCCGTGTACGGGCGCATGTTCCAGCTCCCGTTCGCCGACCAGATCCGCAACGAGGCGGGGGTGCCGACGATGACGGTGGGCAACATCCAGAACGCCGACCAGTGCAACACCATCCTGGCGTCACGCAAGGCGGACTTGTGTGTCATCGCCCGCGGCCATCTCGCCGATCCGTACCTGGCGCAACACGCGGCCGAACAATACGGCTACGACGAGCAGGCGTGGCCCAACCAATACCTCGCGGTGAAGCCGCGGCGGCGGAAGGGGGCGTAGGACGCGGCGGGCGGTCAGGCCCCGGTGGGCTCGGTGCGCGCCCGCCATTCGGCCGGGATGCCGTCGACGCCGACGCGCGCCCCGATGATGCCGCCCACCATCGCGCAGGTGGTGTCGCGGTCGCCGAGGCCCTGGACCGTGAGCCAGAAGGCCTCCTCGTAGTCGTCGAGGTGCCGCGTGGCGCACCAGATGACGAACGGCACGGTGTCGGAGGAGGTGACCTTCCAGCCGGTGCCGAGCGTGGCGGCGGCGAGGGCGAGCGAGCAGTCGGGCGGGAGCGCGCGGGCGCGGACGAGGCCGTCGCGGGTGTCGCCCGGAGGCGTCAGGTCGAGCACGGCGCGCCACACGTCGTCGGGCGTGCCGCCGCGGCACGACACCGCGGTCGCGACGGCCACGGCCACGGCACCCGCGGCGCCGTCGGGATGCGCGTGGGTTGGTGCGGCGGAGAGGAGGGCCTCGGTGCGCACCCGTGACAGGTCGTCGGCGAACCACGCGCCCAGCGGCGCCACGCGCATGGCGGCGCCGTTCCCCATGGAGCCCTGCCCCTCGAAGGCCTCGGCGGCGACCTGCTTCCAGGCGGCGCCCACCCCGATGAGGCCGAGGATCTCGTGGGCGGTGCCGCCGTAGCCGCGGCGCGAATCGGCGAGGTAGTTACGCCCGAACACGCGCGCGAGGTGGTCGGTGTCGATGGTGCCGCGCGCCTCGAGCACCTCGACGATGGCGAGGGCCATGGCGGTGTCATCCGTCCACCTCCACGGGCCGGGCGTGAGCGTGCGTGTCCGCATGCGGTCGAGCGCGTCGTTCAGGCTGAAGAAGGTCTCGCCCAATGCGTCGCCCACGGCGAGGCCGAGGAGGGCGGCGCGGGCGGGGGGAGGGGGAGGGGGCATGCGGGGTTCCATGGAGCGGGGGAGGTAGCTGGCGGACGTGAGCAGGTCCCGAGCCAGGTAACGGCGGGCGTTACTCCGGCGACGCCGCCCGGATCGACGTGACCAGGAGGTTGACCTGATTGAACAACCTCTCCTCGGGCGAGCCCGGCGTGAGCGCCTCGGGGTTGCCCTCCAGGGCGCGGACACCCGACGGCGTGAGCAGGAGCGCGCGGAACCGCCCGGGCTGCGAAAGCGTCGTGGTGTCCGCCGTGGGCGTGGCGGCGGACTCGAGCCCCGCCGCCACCGCGCAGAGGGCCTGGGCCGCCGCCCGCACGGGCGCCTTGCCGCCCAATCCAATCGTGCCGCCGCC
The DNA here is from genome assembly GCA_040386535.1 of Myxococcota bacterium. Taxonomy (GTDB): domain Bacteria; phylum Myxococcota_A; class UBA796; order UBA796; family SXON01; genus CAJBVW01. The sequence goes on along the minus strand of JAZKFH010000026.1, from coordinate 28,367 downwards.
GCCGCTGTAATACATGCTCGCGTCGCCGCCACGCGTGGCCACGATGGTGACAGAGCCCGCCGCGGACCCCCAATCTGTCACGACGGCGTACACGCCGCCCTCGCCGGGCGGGGCGCCGCCCTCCCCGGGCGTCATCGACAGCGCGAGCTGCCGCATGGAGAGATAGGGGTTGTCGACCGGCGCGGCGGCGGGGGCGGGCACACCGGGCCGTGCAGCCGCCTCGGGTGGGTCGCAAGCGAGAAGGAAGAGCAGCATTCGCCTCTCGTATCGTGGCATGACCCCGTTGGCCCCCCGCCCCGAGATTCGTTCGATCCAACCTATATCAGACCGCCAGCACGATCCCCGCGATCTCCGCCCCGTCGTCCCCCACGTAGGCGACCGTGACCGTGCCGGCGCCAGGGTCACACGTGAAGCGTGCCCAATTCCACTGGGCAAACATGACAGGATATTGTTCGCTGCCGACGAACGCGCCGACGATCGCGTTGAGGCGGCTGCCGCCGGGGCCGACGAGCACCTCCCACTGGTCGGCGGCGAGGCCGCCCGCGGGGTCGACGTGGCCGACCTGGGCGTAGTGCACATCTCCCGTGAGCCAGACGACGCCGGGGATGCCATTGTCACGGATGTGGCCGAGGATCTCGCTGCGCTCGTCGGGGAAGCCCGACCAGCGATCCTGCTCCTGGGCGCTGCCGAACACGGCGGACAAATCGGTGATCGGCACGCTGTTGAGCACGATCTTGAAGCGGGCCGTGCTCGCCGAGAGCGTGGCCTTGAGCCAATCCATCTGCGCTACGGACATGTAACGCCCGTCGCGACGCTCGCCGCGGCAGTCGAGCGTGATGACGTCGACCACGGCGCCCCAGGAGAGCTTGCGCCACAGGCCGGTGCCACCCGGACCGATCGTTTGGGGCAGGCCGCGGCGAAACGCGGCAAGGCCCGACACGAACAGGTCCTCGAGGCCACCGGTCTCGAAGCTCCAGTTGTTGGCGACCTCGTGATCGTCCCAGCTCGCGATGATGCTGGTGCTGCCGGTGACCGCGCGCAATCCCTCGGTGGAGAGCGCCGTGGACCATTTCATCTCGTAGTCGAGCTCGTCGGGCGCATAGTCGGCGTAGATCGTGTCACCGACCAGGCAGAAGAAATCGAGCCGCTCGGCCGCGGCGAACGAGAGGCTCGGCCAGGGCTCGTTGCCGCCCAGACACGACGTTGCGCCGAACGTGACCACCCGCCACCCCTCGGGCGCGAGCGCCGTGCGGAAGCGGCCCACTCGCGAGCGGCGCGTGCCGTCGGCGGTGTAGATCGCCACGGAATAGGCGGTGTCGGCCACGAGGCCCTCGAACAGCACCTGCGCGACCTCCACGTCGGTGGCGAGGCCGTCGAGCCGGTCGACCTCGGCCCACCCCTCGCCGTCGGCTACGGCGAGCACCACGGTGACGGTGGGCTCCGGGGTGCGCACGGACACGATGGCAGTCGACGGCGTCGCGTCGCCTACCTGCACGCCCCACGCGAAGGTGTCGGCGTCCTCGGTGCCCGGGGCATCCCACGGCGCGGGCTCGGCGCCGCGGACGGGCGTGGCCTTCTCGTCGAGCGGGGGGCCCGTGTCGTCCGCCTTGCCCCCGCCGTCACACCCGCCCACGAGCGAGAGCGCTCCGAGGGACGCCCCGCCGACCAGCACCCGCCGCCGTGTATACCGCATGCCGGGCGGTTTATCCTGTTGGGGCGGAGGTGGGGGCGGGATATCTCTGGGCGACGGAGGGACGGGGTGTACTGGGAGGAGCTCGCGTACCAGGTCGCACATCATCTGGAGCAGACCCAGCCGGTCGGCGCTGCGCAGCTCGTGCTCGGGTTGGTTGGATTGGGGTGGGCCTCTTGGGTGGCGTGGCGGTCGCGGCGCGGGGGCGCTGCGGCACCCGCGGTCGCGACGTGGGTCCTGCTGGTTCAGTTGGTCGTGCTGCTGGCGGGGGCGGCCTGGTTGGAGGGCGGGGCCGGCAATGTCGTCGCCGGCGTGGCGGACGACCAGAAGGCGGCGACTTGGGCCCAGTACATGAATCGCTGCCGCGCCGCCCTGCCGTGGCTCACCGCGGTGGCGGCTGCGCCCGGGGCCGCCGTTCTCGTGTTCGGTGTCCGGGTGCGCGGCGATGGAAGGCCCGCGCGGGCGTGGTCCGTGCTGCCGCTGCTGCTACTCATGGCGATCGGGTGGGTGGGGAGCGGCGTCTACCGGTTCCACTTCGAGCAGATGGTGCTCCCGATGCTCGCGGCGGCCGTGTTGGTCGTGCGCGGGGCGTGGGTGCTCGCCCGCGTGTCGCACGACGATGACGCGCGGGGGACCGTGGCCGTGGCGCTCGCCATCGGGGTCACGGTGTTGCTCCTCGGCGGGTTCGGGGCCGCCCAAGAGCTCGGGTTCGTCAACAGCGCCATCGTGAACGCGGAGCAGAAGGCGGCCGCGCTGCTGCGGCGCCGGGAGGAGCTCCAGACGGCGTATCGTTTGATCGCGGCGACCATCGCCGTCGTGACGCTTCCGATGGTGATGCTCGCGCGGCGGCGTGTGTGGATGCTCGCGGTGGTCGCGTTGATCGGGATGTTGATCGTGGAGGCGGACCCCGGGGTGTTCGAGCGGCAGGTGTTGGCGTTGGTGCCGGCTTGGGAGGGTGGGGCGCGCGCCCCGTAGGGATGCGGCATCAACTCGGAGGCTCGATGCCGAGGCCCCGAGTTGTTGCCACTTGGGACGCCGCCGCCCCCTACCGCCCCCCGATCAGCTCCACCTTCCGCCCATCCGGGTCCTCCACGAACGCGATGATCGTGTTCCCATGCTTCATGGGGCCCGGCGGCCGCGGCACGGGCACGCCCTCGGCGGCGAGGCGCGCGCACACGGCGTAGATGTCGTCCACCCCGATGGCGATGTGGCCCCACGCGTCTCCGACCGTGTAGGGCTCGGCCTGATCCCAGTTGTGTGTCAGCTCGAGCACGGTGCCCGCGGACTCCTCCTCGTAGCCGACGAACGCCAGGGTGAACCGGCCGCCGGGGTAATCGCTTTTGCGGAGCAGGCGCATGCCGAGCAGGCGGGTGTAGAAGTCGAGCGACCGGTCGAGGTCGCGGACGCGGATCATGGTGTGGAGGAAGCGCATGCAACCTCCTAACCGCGGGAGGCCCCGGTTCACTGCGGGTAGGCTATCCTGACAGTCGAGGAGGCCGCATGATCGAAGCCTGGCGTCGCATCGCGTCCCTGATCGGGCTTGCGGCCTGTAGCGGCGCCGACCCCGAGCCCTTCTGTCCCGACGGCACCGTGATCGCCGCGGGTGAGACGTACGGGAGCCTGTTCGACGCAACCACGCGCACGGGTGGTGGCCTGGTGACCGTCTGCGCGGGCACGTTCCCGGGGCGCGACAGCATCTACGCGGAGTCGGACATGCGCGTGGAAGGCGCGGGTGTGGGCGTCACCGTGTTCGACGGCGAGGAAGACGGCTACGACGGCAACTCGATTCTCACCGGCGATTCACTGGTGCCCCTCGCCCTCTCCGGGATGACGTTGCGAGGCGGGTTTGCCGTCTACAACGTGGACGAGTCCATCGGCGGCGGCTTCGGCGGCGGCGTGTCGACCGGGGCGTCGGAGCTGGCGGTCACCAACGTAGAGATCCGCGACAACGTGGCAACCTGGAGCGCGGGGCTCGCCGTCGCCGCCGCGCCCGCCGATGGCAGCCGCCCCGCCATCACCATCACCGACAGCCGTATCGTGTCCAACACGGCGTATCGCGACGGCGGCGCGTTCACGCTACAGGGGCCCGGCACGGTCACCTTGGTGAACGTGGATCTCGGCACCCCCGGCGTGGACGACAACACCCCGAACGACATCGCGTTCTTCGACGGTCTGCCCACAGAGGAGGGTTGGCTCGACTACGAGCCCGTGGCCGTCTACTCCTTCGACGGAGTGGTGAGCGTCACGTGTGTGTGGGAGACACGGACGTGTGAGTAGCGTTGGCTGTGTCTGCGTGCGATTCCGGCTGTGCCCCCCGGCCGACGCGGCCGCCCTTCAGGCACCTCACGCGCGTGATGACATCGTGGCCAGCAGGGTTATCCAGTGACCACCGAGGCGACGCCTACCGTGTGCTACCGGCTCCACGTCCTCCATCGCGCTCGCTTCCCGCTGCCGGCGGCCGAGGGCTTCGACCTGCGGGAGGACGTGATGGGCGGCTGCCCTCCTGGCTCTCGGCTGCTGCTGGCGGAGGTCGGTGGGTGCGCATGCGCGCTCGTCGCGCGGGAGTCCGGCGATCGCGCCGAGCAGGAGCGGGCGCGGAGGGGAAAACAAGGCTGGAGTCGCGCCAAGATCGAGCGTGCGATCGAGGCGCGCGGCGCGTCGCGGGCGCGCGGGGACAGGGGGCGACGCGCGTTCGAAGCGTGGCTCGATGCCGCGGTGACATCGGTTCCAGGGATGCGCGTCCTCGTGAGCGAGTACGGAGACCCCGTGCCCACGGTGGCGGAGGTCCGAATCGTGGTGCCCGCGGCCTTCGTGCAGGCGCCACTCGAGCATCGGGGGGTGTGGGTGAAGTTTGCGAGTGTGGCGGAGAAGGGCATGGAGAGCGAGGGGGCGTAGGCGGGCAGGGGCCCGTCGCTCTGAACGTCGCGCGCGTGACCACCGCCCCGAAGGGGTGGCGGCCCGCAACGGGAGCCCACCGCGAGTCATGCCACGGTGAATGCACGCGGCGCGGAGTCATGCCCGATTGAATGAGCGGATTCAGGTTGGGTGCGCTCGTTGGGGCCCGAAAAATGCCGCTTGCTCCGTGGCGGCGCCCGTCGCGACCCTTGGATCCGGCGTTCAAGGGGACATGACTCCGATTTAGCGGCGTTCAGGGGGGGTGACCTCAAAACCAGGCGCGCGGGGCGCCGGCGGCGTGTTCGAGAGTGGGTGCGCGGCCGCCTCGTTCCATCTCGCGCGGGTCGGTCGGGGAGCCGCCGCATACGGATGGAACCCGCCGGCGGTGTGGGTGTCGAGTGTTCCGTGTGCCTGACTTCGCTCCGTCGACCACGCGTGCCCCGATCGTGACACGAACTCCGTCGCGCTCGCGCGCGCTGACACCGCTCGGCGCCCTGGTCGTAGCGTTCGGTCTACAGACGTGTGGGGACCCGCCCGCGCCGAAACTTCCACACCTCTCGGCTGGATACGCGTGTATGGCCGTTGCGTCGCGGTCGCGGGCGTCGCCTGTGACCGCGGCGAGGTGCGCGGACGTGGAGCAGGCGTCGATCGAGGCCGATGCGCCGGTAGGGGTGACCATCGAGGTGTTGGAGAGGGCCTTCGCGGGTGGGGCGGCGAGGGTCGCGTTCGCGCTCTCGCCGCGACATTGCTCCGGGGAGATGCGGGACGTTCTGTATGTCGAGAACCCCGGCTGCGCGACCCCGAGCCTCGAGGAGCGGGCCTTTCGGGGCGACAAGGCGCTCGTCGTCGCCCGCGAGGGGAAGCAACTGGTCGTGGGAACGCTCACGATCCTCCAACTGTTCAACTCCGAGGCGCCGGGCTCTCGGGACGTGGTGGCCGCGGTGCCGCTGGATCGGGCGGCGATTTGTGCAAGGTACGGTCCCGCCGCCCGCTCGGAAGACCTCGTGGCGGTTCGGATCGCGCCGTCGCGCACGCATGCGGACTTTGTCGAAGTGGTCGGAGCTCTGCGAAGCTGTGGTTGGGAGGCCCCTTTGGCGGCCAGGGCTCCCTGACACTGAGATCGTTGGGCGTGAAGCGGCCAGGACTCCCAACGTCCTCGACATCCTCCCAAGTTGTGACCGCTCCGGCCGTCTGACGTCGGCCGCCGAGGCCCAACCACCCCCGCGCCAGGGACTCCGGAGGGCACCGCCCGCCCCGGGGCGGTGGCTCGGCCCGCGCGGGCGCGGAGCGACCGGGCGCCGCCAGCCGAGGCCGTGAGGCCGAGCCCGCAGGAGGCCCGCCGCCCGTCCGCGGGCGGGGCGCCCCCCCAAACACAAACACAAACCTGCTACGCCACCCCGATCGCCTTGAGCCGCTCGTGCAGGAACTCGCGCGTTCGCACGGGTTCCGTGTCGCCGCGGAGGGGTGTGAGGACCCAGTCGGGGTGCGGGTGCAGGAAGAACGGCATGGAGAGGCGGCCGCCGTCGCGACCGCCGGGGTTCACGACGCGGTGGGTGGTGGCCGGGAGTTGGCCGCCGGTGAGGAGCTGCATCATGTCGCCGGTGTCACACACCATCACGTCGGGCGGCACGTGCACGGGCAACCAGACGCCCTCGCGGGTGAGCAATTCGAGGCCGGGACGGGTGGAGACGGGGAGCACGGTGAGGAGGTTGATGTCCTCGTGCGCCGCCGCGCGCAGGGCGCCGCCGGGCACGCCGCCGCCGAGCTCGGGGTAATTGATGAGGCGCAACACGCTGTTGCCGTTGGTCACCATCTCGCGGAAGTACGAGGGGGGCTGCCCGAGGTACTCGGCCACACCGACGAGGAGTTGGTGGGCGAAACGCTCCATCTGGACGAAGAGCGCGTCGAACAGCGGGCCGAAGTCGGGCACTTCGGTGGGGTGGCGATTGTAGGGAACGTCGCCGCTGGTGTGCGCGGGGTGGTCGGCGGGGAGGGTGCGGCCGACGTGCCAGAACTCCTTGAGGTCGGGCACCACGGTGTCCTTGGCGTGCTCGACGCCGAAGGACGTGTAGCCGCGCTGGCGGCCGTCCTGCGGGGTCTCGTAGCTACGCTTCACGTCGGTGGGGAGCGCGAACACCTGCCTCGCGACGGCGTAGGCCGCCTCGAGCGTGGCGGGCGCGATGCCGTGGCCCGAGACGGCCACGAACCCGAAGCGCTCCAGGCCCTCGCCGAGGGTGCGCACGAAAGCGGCACGGGCGGCCGGATCGGCCCCCGTGTAGGCGGTCAAGTCGACGACCGGGATGGTTCCTGACACGGGGCTCCACCGAAAGGCCGCGAGTGCTATCACGCCCGCGCCGCGCGGGTCGCACGCGGATAGAGGAACGACGCGGCGCCACCACGCTCGACATTGGGAGTCCCATGGTCAATCCTCCGCTGCCCGCGACACGAATGGATGGGAAGGTGATTCTCCTCACCGGCGCCACGTCCGGCATCGGGCGGCAGGCGGCCCTCGCGCTGGCCCCGTCGGGCGCGCGGCTGGTGGTGGTGGGGCGGGACCGCGCGAAGACCGACGGACTGGTGGCCGAGCTGCGCGCGGTGAACCCGCACGTGGAGGGGCTGGTGGCGGACCTGTCGTCGCAAGCGGAGGTGCGGCGGCTGGCCGCGGAGTTCCTCGCGCGGTTCGACCGGCTCGACGTGCTGGTCAACAACGCGGGGGCGATCTACACCACGCGCGACGAGACGGTGGATGGCATCGAGCGCACCTTCGCCCTGAACCACCTCGCGTACTTCCTGCTCACGACGCTCCTGCTCGACCGCCTGAAGCAGAGCGCGCCGAGCCGGGTGGTGAGCGTGTCGTCGAACGCGCACCGCCGCGGCAAGATGCACTGGAACGACATCGGGATGCGCAAGTACACGACGCAGGGGTGGGGCGCGTACGGGCAGTCGAAGCTGGCGAACATCCTGTTCACGCGGGAGCTCGCGCGGCGGCTCGAGGGCACCGGCGTGACCGCGACCTGCCTGCACCCCGGGTTCGTGGACACGGGCTTCGCGCGCAACAACGGCCCGATCGCGCGGCTGATCATGGTGTTGACGCGCCCGTTCCAGCGCCGCGCCGACAAGGGCGCGGAGACGGTGGTGTGGGCCGCTACCGCGCCGGAGCTCGCGACGGCCACGGGGCACTACTTCATGGACCGCGCGCCCAAACGAACGTCGGCGGCGGGCGAGTCCGTGGCGGACGCGAAGCGGTTGTGGGCGTTGAGTGAGGAGATGGTCACCCCTCCCGCGTCACCAACCCCCACAAGTCCCCGCTGATCCCCGCCCGCGGCGTCATCGCGACCGCGGCGCGTTCGGCCTCGTGGGTCGCCAGCGGTGGCGCCCGCTCCACGAGGTGCACGGCGCAGCCGAGGGCGGCGGGGAGCGCGAGATCGAGCTCCCAGATGTCGCCGCAGAACAACGTGTTCGCGGGGCCGTCGGGGTCCTGGCCCCACACGTCGGCGAGGGCGTCGAAGAACGCGCCGCGCCGGAGCCAGGTGGGGCGGCCGAGGCCTTCGGTGGGGGGCGCGAGGTCCGGGAGCGCGTCGAAGGTGGGGCGGGCGGGCGTGGCGCGCGTGGCGGGGCGGACGGAGAACTTTCGCGCGCCGCCGAACACGCGGATCGCGCGGCGGAGCGGCGTGTCGCGGAGGAGCTCGTCGAGGCGGCCTTCGACCTTGCCGGTCGAGGCGTTGGAGACGACGGCGAGGATGGCGCCGGTGGCGTGCAGGGCCGCGAGGACGTCGGCGGTCTCGGGGCGGAAGGGGGCGCGGTGGCGCGTGTAGAGGCGGGCGTAGAGCTCGTTGGGGAGCGGGCGCAGATCGTCGGACCGGTCGAGCGAGGCGAGCACGCGCGTCGCGACCGCGGAGGCGAGGATGTAGGGGTCGGCGGCGACGGGGCAGGCCTCGTAGCCGTCGAGCATCCACGCGAGCTGGGGGGAGCCGCCGAGCACGGCGGCCATCGTGCGGTCCCAGAGCGCGGTGTGCGCCTCGCCGATGCCGGCCAGGAATTCCATGCGGTAGTCCGCCAGGAACGCGGCGGTGACGTGCTCGGGCGCGGTGAGGGTGCCGTCGAAGTCGAGGAGGACGTAGCGGGCGGTCATCGTGGCGTTCCGGCTCTTCGGGGCCCGTAGCATCCCGGGCGGCCCGGCGGCAGGGCCGCCGTCGCCGACCTGCGGGCTCGCGCTTTGCGCTCGGTTGGCGCGGCGCCGCCTGCCGGCGTCGGGCGCCGAACCGGCCGGCTCCGCCGTCCGCCGCTCCGGCCGGCTGCCGCGCGGATCGTTGCGCACCGGCTCGCGTGTGCGCTTCTCCGGCCGCCACCCGTCAGCCCGCCGCCAGCTCCGCCCACCGCGCCTTGAGCAGGTTGAGCGCGCCTCCCTCGTCGCGCTCGCGCAGCCACCCGGCGGCCTCGACGAGCCCGGCGCGCCAGTCGCCGCCGCGGTGGGCGACGGCGGTGGCGCGGGTGCACGCCGCGTCGGCCACGACGTAGGGGAGGCGGAAGGTGGCGCCGAGGCGGAGGCCGGCCTGGGCGTCGACCTCGGCGGCGCCCCAGTGTTCGCGGGCCAGGGCGAGGCCGGCGGAGAGCGAGCGCGCCCCCGCCGCGAGGACGCCGGTGCCGAGGCGCTCGGCGGCTTCGGCGAGCTGGCCGGCCTCGGGAAAACCGAGGCGCAGGAGCAGGCCGCCGCCGGCGAGGAGCATGCGGCCTTCGAGCTCGGGGGGCGCGGAGACGATGGCGGCGTCGAGCAGGGAGCGGGCGGAGGCGGCGCGGCCGGCGAGGGCCTCGGCCTCGGCGCGGGCGTACAGGTCGGGGAGGTCGGGCGGCTGGGGCTCGCTGTCGAGCAGGAAGCCAGCGAGCGTCGCGAGGGCGGACTGGCGCGCGAGGTCGGCGGTGGAGCGGACACCGAGGGTGTCGACGGAGAGCGCGTGGACGCGCTCCTCGTCCTCGGTGCCGAGCAGCGCTTCGAGGGCCTCGCCGCCGCTGTAGAGGCGACGCGCGGCGCGGCGCAACACCCGCTCGGTCTGGTCGAGCACGCCCGCGATGCGGCGGGGATCGACGTAGGGCGCCACCGCGACGCCGGCGGACGCGACCTCGACGAGCACCGCGCCGATGGCGCCGAGCAGGAGGTTCATGCTCTCGAAGAGCGCGGCGACGTCGGCGTGGGAGATGCCGGGGCCGTCAGGCTCGGCCGCGCCGGTGAAGCGGGCGAGGACGGCGTCGAGCGCGTCGGCCTGGGGGTCCCGCTGGGGACCGTCGGGGAGGCGCGCGGCGGGGCGGACCCAGAGGTCGACGAGGGGGAGGGGATCGGGGCGCGCGGCGGCGGCGAGGGCGGCGAGCGCGGCGGGGTGGCCGCCGAGGACGAGCTCGACGTCGGCGGCCTCGATGGGCTGGCCCCCGACGGCCTCGAACAGGGCGGTCGCGGAGAGGCCACCGGCCTCGGCCACGACCACGGCCACGTTTTCGATGCGGGCGCGCGCGCGCGGGTCGACCGCGACGTCGAGCACCGCGCCCCAGCCCGGCGGCAAGCTGGCGAGGGCCACCTCGACGAGGGCGAGCGCGCGAGCGGTGGCGCCGGCGAAGCCGGCCGCCGGGGGAAATACGGGCTGGCCGCTGCCGACGGCGGCGCGGGCGAGGAGCACGGCGTCGAGCCCGTCTCCGTGGAGCGCGACGAAGCGGAGCATGGCCCGGGCGCGGCCGAGGGCGTGGTCGAGCCCGCTCGCGTCCACCAGTGCTTCGGGGCCGAAGGCGCGGCGGCCGAGCAGGCGCGGATGGCGGAGGCCGCGGGCCAGCACCGCGGGGCGCCAGGGCGCGTCGCCGAGGGCGGCGTTGGCCTCGCGCAGATCGATGGCATCGGGCTCGTCGGCGTTGTCGCTGTCGTCTCCGGCTTCGAGCTCGCCGTCCTCGTCGGCGTCCGGCATCGTGGGCATCGGGCGCCAGCCGGCCGCGATGACCTCGATGGCCTCGATCTCGTCGTCGTCGTCACCGCCGAGCATGCGGCCCATGGCCCAGGGCGGGCTGCTGCCGCCGCCGCCGCCGCCGCCCGTCGAGAACGAGGGGAGCACGTGCTCGATCTCGCCGGCCTCCTTCTCCTCGCCTTCCTCCTCCTTCTCTTCCTCCTGCGCCTCCTCCAGCGCGGTGTCGCCCGATTGCGCCGAGGCGGTGTCGGTCGCGCGGTTCAGGAGCCCGGCGATCGCCGCGTTTCCCATCGAGGGCTGCAGGCGCGCGGCCACCTCGGCGTCGAGCCCGCCTTCGGACTCGCCCCGCTGCTCGAGGATGCGCTGCTGCTCGTCGAGCTTCTGGAGCTGGGTTTCGAGCGCGGCGCGGTCCTTCGGCTCCACGAGCGTGCGCGGGTCGGGGGCCTTGCCGTCGGGGCGTCGTTGGTGGGTTGTCGCCATCGGAGGGAGCCTATCCCCGGTGGACGACGATGCGGAGGCCGGGGTGCGTGCTACCATCCCCGCCCGAGGCCCTCCCCCCGCATGCCTTCGCTCGTCGGCTACACACGCACCGGCCGCACCCAGCTGGGCCCCGGCTCGGACCTGGTCGAGTTGCAGGGGCCGGACGGCGCCCGCCACACGGCGATCGTGTTCCATCCCGAGTACCGGAGCCACAACGCGATCAACGCCGCGCTGGGCGTCGTGTTGTCGTTCCTCGAGTCGCCGATGGTCACCGGGCTGACCGACCTCGGCACGTTCGACCTCGGCGAGTCCACCTTCGTGTACCCGACGGGCCAGGCGTGGTCGGTGGCCGAGGTCGTGCGGACCCTGGCCGATCTCGGCGAGGTGGGCGGGGTACGCGCCGGCGTGGAGCTGATGGCGCACGCCGGGCAGGTGCTGGTCGAGGCCGCGGAGACAGGGGAGCTGGCCGGCGTGTATTCGCACGGCGGGCTCACGCCATGGCGCGTGATGCTCGACGCGGAGGGGCGCGTCCAGCTCATCGGCCACGCGTTGCCCCAGGTCGAGATCCTCACCTTCCACGAGCAGCCCGACCGCATCCCGCGGGAGGACGCGTTCCGCTACTGCCCGCCGGAGCGGATGGAGTCGAAGCGCGAGAACTTCTCGTCCGACCTGTTCGGGCTCGGCCTCGTCGCGTTCGAGGTGATGTGCGGAAAGCCCGTGTACGACGGGCTCGTCAACGACATCCGCGCCAAGGCCGCGCGCGGCGAGACCAGCCGGCGCATCCACCAGTTCCGCGAGTTCCTCCCCGAGACCGTGCGAGCGTTGCTCACGACGACGTTGCGGCCCGACTTCCGCGATCGGTTCGGCTCGGGGGACGAGTTCTTCGCCGCGGCGAACGCGGCGCTGAACGACAAGGCCGTGCAGGGCGTGGGCCTGCGCGAGATGATGCAGCGCGTGATCCGGCAGCAGCCGCGCGCGCGCCAGGAGCTCGACCCCGCCAAGACCTCGATGCTGTCGAAGGACGAGCTCCGCAAGATGATGGACGACGAGGATGCGCCCGCCCCCGCCAAGCCGGCGCGGGGTGGGTTCGCGCCCGGCGCGCGTCGCCCCGCGGAGCCCGCCGCCGTGCCCGCGCCGCCCCCCGCCCGCGAGCCGCCGCCGCCGCCCGTGGCCGCCGCCCGCCCCGACGATCCGATGGCGTCGTCCTCCCGCGCCGGCCTCCCGCCCTCGCGCCGCCCGCCGCCGCGCACCGGCCAGGAGGTGCTCGCTCCCTCCGAGCCACCCGTCGCGGCAGTTCCCGCGCCGGCGCCCGCCGAGCCCGCGCGGTTCGGGCCCCCGATGCGCAGCGGCGTGCGGCCGAACCCCCGGGCATCGTCCGCGGGGATGGAGTCCTTCGAGGAGCCGGCGCCCCTCGCCGCGCCGCGGCCGCCGCCGTCCCTCACGCCCGCCGCGGCGCCGCTCGGCACGCCCCTGGCCACGCCCGCCGCCACGCTCCCGGCCGCCGGCGACGCCCCGCGCCCGACGCTCGGGGTCGCGCGGCTGCCCCCCTCCCGGCGCCCGCCTTCCAACTCCGGGGAGTCGCTCTCCGGGCCCGATGCCGCGCCCCTCGCCACGCCGCCGGCCGCCACGCCGCCGGTGCCCGCGGGCCGCATGGTGCCGCCCCCGCCCGCCATCCACTCGGGCGACCGCGCGAAGGACCTGTTGGCGCGGGTGCGCGCCTCGGGCTCCGAGCACACGCCGCGCGCCACGCCGTCGGCGTCCTCGGTGCTCGACCGCATCCTCACCTCGTCGGACGGGCAGCACCTCAAGGACCGTGTCGCCCGCGCCGTGCAGGCGTCCGAAGCGCGCGACGCCGCCGATCTCGCCGCGCGCGCGCCGGTGGCGCCGCCCCCCGTAGCTCCGCCGCCGCCCGTCGCGCCGCCGCCCCCGGTCGCCCAGGCCCCCGTCGCCCAGGCCCCCGTCACCCAGGCCCCCATCGCGCCGCCCCCGGTCGTCCAGGCGCCCGCGCCGCAACCCGCTCCTGCTCCGGTCACGCCGCCGCCGTCCGCCGCCGCTCCCACGCCGCCCGCCGCCCCCGCCGACGAGCCGCGCCCCGCGGGCCTCCGTGCCCGCATCCCCGACGCGATGAAGAGCGGCCTCCGCGGCGAGCCGCAGCCCTACAAGATCGCGCGCAGCGCCGACACGCCCGCGCAGCGCCGGCGCCTCCCCGCCAACTCCACGCTCGCCGACGTGGCGGGCCTCCTGGTCGGACAGGTCGTGCCGCTCCGGACCTCGCTCGACGGGCGGCTGCTCGGGTGGTATCGGCTCGGACCCGTGGCCGGGCCGCTCCCCGCGGACACCCGGCTCGACACGCTCGACCCCGAGCAGACCCTGATCTTCCACCCGATCGAGAGCCGCTACGTGCCCTGCGACATCGAGGTCCACGGCCCGGATCGTGTCACGCGGCTCCGCGCGCCCCTCGCCACCGCGACGCCCATCGCGAGCCTCGTCGACGCGCTCGCGGTGATGGTGGAGCTGCCGCCCGGCGACTGGGTCGCCACGCTCGACGGCGTCGCGCTCGAGCCCTTCCACATCCTGGAGGACCGGACGCTCGCCGCCCGGAGCCTCCTCGTCGTCCGCAGCCTCGTGGACAAGCGCGCATGAGCAGCCAGGAACGCTGGTTCGTCATCCTGAAGTTCCAGAACGGCCCCCTGTCGTTCCAGGGCGAGATGCCGCTGCGTGGGCCGGTGATCCGGCTGGGCGCGAATCCCGGCCCCGGCGGCCTGAAGCTCGAGGGCTATCGCGGGCTCGACGATCGGCAGGCGGTGCTCACCGCGTACGACGGCGGCACCGCGTCCGTCGCGCCGGTCGGGCCCAACCCGGTGCGCATGGCGCCGCACGAACACGTGGACTGGAACGAGATCCAGCCCATCCGCGGCCCCACGTTCCTGTCCGACGGCTGCGCGCTGCACTTCGGCCCCCCTGGGCGCGGCGCCACCGCCGTGTTCCTCGAGTGCCGGCGCCTCGGCGCGTGGGAGCAGGGCGCGATCCTGTCGGACTCCTCGCAGCTCGACGCGGACGTGCGCCCCACCGAGGTGCGCGAGCTCGACGCGACGCGGCGGTTTCCGCTGTGGGTCATCCCCATCGCGCTGACCATCCTCACGATGTTCGTCAGCGCGCTCGCCGGGATCGTGTTCGTCATCACCCAGCGCGAGGTCGATCGCCTCGGCCCTGTCGACGATGGCCTGGAGACCTACGACTACGAGGCCTCGCTCACGGAGAAGGTGGACGTTCAGCTCTACAAGGGCGTGGAGCAGGCGTTCAACGAGTTCGTGATGAAGCCGAACGTCGCGGCGGCGGACTGGCCCGAGCTCCAGACCAGCACCGACAAGTGGGACAAGAACCTGATGGAGTGGGTCACCCGCTCCGAGACCATGCACGGCAAGGGCTGGACCTTCTGGCGGCAGCTCGACAACGCCCACGAGGACTACGCCGCCGTGCTCGCCGAGCTGCGCAAGGCGAACCTGCCCGACGTGCTCGCGGCCATCCCCTTCCAGGAGAGCCGCTACAACAGCAAGGCGAAGGACACGATGTTGTGCGCCTTCGGGTACTGGCAGTTCCAGCCCGAGGTGGCGAACCGCGCGGGCATCGCCGTGCGCGACTGCGCGCTCCGCGGCCGCGGGCTCTGGAGCCCCACCGCGTTCGCGCCGCCCCGCAACGTGCGGAAGAACGCCGTGTACGTCGAAAATGACCAGTGCCAGATCTCGAGCTGCGCGGTGGACGATCGCAGCAACCTCCGGGCGTCCACGCTCGGGGCCGTGAAGCTGCTCGGCGAGGCCTTCGCCGACCCGGAGCTGCGCTACTCCGGCGCCATCACCCAGATCACCATCGCGAGCCACAACGCCGGGTACAACAACGCGCCGTACCAGGAAAACAAGATCAACATCTACAACATGCTCCACGCCTACCGGAAGTTCCGGGAGGCCGCGAACGTGGAGCGTTCGCCCGACTTCATCGGGCGGAACATCACCTGCGTGGCGAAGGGGCAGGCGGTCGACTTCAACGATCGGTGCGGCGGCTACCTCGGCAGCGTGACCCAGCACTACGTGCCCTACGTCATCTCCCAGCACCTGCTCGCGGTGTGCTACTACGGCGCCAACTACGCCGACGAGTTCACGGTGTTCGCGCCCTACCGCGCGTTCGTGCGAGCGAACGGCTACTGCAACGACATCAAGGTGCCCACGAAGGAGCAGGTCGCGGCGCAGGGGAAGGGCAAGTGAGCCGCTACGTCTGGATCGCGCTGTTCATGCTCGCGGCGCTCGGCTTCAACGTGTTGCTCCTCACGGACGAGGACATCGTGGAGCCCGACGCGCAGACCAAGGCCGAGACCAAGCGCGAGGACAAGCTGTTCGGGATGAACTTCATCGTGCCCGAGCGCGAGGGGAACATCGGGAAGATGGGCTTCGGTCCGGACGAGATCAAGGACATCCTCAAGCGCATCGACACGCTCGAGGAGAAGTACCGGGTGAAGGATCCCGCCTACAACCAGGTGCTGGTCAAGATCGAGTCGACCGACGACCAGGACGCCCTCGCCGCCGCCTTCTGCGGGACCGGCTCCACGCTCCCGGTGCGGTACGCCGCGATGGCGTTCCTGCTCGAGGAGAAGGACAACAAGCTCCAGGCCGTCGACCTCGAGAACATCAGCTCCTTCCAACACAACGAGTGGGCGAAGGCCGCGCGCATCCAGACCGCCTACCAGGAAGGCGATCTGGCGAAAGACCGCAAGGACGACGCCGTGCGCATGGTGATGGCCGCGATCATCGCGCGCGACGAGGGGACGCTCATCGATCACGCCTCGCCGTGGGGCGGCGGCTTCATCGGCGGCGGCTGGGCGTGGTCGGGGGTGCAGAAGAAGCATCCCGGCGTCAAGACGCGCCTCATCGACTACGTGGCGCTGCTCCACCTCGTGCTCGAGACCGCGAAGGTGGAGGGAGGGCTGTGCTCTACCTGACCCGACGCCATGCGCTATAGTGCGCCTTGCTCGGGCCGGGCGGTCCGCGTCCCACTCCCAAGCCCGCCCTGCTGACCACGCGGCGGTTTCCCAAGACGACGAGGACTTTCCATGGCGGAGCCCAGGCGCCGTTTCCGATTTCTGAAGGAGCTGGCCCAGGGTGGCTTCGGCAAGGTGTACCTGGCCGAGATGATCACCGGTGACAATTTCTCCTCGGTCGTGGCCATCAAGGTCCTGCACAGCAAGTGGGTGGACAACGACGAAGTCGTGATGCGCTCGCGCGACGAGGCGCGGCTGCTCGGCCGGCTCCGCCACCGCAGCATCGTGCGCGTGGAGGATCTGACCGCGATCCAGGGCCAGTGCGCCATCGTCATGGAGTACCTGCAGGGCGTCGATCTCAAGACGATCAGCAACGCGCTCCGGGAGCAGGGCAAGCCCTTTCCCCGCCAGTCGATGTTCGAGGTGATCGGCGCGATCGCCTCCGCGCTGGACGCCGCGTACAACCACATGCCGCTCCAAGGCGGCGAGTCGCTCAAGGTCATCCACCGCGACATCAAGCCGTCGAACGCGATGATCACGATCGAAGGCGACGTGAAGGTGCTCGACTTCGGCACCGCGCGCGCCAGCTTCGACGACCGCGAGGCCAAGACCCAGGCGCTCGCGTTCGGCTCCGCCGCCTACATGGCGCCCGAGCGCCTCATGGGGGAAGAAGACCACCCCGCCGGCGACATCTTCAGCCTCGGCATCACCCTGTACGAGCTCCTCACGCTCGACAGCTTCGGCAAGATCCACATCCGCCCCGAGCGCTTCGAGAAGACCGTGGCCGAGCGCCTCGCCGGCCTCGACCTGACGGGGCTGCCCGAGTCGATGCACGAGGACTTCCGCGAGACGATGCGGATGATGCTCGCCTACGAGCCGGAGAACCGGCCGACCTCGTCCCAGGTCGTCGAGCTGATGGAGACCTTCAGCGACGCCGCGCGGGACGGCGGGCTCAAGCGCTTCGTCCGCGAGTCGGTCAAGGAGATCATCGAGTCGTACAGCCCCGAGCAGGACCCCAACGATCCGCTCACGGGCATGCTCGTCTACGAGGACTCGAGCGGGTTCGTCGGCCCCTTCGACTCGGCGGACGGCACGTCGTCCGGCGGGATGCGCATCTCGTCCCCGCAGCCGATGCCGCTCCCGGGCCAGATCACCGGCGCTTCGAACGCCATGCAACGCGCCGCGGCGAACTCCGCGCCCCGGCCGGCGACCTCGTCCCCGCGCCCGGCGCCCGGCGCGTCGACCGCGCGCCCGGCCCCCGGCGCTTCGGCGCCGCGCCCGATGAACAACGGGATGAACGGCGCCCCCGCGCCGCTCCCGGGCACGTCGGCGCCCTTCCTGGCCCCCCCGGTGGCGCCGGTGGCTAACGCCGCAGGCGGCGAGGAAGACGAGAACCCCTTCACCGTGCCGGAAGACCTCGTGGAGCCCCCCGCGGAGCTGCCGGTCGGCCGCCCGAACGCCGGGTTCTCGCCGCCGACCCCGCCCCAGCTGCAGACGGTGACTCCGCGCGGCATGGGCGAGATGGGCGGCCGATCGGACGGCCCGAGCGCGGCCACGATGCAGCGCCCCGAGCCCTCCGTGCGCCCCGTCGCGAACTACACGCCGGCGCCCGAGCCCGAGTCGTCCGCCGCGGGCGGCATCGGCAAGATCGTCGTCGTGCTCGGCCTGCTCGGCATGTTCGCGGTCGTGGCCGCCATCGCCATCTTCTTCGTGGTCCGCCCGGGTTCGACCCCGGTGGAGACCCCGCCGGTCGTCGACAAGCCGCCCGTGACCGAGGGCGCCAGCTCCAAGCTGGTGAAGGGCACCGCGGACCAGGACTTCGCGGCGAATGCCGACGGCAAGGGCGGCGTCATCCTCGTGGTGCCCGCCGGCGCCACCGAGGTGACCGTCACGAGCCCCACCGGCTTCCGCACGGAGTGGGACGGCTCGGGCAACCTGCGGCTCAAGGACATCGAGCCGGGCGTGCTCCGCGGCAAGGTCAAGCCCAAGGGTGGCGGGCCCAGCGTGCTCGCCGACTTCAGTGTGGAGGCCGGGACCACCTGCGTCTTCACCTTCAATACCGGGGGGGGCTCGTGGGAGAAGTCCGAGTGTCGCTGACCGCGCTGCTGTTGATGCTGGCGGCCCCCGCCTGGGCGCAGGACGAGGGCGGCTACGCCGCGCTGCTCGACCAGGCCAAGGCCGCCATCGCCGCCGGGGACTACAAGGGGGCGCGCACCTTCCTGGCCCAGGCCGAGGCTGCCGCACCGGCGTCGGCGGCGCTGATCCAGGAGAAGGACCTCGCGCGGCTGTCCTTCTACAAGGGCGCCATCGAGTGGCGCAGCGGCGACAAGGACACCGCGGCGCTGAACCACTGGAGAGACGCGATCGTCGTCTCGCAGGACTTCCAGCCCGAAGCGGACGTGCTCCCCGAGAGCGACGCGCAGGACGTGTACTACGCCCTCATCGGCGAGGTGAAGGGGCGCGACTCGGTCACGCTCGGCCTCCCCGAGGATCCGGGCGACACGATGATCTTCGTCGACGGGCGCCGCATGGAAGCGTTCGACGCGGTCATTCTCGGTACGCACTTTCTCCAGCTTCGTTGCGGGGAAGGCAACGTGGTCGGCTCCTGGTACACGTTCGGCGCGCCGCCGCCCGACTACCTCGTGCTCTGCTCCGGCGGGGCCTACCCCGTGGTCAAGGGCGGCAAGCCCGCGAAGGCGCCCAAGGGCCCCTCGAAGGCCGAGCTCGCCAAGGCCGAGAAGGAAGCCGCCAAGCAAGCGGCCCTCACCGCCGCCGCCGCGGAGAAGGCCGAGAAGGAGGCCGCCGCCCAGGCTGCCGCCACCGCCGCGGCCGCTGCAACCGCCGCGAAGGCCGAGGCCGACAAGGCCGCCACGCTCGCCGCCGCGGACAAGGCCGCTGCCGACAAGGCCGCGGCTGACAAGACCGCCGCCGACGGAGCGGTCGCCAAGGCTGCCGCCGACAAGGCCGCAGCGGACAAGGCCGCCGCCGACAAGGCCGCCACCGCCGCTACGGCCAAGGCCGCCGCGGACAAGGCAGCCGCGGACAAGGCCGCTGCCGACAAGATGGCGGTCGACAAGGCCGCGGCGGACAAGGCCTCCAGCGCCGTGGCCGACAAGGTGGCCGCGGACAAGGCCGCCGCTGACAAGGTGGCGGCGGACAAGGCGGCCGCCGACAAGGCGTCTGCCGACAAGTCCGGTGCGGACAAGGCCGCGGCCGACAAGGCTGCCGCCGACAAGGCTGCCGCCGACAAGGCTGCCGCCGACAAGGCCGCCGCGGCCGACAAGGCGACCGCGGAGCGGGCCGCCGCCGAGAAGGCGGCCGCCGACAAGGCGGCGAAGGCGCTCGCCGAGAAGCCCGCGAAGAAGCCGAAGGCCGACAACGACAGCGGCGTGGTCGGCTGGGCGATGATCGCCGGCGGCGGCGCGATGATGGCGGGCGGCGGCGCGATCAACTTCCTCGTGGTCAACCCGGCGTGGGCCGAGGCCGAAGCCGCCAACAACAGCACCCAGAGCGTCGACCGCGCCGAGGCCGACGCGATCGTGAGCCGCTTCAACACCGGCCGCTACGCGACCATCGGCCTCCTGGCCGCGGGCGCAGCCACGGCGGGCGTGGGTGTGTTCCTCGGGCCGCTCGACAGCCACTTCTACTTCACGCCCACCGGTGTCGGGCTCGCCGGGCGCTGGTGAGCGCGCTGCTGAGCACGTCTTGGGGCAGGTCCCCGCGGTAGGTGCCCGGAGGGGCGGCCGCGTGAGCGGCCGGTCCGCCCGCGGGTAGCGGGCGACCGAGCGAAGCGAGTCCCGCAGGGGACCGACGGCCGCGTCAGCGGCCGGACCGCCCGATCACTGCGGATATCGCTCCCGCGTACCGCCGTCCGAACGCTCCGCATCCGGCCCCGAGAGGATCGTCAACACCGGCGCACGGAGGCCGGTGCGGGCGGCCGCGCGCGTCGCGGTGGCCTGGGCCCACGACGGGCCGACCCACATGCGGTCGAAGGGGTGCAGCGTGAGCAGCGGGAAGCCGCCGAGGCGCGCGGGCCAGCTGGGCGGCACCGCCACGGTCGAGACGCCGACGCTGGCCATCCGCGCGTCGAGGTAGCGGTAGGTGCGCGGCGCGGGGGCGTCGGCCACCACGACGGTCGAGCCGCCGTGCAGCCCGGCGACCGCGTCCAACACGCGGGTGGACGCGCTGGTCATGCGCCCGGACCACCCGCCGCCGTCGAGCGGGCCGGGGAGCCGCGTGACGAGCAGCGGGAACACGGTCGACGAGGGCACGCCCACGAACGACAAGGTGAAGCCGTACGGCGTGTCCATCGCCTCGTTCCACTCGAGCTCCTCGCCGCAGGGGTGGAAGCCGCCCGCCGCCACGATCGCGAGCCCGGTGGCGCCTCCCTCCGGCGGGTAGAACCGCGACTCACCGCCAACTTCCTGAAGGATGCCGCCTACGAGCGCGGGATCACTCACGCCGTGGAGCACCACCACGCCCGGCGCGGCCGCCGCCACCGCCGCCTGTACGACGGCGGCCGACTCGTCGCCTTGCAGGGTCCATTGCAGGAGCCGGACCGGCTCTGCCGGCGGGCGCAGCGCCGCGGCACATCGGCTGACGGAGCCCATCCACTCGGGCGGCATGCCCGAGGCCGGTGGCACCCCGAAGGGCAGGCGCACGCCGAGCGCGGCCACGATCGCGCCCAAAACCAACGCGGCGGCAAGACCCCGCCGCCCCGCCCACACCGCCCCCATCGCGGCCCACGCGGCGAGCACGAGCAGGAAGGGCTCGGCGTGCAGGACCAACGCCGAGAACAGGTACCGGTCCGCGCCCCAGCCCACGACGAGCCCGCCGATTGCGATCGCGACGGCGAGGAGCCAGGGCAGCAGGGCGCGCAGCACGTCCCAGCGTAACCACGGGGAGCCCCGCCTGGGGCGTGCCCGATGCGCGGGAATGGCGGTGCCGCCGTGCGCGTTCTGCTGGGCCATGGTCCACACCCCCGGAATCCTCGTGGCCGCCCACGATCACGACGAGCGCACCTCGATCGAGGCGGCCATCTCCCTGTGGAACCTCGACCACCGCCTGTCGTTCGCGCCGGACGAGGACGAGGTGATGTCGCATCTGGAGGCCGGCCGTCGTGAGCATCGCGGGCCTGACCTCCTCATCGTGGACCACGCCTTGCCCCCCGCGGGCGGCGTAGCGCTGGTGACGCGGCTGCGCGCGATCCCGTGGCTGATCACGATGCCGATCATCGTCGTGAGCGGAGACGTGTCGGACGAGCTCCTGGCGCGCTTCCTGCACGCGCGCGCGTCGACCGTGCTGCGCAAGCCCGTCGACCCCGACGCCTATCAGAGCCTGATGTGCAGCCTGCTCGACTACTGGCTCATCCTCGACGAGGGCGGCAAGGGGACGGCCCGAAAGGGCACGAACCAGGTGACCTTGACCGATGGGGGGTGCGCGTAGCGCCCCGTACGTGCTACCTCGGCCGGCCGAGGATGTATGTCGGAGCAGAGCCTGCAGTGGGTGTTGGGTGAGGTCGAGCGCGTGACGTACGAGCTGTACGGACGCGTGCGCGGTGGAGACCTGTCCCTCGCCGAGGCGTGCGAGCTGCTCCTGCCGACCGGCGGCGAGACGGAGACCAAGGCCTGGCGCCGCGGCACCGACCCCGAGCACGCGAAGGCGCTGCTGCGCCACGTCGAGCCGGCGCTCGCGGCGCTACGGGCGGCGGGCACCGCGGAGGACCTGGCGCTGAAGTTGGAGCCCCTGCGGGATCTGCTCGAGCGGCGGTCCTCGAAGTAGGCGGCGGGTGTCGTACACTCCGGCCCGACCGGAGTGTTCGATGTCCAGCCTGCTCATGACCTTCCAAGAGGCGGGCACCTTCGGCTACCTCCAGGTCGCGCTCCTCTTCGCCGGCGGGCTCTGGGCGCTCGTGTGCGCCGTGCTCCTCGGGCTCCGCTGGCGCGTGCCGCCCGTCCTCGCCATCGGGCCCCTCGTCGCCGTGCCGCTGCTCATCGGCGTCGCGTCGCTCGTCAACGAGGCCGCCATCGCCAGCGCGATCACGTCCGCCGATCCCGCGTACCGCGCCATGCTCATCTCCGCGGGCATCGCCGAGACCCTCTCCCAGGGGCTCCTGGGCGTCCTCGTCGTGCCGGTCGCCGCGCTGCTCGGCATCGGCGGGCTCGCCGCGGGTGTCCGCGGTCCGCGCACGTGGGTGGTGCCGGGCGTCGTGTTCGCGGTCGCCGGGCTCACGGCGTTGCTGCCCGCGCTGGGCCTGCTGGTCCACGCCTCCGCCCCGCTCGCGATCGGGCGCGTCCTCCTCTACGGCACGTTCGTGATCCCCCTCGCGCTCGCGACGGCCACCGCCCACCCCGGCCGCAACGGGCCCGAGGGCGGCATGGTCGCCGCCGCGGCGTGGATGAGCCTCGTGGCCGCGTGCGAGCTCGCCACGTTGTCGGCCGCATGGTCCAGCGGCTTCGGCGCGCTCGCCATGGTCGAGGCGAGCCGCCGCGCGGTGATCGTCGAGAGCCTTGTGTCCGAGATCGGCACACAGGGCACCTTCGCGTGGTTCACGTTCGCGCTGGCCGCCGTCCCCGCGCTCCTCGTGGGCTTCCGGAGCGCGCCCGATCCGACCGAGGCCGAGATCATGAGCGGCCAGACCAGCCCCTCGCCCTACCGCTCGGTGGGCCGCTTCCTCGCGCTCGTGGTGTGGCCGGCGTGGGCGTTCGCGTACCTGTGCCTCGATCCGAGCGACACGCTACGCGTGCTGATGGCGACGGGGCGCTGAGAGCGGGACCCGTGGCGCGATCGTGCAACGTCGGTGCAAGCCCGATCCGCGCCGGAGCGACGCGGTAGGAGAGGGGTGTGTCCTTCCGCCGCCTCGTCTTCGCTGCGCTCGCCACCACCCTCGCCGTCGGGGCCGCGTGGGCCGTCGGCGGGCCGGTGTCGCCCGACGGGAGCGCCGCGTACGCGGTCCTCACGCCCGACGGCCTCGTCGCCCCCGGTGTCACCGTGCGCACGATGCGCTCCACCACGGTGTCCTGGCGGGTGGTCACCCTCGATCTGCGCGTCGCCACGCTGGCCCTGTACGGGCAGGCGCCCGGGGAGCCACGTAGCTTCGGGGAGCTCGACGCCTTCCTCCGCCGCGACGGCAAACGACTCGTGGTCGGGACGAACGCGGGCATCTTCGAGACCCCGTCCCTCCCGAGCGGCCTGTTCGTGTCACATGGCGTGGAGCGCCACGGCCTGAACCAACGCGCGGGCGATGGCAACTTCTACTGGAAACCGAACGGCGTGTTCTGGGTCGACAGCGTCGGCGCCCACGTCGCGCCGGCCGCGGACTGGCCGGGATCAGCCGGTGTACACCTCGCGACCCAGTCGGGCCCCCTGCTCGCGCACGGCGGGGTGCTGCATCCCGGCGTGGCCGTGGCCCGTGGGAGCCTCAACCTGCGCAACGCCGTCGGCGTGACCGACCGGCACACGGTCCACCTCGCCATGTCCCTGGCGCCCGTGTCCCTGCGCGAAACCGCCGATCTGTTCGTCGACCACCTCGCCGCCCCCGACGCGCTCTACCTCGACGGCACCATCTCCGACTTGTGTGTGTCGGACACCTGCGCGCGCCCCGGGGGGACCTGGGCCGGGATCCTCGCCGTCGTCGGCCCCACGGAGCCCCCATGACACGCCTGGCCCACACCCCCGCCGCCGTCGCCGCGCTCCGTGCCGCCACCCCCGACGATCCGCTCCGCGTGCTGGTGAGCGGCTGCCTCGCCGGCCTCGGCTGCGGCGTCGACGGGAGCGACAACGGCGTTGGAGGCGCGCTCGGCGGGCTGCTCGCGGTCCCCTCGATGCGGTTCGTGGCGTTCTGCCCCGAGGCCCACACCCTCGGCGTGCCGCGCACCCTCCCGGACATCCACGGCGGCGACGGCGCCGATGTCCTCGCGGGCCGCGCGCGCGTCTACGACGAGCACGGCGTCGACCTCACCGACGCGATGGTCGCCGGCGGAGAGGCGATGGTGAGCTTCGCGCGGGAACATGACGTGGAGCTCGCCATCCTCACCGACATGAGCGCGGCGTGCGGCACCCAGGTGATCGCCTACGGGTGCCGCCTCACGCCGACGCGCGCGTACCAGGCGGGGACCGGCGTGGCCGCGGCGCTGCTGCTGCGTGCGGGGGTTCCCGTCGTGAGCCAACGTGACTACCGCACCCTCGGCTCGATCCGCGCCCGCCTCGATCCGGCCTTCACGCCCGACCCCGCCGCCCGCGACCACCACCAGACGCCCTGGTACGAGATGGCGTTTCCCGTCGGGGCGCCGCGGGGGCCGTACAGGGTGGGGTGAGGGGGGCTCGAGCAAGCGCGCGCGGCGGTGCCCGGCGCGGTGACGTTCACGTAGCGGTCGAGTCCGGGAGGCGCCGACCGCCGCGGCCGGGGCGGTGACGGATCTCCCCGTGCACGCTCCGTCATTCATTCATGTATTCATTCTGTAGGGCGCCTCCGATCGGTCGATGATGCCCTGATTACCGGCTATCTTTGCAGTCAAGGATTCATTCTACGCCCCGCTCCATCGACCCGGACGCGCTCTGGCGCACCCTCCGCCGCACCCTGTCGCTGAACGGGCCGGCCGAGGCGCGCGTGCTCGTCGCGGAGCTCGGCGTGAGCCAACCCACGTTCTCGCGCCTCGTGGCGGCGCATCGCGACGACCTCGTGACCACCGGCCGCACCCGGTCGACCCGGTACGCGGCGCGCCGTCGGATCGAGGGGCTCCCCTCGGTGGTGCCGCTCTACGAGGTGCTCGGCGAGGGGCCCGCGCGCACGCGTCTCCTCGCGCGGCTGCACCCGGTCGAGCCCGCGGGGTTCCTGGTCGAGAGCGACACGCCGCTCGCCGGTTTCTACCCCGGCGTACCGTGGTTCCTCGACGATCTGCGCCCCGCCGGCTTCCTCGGCCGCCTTGCGCCCGTGCACCACCCCGAGCTCGGGTTCTCGCGCGACATCCTGGCGTGGTCGAACGACCAGGTCGTCACCTACCTCCACCAGCACGGGCACGATCTGGTCGGCAACCTCGTGCTCGGCGAGCCCACGTTCCTGCGGCATCTCCACGCCGGCGTCGCCAACGCGGTGCCGCTCGCGGACCGCGCGGAGCGCTATCCGGCGCTCGCCGCCGACATGGTCGCGGCGGGCATCCCCGGCTCGTCCGCGGCGGGGGAGCAGCCCAAGTTCCTCGCGACGCGGCTCGACGGCGGCGCCGCCGTGCCGGTCCTCGTCAAGTTCTCCCCGCCCGTCGGGGACGCGGTGGGGCGTCGTGTGGCCGACCTGTTGGTGTGCGAGCATGTCGCCTTGTCCACGATCGCCGCGCACGGCCCGACCGCCGCGCGCTCCACCCTCCTGCACCACGGTGGGCGCACATTCCTGGAGGTGGAGCGCTTCGATCGGAGCGGCGCCACGGGCCGCCGCGGCGTCGTATCCCTCCGGGTGCTGGACGCCGAGTTCGTCGGTGAACCGACCAGCTGGACGAGCGTCGCCACGGCGCTGACCACCCAGCGCCGCATCGACGCGGCCACGTTCGACCAGATCCTCTGGCTCGAACGGTTCGGCGCCTGGATCGGCAACACCGACCGCCACCTCGGCAACCTCTCCCTGCGTCTCGACAACGGGGTGCTCGGCGGGCTCGCCCCCGCCTACGACATGCTCCCGATGGTGTACGCGCCCCGCAACAACGAGCTCGTGCCGGTCGAGCTCGGGATGCCCATGCTGTCGCCCACGCGTACCGACGTGTGGATGAGCACGTGGGCGGCGGCGGTGACGTTCTGGGAGCGCGTGGCGTGCCACCTGGAGGTGTCACCCGATTTTGGTGTCATCGCGCGGGACAACATGGGGCGGGTGGCGGCTCAACGTTCGCTGCTCGATCGGCTGCCGGGGCATCGGACAACACTTTAGGCTTGGCCCAGCGATCAGGGGAGGCAACGAAGTGTTCACCCTCATTCGTCCACAACTCGCACAGCATGACTCGGGCTACTTCGTCACGACCCGGGACCGTCATTCGGTGCTCCTGATGGAAGCCGACGGCTCGTCCGTAGTGGCCGAGGCGGAGTACGGCCCGCGCGATAGTGTGTACACGAGTACAATCGTCAAACACGACGCCCAGGGACGGACCCTTGCGATGTCGGACGCCGAACGCGATTCCGCTGCCGAGAGAATGGCCGAGGGATTGCGGGCGATGGGCGCTACCGTGGATGTCTACTGGTAGCGGGACAGGCGGTGCTCCGGCAGCGCGGGCGGCTTGGGATGGGTCAACCAAACGTATAGCTCCATCGCCACGGTATCGAATCGGGAGTGAGCCGGCCCTTGCGCCACGTCCGCTCGACCTCCGCGGCGGTCCAGCGCCGGGTGGGGTCTCCCAGCCGCATGATCACCGAGTGTGCTGCGTGCCCGATGGTGACATCTACCGACAGCGGACTGACGTGCTGGTCGATCTCCCACACGTAGCCGAGGAGCAGCACGTGGTCCGCCGCGACGGGCCGCCGTTCGAGGACGACGACTCCATCGTGGCGGGAGCCGTGCTGGTCACGTGCACGGAGGTACGAGAGAACCTCGCCGAGCGCGTCGGCGAGTGGGCCCACCTCGGCCGTCTCGGCGGACCGCGCCAGATTCGCGCAGAACCGCTTGCACGACGTCGGCGCTGCCCAGGACGATCTCCTGCGGATGTGTCGCGCGATCAAATGGAAGCTCCGGTTCGACTGGAGGCGTGTGGATCGCGAGCGGCACGGCAGGAGGCATCAGCGGCCTCGTCAGCCTCGGCGAATCCAAAGGAAACGCGGGCGCGACCGGCGCGGGCCTCGGGCTCCTCGCCTCGGGCCTCCTTGGCATCGCCGTCGGCGCAGTTCACCTCGGGCGTGCCGGAGCGATTGGGCCCTGCGAGCCGGGGTATTGAGGGTGGGTGGGTAGTCGAGGCGCTTCGAGGGAAAGGTCGGCGTCATCTCGGGCCCGCGGCCACGCGGTCATGGAGGGCACATCATCCGAGATGATCGCCGATGTTGGCCGCCATGCGGTCATGGAGGGCACATCATCCGAGATGATCGCCGATGTTGGCCGCCACGCGGTCATGGAGGGCACATCATCCTGGATGATCGCGGATGGTGGCCGCCCAGCGACCACGGAGGCACCGGGTGTGATCCAGTTCGGTCGGTTGTTGAACCGGGCCATGGAAAGCCGAGAGTTCTTCTGCAGGTGACGAACGGCCGGGGTGAGGCGCCACCCCTCGCGTTTGGCACCCTGCGGGTGACGAGCGGCCGGGGTGAGGCGCCACCCCTCGGGTGCGGCACCGTCCTAGGAGCGTTCGGCATTTGTCCTCCTGAGGCACTGGGCGGCCCGGCGGCAGGGCCGCCGTCGGCCCCCTCCGAGCTCGCGCTTCGCGCTCGGCTGGCACCTCCACACGCCTTTCGGCGGGCGGAGGCGCCGAGCCGGGCGGCCGAGCCGCCCGCTCTCCGGTCGCCTGCCGCGCGCCTTCGGCGAGACCCACGCGGGTCGCATACGTGTGTGATGCCAGGCGGCGCTACGCGGCGGCGGCCGCCTCGCGCGCCGCCAACGCTCGGGCCAGTAGGGCGAGGTTGCAGCGCATCGCGATGATGTGGGCCTGCTCGTGCGCCTTCTGGAGCCCAAAGGCTCTCGCCTCCCGCGCCCCATGCCGGGTGAGTTGGTTCACCAGCCGCTCGCACTCGCTCCGGCGCCGGTACTGGGCACGCGTCTCCGCGCGCTCGAACTGGTCGCGGATCAAGCGGAGTTCACGCTCGTAGGGGTGAAGCACCACGGTCCGCCCGCGAGTGGACTCCCCCAGACAGGCCACCTTGAGTGGGCACGCCGCACACGTGGCCGCCGACCAGTGGAACGCCGGCTTGCCGGGAGGGAAATCCTTGGACAGCGAGAGCGACCGCCGGGAAGCCAACACGCCGTTGGGGCACGTCGCGGTGCCAGCCTCGAAGTCGACGGCGAACTCCTGCTTCCGCAGCGTGGTGCTCTCGGTGGAGACGGCGGGAGGAGGCGTCACCAGCGTGATGCCGAGCACCCCCTTGGCCAGGAAGTGGTCGCGTGCCCCGCCGTACGCGGTGTCCGCGAGAACGCGGTCGATGCCCGCTACCAGCTGCTTCGCCCGCGCGAGCAGGCGGTGGGACGGGGCGCCGTCGTGCACGTTCCCGGGCGTCACGGACACCGAGGCGATCAGGCCGCTCACAACGTCCCCCAGCACGTGGACCTTGAAGCCGTTGAAGGTTTGGCTCTTCGACTTCCGCCCGTGCCGTGCCTGCGGATCGGTGAGGCTCACGATCCTGTCCTGGGCCACCTTCTGGGCGATCACGAGGCGCC
>JAZKFH010000025.1:0-204993 GCA_040386535.1 Myxococcota bacterium | reverse complement strand
ACCCCAAGAAAAGGATCGGCCAACCTCAGGATTCCTCCTAAGTCAATGGCATTGGCGGATGACCACTCGGACACGGCGCATCGGTCCCCTCACGCCCAGGGGCCCGAGCCCTTAGAGATCGAACTTCCCGACCGCGCCGAGGTCGGCGAACGCCTGCACGAGCCGCGTCGCCACGCCCTTCTCACCGAGGTGCAGCCACCCGCGGGGGTCGATGTACTTCTTGTTGGGCTTGTCCTCGCCGTCGGGATTGCCGATCTGGCCGCGCAGATAGGCGTCCTTCTCGTCCATGTACTTCTTGATCGGCTGGGTGAACGCCCACTGGGTGTCCGTGTCGATGTTCATCTTCACGACGCCGTAGGACACCGCCTCGCGGATCTCCTCGGGGGTGGAGCCGGAGC
Organism: Myxococcota bacterium; assembly: GCA_040386535.1. Taxonomy (GTDB): domain Bacteria; phylum Myxococcota_A; class UBA796; order UBA796; family SXON01; genus CAJBVW01. The sequence goes on along the minus strand of JAZKFH010000025.1, from coordinate 204,595 downwards.
CGCCGTGGAACACGAAGTTCACCGGCTTGGGCCCGCCGCCGCGCAGGCGCGCGATCTCGTCCTGGCTGTTCTTCAGGATGATGGGGGTCAGCTTGACGTTGCCCGGCTTGTACACGCCGTGCGTATTGCCGAACGAGGCGGCGATGGTGAAGTTCCCCACGTCCTTCAGGGCGTCGTACGCCGCGAGTACGTCGGCCGGCTGGGTGTAGAGCTTGGAGTTGTCGAGATCGGAGTTGTCCACGCCGTCCTCCTCCCCGCCGGTGACACCGAGCTCGATCTCGAGCGTCATGTCGATGCGGTTCATCCGCTCGAGGATGCGGCGGCAGATCTCGAGGTTCTCCGCCAGGGGTTCCTCGGAGAGATCGAGCATGTGGGAGGAGAACAGGGGGCGCTTGTGGATGGCGTAGTACTTCTCGCCCTCGGTCAAGAGGCCCTCGACCCACGGGAGCAGCTTCTTGGCCGCGTGGTCGGTGTGGAGGATGACCGGCACGCCATAGGCCTCGGCCACGGTGTGCACGTGGAGCGCGGCGGACACGCCGCCGTAGACGGCCGCCGAGTTCGCGTCCGGGAGCCACTTGCCCGCGTAGAAGTGTGCGCCGCCGTGCGAGAGCTGGATGATGACGGGGGCCTTGGCCTCCTTCGCCGCCTGCATCGCCGCGTTGGCGCCGTGGGTGTTGATCACGTTCACCGCCGGGAGGGCACATTCGGCCTCCTTCATGTAGGCGAACAGGTCCTGCAGCGCGGCGCCCGTGATCACGCCGGGCTGGAGCTTCATCTTGGTGGCGGTGCCGGTGACGGTGGTGCTCATCCAGGAAAGATAACTCCGCAGGCTCTGCGCGGGAGGGCCCCCTTTTCCTTGGGAGGGCGCCATCCGTACCGCGGCCGCGCTCCACGTTGCTTGCCGAGCCCGCGCCCCTACCTTGGGCTCATGGCACGTGTCATCTGGAAAGGGCACATCAGCTTCGGGCTGGTGCAGATCCCCGTCGGCCTCTACCCCGCGACGAGCGACACTGACCTCGACCTTCACATGGTCGACCGGCGCGACATGTCACCCATCGGGTACAAACGTGTCAACAAGCGAACGGGCGAAGAGGTGCCGTCGGAGGAGATCGCGAAGGCGGCGGAGGCGGCCGAAGGCGCCTGGGTGCTGCTCGAAGACGAAGAGATCAAGGCGGCCGCCGCCGAGAGCACCCGGAGCATCGACATCGTGGCGTTCATCGCCGCCGACGAGCTCGATCCCCGCTACTTCGTGCGCCCCTACTACGTGGCGCCGGAGAAGCGCACCGCCAAGGCGTACGCGCTGCTACGCGAGACGCTGCGCCGCAGCGGGAAGATCGGCATCGCCAAGGTGGTCCTCCGCACACGGCAGTACCTCGGCGCGCTCATCGTGCGCGGCGACATCCTCGTGTTGGAGCTGCTCCGCTACGCCGAGGAGGTGCGGGACACCAAGGAGTTCGACCTGCCGAAGGGCGAGCTCGAAGCGCTCGGGGTGGGCGACAAGGAGCTGAAGATGGCGGAGCTCCTCGTGTCCTCGCTGGAGGAGACGTGGGACCCGACGCGGTACCACGACGAGTTCCGCGCGCAGCTCGAGCGGGTGATCGACGAGAAGGCGCGCACCGGGCGGGTCTCCGCGCAGCCGACGGAGGAGGCGCCGATCACCGAGGCGGTCGACATCATGGCGCTACTCAAGCGGAGTTTGGAGGCGGTGAAGGGCAAGGGGGCAGCGCCGGCCGCGGAGCCACCCCCGGCCGCTCCCGAAGTCGCTCCCGAAGCCACTCCCGAAGTCGCGGCGAAGAAACCCACGCGGAAGCGCAAGAAGGAGGAGGCGTAGTCCTTGGGACTCACCCGATACGAGCAGAAGCGCGACTTCGCGCGCACCCCCGAGCCCGCGCCGGCCCCGCGGCCCCCTTCGTCGGTTCGGACCCGTCGCTTCGTGGTCCAGAAGCACGACGCGACGCGTTTGCACTTCGACCTTCGGCTGGAGCTCGACGGCGTGCTGAAGAGCTGGGCGGTGCCGAAGGGCCCGAGCCTCGACCCGGCGGACAAGCGTCTCGCGGCGCACACCGAGGATCACCCGCTGGAGTACCTCGACTTCGAGGCGGCGATCCCGGCGGGTGAGTACGGCGGCGGGCCGATGATGATCTGGGACGAGGGGACGTGGACGCCGCAGGAGGACCCGCACGCGGGCTACACGAGCGGCAAGCTGAAGTTCACCCTGCACGGCCACCGCCTGCGCGGTGGGTGGGCCCTCGTTCGGACGCGCCCCAAGCAGCCGGCGGACAAGGAGACGTGGCTGCTGGTGAAGGAGGTCGACGCCTACGTCGCCACGCCGGGCGACGTGCTCGTGCAGACGCGCACGACCAGCATCCGCACGCGGCGCACGTTCGAGGACATCCTGGCGGGCCGGGATCCGCCGATCCCCGACGCGCCGCCGGGTCCCCTCCCCGCCTTCGTGCCGCCCGCGCTCGCCACGGCGGTCGACCACGCGCCGGAGGGCGCATCGTGGCGCCACGAGATGAAGCTCGACGGCTACCGCGCGCTGGTCCGGGTGGAGGGCCGGCCCGGGGGCCGCACCGTGCGGATCCTGACGCGATCGGGCCTCGACTGGACCGCCAAGTTCGGCGCGATCGCGACGGCCGCCGCGACGCTCCCGGTCACCGCTGCGCTCCTGGACGGCGAGGTCGTGGTCCTCGACGCGGAGGGGCGGAGCGACTTCGGCAAGCTCGTGGGGGCGCTGGAGCAGGGGCGATCCGAGCGGCAGGTCTACTACGCGTTCGATCTGCTCCACCTCGACGGGCACGATCTGCGCGGGCTGCCGCTCTCGCGGCGGTGCGCGATCCTCACCGAGGTGCTCCGCGACGCGATCCCCCCGATCCGCCTCGTCGAGCAGGTCGCGGGCAACGGCGCCCTGTTCCACCGCGCGGCCTGCGAGCACGGGCTCGAAGGGATCGTCAGCAAGCGGTCCGACGCGCCCTATCGCTCAGGCCGGGGCCGCGGCTGGCTCAAGGTGCGGTGCGGGCTGCGGCAGGAGTTCGTGATCGTGGGGTGGACCGACCCCGCGGGCAGCCGAACCGGGCTCGGCGCGCTGCTCGCGGCGTACCGGGACGCGGAGACCTGGCGCTTCGCCGGGCGCGTCGGCACCGGCTTCGACGAGGCCACGCTCACCTCGCTGCGGGCGCGGCTCCAACCAAAGGAGCGCCCCACGCCGCCAGTCGTCGATCCGCCCACGGGCGCCGAGGCCCGCGGCTGCCACTGGGTGGAGCCCACGCTCGTCGCCGAGGTCAAGTTCACCGGATGGACGCCCTACCAGCGGCTCCGTCACCCCGTGTTCCTCGGCATCCGCGAAGACAAGCGCCCAGAAGAGGTGCGGCTGGAGGTCCCGATGAAAGAGGAGGTCGTCGATCAGGAAGCCCCGGAGACACCGACGGCGCCGCCCCCGCGCACGGAAGGTGTACGCCTCACCAACCCCGACCGCGTGCTCTGGCCTCCCAACCGCGACCAGGGGGCGGTGACCAAGCGGGAGCTCGCCGACTACCTCGATCGGGTCGCCGACCGTATGCTCCCCGAGATCGCCCGGCGGCCGCTCACGCTGGTGCGTTGCCCGAGCGGCCAGGACGCGGGGTGTTTCTACCAACGGCACGTGACCGAGGGGCTGCCGGAGGGGTTCCAGGGCGTCCGCGTACCGGGGCATGGCGACAACCAGCCCTACCTGTGGGTCGACGAACGCGCCGGCCTCGTCGGTGTCGCGCAGATCGGCGGCCTCGAGATCCATCCGTGGGGCGTGCGCATCGACGATCTGGACCGCCCGGATCGCCTCATCTTCGACCTCGACCCCGGGCCCGGCGTCCCGTGGGGACAGCTCCTCGAGGTCGCCGGGCGGGTGCACGATCGCCTCGCCGCGCTCGGCCTGCGGAGCTTCGCCAAGGTCACCGGCGGAAAGGGCATCCACGTGGTGGTGCCGCTGCGGCCGCACGCGCCCTGGGAGGTGGCAAAACCGTTCTGTCGCCTCGTCGCCGAGGGGCTCGCCAAGGCCGATCCCGAGAAGATCACCGCGAAGATGGCGAAGACCAGCCGGGAGCGCCGCGTGTACCTCGACTGGCTCCGCAACACCTCCACGAGCACGGCGGTGGCGGCGTGGTCACCCCGCGCGCGGCCGGGCGCGCCGATCGCGGTGCCGGTGGCCTGGGACGCGCTCGCGGCCGTCGGCTCCGGCGATCGCTACACGCTCCACGCGCTCCTGCGCGAGCTCCCGCCCGACCCGTGGGGAGCCCTCGACGCGGTCGACCAGCGTCTCGACGCGGACGTGCTCCAGCGCCTGGGTGGGTGAGGCGTGGCCTCCCCCCGCCAGCTGCGGCTCACCCTCCTCGGCCGCGCGCGCCTCGCCTGGACCGTGCTCAAGGAGACGGTGACCGAGTTCGTGGACGACGACGCCACGCGCCATGGCGCCGCGCTCGCCTACTACACGCTGTTCTCGATCGCGCCGGTGCTGGTCCTCGCCATCTCGATCGCGGGGCTGCTGTACGGCGAGTCGACGGCGCGGGCGGAGGTGTCGAACCGGCTCCAGGAGATGCTCGGGCCAGACGGCGCCGCCGCGGTCGAGGGCCTGCTCAACCGCGCGCTCCCGCCGGACTCGGGCCTCCTCTCGACCGTCATCGCGCTCGCGACGCTGCTGGTCGCCGCATCGACCCTGTTCGTGCAGCTCCGCGGCAGCTTCAACCACATCTGGGACGCGCCCGTGCCGAAGGGGAACGGCGTCGTGACGCTGCTCCGCCGCCAGGGCTTCGGCGCGCTGATGGTCCTCCTGATGGGGGCGATGTTGCTCGCGTCCCTCGCGCTCGGCACCGTGGTGTCCATGGCCGGCGACCTCCTCGGGCAGTGGCTGGCCCTCTCCCCCGGCCACCTCGCGCTGGCCTACCAGCTGCTCTCCTTCACGCTCGTCACCGCGTTGTTCGCCACGATGTTCAAGTTGCTGCCGGACGTGAAGGTGGCGTGGGGCGACGTGTGGATGGGCGCGATCGTGACCACGCTGCTCTTCGGCATCGGGCGCAGCGGCATCGCGGCCTACATCGAACACGCGGGGGTGACGACGGCCTACGGCGCCGCCGGATCGCTGGTGGCGTTCATGGTGTGGGTGTTCTGGTCGGCGCAGATCCTGCTGTTCGGCGCGGAGTTCACCCAGGTGTACGGCCGCCGTGCGGGTTCCCGGCGCCGTGAGCGCGGGCTCCTCGAGCATCACAAGAAGGCGGATCGGCTGCCGGGCCCCGACGACACGCTCGACGAGCCGCCCCCTTCGCCGGGGAACGAGCCAGGGCCTCATGAGCCGGGGCGTCGGCGCGAGCCGCTACGCGAAGACCGCCGCCACGAATGAGGCGCCGGCGGCGGCGGCGAGGGGGATGACGAGGTTGTCATCCAGCCCGGCGGTCACGAGCTCGGCGATGGCGCCGGCGAGCGCGGACACCAGCGCGAGCGTGACCAGCTGGGCTGCGCCGAGGTGCGGGTAGTAGATGGCCAGGGTGAGCGCCGCGGCGAGGCCCGCGAAGCCGACGAAGCCCAGCGATCCTTCGACCGAGCGGCCCGAGGCGAGCCGGGTCCGACCCCAGCGCCGGCCCACGAACGCCGCGGCGGGATCACCGACACCGAGCACGATCACCGCCAGCGAGCAGGCCATCGGCGACGCGGTGAGCGAGAGGGCGAGCAGCGCCGTCACGTACCAGGTGGCGGAGTTGATGCGGTACGATTCGTGCGGATGCGCGATCGGCCCGAACACCTTCATCAGGAAGGTGTTCACGGCGGGCAGCCGGCGGCGGCTGACCTCCATGCCCCAGCCCCACACGCAGAACACGAAGGCCGCGAGGACCATCGTGTTGGGGGTGAAGACGTGCTGGATGGCGAGGAGGGCGACGACACCAGAGAGCGCGTGGAACACGCTGCGGGTGTGGTTGGCGGGGCGGAAGCCGGGGCGGTGGGCGTTCACGTGATCTCCCCAGCGACGGTAACGCAGCTCTGTCATGCGCTCGTCACGGCGCTCGTGTGGTTCCTTCGCGCACCCAATCCAGGTACGGCGCGTGCCCGGCGAGCACCGGGAGCGCGACCACCTCGGGCAGTGCATACGGATGCAAGGCGACGACCCGAGCGGTGAGCGCCTCGACCAGGGCGGCGCGCGTCTTCAGGATCATGAGCACCTCTGCGTCGTCCTGCACGACGCCCTCCCACCGGTAGATGGAGCGCACCCCCGGCACGAGGTTGCAGCAGGCCGCCAGCTCCTCTTCCACCAAGGTGCGACCGATGCGGGAGGCGACGTCCGAGTCGGGAGCGGTGATGTACACGACGACGAGATCGGTCATGCGCGCATCCTATCGTGAGCCATGATGCGGCCACACCCGGTCGCCCCATGGCGGAGACACCGCCCCCGCTCCCCCTGTCCCAACGTCTCTGGCTGATCCTCACCCAGGCGACCCTCCTCCTCCCCTTTGTCACCGCCCGCGACTGCGCCAACGGGAAGATGACGGACTACTCGGGGCTGGAGCTGTACGCACAGCAGGGGGGCGTGGCCGCGTTCGTGCCGCTCTTCATCGTCACCGTGCTGCTGCTCGTGTTCCCCTATCGCGGCGCTCCGGTCGGGCGTGCGCTCGTCTCGCTCGGGCTCCACGCCTACGGGGCAACCGTCGCGTTGATGGTGGCGCTCGCGGGCCCCTCGTTCGCGCTGATGTTCGACAAGTTGACCTACCACGTGGGGTGGTTCCTCCACGTCGGGGGCTGGGCCGCGCTCACGGCGGCGTTCCTCGGGGGCGCCGTGCTCGTGCTCGCGCGGGGCGGCGGCGCCCTCCCCCGGGGCCGCCTCGCCGTCGCGGTGATCGTGCTCCTCGCCGCCCCACCGGTCGCCACCTTCGTGAAGCTGCTGCACGACGAGCCGCCGCCCAGCGAGGCGCACCTCGGCTTCGCGTCGGGCGTCCTGCTCGTGGCCCCGCTCGCGCTGGCCGGCCTCGGCCTCGCACGCCAGCAGGCGGACGGGGTGCCCCTCACCTCGCTCCGATGGCCCTGGTGGACGCTCGTGGCGCTCACCCTGCTCCTGCACCTCTCGGCCGCGATCGCGGACTGATCGTCGTCAGTCGTGGAGGGCTTTCGCGTGCCAGGCCACGTGCTCGCCGATGTAGGTGGCGACGAAGAAGTAGCTGTGGTCGTAGCCCTCGCGGCGGCGCAGGGAGAGCGGGTGCCCCACACGTGCGCACGCCGCTTCGAGCCGCTCGGGCTGGAGCTCGCGGGCCAGGAAGGGGTCGGCGAGGCCCTGATCCACGAGCAGGGGGAGCCGCTCGGGCGCGTTCTCCACGAGGGAGACAGCGTCGTAGGCGTGCCACGCGGCGCGGTCGGGGCCGAGGTAGCGACCCAGGGCCTTGTGGCCCCAGGGCACCTCGGAGGGGGCCACGATCGGCGCGAACGCGGACACCGAGCGGAACCGGCCAGGGTTGCGGAGCGCGAGCACCAGGGCCCCGTGCCCGCCCATCGAGTGGCCGCTGATCGCCTGCCGATCGAAGTCGAGCGGCAGGGACGCGAGCACGGCGGGCAGCTCGTCCCGGACGTAGCTGTACATCCGGTAGTTGCGCGCCCACGGGGCCTGCGTCGCGTCGACATAGAAGCCCGCGCTCTGCCCGAAGTCCCAGGCGCCGTCGGGATCGCCGGGCACGTCCGCCCCGCGCGGCGAGGTGTCCGGCGCCACGATGGCGATGCCGTGCTCCGCGGCGTATCGCTGCGCCCCGGCCTTGGTGACGAAGTTCTGGTCCGTGCAGGACAGGCCGGAGAGCCACCACAACACCGGCACCCGCTCCACGTTCGCCTGCGGAGGCAGGTAGACGGACACGGTCATCGTGCCGCCGGTCGCCTCGGAGGGGTGCGTGAACTGGAGCTGGTCGCCGTCGAAGCAGCGGTACGCCGAGGTGCGGGTGAGGAGGCTGTCCATCAGTAGACGACGACCGAGCGGATCGACTCGCCGTGGTGCATCAGGTCGAACGCCTTGTTGATGTCCTCCAGCGGCATCATGTGGGTGATCATCGGGTCGATCTCGATCTTCCCCTCCATGTACCAGTCGACGATCTTCGGCACGTCCGTGCGGCCGCGCGCCCCGCCGAAGGCCGAGCCGCGCCAGACGCGCCCGGTGACGAGCTGGAAGGGCCGCGTGCTGATCTCCTGCCCGGCGCCCGCGACGCCGATGATGATCGACTCGCCCCAGCCCTTGTGGCAGCACTCGAGCGCGGTCCGCATCACCTTCACGTTGCCGACACACTCGAAGCTGAAGTCGGCGCCGCCGTTGGTGAGGGCCACGAGGTGCGCCACGAGATCGCCCTGCACGTCGTTCGGGTTGACGAAGTGGGTCATGCCGAAGCGGCGGCCCCAGGCCTCGCGCGAGGGGTTCAGGTCGACACCCACGATCTGCCGGGCGCCGGCGAGCCGGAGGCCCTGGATGACGTTCAGGCCGATGCCGCCGAGGCCGAACACGACACAGTTCGCGCCGGGGGTCACCTTCGCGGTCCAGATCGCGGCGCCGAGCCCGGTGGTGACGCCGCAGCCGACGTAGCAGGCCTTCTCGAACGGGGCGTCCGGCCGGATCTTCGCCAGGGAGATCTCGGGGAGCACGGTGTAGTGGGAGAAGGTCGAGGTGCCCATGTAGTGGTGCACCATCTTGCCGTTGTAGCTGAACCGGCTGGTGCCGTCGGGCATCACGCCGCGGCCCTGGGTCGCGCGGATGCGCTGGCAGAGGTTGGTCTTGCCCGAGAGGCAATAGTCGCACTCGCGGCACTCGGGGGTGTAGAGCGGGATGACGTGGTCGCCCGCCTTGAGCGAGCGCACGCCCGCGCCGACCTCGACCACGACGCCCGCGCCCTCATGCCCGAGCACGGCGGGGAACAGGCCCTCCGGATCATCCCCGGAGAGGGTGAACGCGTCCGTGTGACAGATGCCGGTGGCCTTGAGCTCGACGAGGACCTCGCCCTCCTTGGGGCCCTCCAGGTCGAGCTCGACGATCTCGAGGGGCTTTCCGGCTTCGAAGGCGACAGCGGCGCGGGTCTTCATGGGGGCGGCTCCGGGGGGCGGGGGAGGTTCAGGTGACCGCCCATCTAACCCCGGGTCAGCGCTTGACGTCGACCACCAGCCGCGCCGGCGCCGTGAGCTCGAACACGCGGAACGGGTTGGGCGCCCCCACCCCCACGACAAAGGCCACCACGCCCTCGAAGTCACACGTGCGCTCGATCTCGCGCACGTTCGCGAGGGCCGGCTTCGCCTCCTTCTCGGTGGTGGAGGCGCCCGCGTCGTCATGGGCGGAGGCGGGGGTGAACTGGACGAGCAGGAGCGCGTCGCCGGCGATCTCGAGCGCGGTGCCGGCCCCGCAGTCCCGCGCCGGGCGGTCCACGTATTCGAGGTGATGCCCGGGAAGCCGATCGCCCTTGAATTCCCACACGATACGATCGAACCCCTCATGACTGGCCGAGCGCACCGAGGCCACCTGCGCGGGCACCCCCGCCACCTTTTGTGGCGCATCCACGACGCCGATGGTCCAGGTATCCGGGCCGGTCGGGTCGCCGGTGGGCGTCGGGCTCGTCGGCGTGGAAGGGGTCGACACCGGAGGCGTGGCGGGGGGCGCCTCCACGACGACGACGGGCGGGGTCTCGGCGGTGGCCTCGTGGGAGGTGCCGCAAGCGGTGAGGGCGAGGAAGAGGAGGGACATGGCTGATCTCGAGGTGTCGCACCTTAACGCGCGGCGCCGTGCATCATTTTATTCGAGCGTTTCTCCCACCCACTGAAAGGCCTGTCCCGTGCCCGCCGTTGCGCGGGTGGAGGTCCGTCATGAAGCGTCTCGCCCTGATTCTCGTCGCCCTGCCCCTCGCGTTCTCCACCGTCGCCCTCGCGCAGGAAGAGGAGGCCACCCCCAGCCGGCCGATCATCTACCAGAAGTCGACCGAGCTCGACTTCAACGAGGTCGACGTGAACGGCGCGCGGAACGGCCCCGCGATGAAGTTCATCGGGGAGACGAGCCACGACGGCTTCAAGCCGCTCATCCGCCTGCGCACCGACTTCAACGCCGAGATGGACGCGTCCGTCCATGACGTGAAGTAACACCCGCCCAGACAGGGGTTGGGCGCCCGTGCCTACATCGGATCCACGGAAACCGGGGGTCCAATGGTACGAATGACCGCTCTTGTATTGCTCGTGGGGTGTGAGGGCCCGCTGTCCGAGGGGGGCCCGAAAAAGCCGGATCCGGGCGACGATCCCGGGTCCGGCGGCACGCCCACCCTCACCCTGGTCACGCCGGCCGCGGACCAGGGCTTCTACGGCGCGCCCGCCGAGGTCCGCTACGAGGTGACCGACTTCACCCTCGACGCGTCGGGTCTGGACGGCGCGAACGAGGCCGGGCACGGGCACGCCCACGTGTACCTGGACAACGAGCTCCTCGGCGAGTCGACGGACGGCACCTTCGTCATCACCGGGCTCGAAGAGGGCATGCGCTCGCTCGAGGTGCGCCTCGCGCGCAACGACCACTCCGAGCTCGACGTGGCGGTGCAGCGCGACTTCCCGGTGGCGGTGCCCACCCTCGCGATCACCGCCCCCAACGACGGCGCCGTGCTCGACCGCAGCAACAGCCCGCTCAGCTTCAGCGTGGCCGGCTTCGACGTGATGCCCATGCGCGGCGAGCCCGATCTGTTCGGCGAGGGCCACGTCATCGTCAAGGCGGACGGCCAGTTCCGCGACTGGAGCGTCGATCCGATGCTCCCCATCGAGGTGACAGGGCTGGTCCCGGGCGCGCACACCGTGCAGGTGGAGCTCGTGACCAACATGGGCGCCTCGCTCCTGCCGCCCATCGTGAAGGAGATGTCGGTGACGGTGCCCGACCTCGCGCCCGGCGTCTTCTTCGACCGCGCGGTGGCGGCGGTCCCGTGGGACAGCGCAACCCTGCCGATCCGCCTCTCGACCACCAACTTCACCCTGGCCGAGCCCGACGGCACGGGCCTGCCCATCGCCGGCTCCGGCTATTGGCACATGTTCCTCGACGGCGAGTGGTTGGACGGCCGGGCCGTGACCGACTTCGTGCTCGAAGGCGTGGCGCCCGGCGAACACCTGTTCGAGGTCGTCCTCACCGGCAACGACCTGGTCGAGACCGCGGTGCGCGACCGCATGTGGGTCACCATCCCCGCCGACCGACCCAACGTGGCGGTGAGCTACCCCGGCCGCGACTGGGCGATGGGCCCGGCGTTCGAGGTCGCCTTCGCCGTGGAGAACTTCACGCTCGACGCCTCGGCGATGGGCGGGGAGAACGGCCGGCACGTCGGCCACGCGGCGATCCTCATCGACGGGGCCCTCGTCGCGGAGACGGCCGCCGGCACCCACGCCGTGAGCGGGCTGCTCCCGGGCGCGCACACGCTCCGCCTGGAGCTGGTCAACAACGACGGCACGCCGCTGGAGCCGCCGGTCTACACCGCGTTCCCCTTCTCGGTGAACTAGTTAGAAGACACGATGTCCGAGACCTCCCTCCGCCTCGACGAACGCATCCCCGAGAAGGGCTTCGCCCACCCCGACGACATGCTCGGCGCCTTCCTCCAGTGGGTGGCCGACACCGGGGTCACGCTCTACCCGCACCAGGAGGAGGCGGTCCTCGAGATCTTCGCGGGCAACCACGTCGTGCTTGACGCGCCGACCGGTTCGGGCAAGTCGCTCGTCGCGATCGCGCTGCACTTCAAGACCTTCTGCGAGCTCGGCCGCACCTGGTACACCGCGCCCATCAAGGCGCTGGTGAGCGAGAAGTTCTTCGCGCTGTGCAAGATCTTCGGGCCCGAGCACGTGGGCATGATGACGGGGGACGGCGCGGTGAACCGCACGGCGCCGATCCTGTGTTGCACCGCCGAGATCCTGGCGAACCTCGCCCTGCGCGAGGGCGCGGACACCAAGGCCGACACCGTCGTGATGGACGAGTTCCACTACTACGCCGACCGCGACCGCGGCATGGCGTGGCAGATCCCGCTCCTCACGCTCCCGCAGACCACGTTCCTGCTCATGTCCGCCACCCTCGGGGACACCAGCGTCATCCGCGCCGACCTCGCGGCCCGCACCGGCCGCACCGTGGCCGAGGTCAAGGGCGCGCTCCGCCCCGTTCCCCTCACGTTCGAATACAGCATGCGGCCGATCCACGAGGCGATCGGCGAGCTGGTGCGCGGCGGCCGCGCGCCCGTGTACGTCGTGCACTTCACCCAGAGCGCCGCCACCGAGCAGGCCCAGGCGCTCATGAGCGTGGACTACTGCACGAAGGAGGAGAAGAAGGCGCTGGCGGAGGCCACGAAGGGGTTCCGGTTCCACAGCCCCTTCGGCGCCACCGTCCGCCGCTACGTGCTGCATGGCATCGGCCTGCACCACGCGGGCCTGTTGCCCCGCTACCGCCTGCTCGTGGAGCGGCTCGCCCAGCAGGGCCTGCTCAAGGTCATCTGCGGTACGGACACGCTCGGCGTCGGCATCAACGTGCCGATCCGCACCGTGCTGTTCACCCAGCTGTGCAAGTTCGACGGGGAGAAGGTCGGCATCCTGAAGGTGCGCGACTTCAAGCAGATCGCCGGGCGCGCGGGCCGCGCGGGCTTCGACACCGTCGGGTATGTCGTGGCGCAGGCGCCCGAGCACGTCATCGAGAACGCGCGGGTCGACGCGCGGGTGACAGACCCGAAGAAGCGCAGGAAGATCGTGAAGGCCCAGCCGCCGACCAAGGGCTACAAACACTGGGACGAGGAGATCTTCAAGCAGCTGGTGGAGCGCCCGCCCGAGGCCCTCGAGAGCACCTTCTCGGTCGACCACGGGCGCCTGCTCGCGCTGATGCAGCACGCCGAGGAGACCACGGGAGACGCGCGGCCCGGCTACCAGGCGATGCTGGATCTCATCGAGAAGAGCCACGCGTCCGCGGCGGAACGTGAGAAGTTACGGGCGACTACGGAGGCGATGCTCATCGGCCTCGTGAACGCCGGGCTGGTCGGCCAGACCGGCGTGGAGAAGGGCGGGCCGATGGAGCTCGACCCCACGCTCCAGAGCGACTTCAGCCTGCACCACTCGTTGTCGTTGTTCCTTCTCCACGCGCTCGCCCAGATGGATCCCGCGTCCCCTACCCACACACTCGACACCGTGAGTTGGGTCGAGGCCATCCTCGAGCACCCGCGCGCGGTGCTCATGCGGCAGGAGGACAAGGCCAAGTACAAGCTCATGCAGGAGCTCAAGGCGCAGGGCGTGCCCTTCGAGGACCGCATCGTGGCGCTCGAAGACGTGACCTGGCCCAAGCCGAACGCGCAGGCGATCTACGACTTCTTCAACGCCTACACCGCGAGCCACCCCTGGGTGAACGGTGAGGCGATCCGGCCCAAGTCGGTCGTCCGGGAGATGGCGGAGTCGTTCATCTCCTTCTCGGACTACGTGAAGGATCTCGGGCTTCAGCGCTCCGAAGGCGTGCTTCTCCGCTACCTCACCGAGGTGTACAAGGCGCTCGTCCAGAACGTCCCGGTCGATCTGCACACCGACGCCCTCACCGACCTCATCGCGTGGCTGCGCACGATGCTCGGGCTGGTGGACGCGAGCCTGCTCACCGAGTGGGAGACCTTGATGGCCGGCGGAGACGCTCCCGCGGCCGACGCGTCCCGCCCTGTCGACATCTCGGAGGACCGTCGCTCGTTCATGGCCCGCGTGCGCGCCGAGCTCCACGCGCTCGTTCGTGCGTTCTCGCTTCGAGACTGGGAGGAGGCCTCGGCCAGCGTGCGCCGCACTCCGGATGCGACCCACGAGGACGGCCCCTGGAGCCCCGAGGAGATCGAGCGCGCCCTCACGCCGTTCCTCGAGGAGTACGGCGACGTGGCGTTCGACCATCGCGCCCGGCTCGCCACCCTCACGTCGGTCAAGCCCGACGGCCCCCACCGCTGGATCGTCCGCCAGACACTGCTGGCGCCGCTCGATCCCAACGCGACCGACACCTACGCGTTCGACACCGGAGAGGCGGAGGACGTGGCGCGTTGGTCGATCGAGGGCCGCATCGATCTGCGCGGCAACACGAACCCGGACGGCCCCCTGGTGGAGCTGCTCGCCATCGGCGAGTGAGCCGCGGGATCGTAGCGCTGGCGCGGATCCCCGCATCTGGCGCTACAGTCGCAGGCGGATGCGCCTCCCCCTCGCCCTGATGGTGTCCTGGACCGCGTGCGCCCCCGCTCGCGAGGGCCCGCCCAACATCCTCCTCGTGTCGCTCGACACCTTTCGTGCCGACCGGGTGGGCGCCCTCGGCAACCCGGACGGGCTCACGCCCAACCTCGACCACTTCGCGGCCGAGAGCGTCGTGTTCACCCAGGCGTACAGCCAGGCGACGATCACGACGCCCTCGCACACGAGCCTGTTCACCAGCCGCTACCCGCCCGAGTCCGCGGGGAGCACACGCGCGGCGAACATCCCGGCGGACATGTACACACTGCCGCAGGTGCTGGGCGCCTACGGCTACCAGACGGCGGCGCGAGTGGCGGGCGCGGACCTGGCACCCGAGATCGGGCCGACCAAGGGGTTCGACAGCTATGTGAGCGCGGTCGACTTCGGGTCCCTCTACCACACGGTCCCCCTGGCCCTGGAGTGGCTGGACGCCAGCGACCCGTCGCGACCGTTCTTCCTGTTCGTGCACAGCTACGACACCCACGCCGCCTACCTCAAGCCCGCCCCGTTCGGGCTCGTGCACGCGGAGGCGCTGCCCGTGGCCCCCCGCGAGCGGGAGATCCTCCGCTCCACGCATCACGTGATGGACGGCCGGATGCACCCCAGCGTCGAGCTGCTCGACATCGTGACGCAGAAATATCTTCGCCCCCGCTCGCCCGCCGCGCGGGCCGCCCTGGCGGAGCTGGGTGACGCCGTGCAGCCGCCGCTGGCCCCCGTGAGCGCCGACCAGGAGGCCCTCGTCCACGACGTGTACGACGGCGCCGTGTCCTACGCCGACGCCTGGTTCGGCACGTTCATGGCGCGGCTGGCCCAGCGTGGCCGCCTCGACGACACCGTCATCGTCGTGCTCGCCGACCACGGCGAGCAGCTCGGCGAAAACGGGCTGTACCACCGCTGTTGTTCGCTGGGCGACGAGGTCTCCCACGTGCCGCTCCTGGTGCGCCTGCCCGGGGCGGAGGGTGGCGGCCGGCGGGTAGACGGCCTCGTCGAGCTCGTCGACGTGCTCCCCACCCTCCTGGCGCTCGTGGGCGCCGAACCGCCGGCCGGCATCCGCGGCTCCTCGCTGGTGCCCGCACTCGAGGGAGCCCCCTTCCCCGGGCGCGACGTCGCCATCACCCTCGGCGGAAAGGGCTTCCGCATGGCCTCGGCCCGCAGCGCGGCGGGCCGCCTCACCTACATGGGCGTCCAGTCCACGGAGCCCGCGCTCAACGATCTGCTCGCCACCGCGCAGCTCCCCGGGCCCGCGTTCGAGGCCTCCCCCGGCCTGCCGATCGAGGCGCAGGAGGCGCTCCGCGGCGAGCTCGTCGCCTGGGAGAGCACCCTCCACCTCCCGGTCACCGACGCCGCGATCGAGACCCCACCGGCTCTGCGCGAGCAGCTCAAGGCGCGCGGCTACTGGGACGCGGAGTGACGACGCTCGCCCTGCTCCCGTGGCTCCTCGCGTGCGCCGAACCGTGGACCGAGGCCGGCGCCCTCGCCCCCACCTGGAAGGCGCTCGACAGCGACCAGGACGGGCGGCTGGAGCAAGCGGAGTACGAGGCCCACACGATCGCGGGGGCCAGCTTCACGGACGTGGACATCGACCAGGACGGTGCGCTCTCGCTCGGCGAGCTCGACACCCTCTTCGTGACCACCGATCCCGGGCCCGACACGCTGCGCCGGCCCGGCCCTTCCAGCCCCGGCGCGCGGACCACCAAGTCGAGCGGACGGACGACGACCGGCGGGAAGCGGGCCGATCGACAGGGCGCCAAGAAAGCCCAGCCGCTCAACGCCGTCCAGGAGCGCAAGCGGGTCGAGCTCGAGGTGCGCCTTGTCCTCGAATCGCTCGTGGAGGAGGTGCGGTACGCCGATCCGGCGCGGATCGTGCCGGACGCCACCGCCGTCACGGCCGCGGTCCACACCGGAAGCGTGCATACCGCGGCGTCGCGCGCGCTGCTCGCGGAGCTGGAGCAGGCGGCGACCGACGCGCACCTCTCCTTCCCCCCGTCCTTGTCCGCCCGCGCGTTGGCGGGCGTCCCGGTCGTGGATCCCCTGCCCCCGCTCGCGGAGATCGTGGCGCCCGAACGCCGTCCCGGTCAACGTCCGGGGCGGGGCCCGGGTCAAGGCGGGGTGTCGGCGCCCGAGCCCTCGCGCGGCGGGTAGACGAAGCTCATCGGCCGTCGCAACAGTCGCCCGACCACGGCGCGGAGCAGCGCCACGAGCGTGACCAGCGGCACGTTACGCGCGCGGAGGGCGACAGCGAGCGCGAGCGCGAAGCTCACCGAGAAGTTCAGCATGCCGACGAGGGTGATCCCGAGCACCGCCTCGCGGAAGGCCGGCCCCACGATGGCGAGCGGCCCCACGGCAGCGCCTGCGAACGTCAGGGCGCCGGTCGAGAGCGTCACGTGGCGCACATCCAGCGGGGCGCCGAAGAACTTGCCGACGATCGGCGCGGCGCCGAGGAGGAGGCCGAGCGAGACGTTGGTCCCGATGCCCGAGATGTGCCGCACGAAGCCGTGGGAGAGGGCCTCGGCGCGGACGTGCCCGAACCGACGCCCCAGGAAGGGGCTCTGGGCGATGGCCTCGGGCAGGCGGTGGAGGGCGCTCCAGTTCTCGAGCCACCCGCCGAAGATGCTCGACGCCCACAGGAGCACCCCCGTGAACATCGCGAAGAAGACGGTGCCGCTGTGCCAGGGGTGATGGGCGGTGATGACGTAGGCGGCGGTGTGGGCGTCGAGGAAGGGCTCGCCGGCCCACGTCTCGTGGATGAAGTCGACCGCGAGGGCCACGGGCACGACCATCCCGACGTTCCCGAGGAAGGCGGCAAGCTGGGACCGCAACGTGCGCGAGATGAGGTCGACGAGCGGCAGGAGCCCGTCGTGGCCGCTGTTGTCGATGTTCGCCGCGAGCGACGCCGCGGTCATCGAGGGCTGCTTGGTCGCGAGCGTGAACCCGAGGAACTGCATCGCCACGAAGCTCGCGGCGTAGTTGACGCCCAGGAACGCCGCCTCGAAGAAGTACGGCAGGTGGGCCCAACCCACCCAGAACTTCACGAGCGTCGTCCCCGCGGTGAGGTAGCCGCCGCCCGCCGCGGACCCCAACATCGCGTGCCACTCGGCGCGGCTCGACGTGATGTAGTGCTCGCCGGTCTCGCCCGCGCGCTCGATGATGCGGCGCGCGAGCAGCCGGCTGTTCTGTTGCACCAGGGTCACGAGGCTTCGATCGCCGACGGCCTGGCCCACGAGGTCGCGGACCAGCCGCACGCCGCGGGCGCGCTGGAGGGCGCGATCGGGCGGGTCGGTGTCGAGCAGCGCGAGGAGGTGGTCGGCGCGCCCGAGGAGCCGCCCGAGCAGCTCGACACGGAACACGAGGTCGACGCTGACGCCGCCCTCATCGAGCCGCGCCACGACCCCGTCGAGGATCACGCGCGCCGAGGCAACGTGCCACGCCGCCTCCGCGCGGAGCCGGCGCGCCTCCACTTGCCCGACGCGGTCGCCGGCATCGGCGCGACGGCGGGCATCGAGGTAGGCCGCGCACGTGCGCACGAGCGCGAAGACGGGCTCCGCGCCCACGTCGGGCACCTCGCTCCGAGAGCGGATGTCCCCGTCGAGCCCGAGCGCGGCGGCGCGGACCGTGAGGAGCGCCAGGGCGTCCGCGGCCTCGTCGCCCATCCGGCGTCGGACGCTCGGCTCGCCCGATCGGCCGCCGGTGTCGGCCTCCATCAGCAGCTCGGCCAGCTCGGCCACGAGGAGCGGCGGGGCGGCGTCGAGCCAGTGGGTGGCGCGCGCGTCCGGGAAGATCCGCGCCACGAGCGCCGCGAGGCAGGTGTGCTCGGGCGGCCGGGGGAGCCCCCGCCGAGCCAGCCGGTCGGCGAACTCCGCGAAGAAGCGCAGCTCGGACGGCAGCCCCGTGTTCGCGAACAGCCGCACGGCGGAGGTGTCGAGGAGCACGCTCGTCACGAGCTGCGAGAGCGCCGCCCGCCACGCCGGCGCCGCGCGGAGCACCTCGACGAGGAGCCACAACCGCCCGGCCACCGACCGATCGCCCACGCTCGCGCCATCGGGCAGCACCAGCGGCGTCGCCCCGCGCAGCCACGCCGCGAGCGCGACCAACGCGTCGAGCCGCGTGGGCAGCGGGTGCTCGGGGTCCATCGGGGCGAGGATCGCGGCGAGCCCGAGGACGACCTTCGATCCGACGCCGGGGGCGATGTGCCGGACGAGGTCCACGAGCTCGGCGGGGTCGAGCGGGTCGGACGAGTCCGACCGGAGGTCCAAGGCGACGGTGGGGTGTGTCGGCATGTTCCGACGATACGCGGATGGGCTCCTGGTGGGCTCCGTCGCGGGGTCCGAAGCGATCCGCCTCGCGACACCGCATCTCCGTCGCGTGCGTGTTCGGGCCGCCGGTTCCCCCCCGTTCGAGCAGCGACGTCCGGCATCCGGCGATCCTGTTCGGGGGCCTCTGGAGGCGCCGGCCTTACACGCGGCCTACAACCACCTTCCCGGGCCTACCACCAGTCGGGGACCTCGATCCAGACGGGGCCGCCGTCGAGGTAGATGTTGTCGTCCGCGAACGCGGCGAGCACGGATCCGACGGACCGCGCGCCGTCCCACGAGATGTCGTAGTCCTTGCCCGTGGTGCTCACGAGCTCGGCCTGGACGCCGATCTCGCCCGCGAGGTTCTGCACGTCGGCGGACGTGGCCGTGTCGACGAACGTGATGAGGGCCCGGCCCCCCTCGAAGTCCTCGCGCTGAACGATCACCTCGTACGCGCCCGTCACGCCGTCGTACCGGAACAGGAACATGTCCCCTTCGGAGCCGGAGAAGGTGCCGGAGGTGAACGTGCCGGTGCCCGTCGAGTCGAGCGTCGTGCAGTCGTCCCAGGTGGCGACGGCCGTGTACTGGATCTCCGCGTTGATCGCGACCCCGGCCCACTCGCCGCCCTGCGCGCGGAACGACTGGGACAGCGCGGCGGTCTCGGCGCCCGTCTCGAACAGCTCGACGCCGAGCTCGCACGTGTCGCGCAGGTACCCCGGCTCGGTGGCCGCGAAGATGGCGGCGTAGGGCTCGCCGAAGGGGGCGAGCACCACCTCCTCCTCTACCTTCTCGGGCACGACCTCCTCGACGCAGGCGACGAGGAGGGGGAGGAGGGCGAGCAGTCGCGACATGTGGGCTCCGATGGGCCCCCATGGTAGCGGCACGTGAGCCGTCCCGCCAATGCTACGCGCGAGCGCCAGTGGGGCGCCGTACCGCCCCGAGGCGTGATCTCCGACCGGACGCCGCCCACACACGCGCGGGCCCTCTGGATGTTCGCCCTCGCACGCCGGGTTTCATCCAGGGGGCCACGATGTTCGATATCCAACACCTCAACTGCGGGACCATGTGTCCATGGGGCGGCAGCTTCGTGGACGGCGTGTCGGACGGGCTCACCGGGCGGCTGGTCTGCCACTGCCTCCTCGTCGAGACGGACGACGGCCTCGTCCTGGTCGACACCGGCTTCGGCACCGAGGACGTCGCGGAGCCCCACCCGCGCCTGTCCCGCGCCTTCACCACCGTGTTGCGCCCGCGCCTCCAGATCGAGGAGACGGCCCTGGCCCGCCTGCACACCCGCGGTTTCCGGGCCGCCGACGTGCGCCACATCGTCCTGACGCACCTCGACTTCGACCATGCCGGCGGCATCGAGGACTTCCCCGGCGCCACGGTGCACGTGATGGCGGACGAGCTCGACTCCGCACGCCACCGCGACGGGCTGATCGCGCGCGGACGTTACCGCCCCCGGCAATGGGACGCCGACGTGCGGTGGCGCACGTACCAGCCGGCGGGGGAGCCGTGGTTCGGGTTTCCGGTCGTCCGCGGGCTCGTGGGGCTCCCGCCCGAGATCCTGCTCGTTCCGCTGCCGGGACACACGCGGGGGCACGCGGGCGTGGCGGTGAAGGGGCGCGATCGGTGGATGCTGCACGCGGGCGACGCCTATTTCTACCGGGAGGAGCTCGATCCTTCCCGCCCCACGTGCACACCGGGCCTCTCCGCCTACCAGTCGCTCATGGAGGTCGACCACGACCTGCGCCTGGCCAACCAGGCGCGCCTCCGCGAGCTGGCGCGGCACCACGGCGACGAGGTGCGCATCTTCTGCGCGCACGACGCCATCGAGCTCGAAGGCCGCGGCCGAGCGCTGGCGGGCAAGCGACCGGCACGGGTGCTCGAACCGGCGTGACCGGCCGCCCCGCTTCTTACAAGAAGCTGTCAAAAAGGGGTTCCGTCGGCGCGGCGTTCCGATCTACAACACGAGGATGCGCTTCCTCCTCGTGATGTTGACCGCGTGTGGCTCGACGGTGTCTCCGATCGAGCCCCTGACCGCGACGGAGGCCCTCTCCGGGCCGCGGTCGCCGGCTTCCGACACCGATCTGCCGGATGCCGAGGTGGATTGCACCGGCGGGGGGGACTTCGAGACGATCGGCGAGGCCATCGCGGCGGCGGAGAACGGGGACCTCCTCCACGTCGCGCCCTGCACGTACGAAGAGGGCGTCGACTTCGACGGCAAGACCCTGAAGATCGTCTCCACCGGGGGCTCAGCCGTCACGATCATCG
Source organism: Myxococcota bacterium (assembly GCA_040386535.1). GTDB lineage: Bacteria > Myxococcota_A > UBA796 > UBA796 > SXON01 > CAJBVW01. The sequence continues at coordinate 183,833 of JAZKFH010000025.1, read as the reverse complement.
ATGCGCGCGGGGGCGGCGCGGGCGTGCGGGCGGTGCTCGGAGAAGGCACGGGCACGACGCTCGAGGGCTTCACCATCACCAACGGCGGGTCCGCGAGCGAGGCCGCCGTCTCGGTCGACTTCGCGTCGTTGCGCCTCGCCGACGTGGTGCTCCAGGACAACCGCGGCTTCACCACGCTCTACGGCGCCAGCGCCGACGTGGAGCTCGCCGGCGTCACGATGACCGGCAACCGCAACAGCTACGGCATCGTCATCTACATGTCGCGCGGCGGGCTGGTCGCCTCCGATCTCGTCCTCGACTGCGGCAGCTCGACCACCGGCGCCCACCTCGGGCACGGCTCCGCCATCTTCGACCGGGCGGACATCGACTGCGCCGGCAGCGTCGCCACCGACTGGGAGCACGCCGTCGGCATCATCCAGCGGAGCACGCTCCAGGGCTCGGTCACGGTCCTCACCGAGGACGACCACTACGACGACTACGTGAACCTCTCCAACACCGTCGTCGAGGGCAGCGTCAGCGTCACCTACGGCTCGATGATCCTGAAGAACAGCATCATCGACGGGAGCGTCACCTTCTCCCAGGTCTACCTCGCCACCACTATCGAGGGCTCCGTCGTGACCGGCGCCACGTGCGGGGTGAACGCGGACACGGACGACTTCACCCTGCGGAACAACGTGTTCTGGGGCAACACCACCAACGTGTGCGGGCTCCTGGTCGACCCGGTCGGCACCGACGACAATCTCGGCGTCAACCCGCTGTTCACCGACGCCGCCACGGGCGACTACACCCTGAGCGCGCGGAGCCCCGCCATCGACGCCGGCCCCGACGACTCGGACGACTACGAGGATGTCGACGGCTCCCGGAACGACATCGGCGTCTACGGCGGCCCCCTCTCCATCGGGGGTGGCTGGTGAGCCGCCTCCACCTCGTCGCGTTGCTCCTCCTGCCCGTCTGGGCGCTCGGCTGCGACCCCACGGGCATCGAGCTCGGTGAGAAGCCGGTCGACTCCGGCGTGGACGACACCGGCAGCGTCGACACCGACGACACGGACGACACCGACACCGAGGACACGGACGAGACCGACACCGTGGACGACACCGGGGACACCGACGACACCGGCACCGTGCCCGACCTCCCCGACTACGACTGGCTGGTCGACTGCAACGGCGGCGGTGACTTCACCACGATCCAGGCGGCTATCGACGCCGCGACCTCGGGCGACCGCATCGGGCTCGCCCCGTGCGAGTACCACGAGCGGATCAACTACATCTCCAAGTACCTGGATATCTTCGGCATCGAGGGCTCGGCCAACACCGTGATCGACGGCGACTACGGCGGCACCGTGGTCGACGTCGAAGACGCCGAGAGTGACGGCACGCGGCTCGCCGGGGTGTCGATCGAAGACGGCTACGATCCCGGCGGCGGCTCCGCCCTCGAGGTGCACTACGCGTCCCTGAAGCTCGAGGACGTCGTGTTCGCGGGCAACGGCGAGAGCCTCGCGGTGGCGCACCTGAACGTCGCCTGGGTCGACATGATCGACGTGGTGTTCGAGGACAACGACATCATCGCGGGCGGCCAGGCCATCCTCACGGACGGCGGCTCCTTCTCGGCCACGCGGCTGCGCGCGGACTGCGGCGGCGGCGACTACGCCATCTGGCAACACAACGCGACGTTGCTCCTCGACAACGAGCTCACGTGCGACGGCGGGTACGGCCTGTACTCCTACCACGGCGAGATCCAGGTCAAGCGCTCGCGCATCGAGGGCGGGATCGCCGGGATCTACGCCTACGACGAGGAGGACACCCCGTCCGAGCGCGCCTACGTCTACAACTCGGTGATCGGCGGCGGCGTCGAGGGCGCCCGCTTCGAGTACATGAGCGTCTACGTCGGCAACAGCGTGTTCTGGGGCGCGGACGCGGGCCTCGCCCTGCTCGGCGGCAGCAGCGCCAGCTGGATGGTCTCCAGCGTCTTCGTGAACGGCGCCTGCGGCATCTCGTCGGACGTGCCCTACACGGCCAGCCACAACGCGTTCTGGGGCAATACGACCAACACGTGCGGCCTCACCTCCGCCAGCTCGGTCACGGCCGACCCGGGCTTCGCCTCCTTCCCCGACGACCTCACGGTCGACGCCGCGAGCCCCCTGGTCGACGCCGGCTACCCCGACGCGTCCTGGAACGACCAGGACGGCAGCCGCAACGACATCGGGGTGAGCGGAGGCCGCTGGGCGGAGTGATTCGGGCGACCCGGCCGCCGACGTAAAGCGCGTCGGCTGCCAGACCGGGTTTCTGTCAACCCGGGGAACGTGACACGAATCGCGGCAGGTTGGCGGGATCGGGCGTGCCGAGCCCGGCCCAATCCTACGGCAGCGCCTCAATCCGACAGCGCCCACTCCGACATCGCCCACTCCGACATCGCCCACTCCGAACCACCAAGCCGAAAACCGACAAACCCGGGCCCCCGCTTTCGCGAAGACCCGGGCTTGTAGTTGGTTGCGGGGGCCGGATTTGAACCGACGACCTTCGGGTTATGAGCCCGACGAGCTACCTGGCTGCTCCACCCCGCGACGATGTTTGCTTGATAACCTGTTACCGGTCATCGCGCTTGTGTCACTTCCAAGTCAGCTTGCATTTTGGTGCACGCGTTCTTTCGAGTGACCCGCTCTCTTCAACAATCTCTTCAGGGAGCCGGGCCTCTGTTTTGGCAGAGGCCCGGCTTCGAGATGGTTGCGGGGGCCGGATTTGAACCGACGACCTTCGGGTTATGAGCCCGACGAGCTACCTGGCTGCTCCACCCCGCGGCGGTGCCTGCCTATTAACCTTTCGGCTTTGCCTGTCAAGGCGCTTGCGCATCCATTCCTCGTTGGGCTTGGCGAACCCGACCTTGCTGCCATGGGGCTTGCGGCCCACGGCCGAGGCCGGCACGCCGTTCGCGAGATCGCGGAGGCGCGCGACCTCCTCGAAGGTCAACGAGCGGAATTCGCCGCGCTCGAGCCCGCGGATGCTGATGGTCGCGAAGGACTCGCGGCGCAACTTGCTCACGGGGTGCCCCACCTCGGCGAGCAGGCGGCGCACGAGGCGGTTCTTGCCCTCGGTGACCGTGATCTCGACCCAGGTGTTGCCGGTCTCGGTGCTCTCGAGGACGCGCGCCTTGCACGGGGCGGTCTTGCCGTCCTCGAGCATCACGCCTTCCTGCATGCGCTGGAGCGTGCGCTCGGAGGGGGTCTTCCACACCTTCGCGAGGTAGCGCTTCGGCACGCCGGTGCTCGGGTGCGTGAGCTTGTGGGCCAGCGGCCCGTCGTTCGTGAGGAGCAGCGCGCCCTCGGTGTTGATGTCGAGGCGGCCCACGGGCTCGACGCGCTCGGACACGTTCCCGAGCAGCTCGAGCACCGAGGTGCGGCCGCCCGGATCGTCGCGACCGGTGATGTAGCCCTTCGGCTTGTAGAGGAGGAAGTACACCTTGTGTGCCGGCGTGCGCACCACGTACTTCCCTTCGACCTTGATGCGGTCCTTCTCGGCGTCGACGGGGTGGCCGGGGTGGGTCACGACCGCGCCGTTCACCTCGACCTTGCCTTCCGTGATCATCCGCTCGGCTTCCCGGCGGCTCGCGATCCCGCGCTCGGCCATCACCTTGGCGAGGCGGCGCTTTCCATCCAACTCTTGTTCTTCCATGATCTTTCTCCTGGCCGTCTCACGACGGGCACGTACGCTCTCCGCGAGTTCGCGGGCGAAATCGGCGGCTAACACAATGGCGCCTTCCTGGCGAGCCTGCCTCAGCCTGGCCCGGAGCCGCCGGGGCTGTCCGGCCCGCCGCCCGTCCCACCATCAGCCCCGCCATCTGGGAAGGGCACCACGCCGCCGTCCGGCGGGTCGTCGTCGCGCAGGGCCCGCAGGTCCTTGAGCGTGGGGAGGTCGGCGAGGCTGCGCATCCCGAAGAGCTCGAGGAACGCGGGCGTCGTGCCGTAGGTGAGCGGGCGGCCGGGGTCGTCCGAGCGGCCCACGATCTTGAGCAGGCCACGATCGAGCAGCATGCGGAGGACACCGCCGCAGTCCACGCCACGAATGTCGTCCACGATGCCCTTCGACACGGGCTGGCGGAAGGCGACCACCGCGAGGGTCTCCAGCGCGGCGCGCGAGAGCCTGACGGGCTTGCCACCCCGGATGGCGGCCACCCAGGGCGCGAGGCGGGCCTCCGTGCGCAGCTGCCAGCCATCGCCCACGGGCGCGAGGCGCACGCCCGAGCCGGTGCGGCGAAGGCGCTCGCCGAGGGCTTCGAGGGCGCTCTCGATGAGGCCCGCGTCGAGCTTGAGCGCGGCGGCGAGCTGCGCGACGGTAACGATCCCCGCGGCGGCGAAGAGGCACGCCTCCACCGCCGGGACCAAGAGCTCGGGCGGCGGCGGCCCCCCTTCGGTATCGGCCTCGGGCGCCGCGAGCTCACGTTCGAGCGCGAGCGGCCGGAACAGGACGACGTTGTCCTCGTCGTCCTGCTCAGCCATCCGCGGCCTCGTCGTCGTCCGTCTCCTCGATCGGGAGGGCGGAGAGGTCGGCGTCTTCCAGGCTGATCTTTCCGGTGACGCGGATCGCGCCGAGGTGCAGGTGCTGCACCACGTCGACCAGCTGCAGCCGCGCCATCTCCAGCACGCCGAGGAAGGTGAAGATGCGCCGCGAGCGCGTGGTCACCTCCATCATCAGCTCGGAGAGGAGGGTCTCCTCGCCAGGGGGCAGGCGCCCGAGGATCCACCGCACGGTGTCCGCGAAGGAGAAGCGCTCGCGGACGACACGATGCTCGTGTGGCGGGCGCGCGGCGCGCTCGGCCACCGCGTAGAAGATGCGGAGCAGCCCGAACGCGTCCGTGCCCGGGTCGATGTGCTGCTCGTCCGGCGCGGGGGGCTCGGCGATGCGGGCGAACACGTCGCGGTCGAGGCGCTCGCGCTTCCCCAGCTCCTCGGCGGCGTCACGAAAGCGCTCGTACTCGAGGAGGCGACGCGCAAGCGCCTCGCGCGGGTCGATCTCCTCCTCTTCTTCCTTCGACTCGGCCGCCCGGGGCAACAACTCGCGCGCCTTGAGCTGGCACAACGTCGCGGCCATCACGAGGTAGTCCCCCGCCTGGTCGACGTCGATCTCGTCCGCTTTGTCGAGGTAGGACAGGTATGCGTCGCAGATCCGGGCGACCGGGATGTCGCGCACGTCCACACCTTCCCGGCGAACCAGGAAAAGCAACAGCTCGAGGGGCCCGTCGTACACCCCGATATGGACCGGGGGATCGGCGACGCGGGCCGCGCTCGACAGGTGGGGAGCCTGAAGCGCGTGCATGTACTACGGGGAGCAGAAGGGAGGACGGGGGGCCCCAGGGGGACGGGGCGCGAGGATTCCTGTTTCTACCGGGTCGGCCCCGCCTTGACAACGATGGCGCCCGAGATAGTTGGCCGCGCCCTAAATTGGAGATTCCCGTGGCTCATCACAAGGACGCGATCAAGCGCATCCGCACCAGCCAGGCCGCCAACCAGCGGAACCGGGCCTACCGTTCCCGCATGCGCAGCAAGGTCAAGGAGCTCAAGTCGCTCGTCGTCGGTGGCGATGCCGCCGCCGCCGCGGCCGACCTGCCCTCGACCGTGTCCCTGTTGCACAAGCTCGCGCAGAAGGGTGTCATCCACCCCCGCAACGCGGCTCGCCGCATCAGCCGCCTCGCCAAGGCGGTCAACGGCCTCAAGGCGACCGGAACGGCCGCCGAATAGGCGTCCGCTCGGTTCGGCTCGTTGCCTCAGCAACGCTCCTCGGCTCCGGCCGTGGGGCGCTGCTGGCATTTTTGCACCCTTTCCGTACGCGCCAACGTAGCCGTCATCCCGTAGGTTCGACCAGCGGCCTCCGCCTACTTCTGGACGAGCCGTAGGACGAACGCCTCGAAGATGCGCCGATCGCCCGCGCGGGACGAGTTCATCTTGTGGTTCACCGCCGCGAGCTCTTCCAAGAGCGCCGACGGCGAGACCGGGCGCTTCGCCACGACCTCACGGATCATGCGCAACTTCTGCGGCGGCATGCGGATGTTGGCCTCGCGCTCGGAGATGCCGCGGCGGGCGGCGTCCTGGAGCGCGAGCACCTGGCGTACCTGCCACGCGACCGAGGCGAGGAGCTTGTGGGGCGCCTCGCCGTCTTCGAGCAGGCGGTGCAGCGTCGCGAGCCCGCGGTCCGCGTCTCGGGTCACGATCGCGTCGGTGAGGGCCCACACATCGGCCTCGGCGGTGGACGCACACACCTCCTCCACCACCGCGCGGGTCACGTTGCCCCCCTGCCCCACGAAGTCGGCACACTTCTCCGCGTCCGCGGCGACCAGCGAGAGCTCGCCGCCCGAGAACTCGACCAGGAGCATCGCCGCGTCGCGCTCGATGCGCGCCCCCCGCTCCTTGACCCGCGTCGTGGCGAACGCCGCGGCGTCGACGCCCTCGCCGTCGAGCTTCAGGACGAGCCCCACCTTTTTCGCCGCGTTCATGATGCGGAGGCCGCGGTCGACACCGCCGCTGGCCCCGGGGAACTTCTCGCCGCTCAGCACGAGCACCGTGGTCGGGCTGGGCGCGCCCACGTAGGCCAGCACGGCGTCGAGCAGGGCGGCGTTGGCGTCCTGCACCTGCCGGATGACGACGAGCCGCCGCGCGGCCATCATCGGCGCCGTGGCCGCCACGTCACGAAACGCGAGCGCGCCGTCCTCGCCCGCGGTGAACACGGCGTGGTTGAAGGCGGCGACCGGGCCGCTCGCGATGGCGACGCGCACCTCCTCCTCGGCCTGGCGCACGAGCAGCGACTCGGGCCCGACGAGGACGTACACGGGCGGCGGGTTGGCGAGGGAGGTGGTGACGGCGTCGAGCGGGTTCATGGCGGATCCGGCGTCATAGCCCGGCGTCGGGCGCCTTGGCTCCGGGCGCGAGCAACCACGTGATGCCGTCCTCCGCCGCCGCGCGGGCGAGCATGCGCAGGGTGTCCTCGCGCAGGGCCCGCGCACCAGCGGCGTCGCCGGGGTCGACCGCGGTGCGGGTGCGGGTCCGCGTGACGACGCGATCACCCGCCTCCAGGCGCAAGGTGAGCCGCGCGTCGTAGAGCAGCACGTCCCCCGAGCGGCGCGTGGGCGACCACGACGCCTCGGTCACGGTCACCCGGATCGGGGCGCCCGCGGGGTCGAGCGCGCGCCTCGACGCGAGCGCCGTGGTCACCGACTCCCGCACCCAGCTCTCGGCGTCGGGCTCGGCGACAGGGGCCGAAACGTCGCCTACCGCCCACGCACCCGAGGCCGGCATCACGCCGACGTGCAGCGTACAGGCCGCGACGAGCAGGGCCCACAACATTGACATCGTGCCCCCGGTCGGGGACCATGCCGCTCAACTTCCCCCCTGTCAAGGTCGCGACATGTTGTACGCCTCGCTGCTGGCCCTGGTCACCCCCGCGCTCGCCCAAGAGGACACTCCGGAGGAGCCCTCCACGGAGCCCGCGCCCACCTCCACCGAAGTGGAGTCGTTGTCCGTGATGCCGGAGGCGACGCCGCCCCGCAAGCGCAAGTTCCTGATGGAAGTCGGGTTCCGCGGCCGGTACATGGATCTCCCGGACTCCATCCTCGATCTGGCGTACTTCAACAACAAGGATGACGACACCATCCCCGACCGCCCGCACGTGAGCGCCTACTCGCTGGGCATCGAGTTCGTGATCAAGGACGAGAAGGCCAACGGCATCTTCTACGTCGAGTACCTGAACCCCCTCATCAAGGCCGGGTACTGGGACGACAAGGAGGAGCCGCCCGACCACCTCGACGGCTCCTGGATGGAGCCCGACAAGCTCGGCCTGGTGCTCATCGGCGCCAACTACGCGTACGAGATCAAGGCAAACAACTGGTTCTCGTTCCTCTTCGGTGCGGGCATCGGCGGCGCGATCAAGATCGGGGAGCTGCGTGAGTGGCAGCCCGGCGAGGATCCGTCCGACCCGAACGGGAACAACAACAACGTAGACGGCGCGTGCGGCACCGCGCCCACGCCCGCCTACGTCCGTCAGGAGTCGTGCGAGGACGACGGCATCATCGAGACGCCCCCGGTCCTCCCGTACATCGACATCAACATCGGGCCGCGGTTCAGCATCTCTGACCGCGCCAGCATTCGCCTCGAGGGCGGCGTTCACGCGCTGCTGCCGTACGGCGGCGCCTCGGTAGGCATCACGTTCTAGTTGCGCATCCGCGGGGCATCGGATAATCGCCGCCGCGCATTGAGATATTGGAGCGAACCCTTGGTTATCGTCACCGTCCGCGACAACGAGCCCTTCGAGAAAGCCCTCCGCCGTTTCCGCCGCAAGGTGGAGCGTGAGGGGATCCGCAAGGACATCAAGAAGAACAGTTTCTACCTCAAGCCGGGGGAGAAGCGTCGCCTCAAGCAGCGCCTCGCCGAGAAGCGCCGCAGGAAGGCCGCTCGTCGCGCCGCGCGCAAGCCCATCATGAAGGGGCCCACCGCCGCGTAGTCCGTTGCCGGCAGAAATGCCGGCATGGACTCGAGCCACGAACACCCACGCCTCGGCGTGGGCTTTCGTGTTTTTGGGCCCCCCGCTTCCCAGCCGCGACCGGATCCGCCCGCTCCCCGCCGCTATCGGGCCAGCTTCGCCTTCCAAGCCGCGTTCTCCAGCGCCCAACGGTCGGGGGAGGCGGGCGTGAAGCCGTCGAGCGCGCTTCGCGCGTCCGGGAGCGCCAGGGCAAGGTCGACGCGGAACAGCAGCACGTTTGGCGCGGCCGCGATCGCCGCCCCGAGCAGGCGACGAACCTCCTGGGTGTCGGGGGCGCCCCGGAGCAGCTGGAGCTGGGCCTGCTCCCACGCGACGAAGCCCGGCGCGGCTTCGCCCTTCATCGCCACGAGCCGGTCGAGCAGCAGCGCGACGGAGGCCAGCTCCAGCGCCGCGCCGGCGCCCCGGTGCTCCACCAGGCCGAGCCCGGACGCGACGGTCCACACGAGGCACGCCTCGGCGTCCTTGGGCAGCTCCGCGGCGGCGTCCTCGGTGACCACGTACCCGGCCACGTCGACCCGCGCGGCGAACCCGGGCCAGCTCATGAGGCAGCGATAGCCGTAGTCCTGCGCGATCTCGAGGTGCGTGAGCCCGGGCTCGAGCTGCGCGCGGGTCCACTCGCCGCGGGCGAGCCGGGCGAGCAGCTGCGGATCGTCCGGCCCGAGCGAGAGCGCCCCCAGCAGGATCTCCATCGAGGCGTCGAGGTTGCCCGGCTCGGCGCGGGCCTCCCAGCGCAGATCCGCTTCCGCCAGCGCGCGATCACGCTCGGAGGGGTCTACCGTCGAGCGCAGCGCACACGATCCCAGCCACAACAACAGCACGGGCGCTCCTCACGCTGCGCCATAGCCCGTGGGTTGGGCGTGAGGTACGGAAGGTTGTGCTCCTCCTCCTCCTGCTCGCGTGCGCGCGCCCGCACGGCCCCGCTCCGACGGTCGCCGCCGGCCCCCCTCCCCTCCCCTCGTCCGCGCCGACCACGACCCTGGCCTCGCTCGACGACGCCGCGCTGGTGGCCCTCCTCGCCAACCCGGGTGACGCGCCGCTCGTGATCAACTTCTGGGCGACCTGGTGCGGGCCGTGCCTGCGCGAGATGGATGTCTTCCGCGACGTCGCCGCCGAGCACCCGGAGGTGCGCTTCGCGCTGGTCAACGTCGAGGCCCCCGGCAGCGAGGCCGTCGTCCTGCGTTTCCTGGCCGCCGAGGGTGGCGGACTGCCGGCGTTCAACCTCGATACCCAGGACGCGTCGGGCCTGCTCTCCCGCGCGGTCCCGGAGTGGCCCGACATCATCCCGGTGACCCTGGTCCTCGAGCCCGGCGGCGCCGTGCGCGCACGGTTCGACGGCGCCCTCGATGCGCCCGCGCTCCGCGCCGCCCTCGCCCCGTGACGCTGTCGCCCAAGCTGAAAGACGCAGGACAGGATTTCGCCCCCATCGAACGCGCCGGGGTGGTTTCCGCACGCGCGCTCACGACGCGCACCCGCGCCTCCTGCCGCTCGGCGCGATAGAGGGTGGTGCGCTCCGGTGGTGGAATGGCAGACACGGGGGACTTAAAATCCCTGGCCCTCACGGGCATGCGGGTTCGACCCCCGCCCGGGGCACCCCCCTCGCGCGTCGCCGCGCGGAACGGTCGGATTGACGCGACGAGTCCTGCCGTCTACGCTACCGACGACCCACCCGAACCGCCGTGAGCAGCTACTGAATGGGCAAAATCATCGGCATCGACCTGGGTACCACGAACTCGGTCTGCGCCTACATGGATCGCAACGAGCCCCGCGTCATCATCAACGAAGAAGGTGGCCGCATCACGCCGTCGGTGGTGGGGTTCTCCAAGAGTGGCGAACGTTTCGTCGGTGACATCGCCAAGCGCCAGATGCTCATCAATCCCGACGCCACGATCCACTCGGTCAAGCGCTTCATGGGGAAGCGGTTCCGCGAGGCCGGCAAGGACCTCCCCCTCGTCAACTACAAGGTGACCGAGGGCAAGAATTCGGAGTGCGGCTTCGAGGTGGCCGGGCGCACGTTCACGCCCCCCGAAATCTCGGCCATGATCCTCCAGAAGCTGAAGCGCTCGGCCGAGGACTTCCTGGGCGAGGCGGTGACCGAGGCGATCATCACCGTCCCGGCCCACTTCAACGACCGCCAGCGCCAGGCCACGAAGGACGCGGGCACGATCGCGGGGCTCAACGTGCTCCGGATCATCAACGAGCCAACCGCCGCGGCCCTCGCCTACCTGCACGACCGTCGCAAGTCGTCCACCATCGCGGTGTTCGACTTCGGCGGGGGCACGTTCGACATCTCCATCGTTCAGATCGATCGGGATCTGGGCGAGGTGCGCGCCACCCGCGGCAACAACGCGCTCGGCGGCGGCGACATCGACAAGCTGATCATGGACTGGCTGCTCGAGCAGTTCCGCAAAGAACACGGCTTCGACATTTCGGGTGACAAGGTCGTGCGCCAGCGCGTCCGGGACGCGGCCGAGCGGGCCAAGCTCGAGCTCTCCGCCGCGCTCGACACCGAGGTCCAGCTCCCCTTCCTGACCGCCACGCAGGACGGCCCGCTGCACTTGCAGTGCACGCTGACGCGCGCCCAGTTCGAGATCATGGCCCTCCCCCTCTTCGAGAAGACCATCGAGGAGTGCCGCCGCGCCCTCGCCGACGCGAAGCTCAACGTCGAGGACATCGACGAGATCGTGATGGTGGGCGGGAGCAGCCGCATCCCCCGCGTGAAGGAGCTCGTCCGCGACTTTTTCCGGCGGCCGCTCAACCAGGCGTTCAATCCCGACGAAGTCGTCGCGATCGGCGCCGCGATCCAGGCCGGCATCCTCGAAGGAGAGGTCAAGTCGGTCACCCTGCTCGACGTGACCAGCCTCTCGCTCGGGATCGAGGTCGAAGGGCGCAAGTTCGCCAAGCTGATCCCGAAGAACACGGTCATCCCCGCCCAGCGCGTCCAGCTCGTCTCCACGGTCGTGGAGAACCAGCGCACGGTGAAGATCCACGTCCTCCAGGGCGAGAACGCGCTCGCGACCGACAACACCAGCCTGGGCGAGTTCGAGCTCTCCGGCATCGAAGCCGCGCCGCGCGGCGCCCCACGCATCGAGGTCAAGTTCGGGATCGACGCGAACGGCATCGTCAACGTGAGCGCCCGCGACACCCGCGGCGGCGCGCACGGGAACATCACGATCCAGGCGCCCACGGGCCTCTCGAAGCTCGAGGTGGAGCAGCTCCGCGAGGAGGCCGCCAGCTACGAGCGCGACCAGGAGACCGCGACCGCGCTCAAGGAGCTCCGCTTCCAGGTCGAGCGCCACCTCGTCACGCTGGAGACCTTCCTGCGCGAGCAGCGCTCCGTGCTCCACAAGTCCGACGTGTCGGAGCTCGAGCAGGCGCTGAAGCGCGGCCGCATGGCCCTGGCGAAGTCGAGCGACAAGACCAACCTCGAAGAGGTCGGCGCGTGGCTCAAGCGCTTCTACCTGCACCTCTCCGAGAAGATCAACCCGAGCTCGGCGATCCACTGACGGTGCGGAGCGCTCCTCGGTCGAGGAGCTCCCACACCGCGGCCGCGGCCCGCTCCGCCACCCCGGGGGCGCCCAGGAAGGCCGCGAGCTCCTCGGTGGGCGGCCGCTCCGCCGCGTGCAGCGCCGCGGTCAGCTGCGCGGGCGTGAAGTCCTGCACGTACTCGGGCACCGCCTCCCGCTTCAGCAGGATGTTCGGGAGCGCGAGGTGCCGCACCCCCCGCACGAGCAGCCGGCCCAGCCAGTAGGTCAGCGGGTGCACCCGGTGCGCCACCACCATCGGGATGCCCGCCAGCGCGATCTCCAGGGTGCTCGTGCCCGACTTGGTGAGCGCGCGGTCGGCCCGGGCGAGGGCCTCCTCCGAGGTGCACAGGCGCACGTTGGGGGGGAGCGGGCCGAGGTCCGCCGGAGAGAGCGAGGCCGCGAGCGGGAGCAACACCTCTCGCGCGTCGAGCCCCGCCACGGCGGCGAGGAAGGGCGCGAGGAGCCGCTTGATCTCGGAGCGACGGGAGCCGGGAAACAGCGCGACGACCCCGGGCTCGCGGGCGGACGGGCGGACGCGGTCGACCGCGGGGTGGCCGATCCAGCGCGCGTCGAGGCCGTGGGGCACGAAGAACGCCGGCTCGAAGGGGAAGAGGCACAACAACAGGTCCATCGAGCGGGCGATGTCCCGTGCGCGGCCTGCCCGCCATGCCCAGAGCTGCGGACTGACCAGCCCCACCACGGGCACACCCTTCGCCTTGGCGGCGCGCGCGAGCGGAAGGTTGAAGTCGGGGGCGTCGATGACGACGAGTAGATCGGGCCGCGTGTCGATCGCGCGCGCCATCGCGACCGTGTTGTGGCGCAGCTCCCCGAGGTGCTGGAGCACCTCCACGAGGCCCATGACGGGGTTCATCGGGCGGCTGTCGGGGAGCGGGAGGGCGCCCGCCCCCGCGAGGAGCGGCCCGACGAGCCCGTGCACCTCGAATTCGCCGCCGTCTCCAGGGGCCCGCATCGCCGCGATCAGCTCGGCGCCGAGCCGATCACCGGACGCTTCCTGCGCGCTGACGAGGATGCGCTTCACGCGCGGATCGCGTCCCGGATGCGCCACGCCAGCTCGAGCGCCCGCAGCGCGTCCGCGCCGGTCACGACGTAGGGGGCCTCGCCCCGGACCGCCGCGAGGAAGGCCGCGATCTCGGCGCCGAGGGCGTCCTGCTCGGGCAGCACCACCTGGGCCTGAACAAGCTCGCCGGCCTCGTACGCGACCCGCGCCACCTGGCGCTCCCGAAGATCCACGCTCCAGTATTCGCCTGTCGCGAACACCCGCAGCTTGCGCGCCGGCTGCCGCGCGAGACGCGACGCGGTGAACGTGCCGACGCGCCCCGAAGTCGTCTCCACGCGCGCCTGGGCGAGGTCGTAGCCCTGCGTCGCGACGGCGACTCCATTTGCGCGCACCTCCACCACGTCCTCACCGGTGAGGTGCAGGAACAGGTCGAGATCGTGGATCATCAGGTCGAGGATCACGTCCACGTCGGTGCCGCGGGGGGTGAAGCGCCCCACGCGCTCGGCCACCACGAAGCGGGCGTCCACCCCGGCGAGGGCGCCGTAGGCGGGGTTGAAGCGCTCGACGTGGCCCACCATCAGGTGCGGGAACGCCGCGAGCGCGCGTGCCTCGTCCAGCGTGGCGGCGAGCGGCTTCTCCACGAGGCACGGGATGCCCCGCGCGAGCAGCGGGAGCGCCACGGCCGCGTGCGTCGCGGTCGGCGTGGCGATGACCGCCGCGTCGATGCCGGCGATGTCTCCGCGGAGCCCCAGCGCCGGATCCACGAGGACGATGTCGTTGCCGGCGAGGTGCCGCGCGTGCAGCCGCCCCATGTGGCCGTGGCCGAAGAGGGCGACGCGCAGCGGGCGTGCCGGGGATGCCGCCATTGGCTACTCCGCGGGCTGTTCGGCCCCCGCCGACCGGCAGATCCCACGCTGGCTGGTCTCGCAGAACTCGACGAGCTCCATGACCTCGGGCACGTCCGCGTAGACCTCGCGCACCTGCTCCAGCGCGATGCGCATCGGCATGCCCTGGTGGAACAGCTCGCGGTAGGCGGCCTTGAGCGCCTGGAGCACCTCGAGCTTGAACCCGGCGCGGCGGAGCCCGACGATGTTCAGGCCGAACAGACGCGCGCGGTCGCCCTGCGCGATGGTGAACGGCGGCACGTCCTGGGCGGCCATCGCGGCCGCGCCGACCATGGCGCAGCGGCCCACGCGCGAGTGCTGGTGCACCCCCGCGAACCCGCCGAGGATGGCGCGATCGTGGATGGTCACGTGCCCGGCGATCGCCGCGCAGTTGGCAAACACGCAATGGTTGCCGACGGAGCTGTCGTGCGCGACGTGGCTGCCCGCCATGAACAGGTTGTCGCTGCCGATGCGCGTGATCCCGCCGCCGCCCGCGGTGCCGCGGTTCACGGTCACGTTCTCGCGGAAGATGTTGCGCTCCCCGATGACGAGCTGGGAGTGCTCGCCGCGGTACTTCAGATCCTGGGCCTCCTCGCCGATGCTCGCGAACGGGAAGATCCGGGTGCCGGCGCCGACGGTCGTGGGGCCGGTGACGACGGCGTGGGGGCCGATCCGCACGCCATCGTGCAGGACTACGCCGGCGCGGACGATGGCGTAGGCGTCGATCTCGACGTCGGTCCCGAGCTCTGCGCCCGCGTCCACGAGGGCGGTAGGATGGATGGCCATGGTCGCTCCGGCGGCCACCTTACCGCGTCCGCGGCGGCCGCGCCTGCCGCTCGACCCCCGGTTATGCGCAGGTGTGTCCCTCTTCTCCCGACTCCGCAGCGCCGCGCGCCGCCCGCCGATGCTCGATCCTGGCGCCGCCGCTTCCTCCCCCGCTTCCCCCATCCTGGTCCCCGATTCGGCGTCGTTCCGTCCCGAGCCGCCGCCCGGGGCCTCGAACTACGTGATCCTGATCCTGGACTCGTGCCGATTCGACAGCTTCGTCCGCGCGAAGCCGAAGATGATGACGAAGCTCGGCCCCATCCAGAAGCGGTGGACCTACGCCACGTGGACCGCGCCGTCCCACTACAACCTCCTGATGGGGTTGCTGCCTCACGTGTCGCCGGCGAACGTGTACGCCTCCGAGTATTACAAGGACGACTTCCTCCGGTTCAAGGAACGCTTCAACTTCCCCGACCTCTCGTTCGCGAAGATGGTCCCGAACCTCTGGCTGCCGTCCTACCTCCAGTCCGTCGGCTTCCGCACGAACATGTACGTGTCGATGCCCGTGCTGAACCCGGCCACGCCGATCAACCGCGGCTTCGACGACTTCGCGTTGATGGACCACCACAACGACGTGACGAAGATGTTCCGCCGCATGCGGTTCTACGAGGAGCGCCCGAGCTTCTTCGTGCTCAACACGGGCGAGACCCACTACCCCTACGCCACCCCCGACGAGCCCGAGAACGATTGGCCGCGCATCTCCGGGGTCAACGGTGTGTTCAAGCACCTCGACGATCACCTGCTGGCCGGCAACCTCCTTCGTCAGGAAGAGGCCCCCAAGTTCTTCGACGACGCGAAGATGAAGCAGCTCCATCAGCGCCAGGTCGACGCGGTCAGCTGGGTCGACCGCGCCGTCGAGGAGCTCTACGACATCGTGCCCGACAACACGTGGATCACCATCACGGCCGACCACGGCGAGCTCTTCGGCGAGAAGGGCTACTTCGGGCACGGGCCGATCAACCACGAGAAGGTGATCGAGGTCCCGTTCGTCGAGGGCAAGCTCCGGTGACCGACGGCGGTCCGCTCCCGACGTTCTACCGGCGGCCGCTCCCCGACGGGCTCGTCCCTTTCGCCTCCCCCGAAGGGCGGGCGCTGTTTCGTGAGGCCATGGCGCTGGGCGGCATGGAGGGCTGGTTCCCGCTCGCGGAGCACTTCCACACCCAGGCCGAGCCCGCCTTCTGCGCGCTCGGGTCGCTCGTGGTGGTGCTCAACGCCTTGTCCATCGATCCGGCGCGCCCCTGGAAGGGCGCCTGGCGCTGGTACGCAGAGGAGCTGCTCGACTGCTGCGAGCCGTTGGAGGTGGTGCGGGCGCGCGGCCTGACCCTCCCCCGCTTCGGCTGCCTCGCCCGGTGCAACGGCACCACCGCGGCGGTGCGCTACGCCTCCGACCTCGGCGTGGACGCGCTGCGGGAGGACCTCCGCGCCGCCGGCACGGGCGGTCCCTCGCTGATCGTCGCCTTCGCCCGCTCGGCGCTCGGCCAGACCGGAGACGGCCACTACTCCCCCATCGGGGGGTGGCACCCCGAGAAGGACCTCGCGCTCGTGCTCGACGTGGCGCGCTTCAAGTACCCACCGTTCTGGGTGCCCGTGACGCGGCTGCACGCCGCGATGCTCCCGCACGACCCGGAGACGGGCCGCTCGCGCGGGTGGGTGGTGCTCGATCGCGACGGGGCACAGGACGGGATCGCCCACGTGCGCTCGTCGGCCTGCGCTACACCCCCGGCGGATCCACCACCGTCGCCATGACCTCGCCCTCGGCCACCTTCTTGCCCTCGACCTCGACGATCGCCGAGAACTTCCAGATCGACCGCTTCTCGGCGAGCTTCTCGACCGTGATGCGGAGCGAGTCCCCGGGGATCACGGGCTTGCGGAAGCGGAACCCGTCGAGCGCCGCGAGGTAGACCACCTTGTTGCCCATCTCGGGGTGGGCCGTCATCGCGACGATGCCGCACGCCTGGGCCATCGCCTCGACGATGAGCACCCCGGGGAACACCGGCGTGCCGGGGAAGTGCCCCATGAAACACGGCTCGTTGATCGTCACGTTCTTGAGCGCCACCACCCGCACGCCGGGGTCGCACTCGAGCACGCGGTCGATCATCAGGAAGGGGTAGCGGTGCGGGAGCACCTTCATGATCTCGTGGATGTTCATTCGTTTTCCTCTGGCGCGGCGAGCTGGGGCGCGGCGACCGACTTGAGCCGCGCGACCTCGGCTTCGAGGCGGCGCACGGTGGCCAGGAGCTCGGGGAGCTCGGGCAGGGAGGCGGCGACGCGGAGCCAGCGCCGGTGATCGATGGCAGGGACACCCGAGCGGCGCTCGCCCGCGGCGGCGTCCTCGGTGAGGAGGGCATCTGCGCCGAGCACTACGCCGTCCCCAACGTCGAGGTGCCCGAGCACGCCGGCGCGCGCGGCGAGCACGACGCCGCGACCGAGCCGAGTCGAGCCGGCCACGCCCGCGTAGGAGACGAGGAGGCAGTCGGGGCCCACGGTGGCGCCGTGCCCGATCTGCACGAGGTTGTCGAGCTTGGCGCCGCGCTGCACCACGGTCTCGCCCATGGCGGCACGATCGACACAGGAGTTGGCGCCGATCTCCACGTCGTCCCCGATGACGGCGCGGCCGGTCTGGGGGATCTTCACGTGGCCCGCGGCGGTGGGGACGAAGCCAAAGCCCTCGCCGCCGACCACCACGCCGGGGTTGAGCCACACGCGGTCGCCGAGCACGCAGCCGTCCGCGACGACGCTCCCGGCCATCAGGGTGCAGCCGCGCCCGACCGACGCGCCCGCGCCGACGTAGGCGCCTGGGTAGAGCACGCTCCCCTCCCCGACCGTGGCGCCGGGGCCCACGTACGCGAAGGCCATGACGGTAGCGCCCTCGGCGGCGCCCTCCACGACGGCCATGGGGTGAACGCCCGCGGCGGGGCGCGCCTCCGGCACGAACACGCGCAGCACCTGGGCGAAGGCGAGGTACGGGTCGGCGCAACGGATGACGGTGCGCTCGTGCACCTTGTCTTTTGGCCCGACGAGCACACAGCCAGCACGAGTCTCCGCCATCCGGCGCGCATAGCGACGGTTGGCGAGGAAGCTCACGTCGTCGGGACCGGCGTCCTCGAGCCCGCGCACGCCGCGGATCGGGCGTGAACCGTCGCCCTCGACCGTGCCCCCGACCGCGACGGCGAGCTCCGCGACGGTGCGCGCCGTCACGCCTACTTCTTGGGCGTCGTGGACGGGGCCTTGGAGCCCGGGTTGGCCGCGTTGTAGCGCGTGATGAGGTCAGCGGTCATGTCGATGGTCGGGGACGCGTAGATGACGCCGCCCTCGTTGACCTCGATGACGAGCGTGTAGCCCTTCTCGGTCGCGATGGTCTGGGAGAGCTTCTTCATCTTCTCGATGAGGGTCTCCATCGCGCCCATGTAGGCCTGTTGCATCTCCCCTTCGGAGCGCTGGTAGGCCTGTTGGAACTGCATCTGCGCGTTGTAGAACTCCTCTTCCTTCTGCTTCTTCGCGGCGTCGGAGAGGATCACGGATTGCTTCTCGAGGTCCTTCTGCTGCGCCTCGAGCTGGCTGCGCATCTTGTCGAGCGCCACCTTCTTCTCGGCGAACATCCCCTCGAGACGGGTCTTGGCGGCGGTGCCCTCCGCCACGTTGTCGAGCGCCTTCTGGAAGTCGACGGTGGCGATCTTCGCCTGGGCGAACGACGGCGCGGCAAACGCGAACATGAGCACGAAGATGGACAATACGCGAGCGAGCATCTACGCCTCCTCTGACGGGGACTCTGACGGAACTCTGACAGGAACTAGAAGGATGAGCCGATGGTGAAGTCGAACACGGCCTTGCGCTCGTCGGGACGCGGGTTGATTGGGAAGCCGTACTCGAAGCGCAGCGGACCGATCGGGCTGAACCAACGCACGCCGAACCCGTAGGAGAACCGCAGGTCCAGCGGGCTCACCGGGCCTTCGCCCCAGGGATCGCCGAAGGTGTTGCCGGCGTCGAAGAACGCCACCACCGAGATCCCCGCCGACTTGATGATCGGCGACTCGAGCTCGAAGTTGTTGATCCAGGTGTTGACGCCGCCGACCACGAGGCGATCGTCGGCCGCGGAGGGATCGTCCGATCCGTCCACGGTGTCCTGCGGCACGCCGTAGTCCTTGAAGCCCGTCGCGCGGATGGCGGGGCCGAGGGAGTAGGGCTGGTAGCCGCGGACGGAGAGGATGCCGCCGGCGCGATAGCGGTGGATGTACGGGATGATCGCGCCGTCGGTCGACTCGATGTGGCCGAAGCTCCCGTTGTACTTGAACACGAGCCAGTCGTTCTTGGCGATGACGGGCTGGTAGAAGCGGAAGTTGGCCTTGGTCTCCCAGAAGTTGAAGTCGCCTCCGAAGAGGGACAACACCTTGTCGTCGTTCAGCCGGAACCCGCCCGCGAGCTCGGTCGAGAGCGAGGCCTTGAAGCCACGCGTCGCGTTGATGCGGTTGTTGCGCTTGTCGATGTCGAGCGAGATGCCGAGCGAGCTGGTGATGCCGTTCCGGTAGAGCTGGCCGCCGAACAGGCGCTCCTTGTACTCGTCGAGGGACAGGAGCCCCACGTCTTCGAGCGTGTAGTCCAACGCGACACGGATGTCGTCGCGTTCGTCGAGGTAGCGGCCCACGGACACGCTGCCGCCGCGCTGGTACTCGTCCTCGATGTACTCGCGCTGGTTGTAGAAGCCGTCGACCCGCAGGGTCCACTGGGAGTCGAGGAAGTGCGGGTCGAAGAAGCTGATGTTGCCTTGCTTCGTCCGCGCCGAGATGTTGCCCGCGAGGCTCACGATCCAGCCGAGCCCGAGGAAGTTCGACTTCTGGATGTTCGCGGTGAGCAGGAAGCTGTCGGCGCTGCCGTACCCGGCGCCCACGGAGAAGCTGCCCGTGGGCCGCTCCGCCACGTTGATGTTCAGATCGAGGGCCTCGGGCTCCTCGGCGCGGGGCGTCGAGATCTCGACGGTCTCGAAGAAGCCGAGGCGTTCGAGCCGCTCGCGGGCCTCGCGCACCGCGCTCCCGCGGTAGATCTCGCCCTCGTTGATCGGCACCTCGCGGCGCACGACCTTGTCGAAGGTGGGGTCGTTCCCGGTGATGTTGATCCGGCCGACCTTCATCTTCTCGCCGCGCTGCACGTCGATCACGACGTCGACCACCTTCGCGTCGGGGTCCGGCTGGGGCACCGGCGTGGCGTTGGCGAAGGCGTAGCCCTGGTCCCCGTAGAGGTCCGTGATGCGGGCCATCGTGTTCTGGAGCGTCGTGAGCTTGAACCAGTCCCCGGTCTCGAGAGGCTGGTTGCCGGGGCGGAAGTCGAGGGCCCGGCGCTTCACGTCGGGGGTCCAGTCGGGGCCGATGGTCTTGCCGGCGGCCTTGTCGCGCTCGTACGCGTCCTGTACGTCCTTCAGATCCTTGCCCTCGATGAGGGCGCGGACCGCGCCGTCCGTCAGGCCCTCTTCGGGGACGAAGTCGCCCTCGACCGTCACCTTGCCGAGGCGGTAGCGGGGGCCCTCGTTGACGTGGATCGTGACGTAGATGTAGCGCTTGTCGGGCGAGAGGAAGACCTTCGGTGAGTCCACCTGCGCGTCGACATAGCCCTCCTCGAGGTACACCGACCGGAGGATGAACACGTCGTTGTCGAGCGCGTCCTGGATGAACGTGCCCGAGCTCGTGAGCCACGGCAGGATCCCGCCCGCCTTGGTCTGCATGAATTTCTTCAGCTTGGCGTCGGTGACCGCGTCGTTCCCGGTGATGTCGATCGTCTGGACGATGACCTTGCGGCCCTCGGTGATCTTGAAGGTGAGCTCGACGAGATCGTCCCCGACGGGGGTGATCACGGGCTCCACTTCGGCGAGGAAGAACCCCTTCTCGAGGTACAGGTCCTTCACCGCCTTGACGTTCTGGGCGATCTTGGCGTCGCTCGGGACGGTGAACGGCTCGACGTCGATCGCCTCCTTGACGTCGTCCTCCTTGATCTTCTTGGCGCCGACGATCTTGACCTCGCGGACGGCGGGCTTCTCGTGCACGTCGAACTGCACGATGACCGCGCCGTCGGGGGTGGGCACCGTGCGCACGACCACGTCGTCCACGAAACCCGTGTTCCAGATCGAGCGGATGTCGCGCTGGACCTTCCACTCCTCGAGCAGCTCGCCGGGGCGGAGGCGCACCACGTCGAGCAGGGCGGCCTCTTCGACGCGGCGCAGGCCGGTCACGCGGACCTCGGCGACGGTGCCGACGGCCGGCGCGGGGGCCTCGGCGTAGACGGCGGGCACGAGCAGCGCCGCGAGCAGGGAGAAGCTCACGCGGCCTCCTGGAAGCGCCCGTCGACGAGGCGCAGGCGACGCGGAAAGCGGGACGCCAGCTCGGCGGAGTGGGTCACCACCACGAGGGTGGCGCGCTGTTCGCGGTTCAGATCGAGCAAGAGGTCGAGGATCTCGGAGGCCGTCGAGGGGTCGAGGTTCCCGGTCGGCTCGTCCGCGAGCAGCAGCCCCGGCTCGAGGAGCATGGCCCGCGCGAGCGCGACGCGTTGTTGCTCCCCACCGGAGAGCTCCCCGGGCTTGTGGGTGAGCCGATGGCCGAGCCCCACCTGCGCGAGGCGCGTACGGGCGCGCGTACGGGCGTCCACTGTCGGCATCCCGCCGATGATCGCCGGCATCGCGACGTTGTCGACGGCCGAGTGATCGGGGAGGAGGTGGTGGAACTGGAACACGAAGCCGACCTGCCGGTTGCGATAGGCGTCGATCTCGGCGAGCGGGCGGGTGTGGAGCACACGACCGTCCACCTTGACCTCACCCGCGGAGGGCGGCTCGAGCGCGCCCAGGATGTGGAGGAAGGTCGACTTTCCGGAGCCGGACTGCCCGAGGAGCGCGACGCTGTCCCCCGGCGCCAGGTCGAGATCGGCCCCCCGAAGCACGTCGATCCGCTGCCCCCCCTTCTGGAAGTGGCGGCTCAGCCCCCGAACCTCGAGCGCGACACCCATCACTCGTACCGCAGCCCTTCGACCGGATCGATCGAGGCGGCGCGGAACGCCGGGTACAACGTCGCGAGGAAGCACGTCACGAGGGCCCCCACCACGACGGTCACCACGGTGGCGGGCTCTACCACCACGGGCAGCGAGTCGAGGTAGTACACGTTGGTGTCCAAAGGGAACTGGTAACGATCGAGGGCGGCGCACCCCGCTAACCCAAGGAACGTCCCGAGGCATGTCCCGACGACCCCCACGATCAGCCCCTCCAGCACGAAGATGAGCTGGATCGCGGAGCGGCTGGCGCCCATCGCCTTGAGGATGGAGATCTCCCGGGCGCGCGTGATGACCATGACGATGAGGTTCGTGACGATGCCGACCGCCGCGACCGTGATGATCTGCGCCAGGATGATGCCCATCACGTACTTCTCCAGCTTCAGAGCGGAGAAGAGCGCGGCGTTCATCTGGAGCCAGTTCTTGGTGAAGTAGGGGTAGGTCAGCGCCTCTTCGATCGCGGCGCTGATGATGCCCACGTCGTAGAGGCGATCCATCTCGACCCGCGCTTCCACGCCGGTGACGTCGCCGTCGAGCGACAGGAAGGCCTGGGCGTCGGGGATGGTCACGTAGCTCCACTTCGTGTCGTACTCGTACATGCCGGTGTAGAAGATGCCGGCGACCCGAAAGGTCTTGGTGATGGGGATGGGGACGCCGAAGGGGCCGGCCCCGCCGCCGATGGGGTTGATGACCCAGACGCGGTCCCCCGGGTAGACCTTCAGCTGATCCGCGAGCCCCTCGCCGAGGAGCATGCCCGGCAGCACCTCGGTGTCGGTCACGTCCTGCGCGACCGCGACGGCCGGCGTGGCGAGCCCGGCCAGGACGGCCTGCTTGTCTTCGAGGGAAACCAACGCGCCGGAAGGGCCAACCTTGATGTCGTTGGCAACGTCGGTCACCCGCGGCGTCTGCACCGGATCGATGCCCTTGAGGATGCCGCCCGACGTCGCGTAGGCGCTACGCAGCATCACCTCCGTGTAGACGAACGGCGCGGCGGCGACGACGCCGTCGACCGCCTGGATCTTCTGCACGACGTTGACCGGATCGTCGATGGGGCCGCCGTACTCGAGCACGACGAGGTGGGCGTTGCTGCCCAGGATCTTGTCCCGCAGGTCGAACTCGAAGCCCGCCATGACGGAGAGCACGATGATCAGCATCTGCACGCCGAGCGTCACGCCGAGGACGGAGAGCACGGCGATCATGCTCACACCAGCGTCCTGACGACGGGACCGGAGGTGCGACCACGCGATGAGCAGCGGGAAGTTCATGCGAGGCGGGGCCTAACCGGTGCGGGGGCCCCGAGGGGGACGCCCTCGCGCTCCGGGCGGAGTGAAGGGAATTCGTGACTTCCGAGCAACGGAGCCGAAGTCGGAGGCGAGCTCCGTCGGCTACGCCCGCGGACGGAGCGTCGGGAACAGGATGACGTCGCGAATGCTCGCCGAGTCCGTCAGCAACATGACGAGGCGGTCGATCCCGAGCCCCTCCCCCGCGGTCGGCGGGAGGCCGAAGGTGAGGGCGCGGACGTAGTCCTCGTCGAAGTGCATCGCCTCCTGGTCGCCCGCCGTGCGGCTGTTCACCTGCGCCTCGAAGCGCCCGGCCTGGTCGACCGGGTCGTTCAGCTCGGTGAACCCGTTGGAGATCTCCCGCCCGGCGATGAACAGCTCGAACCGATCGGCGATGTCCGGCTCGTCGTCGTTACGGCGCGCGAGCGGCGAGATCTCGATGGGGAAGCGGGTCACGAACGTGGGCTGGACGAGCCCCTTCTCGACGTGCTCGTCGAACACGGCCTCCCACAGGCGCCCGATGGTCTTCGGTACCTTGCCGTCGTCGCCGTGGCGCTCGATCCACCACGCGCGCAGGGCCGCGGGGTCGCGGATCTCCGCGGCGGAGAGCCCGGTGGCCTCGGACACCAGCGCGTCGTAGCCGACCCGCCGGAAGGGCCGCGCCATCGAGATCGCCTGCCCCTGGTAGGTGATCTCGGTCGTCCCACAAACCGCCTCGGCGCACCCCGCGAGCATCTCCTCGGTCATGTCGACGAGGTCCCGCCAGGTGGCGTGCGCCTGGTACCACTCGAGCATCGTGAACTCGGGGTTGTGCGTCGAGTCGATGCCCTCGTTGCGGAAGTTCCGGTTGATCTCGAACACCCGCTCGAACCCGCCGACCACGAGCCGCTTGAGGTACAGCTCGGGCGCGATGCGGAGGAAAAGGTCCGTATCCAGCGCGTTGTGGTGGGTCACGAACGGCCGCGCGGTGGCGCCCCCGGGGATGGGGTGCATCATCGGGGTCTCGACCTCGAGGTACGCCCGCGCCTCGAAGAAGTTCCGGATGTACCGAACGATCTGCGAGCGGCGCCGGAAGGTCTCCCGGGTCTCGTCGTTCATGAACAGGTCGAGGTAGCGCTGGCGCTGCCGGAGCTCCGGATCGGCGATGCCGTGGAACTTGTCGGGCAGGGACGCCGTACACTTCGCCAGCAGGCGGATCGTCGCGACCTTGACCGTGAGCTCGCCCGTGCGCGTGCGCATCAGCGTGCCCTCGACGTACACGATGTCGCCGAGGTCGAACTTCTTCCAGAGCGCGAAGGCGGGCTCGCCCACCTCGTCCTTCTTCACGTACACCTGCACGCGCCCGTCCCGATCGAGCAGGCGGCCGAAGCCGGCCTTCCCCATCTCGTTCTTGAACAGGAGCCGCCCCGCGAGCACGAAGAGGCCCAGGCCCTCCAGGGCCTCGTCGGGCTGGCCCTCGGCGGCGGTGCGCACGTCCTCGGATGTGTGGGTGACGGGCGAGGCGGAGGGGTACGTGCGGACGCCATCGGCTTCCAGCGCGTGGACCTTGTCGAGGCGTTCGGGATCGAAGGTGTACATGGCGGGCGCGGTCTAACCCGCCGCTCGGCCTGTTGTTGGCTAGTGTGCGGCGTACAGCCGCACGTCCCACGTGGTGTCGACCACGACGGTCTCCCCGGACTCGTCCTCGAGCTCTACGTCGTCGAGGATCACGACCGCGTCAGCCTCGTCGCCGTCGGGCGTCACGTCGACCGTCAGCGTGCCGGACGTGGGGGTGAAGGTGCGGGAGAGGGACCCGCTCCCCCGGTCCTCTCCGCACCAGTCCTCCCCAAGGCCGCACCCGACGAGCACCTCGAGGCGCACGGCGGCGTCCGGGAGCGTGTACACGACGGACGCGGGGTTTCCCGCCGCGGCGTCCGCGAACGCTGGTACGTCGAGAACGAGCTGCGTGTTCCCTGGCTCGTCGACGGCGCCCACCGTGTAGCCGCAGCCTTCCGGCTGCAGGTCGTCGACGAAGCCGCGCCGTGGGACCCCCTCCCTGTCTCTGGTGCACTCCATGGCGGTGTCGGCCATGAGCAGCATGCTGTGCGCGGAGCCGCAGCCGGAGAGCACGAGGGCGAGCGTCCCGGCGAGGGCCGAGCGGTGGAAGAGCGTCATGCAGACTCCAGCAGGGAGGAGAGTAGAGCAAGGTCCGTGCCGCCCGCACCGCGTCGCGCTTCCAACCCGTGTCCCCGGGCGATCGCGGCGCGGCGATCGCGGCGTCGCCTCACCCGCCGATCAGCAGCCCGTCGCTCACGAGGCCGTCGAGGATCTCGTCCGCCTCCGCGGGCTTGGCCCCGTGACGGAGGGCCTCCCGGTGCAACACGCGCCGGAGGACCGGCCGGCGCGCGCGGACCAGCAGCTCGTGCAGCCCGAGGCTGCCATGCCCGACTCCTTCGCCGTCCGCGCCACGCTCTACCAGGAGGTGCTCGACGGGCGCCCGCTTCGCCGCAGGGGCCCGCGCGGGGGCGCGGAAGCCGGCGAGGAGCCGCGGGACAGGCTCGGGGGCGAGCGCGGCGCGGAGGCCCTCCCAGCGCGCGCACGTGCCCGTGGGGAGCGCGAGGGGAACGACCGTCCCGGCGCAAAGCAAGGTACCAGCTTCCAACACGGGAAGTGGCTTCTCGGCGGCCCGGCGGACGGCGACAACGGCGCGCTCGATCTCGGCCACCGGCCCTGCCATCGGCGCGATCCACGCCCCGAAGGCCTCCGCCAACGACCCTCTCGCCTGGATCGCGGCATGGAAGGCCCGCTCCCCGAAGAAGCGGTCCAGGCCGGACACGCCCACCTCGGCCGCGGAGGCCGGGAACTCCTCGAGCAGCGCCTGGAGGGTGCGCGCGCGGCGGTAGGGGTCGGTGGCCCAGGCCCTGCGATCGACCCGGGTGAGGTGCGCGCGGGCCGCGGGATCCAGGCCCTCGACCGGGGCGCCCCCGTAGATCCGCTCGACCAGCGCGGGATCGTAGAGCATGCGCACCACGACACGCTGCAGGTCGGGCGGGGTCACGACGCCCCGGAGGGGGCGGCCCAGCTCCCGAGACGGCGCTCGAGCTGCGCGAACAGCGGCGCCACCTGGGCGATCGGGTTGCGCTCGCACTCGAGGACGACGGCCTTGAGGTTCGTCAGGCGCGGCGCGAGCGCGTCGAGGAGGCGCCACACCTCGGGGCGGAGCGTGGTGCCGTGCTCGTCCTCGATCCAACGGAAGCCCCCCGCCTCCCGCTCCACGCCGCCGGCGAGGTGGATCTCGACCACGCGCTCGGCCGGGAAGGCGTCGAGGCCATGGAGGACGTCGCGCCCGTGCAGGTGCTGGTAGATCGCGAGGTGGGACAGATCGAGCAGGAGCCCGGTGTCGGCGGCCTCGGCAACGCGCGCGAAGAAGTCGAGCAGCGTCAGGTCCCCCACGAAGGCCACGCCGGGCGGGTTCTCGGGGAGCACCTCCCTGCCGGTGGCCGCGC
Source organism: Myxococcota bacterium (assembly GCA_040386535.1). GTDB lineage: Bacteria > Myxococcota_A > UBA796 > UBA796 > SXON01 > CAJBVW01. The sequence goes on along the minus strand of JAZKFH010000025.1, from coordinate 157,272 downwards.
GCAGCGCCACGATGCCCTCGGCCATCCCCCGCGCGGCATCCGCCGTGAGGATCGGGGGCAGGAGCAACATGTGGCCGCGCTCGCGGGCGCCGAAGTGCCAGAGGCCAGCGTCGCCGCAGAGCCAGGCAGGATCGAGCACATCGATCGTGGCCCGCACCGCGTCGAGCCAGCGTGGATCGAGGTCCGCGGGCTCGTCCAGGTTCACGTCGAGGAAGTGGTAGGTGGTCGGCCAGCCGTTCGCGGCCCAGGCGCGGGCGTCCGCGTCCAGGCCCTTCGCGATCTCGACACCCACCTCGAGAAACGCGCCCCACCGCGGATGCGCCGCCCGCAACGCCGCGGGATCGAGCGCGCCCGGCGCGTCGCGAGCGCCGTACTCGGTCGACACCCCGATCCCCAGCATCGGGAGCGACTTCACGCGCTCGAAGAACGACGCTCCGGACACCTCCGCGGAAAAGGAGCCCACGCGGCTACTCGTCGCCCGCGCCGCCCTCACCGAGCGTGCCGTTCGCGCGTGCGACCAGGTACTGCTCCATGAAGGGGAGGATCCGCCCGTCGAGGAACGCGTCGGTGTCCCCCGTCTCCATGCCGGTACGCACGTCCTTCACGAGGCGGTAGGGCTGGAGCACGTAGCTGCGGATCTGGCTACCCCACTCGATCTTCTTCTTCGTCGCGTTGACGAGGTCGCGCTCGGACTGCCGGCGCTCCAGCTCGAGCTGGTACAGCTTCACCCGCAACATCTTCATCGCGGTGGAGCGGTTCTTGAGCTGCGACTTCTCGTTCTGGCACTGCACCACGATCCCGGTCGGGTTGTGCACGATGCGCACCGCCGAGTCGGTCGTGTTGACGCTCTGCCCGCCCGGCCCGCCGGAGCGGAAGGTGTCGATGCGGAGATCCTTCTCCAGGATCACGACCTCGATGTCCTCCTCGATGTCCGGGTAGGCGGCCACAGAGGCGAACGCGGTGTGACGGCGCGCGTTCGAGTCGAACGGGCTGATGCGGACGAGGCGGTGCACGCCGATCTCGCCCTTGAGGTAGCCGTACGCGTAGTCACCCTCGACCTCCAGCGTGCAGGAGCGGATCCCCGCCTCCTCGTGCAGCTGCTCGTCGATGATCTTGACCTTGAAGCCCATCCGGTCGGCCCAGCGGAGGTACATCCGCTTGAGCATGTCGGCCCAGTCGGCGGCGTCGGTGCCGCCCGCCCCCGAGTTCACCTCGAGGATGGCGCCCGCGTCGTCGCTCTCCTCCCCGAGCATGCGGCGGATCTCCATCGCGCGCAGCTCACCCTCGAGGCGCTCCAACGCGACACCCGCCTCTTTCGCGATGGAGGGATCCCCCTCCTCGTCGGCGAGCTCCAGGTAGGTCTCCGCGTCCTCGAGGCGACCCCACGACTCCTGGAAAAGGCGGACGCCCTTCTCCATCTGGGTCTTCTTCTTGAGGATCTCACGGGCGCGCTTCGCGTCGTTCCAGAACTCGGGGATGGCGGCCTGACGGTCGAGATCCGCGATCTGCTCGAGCTTCCCGTCTACGTCAAAGATGCCCCCGGAGCGACACGAGGCGCTCACGGAGAGTGGAGGCGAGGGCGGGGAGGTCGACGGTGCTGGCCATGGCGCGCGTTTATCCCGCCCCGTCGCGTGAAACCACCTCTCCGTCTCCCCCGCGGTCGACGAGCCCGGTTCCGCCGCCGAGGACCGCGAGGAGCTCGGCTTCGCGGGCGCGCATCTCGGGGGCGTCGGCGGGATCGATGTGGTCATAGCCGAGGAGGTGGAGCAGGCCGTGGACGAGGAGCACCCGGATCTCCTGGTCGAGCGTGAGGCCCAGGGCGGCGCCCTGGCGCGCCGCGGTCTCCACGGAGATCACGATGTCGCCGAGCAGATCGGGGTTTACGTCGGCCCCCTCCCCCTCCCCCATCGCGAACGACAACACGTCGGTGGGCTCGTCCTTCTGGCGCCACTGGGCGTTCAGGTCGCGAATGAACGCGTCGTCACACAACAGGATGGAGAGCTCGGCCTTCGGCTTGCCGAGGTGCTTGAGGAGCGCGCGCGCGTCGGTGGACACCGGGCGGAGGGGGTGCTTGACCCCTTGCTTGCTGACGGACACGGGCATTCAGGACTCGTCCACGCGGCGCGGGAGCGGCGTATCGTCGGCGGGCCCGGCGGGCGGGCCGGGCCGGGGGGCCCCGAGGGGCGGGGGCGCCGACTTGAGGGGGTTCATGATCTCCAAGGTGATCGTGCCCTGCCTCGGCACGGGGACGAAACGCCCCTTGCCCGAGGAGATCTCCTTGGTGGCTGGGTACTCGATGCGGTGGTGGTAGATGCCGAGGAGCACGGTCGTGAACGTGTCGGCGATCTGGTAGAGCTCGCGGAGCGTGATCGGGCAGTTCTCGAGCTGGCCGTCGGTCATCACACTGTTGATGATCTGCTGGATCATCGCGCGGATGCGCTCCTCGTTGGGCTCGCGGATGGTGCGGCACGCGGCCTCGACCTTGTCGGCCAGCATGATGATGCCGGCCTCGCGGCTGTCGGGCTTGGGGCCGGGGTACCGGAAGATCCGCTCGTCCACCTCCTCGCCGGCGCCAGCGTTCTCCTTGGCGCGCGCGTAGAAGTACTGGATGAGGCCCGTGCCGTGGTGCATGTAGATGTTGTCCACGATCGGCCGCGGGAGCTGGTGCTGGAGCGCAAGCACCCCGCCCTCGCGCACGTGGTTGATGATCACGGCGGCCGACGCCTCGGGCGAGAGGCGATCGTGGCGGTTGCCGGTGTCCCGCTGGTTCTCGATGAAGTACTGCGGCTTGAGCCCCTTCCCGATGTCGTGGAAGTAGCAGGCGACGCGGGCCAGGAGCGCGTTGGCGCCGATGGTCTCGCACGCGGCTTCGGAGAGGGTCCCCACGATCACGCTGTGGTGGTACGTGCCGGGCGCGCGGAGCATCAGCTGGCGAAGCAGCGGGTGGTTCAGGCTCGCCAGCTCGAGGAGCTTGTAGTCGGTCACGAACCCGAACAGCTCGAAGGCGGGCACCATCCCGAGCGCAAGCACCGCGTTCAGCAGCCCCGCGAGGAGCGCGGTCACGAACGCCATCACCGCGGTCGTGAACGTGAACGGATCGTCGCCGCCGGGATCCTGCCCCCGCAGGAGCCCGACCACCAGCACGAACACCGCGCCGGCGAGCCCGCACCAGAGGCCCGCGCGTAGGACCACCAGCCGCTCGCGGGCAGGCCCGACGGCCGTGGTGGCGACGAGCGCGGTCACGACGTACCAGGCCATCAGGAGCGGCGAGGCGTCCATCAGGACGCCGGAGAAGAGCGAGGCCACCAGCGCCCAGATGAGCGCGCTCTCGCTGTTCACGAGGATGCGCACGAGCATGGCGCCGCCGGCCACGGGCACCAGGAGCGCGAGCAGCTTGGGATCCACGACGGTCGGCAGCGTGATGAGCGCCGCGGTCGAGGAGAGGAACCGGCCGAAGGCGAGCACGAGCAGCAGCGCGAAGCCGAGCGCCTCGCGGTCGCGGGTGCGCGACGCGAACTTGCGGATGGTGGATTGGGCGAACACGAGCGTGACGCCGATGACCGCCGCGACGAACACGAACCAGCTGACGAAGCCACCGAAGCCGCCGGCCTGCGCGTTCGTGCGCCGCATGGCCGTGAGCATCTGCTCCTGAGGGGCCGTGAGCACGTCCCCCGCGGCGATGACCCGCGTGCCCCGCCGCACCTCGACCTCGACCGCCCCCACAGCCGCGCGCGCGCTGGCCTTTCGCTCCTCCGTCAGCTCCGGGTTGTGGGTGAAGTTCGTCCGGACCGCGGCGCGCGCGATGTTCGCGGCGGCGGCCACGACCGCGGCATCGCGCGACGCGCCGTACCGCTCGAGCACGTGGAAGGTCACCGCCTGCCGCGCCTCGTCGGGGGTGCGGATCAGGCTGTAGTCCTCGAGGATCGACTCCTCGCGCACGTCCCCGAAGAGGTTCACCACCGTGATCGGCCGCTGCGGCTCCGGCAGCGACGTGCGGTCCTGGATGATGTTCCGCCGCATCGCGACGCCCAGGAGCTCGATCGTGAGCTCTTCGACGCGCTGCGAGAAGCCCGCGACGGCGATGGCGTCGAGGTCGCCGGGCTGCACCGGCAACTCGAGCGCCGCGGCAAACTCGGCGAGGATCCCAGCGGTGTCGGCTGGGGAGGGCGGGACCGACCCGCGCGGGCCCGAGACGGTACCGGCCTCCCAGCGCCGCCGAGCCATGTCGTACGCCTGGGAGACCCGGTTCTCGATGCGCTTCGACAACGTCAGGTCGGCGTCGAACACCGGGGGGACCTGCGCTTCCGCGAGGCGCTGGCGCTCCGCCGTGACGCCCACGTTGACGAACGGGAACGCGATGGGCGCGATGACGTCGCGCGGGGCCACGTCCCCCTCGCGCAGATCGAGGTTCCCGGTCAGCGAGAAATCGGTGAGCAGCGCCGCGCACGCCATGCAGGTGACGACAAACGCGAGCGAGCGCCGGAGCAACGTGTCCGGCGCGAGCATCAGCTTCAGCGTCTCAAGCCGAGTCGCCACCCTCGCTCCCCTCCGGATTCGGATCGAACTCGCGGGAGCGGTCACGGGCGGGCCCACGGCGGGCGCGCCAATCGGGAGCGGGACGGGAGGCGGGCCGCACGTCCTCGGTGCGGGCGGCTTCACGGTCGTAGGCGCGCACGATCTCGCTCACCAGCGGGTGGCGGACGATGTCGTCGTCGCGGAAGCGGATGACGCCGATGCCCGCGATGCCCTCGACGATGCGGAGCGCCTCGACGAGGCCGGACCGGGTGTGGCGGGGCAGGTCGACCTGGGAGAGGTCACCGGTGATGGCGGCGCGCGAGTCGTTCCCCAGGCGGGTCAGGAACATCTTCATCTGCTCGCTCGTCGTGTTCTGTGCCTCGTCGAGGATGATGAACGCGTTGTTGAGCGTGCGGCCGCGCATGAAGGCGAGCGGCGCGACCTCGATCACGCCCTTCTGGATGAGCCGGGCGGCGCGCTCCTCGTCGACCATGTCGTAGAGCGCGTCGTACAGGGGGCGCAGGTAGGGGTTCACCTTCTCCGCGAGGTCACCGGGCAGGAACCCGAGCTTCTCCCCCGCCTCGACGGCCGGCCGGCACAACACGATGCGCCGGACCTGGTCCTTGAGGAGCGCCGCGACGGCCACCGCCATCGCGAGGTAGGTCTTGCCGGTGCCGGCGGGGCCGACGCCGAAGACCACGTCGTTCTCGTCGAACGCGTGCACGTAGGTCTTCTGCCGCGGCGTGCGCGGGTAGATCGCGCGCTTGCGGGCCCCGGTGATGACCACGTCGGACCGGTAGTCGATCAGCTGGGCGTCGGGCTCGCTGCGCAGGAGGCGCGCGGCCTGGTCCACATCGACGAGGGTGATGGGCGTGCCGGTCGAGGCGAGCGCGTAGAGCTGCTCCAACACGCGCACGGCCAGGACGACAGCCTCCTCCGCGCCCAGGACCCGCACCTGCGCGCCCCGCTGCGACACCCGCGTACCCGACAGGCGTCCGATGAGCTGCAGGTTCTTCCCGACCTCTCCCGCCAGCTCCCGCAGGCGATCGGAGTCGTTGAAGTCCAGAACACGCTCGAGCGGTTCGGTCGGGGCGGTCTCGATGAGAACCTCGGGATGCTGGTTGGATCCGCGCACGGGCGGCCCGGATCGCCGCCTGGATTCCCCGCGTAGCACGCCGCCTGCTCCCTGTCCCGGGTACCGCCGCCCATACCCGGAACAAATGTTCAGTTCGACTTCTGCTTCGCCATCTTCAACGCCAGGGTGAACACGACGCTCGAGACGTTCCGGTTGCGCGACAAGGAGGAGAGATCCTTGATCTGCAGGTGCGTGACGAGCGAAACCGCCACGCTCGGCGGGCACTTCGGGTTGTTCACGAGGGCGACCTTCACCGGGTACTTCCGCGTCCACTCGCGATTTGTCGCGATCTCCCGCAGCGCCTCGTCGGGGAGGTTGCGGTTGCCCGCGTGTGAGAGCACCTCGGCGTCCGTGAGCCGGCCGCTCTTCACGACGGCCACGGCCACGAGCTTGTTTCGGTCACGGATGAGGATGCTGCGCACCGACTTGTTGCCGAGGTAGGCGAGCTTCAGCTTCTTGCCGACGCTCATGGCGGCGATGCGCTTCTCGATGCTCGCCTTCATGTTGGCGTCTTCGCCCTCCTCCCCACCCTCGTCGAGCAGGTCGAAGGAGAAGTTGTCATCGTCCTTGAAGTCGAACGCGAAGCCCTCGAGCCCTTCGGGCTTGACCCCGTCGAGGTCGAAGAGCGCGAGCTTCGACTTCTGCTCGAGGTGGGGCGAGGCCATGCCCGACAACGCCGCCTCGATCTCGGCTTCCAGGTCGAAGGCGGGGGCGGCCGCCGCCCTATGGGCCGCGCTCTGCGGCGAGACGGCCGGCGTGGGGTCCCCAGGCGCGCGGCGTGACGCGGGGAGCTCCGGCAAACACTGCTGCATGCGCATGAACGCGATCGCGCGCTCCAGCGGCGCTTCTGGGCACCGCGGGTTCTGGTGCAACGCCACGATCACCTGCGGCGTGAGCAGCAGCCGCTCGTGGTTCTGGGCGATGATGTCGCACAACGCCTCGTCGGCACGGCTCGCGATGAGGGTGGCGGTGCGATCGTTTGCGCCGCGGATGACCATGATCCGCTCGTCGAGCGCACGGTCGGGGCGCGTGGTGGCGATGAGCTCCAACACCTTGCTGTGCGTACGCTGGGAGAGCGCCTCCAACAGGCCAGGCATGGACTTCAACGTCTCGAGCGCGGTGGCGCGCACCTCGACGTCCTCCCCGCACGCGAGCACGTAGAGCATGCCGAGGAGCGCTTCGGGGGTGGCCGGGAGCGCCGCCTTCGCGGCCGCGAAACGAAGCTGCTGCGGCGCGGTGGGCTCGACGACGGGCCGGAGACTCTCGGGGATGCCGAGCTTGGCCCAGGGAATGTCGCTCATGGAGCGCCCCGTTCGAACCACAGCCGGAGGCCGTGGAGGGTCAGATGCTCGTCGACCTCGTCGATCTCCTTGCACGCCCGCCCGACCAGGTTGGAGAGCCCGCCCGTCGCGATGCAGTGCACCTCTCCGCCGAGCTCGTCCTTGCAGCGGCGCGCCAGCCCGTCCACGAGGCTGACATAGCCCCAGAACACGCCCGACTGCATCGCCGCTGTCGTGTTCCGACCGATGGCGACGTCGGGCCGTTGCACCTCGACGCGGGGCAGCCGCGCGGTCTTCGAGAACAAGGCGTCCGCCGAGATCTGGAGGCCGGGCGCGATCGCGCCGCCGACGTAGGCGCCCGACGCGTCCACGCAGTCGAAGGTGGTCGCCGTGCCGAAGTCGACGATGAGGAACGGAGGCGCGTGCCGCTCCATCGCCGCGACAGCGTTGACCACGCGGTCAGGACCGAGCTCGCGCGGGTTGTCGATGTGGACCGGGAAGCCGAGGGCGCTCTTGTGGTCGAGCACACGCGCGGTCACGTCGAGATACCGGCGCACGCCCTTCTCGATGGCGTACAGGACCGACGGCACCACGGTGCACACGGCCACCCCCGAGATGTCGGCGGGCGCCACCTTCTGGTGGGCGAGGAGCTGCAGCAACAAGATGCCGAACTCGTCCGTCGTGCGCTGAAGCGTCGAGATGCGCCAGTGGTGGGTGACGCGGGGCCCGTCGAACAGGCCGATCACGGTGTTGGTGTTGCCTACGTCGACGACCAGCAGCATCAATCTCCTGAACCGGGAGCGCCGGGATAACCGGCGGACGATGTTCGACAAGCCCACCATGCGGATCATCCCCTCCGCGTCCGTCGTCCGTGTCCACCTGTTCCGGCACGGCGAGGTGGCGGGCAGCCGTGTATGTCGCGGTCAGTCCGATGCGCGGCTCTCGCCGCGGGGCGAGGCCCAGAGCGCCGCGGCCGCGGAGTGGCTCCGCCGTGCGTACCCCGCTCCCGACGTGGTCATCACGAGCGACCTCTCCCGCTGCACCACCCTCGCGCGCCATCTGTCCCCCACCCCGATCCTCGTGCCCGCCCTCCGCGAGCAGGACATGGGGCGGTGGGATGGCCGTGGCTGGGAGGACCTCACGATCGACGATCCCGCCGGCACCACCGCCTACTGGGACGACTACGTGAACGCGCGCCCGCCCGGCGGCGAGAGCTACGGCGAGTGTTTCGCCCGCGCAACCACGTGGTGGGATGCCCAGGAGTTCGCCGATCAGCGCGTCGTCGTCGTGACCCACATCGGCGTCATCCGCGCCCTCGCGTGTCATTGGCTCGGCTTGGGTCCCGATCAGGCGCTGCGTTGGGCGCCGTCCTACGCGAGCCACTCGCGCGTCCTCCTCGCGGACGCGGGCGCGGTGATCGAGTCGTTCGGAGAGACGGCGTACCTGCCCTGAAGGTCAGCCGATCTCGCCCGCGAGCACGGGCACGCCGCCGACGATGAGCGCGCCGTCGTCGCGCAAAGCCGTGGCGATCCCCTCCGTAGGACCAATGCGCACGTGTTTGCCGAGCGTGTGGGCGCGCTGGCGCCACAGGGTCAGCCGGTCGGGGTGCTCGGACCACGCGAGGATCGACGCGATGGCGCGTTCCAACACTTCGTCACGGTCTTGTGGGCCCGAAATCGTCGCGAGGCTTGTCGCGTTCGGAAGCGCCGCGGGGAAGCTCACCTGGTTGACGTTCAGGCCCACGCCGAGGAGCACGAACCCGACGCGATCGCCGACGGTGTCCATCTCCGCGAGGAGGCCGGCGACCTTCCTCCCCTCCCCCGTCACCAAATCGTTCGGCCACTTCACGCGCAGGTCGAACGCCACCGCGAGGCCTGCGGCGGCCCCGAGCGTGAGGAGGGGGGCGTCCCGCGCCGCGATGCGCGGGCGCAACACGAGCGTGAACGTCAGGTTCAGCCCACGGGCGCTGTCCCAGCGACGATCGAGGCGCCCCCGGCCCGCGGTCTGCTCCTCCGCGAGCACGACCGTGCCGTGAGGCGCCCCGGCCTCCGCCAGCTCCCGCGCCACGATCTGCGTGGAAGCCACGGTCTCGAAGCGATGGAGGATCACGTCAGAGAAGCGACGCCGCCGTCTCGGCGAGCGGACTGCGCTCGCCCTTCCGGAGCGTGACGTGCCCGGCCATCGGCGAGGTGCGGAAGCGCTCGACCACGTAGGACAAGCCGTTGGACGTGGCGTCCACGTAGGGATTGTCGATCTGGTAGCGATCGCCCGTGAGGATCACCTTCGTGCCCTCTCCCGCGCGCGTGATGACGGTCTTGACCTCATGCGGGGTGAGGTTCTGCGCCTCGTCGATCACGAGGTACTGGCGGGGCAGGCTGCGCCCGCGGATGTAGGTGAGCGGCTCGACCTCGATGATCTTCTGGTCGATCAACGCCTGGTAGTTGGGAGGTGCGTTCTTCCCACCGCGGCCCGGGTTCTCCCGCCCCTCTTCGCCGCCGAGCAGCAGGTCGAGGTTGTCGAAGATGGGCTTCATCCAGGGGTTGAGCTTCTCCTCGAGCGTGCCGGGGAGGAAGCCCACGTCCTTGCCGAGCGGGAAGATCGGGCGCGCCACCACGAGGCGGCGGTAATGCTTGTCGTCGGCCACGCGCTGGAGGCCGCAGGCGATGGCGAGCAGGGTCTTTCCGGTGCCGGCCATGCCGTCGAGCGTCACGAGGGGGACCGTGTCGTCGAGCAGCAGGTCGAGAGCGAAGAGCTGCTCGCGATTGCGGGCGAAGATGCCCCACACGCCCTCCTTGTACCGACCGACGAGCAGCAAGCGCTTCTGCTTCGCGTCGTACCGGGTCATCGCCGTCTGGCCCGGCTGCGAGGCGTTCTTGAGGATGACGAACTGGTGGGGGCAGATGCCGACGCCCTCCTCCGCCATCCATCCCTTGTTGTACATCTCGCTCACCACGTCGCCGTCGACCTCGCGCTCGATGACGCCGGTGTAGGCCTCGTCGATGTCGACGTGAGCGTGCTCGTAGTCCTCCGCCAGCATGCCGAGCGCGTCGGCCTTGATGCGCATGTTGACGTCGCGGCTGACGAAGATCACGGTGCCGTTCTTGGCCTCGCGATGGAGCTTCATGGCGGTCTGGAGGATGACGTTGTCGTTGGTGTGCGCGGCGCCGGCGAAGAGCTCACCCACGTCGCCCACCTGGCCCAACTCGACACGGAGCTTGCCTCCGCCGGGGAGCGGCACGCCTTCACGGATGCGGCCGGTGGCGCGCATCCCGTCGAGCTGGCGTGACACCGTGCGCGCGGCGCGGCCGAGCTCAGTCAGCTCGCGCTTGAACTTGTCGACCTCCTCGATGACGGTGATCGGGATGACGAGATCATGCTCGTGAAAGACCAGCAACGCACCCGGATCGTGCAGGAGCACGTTCGTGTCCAGGACGTAGGTGCGCTTTTCCGTTCCCCGGTGATGAAGAGATGCTGCCACCAGTGCTCCGCGCGAGGTTCAGGGGACTGTGAACAGGCCGCCTGGGAGTCAGGAAGCCTTCGGGTCAGGGAACGGTGAGGGTGTATTGACGCCCGCCGCCGCCGTTCGCCCCGTCTGAGGCGCGTCGGCTGTAGGAGACGTCGGGGTTGTCGAGGCGGATGGTACCGGAGAGGTTGTTGCCCCGGCCGACGTACACCGTGAGCGCGCCGCCGCTGGGCGTGGACCCGGCCAGGGCGTTGATCACGACGAGGTTGCTGCCGGCCCGCAGGAAGGGGCCGAGGTCGAAGATCAGCTGGGGCTCGCCTGACGCGATGCGACGGACGAGCGTGCCGTTGACCACCACCTCTAGCGTGTGCCCGGAGGAGCCGTTGTCCTCCGTCACGAGCCACCAGGCGCCCGAACCGACCCGCGCGTTCGACGAAGTGGCCGAGGACGGCGAGGACGTGGCGGGGGCCGACGGGCCCGGCCCGGCATCTTCGCCGGGCTGCACCACCTGGACCCGGTAGCCGGGGGCGTCGATCCACACGTTGCCCTGGCCATCGAACCGGACGGTCGCGTTGGTGACGGTCACCTCGGGCAGGAGATCGGCCCGCACACCGTTGATGTAGACACTGCCGGCGAACACGGCCGGCACCAACAGCGCGAAGGGGATCATTCCTCGGGGTCCATGCCCCCATTTACCCGGATCCTGAGGTCCTTGCCGACCTTGAAGACCGGCAAGACCTTCGGCGACACGAAGATCGGCACCCCGGTACGGGGATTCCTCCCCGTGTAGCCCTCATAATGCCGCGCCTTGAACGACCCGAACCCGCGGATCTCCACCCGGTCGCCCCGAAGGAGGGCGTCCCGGATGGAGTCGAACAGGACGTTGACCACACGCTCGGCCGTTTGTCGGGGGAGGTTCTGCCGGCGGGCCACCGCGTCGACCAGCTCGCTCTTCGTCATCAGAAACTCGAATGGTTTGGCCGCTGTATACCGGCGCCAGGAGGGGGGGTCAAGGCGAAAGGGGCGCGGAGACGGCCGATGCGTCGGGGCTCCCGGCTGCGGGGCCGGAGGGCGGCTTCTTGTTCAACCCGAAGAGGCGCAGGATGCTGTCCTGGTTCTCCTTGATGATGATCATCAGCGGGCTGGCGACGTAGATGGTCGAGTAGCTGCCGACGATGATGCCGATGATCATCGCGGTGGCGAACGTGCGCAGGACCGACCCACCCCAGATCAGGAACGGCACGAGCGCGAGCGCGGTGGCGCCGTTGGTGATGATCGACCGCGAGAGCGTCTGGTTGATGCTGTCGTTGATGAGCTTGTGGAGGTCCTGCTTGCGGTACTTCTCCATGTTCTCGCGGATTCGATCGTAGATGACGATCGTGTCGTTGATGGAGTACCCGACGAGCGTCAGGATCGCGCTGATCATCGACAGGCCGAACTCCTGCTGCGTGAGCACGAAGAAGCCGCACGTGAGCGCCGCGTCGTGGAACAGGCAGAGGATGGCGCCGGGCGCGAACGCGAAGTCGAAGCGGACGCCGACGTAGATGGTGAGCAGCACCATCGTCACGACCATCGACGTGAGGCCCGCGGCACGCAGGTTCCCGCCGACCTTCGGCCCCACGGAGTCGGTGCGCTCGAGCTCGAAGTCATGGCCCGCCAGCTCCTTGGCGAGTGTGGCGCGGATCTCCTCGGCCACACCGGGCAGGCGCGCGTAGAACTCGTTCTCCTCGGGGGAGGACTGCACCTTGACGCCGGGTAGCGACGCGAGCGCGGCGGTGATGCGGTCCAGCGGGATGGCGGGACCCTTGTAGGAGACGGAGGCCCGCGTGCCGACCTCCTCGTCGACATCGAATTCCTCGATCCAGTCGGCGCCGAACCCGGCGACGAGGGCGCTCCGGACGGCGTCGACCTCACCTTGGTTCGCGCTCGACGCGCCCTGCAGGCGCACGAGGTAGCGATTGTCGGAAGCAGGGCCGACGAGCTGGATCGAGTCCTCGCTGATCCCGATGGTGCCGAGCGCCTCACGGACATCGCCGATGTCGGTCGACTCCTTGAAGTGCATCTGCACTTCCGTGCCGCCGGTGAAGTCGATGCTCCAGTTGGGGCCGACGAACACGAACAACAGGATGCTGATCAGCACCATGAGCGCCGAGATGCCCGAGAAGAAGTTCCTCTTGCCGACGAAGTCGATGTAGAGGTCCTTGGGGAGAAGCTCCATCATGGGCGCACCTCAGATGCTCATGCGGGCGCGCTGCCCGCGGTTGACCAGGTCCATGAGCGTCCGGGAGACGAACACACCGGTGAACAACGTCGTGAAGATGCCGATCATCAGGGTGACCGCGAAGCCCTTGATGGGGCCCGAGCCGTAGCTGTAGAGCACCACGCCCGCGAGGAGCGTCGTGATGTTGCTGTCGACCACCGCGACGGTCGCGCGATCGAAGCCGGCGTCGATCGCCGCCCGGATCGACTTGCCCGCGCGGAGCTCCTCGCGGATGCGCTCGAAGATGATGATGTTGCAGTCGACAGCCATGCCGATCGTCAACGCGATGCCGCAGATGCCCGGCAGCGTGAGCGTCGCGCCCGCCAACGCGAGCATCGCGACCAGGATCACCCCGTTGATGACGAGGGTGAGGTCCGCGACGAGCCCGCTGACCTTGTAGTAGACGGCGGCGAAGATCAGCACGAAGCTGCAGCCGAGAAGGGCGGCGAGGAGCCCCTCGTCGATGGCCTGGGCGCCCAGGGATGCACCGACGGTACGCACCTCGCCGACGCTCACCGGCGCGGGCAGGGCGCCCGACCGCAGGACCAGCGCGAGCATGCCCGCTTCCTTGATCTGCTCGTCGATGTTCTGCCCGCCCATGGAGATGCTGGCGGTTCCGTTGATGCGCTCGCGGATCTGCGGGGCCGAGCGGACCTGGTCGTCGAGCACGATGGCGAACCGCTTCCCGACGTTCTCACCCGTCACGTCGGCGAAGATCGCCTGACCGCGGGGCTTGAACTCGAGCGCGACGTAGTACTCGCCGGTCTGCGGGTTGGGGCTGGTCTGCGCGTCGTTCACGTCGTCGCCGGAGAGGATCACCTCCTCCTTGAGGACGAGGGGGACCGTGCGGGTCTCGACACCCTTGGCCTTCGCGTACTCCCAGAGGAGGAGGCGGCCCGGCGCGAGGTGGCCGTTGTCCGTGAGCCACTCGGAGAGCCGGCGGTCGTCAGCGTAATCTTCGGCGCTGAGCGCCGCCTGGGCGGCGGCGAGCCCCGCCTCGAGGGCGGTGGGGTCAGCCTGCTCGTCGACCAGCATGAACTCGAGGCGCGCGGTCTGCCCGACGATGGCGACGGCCTTCTCCACGTCGGTCTCGCCGGGGAGCTGGATGGCGATGTCCCGCTCGCCCTTGCGCGTGATGGAGGGCTCCTTCACGCCGGTCTCGTCGATGCGGTTCCGGATGGTCTCGAGCGCCTGATCCACCGCGTTCTTGGCGATCTCGTCCTGGGACTGCTCCGTCAGCCCGAACACGAGCCAGTCCTTGCCCTCGATCGTCTCGGTGTGGTCGTACGCGTAGGCGGAGAACCGCTTGCGCAGGAAGCTCTGCACACTGTCGAGGCCCACACCCTCCCCGGGGAGGATCAACAGGGCCGGCCGACGGCGATCCCGCTTCACGTCCGCGAGCTTGACCCCGTCCTTCTCCGCCGCGGTCTTCACGGGCACAACGTCACGCTGGACGGTGGCGAGCACGGCCTGATCGGCCTCGACGGTGAGCGTGAGATCGATGCCGCCTTGCAGATCGAGCCCGAGGTTGACGAACAGGTTCGGGAGCCAGTCCACGTAGGCGGGGAACGGCTTCTCCAGCGGCGGCGGTTCCTCCATCTTGGCGCGTTCGGCCTCGAGCTCCAGGTTCGCCTTGACCGAGGGGCCGATGAAGGCCTCGGAGTTGAGGATCGTCGGGAGCAGGAGCCACACGGCGAGGAGCACCGCCGCCACACAAGCGACGAGGCGTGCGATCAGACCGCCTTCCATCACGCCCCCTTCGTCGGGGTCTCGACCTTGGTCGTGTCCACCTTGCGGCGCACCGACTCACGGTCGACCGTGACGAACACGGTGGGCGCAATCTCGAGCTGCAGCGTGTCCGCCTTGACCTCCTGCACCTTCCCGTGGAGGCCGGAGGCGGTGATGACGCGATCCCCCTTCTGGATGGAGGCGAGCAGCGCGGCCTGCTCCTTGGCCTCCTTCTGCTGGGGGCGGAGCATCACGAAGTAGAAGATGGCGACGAAGGCCACCATCAGGACGAGGCTGGACACGAAGCTGCCTCCACCGCCGGGGGCGGCTTGTAGCGAGACGAGGAGACCGTCGGGGGTGGACATGATCAGGGCTCCTGCTCTGGGGGAGAATCGTCGCCACCGAGTGGCCGCATCCACTCCACCGCTTCCTTCCGCAATTGGAGGAGCACGTCGGGCCCTGCTTCGACCGCGGCGCGCAGGCGCGCCATCAGCCGTTGGTAGAAGGTGACGTTGTGGAGGGTCAGCAGGCGGGGGGCGAGGATCTCGTTCGACGTGAAGAGGTGCCGGAGGTAGGCCCGGCTGAAACGGGCGCACGTATAACACGGGCAGCTTTCGTCCAAAGGTCTTGGATCGTCACGGAAGCGCCCGTGTTTGATGGTGATCCTTCCCATCGACGTGAACGCGGAGCCGAACCGCGCCGAGCGTGTGGGGATCACACAATCGAAGAGGTCGACCCCCGCGAGCACGCCGTCCACGAGGTCGTGCGGGTAGCCCACGCCCATGAGGTAGCGCACCTTGTCGGCGGGGAGGTGCGGGGCCGTGTAGGCGACGGTGGTGAAGAGCTCCTCGCGCGGCTCCCCGACCGACAGGCCGCCGATCGCGTACCCGTCGAGGTCCATCTGCGCGAGCTCCTGGGCGTGGGCGATGCGGAGATCCTCGTGGAAGCCGCCCTGGACGATGCCGAACAGCGCGGTGGTGTCGGCGTGCTGCCGGGCGGCGAGGCAGCGACGCAACCACCGGGTCGTACGCTCGGTGGACGCGATGACGCGCGCCCGATCCGCCGGCCACTCGATGCACTCGTCGAACGCCATCGCCACGTCGACGCCGAGCGCCTCCTGGATCTCGACGGCAACCTCGGCGGTCAACATCCGCCACTCCCCGTCGAGCGGCGAGCGGAACTTCACGCCTTCTTCCGAGACCTTCCGCATCTCCTTCAGGCTGAACACCTGGTAGCCGCCCGAGTCCGTCAGGATCGGGCCGTCCCAATCCATGAACCGGTGCAGCCCGCCGAGCTTCTGGATGATGCCGTGTCCAGGCCGCACCCACAGGTGGTAGGTGTTCGAGAGCACGATCTGTGCGCCCGCGTCGCGGAGATCGACGGGCGTGAGCGCCTTGACGGTGCCCGCGGTGCCGACGGGCATGAAGGCGGGAGTGTCGACCACCCCGTGCGTGAGGTGCAGCCGGCCGCGGCGCGCCCGTACGGCGGGGGCTCCGTCGGCGGCGTCACGCGTGGCGGTGGCGAGGAGCTGGTATCGGGCGGCGCGCATCGGCCCGCCGTTTACCCCATCAGCGCGTCAGGAGCATCGCATCTCCGTAGGAGTAGAAGCGGTATTCGGCCGCCACGGCGTGCCGATAGGCGTCCAGTACCCGCTCGCGGCCCCCGAACGTGCCGACGAGCATGAGCAGGCTGGAGCGGGGAAGGTGGAAGTTGGTCAGGAGCGCGCCGACCCGGCCGAAGGTGTAGCCCTCCCGGATGAACAGGTCCGTCGTGCCCGCGCCGGGGCCGGTGGCGCTCTCCAAAGCCCGCGCCACCGTGGTCCCCACGGCGACCACCCGCTTCGCCGCGCGAACCGCCGCCCAGGTCTCGGCCGGGATGTCGAACCGCTCCGGATGGAGCGCGCCGCGCGCGATCTGCTCGGCGCCGAGCGGGCGGAAGGTGCCGAGCCCCACCTCGAGCGTCAGGCTCGCCCGCTGGACCCCGCGGGCCGCGAGGGCCTCGAAGATGCGAGGCGTCAGGTGGAGGCCGGCGGTCGGAGCGGCGGCGCCGCGCAAATCTCCGCGCACGCGCGAGTAGACCGTCTGGTAGCGCTCCTCGTCCTCCGGCGTGGGCGCCCGGTCGAAGTAGGGCGGCAACGGGAGCTCGCCCGCCGCCGACGTCAGGGTGTCGACATCCGGCTCGCAGGCGATCCGCCAGCGGCCGTCCGCGAGGCGCGTACGCAAGAGCACGTGCCCCGGGCCACACGCGAGCCGCTCCCCTTCGCGCAAGCGACGGGACGGACGCACCAACGCCTCGTCCCCTCCCGCCAGGAAGACCTCTACGTTCCCCCCGCTCTCGCGCTGGGCCCGCAGACGTGCGTGATGCACCCGGATGTCGTTGACGACGAGCAGATCACCCGGCCCGAGGAGCGACGGGAGATCCAGCACGGTGCGGTCGGCATGCGGCGGCCCCACGACGAGGAGCCGTGACCCGTCACGCTCGGGCAACGGGTGGCGGGCGATGCGCTCGTCGGGAAGCGAAAAATCATAAGGCGCGAGGGCCCGCTCGAGCAGGTCCTCCGGGGTATCGCCCGGAGCGACCTCGATGCCCGGCTCCTCGTGAGCCGGCGCTATCGCCGACCCATCCTCGAGCGGTGCCCCTCTGGGGAGCCCGCCTCGGTGCCCGGCACCGGTTCCAGGTGCTCGATGCGAACCTCTCGTGGCGCGCGGACGCATACTTTCACCTGCCCGCCTCGGATTTCACCGATGTACACATCGACGTCACCAATGCGGAGAATTCCAGCTTCTTTCATCGAAACTACCAACATGTGCGCTCCGGTGGATACTACATAAGGTTACGGTGCAGCGGATCGTACGATGGGTGCGGCTGGTCCACAAGCCCCAGCCGTCAAGCTCCGGAGCGGTCGGCAGCTTGCGGCTTTGCTGCCCGCGGGGATAGTCCGCGTCGCTCGGGTCGGAACGATCCACGGAGTTTTCTCGATGGACGAGCAACGGGTGCGCGGATTTCAGCGCCGCAAGTCACAGAATCCCAACGGTGAGGGCGGCGTCGACGCCATCCCCGAGTCGCCGACCGCGTGGATCCGCAGCGATGCGCCCGCGACCCCGCGCGCCCCGATCGCGCCGGAGGCCCCGCCCCCCGCGCCCCGCGCCACCACCGACTTCGACGGGCTTCGTTCGATCGGCGAGATGGATCCCGACGAGGTCGCCGCGATGATGGCCGCCTTCGCCCCCGCGAAGCACACCGGCCCCCTGAAGCCGGGCCAGCGGGTCCGCGGCGCCATCTCCCGCCTGACGCCCACACTCGCCTTCGTCAGCGTCGGCATCAAGTCCGACGCGAGCATCGAGCGCGCCGAGCTCAAGCCCGAGATCGCCCTGGGCGACATCCTCGACGCCTACGTCGTCTCCGTGAAGGACGGCGAGATCCGCCTCTCGCGCAGCATGGGCGGCGACAACACGCGCGCCCTCCTCGACGACGCCGTCGAGAGCAAGATCCCCGTGCAGGGCAAGGTCGTGAGCCGCAACGAGGCGGGCTTCATCGTCCTGCTCTCGGGCGACGTGAAGGCGTTCTGCCCCAACTCGCAGATCGACTACCAGCCCGAGGCCGATCTCGACGCCTACATCGGTCGCTCGCTGTCGTTCCGCGTGCTGGACGTGCGCGGGCGCGAGGCCAAGGTCTCCCACCGCGCGATCGCCGAGATCGAGGCGCGCGCCGCCGCCGACATCGCGATCACCACGATCGTCGAGGGCGAGATCTACGACGGCGTCGTGACCGGCATCCGTGAGTTCGGCGCGTTCGTGCGCATCTCGTCCGGCGTCGAGGGCCTGGTCCGGCTCCCGAACCTCTCGAAGAAGCGCGTCGAGTCCGCGGCGTCGGCAGTCACCGAGGGCCAGGCCGTGCGCGTGCGCGTCCTCCAGATCGACCTCGACCGCAAGCGCGTCGATCTCGGCATCCGCCAGGTCGAGGAGTCGGACACCACCGTGGCGGCCGACAACCAGCCGCGCCGCGCGGAGGCCCTCACCACGGGGGGCACCTTCGGCACTCTCGGCGCGCTCCTGCAGGACGTTCGCGTCGCCAAGAAGCGCAAGTAGCAGGCCCGTCGCTCCGAGCTCCAGCGGCGGCTCGCTGCCGCTGTCGGCGGCTTCCTAGAGCCGCTGCCGTAGCGTCGTGAGGTGCTTCATCGTGGCGCCCTTCTCCCCGGGGCGGGCCACCAGCTCGACCGGGTGGAAGGTGGCGACCACGTCGGTCGTGCGCCACCGCGCCCAGTCTCCTCGCCCGGCCGCCGAGACCCCCACGATCGCCGCCGCGGGGTTGCCCATCGCGAGGAGCAGGCGGGGGCCCACGATCTCGAGCTGCCGGAGCAGCACGCCGCGGCACGTGCCCACCGCGGGGCCCTCCGTGGCGCATGCGTTCGCCTCGAGCACCCACACGTCGGCGCGCTCGAGCGAGAGGACGTGGACCAGCATCTTGTCGAACATCACGCCGGCTTCGCCCACGAGGCGCTTCCCGTCGGGCCCCGCGGCCAACACCGCGAGCTTGGACTCGGCCGCGCCGGCGCCTCGCAACGAGGGGGCTTCGGCGCCGCACGAGGGGCATCGGGCCGCAGCCGTCAGCGCCTGGGTGATGTCGTCCTCGGGGTTCCGGATCGATTGTTGCCATTTTGCGCCGAACAAGCCGGCCAGGTTGGGAGCGGCGCCACTGGCGGGCGCGGGCGCTGGCTCGACGGGCCGCACCGCGGGGGCGACGGCCCTGGGCGCCTCGACGCGGGGCGCGACAGCCGGGCGGGCGGCCTCTACCGGGCGCGGCGGCGGGCGGGTCGGCTCGGGTCGCGACGCCTCGGCGCGGGGCTGCTCGACGCGGGCCTGCTCGAACCGCGCCGGCTCGGGGCGGGGGGGCGGCAGACGCGGCGCGGGCCCCGCGGGCCACGGCTCCGCAGCCGGGAGGCCCGCGAGCGGGCCGGTGGGCGCAAGGAACGCCCCGGTCACGCGCCACGACTCGGCGGCCGCCAACGTGTCCGCGACGAGCGCGGCGAGCTCCTGGGAGAGGTCGGACATCCCCCCTCCCCTATCCCGGCAACCGCGACCCGATCGACCGATCCGGCGCCCCCCGCGCGACGTAATAGGAAGGCCGCCATGACCGACCTCCCCATCGTCCTCGCCTCCACGAGCCCCGCGCGGCTCGCCCTCCTGCGCGCCGCCGGCATCGTGTGCACCGGCGTCTCCCCCGGGGTGGACGAGTCCCAAATCCTGGCACCGAGCCCCCCCTCGCTCGCCGTGGCGCGGGCAGACGCCAAGGCGAACGCCGTGCAGGTGCCGGGCGCCATCGTCATCGGTGCGGACCAGGTCGCCCATGTCGATGGGCAGCCCTTCGGCAAACCCGAGAACCCCGACGACCACCGCGCGCGCCTCCGCCAGCTCCGCGGCCGCACCCACACCCTCACCACGGCGGTGTGCATCCGCCTCGACACGCGCGTCGAGCGCCTCGTGTCGCACGCCCACCTGCGCTTTCGCGCGGATCTGAGCGACGCCGAGATCGACGCCTACGTCTCGACCGGAGAGGGCTCGGGCTGCGCGGGAGGTTACGCCGTGGAGGGCTTGGGGGCGCACCTGATCGCCTCCATCGACGGGGACTACTTCAGCGTGCTGGGGCTGCCCCTCCTCGAGGTGATCGACACCCTGCGCGCGCTCGGGTGGCGGCCCACCTTTTCGGCGCGGGCTTCCTGACATAGAATCCCGCCGTTCACGACCTGCCCTGACACCGCTCGGATTGGAGCCTCTCGATGACCACCCGTGCGGTCGGGATCGACCTCGGGACCACCTTCTCGGCCATCGCCCACGTCAACAAGTACGGCGTCCCCGAGATCCTGCACAACGCCGAAGGCGAGCGCATCACCCCCTCGGTGGTGCTGTTCGAGGGCGAAGAGGTGATCATCGGGACCTACGCCAAACAATCGGCGGTGGCGTACCCCGAGCAGGTGGTCGAGTTCATCAAGCGCCACATGGGCGACGAGGACTTCACCTTCGAGTACCGGGGCGAGGTTTACACCCCCGAGCGTCTGTCCGGCTTCATTCTGGCAAAGCTCAAGCATGACGCGGAGCTGCGCCTCGGGCACCGGATCGACCAGGCCGTCATCACCGTGCCGGCCTACTTCGGAGACAAGCAGCGCCGCGCCACCATCCGCGCCGGCGAATACGCGGGCCTGCGCGTGCTCTCGTTGCTCAACGAGCCCACCGCCGCCGCGTTCGCGTACGGGCTCGCCAACCCCGACGAGAAGAAGCGCCTGTTGGTGTTCGACCTCGGCGGTGGCACGTTCGACGTGTCGATCGTCAAGATTGACGGCCGTGAGATCACCGTCCTCGCCACCACGGGCGACCATCAGCTCGGCGGCAAGGATTGGGACGACGGGCTCATCCGCTACGCCGCCGACCAATTCCGGGCCCGCCACGGGATCGACCCGCTCGACGACCTGGCCGCGTACCACGACCTTCGCCAGAAGTGTACGAGCGCGAAGCTGTCGCTGACCAAGCGTCCGCGCGTCAACCTGTTCTACGACTACAAGGGCAAGATCCTGCGTCTCGAGCTGACGCGCGAGAAGTTCGAGGATCTCGCCTCCGGCATGGTGCGCCGCTGCGAGGCCCTCACGCGCGACGTGCTGGAGGACGCGAAGCTCACCGTCGACGACATCGACACTGTCGTGCTCGCCGGCGGCTCCACGCGCATGCCGATGATCCGGGAGATGATCCGGAGCGTGTTCGGGCGGGATGCCGCGACAGACATCAACCCCGACGAGTGTGTGGCGCTCGGCGCCGCGCTGACCGCGGCGATCGAGTCCTCCCGCGCGTCCGGCGAGGCCCCGCCGGTCGACATCCGTACCCACGACGTGACCTCCCACTCGCTCGGCATGGTGGTCTACCGCGAGGGAAAGCTCTACAACAGCCGGATCATCGAGCGGAACAGCCGCATCCCCTGTGAGCGCACGCGGGACGACTACGTCACCACGCACGACGGCCAGACCACGATGGACCTCTGGCTCGTCCAGGGGGAGAACACCGATCCGCTCGAGTGCAACGTGCTCGGGCACTTCGAGTTCTACGGCATCCCCGCGCGCGCCGCGACCCGGTCCCGCCTCTCCGTCACGTTCCGGTACAACGCCAACGGCATCGTCGAGGTCGAGGCGATGGATCTGGACTCCGGCCAGACCCTGGCGCACCGCCTCGCCGCCGGCGCGGTCACCCTCGAAGACCTCGCGCGCAACCGCGCTCCGATGAACATCGTCCTCGTGATGGATTGTTCGGGGTCGATGTACGGGCGCAACATCACCGAGGCGCGCAAGGCCGCGCTCGCGTTCGCCGAAGCCTCGCTGGGGCCCAACCGCCAGATCGCGGTGGTCGGCTTCCCCGGCGGCGTCCTCTGCCCGCTCACGGCCGACGTGAAGCGGATCAGCTCGGCGATCGAGGGCCTCACGCCCATCGGCTCGACCCCGATGGCGGAGGGCCTCGCCGCCGCGCGGGACCTCATGAAGTCCAAGGCCGGCGTGCAACGGGTCTACGTGGTGCTGACGGACGGCCATCCCGACGATCCCGACGCCACGACCG
This sequence comes from Myxococcota bacterium, assembly GCA_040386535.1. Lineage (GTDB taxonomy): Bacteria > Myxococcota_A > UBA796 > UBA796 > SXON01 > CAJBVW01. Next base: position 135,299 of record JAZKFH010000025.1, on the reverse strand, counting down.
GGGAGATCACGCGCATCCGCACGAGCGGCGGCCGGATCATCACCATCGGCGTCGGCGCCCAGGTGCGCCCCGAGTTCCTCCGGACGCTGGCCTCGCGCCCCGAGGACTACCACTTCTGCAACGAGTCGGTCGAGCTACAGGGGACGTTCATCAACCTCGCGACCGAGCTGGGGGGCAACTAGATGTCGGAGAACCGCACGCTTGAAGAGCGCGTGGAGGAGCTCGGTGACCTCTTCCGCGAGCGGCTACGAACGGACGCCGTCCAACAGAAGGCGTTCGACCAGCTGTATGAGGAGCTTCGCCAATACAAGGACGACTTCATCTTCCAGACGGAGAAGCCGTTCCTGCTCGACCTGCTCCTGTTCTACGACAGCCTGAACTGGTTCCAGCAGAGCCTGCAGAAGCAGGAGATGAGCCCCGAGGTGGTCGCGGACAGCTTCCAGTATCTGCTGGACGAGTTTCTCGAGCTCTTGTACCGACGCGACGTGGTGCCCTGCGAGGGTGCGCCGCGCTTCGATCGGCGCATGCACAAGGCCGTGCGCGTCCTCCCCTCCACCTCGCCGTCCGAGGACTGGAAGGTGCAGGCCGTTCTGAAGCGCGGGTTCGTTCGTGGGGACCGGCTGCTCCGCGCCGAGGAGGTCGCTGTGTACCGCACGGGCGCCGACTCGGACGAACCCAAAGAATGACGGCGAGCCTCCCCGGGCATCGCGCGGGTCCGCGGCCGTGGCGTCGGCACCCCCGCCCCCGCCGCGGTAGGATGGGCCGCCATGAGTGACGAAGGCATCATCCTCGGCATCGACCTCGGGACGACGTTCTCCGCGATGGCGTACGTCGACCGTTACGGCAAGCCCGTGATCCTCCCCAACGGAGAAGGTCAGCCCACCACCCCCTCGGTCATCCACTTCTACGACCGCGAGGCGTGCGTCGTCGGAGAGGAGGCGGTCAAGATGGTGGTGGTCGACTCGCTGAACGTCGTCCGCTTCATCAAGCGGGCCATGGGCGAGCCGAACTACTTTCTCGAGTTCTTCGGCAAGTCGTACTCGCCGCAAGAGCTGTCCGCGATCATCCTCCGCAAGCTGAAGGACGACGCCGAGGAGGCCCTCGGCTTCGAGGTGCGCGACGCGGTCATCACCGTGCCCGCCTACTTCAACAGCGCGCAGCGCGGCGCGACCAACGAGGCCGGCACGCTGGCGGGCTTCAACGTGTTGTCGATCATCAACGAGCCGACCGCCGCGGCCATCGCCTACGGCGTCGAGCGGATCGGCGGAGATCGCAACCTGCTCGTGTTCGATCTCGGCGGCGGCACGTTCGACGTGACCGTGATGGAGATCCACGGCACCACGCTCCGCACCATCGCGACCGACGGCAACGCGGAGCTCGGTGGCAAGGACTTCGACGATCGCCTCTTGAACCACGTGGCGGAGCAATTCCTCCAGAAGTTCGGCCTCGACCCGCGGGACGAGCCCCAGCCCTACCAGGAGCTCTACGAGCGCTGCCTGCATGCCAAGATCTCGTTGTCCAGCAAGCCGCGCGCCGTGATCCCGGTCAACTTCCGCGGGCACCGCACGGTCGTGCCGGTCACGCGGGAGGAGTTCGACAGCATCACGCAGGACCTCGTGGAGCAGTGCGCCGACACGTGCGCCATCGTCCTCGAGAAGGCGAAGATGCGCTGGAGCGACATCGACGACGTGCTGCTCGCGGGCGGCTCCACGCGCATGCCGGTCATCCAGGAGACGCTCCGACGCCTCTCGGGCAAGGTCCCCGTGGCCGGCGTCAACCCGGACGAGTGTGTCGCCCTCGGCGCCTCGTTGGCCGCGGTGTTCCGGCATCGCCCCAAACATCCCGCCATCCAGGCCTATCGCCAGGCGCTCTCCCGGCGTGGGCGCCCCGAGTCCACCGCGGACGCGCGCTCGTTCCCCTCGGCCGGGTCATCCCCGAGCCCCTCGGGCCTCCAGGGCCTCGTCGACGGCCAAGGCCCGGGCCTCCCCGGCGTCCGCATCACCGACGTGGCCTCCCACCCGCTCGGCATCGTCGTCCTGGACTCCGCGCTGCGCGAGCGCATCGTGTCGCTCATCCCCCAGTTCACCCCGCTCCCGTGCGAGAAGCGCGGCCGCTTCGCCTATGCCTACGACGGCATGACCGCCGTGCGCGTCGAGGTGACCGAGGGCGTGGGGGAGGTGCGGGACGAGGTCACGGTCATCGGTGAGGTCATCCTGGACGACCTCCCGCCGCGCCCACGCGGGACCCCCATCGAGGTGGTGTACCGGTACACCCTCAACCAGATCCTCGAGGTCGACGTGACCGACGTGGAGACGCGCCAGACCCGTCGCGCGACCATCCGGCTTCGGGGCGGGCTCTCGGGGGAAGCGATGGACGCGGCGCGAAAGCGCATGGCCTCGGCGAATATTCACTGACCCCGATGCCCCCTCGACCCCGGGGGTTGACGACACCCTACTTACAAGGCACCCTCCGCCCCAATGGACCGCCGCGACCTCGATGAGATCGAGCGCTTCCTGACTTCCGTCGGGCGGCCGTCTCTCTTCGCCTACTACGGCGTCGATCCGACTGCGCCTCACGCAACGCTCGAGGACGTCGTCAAGAAGCGCCGCACCTGGGCGCAGGGGCAGCAGTCGAACCCGAAGTACAAGTTCGAGGCGTTGTTCCTGATCAAGAGCAACAGCCTCCTCCGGCGGGTGATGCTGGAGGAGGTGGACGAGTACCGCGCGCACGTCACGGACGACACCGCGGGCCGCAACCTCGACGTGCTGTCGTTGTTCATCCGCGGCACGCTCTCCTCGGGCGCGCTCACGTCGCAAGCCGAGGCCGCCATCCTGCACCAGGGCCGCCAGCTCGACCTCGCGGACGCCGCGGTCGCGCGCCGGCTGGAGGAGATCCTCGCCGAGACCGGGATGCTCCGGGACGAGCCCGAACCGGACGACGTGACGGCCGAGGGCACCTCGATCGACCACTACGCGATCCTCGGCGTCGCGACGAACGCTCAGCCCGCCGCCATCGAGGACGCCTACCGGAACCGCTACCGCTGGGCCCGCAGCCTCAAGGACCTGAAGCGCTCCTCCGAGGTGCTCCAGGCGCTGGATGAGGCCTGGCGCATGTTGTCGGACCCGAAGCGCCGCGTGCGCTACGACGAGCGGCGCCTGGAGATGCTCGAGGTCACGGACGAGGTGGAGAAGCGCGCTGCCGCGCTGATCGGCCTGCTCGGCGGCCCGATGGACGCGATCACGGGCGAGGCTCCCCTCCCCGGCGGCACCCCGCCCGCGGTGCACGAGGTGGGCTTCCGCTCGTCGACCGCGCCCGCGGGCACCCGCGTTCCCAAGATCGAGGCCCGCGGCGCCGCTGCCGAGGCTCGTCCGGATGGCCGGCCCTCCATCCCGCCACTCCCGCCGCTCCCGCCTCCCCGCGCGACCGTGGCGGACGCCACGCCCAGCGCCATCAGCCGCGCCCCTACGCCGCCGTCCGTGAGCGGGCGGACGATCGGCATCACGGGGGGCCCTCAGACCATGGCGACGATGGGGCCGCGCCTCGCGGTGGACGGCCCCGAGATCATCACCCTCAAGGTGGGCGGCCGCGTCTTCGACCGCACGCTGACCGTGCGGAACGTCGGCCAGGGAAAGATGCCGGGCCGCGTGACGAGTGACCGCGACTGGCTCAAGATCCGGCAGCCGCGGCTCGATCCGCTCGTCCCCGAGCAGCAGGTGGTGGTCACCGTCCTCCCGCAGCAGATGCCGTGGGGCCGCACCGCCGGGACCATCACCGTCGTGACCGACCACGGCGAGCGGCGCACCCTCACGCTCCAGGCCAACCGCCAGTCGCTCCTTCCGCTCGTCGGGGGGCTCGTGGCCGTCGCCTTCGGGACGCTCGCCCTCGTCGCGCTCGTCTTCTTCTTGCAGCGCGCTCCGCCCGTCACCGTGCTCGCGCTCACCATCGATCCGGTCGCCGATCGGGTCCTCGTCGACGGTGCGCTCGTCGGGTCCGGCGCAAAGCTCGAGATCCCCGAGCCGGAGGCTGGGAAGCCCTTCGTCCTGCGCGTCGAGACCGACGGGTTCACCCCGCAGGAGGAGACCATCACCCTCCCCGCGGGCGAGCGCACCCCGCGCGACGTGACGCTCACGCTCGCCGACGACATGCGATGGACCCCGGCGCCCGATGCCGAGGGCGTCATCCGCGACCCCGCCGTGGTCGCGGCCGTCCAGACCGTACGCACGCGCCTCGTGCCGTGTTTCGCCAGCGCCGGCGTCGAGACGGCCGAGGCCGTGTACACCGCGTGGATCACGAGCGACGGGCAGGTGCGCCGGGTCGACGTGACCGGCGCCAATTTCGACCTTCCCGCGGCCGAGGCGTGCATCCGTCGCACGTTCCGCGGGCTGCGCCTGCCGACCTTCGATGGGGACTACGTGGCCGTGGAAGAGAAGTTCTCCATCCCGGTGACCACGCCATCCATCCCCGTGACGACGCCATGAAGCGCAGCCGCTCCGTCTCCGAGCTTCGCGAGCAAGCCCTCGGGCTGCTGGACGAAGATCCGCGCCGCGCCCTGACCCTCGCGCGTGAGGCCCTGGGCCGCCAACCCGATGCCGAGAGCTTCTACGTCTGCGGGCTCGCGCTCTGCGTCTCCGACGAGACCCAGGAGGGCCTCGACGCCTTGCGCATGTCGGTCCAGCTCGACGCCGATCACGTCGACGCGCTGGTGGCCCTCGGGCGCGAGCTCTTCGACGCCTGCGAGTTCGAGGAGTCCCGCGGCATCCTCCTCAACGCGCTCCGCCTCGATCCGCATCACCCTGAGGCGTTGTACTACCGTGCCTGCCACCGCGAGCGTCGGGATGACCACGACGGCGCCGCGCGTGACTACCAGGCCGCGGCGCTGGTCGACCCCGAGGGGTTCCCCGCGCCCCTCCCCCTGCCCGACGAGACCATCGAGACGCTGACGGAGGAGGTCATCGGGCTGCTCCATCCCTCGCTCCAGCGGTACCTCGAGAACGTCCCCATCCTGGTGGACGAGGTTCCCTCGGTCGAGCTGCTCCGCCAGTTCGACCCGCCGGCGCGCCCCGGCGAGGTGCTGGGCTGCTTCGCCGGGCACGCCCTCACGGATCGCTCGAGCGACGACCCGTGGAGCGCCCTGCCGGCGACCATCCTGTTGTTCCGTCGGAACCTCATGCGCGTGGCGCACGACCAGGAAGGCATGCTGGACGAGCTTCGCGTCACGCTCCTGCACGAGATCGGGCATTTCCTCGGCCTGGACGAGGAAGATCTGGAGCAGCGGGGATTGGACTGAAATCTACGCCCCCAGATAGGCGCCCGATGCCTTGACGCCTCGGGGGGCATACATTAAATGGCCTGCACGTTCGGGGAAGTAGCTCAGCTGGGAGAGCGCCGCGTTCGCAATGCGGAGGTCGTGGGTTCGATCCCCATCTTCTCCACCACCCCAAGCCCCGGTTGGACCTCGTGTCCAATCGGGGCTTCGGCGTTTTGCCCCTCTGGTCTGCGCGGGCCCGCGCTTCCCGGCCGGAGCCCGGCCCCCTGGTTAGATTGAACCGCCATGCATGAACCCGCCCGCACCCGCACCCTCACGCTCCCCTCCCGCGCCACCCCGGTCCGCACGGGGTTCGCGGTCGCGGACGACGGCACGCGGCTCTACTGGCGCGCCGTGGGCGAGGGGCCGCCGATCGTGTGCTGCAACGGCGTCGGCGTCAGCATCTTCTTCTGGAAGTACATCGTCGAGCACTACTGCCGCCGGCACACGGTGCTGTTGTGGGACTACCGCGCCCACGGCCGCAGCGACCGCCCGGCCGACATCGCCACGGCCGACCTCTCCATCCCTCGCCACGCGCGCGACCTCGAGGCCGTGATGGAGGCCGCGGGCATCTCCACCGCCCTGCTCATGGGCCACTCGATGGGCGTCCAGGTGGTGCTGGAATTCCACCGCAACCACCCCGAGCGGGTCCTGGGGATGGTGCCGCTGCTCGGCACGGCCGGCCGGGCGCTGGAGACCTTCTACGACTACCCCGGCTCGCCGAAGTTGTTCGCGGCCGCGGCGCGGTTCCTCGACAGCCTGGGTGACCGCTCCCACTACGTCATCCGGCCGCTCATGGAGTCGCCGATCGCCTGGTGGGTGGCCCGGAAGGCCTCCCTGGTCGACCCGCTCTATTGCCGCAAGGAGGACCTGCTCCCGTACATGCGGCACCTCGCCTCGCTCGACATGCGCGTGTTCCTGCACACCGTGCTGCTGACGCAGGAGCACGACGCGTGGGACACCCTCGCCGGCATCAAGGTCCCAACGCTGGTCATCGCCGCCGAGCGTGACACCTTCACGCCGATGTGGCTCTCGCGGAAGATGGTGCTCGCCATCCCCGGCGCCGAGTTCCTCGTGCTCGCGGACGGCTCCCACGCGGCCCTGATCGAGCAGCCCGACACGATCCATCATCGGATCGACCGGTTCCTGCTAGAGCGGCACGTGTTCCCGGACTGAGCGTTCAGGCCGGCGGATCCGACTCCACTGCCGCTGCTGGCTCTGACTCCGGCGCCCCCGCGATCAGCGTTGGGAGCTCGTCATCCGTCACGAACCGCCAGCTGGTCTGCCCGCGGAGCAGGCGCACCCGGTCGCGCGAGAGGCCCCGACGCCATCGAACTTCGATCGCTTGCCCGCTGACCGTGCCCCGCGCGCGCACGGAAGGGCCCAACCCCTCCCGAACCCAGGCGAGGCCCAACGCCCGCACGAGGGGCTCCTTGTCTCGTCGCAGCTCTACCCGGCGCAGCCAGCAGGCCCCCCACAACGTCCACACGGCCGTGAGGAGCACGAGCACCCCTGCGAGGATGCTGTTGCTGACTGATTCGTCCAGGTAGAGCTGCGCTACCCCTCGAGGTTCACTTCTTGCCCCTCCCGGGCCACGCGCACCCGCACACGGGTGTGACCGGCCCAATGTTCGGCGAGCATGTCGAGGTCGGCGTCGGTGGCGTCCGGCGCGTGATGGAACAGGTAGAGGGTCTTCACGTCGGCCGCGTCGCACACGGCCACGGCGTACTCCGGGTAGGAGTGCCCCCACGTCATCTTCTCGAGGTACTCGGGCAGGGTGAACATCGTGTCGAACACGACGATGTCCGCGCCGCGGAGGAAGTCGATGAACTGCGCCTCGCGCCCGTTCGGGAGGCCACCGCCGGCCAACCCCTCCCCCGGGCGGGACAGGGGCGCGGTGTCGGTGACATAGGCGATCGAGCGGCCGCCGCCGCCGGGCGTGGCGAGCGTGGCGCGGTAGGCGCAGGCCCCGCCGGGGTGGTTCAACGCGAAGCCGACGATTTCCCACGGGCCCCGCGTGAAGGGGCGGGCGGGCCGGATCGCGTCGTACACGATGCGGCCGGGCACCTCGGGCAGCCGCAGCGGGTGGAACACCCCGTTGAGGTACCGTGCGAGGCGGTCCTTCGCGCCGTCCGGGTGGAAGGCGGGCGCCGACACCGTGGTCTCGAAGGAGGGCGCAAAGATGGGCGCGAAGAACGGGAAGCCGAAGACGTGATCCATGTGGAAGTGGGAGAAGAGCAGATGCAGCTCTCGCTCCGGCCTCGCCAACAGGGCGCGCCCCAACGCGCGGGCGCCGGTGCCACAATCGAACACGAGCGACGCGACCCCGGGCGCGGTCACCTCGACACACGACGTGTTGCCACCGTACCGGCTCGTGTCGATACCGGGGACGGCGATCGATCCACGCACGCCCCAGAAGCGTAGGATCATCTACGCGCCACCCTTTGGCAGCGGGCGGGGGCCTCGCGCTTGCCAAATGGGCGTGTCAGCGTGCTGTTCGTGGTCGTGGCCCGCATCTTCCAACCTACCGCGCAGATGCGTCGGCAGGCAACCCTGGAGGCGACTGCTTCACGAATGAGACTTCACGAATGAGGGGGAGTGGTGCGCGGTACAAGATTCGAACTTGTGACCTTTGGCTCCGGAGGCCAACGCTCTATCCAGCTGAGCTAACCGCGCATTTCTGAAGCAATAGCCGCTGAAAGGATCAGCGACCGTTGCCGGCCCACCCTCTTATGATGCTTCCGCGCCCGCGTCAAGCCCAGCGGAGCCACCCGGCGCCGCGGCGACCCAACGGCGCAGATCGGGGAGCGTCCGCTCGCGCCACTCGTCCGCGCACCGTGCCTCTGCGAAGGCGCGGAACAGGCCGCCGAGCACGAAGTGCAGCTCTTCGTACAGGAACATCCGCTCGTAGAGCACCTCGCCGTCGTCTCCGCTCTTGACCAGGGCCGGGAGCTTGGCGCCGGCGATCTCGATCCGCGGCGCCTTGAGGGTGACCGCGTACTCGCGATCCTCACGGCGGATGGCGAGACGCACGTCCCGGATGACCTTGCCGCCCGCGAGCGCGGCGTGCGCCTCGGGCGAAAGCGACGGGTTGTCGCCGGTCATGACCGCGGAGACCTTCTCCTCGCCGACGGTGCGGAAGGCGATGCGATCGTCGACCCAGTACTCGACCGAGCCGCCGGTCTCGCCAAAGTCGACCCGGCCCTGCCCAGTCTCGCTCTGGTACCAGAGCCAGAGGAAGAACTCGGAGGCCACGTGCGGAGGTACGCCCTCGGACTCTTCGGTGTCGCTCACGAGTGCTCCATGCGCAGGTCACTGGCGCCGCTGCTGACGAGGCCGTCGATGTAGTCGAGGCGATCCGCGATGAAGTCGAGCGGATCGTGGGGCACGAGCGCCATGCCGAAGGTGCGGTGGAACAACTTCCGGAAGGTGTCGTTCGGCACCTCCGACTGGTTGTGGAAGATGACCCACCCCTCGTTGATGTTCCAGGCGACCTCGTAGACCGCGACGCGCGGAAGCGTCTTGAGGAGCATCTCCAGCTCCAGCGCCTCCTTGAGCTCCCCCTTGACCTTGGAGGGGGTGCGCTCGCGGCCGTTCGCCTGGTTCCAGCCCTCGCAGCGCTTCTGGAGGTGCGCCTGGAACAGCTTCGCCGGCAGCACCTTCTTGTCGATGCGCATGCCGAACACGGCGTATTGATTGTACAGCCAGCGGTTCGTGTCCAGGAACGACGTGTCCAGCAGGTTGTGCACCTGGCACCACCCCACCTTCTGCTCCTTGTGCACCTCGGTGAGGGGCTCGCGGAACTGGTTCTCTTCGAGCGCCGCGATGTACGTGTCACGGAAGCCCTCGGGCGGCTGCTCCGCTCGATAGCGCCGTACCGACAACCCGCCCTTCAGAACACCCATGCGCACCTGTTTCGAGCAGGGCGCCTAACGTGTCGGCGGGGCGCCAGCCCCCCGGACGGAGTGCTAGCTGGCGGGTTCGCGGAGCTCGGCGAGCGCGTGCCGGAAGATGACCACCTCACCCCCGGCCCGGGTGCGGACGGCGAATTCGTAGCGGGAAACCCACGCGATCTCCCCGTTGAAACACTCGCCTTCGAGGGTCACGGTCGTGACGGGGAGCTTCCGATCCAGCGCCAGCCCGAGTCGGCGATCGGAGCAGGCGTACCGATCCTGTGGGCGGGGGATCGGCTCCACCACGGCGTCGCGGCGGGCCTTGTCGTAGTCGAGGCCCTTGCGGACCTTCTTGTGGTCGTCCGGCGCGTAGGCGTACTTGATCTGCAGCTTGTGGACGCGATGCTCCACGTTGGCCTCGCTCTCGAGGAGCACTACCTCGTACCGCTCCACGGCGCGGATGCGCGCGCGGAGCTGGCGATGGCCGTGGAGGCCCAGGGTCAGCTCCCGCCCGTCCGCCAAGGCGAGCTCGAGGACCGTGCGGTCACGATTGGCCTCCAGCTGGCTCTCGACGCGCCGGCGCGTCAACACCTGCGCGAGGTTCGCCTGCCCCATGACGATCTGCGTCGCCAGGGCGCGGTTGAGCTCGTGCCGGGTCATGAGCGCCTGGACCTCGTCCTGGAACGCCATGCGCTTGAGCAGGTCGTTCAGATCCGCCCGCCCTGCGGCCACCGTGCGGGCGGCCTCGATGGTGAGGCCGGTGGTACGGGCGATCTCGGCCGCGCGCTTGGCATGCGGATCCTCACGCGACGGGCGCCGACGGTCGTCGCGCCCAGGCGGGCCCCTGCGAACCGCCCCACCACCACCAACCGGGCCACGGCCCGGACGCCCATCGTCTCTCGACATCGCCCAGCAATAATGACCCGACCGTCCCAAGGCAACAAACGGTTAGACCGCGGGGGTGCCCCTGCTGCTCCTCCTGTTGGCTTGTCCAGGCGTTGGCCGCGTCTCCGGTCCCGGTGTCGACACGCGTTCGGCGCCCGGCGAGTCCCGCCTCTCCGTGCCGGGCCTCGCGGACGTGGCGTGTGACGGGGCGGACTGCCGCGCGCTCGTCCGCGGCGGGCTCGTGTCCCTCCCCGACGCCGTCCCCATCGGCACGCCGGGCGCGCTGGCCGCGTTCGACACCCTCCGCGCCACGCCGTCCGGGTGGGAAGTCGAGGGCGCCTGCCCCCCCGCGATCGCGGAGTCCCCGCGCTGCGTGGCGCCCCTCGCCGCGGATGGCACGGTCGGCCCCCCCTCCCCCGGGTCCCCTCCCCCGCCCCTCGAGGAGGACGCGCCCTCTCTCGGCACCGCGGCCATCGAGTTCGGCGCCGCATGGAACGCGGGCATGGCGGCGGGTTGGCGCAGCGGCTTCCACCGCGTCATCGTCGGGCCCGGGAGCGGGCGCATCACCTGGCTCCGCGGGATCGACGGCGCGGGGCAGCTCGTGCGCGTCGGGAACGGCTCGCGCACGGTGCGGCTGGGCGCCGCCACAGCGTCGGTGTCGTGGCCCGGCTGGCTCGCGCTCCACCCCTCGGGCGTCGAGGCCTACCTCGTCGCGTGGCCCTCGCCCCTCGTCCGCGCCTTCGATCCCAACACGCTCGACATCCGCTGGACCCTGCCGGTCGACGGCGCCGCGCGCGGCCTCTTCGTCGATCCCGGCGGGCGCTGGCTCCTCGTAGCGGTCGGCCCCGGCACCACCGACCGGTTCGTGGAGTGGCCGCTCCCCTCGCTCACCGTGCCGCCCACCACCGACCTGTCGCGAGACGAGGTGCTGCGGACGCTGGAGCACCCGCCGATGGACGCTGTGCTCGTGATCGACCTCGCCACGCAGGCGGTCGTCGCGCGCGCCGAGGGCGAGCTGAGGCGATTCCTCCCGCTCTCCGAACGTCCGCTGCTCGCGACGGATCGGGAGGTCGTCTATTTCACCCCCGGAGCCCTCCCATGATCGGCCAGCCCGCCCCGCTGTTCACCGCCCCGACCGACGCCGGCACCCTCTCCCTTGCGTCGCTCCGCGGCCAGAAGGTGGTCCTCTACTTCTACCCGAAGGACGCGACGCCGGGATGCACGATCGAGGCCCAGGGCTTCCGCGATCTGCACGGCGCCTTCGCCGCGAAGGGCGTGACCATCCTCGGCGTGAGCAAGGACACGGCCAAGAAGCACGCGTCGTTCAAGGCCAAGCAGTGCCTCCCCTTCACCCTCGTGACGGACGAGGGCGGGTTGTGCGAGGCCTACGGCGTGTGGCGCGAGAAGACGTTGTACGGCCGAAAATACATGGGCATCGCCCGCGTCACGTTTCTCATCGACGAGAACGGCGTCGTGGAGCGCGTGTGGGATCCGGTGAAGGTCGCCGGTCACGCGCAGGAAGTGCTCGCGGCGGTCTGAGGATCTCGAGCCACGGTCCCGATCACGCCATCGCGAGCGCCATCGCCGCGAGGTTGTTGACGAGGTGTCCGGCCATCGCCGGATACACCGAGCCGCTCTTGTGGCGCACCCAGCCGAGCAGGAGCCCGATGCCCGTGAGGACGGGCACGACAGCCGGGTCCGCGAGGTGGAAGAGCCCGAAGAGCAGGGCGGTGGTCACGACGCCGATCCCCGCGCCGACCTTCGCGCCGATCGCGGTCTGCAGGTAGCCGCGGAACACGAGCTCTTCGAGCACCGGCGCGATGGCGACCACGAAGAACACCGTCGCGATACGTCCAGCGCTCGGCCCGGCGCCGAGCACCGTCGCAACGAGCTCCTGGTCCGCCATCGGAAAGCCGAATGTGCTTGCCGCCTCGGACCAGATGGCGGAGCAGCACAACCCCGCGAAGCCCGCCGCGACGCCCACGAGCATCCAGCGCGGGGTGGTGCGGACCGCGGCCACGGGCGCCCCGAGGGCGCGCGCCCACGCCAACACCGCGAGGTGCCCGCCGACGGTCCCGATGAGCGACGCGGCGAACAGCGGATCGCCGATCGCCGGTGGATGGTCGGGGCCGCCCCACGGCACGCGCCACAACAGGAGCAGGCCCAACGTCAACACGGAGGCGGTCCCGACGAGCCCGACCAGGGCGAGCAGCGGCTCGAGCAGCCCGCCCGGCGGCCGCCGCACGACGCGCCACGCCGCCCCCGCGGCGGACGCCGCTCCCACCGCGATCACCACACACGCCGCCACCCCCGCGCACACGAGGAGCGGATCGAGCACGCTCACCGTGGCACCGTCACGACCGCGCCCGACGGTTCGCCGTGCGCCGGCATGTAGGGCGCGCCGATGACGAGCGTGTCGTCCCCCGCGAGCGCGAGCGGCTGCAACTCGGCGCCGCTCTCCAGGCTGTAGACCTCGCCGTCGTCGAGCGGGACGAAGCGCGCGCGCGGCGGCACGGTCCACTTGTTGAACGTGCCCGCGGTGTACCCGCCCCCGATCGCCGCGCCGAGGTGATCGCCGGGAAGGCCGGCGCGGCAGGTCCCGTCCTCCGCGCACACCTCGCCGGGGCCCTCGGGCACGTCCCACGCGGGCGCGCCCGCCCACGCTCGCCCGTCCCACTCCCCCACCGCGCCCCCCTCGCCCCCCTCGGCGTAGGGCCCGAGCGACACCCCCTCCAGCGACCACGCCTGGCCCTCGCACCCCGCGGGACCGCACACCAGCCCCAGCACGCGCTCGTTCCCGAGCGCCACGGCCTCGAGCCCCTCGACCGGCACCACGCGCGCACGGTCGACGAAGTGCAGGCCTTCGGGCGTGGCGGCCACCACCCCCGACGCGCTCGCCGCCCACCCGGTGGCGCCCGGCACGGTGAAGCGCAGCTCGCCGTCCACCGTCACGTGACCCGCGCCATTCACGAGGACCTCGCTCTCTCCCCACCAACCCACCCACACGGAGGGCGCATCCCCCGCGACCCCGTCGCGCCACGTCCGGTTGGATCCCGGTGCCGACGCCAACCACGCCGCTCCTCGGGCCGCGACCGACGCGCCCAGGTGGTCCCCGGGCTCGCCGAACGTGAACGCGGCGACCTTCTCGACGCCCAGGACCTGCTCCCCGGGCACGAGCGGCGCGGCGCATCCCAGCACGCCAACCGCGAGGACTAGCGCGTGCACACCAGCCGACGGTAGAAGCCGTGCCGCTCGTCCTCGACGCTGTCCTCGAAGGGCGAGGCCGCGACGTGCGCCTTGAGCGCGTCCCACCGGGCCTGGTCCATCCCGTAGCGGCGCCACCGACGGCGGAGCACGGCGTCGGGCGGCCACCCGGCGCGGCGGTGCACCCAGTCGGGCGGGATCTCCCCGTCGGGATCGGCCTCGTAGAGGAACAGCCGGCCGCCGGGCGTGAGCACCCGGTACGCCTCGGCGAGGATGGGGCCGGGGTCGGCCCAGTGGTGCGCAGCCTGCACGGCGGTCACGACGTCGAACGTGCCCGCCGGGTAGATGATCTGCGCGCCGTCCATCTTTCGGAGGGTGACGTTCAGGCGCCCGCGCTTGTTCGCCTCGGCGAGCGAGAGCATCGTTTCCGACGTGTCGATGCCCACGACGTCGAGCTCGGGGTGCCCCGCGGCCGCCCGGATGCACAACCAGCCCGGCCCGCACCCGATGTCGAGCCAGGCCCCGGCTTCGAGCCCGATGTCGGCGGCGATGAACCGGTACGCCGGCTGGTACATCACCGCAGGGCCCATGTTGTAGGCGTACGCGGTCAGCGAGCGGCGGCCTTCCGGAAACAGGGCCATCGACGAACCTCACGGGGCGGGGGCAACAGGGGCGTGCAATGTGCCGGTTGGCAGGTGCGCCGTCAACCCGCGGGCTAACGCCGCTCGATCCACTCCGTGGCGGCGCCGAGCATCCGCGCGACGCTGCGGTGCGGGATGACGACCCCCTGCGGGAACTGCGCGGACACGCTGTGATCGAGGATGGTCGACGCCCAGAGGATGACGATGTCGGCGGTCGGCACAGGGGGAACCCGACCGCGGCGATTGCCGGGGATCAGGCGCACGTCGAGGCGGGGATCGAGCCCGTCGCGGAGGGTGCGGTGGTAGGCGGGGGAGCCGCCGACGATGACGATGCACTTGATGTTGTGCACCAGGCAAGCGGTCGAGAAGCGGCTCATCGCGGCGCGGTTGGCGGAGGACTGGCGCCCTTCGCTGCGCTCGGGCGGGACGCGCACGGCGACCACGCCGGGCGGAGGCGGCTCGTCCTCCCCGAGCAGCAGGATCCGCTCCCAGAGCAGCTCCTCGAGGCGGTCCGGCTCGGCTACCCGGATGCGGAGCAGCTCCGCCGCGCGGTGCCCGTCGAGCAGGGCCCGCAACGCCGACGCGATCTCGTCCTCGCCGAGCAGCCCGCGGCGCTCGAAGCAGGCGCCGAGCGTGGCGGTCTCGGGGGGCTCCACGACCGCGCCGGCGTCGCGCTGGAGCTGACGGCGGTGGCTGTCGACCTCTTCGAGCGAGCTGGCGAGGGTCTCCGCGCGGCCGAGCAGGTCGGCTTCACGCGTCAGGGCGGCCTCGATGCGCGCCTCGGCGTCCGCGAGGCGGACCTCGAGCGCCTTGACGCGGGCCTGCTCGTCGACGAGGCGTGCCTCGGCGACGGCGGCGCGCTCGGCGGGATCGGGCGCGCGGGCTGCCGGCACGGAGCCGACTGTCGCGGCGGGCTTCGTCGTGAGCACCTTCGGAGGAGTGGACACCGGCGCGGCCGAGGTCGGCGCGGCCGCCGGGATCGTGGACACGACGCGGCGCGGGGCGCCGATCTCCGGCACCTTGCCCCGATGGGGCTCGACGGGCGGGCCCGCCGGCGGGCGCGGGGGGCTCACGGGCGCGGCACGGACGGCTCGCGCGGCCTGCGGGGGCGCCTTGGGCTGCGGCCCGATGGGGCGGACGGTCGCCATGGCGCGTTCGAACAGCGCGAGATCTGGCTCGGCGTCCGGCAGGGGGCGCGCGCGCGCGGTCGGGAACGGCTGCGGCGGGGGGGTCTTCGGCAGGTCGCGGGCGTGGCGCCGCAGCTGGGCCTCGATGGCCCCAGGCAGCTGCTGCTCCGGATCGGTGTAGCGGACGTGGCCGAGCCCGCGGAGCATCTCCATGAGTGCCGTCTCGTCCGTCTCCAGATCCTTCGCCAGCTTTCGAATCCGCATTACCGCTCCTGCTTTGCCGCCGTCAGCACTTCGTCGAGAGAGACCGCGAGCGAGCCGGCGTTGGGGCGGGCGAGGGCGCCGAGCTCCAAGGCGAGGTCGTTCCGACCCGCGTTGTACGCGTCGACCGCGACCACGTACAGCGCGTAGACGGTCGCCGTGTCCGCGGCGGCCAGGGCATGGGCGGCGCGGGCGTGCTTTGCGCGGTCGTCCAGCTCCCCCGCCCGCTCGGCGAGGGCACCGTGACAGCGCGCGCTCACCTCCCGCAGCCCCGCCGCCTCCGCGAGCCGTGAGCACTCGGCGAGGCGGTCCTTCGGGTCTCCCTGGGCGAGCGCGTGGGCCCCGAGCGCCGAGGCGGCGTAGGTGCGCGCGAACAGCTCGGGGTCCTCGAGCTTGGCGGTCTCCTCGACGAGCTGCGTCCAGGTCGGGTAGGCCTTCGCGGTGGGGAGCGCGACCGTCGCGTTGTAGACGCTCCACGCCGCGGCGCGCCGGGCGCGCATCGCGTACCCGGGCTCGCCCAGCTTGTCGAAGGCCTGCCGGGCGGCCTGGAACCGCGTCCGTGCGTCCGCCCACTTGCCGCTGTCGTAGGAGGCGAGCCCGGCGTCGTAGTCACTGAAGGCGGCCTTCAGGTCGACCTGCCGCTGCATCATGTCGGCGATCCCGGCCTGCGCCGCGAGCCGCGCCACGTCCTCGGACTGGCCGAGCATCACGAGCGTCTGGGCGGCGTTCTCGCGGGCAATCCGGGCCACCGCGCTACCGCGGCCGCCGCCGACCTTCTCCGCGGCCTCGGCGGCGCGGGCGAAGCCGGCGAGCGCGGGCTCCAGGCGCTTCACGCGGGCGTCGGCGAGCGCACGGGCCATCGCCACGTGGGCCGGCCCCAGCGCGTCCCCCGCCTTCACGAACAAGCCCTCGGCGCGCGTTCCCCACTTCTGCGCCTGCGTGGCGTCGGTGGGCTGCAGCGCCCCCGCGAGCGCCGTGGCGACGCGCGCCGCGTCCATCCAGCGCCCGAGGCCCTCGTGCCAGGTCACGGCCTGCGAGAGCGCCTTGGTGGCGGTGGCCGTGTCGCCCCGGAGCGAGGCGATACGCCCGCCCAGCTCTGCCTGGCGCGCGACGCCCTGCGGGTAGTCCATCCCGGCGAGGAGAGCGCCGGCGGCGCGTTGTTCGGCCTCCGCGGCGTCCGCGAGGCCCTGGTTGACGAGCGCCAGGCCGAGCTCACAGCGGAGATCGACCTCTACGACGCGGTAGCCGCCGTCCTTCGCCTGCGCCGCGCCGGCCCGCAGTGCGTCCGCCGCGAGCGGGTGGCGCCCGGCGAGGGTCTGGGCGAGCCCGAGGTTGCCCATCGCGACGGCCACCTCGCGCACCATGCCGGCCTCGCGCGCCTCGCGGATGACCGCCTCCAGGCGCTTTGCCGACGCGTCGAGGTTGCCCTCGGCGCGCTCCACTGCCGCGAGCTGGATGCCGGCGAGCACCCGATCCCGCCGGGTGGTGGCGCCGCCGGTCGCCTTCTCGGCCTGCGAACGCGCGCCCTTCACGTCCCCCCGGCCGAGCATCGGCCCGACGCCGTTGTCCTTGCCGGTCAGGCCGTTCACCGCGGCGAGCGCGTCCGAGATGGCGCCGTTCAGGCGGGCGTCCCCGCCGGTGAGCCCCTGGGCCTCGACGAGCGCGGCCCGGGCCGCCTCTCCCGTGCCCCGGTCGAGCAGGGCCAGCCCCAGGTTCACGAGGATGCGCGCCTTCCACGGGCCCGACGCGAGGGCCTTGGCGGCTTCGAGCTTCGCGATACCCGCTTCGACGGCGCCGCTGTCGACGAGGGCCAGCCCGAGCACGTTGAGGGCGGCCACGTTCTTGCCGTCCTTGGCGAGGGCCTGCTCGGCGGAGGCGCGGGCCTCACGCAGCTCTCCGTTCTCGTAGAGCGCCACCGCCTGCGCGACGCGCGCGGCCGCCCCGCCCCCGGCGTCCGCGATGGCGCCGTAGGCCGATGCCGCCTCCTCGAAGCGCCGGGCATCCAGCGCCGCGCGTGCGCCGGCCACCGCCTCGTCCGCCGTGCCCGTCAGGTCGATCTCGCCGGTCTCCACGAGCCCGCCAGTCGCCCATGCCGCCCCGATCAAGAGCTTCAGCCACAATCCGAGCATCCGCCCCTCCGTCGCCACAGCGGCGCGTCACCGTGAAGCCGTCGTTACGTCGCGTCTTCCGCGATCCGCACCACCAGCTCCTGGGCGTGCACCATCGGGTAGACGCGCACGGCCAGCACGAGGCCGCCTTTCTGGGCGCGGATCTCTTCGATGGGCTCGCCGCCGAGCGGGTTGCGCACGAGGCCGAGCAGCTTGCCGTGTACGACGCGCTCACCCGTCTGGACCTCTGGTACGAAGAAACCCCCCGCCATCGACCGATAGTCCTGCACGTGGTCGGTGTCGTGGGACGGGGTCCCCGCGTCCTGGTGGCCGATGAGCCCGAGGTGCGCGAGCAGCCGCACGAGGCCGCGCGCGAGCGTGGTCGCGTCGTCCATGTCGAGGGTGAGCCCGCGCCCGCCGCGCACCTGCATGGCCTCGCGGCCCGCGCCGCGCCACGCCCCGACGAGCCCGCCCTCGTAGCGATCCCCGCGGCGCCGCCACACGACGGGCAGCATCATCGCGCGCGCGTGCTCGAGCTCCTGGCCGGAGAGCGGCACGCGGACGTGGGGATGCTCGCGCACCGTCGTCGCGCCGGAGTGCACGTCGATGCAGAGCTCGGCATCCGTTCCCTCCATCACCGCTGCCGCGATGCGCTCCACCGCGGCGCCCTCGGGATCGCCGGGGAACGCTGCGTTGATGTCGCGATCGTCGAAGGGCCAGCGCTTCCGCGCCTCGTCCGCGCCGATGGAATTGACACAAGGCAGGATGTGGACCGGCCGCTTGGGCCGCATCACCCGGAGCATGCCCGCCACGAGGTTGAGGGCCTGGATGCCGTTCACCTCGTTGCCGTGGAGCCCGGCCACCATCGCGACCGCCGCGGGCCCGCTGCCGCCGAACGTGAGCCGGTGCAGGTTGTACTCGCCGCGGTAGGGCGCTTCGAGGCGGAAGATCACGCTCATGAGGCCACCAGCCGCGCGACGAGGCTCCCGGGGTAGACCACCGGCTGTTCGCGGAGCGCGAGCACGCGGCCGGCGATGGGCGCGGTCACGATCTCCCTCGTCTCCCCGCCGATGGGATCCACGACCTCCCCGAGCGGCGCGCCCACCTCGACCTCGGCCCACATGCGGCCTGCCGGGAGGAACAGGCCGCCGCGGGTGGCGCGGACGCGGACCACGTCGTCATCCGTGGCGACGAGCGGGCGCTGGATCGCGGCCCAATGGAACGGGAGGGCGTCCTCCGGGAGCACGCCGAGCACGACGAGCAGGTTGAGCACGCCGTCGCAGAGCTCGAGCCCGACGCCGTCCGTGAGCCGGTTCCCCACGCCGCCTTCGAGGCAGATGAGCCCGGGGACCTCCCCCGCGAGCGTGCCGGTGCCTTCGAGATCCGCCGAGCGGCGCCAGACGACGCGGACGTTGGCGCGGAGCGCCCGCTCGAGGGCGAGGGGCTGATCGTGCCGCACGTGGGCCTGTGTCTCTTCCCGGAACGCCGGGTGGGCTCCGCGGAGCTCGATGACCTGATCGGCGGAGCGCACCGCGTCGGTCAAGGCGCGGGCGACGCGGTCGGGAGCGTGCCCGTCGGCGCGCCCTGGAAATCTGCGGTTCAGATCGACGTCGAACGCGGGCCAGTGGCGCGCGCCGTGGTGCGCAGCCAGGGGATTGACGCACGGATACACGTCGACCGTGCCCGAGAGCCGCTCGTGGTGTGTCGAGAGATGGCGCCCGACCGCATGGGCGACGCGGGTGCCCTCCGGCGTGTCCCCGCGCACGCCGGCGACCACGGCCACGTGCGGACCGGCGCCGCCGGTGAACCGCCGACGATGCACTCCCACCGCCTCCCCGGTGGGGAGCTCGATGGAGCAGATCTCTTCCAGACGTTCGCTCACGGCGGGCGCATCATAGCATCCTCGCGCGCTCCGGACGCCCCGCGCCCGACCGCGGAGCGCCGCGACCCCGGCTACGAGGAGGCTACGACCGGGCGGCGGCCACCTCCGCGAGCAGCTCGGTGTCCGTGTTTCCCGCCCAGGCGCGGGTGTCGGAGAGCAGCGCAACCAACGTCCCCGTGTCGTGGGGCACGCCGACGATGTGGGCCCCCTCGAGCACGGCGCGCGCGCGCACGAGCACGGCGTGCCGCAGCGGCCCGCCCACGACGAGGCGCGCGAGCACGGCGTCGCGGGCGGGATCGACGTTCGCACCGGTCCCCGTCGCGGTCGAGACAATCGCCCCTTCGGGGAAGACCAGCTCCTCCAGCGTGCCCGCCCCCGTGGCGCAGACCAGCAGCTCGATCCCGCAGCCCGCCGACGAGATCTCGGCCTGCTCCCAGCCGAGCGTCTCGCCCGAGGCGAGCCGGATCTGGGCGTGCACCAGGTCCAGCCCGTACACCTCTTCGTGGAGCGCGTACCCCTCGAACAGGGCGGGCGTCAGGTCGTGGAACCACCAGTGACCGTCGCTCCCGACGAGGAACTCCACCGCGCCCACCCCCACGAGGCGGAACCCGCGCGCGAGGCGCACCGCCGCGTCTCCGATGCGCTCGCGCAGGCCCTCGTCGAGCCCCGGCGCCGGGCTCTCGCGGACCCGCACGCGGCCGCCGAGCGAGAGGGAGCGCTCGTGGTCCCCGATGTGGATCGCGTTGCCCGCGCCATCGCCGAGGACCCCGACGATCACGTGGCGCGCGGGGCGCAGGGCGCGCTCGACCACGAAGGGGAGCGGGGGAGCGACGGTCGAAAATGCGGAGAGGTCGGTCAGGTGGCGCGCGGGAACCCGGGTGCCTCGTTGCGCGGGCGCGATGCGGAGCGGCGCCCCAAGCTTCGCGAGCCACACCTCGGCATCCGCGGCGTGGGTGAGGGCGGGACTGGAGGACACGGTGGGGAAGCCGGCCTCCCGCGCAAGGCGGCGGAGCTCCACCCGGTCCGCGCACGCCTCGAGCACGGGCGGCGGGGAGCCGATCCAGGCCAGCCCCACGTTGGCCGTCATGTGCGCGAGCTCGGCGTTCTGAGCCATGGGGCCGAAGCCGGGGTGTACCGCGTCGCAGCCGCCGTCCAACGCGGCGCTCACGATTCGCAGGCCGTCCTGGTAGGGATCCGCGCCCTCGTCCGTCGCGATGCGCGCCGCGTAGGAGACCTCGTCGAGCCAGGCATCCTCGGCATCCGCGTCGGCATAAAGCGCCACCGCTTCGACGTCGACCGCCTCCAGCCGCCGCCCCACGGAGGCCCCAGCCTCGCCCCGACACGCCACGAGGGCCCGTTGGATCGCCCGCTTTTCCATGTTTCGCCCCAGCCTCGGCAAGAGTCTACCGGGTCGGCCCGGCCGCGCATAGGGAGGGGCGATGCGTGTGGCGATCCTCGGTGTCGGGCGGCTCGGCGGCTCCCTGGCGGCCCTCCTCCGTGCGGCGGGCGTCGACGTCGCGACCTGGTCTCGCGGCGAGCTCATCCCCGTCGGCGTCGACGTGTACTGGATCACCGTGCGCGACAGCGGCGTCGCCGAAGTGGCGGCCCTCCTCCCGCCGGACGCCGTGGCGCTCCACGCCGCGGGTGCCCACGGGCCCGCGCTGCTCGGAGATCGCGCGGAGCGGGGCCTGCTCCACCCGCTGATGACCTTCCCGGGCGTCGAAGTCGGCCTCCCGGACCTGCGCGGGGTGGGCGCCCGGATCGACGGGACCCCCGGCGCCGTCCACGCGGCGCGGTTCCTGGCCGAGCGCCTGGGCCTCCACCCCTTCCGGATCGCGGGCGACACGCGGCTGTACCACGCGGCCGCGAGCCTCGCGAGCGGTCATCTATCGGCCTTGTTCCTGGACGCGGCAGGGGTGCTCGCGCGTGCCGGCGTCGCGTCGCACGAAGCGCGCGCGCTCCTGCTCCCGCTCGCGATCGAGAGCCTCCGTCGGGTGGCCGGGGCCGGGGGCGTCGCGTTGACGGGGCCGGCCGCGCGGGAGGATCGCGCGACGGAGCGTGATCACGAGGCGGTGCTGACCGCGGAAGAAGCGGCTATCTACGCCGCCCTTTCGAAGCGTGTCCGGGGTCATCGATTGTGATGACGAGGTGCCGAGGTGCGCACGCAATGGCATGAGGCATACGCATCGTTCGAATGACGCCTCCCGCTGAAACGTCGATGTTGCCGTCATTCCCGGCGATGCTATATTCCGAACGACAGGACTCCTCACCTGGAGACCGAGATGCTCGACGCCTTCATCATCGACCGCATCCGCCAACACCAGAACCGGCCTCGGGAGTCGCAGCAGCTCCCGTTGCGGATCGAGGTGCCGGAGCCCGAGCAACAGGCTCCACGGCGCGATCGCGACGAAATCATCAACAAGGAAGAGCGCGGGATCGTGACGATTGACTTCACGATCTGACGCTCTTCTCTATTCCTGCGGCCCGCCTCCCACCGGATGAGGCCGCAGGCCGATCGCGGCGATCATGTCCCCCGGCCGGACAAAACGCCTCCCCAGCCGCTGGATGAGCCACCCGGTGCCGGTTGCACGTACGTGCACCCGATCGCCTGGGCGTTCGAGCGGGATCAGATCGCCGATGACCTCGCCCTCCTCCACCGGCGACGCCAGCGGGGCCACCGGCTCGAAGATGCCGGCACCGGGCGAGCGCATGAGCCGGCGATGTACGCGCACGGTCGTGCGCCGCAGCGGGCGCTCGGCCGCGTCCAGACACCCGCACACCGCGCCGAGCCGCATCAGGCCGGAGATGGCGCGCGCGAGCAGGGGCTCGTCGAGCTCGGGGAGGTCGGCCATCTCGACGGCGATCGTGTCGACACCGCGGGCCTCGAGCGCGGCGTCCAGGCTGGTGGAGAAGGTGCGGACGCCCTCGGGGGTGTCCTCGAACACCCAGACCACGTGAGGGTCGAGCGCCTCGATGTAGCGCTCGTGCCGCACGCGGCGCTCCACCCCGAGGCCGGGCGGATCGATCGCGAGCAACGGGGTGCGCATCACGAAGTTGTGGAGGTTGACGGCGAGCACGCTGCCCGCGGCCGCGTCACACACCGCGGCGGCGAGCCGGCGGGTCAACGCGGGTCCGGCCTGCCCGTCCCCCACGCGGTTCATGTCCTCGTCGTCCCAGCTGCTCCAGCGGGAGCGCGAAAGGAGGGCGGGCGGGTTGGCCGCGGCCACGATGCGGATGCCGGCACGAAGCTCGACGTCACGCAGCGCGGTGACGAACCGGTCGACCAGGAGGAGCGGCGAGGGCTCGTCCCCGTGGATGCCCGCCACCACGGTCATGCGGGGCGCGCCGGGGCCGATGTCCACGATGGGGAGGTGGATCGCCATCCCGCCGGCGTCGTGGACGTTGATGCGTGCGTAGGCGGGCTGCATGAAACCTCCGGGCGGGCATATCCGCCCGCCGCTCATCCGTTGAGGCGCCGGAGCCGGAACGCGATCTCGATGCAGAGGCGCGCCTGATCCCCGATGGCGTGGTCCGGGACCAGCTCGCCCTCGATCACGATGCCCGTCACCGCGTGCGTGACAGACACCCCCTTGGACGCCTCGAAGAAACGCTCGACGGGCCCGATGAGGGTCGTGTCGGCGAGCAACGGTCGGGCCATGGCGGGGAGCTCGGCCCGGAGCTGCCACCGGATGTTGCGCTCGACCTCCCTCCACTTCTCGGAGGGAGGCGGCGGCGGCGCGGACGCGCGGAACCACGCGAGCGACTGTCGAGCGGGGGGCGGGCTGCGGACGAAGATCCCCCCATCCGAACGCGGATCCACGAGGAGCTCGACCCGCTGCCCGTCGCGCAGGATCTCGAATTCGATCCCGCGCTTGGACTCCTTCACGCCGCGGCCGAACTCCGCGGCGAGCGGCTTGAGCTGCAGCATGTAGGGCCGCCACTGCTGCTCCCGGCTCACGTTGCCCATGTAGGCCACGAGCGAGACCAGGAGGAGCACGAACCCCGCGCCCGCCAGCACCGCGGAAAGCCAAGGGCCAACGAGCGCGACCGCGTCGCTGCCGACGCCCAGGGTGCCCATCAACTCGACGATGGACTCCTCCAGCGCTGCCAGCGCGAGCATGCCGGCGGCGAGCGGAAGCAACAGCAGAGCGCGGGTGTTGGACATCCAGACCTCGCCCCGTCATGCCACGCGCCCAGGAGGTTGGCAAGGACAGCGTCCTTTCCCTTGCCGGATGGACACCACCCAGATAGTAGCGCGGCTCGTTTACCCTACCGAGGATTCTGCTATGGCCCGCCGCTGTGATCTGACCGGCAAGCGTCCCAACGTCGCGAACAATGTCTCTCACTCCAACGTGAAGACCAAGCGCCGCCAGCTTCCCAACCTCCAGATGCGGAAGGTGTGGTGGGAGGAGGAAGGTCGCTTCGTGACCTTGCGCATCTCCACCCGCGCGCTCCGCACCCTTCGCCTGAAGACCCTCGGGCAGTTCCTCTCCGAGGAAGGCCTGACGATCGCCTGATCGTCGTGGCGCCGCCGGCTCCCCGGTAGCGCCTCCGAGCCTGCTCGTAGAAGACCCGACACGCCGTAGATCGACCTCCTCACGGAGGTCGTTCACGGCTTGTTGGCGTTTTATCGCTTGCCCGCCTGAGGCGCCCCGCCGGCCGCCGTCGAGACAATCAGCGCGAGACGACCAATCGAGCGGGCGGCTCCTTAGAGTTGGACGCACACCGCATCGCCCACCACCTTCACGGGGTAGGTCGAGATCGTCGTGTTCGCGTGGGTCTTGCAGGCGCCGTCCCGAACGTCGTACTGCCACCCATGGTACGGGCAGGTCACGATGGTACCGGAGAGACTCCCCTCCCCCAGCGGGCCCTCGGCGTGCGCGCACGTGTTGGAGATCGCGTAGTACGCGCCATCCACGTTCGCGACGGCGATGGCCGTGCCGCCGATGATGATCTCGATGATCTTGCCCGGATCGAGCGAGTCCTTGTGCAGGACGACCTCGTAGCCGTCGGGCGGGGTCACGTCCTTGGGTGCCTCGTGGCGGAGGCCGAGCGCCCGCTCCGCCGGCTCGTGGGTCGCCTCGGGAGCTCCGGAGCCGCCGTTCGAGGTGCCGCTTGAAGGAGCCTCGCCGGCGCCGCCGAGGCCCAGCTTCCCCGCGAGGCTACGCCGGATGCCGTTCGGACGGCCGAGGACGATGGTCTTGAGCAGGCCCATGAGCGACTCCGACAACGGCCGCCGTCATAACACGCGGCGCGCCTGCACCGGTCGCCGATGCGCGGAAGCACGCATCCGACCGGGCCTGGCGCGTGTCACGCCGGGCGCGTCTCCAGCCACGGGCCACCAGTCCATTTCATCAACTGGATCGTATACACTCGCATGATGCTCCTGCTCGTGCTCGTGGCGTGTGCCCCGCCCCCCCTTCCCGCCGTCGACGACACCCCCTCGATCCAGATCACCTGGCCGCCTCCGGAGTCGGACGTGACCGGATGCGAGACCGTGTCGGTGACCGTCAAGAACTTCGACCTGGTCGAGTTCCCCTCCACCGACGACAACGCCGAGGGCGAGGGGCACTACCACATCGTCCATCCGAACGGCTACGAGCCCTGCTACAAGCCGTTCTGCCTCGTCGACCTCACCGGGTTGGAATCGACGACCGAGCCGTTTTTCACGGCCACGTTGAACTACACGGATCACACCGAGGTGCTCATCGACGGGGTGCGGATCGAGCACCAGATCCCCATCAACTTCATCCCCGGTGGCGACTGCGCGACCGGCGGGGGGGACACCGGTGGCGAGTACTAGCGGCGCGGAGACGACCGGAGCGGGGCGGAGGTTCAACCTCGTCCGCATCCTCGGGGAGGGCGCCTTCGGCTCCGTCTACCTGGCCGAGATGGAGGGTGCCGGCGGCTTCAAGCGTCGTGTGGCGCTGAAGCTCCTGAACGACGCGTGGGATCCCGCCAGTGACGCCGGCCGTCGCTTGCGCGACGAAGCACGCCTCCTCGGACGCCTCGACCACGCCAACATCGTCCGTGTAGACGACCTGGTGCGTGTAAACGGCCGCTGGGCGCTGGTGATGGAGTACGTCAGCGGGGCGGACGTCGAGGCCGTCTTCGCCTGGGCAGAGACCAACGCCGCGCCGATCCCTCCGCGAGCCGCGCTCGAGGTGTGCGCGTCCGTCGCAGCCGCGCTGCAGGCCGCGTGGTGCGCGCCGGGAGACGACGGGGAGCCGCTCCACGTCGTGCATCGGGACATCAAGCCCTCCAACGTGCGCCTCACCGACACGGGCTCGGTGAAGGTGCTCGACTTCGGCGTCGCCCGCGCCGAGTTCGCCGGCCGCGAGGCCCAGACCGAGCGCATCCGCTACGGCTCGCTCGGGTACATGGCCCCGGAGCGCATCCTCGGGGGCCCCGACGCTCCCGCGGGGGACGTGTACGCCGTGGCCGTGATGGCCTACGAGCTGCTCACCCTCAAGACCTTCGGCCGCGCCGAGCTCGGGTTCGAGCGGCAGGTGGTCCAGGTCGACAGCGCGCGGGACATCCTCGAGGCCGTCGTGGGAGACGGTCCGCTCGTCGTGTTGCTGGTCCGCGCGCTCGCCTACACGCCCGAGGACCGCCCCTCGGTCGAGGAGCTGGCAACGGGCCTGCGCGGCTTCGCCGCCGCGCTCCCGGGAGACGACCTCCCGGCGTACGCGCGCCGGGTCCTGCCCCGGCTCCCGAACACGCGCGCCACGGACACGGCCGTCTCGGGCACCGTGCTGGAGGAGGCGTCGCTGGGGTCGACCACCCTCGAGATGCACGCGCGCGTCAGCTCGGCCACCCTCGTGGTCGACCCGTCGGGGCTGGGCGGGTTCGGCTCGCTGGAGACCGAGGCCGCGCCGGACCCGGAGCCACCGCCGCCGGCGTCGCGCGGGTTCGTGTACGGCGTGGCTTTTGTGGCGGCTGTCCTGGTGCTGGCCATCGGGTGGCTCGTGTGGCCCACGGCGCCCCTCCCCGAGGCGCCCACGGCCGACGTGGCGCCCGCCGCCCCGATCGAGCCGGCGCTGGCTGTCGCGCCTACCCCACCGCCCACCGAGATCACCGAGGGCGCCGGCACCGACGCTGTCGCGCTGGTGGAGCCGGTCACGCCGCTCCCCGTCCCCACCGCCACCAAGGCGCCGCGCGTCGAAGCACGTGCCGCCCCGGTCACGGTCGCGGCCGCCCCCACGGCGCCCGAGGCCACCGTCGCCCCCACCGCCGCGTCCGCCCCGCGCCTCCGGGCCGCGAAGTTCACGCTCGCCGGCGCGGAGGGCATCCGCGTGACCTGCGGCGACGTGTCGGGCACGGGTGACACCAGCACGCTCCTCCGCAACTTCCCGGTCGGCGACTGCACCGTCTCCGCCGCTGGCTCCACCACGACCGTTCGACTGGACACCCCCCGCGGGGTCGATTGCGCCGTCGAGGGAGACTCGCTCACATGTCGATGATCTGGCTCCTGGCCGCCCCCGCGCTGGCGGACCGCGTCCTCTGGACCTCCCCACCCGACGACGTGAGCGCCGCCGCCGTCGCCCGTACCGTCCCCGGCTCCACGTCGGCGCCGCTCGACACCCTGATGACTGGCGGCACCGCCGGCCTGAAGAAGGACGCCCTCCCGATCCTGAAGGCCGAGCTGGACACGATGCGTCCGCTCGCAAACGTGTTCGACGGCGAGCTCCAGATCATGGCCCGCCTCTCGAAGGCGACCGACGATGTCGACCTGCTCCGCAGCGAGGAGGAGCGCAACGTCCTGCGCCAGGCGCTGCTGTTCCAGGGCTTCGCCGTGCACCGGTACTTCCAGGACAAGCTCGGCAGCGAGTCCGCCGCGGCCCCCTACCGCACGATGGAGGGGCCCGACGCGTGGGTCAGCGCCTGGCTCGACGCGTGCGCCCTGCTCGCCGCGCCGACGAAGGTGCGCCCCGAGGACATCCCCGAGGCCGCCCAGCGCCTCGCCTTCGACTCCGCGCAGGCCCACTGCCAGGCGATGCCCGGCGCCACGTTCATCGTGGGGGACCTCGCGGCCGGCGCCGAAGTGCGCCTCGACGGCGTGAAGATCGAGGGCGGCTCGGGCATCCGGGTGCGCCTCATGCCCGGCCGGCACCTGTTCCACGTGGCCGTGGGGGACACGATCCTCCTCGCGCAGGACGCCCGCATCAAGCCCGGCTCCGACGTGCTCGTGTCGGCGCCGTTCGGGCCGAGCGAGCTGGCCGAGCTCAAGGGCCGCATCGCGAGCGGCGCGGACGGTTGGGAGGTGCCCGCCGCGGCGCGGACGCCGATCTCCGGCTTCGGCGAGCCCGTCTACATCGCGACGCCCGCGGGCGAGAAGACCGCGCTCCTCCGGGTGGACGGCACCGTCGCCACCGCCGTGCGCATCCGCCCCTCGGACGACGAGACCCGCCCGCGCCTCGTCGGCCGTGCCACGCTCGGCGCCGGGTGGGTCTCGACGGGGGACTTCCTCCTCCAGAACCTCGACGACGGCGCCAAGCCCGACCGCTACACCGTCAACGCCGGCACCCCCGCCGCGTCCCTCGGCCTCGCGCTCGAGGCGAAGTGGTGGTCCGTGGGCGTCGGCATCGACGGGCAGCTCACCGTCGGCGACTACCACACGCTCCCCACCGGAGAGAACGACACCGCCGCGTTCCTCTACCCGCACGTCGCCGCTGGCCTCCCCTGGGCGCAGCTGACCATCGGGCCGATGTTCCCCTGGTACATGGGCGTCGGCGCCCGCGCGCGCGTGCCCCTGTTCAAGCCGGTCGAGCTGTTCGCGTCCGGCGTCTACGGCGTACCGCTCGACCGCCCGCGTGGGGCGGGCGAGCCCACCTTCGAGCCCCTCCCCCTGTTCAGCGCGTGGGGCGGCGTGACCGTGCGGGTCGGCCGCTAAGTCTCCGAGAGCCCGGGCGGCTACCCCGCCAGCGGCGCGAGCAGCAGCAGCCCGGCGCGGACCACCGCGATGAGCCCGAGCAGGCCGACGAAGCCTCCGACGGCGATCAGGCCCACGCGGCGGACGAAGCCGCCGGCGCGCCAGGACCCGGGGACCGCCGGGGTCTCGGGCGGAGGCGCGCTCCACCAGGCCCTGAGCGCGGCGGCGAGCGAGGCGAAGGCGCCCATCCGCCGCCCCACGGCCACCGCCCCCACGAGCAGCGCCCCCACGGCCAGCCCGCGCCCGCCGAGCCGATCGACCAGCACGAGCCCCGCGATGCCGGCCACGACGAAGCCCGCGCGCCGCGCCGGCGTCAGGAAGGCCCACGTGCCCGCGGTCCGCGCCGCCCCGACGACGAGCCCCGCCGCGCCGAGGAGCGCGAGCGGCAGCATCCACCACCCGCGCAGGTGCCCGAAGCGGACGCCCACCGGCTGATCGGCCGCGATCCAGTACCGGCTGTGGCTCAGCGACGTGCCGGCCGTCGGGAGCTCGATACGCACGGGGAGCGACGCGCCGTCGTCGTCGGAGGCGGTGTAGCCGAGCGCGCCCACGCCGCCGCCTGGCGCGTGCCAGGACGCGGCGCCGGCGAAGGTCTGGGGCGACACGTCGCCGAACAAGCGGGAATACACGTTGTTGGCGGGCACGGACACGGTCCAGGCGAGCGAGGCGACGGGCAGCTCGAACGCGGGCAGCTCCAGGAACGCGATGCCGACGGGGCCGAACGACGGGAGCGCGCCTTCGAGCACGAGCTGGAGCGTGAAGGGCTCCAGGCGGTCGTCTCCGGCGGAGCGCTTGAGCGGGAGGAGGAGCCGCCCGTCCGCGGACCGGGAGGGCGTCACCGCCACGCCGTCGAGCTGGCTGGAGCGCACCTCCACCCCCTCCGGCAGTCGCAACGCGAGGCTGTGGCGGAGGCGGTTGCGCAGGGTGATCTGCAGGTCGGTGAACGCCCGCCCCTCCGCGGCGACCACCGTCGTGGCGGACACCTGGTCGATGGAGCCCGCGGCGGGCTCCCGCTCGGCGAGGCGCGTCGCGGTCAGGCGCACGGCGGCGCCCGGGGTGTGGAAGCGGTAGCCGCGCAACACCGGGCTCACCGCGCTCTGCACCATCTCGGCGGGGAGCTGGGCGGCGTCGACCGCGAGGGCCTCGATCCGCTCGACCTCTTCGAGCTTCAGGTTGCCGATGACCTCGACGCCGAGCCACCCGTAGGCGCGCTCGACGTTGAGCGGGCGCGGCGCCGACACGGTGAAGGCGTCCCCGCTGCCCGCGGCGAACGCGCGGGACAGGCGAAGCGAGATCTCGTACCGGTCGCGGATCGGGAACGCCGTCTCCCCGCGGAGCACGACGCCCTCGGCCGTGGGCTCGTCGAGCGTGTAGCGGAAGGCCCCCTCCCCCTCCGCGGAGACCACGGTGAGCCCCGGCGGGATGAGCACGTCGAACTGGCGGCTGCCGGCCTGGAGGATGTTGTAGCGGACCACCGTGAACAGGTCGGCCGTGCGTTCGTCGACGGACAGGAGGGTCAGGCTCTCGGCGTACACGCGCGCCGCGCGGCCCTCGTCGTCGCCGAGGTCCTTGAAGCCGACGAGGCGGATGCGGCTGGTCGGCTCCAGCCACGCGGCGAGGCGGGTGGCGCCGGCCCCGGAGGTCACCTCGGCGCGCACGGCGCGGGAGAGCTTGGGCTCCAGCCCCTCGGTCGGGAACGTGCAGTCGAAGCGGGTCACCGGCGTGCGGGCGACGAGGAAGTCGTATTCGAGCGAGCCGCGGGGGCCACGCGCGGGCACGAGCACGTCGATGTCGAGGGTCACCTCGCCGATCTGATCGGTGACCCACACGTGGTACCCGCCCTGCGTCGTGAGCGCGAGGGGCGTGGTGCCGAGGCGCGCAGAGACGACGGCGACCTCCTCCCCGACCAGCGGCACGGTCTTCCAGAGGCCGGGTCCGCGGAGGGTGGCCTGGAGCTGGAGGCGGAGCGAGAGCCCGCCGGGCACGGCGCGACCCGCGTAGGTGGAGGCGCCGAGGACGACGAGCGTGGCGTAGGAGCGGCTCGCCGCCTCGTCTGCCGTCCGGAGGCGCGCGCGCACGGCCTCGTAGCGGTCGAGGGGCACCTCCACCTCCGACCGCGTCGCGACGGCAGGGGCCACCGGCGTCGTGACCGCCTCGGTGCCCTGGGCAACGGCGTAGCCCCTCGGCCGCGCCGAGGCGGGCGCCGCGTTCGCGCTCGCGTCCCACTCGTTGTCCTTCATCAAGGCGTCGAACTGGCTCTCGGCGGCCTGCTGGCGCTCGTCGTCGTCGGCATGGGCCGGCGAGATCAGGGCGGGCCAGAGGAGGGCGAGCGAGACGAGCAGGAGGGTCCACAGGGCGGTCATGCGGCCCTCCGGGCGACGAAGGCGAGCGAGACGAGGGCGACGGTGGACCAGAGGAGGGGCACCATCAGGAGCAGGTAGAGCGCGAACACCGCGAGGAAGACCCGCGCGAGGTTGCCGAAGCGGAGGTGATCGCCGAGGGCGCGCCACCCCGGGAGCCCGCCGCCGCGAGCCGCGAGGGCGCGTGCACGACCGGTGGCCACGAGCGTCAGGATCAGCGCCACGTCGACACCCCAGACGATGCGGCGGTGGACGCCCTCGACGTACCAGGCCACCAGGAGGAGCGCCGCGAAGCCCGCCGCCACGCCCAGCTTGCGCCCCCCGCGGAGGCCCGCGACGGCGAGCGCGAGCGCCGCGGCGAACGCCGCCCACCGCACCCCAGGGACGAGCGAGCGGGACAACCAGGTGACCGACAACGTCGGCACTTCTCGCCCGGGGAGCAGGCGCTTGAAGCGATAACGCTCGCCGACGAGCGGGAAGCTGCTGGTGGCCTCCTGGGCGCCCACGAGGCGCGACGCCTCCTCCTGGTAGATGGATTTGCGTCGCGACAGGATGCTCTCGTAGCCGCCCCCCGCCCAGGCGTCGTTCCCGCCGAACGCGGCGTCCAGGAACTGCCGCACCCGGCGCAGGTGGTCGTAGCGGATGTCGCTGTACTGCGTCAGGTTCGCGTCGAACGAGAGGGGCACGAGCGCGTCGGGCACGTAGACGTGCCAGGTGGCGGAGAGCACGTCCGCGTCGAGCTCCGGGAGGGTGAGCGCGCGGCGGCCGAGCCACCCCATCTCGGGGCCGGCCCGGGTCCACGCCAGCTCGATGACGAAGCTGCTCTCCTGCACGGCGACGCCCGGCTTCGACGGGATGCGGAGGCGTTGGCCCGGCGCGAGATCGAGCGGCGACCCGAGCTGGTCGTTGTTCTCGGAGAGGATGACCGACCACTCGCCCGGGTCGGAGTAGAAGCGGTCGGCGATGCCGCCGAGCGTGTCGCCGTCGCGCACCACCCACGTCTGCGTGGCGCCGGCCGCGAGGCGCTCGCTCTGCACGAGCGGAAAGAGGAGCGACTCGCCGTCGGCGTCGATCACGACCGCGGGGCGGACCGGGCGCCCGTCGATGCGGGCGTGCGTGAGGACCGCGCCCGCGGGCAGCTTCGCGGAGAGGTACTGGCGCGTGCGATTGCGGACGCGGAGCTGCACCTTGGTGATCTCGGCGCCGTCCTCGATGAGCACGGTGGAGGCCTCGAGATCGTCCACGATCGTGCTGGTGAGCTCCACCTCGGCCTCGCGCGTCACGTCGAGCACCACGGCGGGCGCGGCGTGGAAGTCGAAGCCGACGAGCAGGGGATCCGTCGTGAGCGCGGCCAGCTCGGCGGGCAGGTCGCGCAGGGCCTCGGCGCCCTCGGCCGAGCGCACCTCCGCGCGCAGCCCCGCAGGGCCGAGCACGCCGATGGCGCCGCGGAAGGGCACCCCCGCCTCGGGCAGCGGCAACCGGAGGGTCACCGGCTTCTCCAGATCGACGGGGAACTGGAACTGGACGCGGAACCGCGCGGCGTCGGCGACGAGGTAGCGGAGGAGGACGACGACGCGACCGGGCTCGGTCTGCCACTGGAGCACCGCGTCGCCGAGCACGTCGACGATCTCGACGTCCTCGGGCACGGTGAGCACGATGCGGTCGGTCTCACCCTCGAGCACCGTCGCGTCGATCACCGCCACGCCGCGCACCAGCGCCTCGTGGAGCGTGAAGATGGCGTACTCCTCGGCCTCGAGCTTCACCGGCCCCGCCGCCTGCTGGAGCTGCCCCTTCCACGCGAGGTCGACCCCGCCGCGCCCGTCGAGCTGCCCGTCGATGCGCGTGCCGCCGGTCTCGGCGCGGATCCCGGTCACGCCGCCCTGCGCGAGCTCGGCCTCGATCTGCTCCTCCGGCACCCATACGGACAGGCGCGTCGGCCCCGCGGGGGGGAGCGCGAGCTGGAGGCGCCGCGCGAAGCGGTCGTCCTCGCGCCCGACGAAGAAGGCGACGCGCAGGGTGTGCGGCCCCGGAGTGTCGATGGCGACGGTGTAGAAGCCGCCCTCGGGGAGGAGCGAGGTGGTGCGGCCGTCGAGCTCGACCGACGCGATGGACGCGCCCTGGTCGAGGATCGGCACGCGAATGTCGGCCTGCCCCGGGGGCACGACGAACCGCGTGGAGAGCGTGCCCGTGAACACGCCGCGCCGATAGGCGCCCTCCACCAGCCGATCGACCTGGAGGACGGGCACGGGCGGCGGCGCGCGCAGGGCCGCGGCATCCACCGCGTCGAGCAGGCCCTCCCACTGGTCGAGGGGGAGCGTGGCCGTGCCGTCGGCCGCGTGGGCAGCCGGCGCGAGAGGGGGCGCGAGCGCCAACACGAGGGAGAGGACCGCGGGCGATCGTCGCATTCGCGCAGCCTACCGCGCGGATCGAGCTCGCTGGCGCGCGGGAGGCGGGAGAGTTCGTGCAAATCCGGTGCAGGGGCCGCCCACGCCGACCGCCGCCCTCCGTCGCAACGGGCCCCTCGCGCCCCGGTCAAGCCTGTGTCAATGTCCCGCCGTTCGCGGCACCCCCTGCCGACGCCGGAGTCAGTCCCGTCATGCGCTCCCTCTCGCTGCTCGCTCTCTGCGCCCTCCCCGGCCTCGTCCCCTCCGCCTGGGCCGCCCCGACGATCGAGGAGCAGGCGCTCCGGGCCGCGCTCGACGGGCGCTCGGGCGACGCAATCCGCCTCCTCGACGGGGACGACGCGACGCTGCGATGGACCGCCGGCCGGCACGCTCTCCTCGCGCGGGACTACAACGCGGCGGCGCGGCTGTTCAGCGGGCAGGCGTTGCGCGACGTGTGGGGCCGCATCGACCTCGCCGCCGCCCGCGGCGACCTGGCGAACGCCTCCGCGCTCGCGTTGGCCCAGATGGATCTCGCGCTTGCCGGCGCCCACCGAGATGCGCTCGGGAAGCTGCTCGTGGGCTGGGCCGGGGAGCGCGCCGCGCTCGATCCCGACGGCGCCGCGCAATTCCTGCTCGCCGCGATGGGTTTGGTCCCCTCCCCCGCCGTCCGCAAGGAAGCCGAGGACGCGCTCTTCCGCCTGCCGCCGCACCTCTCGGCCGGCGAGCCCGAGAAGGCCGCGCGCCGTCGCCTCGAGGAGGAGCCCGGCAATGTACCCGCGCGCCTGCGCGTCGCGATGGGGCTGGCGAAGAGCCGCCCTGGGGCCGCCGCGGCGTGGCTCGTGCGGTTGACCGTCGAGGCCGATCGGGTCGACGCGATCGCCGCCGCCACCCACCTCGTGGGCCTCGACGTCCCCGATCCGCTCGTGCTCGACGCGCTGGCCGCGCTCGGCGCCCGCTTCCCCGAGGATCCGGCGATCCCGAAGCTGCGCCTCGACCACGCGGTCGAGGTGGCCGGGCGTGATCCCGACCTCGGCGTCGCGACGCTCGCCTTGTTGGAGGCGATGCCTTCGGTCGCGCTCGAGGCCCGCGAGGCGCGCGCCGCCGCGACGCCCGACCCCACGAAGCGGCGGGCGTTGTGGATGGCGATCGCCGCCCGGGAGGGCGCCTCCGCTCGGGGAGACGCGGCGCGCCAGGCCGCCTACCAGGCGCTCGTGGAGGGCGTGTACGCGGGGAAGGAGGGGCCCGAACGCACGGCCGCCGCGGTCTCCGCGCTCCAGACGCCCGACGGCGCGGGAACCGCCGCGCTCCTCCACCTCGCGATCCCCGACGGCGCGGGCCGCACCGACGCGCTCTGGGCGCTCGCCGCCCGCTTCCCCGACGGCGCCTGGTGCGACGAGCTCGGCGATCGGCTCGTGGCCGCCGGCTCCAACCGTGACGAGGCACTCCGCTTCACGACGGTGTGCACCTCCCCCTCCGGCGTCGGCGCCTCCGCCCTCTACGGCCACGCCGTCGGCACCCCGCGCCTCCACCTCGGGCCGCGGGCCGGGGGCCTCGACGTGACCGCATCCGCCGCGGATGTCCTCCGTGTGAGCCAGCATCGCGTCGATCCGGAGGCCCTGTTCCGCGCCACCGGCGGCCACCCCCTCGACGCGACGCTGGACGCCTTCCTGCTCGACCCCGACCTCACCCGGGACGTGCCCCAGCCCGACGGTCTGCTGAAGACCGTCCCCGTGTCGCCGCGCGGCGGGGGCCCGCTCACCGCCCTCACGATCCGCGCCGGGGATCAGCGTGCCACCGCCCTGGTCGTGGCCGATCCGCTCGACGTGCAGGTGATCCGCCGGGGCGCGGACGTGGCGCTCGCGGTCCTCCGTGGGAGCGCGCCCGTGGGCGGCGCCGATCTGCTCCTCCTCGACTCTGCCGGCGTCACCCACCGCGCGCGCACCGACGGCACCGGCGTCGTCGTGCTCCGCTCGCTCCCCGACGCCCTCCGCGTGATGGCGCGCAAGGGCAACGCGCTCGGCTTCGCGACGGCGAGCCCCGGCCAAGCCGCCGAGGTCGTTTCGGACACGTGGAGCGTGGTGCCGTGGGACCGCGCGGTGCCCGTCGAGGGCGCGGTGGTCGACGTGTCGGTGTTCGGGTCGCGGCCTTCGGGGGCGTCTGGAGGCGGGCCGCTGCGGTTGCAGAGCCGGAACGACGACCGCAACGTGATCGAGGAGGTGCCGGTCACGCTGGTGAACGGCGCGGCGCGCGCGCGGCTCTTCGTGATGGGGCGAGGCAGCGTGGCGCTCGTGTCGGGGGACACGGAGCTTGCCCAGGCGGTCGTGAAGGCGCCGTTCGACGACCGGCCGCTCGTGCGGATCACGTGGACGCCCGCCAACCCGCGCCCCGGCGAGCGCGTCGAGGCGCGGATCGTGCCCGTGGAGCCGCTGGGACCGAACGGCCTCGCGGGGGAGTTCACGGTCATGACCGGATGGTCGACCAGCACCACCCCGCTCGTGCTCGGGCCGGAGGGCGCCACGTTCTCCGTCGACCTCACCTCCGCGGACGACCCCACCAGCGTTTCGGCGGCCTTCCGCCTTCCCGACGGCCGCGGTTGGGGGGCCGGCGTAGACGTGAGCAGCCCCTACCTCCCCGACGCGCTCGCCGGGGTGCCGGCCGTCGTGGCAGCAGGCGCCGCCTTCAGCGCGACCGTCCCCCCCGGCGGCTGGCTCCTCGCCACGTCCGACACCGGGACCTCGCGCTGGGCGCGCGGCGGCGAGCCGATCACCCTCCCGACGGCCGGCACGTGGTCGCTCTGCGCGTGGGTCGATCGATGCGGCCCCGTGACGCCGGTGGTCGTGGCGGACGGCGCGGTCGACGCGGCGGGCCGCTGGACGGGCGCGCCGATCCTCTCGGCGGTGACGGCAGAGGGGATCCGCTCGGCGCGCATCGTGCGCACGGGCGACTCGCTCCTCGTCGGGAACGCCGACGGCACGCGGCGGGCGTGGGTGCAGGTGGCGGACGATGCCGTAGGGGCGATCCCGCTCCGCGGCGCCGAGCCGGCCCAGATCGGGGTCACGGGCACACTCGCGCGCGGCGGCTCGTCTACGCTCGACGTCGGCACCGCGCTGCCCGAGGGGACGCGCATCTGGGCGTTCTTGCGCGACGCGGCGAACGGCCGGAGGGGGAGCCCGGCGAACGTGGCCCCCCTCTGGAACGGCACGCCGGGCACGGTCGGCGACGCGTGGTCGCCCGAAGCGCGGTGGGGCGAGGCCATCGCCGCCGCGCTGCTCGAAGAGGAGGAGCGGCTCGCCGAGGTGACCGACATGGAGCGGGTGGACTTCGGGTTCAGCGCGGCCGCGGAGGTCGGCGCGTCGATGGGCCTCGGGGGCATGAGCGCGTCCGGCTACGGCAGCGGCGGCGGTGGCTACGGCAGCATCGACACCGGCGGCGGCATCATCCTCGGCGGGCTCGACCGTGCCGCGTTGATCGGCGACCCCCACTCCCTCGGCGTCCTCGAGGCCGCCGCCCCGGGCCCCATGCATTTTGACGTCCCGACGTGGATTGCCGCGGCCGACCTCGAGTTGGTCGCCCGCCTGCCCGACGGCCGGTGGACCAGCCGGATGGTGCGCCTCGACGTGGGCGGGGCGCCGCTCACCGCGATGCCCGCCCCCGCCGCGTACGTCGCCCCGGACGCCTGGGACGGCGCCCCCGCCTCGCTCCTCCCCCTCGCCCGCTCGCTCCCGATCGACGCGCGGGCCCACGCCCTCGCCGCGCTCACGAAGGCGGGCGTACCCGGCGCCGAGCCGGCCCTCCACGCCGCCTGGACGCTCGACCCCAGCGGACCGTCCGCCGTGCTCGCGCGCACCCTCACCGGAAAGGGCGCCGGCGCCATCCGCGGCACCGACCTCGACGCCATCCCCGACCTGCGCCGAGCCGATCGGGCCGTGGCCGCCCTCTCCCTCGCCGCCACCGATCCGGACCGCGCCCGCGCCGCCGCCGCCCGGCTCCTCCGCACCGCCGATCTCGAGCCCTGGGCGCGCGCCCGCGCCGGTCTCGCCCTGCACGTGGCCGGCGCCCCCGAAGACGCCCGCGCGGCCCTCGTCGGCGACGCGCCCGTGGTCGCCGCGGCCCGCGCCGTGGTGCTCGGAAAGGCCGACCCCCGCTTCGCCGCCGCGTGGTGGGCCACCGCCCGCGCCGAGGCCGCCCAGCCCGCCGACCGCGCCCTCGCGCTGCACGCGCTCACGTTGTTGCCCGCGACGAAGAGCGGCGTCGGGTCCTTTCCCAGCCCCGTCGCCTCGAAGGCGCCCCTCCTCGTCGCCGTCGAGGCCCCCCTCGCCGCGTGGCGCGGGGAGACCTTCCCGCGTGGCCGCTTCATCGAGGGCACCGTCGCGACCGGGCCGCTCGCGAGCCTGGCCGCCACCTCGGCGCCCGCCGGCCGCGTCGTCCCTCTCTGGATCCAGGTCCCCGCCTTCGCCCTCCCGACGCGGCTCGTGTGTCCCGATGCCGCGTTCGTCGACCTCGCACCCGCCGCCGACGCCCGCACCGTGGGGTGCACGGTGACCAGCGTCGTCGGCACCGAAGACCTGCTCGTCCGCTGGTTCGGCCCCGACGGCGCCGCGCTGGCCGACGGCCGCGCGAGGCTCACCGTCGAGCCCGCCCGCGACAGCGCCGCCACCGACGTGATGAGCCCCCGCGAGCGCCTGCTGCTCGGCCTCCGGCTCTCCGCATCCAACGATCCTGCCGGCCCCGCGCTGCTCGAAGGGGTGCTCGCCACCGAGGCGCTCCCCGCCGCCGACCTCGAACGCGCCAGCATCTCCATCCTCGCCGCGCGCCGCGTCGGCGCCGAGCCGAACGGCCTCATCGAGGCCTTCCAGGCGTACCGCGAGCACGTCCCCCAGGGCGCGCTCGGCCTGGAGACCGCGTCGTCGCTGGCCCACGCCTACGCCCGCACCGGCGATCCGAAGCGCGCCTACGCCGCCACGCGCGTCGTGATGGACGCGCGCTTCAAGGAGGAGCTCGGCGCTGTCTCCCAGCTCCAGGACGCGGGCCTCGGGCTCACCGCGCTCAAGCTGCTCCGCGAGCTCGTGGACCGCTACCCCGAGGTGCCCACCGTCGTGAGCGCGCGCTACCTCGCGCCCTCGATGTTGCTCGGCCGCGCCGAGGGCGACGGCGACCGCCTCGGCTACACCCGCTCGTCCCTCCGCCACACCGCCGCCGCCGAGCTCGCCACCTTCCTCCTCCTCCACCCCGACGCCCCCCAGGCGCCCGAGGCCGCGGCCCTCCTCGTCGACGCCCTCCACGCCCTCGACGATCCCGCCCGGGAGCGCGCGCTCGCCGGCCCCCTCGCCCGCCGATACCGCGACGGCGCCGCCGCGTGGCGCCTCTCCCTCGCGGACGCCCGCGCCACCCTCACCGCGGGCCGCGCCGCCGAGGCCTTCCGCATCCTCGCCGCCCTCGACGCGCCGCCCGAAGGCGCCCCCGAGGTCGACCTCGAGCGCGGGCGCGCGCTGGAGGCCCTCGGGCGCCTCGACGAGGCCCGCGCCGCCTACGACGCGAGCGCCACCGACGAGGCGATGGAGCGGCGCGCGTGGCTCGACCGCGAGGAGCTCGCTCTCCCGACGGTCCTCGTCCTCACGCCCGGGATCCCCGCCCGCGTCGAGGCGCACCTGCGGCCCGGCGCCGAGGTCACCGTCACCGCGATCCGCGTGCTCCTCGAGGCCGCCCTCCTCCGCGACGCCGGCGCCCTCGACGCCACGAGCCTCTCCGTCGCCGGCCTCAAGCCCACCGCGAGCCGCACCGTGACCGTCGGCATCGACGGCGACGTTCTGCTGCCCGCCCTGCCCGAAGGCGCCTACGTCGTGACGGTCACCGCCGGCGCCACCGCGGGCCGCATGGTGGTCGTGCGCACCGACGCCGAGCTCGTCGTGGACAGCCGCGCCGGGTCGGGCACGCTCGTCCACCTCACGGACACGGCGGGCAGGCCGCTGGCCGATGCGCAGCTCTGGCTGTTCGGCGCCGGCACCGCCACCACCGCGCGCACCGACGGGCGCGGCGCGGCTTTCGTGCCCTACGGCGGCGGCGCGCTCGGCGTCCTCGCCAAGCTCGGCGACCGCTACGCCCTCGCCAACCTCGGCGACGACGCGCTCAACGTCGCGCCGGCGCCCAGCCCGGGGTACCCGACCGAGGGCTACGGCGACGTGCTCCGCAAGAACGAAGCGGCGTACGACCAGCTCTTCCAGCAGGACGCGCGCCAGGTCATCGAGGCGAACGCCTTGTAGCGGGATCCGCGGCTATCGTTGCACCATGCGCGCTCGCCTTCGCCTCCGGCCGCTGGCCCTCCTGCTCCTCCTCGCCTTCACGGCCCCCGCCGCCGCGTTTCCCCCCGGCGACGACGACGGGGACCGCTACGAGGAGCCCGAGGATTGTGACGACCGCAATCGCGACGTGTACCCGGGCGCCCCCGAGCTCCCGAACGGCGTCGACGACGACTGCGACGGCACGATCGACGAGGGCACCCCCCTCTACGACGACGACGGAGACGGCTTCACCGAGGAGCAGGTGGACGGCCGCGACTGCGACGACACCGACCCCGACCGCTACCCCGGCGCCCCCGAACGCTGCAACGGCCTGGACGACGACTGCGACGGCGAGCTCGATCCCCCCGACCTCTGCGACACCTCGACCGGCGACACGGCCGCGGGGCCGGATCCGGACGACGAGGACGAGGTTGGGAAGGACGTGGACGCACCCGCCAAGGGGTGCTCTTCCGGCGGGACGGCTCTTCCTTACCCCTGGTCCCTGGCAGCCGCGGCAATCGCCTTCGGGTCCCGCCGCCGCCGCGCGTAAGCCTCCCCTCGCCCTCCCCTCCCGTTGTGGGGGGCGACTCCTGGGCGCTGGACACGACGGCGCAGCGGGGTAGCCCGCCTGCGGCCCGGGTCCCTCGGTGGGGCCCCCCTGGGGGGGACCGAGGGGGGCCCCGAGCCGCGGTTCTGGCGGGCTACCCCGCGTCCCGGCGGGTTAGTCGCCCCCGATGTCGCCCCCCGAAGCCCAACTCGCCGCCACCCTCACGCGCTACTGGGGCTTCGACACCCTCCGCCCGCTCCAGCACGAGGCCGTCTCCGCCGCGCTCGCGCATCGCGACTCGCTGGTGGTGCTGCCGACCGGCGGCGGCAAGTCCCTCTGCTACCAGCTCCCGCCGCTCTTGCGCGCTCAGGGTGAGGCCGCGCTCTGCGTGGTGGTGTCTCCGCTCATCGCGTTGATGAAGGACCAGGTCGATGGCCTGCGCCTCGCCGGCTACCCCGCGGCGGCGCTGCACGGCGCCGTCTCCTCCGAGGAGGCCGCCGAGGCCCGCCGCGGCGTCGAACAGGGCCGCATCAAGCTGCTCTTCGTCTCCCCCGAGCGCCTCCTCGCCGAGGGCTTCCTTCCCTGGCTCGCCGGCCTCGGTCGCCACCTGCCCGAGCGCGCGGTGGCCGCCGTCGCGATCGACGAGGCGCACTGCATCAGCCAGTGGGGGCACGACTTCCGGCCCGAATACCGTCGTATCGCCGAGGTGCGCGACGTCCTGCCCGGCGTCCCGATGCACGCCTACACGGCCACCGCCACGCCGCGCGTGCGCGAGGACATCGTCCACCAGCTCCGCATGGTGGATCCCGCCGTGCACGTGGGCGTATTCGACCGCCCCAACCTCACCTACCGGGTCCTGCCGCGCGTGGGCCAGGGCGAGGAGCAGATCGAGGCCATCCTCAAGCGCCACCCGGGCGAGGCCGCGATCGTCTACTGCATCAGCCGCAAGCAGACGGAGAGCGTGACCGAGGCGCTGACCCGGCGCGGGTTCCAGGCGGCGGCGTACCACGCCGGGCTCGACCAGAACCGACGTGCGCGGGTGCAGGACGATTTCCTCGCCGAGCGGCTCCCGGTCGTCGTCGCCACGGTGGCGTTCGGCATGGGCATCGATCGCGGCGACGTGCGCGCGGTCGTGCACGCGTCGATGCCGAAGTCGGTCGAGGCCTACCAGCAGGAGACCGGGCGCGCCGGCCGCGACGGCCTCCCCTCGGAGTGTGTGCTGCTCTACGCGTCCTCCGACGCGGTGCGGTGGGGCCAGCTGATGGACCGCTCCTCGGCCGAGAGCGAGGTCGACGTGCCGGCCGCGGTCCTCCAGGCCCAGAAGGACCTGCTCCACCAGATGCAGCGGGTCGCCTCGGGCACACGTTGTCGGCACCGCGCGCTGTCCGAGTACTTCGGGCAAGCGTACACGCCTCCCGATGCCGGCTCCCTCTCGACGGGCGGGCAGGGCTGCAACGCGTGCGACGTGTGCAACCAGGAGCTCGAGGACGTCGAGGACTCCACCACCATCGCCCGCAAGGTCCTCTCCTGCGTCGCCCGCCTCCGCGGCGACCGGAACGACGCGTACGGCGCGGCCTACCTCTCTGACGTGCTCCGCGGCTCGGCGCAGGCCAAGATCCTCCAGCGCGGCCACGACAAGCTCTCCACCTACGGCCTCCTCCGCGAGGTCGGCAAGGACACGATCGTGAGCTTCGTCGACCAGCTGGTCGACCTGGGCGCGCTCTCCCGCGACGCTGGCGAGTTCCCCGTGTTGCGCCTCGAAGCGCCCTCCGGCCCCATCCTCAAGGGCGAGGTCCCGGTGCACCTCCTGCGGGCGAGGGCCCCCGAGGTGCTCGCGCAGTCCGACCGCAAGCGTCGCAAGGCAGACGGCAGCGCCGCGTCCGACCTGTCCCCCGACGAGCACCGCCTCTTCGAGGCCCTGCGCCAGCTCCGCCGCGGCATCGCGACCGAGCTC
The DNA here is from genome assembly GCA_040386535.1 of Myxococcota bacterium. Taxonomy (GTDB): domain Bacteria; phylum Myxococcota_A; class UBA796; order UBA796; family SXON01; genus CAJBVW01. The sequence goes on along the minus strand of JAZKFH010000025.1, from coordinate 93,538 downwards.
AACGTGCCGCCCTACGTCGTCTTCGGCGACGCCCCGCTGCTCGAGATGGCCCGCCAACGCCCGGGCTCCCACGCCTCGTTCGCGACGATCAAGGGAGTCGGCGGCGCCAAGCTCGAGAAGTTCGGCGACCGCTTCCTCGGCACCATCGCCGAGTGGTGCGCCGCCAACGCCGTCCCGCTCGGCGCCGGCAGCGGCTCCCGCCCCGCGGCCCGCCAGGCCGCCCGTCCCGTCGTGGACGCCGCCCCCGAGCGCACCCCGACCGAGGGCCGCAAGCAGGCGTTCGCCCTGTTCGCCGCCGGGGTGAAGCTCGAGGATGTGGCGAGCACCGTGGGCCGCGCCCGGTCGACCACGCTCCAATACCTGACCGAGTGGATCGAGGAGGAGGCGCCCGAGAGCGTGTCCCCGTGGGTGGACGACGCCGACTACGCCAGCATCACCGCGGTCGCCGACGCGCTCGGGGACGGCCGCATGAAGCCGATCTTCGATCACTTCGGGGGATCCGTCCCTTTCGACGCGATCCGGGTCACCCTCGCGCACCGGAGGGCCACGGGCGCGCTCTGATCTCGACCGCGCACGCCCGAACCGCGATCCAATCGGTGAGATGGCGGCATCGCGACGGACGGAGGATTCCATGCGTCACGCCCCCTCGCTCCCCGGCTCGATGACCCACACACGCTCGATCCGCACGATCACGGGCGCGGCGCTGCCGCTCTTCCTCGCCATCGCCTGCACGCCCGTCACCATCGTCTTCGACGACAAGGGCAGCGGCGACGACACGGGCGGCGACATCGACACGGTGGTCGACGGCGCCCTCTCCGTCAGCCCCGCGTCGTTCGACTTCGGCGTGGTCTTCGTCGGCGGAACCGGGGCCGGCGTCGTCACAGTCGAGAACGTCGGCGATGGCGAGATCCAGCTCGCCGCCGTCATCGAGGGCGACGCCTCCTTCACCCTCGTCGCGCCCGCCACCTCCCCCGGGCCCGGCGCCACCGCCGACCTCGCCCTCACCTTCACCCCGGGCGACTTCGGCGCCTTCACCGCCGACCTCGTCGTCACCGACGCCAGCGGCGACGCGCGGATCGTCGTGCCGCTCACCGGCACGGCCCAGATCGACGCCGACGCGGACGGTGTGGGGAGCCTGGACTCCGGCGGGCTCGACTGTGATGACGCCGATGCCTCCGCCTACCCGGGCGCGACCGAGGTCTGGTACGACGGCGTGGACCAGGACTGCGCGGGCGGCGACGACTACGATCGCGACGCCGACGGATCGTCCTTCGACGACGACTGCGACGATGACGACGCCACCTCGTTCCCCGGGGCCGAGGAGACCTGGTACGACGGTCTGGACCAGGACTGCGCGGGAGACGACGACTTCGACCAGGACCAGGACGGCTTCCGCTACGGGGTCGACTGTGACGACCTGGACGCGGCGATCAACCCGAACGCCACGGACGACTGGTACGACGGCATCGACTCCGACTGCGCGGGCAACGACGACAACGATCAGGACGCCGACGGCTCGCCGGTCCCCGACGACTGCGCGGACGAGGATCCCACCAGCTACCCGGGCGCGCGGGACGCCTGGTACGACGGCATCGACTCCGACTGCGCGGGCAACAGCGACTACGACCAGGACGCCGACGGGGCGGACTACGTCGATGACTGCAACGACACCGACGCTACGGTCACGGGCCCCGTCACCGAGACCCTCGACGGCGCCGACAACGACTGCGACGGCGTGATCGACGACGTCGGCATCGGCGACATCGCCAGCGGCCTGTTGTACGGCCCGATCTCCTCGCTCGGTCTCGGCGGCGCCGGCAACCTCTCGCTCGGTGGCGACCTGGACGGCGACGGCGGCGACGATCTCGTCGTGGCGAGCGACTCGAGCAGCTACGGCTACGCCTGGGTCGTGAGCGGCGCCACGGGTGCGACCGCGGGCGGCAGCGTGCGCGACTACGACACCGCCGAGGTCACCAGCTCCTCGGGGTACTACATCCTCGGCAACGTGGCCGGGCCGCTCGAGGACCTCACGGGGGACGGCACGGCCGATCTGCTCGTGACCGGATCGAGCTCGTACTACTACGAGGGCCGCGGCTGGCTGCTCGCGGGCGGCAGCACGCTGTCCGGCTCCATCTCCACCGGCTCCACGTACACGGCGCGGTTCGAGGGCGACTCGGGCGACGACATGTTGGCGTGGACCGTGTCCGGGGATCTCGACGGCGACGGCACCCCGGAGATCGTGACCGGCTGCCCGACCGACAACTACCTCGTCGACGACGGCTATTACTACGACACCTACGACACGTCGGCGGGGAACGTCGGCATCTTCAGCAGCGGCGCGTTCACTGGCAGCTACGATCTGTACGACGCCGACGATCAGATCGGCGGGAGCGGCGCCAGCGACTACCTCGGCTACTCGCTCCTCGTCGCCGACCTCGACGACGACGGCTACGGCGACATCATGGCGGGCGCGTACGGCCTGGACGACGGCGCCAGCAACGCGGGCGGCATCTACGTGTTCAACGGCAACACGTCGCTCGCCTGGGACGACCGCGCGGACGACGCGATGGACACGCGCCTGCTCGGCAGCAGCAGCTCCCAATACCTGGGAAGTGATCCGCTCGCGGCCCCCGGCGACCACGACGGTGACGGCACCCTCGATCTCGCGCTGAACAACGACACCACGGGCAACGTGTGGCTGTTCTGGGACGCCGGCTCGTTGAGCGGCAGCGCCAGCGTCTCGACGGCGGACGTGATCATCAGCGGCACGGCCGGCTCCTTCGGCATCAGCGGCGGCTACGCCTCCGACCTCGACGGTGACGGCGCCGACGAGATCTACGTCGGCGCGTACGGCGACGACACCGCGGGTACCGACGCGGGCGCGGTCTACCGCTTCGAGCCTGGCTCCGGCACGACCGGCGCGTGGACCACGGCCAACGCCTCCGCCCTGTTCCTGGGCACCAACGCCGGCGACTACCTCGGCGCGGGCCTCGCGGCGGGCGGGGACGCCGACGGCGACGGCCGCGAGGATCTCCTCCTCGGCGCCACGGGCTCGGACGGCGCGGCGGTCGGCGGCGGCGCGGTCTACGTGCTCCTCGGAGAGTGACCGCCTAACGAGCGGACGATGCCGACGACACGACCGGAGCGGGGCGCCCCCAGAGGAAGCCCTGCCCCATCGTGACGCCCAGCTCGAGCAGCACGGCGAGGTCGGCGCGGTTCTCGATGCCCTCGGCGACAACCTCCGCGTCGAGCGCCGCGGCGAGCCGCACCAGCCGCTCCACCACGCGGCGGTGCATCGGATCCTCCGCGATGCCGCGCACCAGCCGGATGTCGAGCTTGGCCACCTCGGGCTCGAGGACCACGATGCTGTCGAGCGTCCCGCGGCAGCTGCCCACGTCGTCCACCGCCACGCAGATCCCGGCGCGGCGGAGGTGGCCGACGGCCGTGATGAGCTCCTCGGGGTCCCCGAGGAACTGCCGCTCCGAGAGCTCCACGCACCAGCGCCCCCCCGGCGGCGGCGCCGCGAGCAGCCCCACGATCTGCTCCATGGCGACCTCGAGGAGGGTCGCGGGCAGGAGGTTGAGGTGGATGCTGCCCCGCAGGCCCGCCCCCACCGCGGCCGTGACCGCGAGGCGGAGGCAGAACATGTCGACCGTGGTGGAGAGGTGGTGCTCCGTCGCCATGCGGAACAGGTCGGCCGGGCTCGCGAGCGGGCCGGGCGCGCCCCGCACGAGCAGCTCGCAGCCCACCGGGCGCTCGCTCGGCAACGCGCGGATGTCCTGCGCGAACATGGTGAGCCCCTCACCGTCCTGCACCACCGCCATGAACGCGCGGAGGGAGGGCGCGAGCCAGGCGGTGGCGGTCTGGGCGTCATCCGCCGCCGAAACGCGGTTCTTCCCGCGGATCTTGCTCTTCTGCACGCCGATCCGCGCGAGGGAGAGCACCTCTTCCAGCGACATGGACCCCGACGAGACGCGCGCCATGCCGATGCTCACGGTGAGCTGGAGCGGGCCGGGGTCCCACGCGAACGGTTCGGTCGAGACGACGAGCCGGACCCGCTCCGCCAGCGCCCGCGCCTCGATGAGCTCGGTCGCCGGCAGCAGCGCGAGGAAGCAGTCCCCCCCGAGGCGTCCGAGCGCATCTCCCGCGCGCAGGGCGTCGCGGATGCGTGTGGCGAGGTCGCGCAGCACCACGTCCCCCACCGCGTGCCCGAAGTGATCGTTCACCCGATCGAAGTCGTCGCAGTCGACGAACAGCGCCACGAGCGGCGCCGCGTCGAGGTGGGCGCCGTCGAGCACGCGCGCGAGCCCCGTTCGGGTGAGGCAGCCGGTGAGCGCATCGTGCGTGGCGAGGTGCTCGGCCTCCGCGCGCGCCGCGAGCAGCTCGCGCGAAAGCTCGGAGAGTCTCCGGTCCGAAGCCATCTCGCCTCCGGCTCCACGATAACCGGACTTTCGCCACCTGGTACGCCGAAGGTTACCGACATCCCCGCGAATCGGCGCCACCCCCGTCGCGCCGTACCCGGCCGCCGTGACGTTCGCGGGGCATCGCCGTGCGGATGCCGTGCGGGCCGCCATTCTGGAGGCGCGGCCACCGGGACAGCATGCGTACATTGCCGTGGAACGCGACCTCGGCTAGCCTGCCCCTCGGCTGGAGTCTCCATGGAAGGTGCACGTTCCGATGTCCCCCAGCCGGCGCCGCCCCGCGCCCACGGCACGCTCGACTTCCGGTACCACCGGGCGCCCGGCGGCGCCGCCGACGTGGCGGCCTGGGTGGCGGGGGGCCCCGCGCGGAGCGCCGAGCGCGCGCCCGACCCCACCATGAACTTCAGCGTGGCGGGCATCGCGTTCGACGACATGCCCGTGTGTGCCGACGGCGACGTGCTCCTCTTCGAGCTCGGCATTCCCGGCGAGCCCCGACGCTGGCGGGGGGGCGCGCGCGTGGATCGCATCTCGCCCATCCCCATCGACGAGCGCGACGACTTCGTGGCGGCAACCCACCGGGTCGCCATCACGCTCGACACGTTCGCGGACGAAGGGTTGACCGCGCTCCAGGCCTACACGGAGCGCACGCGGCAGGCTAACGGTCGGGACCGCTAGCCGAACGCCGAGGAGCGAACCGATGATCCGCGACCGCATCAAGAACGGGGCCAAGAAGGCCGCGCTGAAGTTCTTCGGGATGGAATTCGACGCGAGCGCGCGCCCGGTCGACCTCAAGCGGGGCGTCGCGTCTCCGGCTGCGTTCGACCCGAACCTCATCCCCAAGGTGGTCGACGGCTCGGGGGACACGCCGGGCCCCAAGCACCGCGAGGACATCGGCCGCACCTGGCTCGCGTCGCAGGTCATCAGCAACGTGTCGCCCTACCTCATCGACATCCGGCACCCCAACGAGTGTGGGGCGGGCCTCATCCAGGGCGCCCGCCTCCTCCCGCTCGACCAGATCAAGAAGCGGCTCGATCTGCTCCCGGCAAAGGAGATGCGCGTCACCGTGTACGACCAGGTCGGCGGTGACGACGGTTCGGTCCTCGCCGAGTGGCTCCGCGAGCAGGGCTGGCACCTCGCCCGGCGCCTCCGCGGCGGGTACGCCGAGTGGATCGAGCACAGCGAGCCCATCACGGTGCCCGCGCCGCCCGAGGGCGCCCGGTACATGGTCGGGCAGCAGGTCGAGCGCACCGCGGGCGGGCGCTTCTGGGTGCAGGAGGCCGGCCCCGGCGCCGTCTACACGTTGTGGTCGGAGGATGGCACGTTCACCACCGGGGTCCGCGAGGATGAGCTTCGTCGTTAGCCTGCTGGCGCTCGCGCTCGCGGCGTCGCCCGCTTCCGGCGTCCCCGGCACGGTCCTCGCCACAGCGCCCTCGGTCCCGCCGGGCCGCGTAGCGCCGCTCCCAGCGGATCTCCTCCAGGCCGCCATCGACCGCCGCACCCAGGGCGACAACCGCGCGGCCGCCTGGTACTACGAGGCTTGGCTCGCCCAGAAAGCCGGCAGCGCCCGCACCCGCGCGGCCGTACAGCTCGCGCTCGGCCTGACGTGGCTTGATCTGGACGAGCCCAACCTCGCCAGCGGCCAGTTCTCCAAGGTGCGCGCCAGCGGCGCCCCCGTGGCGCCCTGGGGTGCCTGGTACGAGGCCTACGCCGACCATCTGCGCGGGCGCCACAGCGTCGCCGCGCGCGAGTGCCAGGCCTACCGCGCCGCGTGGCCCGACGGCGAGCACGCCGACGAGTGCCTCGTCCTCATCGGGGACGCGTGGGTCGCCGCCGGCGAGCGCGGCCCCGCCATCGCCGCGTACAACGCCTACCTCGAGAAGCACCCCGACACCCCGCGCGAGGAGACGCTCCGTCTCGGCATCGCCCTCGCCGTCACCAACGGGAGCCCCTCGCAGGGCATCCCGATGCTCCAGAACCTCGTGCTCGACCACACCTACCACTCCACCGGGGAGACAGCGCAGGCCCGGCTGGACGCCCTCGCCGAGGATGGGCTGTCCACCGCGCTGCCGGACACCGTCGCGACCGAGTGCCGGTTCGCCGCCGAGCGCAAGCGCTGCGGCTACGAGACCGAGGCGTGGGAGAAGTTCCAGTCGCTCGCGTCGCGCGCCGCCGACGATCCGCAGCTGGCCTCGTGGGTGGAGTCCCAGCAGGAGCGCTTCGCCTGGAGCACCAAGCAGTACGACATCGTCGCCGCCCAGCTCGCGGAGCAGTACGCCAAGAAGCCCGACGCCGAGACCGCGTGGCAACGCTACCGGGCGCTCGCCCGCGGCGGGCAGTGGGCGGCGGCGGTGGATCAGCTCCAGGCCGGCCAGAAGACCCACGGCGGCAGCAGCCGCTTCCGCTCCGTCCGCACCGAGGTCGCGCGCGCCCAGCTGCTCGCCGGCCGGTACGCCGACGCCGTGGTGTCCTTCACCGAGCTCGGCAAGACCGGCGGCGCCTTCGGCAAGGAGGCGAAGTGGCTCGCCGCGTACGCCGCCTTTCGGGCCGGCACGTTCGATGACGCGCTCATCCGCCTGGACGCCATCGTCGCGAGCGGCGCCGATGACGCGACCGCGGCCCGCTACTATCGCGCGCGTACGCTCGACGCGCTCGGGCGCACGGCCGAGGCCGACGCCGAGCGAGAGAACATCCGCGCGCGCGAGCCGATGGGCTGGTACGCGGCGCTCACCCGCGGGCTGGGCGCCAGCTCGGTGGAAGCCGGCGGCGCCCCCTCCCCCGCCATCGATACGTGGACCGCCCGCGACGGCCGCTGGCCCGGCCCCCCCTCCCCCACCCTCCCGCCGCTCGCGCGCGTCCGCACGGGCGGCGTGCCCGTCGCCGTCCTGGCGTCGCGTGCCCCCGCCCCCGACCGCGCGCGCGCCGCCGACTGGTCGGCCCTCGCCTGGAACACCACGGCGACCACCACCGTGGCGGGCGCCGCGGTCGAGAGCGTGCCCCTCCCGCCCCCGGATTCGACGCCCCGCTACGAGGCGCGCCCCGACGCCTACCGCCCGAGCTTCCTCTACGATCCCGTCACCGCCGACAAGCTCCTCGCCACCCTCGCGGAGGACCACGGCACCGCCCTCCCGTGGGCCGCCGCCGCCGCCGACCTCGCGCGGGCCGGTGTGTACCGCCACTCCGCGCCGCTCATGGCCCGCATGTACGACGCGATCGAGGCCGCGCAGACCACCGCCGACCCCGTGTCGCTGGCCCTGCGCGAGGTGTCGTTCAGCGTCCCCGAGTGGCGCAACATCTTCCTCTTCACGCGCGACGATCACCACGCCGCGCGGTTCTCCTGGGGCGCGTCCAAGCTCGCGTCCAACGACGACCAGCGTGTCCAGGCGCTCCGCTACGCCTTCCCCACCGCGTACGTCGACGCGTTGTACCGCCACGGATCCCGCTACGACGTCGATCCCCTGCTCGCCCTCGGCCTCATGCGGCAGGAGAGCGTGTACCGCCAGTGGGCGCTCTCCCCCGTCGGCGCCATCGGCCTGATGCAGGTCATGCCACGCACCGGCGCGCGCGTCGCGGCGCTGATGGGCGATCCCCACTACTCGCCCGAGCAGCTCGAGGACCCCTCGACCAACGTGCGGTACGGCGTCTGGTACCTCTCGCGCCTGCTCGATCGCTTCGGCGGCGCCTTCCCGCTCGCCGTGGCGTCCTACAACGGCGGCCCCCACAACGTCTCCTCGTGGTTGCGGCCCTGGGGCCCCAACATCCGGGTGGATGACTACGTCGAGCAGATCCCCTACCCGGAAACGCGGGACTACGTGAAGAAGGTCACCGGCTACTACGTGACCTACCTCGGCCTCTACGGCCCGCCCGGCGCGCGGGTGGTCGTCCCGGGAAACGTGGCGAAGGACGACAGCGCCGTCATCAACTTCTGACCTGGTAGCTCGGTTCTTTGGTTGCTGGGGCGGGGCTTCGCCCCGCAACGCCCCACCAGGGGGGCGGGGCCCCCCTGGACCCCCCGACACGCGCGCCGAGCACACCTCCGTCGAGGACGCTAAGGGGAGCGCCCATGCGCGCTACCCGCTTCGTCGTCGTCGCCTGTCTCCCCCTCGCGGCCGTCGGCATCGCGCTCGCCCGCGGCAAGAAGAGCGTGGAGCCCCCGCCGCCGACGGTGGACATCTCCGCGCCCACCGCCCCGCCGGAGCCGACCGCCCCCATGGCGCCGCCGCTCTTCGCCAACGGGCTCCCCGTCACGATCGCGACGCTCCCCAACGGACTCGCGTCGCTCTCCGCCCAGGGCTGCAATGCGTGTCACTGGGCAGCGCACGACACGTGGTTTGGCTCGGCGCACGCCAAGGCATGGTCCGACGAGGTGTTCCAGACCGCGCTCACCAGCGCGGGCAACTCCACCGCGTGTGTGAGCTGTCACCTCCCGCTCACCAACCAACAAGACAAGCTCGCGGCCGGCTACGTGGACGGGGATCTGTCACGCCCCCGCCTCGAGCCCAACCCCTCCTTCGACCTGACGTTGCGGGGCGAGGGTGTTACCTGCGCCGCCTGTCACGTCCGCGGGGACACGATCGTCGGCACCCGCGCCTCTCCCAACGCGCCACACCCCGTCGCGGTCAGCGCGGAGCTGTCCGATCCCGCCATGTGTGCCACGTGTCACCAACTCTCGTGGCCCGAGGGCGACCGTCCGTTCTATGACACGTACGGGGAGTGGAAGGCCTCCGCGTACGCCAAGGCGGACGTGTCGTGCCAGGACTGTCACATGGCCCCCACCGCCGGTGCCAACATCGCCGGCACGGACGGCACCCTGCCTTCCCACGCGCTCGGCGCCGATCCTCGCCGCGCCGTCTCCGCGATCCTGTCGTTGCCGAAGGCCGGGTTGGTCCGCGGCCAGGCGGTCGAGGTGGGGCTCACGCTCCAGAACACGGGCGCCGGGCACAGCTTCCCCACGGGAAATCCGTTCAAACAATACCGCGTCGACGTGGTGCTGCTCGACGCTGCCAACAAGGAGCTCGCCCCGGCGTTCTCCACGGTGCTCGCGCGTACGGTCGAATCCAAGCCGCCCTACAAGACCACGGGTGACACCCGCCTGCTCCCTGGCGCCCAACGCACGTTGACACACTCCTTCACCCCCGGCGTGAAGGGGGTGGCGGGCCGCGGCGCCATCGAGGTGCGGCTCGTGCGGGACAAGCAGGTCATCGTGCTCCAGCGTGTGATGGTCGACATCACGTGACTCCGTGACCACCGGTGCCCTCACCGGCGCCGCGGCGGCCGGCCTGCAATAAAAAGCGACCTTTCGTCCTTCACTATTGCCGAGAGTAGCCCTACACTCAGGTCAGGCGCCCGCCCCCCCCCCACGGGCACCTCCGGGAGTCCTCGTGCGCCCGACGTCCGTCCTGTTCCTGCTCATCCTGTTCCCCGCCTGCCTCGCCGACTCCGAGAACTACGAGCGGCTCCGGGCCGAGCTCGCCGACGCGGATGGGGACGGGTGGGACATACGGAGCGGCGACTGTGACGACGCGAACCCCGCGGTGCATCCCGCCAACGCGGATGGCTGCGACGGCGTGAACCAGGACTGTGACGACGCGACCGACGAGGACGTGGACCGCACGTGGTACCTCGATGCCGACGGCGACACGTTCGGCGTCACCGGGAGCGCGATCCGCAGCTGCACGGCGTCGCGGGGCTGGGCGGCGGCCGCGGGTGACTGCGACGACGACAACCCGGGGGTGTTCCCCGGCGCCATCGAGCGCTGCGATCTGGTGGACGAGGACTGCAACGGCACGGCGGACGACGGCTTCCCCACACAAGAGTGGTATCCGGATGACGACCGCGACGACCACGGAGACCCCGCGGGTGGGATCTATACGTGCACAGCCCCGGAGGGCTATGTCACCAGCGCGGAGGACTGTGACGACACGAACGGCGCGATCGAGCCCGACGCGTCCGAGGTCTGCGCCGACGGGATCGACAACAACTGCGACGGCGCCGCGGTCGGCTGCGACTGGGCGGGAGAGTACCTCACCGAGGACGACACGTTCTCCCTGCTCGGCGTGAGCGCCGCGGGCGGCGCCGGCAACGTCGTGGTCACCGCCGATGTGAACGGCGACACGTTCGACGACGTGGTCATCGGCTCGGCGGCGGGCCTTGGCGTGTGGGTGGTGTCCGGCGATGAGCGAGACGACGTCCTGCTGAACACGCGCGACCCGCTCCTCACGATGACCCCCCACCCCAGCGATTTCGGCCCCGCCTTCCTGTTCGGGCAGGCCGTGGCCGTGTGTGACGACGGCGCGGGCGCCTACGACATCGTGATCGCGGGCTCCGAGGCGGGGGTCCAATCCTTCCTGTTCGTGTTCGACGGTACCCGCACGGGCAGCCTCGACACCGGCTCGGGGTCCGTGCTCGACTCGATCCCGGCCCCCGCGGATCTGTTGGGCGCGACGATGCTCTGCGCGGACCTCGACGCTGACGGCGTGAGCGACCTCGTGATCGGCACCCCCGGCTACGACACGGAGAGCGCCACCAACACCGGGGCGTTGCACATCGTGCCGGGCGGCGTGAGCTCCGGGGGGAGCTCGCGCACCGACCTCGGGGGCTCCTCCGCGTCGTCCACGATCGGCGAGGACAGCGGGCAGGCGCTGGGGGGATCGATCGCCCTCGGCGACGTCGATGCCGACGGGGTACCCGACCTGCTCGCCGGCTCCGCGGACGCGGGCGTGCCGGACGCCGGGCTCGCCTGGCTCCTCCCCGGCCCGATCGCGGAGGGCGCCACTCTGTACGCGGACGCGGCGTTGCGCCTGGTCGGCCCCTCGTCCGGGGCGGGCGCGGTCGCGGCGGGCGACCTCGACGGGGATGGCCTCGACGACATCGTGGTCGGCGCGCCCGACGACGAGAGCGGGTGGACCGGCGGCGGCGCCGTGTACGTGTTGTATGGCGACGCCCTCGCCGACGAGCCGGGGGGCACCGTACAGGTGGCGGCGTCCGCGGGGGCGCGGCTCACCGGCAGCTCCGCGGGCATGCACCTCGGCGCCACGGTCGCCGTCAGCCCCGGCGCCGACGGCGCCCCCGGGCGGCTGGTCGTGGGCGCCATCCTCGACGACGGCGCCGGCCCCGACGCGGGCGCCGTCTACCTCTGGGACGGCGTGCTGCTGGCGGGCAACGTCCAATCGAGCACGGCGACCGCCGTGTGGCGCGGCGCGGCCGCCGGGGACCACCTGGGGACCGCCATCGAGCTCGGCGGTGACCTCGACGCCGACGGCTACCTCGATCTCCTCCTGGGCGCGCCGGGCTACGACGGGCCCGCTGGCGACGCGGGCGCGGTCCACGTGTTCCTCGGCTCGGGCCTGTAGGCGAGCGTCCGCCCGGCCGCCTGTGTGCCCTCCACGGGGCGGTCAAGCAGCGGCACGCCACCGATTCCTCCTCGCGTGGCGGGCCCCACATTGGGAGGGCCCACCATCGGCGGGGGGCGCGGAGGTGTGTACCGCATCCGTTGTGCCGCCAGGACCCACTCGGAGCGGCAAGGAGGAGGTCGCGATGACAAAATATCTGATTGTGGCGCTGGCCCTGGCGGCGGCGTGTCAGCCGGCGGGCGAGCGTCCGGCGGGACAACCGGGCGGCGAACCGGCCGGCGAACCGGGGGGCACCCCGTCCGGCGGGCAGGGCACCGACGATGTCACCGGTGACCGCGCCGAGGACGGCGCTGTCGGCACGAACGGCGCGACGGGGACCAACGGCACGACGCCGGGCGGGACCCAGGGCATGCCGCCGACCCAGACCCCGGGCACGACGGGCACCACACCCGGCACAACGGGCACGACGCCGGGCACGGCGCAGACACAGACGCCGGGCACCACGGCCGACGCTACCCAGTCCACCACCCAGGCGCTCCAGGACGCCCACCAGATGCACGAGCACCAGGCGGCCCTCGCGCGGCTCGCCAGCACCAAGTCCCAGGACCCGGGGATCAAGGCGTACGCGGATCAGGCGGCCCGCGAGCACAAACAAGCGGACGACAAGCTCACGGAGCTCGCCCGCGAGAAGGACATCTCGCTCCAGACCGCGGACGCCGCCCGGTACCAGGACCAACGTGACACCCAGCAGCGGCTCGAGGCGCTCGAGGGGCCCGCGTTCGATCAGGCCTATGTCATCGAGATGGTGGAGGGTGGCGACCGCGCGATCCGCGTCGTGCAGACCGTCCTGACCTCCACACAGGACCCGCAGGTGCGCGCCTACTTCACCGAGCTCCAGCCGATCGTGCAGGGGCAGGTCGACCGGGCGAAGCAGCTGCGCCCGACCCCGCAGGAGGGCACCCAGTAGGGCGCCGGATCGTCAGCGGCGCCGACGGAGCCGGACAGACGCGGCGAGCGCGAGGAGCACCACCCCCAGGCGCACGGGCGTGGGGGCTCCCGCGCACCCACAGGGGGTCGGCTCGGATTCGGCGTCTCCCGTGTCGCCCGTGTCCGGGTCGGTGTCGGGCGGGGGCGGCGCGCACTCGTCGGAGTCGACGAACGCGGGCCGCCCGTCGAGGTCCTCGTCCGAGGCGCCGTCGGTGAGCGGGCCGTCCGGGCATCCGTCGTTGTCGGAGTCGGGGTCCAGGTAGTTGGCGATCCCGTCGGCATCGGCGTCCCGGTCGACCGACAACGCGTTCTCGAGCGCGGTGACGAGCAGATCACCGTCGTCGTCGGGATCCTCCACGTTGTCGAACCCGTCCCGATCGGTGTCGATGAATCCGTCCTCGCCGTCGGGCACGCCGTCGTCGTCCGTGTCCAGATCGAGGTGGTCGGGAAACCCGTCGTTGTCGATGTCGTCGGCGGGCTCGCCCGGGCCCGGCTCCCCGCTCTCGGCGCGCGTGGTGAGGCGGTCCCCGTCGTCGTCCGCGTCGAGCGGATCGATGTCGCCGTCCGCGTCGGTGTCGGGGGCGATCCCGGCGGTCACCTCGGCGCCGTCCAGCAGCCCGTCGCCGTCGCTGTCGGGGTCGGAGGGGTCGGTCCCGAGGCGCGCCTCGGTCTCGTCCGCGAGGCCGTCGCCGTCAGGGTCGTAGAAGTCGACCTCCCCGTCACAGTCGTCGTCCAGACCGTTCGCCCGCTCGGGCGCGCCCGGAAATACGTGCGCGTCGCCATCGTCGCAGTCCGTCGCGTCCGCGCTCGCTCCCGCGCCTCCGTCACACGCCGCCACGACCACCGCCGGGTCTCCGTACCCGTCCCCGTCCTCGTCCGCGTGCCACCCGCCGTAGCTGTCGGGATCCACCGCGTCGTCCGCGTCGTCGCTCGCGCCGTCACAATCCTCGTCCCGATCGGCGTCGTCGCAGCGCTCCACCGACCCTGGAAATACGGTCGCGTCGGTGTCGTCGCAGTCGTCCGCGCTGGCGACGGTCCCGATGGGAGACTCACACGCGTCGACGGTCGAGGCAGCGTCTCCGTGCCCGTCGCCATCGGCGTCGGTGTACCACGGGAGCAGCTCGCAGCCCGCCTCACACACGTAGGCAAGGCGCTGCGTGTCACAACTCTTGTCGTTCCAGCCCCCGCCGCCATCGTCGGCCCAGGCCCCACAATCCTCGGCGCCGCCGTAGTCGTTGGGCTCGCCGGCGCGCCAATTGGTGCGCGCGGACGGGCTCCCGCCGTCCCACGAGTAGGCGCCCTCGACGTCACGATCGTGGAGGCCCATCCACCAGCCGGTAGCCGGATCCGCGGCCTCCGCCTCGGCCCAGATCCAGGCGTCCTCAGCGGCGTCACGCACGTCGACCAGGTGGTAGCCGAGCGCGGCGCACGCCGCCTGCGCCGTCACCCAATCCGTTCGCGCCGGGACGAACAGATAGGTGTGGTCCTCGTACGCCTCCACCGCCACGGGACACACCCCCGTGCCCTCGTCCACCCCGCCGTCACAATCGTTGTCCGCGGCGTCACACCTCTCCGCGGCGCCGGGAAATGCCGTAGCATCGCCGTCGTCACAATCGGCGCCACCGTGCCCCGTGGCGTCCACGCCGTCGCCGTCCGCGTCGTCGTCCGAGCCGCCCGCGCAGTCCCCGTCCACCCCGTCGTACCAGACCTCAACAGCGCCCGGGTAGGTCGCGGCGTCGCCATCGTCACAGTCGTCCCCGGTGACCGCGTACCCCGAAGGGGCGCCGCAGTCCTCGTAGGGCGCGGTGGGGTCTCCGTGTCCGTCCCCGTCGGCATCGGCGTACCACGTGCAGCCGTCCGCGCCGTCACAGTCCTGATCGACGCCGTCGGCCGGGCGGTCGGGCGCGCCGGGCGCGATGGCCGCGTCCGTGTCGTCACAATCGTCCGCGTTCGACACGTGGCCGGCGGGCGCCAGGCATGCGGCCGTCCGAACGCCGGCCCCCGCGCCGTCGCCATCCGTGTCGGCGTACCAATAGGTGAGCGACGTGGTGCGGACACTGGGATCCGCGTCGTCCTCGAGGCCGTCACAGTCCTCGTCCGTGCCGCCACACACCTCTGTACCGTCCGGCGCGACGTCCGCGTCCCTGTCGTCACAATCGGTTGCGTTCCCCACGGCGCCGGCCGGTGCGTCACATGCGCGGGTCAGCGCGCCGCTGTCCCCGTATCCGTCCGCGTCGGCGTCGTCGTACCAGCTCGACCACAGGCACCCGGCCTCGCACACGTACGGGAGCGTGGTGGTGCAGCCCTTGTCGTTCCACGCGGCGGCCCCGTCGTCCGCGAACAACGCACAGTCCTCGTTGCCACCAAAATCGTTCGGCTCGGCCGCGCGCCAATCCGTGTGGGTCGACGTGGCGCCGCCGTCCCACGCCCACACCCCCTCGGCCGTGCGGTCGTTCCGGCCGTGCCACCACCCCCACGCCGGCTCCAGGCCCTCGGCAATGCCCCAGATCCAATCTCCCTCCGCCGCGTCCTCCACGTCGGCCAGGTGGTAGCCCTCCGCCGCGCACGCCGCCTGGGCGTCCACCCACGTCGACCGCGTCGTGCAGAACAGGAAGTCGTGGTCCCCGTCCGTTTGCTCCACGCACGTACCGACCGCCTTTATCGACGCCACCGCGGTGTCCGGAGTGGTGTCCGGCGCGGTGTCGGGCGCGCCGTACGGTTCAGGCAGCCCCGCCTCGCCACACGAAACGAGGCCGAAGAGCAGCGGGGCGAAGGCGACGATGGGGCGCATGCACCGCCATGGTAGCTGATGACGGGATAGCCCGCCCCATGCGCGCGCTCCACCTCGGCCCCACGGGCCCGGCCCTGGTCGATCTGCCCTTCACCGTCCGCCCCGGCGAGGCCCGGGTGCGCGTCCATCTCGCGGGCGTATGCGCCACCGATCTGGAGCTCGTGAAGGGCTACATGGGCTTTGCCGGCACGCTCGGGCACGAATGGGTCGGCGTCGTGGAGGCCGCACCCGACGCCGCGTGGGTAGGGAAACGCGTCGTGGGCGACATCAACTGCCCGTGTGGAGCCTGCCCGACCTGCCTCGCCGGGCGGCCCACCCATTGCCCCACGCGCACCGTACTCGGCATCCTCGGGCGGGACGGCGCCTTCGCCGAGCACCTCTCCCTCCCCACGGCCAACCTCCACGTCGTGCCCGACGCCGTGCCGGATGACGCCGCCGTGTTCGTCGAGCCCCTCGCCGCAGCCTGCCAGATCCTCGAGCAGGTGCACGTCCGCCCCTCGCATCGCGTCGTCGTGCTCGGCACGGGCCGCCTCGGCCAGCTCTGTGCGCGGGTGCTCGCCCTCTCGGGCGCCGAGGTCGCCGCCGTGGGCCGCAACCCGGTCACGCTCGCGCTCCTCCCCTCCTCCGTCCGCGCGTTCTCCCTCGCGGACGCGCCCGCCCTGGCCGGCGCCGACATCGTGGTGGATTGTACCGGCAACCCGGACGGGCTGGCCCTCGCCACCTCGCTGGTCCGCCCCGGCGGCACGCTCGTGCTCAAGACCACCGTGCACGACGTCGGGCGCATCGAGCCCAATCGGTGGGTCATCGACGAGATCACCGTGGTGGGCTCGCGTTGTGGGCCGTTCGAGCCCGCGCTCCGGCTGCTCGCCGCGGGGCTGGTCGATCCGCGGCCACTGATCACCGCGCGCCTCCCGTTGGAGCAGGGGGTCGCGGCGTTGGAGATGGCCGCGCAGCCGGGCGTGGTGAAGGTGCTGCTCGGGTGATGCGCGTGGGATGAGCGCGCGGTGCGCGCGCGCGCTCCCAAACGTCCCCCATTGCCAGAAGCGTCCGTCCAACTGGACTTCGTCGATCGACGCTTCGTTGGCACGGCGCTTGCTCTCTCCGGCTGTGTCCCCACACAACGGAGTCTCCCATGTCCCTCTTCCTCCTCGCCGGCCTCGGCGCTGTCCTCTCCATCTCGTCCGCCCACGCCCAGGAGGTGTCCTACGCCCTGCGCCCCACGTGGCTCGCCCCCGCCGAGCGCGCCCCGGTGCGATCGGACACGCGACGCGTGCCGCGCGGCGTCTCCCTCGCGCCCCCCCTCGAGGACGGCGGGCTGTTCGCGGCGGTCGTCGAGCCCGGCACCTACCCCGTGTCGTCCACCCGCGACGTGACCCGCGCGCTCACCGAGATCCTGCCCGCGCTGGGCGTGAACATCGACGTCGGCGCGCTCGTCCTGGTGAGCGAGGGCGAGCCCCTCCCGATGGTGGATCTCGGCGCGCTCGTGGCGGAAGGAGAGCTCCTCTCCGACAGCTGGGTCGAGGCCACCGAGCGCCGAGTGGGCCCCTTGAGCGCCGAGACCCTCGAGGTCCTGGTCGAGGAGGGCCGCGCGGCCTACGCCCGGGCCGCCACCCCGATCCAACTCTGGCGCTACCGCCAACAGATCGGCGGCGCGCGTGCGGAAGGGCGCACCCTCCTCGTCGAGGTGGACGACACGGGCATCCGCCGCGTCAGCGGCGCGCTCTACGGTGACACCTCCACGGTGAACCGCGTCACGCTCGACGCGGCCAGGGCCATCTCCTACGCGGAGCGCTACGCCTCCGCCGCCCGGGGGCGCTCGTCCGGTTCGCCCGAATTGGTCGCGCTGGAGGATGGCACCACGCTGCGCTACGCCTGGCGTGTCACCATGGAGACCACCCACGGGCAATACCTGCTCGACATCGACGCCGCCGGGGGCAGCGTCCTGCAGGTCGACCCCCAGTTCGACTCGATCGCCAGCGGATTCGCGACGGTGGCGATCCCCGGGGCCCCCCTTACCTTCGACATGTTCGGCCTCGCGGTCAACAGCGCCAGCGGCTGCAACTACACGCTCGACCACGGCGGTGTCCTGACCATGACGAACGGCGGGGCCGACGGATATCCCGACGACGTGAAGGTGTGTCTGAACGCGGCTGGGGAGGCGGCGTTCAACGTCAATCCAATCAACGAGACGTTCAACATCCTGAACGCGACCGCTCCCAATTATAATTGGCGCTTCGCCCAGGTGAACGCCTACACGTGGGCGTACACGACGTTGGACTACTTCGAGTCCCGCGGCAGCGGGAGCCTCCCCCCTTGGGAGATCACGGTCAACGATGACGACGCCTGCGGCTGGGGCATCAACAACGCGTGTGCCACCACCGGATCGGCCAGCTTCGGCGCCGGCAGCGCCACCGTGAAGCCCGGAGGCGCCGGCTTGTTCAACACCGCGCTGGACGCGACCGTGGTGGCGCACGAGCTCGGCCACGGCCTCAACAACCTCCGGTACGCGGCGGGCGGTGGCGTGCAGAACAAGTCCGTCGGCGAGGGGCTCGGCGACTACTGGGCGATGTCCCTGCTGAACCAGGACATCATCGGCGTGGTGGCCATGAACACCACGATCGACGTCGAGACCGGCGGCATCCCGCGGCGCGCCGACGCCGCGGACGTGTTCCCGGAGCACCTGGTGACCATGAATGAGTTCCACGCCAACGGGCAGGTGCTCGCGCGCGCGTTGTGGGCCTCCCGGGTCGAGATGAACGGACGCTCGCCCCTCGGCCCGATCCGGAACGACCAATACCTGATGGCCGCCCTCCCCGCCGCGGGCGCCGGACAATCCGGCTACCAATCCCACAAGGCGGTGCACGAGTCCTTCCGTGGCATCCTGCTCTCGATGCTGGCCCAGTCGGACAGCGGCTACGACGCGGGTGACATCCTCGTCGGCTTCGCGCAGGCCGGGCTGTTCGTGACCGAGCGGGAGGTGGCGATCGACATCAGCGACGACATCCTCGCGTTCGACGACCCCACCCCGCCCACGTTCCAGGTGTGGACCGGCCGGGACTTCGGGTTCACCGACAGCTACACCAACGCCGACACCTCCTATGGGAACCGCTACCAGGTCGAGGTCGCCAACGACATGGCCTTCACCGAGAACCTCGTCTCCAGCGGCATCCAGAGCAACGTGGGCATCACCGATGGCGTCGCGACCGCCACGTGGCAGCTCTCCGAGGAGGACTGGGAGGTGCTCAGCGGCGGCAACGCGCTCTATTTCCGTGTCATCGCGTGGGACGCGGAAGACCCCTGGCACACCGCACGCACTTCGACACACTACAATGCCGAGCTCGTCGAGATCGGCCCCGCGCTCGCGATCATCAACCACGGCGAGGAGGCCAGCGGCTGCAGCGCCGTCCCCCAGGACTCGACGCTCTCCGGCGGCCTCATGATCGCGATGGTAGCCCTGTTGCGGCGTCGGCGCTCCGCGGCCGCGACGCGCTGAGCGCTACGACAACCAGCTCACTGATGTGAGCCGCTCGGACGCCTCCCACAACTTCGCGGCGGTGGGAGCGTCCTTCGAGGCGGCGGTGCTGGTCACCTTCTTGGGGTATCCCCACACCTCGAACAATCCGTCCGGGCCGTAATAGTCACCGCTCGCCACGTCGGGAGCGGCGGCCGCGTACACGGTGGGGAGCGCGCCGCGCTCGGCGGACTGGGCGAACACGCTCCCCATCTTCATGAACGAAGCGCCCAACGCCGACCCCTCCATCTGCGGGCCCACCGCGGACAGGTTGGTGCTCGAATACCCCGGGTGGGCGGCCGCCGACACCATGCCGACCCCGCGCGCTTCGAGCCGGCGCTGGAGCTCGTAGGTGAAGAGCAGGTTGGCGAGCTTGCTCTGCCCGTACGCCATCCACTTCTGGTAGCTCCGCTCGCCCATCAGGTCGTCGAAGTTCATGCTGCCCATGGTGTGGACGAGGCTCGACACGTTGACAACGCGGGGGGCCGTGCTCCGCTGCAACGTGTCGAACAGCAGGCCCGTCAGCGCGAAGTGGCCCAGGTGGTTGGTGCCGATCTGGGTCTCGAAGCCGTCCTCCGTCAAGGTGCGCGGCACGGCCATGATGCCGGCGTTGTTGACCAATACGTCGATGACGGGAAAACGTGCCTTCAGCTCCTCGGCACACTCCCGGATGGAGCGGAGGCTGCCGAGATCGAGCTTCGCCAGCTCGAGACGCGCCGTCGGAAGCACCGCGTGGATGCGCGTCACCGCTTCCCGGCCCTTCTCCTGGTTGCGGCACGCCATGACCACGCGCGCGCCCCGCACCGCGAGCATCCGCGAGGTTTCCCACCCGAGCCCGCTGTTCGCCCCGGTGACGACGATGGTACGGTCGGAGAGATCGGGGAGACTGTCGGCGGTCCAGGGCATGCGTGCGTCCGAGCGGACGCATCGGCTAAGCACCGCGCCCCCGATCGGCGAGCCCGATCGGCGAGCCCGCGATCAGTCGAGGAGGGTGAACCCGCCTTCGATCAGGACGCCACACACGAGGTCGACCCCGCCGTCGGCCACGAAGGTGTGGCGGGTGCCGCGGGACCTGGGCATCTCGTCGCCCGGGCGGTACACGTGCCCCTCGTCGTCCACGAGGCGGCCCTGGAGCACCAGCGTGCGCTCCTGGCCGAGGTGCTCGTGCCAGGGCACCGGCACGCCCGCGGGCACCCGGATGAAGCCCATCAGGTGGCCCGGGGGGGCGCCGTCCAGGAGGCGCTGGGAGACGCTCGGGAACGCGGCCGGCTCCCAGCCGTCGGTCCGATCGATGTCGTCGAGGGCGTCGCGCGCCTCGGCGACGCCGATGGCGAACAGGGCGGACACCTGGCCAGCGAAGCGGTGCAGCCGGCCGGAGGCGATCGTGTCGAACAGGCGGGCGCGCACGGCCGGGTCGGGGCGCACGGGGCGGAGCGTGAGCGCCAACGCGCCGAGCACCTCCTGGTAGCCCGCGAGCGCGGCGTCGCAGTCGGGGCAGGTGTCGAGGTGATCCGCCACGTCCTTCGCCGCGGGCGCTGGCAGGGCCCCGTTCATCCAGTCGGGGAGGAGCTCGATCACGTGCGGGGTCATCGGCCGCCTCCGAGCAGCCCGGCCCGGAGTTTTCCGAGCGCCGCGGCCGTGCGCGACTTCACCGTACCCAGAGGAACGGCTTCCCGCTCGGCAATCTCCGAGGAAGAAAGGCCCGCGAAGTAGGCGAGCTCGACCACCTGCCGCTGCTCGCCGGGCAGCTCGTCGAGCGCGGACTGCACCCGGCCCCGGTCGACCACCAGCGAAGGATCGTCGTCAATGCTGATGCGCTCCGCGCGCGCGTCGTCATACGGGGCGCGGCGCGACCACCCGGGGGAGCGCCGCCGATCGAGCGCGCGCGAGTGCATGCGCGTGACGAGCCAGGCGCGAACCGTGCCGCGTTCGGCGTCATACGCGTCGGCATTGCGCCATGCCTCCACGAACACATCGTGGAGCACTTCTTCGGCGTCTCTCCGGTCACCCAGTCGTTGCATGCCTACAGCCAGCAGCAGGGAGGCGTAGCGCTCATACAGCTCCCCCAAAGCGGACCGGTCGCCATTCGCGAGCGCTGTCACGAGCGCGGCGTCGGTGAGTGCAGAGAGGGGAGAAGTCACGCGGCGCGACCATACCATTCCATCCGGCGAGGGCAAGCGGAGTACGCGCGCCCGCCCGGAACGGATCGCTCCTACGCGCCGAACAACGCGCGAAGCCAACCGACGATGGCCAGGGCCTCCTCCTCCGTCACGTCGACTGCCGGCATCTCCTCCTTGCCGTTGCGGATGATCCCCACCAGCTGCGTGTCGGACAGGCGCATCTCGCCCTCGAGCGGGGGCGCGCTGCGAGTCCCCTCGGCCGAGTCGCCGTGGCAACTGGAGCAGTTCGCGGAGTAGAGCGCGGCTCCGTCGGGGCCGAGGTCCGTGTCGGTGTCCGTGTCGGAGTCGGTGTCCGTGTCGGTGTCCGCCGCCGCGCCCGTGTCGTCCTTGTCCGACGGGCCGGTGCAGCCGAGGAGCGCCGCGGAGAGGACGACGGGGAGAAGGGCGGCGAGGATCCAGGTGCGCATGGGGCGGTTCCTTGAGGCGCGCCATGGTAGCGCCGGCGTCGTCGGCTGTCGCGCTGTTCGGGGCTCCGCGCCCAACCGCCGGATCGCCGCGAGCGTCGGCGAGCACGGGCACGCCGGCCCGCTACCGGAATAGCCTCTGCGGATGGCGACGTACCCCCACCTGCTGGCTCCGCTCGATCTCGGCTTCACCACCCTCCCCAACCGTGTGCTCATGGGCTCCATGCACGTGGGCCTCGAGGAGGAGCGTGGCAAGTTTCCCAAGCTCGCGGCCTACTTCGCCGCGCGCGCCCGTGGCGGCGTGGGGCTCATCGTCACCGGCGGCGTCTCCCCCAATCGTGCCGGCCAGCTCAAGCCCTTCGCCGCCACCCTCTCCACGAAGCGCGAGGCGGTGCGCCACCGCAACATCACCGACGCCGTGCACGCCGAGGGCGGCCGCATCGCCCTCCAGATCCTGCACGCCGGCCGCTACGCCTACCACCCCTTCGCGGTGGCCCCCACCCGCGTCAAGTCGCCCATCAGCCCCTTCTCTCCCTGGGGCCTCACCGGCCGCGGCGTGAAGGGCACCATCGACGACTTCGTCCAGTGCGCCGTGCTCGCCCGCGAAGCCGGCTACGACGGCGTCGAGGTCATGGGGAGCGAGGGCTACCTGCTGAACGAATTCATCGTGAGCCACACCAACAAGCGCACCGACGAGTGGGGGGGCGCCTACGAGAGCCGCATCCGGTTCCCCGTCGAGATCGTGCGGCGCATCCGTGAGGCCGTCGGCAAGGACTTCATCGTCATCTACCGCCTCTCCATGCTCGATCTCGTCCCCACCGGCAGCACCTGGGACGAGGTGGTGCAGCTCGCCAAGGCCATCGAGGCCGCGGGCGCCACCATGATCAACACCGGCATCGGCTGGCACGAAGCGCGCGTCCCCACCATCGCGACGTTGGTGCCACGCGCCGCCTTCACCTGGGTGACCCGCCGCCTCAAGGAGTCCGGCGCTGTCACCATCCCACTGATCACGAGCAACCGTATCAACACCCCCGAGGTGGCCGAAGAGGTGCTCTCCGGCGGCGCCGCCGACATGGTGAGCATGGCCCGCCCCCTCCTGGCCGACCCCGAATTCGTCAACAAGGCCCGCGCCGGCCGTGCCACCGACATCAACACCTGCATCGCCTGCAACCAGGCCTGCCTCGACCACGTGTTCCAGAACAAGCGCGCCAGCTGCCTGGTCAACCCCCAGGCCTGCCACGAGACCGAGCTCGTCTACACCCCTCCCCCGCGCAAGCTCAAGGTAGCCGTGGTCGGCGCCGGCCCCGCGGGCCTCTCCTGCGCAACCGTCGCGGCCGAGCGCGGCCACGCCGTCACGTTGTTCGAGGCCGACACCGTCATCGGCGGCCAATTCAACATGGCACGTAAAATCCCCGGCAAGGAGGAGTTCAACGAGACGCTCCGCTACTTCACCGGCCGCCTCTCCCAGACCGGCGTCGAGCAGCGCCTCGGCACCCGCGTCGGCGCCGACGCCCTCTCCGACTACGACGCCATCGTGCTCGCCACCGGCGTCAACCCCCGCCGCGTCTCCTTCCCCGGCAGCGACCACCCCAAGGTCCTCTCCTACATCGACGTGCTCGCCCGCGGCGTCTCCGTCGGCGCCCGCGTCGCCATCATCGGTGCCGGCGGCATCGGCTTCGACGTGGCCGAGTTCCTCACCGAGCCCGCCCAACGCGGCGAGGCCCACCCCGACGTGGCCGCCTTCCTCGCCGAGTGGGGCGTCGACCACGCCAACTGGGGCCGCACCTCCACCGGCCGCGGCGGCCTCGTCCCCGCCTCTGTCCCCCACAAGGGCCGCCACATCTACCTCTTGCAGCGCTCCCCGCGAAAGCACGGCGAGAAGCTTGGCAAGACCACCGGCTGGATCCACCGCGCCTCTCTGAAGCAGCGCGGCGTCGAGATGATCGGCGGCGTCACCTACGACCGCGTAGACGACGCCGGCCTCCACATCACCGTCAACGGCGAGCGCTCGGTGCTCGAGGTCGACCACGTCGTGATTTGCGCGGGCCAGGTGTCCAACGACGGCCTCGCGGCCCCTCTCCGCGCGGCTGGGCGTACCGTGCATGTCATCGGCGGGGCCGAGGAGGCGGGGGAGCTGGATGCGAAGCGGGCGATTGCGCAGGGGGCCAAGGTAGCCGCGGCGTTGTAGGCGGGTGTCAGGGAGGCTGGGCAGACGGACGGCGGGGGACCGCCGCCGCTGCGGGGGCGGGGATGTTGGGGGGATGTTGGGGCGTTCTCGGCAAGTGGGACATTCGCTCTTGGAGCACTCCTGGTGGGCGTACGAAGAGCGCCCTATGCGTACCGCGGCGGCTCCGGTCCCGTGCCCCTGCTCACGTGGCGGCCCGGTCTGCGATCTCTCGTAGGGCGTCGCGATAGCTGCACAGCCGCGTCTCGATGTAGAAACTCCGCGCGACACACTCAAAGGTAGAATCGTGGAAGCCAAGCAGGAAGTGCCTCAGAATCGTGAACGGATACTCGCTGTGCCGCGGATGCACTCGGTTCTCGTCACGGAGTCGCTTGATCCATGCACTCGGGCGTACTTCGTAGGCCCCGTAGGTATCGGAGCTAAACCCCCGGTTCCACAGGCGGTGCCCGTGGCGCGCCTCGTCATTCACACCACCGAGCACAGCTCCCCGGCAACCAAGCCAGTGAATGATGCCGAGGGCCTCCGCGCCCGGAGAACCCGGGTCCAGCACCTTCACGTGGGTGCCTTCCCATGCGGGGTCGTATTCCTGTACGTAGAATAGCAGCCACGCATCGAATTCGTTTTGCACGAGCGTGGGCGTGGGCGCCCCGATGTTCCAGCAAATCCCCAGGTCTATGGGTAGCGCGCGCTCGTCGGGACGGGGGCTGGGCACCATCTCCTCCTACTATCCCGGGGCCGTACGACCGCCTACGCGCGATGCGGCGAGAACAGCCCGCATTGGTGCGAGTCGCTGCGCGCATCTCCTCCGGAGTCCCGCTCTTCGCTCTTCCCCCGGCTTTCCGTACGCATCACGGCGTACACTTCGGTGGCAGGAAGAGCGTCCGCCGCACGGCAAGGAGTTCTTGATCGCTGAGCACATGAAGCTCATGAGCATCAACAGCCACAAAGAGTGCGCCGGGGGCCGTCTCGCCCGAAGGACGCCGCTACGCCAGTAACTACCTTCCAAGGCGCGCCAGCGCGTCCTGCACGGCGAGCTCGAGCGCGTAACACTCGCCGTCGTGAGCGAGGCGGGCGGCCGCCGCCAGGAGGACGGAGCCGCGGGCGCGGTCGCCCACTACCATGCGCGCGAGCCCGCGGCGGTAAAGCGCATAGGCGAGCGCTTCTGTCTCCCGGGTCACGTCGCGGGGCAGGAACACATCAGGCGGCATGTCCTGTTCGACCACGAAGAGCGCGGCCGCACGCGCGTGGTCGCTCCGGGGGTTCCCGGCAACCAGGTCGGCCAGCGTCGCCTTGGCCGCGTCGGTCCGGTCCAACGCTTCGAGGTTCAGGCCGAGGCGGTACTGTGCGGTGGCGCGGTCGCGCCAGGCGCCCACCAACCGCGCGTCCGATAGCTGGGTCAGTAGCTTCAACGCCTTCTCGAAGTAGGCCACCGCCTCGGCGTCTGCAGGGCGCTCGCACCCCGGGGTGCCACGACACACCCGCTCGGCCTCCAGCGCCAACCAACGGCCCTCGTCGGCGTAGAGCTCCGCGAGGCGGAGGAGCATGTCGAAGGCACCCCCGTGCGAGTTGTTCATGATGTCGCGAAGGCGCTCGATCGACTCGAGCCGCATCACTCGCATTGCCGCATCCCGTTCGGTCAGGTACGCGGCGCGCAGCGCGACAACGCCCTCGGCCGTCGTGCCGGTGACAGGCGCCGCCTGCGCCTGGATCTGCGCGAGGAGGAACGCCGCGTAGCCGACCTCGGGGAGGGACACCTCGTACGACGAGGCGCGTTCCCGCGCGATCGCCGGGTCGCACGCCGCCTCGGCCCGCTCGGCGCCTCGCACGTTCTCCACGCGGACACGCCCGGCCCGTCGGATGAACCGGGCAACCTCGCGGGCGCACGCCACGCGATTTCCCTCCCCTACGGCGCACGCCTCCGCCGCCGGCCGGATCGTCGACCACTCGGCGGCGCCGCGTGCCCGATCCCGTAGCTGCTCGGCCATCAACGAGGCGTCGTCCGCCACCTTGGCACCGGCGCGCTCCGCCTCTCCGCACGGCACGTCCGCAACGCGGGGTGCCGCGACCGCGTGCGCTGCGAGGAGCCCTGCGAGCAGGAGCGCGGACACGACGCGTCCGCCCGCATCGACCCAGCCCACCGCGTGTGACACGCTCGTGCTTTGGAGGCCGCCGTAGCCATCATACTCCCCGCTGCCGGGGCGCTTGCTGGTGAGGGTCCGCGTGGCTGCCGAGATCACTGTCGTCTTCTAACTCTGGACACGCTTGGGCGTCATCCGTGGAGCGAGGTCGAGAATACGCTCGCGGTCCTTCAGGTGGTCGGCCCTCCGTCAAGGGTATATACTCGAGAATATATACCCACTCGGAGGTTCAGATGACGACCGCCAAGCTGTTCCGCAACGGTCAAAGTCAGGCCGTGCGCCTGCCCCGGGAGTTTGCTCTCCCTGGCCGGGAGGTGTTCGTGCGGCGGGTTGGAAACGCCGTGCTCCTCGTGCCGACAGAGGACCCGTGGGCCGGATTCGAGGCCGCCCTCGACCAGTTCAGCGAAGACTTCATGTCTGAGCGTGCCCAGCCCGCGGCCGACGTGAGGAAGTCCCTCTGATGTGGCTGCTCGATACAAACATCTGCATCTACCTGATCAAGGGGAAGCCACAATTGCTCTTGAACCGACTCCGGGAGGTGGACATCAACACCATCGCGGTCTCGTCGATCACGGTCGCGGAGCTCCAGTACGGAGTCGCGAAGAGCGCGCGGCCGGAGCAGAACGCGCTCGCCTTGGCCGCCTTCCTCGCGCCCCTGGGGGTTGAGGTCTTCGACGATGCCGCCGCGGCTGTCTATGGTCCCATTCGCGCGGAGCTGGAGCGTGCCGGGAAACCAATCGGCAGCCTGGACATGCTCATTGCAGCCCACGCGTTGGCTCTTGGGCGCACGGTTGTAACCAACAACGCGAGAGAGTTTGACCGCGTGGCAGGACTGAAGGTGGAGAACTGGGCCGAGTAGCGACGCCGCCCACTCGTATCAACCGACGCGGAGGCGCGTGCCCACATTGTGCTGGCGGCGGGGGCGCGCAGCCGTAGATGCGAGACTCCCGAGCTCGGCTTTCACTCCCGCATCCGCGTAACAACCACCCAAGCCCGCAACCCCTCCCGCAGACCCAAGCGCCGCGCCCGATACGCCTCCGCGATCTCCTCGTCGAGCGTCTCGAACGCGACCGCTTCCACGAGCGCGTCGGCCTTCTGCGCGATCGCGAAGATGACCCACATCGGGGTGTCCGGGGGTCCCTCCGCCAGGATGGCCGCCGCCGCCGTGACACGCCGATCGAGGGCGTCGCCTTCGCCCGCGACCGTGCGGCTGCGGAGCAGCTCGTAGCCCTGGGGGTCCTGCAGGCGCAGGTCGAACACGCGCCCGCTGCCCTCGAAGAGCGCGCCGAGCGTGCCCCAGCCGGCGTCGTAATGGGGGTTGCACACGACCGCGTCGATCGCGTGGATGCCGCGCCCGGCCTTCTCCTCCTCGGTCAGGTCCGTGACCCCGAGCAGCGTGTCGGCCGCGAAGCGATGGGCGACGTGGTGGCATGGGTCCACCGTCAACGCATGTTCGTAGCGAGCCACGGCGCCGCGCAGGTCGCCCATGCCCTTCAGCGCGTCCCCCGAGTACGTCCACCAGGTCGGCTCGTTCGGACAGGCCGCCAGCGCCGCGTCATACGCCGTCAGTGCCACGCGCAAGTCGTGCTTCCCAAACGCCGCCTCGGCCTTGTTGAAGTTGCCGACCGCCTCCGCCGGACACACCGGCGCCAACGCGGGCAGGAGCTCCCCTTCGAACCGGACCTTCAGTGTCGTGCGCACGATGCCGACGGCCACGGAATTCGGCTGCACCAGCTCGAGCTGCGCGATGCGTGCGTCGAGCACGCCCAACCGGCGCCTCATCTCGGCCTGGGCGGCGTCCTTCCCCAGCTTGGCGACATCGAGCGGCAGGCCGAAGTCATCGAGCTCGATGAGCAGAAGAACCGAGAGCGCCTCGACCGACTCCCGCAGCGCGAGGGACTTCGTGGCCGCCTTTCGTGCGGGTTCGAGCTTCCGCACGTCGTACAGCGCGGTCGCGCGGGCGGCGAGCTTCTCGGCACGGTCACCCGCGTTCGCGGCGCCGATGAGGAAGGTCAAGAGCAGGACGAGGGGCATCGGCACTCCGGTGAAAGCCACGATGGGACGCCGGGTAGCTTACACGAGTTCATCGGCACCGCCTCCCCGACACGCCGGCAAGAACGTCGTAGAATCCCCCGATGCTTCCCCTCGATCGGATCGTGGCCTGGCGTTCAGAAGACCTCCCCTCGGGCTACGCCGGCGCTCTGCGCGCCCTCCTCGGTCTCGACGTGCGTACGGAGCGTGATCTGCTCCGGGCCCTCGCCGCACCGTGGGGCGAGCACTCTCCGGCCGCCTGCCTGATCGCCGGACGCACCGGGAACCCCACGTTCGCCAGGCCCCTCCTCCGACTGCTCGTCCAAGAAGAGGCGAGCGAACGTCTCGTCGAGGTCGCCAAGGCGCTGTCCCGGACAGCCCACACGGGCCTGATCTCCAGCATCAGCGTCGTGTTGAGCAGCAACCCGCGCGAGGAGCGGCGATGGGCCGCCGCGATCGTCCTCTCGTACATGTCGGACGACACTTGCATCAAGCCGCTCGCGCGGCGTCTCGACGATTCGCACGAGTCCGCGGGGGTGCGCGGCCAGGCCGCCGAGGGGCTTGGATCGACGTACATGTGCGGGCCCGATCGGAGGAACCGTCGCATGCGGCTCGCCGAGTCGTCGCTGCTGCGCAACCTGCGCGACCCCAGCGCCGAGGTGCGCTTCTGGTGCTGCTACGGCCTGGGCGCGCTGCGCTCAAGGAAGGCCAGAGGGGTGCTCGCCCACCTCGCGCGAACCGACACGGGCGTGGTACCGGGATGGTGGTCCGTGGCCGAAGAGGCGACGGACGCGGTCACCAAGATCGACGGGGGCGAGCCCGAAGGGAGAGCGACCCGCCCCTGAAACCGCTCGATCCGCATCCCGAAAGTGACTGTATAATCCTGTATAATCATTCGCAGTCCTCGCTCGCGGCGGGCTCCGCGGCGTGCGGGCGCCCCGGGTCCGCGCGGACGCGGCCCCGTCGGTGCCCTCCAGTCGCGCGGCGGAGCCGCTTGGTCCCGCCGCGGCGGCGGGGACCGGCCGCCCGCGGCGGGCGGCCGACTTCCGGGCGCCTGGCGCGGGGGGGAGGCGGAGGCGGGGCGTCCGGCAAGTCGCCCGATCGGCACCCCAGGATCCGCCACAAGTCGGGGGACCTGCGCCAGGTCCCCCGGGTTGTGGCCGATTTGCACGCACGGATCCGCCACAAGTGGGGGGACCTGCGCCAGGTCCCCCCACTTGTGGCCGATTTGCACGCACGGATCCGCCACAAGTGGGGGGACCTGCGCCAGGCCCCCTGGGTTGTGGCCGATCCGCGCCCCAGGAGACCCTGCCGGAGGGGGCCGGCACCGCCCGAGGCGGGCGCCCGCCCCCTGATCGGCCCCGGCCGTACGTGCTCGCCCCTCGCCCCTCGCCCAGGAGCGAGGGGCGATCGACGTCTTGGGGCTGGAAGTCTCGAGCAACTCAGGTCTACCCTAGCGAACTTCCAGATCCGCATCCCGTGGTTGCCTCACCCCACCTCCACCACCACCCCGCTGTGATCCGAATACTTCACCCCTCCCACGGTCCCCTCCCACGCCGACACCACCCGCGTGCGCTCCGCCCAAACCACCGGCACCAGCACGTGGTCGATCGGCCCGTGCGCCAGCGCTCCGAGAGGCACGCGCTCGGTCTCCGTCGCACAAGCGAGCTCGGCCCCGGCCATCCCCTCCCGTAGCAGCGCCCTTCCGGTCTTCGTCCCGTAGTAGTGCTTGCCCCCCAGGTTCATGTTCAAATCGCCCGCGACGACCAACGGAACACCCGGAAACTGCGCGCGAAGGGCCCGCCACTCGTCCGTCTGCTCGGGGATGACACGATGGTGCTCGCTCCACGCCTTGGCCGGCGACCCAGCGACCGGCCCTGGGTCGGAGTGCCACGGCAGCACGGTCCCGAACACGAGCAGCGGCCCAGCGGACGACTCCAGCAACGCAGCGACCGTGCGCACGGCATCGACGACAACAACCCGCTCGATCACCGGAAACCGGCTCCAGATCGTCGTCCACCGCCCCCCAGTCCGCCCCGTCAGGCGTTGGACCGTGGAGACAGCCACGTGATCCGGTAGCGCAAGGTCGTCGTGCGTCTCGGTGAGCACCCAGATGTCGGCGTTCTCCGCGATCAGCCGCTCCCGACGCCCCACGTTCTTCTCGGCGCCCGCCGCGTATTGCACGTTCCACGTACCGATGCGAAGACCCCTCATCGTCCCACCCATCCCAAGACCAACTCCGGCCGATCACTCTGCAAGATGCCCAACCCCTGTGCATAGAACGGCTCGTATAACGACGGATCCTCCTGGTACGCCACCGCCGCGTCCGTGAAGAACACGTCGATGAAGGGGCGTTGGCCGGCGGCGCGCACCGCGGATGCAAGCTCCGGGGCGTCGTCCGGGATCTCCACGATCACGGGCGGATGCTCCGCGAACGTCGCGAGCTCCGAGTCCAATTCATCCGCGCTCTCGACCCGGATCATCGTGACCAGGCGCGGCTCCAACGCCAGCGCCTCGGCGATCTTCTCGGGGCTCGACGTGTCGAAGATGGCCTCGGCCAGCGTGTCGGTCTCCTGGATGGCGGCCACGAGCAGGTCGACACGGTCGGTCTTGTTGGCGTCGACCAACACGTGGACCCGCCCGCGCGCCGTCGTGAGCACCTCTTGCAGGGTCGGGACGTACTCGCAGCCGAAGTCGCCCGTGTAACGGTCGGCGAGGATGCCGAAGCCGCGGATCTCCGCGTAGGTGAGCAGCTCGGCGTCCCCCGAGCCGTCGGTCGTGCGCGTCAGCGTCGTGTCGTGCAGGTTGATGATCACGCCGTCGGCGGTCGGCCGCGGGTCGGTCTCCACGAAGTCCACGCCGTAGGCGATGGCGGCCCGCACGGCGGACAAGGTGTTCTCGGGCGCGATGACCCCCTGCTCCCCGCCCATTCCGCGATGCCCGGCGACCAGCCGCTCGGCGCACGTCACATCGGTGGCGCAGGCAAACGGAACCGGGGTGACACGTTCGGGGATCTCGGTGGCGGAGCAGTCGAACACCGAGGGATCGGGCGGGCCGGACGGCGCGGTGTCAGCCAGCGATGCCGTGTCGACGGCCGGTCCGGTGCACGCGAGGAGCAGGAACAACATCCCCCCACGCTATCCCAACCCCACGCTTGACACCCTGCCCCCCGCCCCGGCAAGCTACCCGCACCCGGAGCCCTCCCTGTCGCGCCTCGCCCTCGCGCTCCTCGCCGTGTTGACCCTCGGCTGCGATGGAGAAGAAGACGTTCCTCCTCCGGTCGAGCGCGGCCCCGCGCCCGCCGTGACACCGCCCGCGCCCACGTTGCGCCGGCTCACGCAGGCCCAGTACGCCAACACCGTGCGCGATCTGCTCGGCGCCGACATCGTGCTCCCCTCCTCCCTCGAGCCCGACGCGGAGGAGGCCGGCCTGCTCTCCGTCGGCGCCGGCACCGCCAGCGTGTCGTCGCTCGGCGTCGAGCGCTACGAGGACGCCGCGCTGCTCCTCGCGGACCAGGTCGCCGACGATCCGGCGCGG
Organism: Myxococcota bacterium; assembly: GCA_040386535.1. Taxonomy (GTDB): domain Bacteria; phylum Myxococcota_A; class UBA796; order UBA796; family SXON01; genus CAJBVW01. Next base: position 62,004 of record JAZKFH010000025.1, on the reverse strand, counting down.
TTCGCCACGATCGTGCCGTGCACCCCCGCCAGCAGCGACGACGCCGTGTGCGCCGATTCTTTCGTGCGCGCGTTCGGCCTCCGCGTCTGGCGGCGCCCCCTCACCGACGCCGAAGCCGCGCGGCTCGTCGCGGTCGTGACGCTCACCGGGGGCGAGGCCGGCGCGTTCGCGGAGGGCGTGCGCTACGGGCTCGCGGCGATGCTGCAATCGCCCCACTTCGTGTACCGGCGCGAGCACGGCGCGGTCGCCCCGGACGACACGACGGTGCGCCTCCTGAACGATTGGGAGCTCGCCACGCGGCTCTCCTACCTGCTCTGGGCCACCACCCCCGACGACACGCTGCTCGCCGCCGCCGCCGCCGGGGAGCTGCGGACCGACGAGGGCCTGCGCGCCCAGGCCGACCGCCTCCTCGCCGACGAGCGCGCTCGCACCGGCGTCCGCGAGCTGTTCACCGAGCTGTTCGAGCTCGGCGAGCTCGACACCGTCGCCAAGGACCCCACGATCTTCGCCCACGCGAGCGCCGAGCTCGGCCCCGCCGCGCGCGAGGAGACGCTGCTCGGCCTGGAGCGCCTGATCTTCGACGCGCCGGGCGACTTTCGCGACCTGCTCACCACGCCCACCACCTTCGTCGACCCGCGCCTCGCCAGCCTGTACCGCATCCCCGCGCCCGATCCGCTGGGCTTCGGCGAGGTGACGCTGGGCGAGAGCGACGGTCGCCGCGGCTTGCTCGGGCAGGCCAGCTTCCTGATGCTCAACGCACACAGCACGCGCACGTCGGCCACGCTGCGTGGCGTGTTCATCCGCAAGACGTTGTTGTGCCAGACCATCCCGCCCCCGCCGGCCGACGTGGACACGTCCATCCCCGAGGCGGACGCCACCTCCCCCACCCTCCGCGATCGGCTCCAGACGCACCTCGAAGACCCCACGTGCGCCGGGTGTCACCAGCTCACCGATCCCATCGGGCTCGGTCTGGAGAACCTGGATGGCATCGGGCGCTGGCGCGACACCGAGAACGACGTGTCGATCGACGCGTCCGGCGACCTCGACGGCAAGGCGTTCACCAACGCCTGGGAGCTCGGCGCGGTCGTGCGTGACAACGACAACCTCGGCCCCTGTTTCGCCGCGCACCTCTACCGATACGCCATGGGCCACACCATCGATCCGGGCGAACAGGACGTGGTGGACTGGATCGCCGAGGGCTTCGTCGGCTCCGGCCACGACTGGCAGGCGCTGTTGACCGACCTCGTGATGAGCCCGGCCTTCCGGCGGGCGGGGGCGTTGGACGAATGAAGGCCCCCCGTGTCCCAAACGGTCTCCCAAGCACCGCCGAACCCCGCTGGATCCGCGATCCCCGCACCGGCCTGTTGCGCCCCCGCGGCCTCGTCCCCGCGCGCCCCCGTAGCCTCGCCCAAAAGGGTCCCACCCCCACGCGCCGAGGGTTTCTCCGCGGGCTCGTGCGCGGCAGCGCCGTCACCCTGGCGCTCCCCTGGCTGGAGATCTTCGCCGGGCGGCGCGCGCGGGCCGACACCTGCGACAACGGCCTCCCCAAGCGGCTCGTGCTCTGGTTCTGGGGCAACGGCAACCGCCCCGACAAGTGGACGCCCACCGGCGTTGGCGAGACGTGGACCCTCTCCGAGGAGCTGGCCCCCTTGGCCGCCTTCCAGGACCGCCTCACGGTGTGCAGCGGCTACTCGGCGAAGGTCGACAACATCAGCCCCCACTGGTCGGGCGCCGCCGGGCTGCTCACGGGGCAGCAGATCGAAGGCGATGACGACGACTGGACGATGGCCGCGCCCACCCTCGATCAGGTCGTGGCGGACGCGATCGGCGGGGAAACGGCGTACGCCTCCATGCAGATCGGCGTGCAGACGGACGAGGTGCTCTCCTACGCCGGGCCCAACGCGCCCAACTACGGCGAGACCGACCCGTGGACCCTCTACCAACGCCTCTTCGGGGACAGCTTCCGTGAGCCGGGTGGCAAGAGCGAGCCCGATCCCGCCCTCGGCTACCGACGCCGCGTGCTCGACGCCGTGATGGAGGATGTGCGCTCCCTCCAAACCGAGTTGGGAGCCGCCGATCGCATCCGGCTGGACCAACACCTCGAAGGCATCGCATCGCTCGAGGAGCGCTTGAGCAGGCTCCAGGAAGACCCTCCCGATCTCGCCAGCTGTGTCCGCGCCGAAGCACCCGGCGAGAGCTACCCGGAGGTCGACGGCCGCCCGCAGATCCAGGCGATCCACGCCGCGATGTCCCAGCTCGTCGCGATGTCCTTCGCGTGCGACCAGACCCGCGTGGTGACCCTCCAGATCACCCGCCCGCTCAACAACGCGCTCTTCCCCGACGCGTCGGACGGGCACCACAACCTCACGCACAACGAGGCCGGCGAGCAGCCCGAGGTCGAGGGCATCACGACGTACCTGATGAGCTGCCTCGCCGATTTTCTCGGCGCGCTCGACGGGGTCCCCGAGGGCGACGGCACGGTGCTCGACAACACGCTCGTGCTCGCGTGCAGCGAGACCAGCGAGGGGCGGACCCACAGCCTCGACGAGATGCCGGTGCTCCTCGCGGGCGGCGGGTGCGGTCGCATCGTGACCGGGCGGCACGTGCGCAGCTACACCCAGGAGAACGTCGGCAAGGTGATGGTGTCGGTGCTCCGCGCGATGGACGTGAACGTGGCCACCTGGGGCGCCGGCGACGCGGAAGTCGACGACGGCGTCAGCGAGCTGGAGCTCTTCTGATGTTGCTCCTCACCCTCTTCGCGTGCCAGCCCGCTCCCGACGATGCGGTGGTCGCCGATCCCGAGACCCGGGCGATCGTCATGTCCTCGCTCGGCTTCGGCCGCCGTGACGACGCGGGCGTGGCCTGGGGCTTCGACGTGGACCACCACGTCAGCGAGGCCGGAGACGACGAGGGCTGCGGCCACGCCGATCTGGTCGACGGGGACGGCCTCCCCGGCATCGACAGCGCCTTCTCCGGCATCGTCCCCGCCCTCGAGGCGAGCGAGGCCGGCGCGGTCGAGAGCCTGGTGCAGGACAGCATCGAGAACGGCGAGCTGCTCCTGCTGGTCGAACTCTCCAACGTGGACGACCCACTGAACGACGAGTGTGTCGACGTGCGCGTGGTCCGCGGCACCGGCACGCCGCTCATCGGCACGGACGGCACCCTGCTCGACGGGCAGACCTTCGCGGTGGCGCCGGGCACCCAGCCGGCCGAGCTCACGTGTGTGCCCCTGGTGAACGGCAGCGTCCGCGCCGGCCCGTTCAAGCTCCCGCTTGAGCTGCAGGTGCTCGACGTGGAGGTCACCTTCGGCCTTCGGGACACGTGGCTCCGCCTCGACCTCGCCGAGGACGGGCGCATCGGCTGGGGCTACTTCGGCGGCGCGGTGCCGACGTCCGACATCCTCGTCATCGTCGACGAGGGCGACCTCGCCGACATCGCCCCCCTCGTGCGCGGGCTGGTAGGCGCCGCGGCGGACCTCGAGCCGAACGACGAGGGCACATGCGACGCGCTCTCGATCGTGTTCGAGTTCGGGGCGATCGAGGCGTTCGTCCACGAGGGTTGAGGGGGAAGGAAGCCACCGATCCGGGCGGCTGGTCCGCGAGGACGCGGCCACCGCGGCGACGGTGCGGGCGGGGCGCGGCCCGTATGTATCAGACGGTTCGATACATGTATCAAATGGCTCGACACATGTATCGAATGTATCAAGCCCGCCCCTGGTGTATCAGCGCCCCACCAGCTCCCGCCGCGCCTCCGCCGCTGCCCGCGCGCGCGTCTGCAGGTCGACCAGGGCCTGCTCCGGCCCCCGCGAGGCGCCGCGCTCCAGCGCGAGCTCGCGACGCAGGCGCCGCGCTGTCGCGTCGATCTCCAGCAAGCGCGCCAGGTCCGCGGTGAGCCGCGCGTCCAGCGCGCTCTCGGCGACAGCCGCCGCCTCGTGCGCCGCGATCGCCGCGAGGAGGCGCGCGCGCTCCACCGGATCGCCGGCGGCGCCGCCGCGCGCCAGGGTGTCGAGCCGCGCGAGCCGCTCGCTGGCCCACGCGCCCCCGGTGTCGGCCTGGGCATCGCGCACGGCGCTCGCGAGCTCGGCCTCCATGCCGGCGGCGTCCGCGGCGATGCCGTGCACCTCCCGGCGCAGGTCGGAGACCGAGGCGCGCAGGTCGCCCATCACCAGCGGAGGCAGGTCCTTGCCGGCCGAGACGGCGGCGTCGAGCCCTTCGAGGGCGGCGAGGGCTTGCGCGGAGAGGGTCGCGACGCGGCTCGCCGCGGTCGAGGAGGCGGGCGCTGTCGTCACTTCGGGGGTGGCTGCCGGGCCCGCGCGCAGCCCGCCCGCCAGGTGCGGCGCGAGGTCGTCGGTGTAGGCCACGGGCAGATCACGCGCGGACTTCGGCAACATGTGTCGCCCCACCCACGGCCCCACGAGCGTCGCGAGCGCCACCGTGAGCCCGGCGAAGAGGAACACGAGCAGCGGCCACTCCGTGAGCACGACCAGCGGCGGAAACGCGATCCACATCAGCGGGATGAGCGCCCACCAGCGCGACAGCAGCCAGCCGCTGAAGTCGGTGGGCTCACGCTCCGGGTGGACGGTCGCGAACAGCTCGAGCGCGCGCGCCTCGTTGGCGAGCCGCTCGGCCGTGGGCCGATCGACGTGCGCCACGAGCCGGAACATGCGGGCGTTCAGCGCCGTCACCTCGCGCAGCCCGCCCTCTGGGAGGCCGGCGGCCGCGCCGACCGCCGCCGCGAGACGCGCCTCGGTCGAAGGCTCCGTGCCGTTCGTGCCGTCGAACGCCGCCGCGGCCTGCCCCACGAGCCGTGACACATCGGCCACGACGCCGCCGTGACGCGCCGCTGCGGCCCGCGCCCGCTCGGCGCCTTTGCGCAGCGCCCGCCTGGCCTTGCGTGCATCGCGGCCGTCGCGCGCCTCCATCACCACCACGGTGTACGTCCCCTCCGGGAGGCGTGCGCTCACGATGCGCGCCGAGGGGTTCGGTTGCGCACTAGGCACGCCCGGGGTCGGCCTCGCCGTTCGAGCTTCCCGAGCGCCCGCGGCTTCGGGCGCGCGCCCCTCCTCCAGCGCCGCCACGACCGCGGCGGCACCTTGGGGACGGCGGTCCGGCTCGGGGTCGAGCAGCCCCCGGATCAGCGTCTCCAGCCACGGCGGGAAGCCCGGGACCCACGTGGCGATGGGTGCCACCTCGCCCGCCATCTGCTTCTGGAGCGCGGCGTGCGGGTGCGCGGCGGCAAATGGCTCCGTGCCGGTAGCCGCGAGGTAGAGCACCGCGCCCAGCCCGTAGAGGTCCGAGCGGGGATCGGCGCGCACACCCGCGAGCACCTCGGGCGCGAGGAACCCGGCGGTGCCGATGAGCGCGGTGCTCCGCGCCGTGCCGCCCTCGCCGATCCGCGCGAGGCCCAGGTCCGTCAGCATGGGCGTGCCGCGGTCGTCGACCATCACGTTCCGCGCCGTCACGTCGCGGTGCAGGACCCCGGCGCGGTGCGCGGCCCCCAGCGCTTCGGCGAGGCGGAGCCCCAGCCGCACGACCTGGTCCGGCGGGAGTGGGCCCTCCATCGCCACACGCTCGGCCAGCGTGCGGCCGGGGTGCAACGGGAGCAGGAGCCCGACCACACCGTCCGCCTCGAACAGCTCCCGCGCCGTGAGCAGGCCGGTGTGGTGCAGCCGCCGCCCCGCCGCGACCTCCCGCTCCAACCGGCGGCGCGCCGAGGGATCCGCGGAGAGGTGGGGGTGCAGCACCTTGAGCGCGAGCCGCTCTCCGGTCGCGATCTCCTCCACGAGGTGCACCGTGGCCATGCCACCGCGCCCCAGCGCCCCGAGCACGCGCAAGCGCCCACCCAACACCTCACCCGTCACGATCTCGGCCACGGCTGACCTCCGCGCGTCCTCTATGTCGGCGGCCCTCGCGGCGTCGCCCTGTCGGCACGCTGGGGCGCGAGGCGCAGGCAACGACTTGGAATTCGTGCTATCCGCGCCGCGAGCGGAGCCTTTTCATGCCCGACCACTCCCGCGCCCGTCCCGCACGCTCCCCCGCTCCCAGCGCGGGCCCCGCCGCCGGCCGTGGCGCCCCGTCCCGCCAGGACCAGCTCGGCAACGCCGGCCTCCGGGACGTGCGCCGCGCCCCCCCGCAGTCCACCGGCCTCGAGGGCGCCGTGCTCACCGAGGCCCGCCGTGGCGCGCCGTCCACGCTCCCCTTCCGCTCGGAGCTCGAGGCCTCCTTCGGGGCCGATCTCTCCGAGGTCGTGGCGTGGCTCGGCGTCGATCTCGACGGCATCGAGGGCGCGGCCGCCGCCTCCGGCAGCGAGGTGTTCTTCTCCACCGCCAACCCCGATCGCGAGCAGGTCGCGGAAGAGGTGGCCCACGTCCTCCAGGGGCACCGCGGGCAAGGCGTGAGCCGCCCGGGCGACACCTCCGAGCGCGAGGCCGCCAGCGCCGCCACGGCCGCCGCCCGCGGGGAGCAGGTCGAGGTGGAGTCCGAGAGCGACGGGCACGGCGTCCATCGTGACGCGGACCTCCCCGGCCGCTCGACCGACGTGAAGGCGGTCAAGCTCGCCGCCGGCGCGACCTACACCGTCACCGCCGCCGACATGGCCGACGGCGAGGGCTCGGCATGGGAGAAGGTCGCCGACGCGCACGGCATGAAGGTGGGGCACCTCGCCGCGTTCAACACGCACGTCCAGACCGTGGCCGAGGCGGGCGGCGAATCGCCCCAGCGTGTCACCCCGACGTTGGCCGCGGGGGTCCAACTCTACGTGCCGTCGAGCGCCGAGATCCTCTACGGCCAATGTGTCGAGAAGGCCGGCAGCATGGAGTCGGGCACGAACCTCTACGTGAGCGTGGCGAAGGGCTCGAACGACGAGATCATGAAGGCCGCGCGCTCCCGGGCCAGCGGAGACGTGGGCGAGAGCTACGGCGTCGCCGGGCTGGACGGAAAGTTCTGCACGCCCAACCTCGCGCTCGCCGGCGCGGGCCCGAAGAACGCCACCAAGATTGGCGGGAAGACCGAGTACAAGGTCAACTGGGGCACGAGCTTCTGGAAGTGTTCGGTGTTCGCGAACGACGTGGTGTTCCAGGCCGGCTGGAAGCCCGCGATCACCGAGAACAAACACTACGCCACGGCCGGAAGCGCGGAGACCTCGGGCGCCTACAAGGAGGTGCCCGTCGCGAGCGCCCGCCCCGGCCACTTGTGGCAGCGGGACGGCGGGAGCGGCTCGGACGAGTCCCACATCGCCGTCCTCTCCAGCTTCGTCACCGTCGAGAACGTGGACGAGGAGACCGACACCTGGAAGTTCGACATCGTCGGCGCCGAGCAGGAGCGCGCCGCGGAGAGCGAGCAGGTCTACACGATGAAGAAGGGCACCAACGTGAAGACCGAGGGCAAGGTGGTCCGCTTCCTCGAGCCCAAGGCCAAGCGGTGATCGTCCTCCAGGCCGACCTCGGCGGGGAGCCCGTCGTGCTCGTGTCGACCCGGTCCTGGGAGGACCGCGCGGTCGACCCGGTCGCGGCGAAGCAGCAGGACGCCATCACCACCGCGTTCACGCCCGCGCTCGTGCCCGAGAAGGGCACCACCACCTGGCTCCTCGTCGGGCACCGCCTGCACGAGCACGACGAGCCGGGCGACACGCTGGTCACCTACTCCTTCCTCCTCGAGATCGACCGCGCGGGCGCCGTCGCGGGGTGGTGGCACGAGGACCACATGGAGGTGCCGACCAGCCTCTGGCGGGTGACAGGCACGCTCACCGGGCGTTCGCTCGCGTTGGCCCTCGCGGGAGAGCAGCCGCGCACGATCCGGGCGCTGTACTACCGTCGCGATCCGCCCAAGAAGCCCTCCCGGTAGCGAGCACGGACCCCGCCGTGGCGCCGCGGTGGTACCCTGCGCCCGCTCGGAGGTCTCGTGTCCCCTTCCCTCGTGCTGCTCCTCGCCTTGTCCGGCTGCAAGGAGGACGAGCCGAAGCCCGTCCCCGCCACCCCGTCGGCGCTGCTCGACGTCGCGGAGACCGCCTCCTTCACCATCCCCGGCCTGACGTGTGACGCCCAGGTGGTGCGCACCGCCGGCAACGTGCCACACATCTACGCGAAGGACCGCGTCGACCTCGCGCGCGCCTACGGGTTCACCCAGGCGCGGGACCGCTACTTCGAGATGGAGCTGGCGCGGCGGCTCGGGCTCGGCACCCTCTCCGAGATCCTCGGCGACGCGGCGCTCGAGACCGACATGGACAGCCGTTCCACGGGCATGACGTGGGTGGCCGACAACATGCTCGCGCACCTGCCCGACGAGCAGGCGCGGATCTTCGACGGGTTCGCCGAGGGCGTGAACGCCTACCTCGCGCAGGTGCGCGCCGGCACGCTCCCCCTGCCGAGCGAGCTCGAGATCGCGGGCCCGTTCCTCGGGGTGACCGATCCGACCGAGCTGCTCGTGGATTGGCAGCGGCGTGACCTCGCGGGTGTGGCGGCCGTGCTCGTGTACGAGCTCGGCTACGAGACGGACGACGTGGGCCGCGCCTACACGGACGCGCTCGTGTCCGGCGGCCTGTTCGACACGGGCACGCCGCTCGGCGCCCTGCGGCAGGCCGGTGTGGAGCAGGACATCTGGTCGCAGATCACGCCCGTCTGGCCGGCCGCCTCGGCGCCGGGCTGGGGCCTCAACGGCGCCGGGGCCACCGGCTCCTCGTCGTCGTCCGCGGCGCGGATGCCCACCGGGCCCACCGGCGGCGCGCGCCTCGGGGCCCTCGCGGCGCGGCTCGAGCGCTTCGAGCGGCGCCTCGGGCGGGGTGACAACGAGGCGGGCTGGGGCAGCAACGTCTGGGCCGTGGGCGCGAGCGTCACCGGCAACGGCACGGCCATCCTCGCGGGGGACGGTCACCTTCCCCTCTCCGTGCCGAGCCTGTTCTGGCAGGTGGGGCTCGACACGCGCGAGCTCGGCGGCGGTGACACCCACCAGCTCGGCCTCGGCATCCCGGGCCTGCCCATCCTCGCGGTCGGCACCAACGGCGACGTGGCGTGGGACCAGACCCAGCTGATGGGTGACATCACCGACTGGTACACCGAGCAGGTGCAGCTCGGCAGCGACGGAAAACCGTCCGCCACGTATTTCCAGGGCGCCTGGCAGCCGGTCTCCGTCGTGACGGAAGGGCACACCATCGCGGACGTGCCGCTGCTCGGCAGCGTGGGCCGCACGTATTCGTGGGCCCGTTACACCACGTTCGACGGGCGCTGGATCGCGGAGGTCGAGGGCAACGCGGTCGCGATGGACACCGAGGGCGCGGTCGTGTTCCCCGGCGGGGCGGTGATCCCCGGGGACACCGACGGTGACGGGATCGTGAGCGCGGTGTCGTTCGACTACACCGCTTTTTCGGACGGCAACCTGCTCAACGCGGTCGACCGCTTCGGCCACTCGGAGAACGTGGAAGAGGTGCGCGAGGCGACGCGCTACCTCGTGGCCTACAGCCAGAACATCGGCGTGGCCGACAGCTCGGGGAGCGTGTTGTACACCGGCTACCAGGCGGTGCCGTGCCGCGGGTACCTGCCGCGCGAGGCCGACGGGCGCTGGATCGACGGCGCCAATCCCCAGTTCCTGCTCGACGGCACCACCTACGGCGGGTTCGAGATCCCCGTGCTGGCAGACGGCATGGTGGACGAGTCCCAGGCCGCGGACCCGAGCCGCTGTGTCGTGCCGTTCGCCGACTACCCGGCTGCGTTGGATCCGGTCGAGGGCTACATCGTCAACGGCAACAACGACCCCGGCTCCATCACGCTCGACAACGACCTGTGGGACGAGCCCTGGTACATCGGCGGCCCCTGGGTGGAAGGCTGGCGCGCGTTCCGCATCGCCGAGCGCATCGACGAGCAGATCGTGGCGGGCACCGTGGACGAGGCGGCCATGGCGTCCATCCAGGCGGACCACAAGAGCGCGCTGGGCTTCCAATTCGGCGGGCACCTCGCCGATGCGATCGTCGCGGGCCGGACAGCTGCCGCCTCCGGAGAGGTCGACGGCGCGGAGGGGCGCATCGCCGCCTTGTACGCGGCGGACGCGGCCGCGTTCGACGAGGTGGAGTCGCGCGTCTCCGCGTGGCTTGCGCGCGGCGCGGAGGCCGAGAGCGGGGTGCAGACCTTCTACCACACGCCCACCGCCGAGCAGATCGACGACAGCGTCGCCACCATGTTGTTCAATGCGTGGCTCGGCCAGTGGGACGACCGGGTGTTCGCCGACGAGGCCCTTCCCGGCGTCTGGAACGGCGGCGGCACCGCGGGCAAGACGCGCGCGTTGACCGCGTTCCTGGCCGGCCGCGGCGCGGGCAACCCCGGCGACCTCGCGAGCTGGAACAGCGAGACCCAGGAGAGCGTGTTCTTCGACGACGCGAACACCGAGGTCGTGGAGACCAGCGACGAGGTGGCCCTGCTCGCCCTGGGCGACGCATTGGCCTTCCTGCGCACCGCCCCCGGCTCGGACCTGCGCGGCTCCGGCTTCGGCACCACCGACATGAGCGGCTGGAAGTGGGGCCTGCGCCACTGGACCCGCTTCGAGAGCGTGCTGGCCGACTTCGTCGACGCCGAGGAGTTCAGCTTCCTCACCGACCAGTTCTCCATCAACTCCGACGTGTTGCCGCTCGCGGGCGAGGCCGGCACCGAGCGCATCGAGTGGTTCCCGCGCCCCGGCGACAACCTCGCCGTCGACGCCGCCAACTCCGGCTTCGGGACCGACTTCACCCACGGCTCGGGCCCGGTGTTCCGCATGGTCATCGCGCTCGGCCCGGACGGCGTGAGCGGGCGCAACGTCATCCCCGGCGGCCAGTCGTCGATGATCGACAGCCCCTACTTCTCCGACCAGACCGAGCTCTGGCTCGCCAACGACACGCTGCCGATGTTGTACGCGGTAGACGACGTGGTGGCCGGCGCGACCGGGCGGGAGCGGCTGGTGGGCGCGGGGGCGTGCGACTGACCGCGTAGTGGGAGGATGCGAGGTGGCGGGATGCGACGCGCCGTGACGAAGCACGGGCCCGCGTTGCTTCTCATGATCGGGTGTCACGGTTGTGCGGTGGCACCCGGTCCTCGCTCGGCCGTGGGAGTACGTGCTCCTCACCAACGCCCCAACCGGCGTTGCGGAGGAACGCACAATGTCCATTCTCATCGGCCTCTTCATGCTCGCGCTCACCGGATGTTCCGAAGACGACTGTGTCAGCGTCTGCCATGACGACCACGAGAGCTGCCTCGAAGATTGCCTCGAGGACCTCGACTGCGAGGAAGAATGCGGCTCTGAGGCCGACTGTGTCGGCACGTGCGACTAGTTCCAACGCTCCAACCGATCCCAGCTTCCTCTTGTCCCGGCCGTGACGCCGGCTGAAAGGTGATTCATCATGAGCAAGGCTCCGCCCAACAAGAACGATGCGGTCGACCTCCTGGACGCCGACCACATCGCGGTGAAGAAGCTGTTCGTCGAGTTCAAGAAGCTGAGCGAGGACGACGGTTCGCCCAAGGCGAAGAAGACCCTCGCGGACCGCATCTGCAACGAGCTCACCGTACACATGCGGCTCGAGGAGGAGATCTTCTACCCGCCCGTGCGCAAGGCCACGCAGGATCACGCCCTGCTGGATGAGGCCGAGGTCGAGCACGACAGCGGCAAGTCGTTGATCGCGCAGATCACGGCGATGGGCCCCGAGGAAGACAAGTTCGACGCCAAGGTGATCGTGCTGGGCGAATACATCGACCACCACGTCACCGAGGAGCGTGAGGAGCTGTTCCCCGAGGCGCGCAAGTCCGACGTCGACCTGGTCGCGATGGTCCCCGTGCTGGAGAAGCGCAAGGCGGAGCTCATGGCCACGAAGCGGGAGCGCGCGAGCGCCTGACCCGGGCGGGTGGGGTGGGCTAAGGGGGCGTCGCCGAGGTTCCCGTGTCCCCTCCCGCCCGCCTCCCCGCGCTCTTCGTCAGCCACGGTGACCCGCCCCTCGCCGCGGATCCCGTGTGGACGAACGAGCTCATCCAGTGGGGCGCCGCCATCGGCCGCCCCACCGCGATCCTCGTCGTGTCCGCGCACTGGGAGCGGCGCCCGGCCACGCTCGGCGCCACCCAGCCCGTGCCGCTCCGTCACGACTTCAAGGGGTTCCCCGAGCGCTACCTGCGCGCCCGCTACGCCCCGCCCGGCGCACCGGCCCTCGCGGAGCGTGTGCGCGCCCTGCTCGAAGCCTCCGGCGAGCGCGTGGACTCCGCCCCCGACCGTGGGCTCGACCACGGCGTCTACGTGCCCCTGATGTTCCTGTACCCGATGGCCGACGTGCCCGTGCTCCAGCTCTCGCTGCCCTCGCTCGTGCCCGCCACGGTCTTCGCGCTCGGGCGCACGCTGGCGCCGCTCCGCGACGAGGGCGTGCTGCTGATCGGTAGCGGGCACATGACCTACAACCCGCGCGACGGCTACCTCCCGGCCACGCCCCCCTGGGCTACAACGTTCGACACCTGGGCGGCGGACACCCTCGCGCGCGGCGACTTCGACGCGTTGTTGGACATCGAGAAGGCGCCGATGGTCAAGCGGGCCCACCCGCGCCACGATCACCTCGCCCCGCTGTGGTTCGCGGCGGGCGCCGCGGCCGACAAACCCGGCCCGATCACCTTCCCCGTCACCGGGTTCTGGCAGGGCGGCTTCTCCAAGCGCTCGGTCCAGTTCGGGTAGCGGCGGTGCTCCTCCTGACGCTCGTGCTGGGTTGTGGCACCTCCGACGAGGGTTCCGCCACGAGCGTGGCGTTCGACAACGGGCGGAGCGGCACGAGCGCCACCACCGTGCAGGGCGCGCTCGACGAGCTCTACGTCCGGTGCCAGCCGGGCGGAATGCCGGTCACGACGGACGCGGCCATCGAGCCTTCCAGCGTCACCAACGACCTCGCAGGCCGGATCCAACTGTTGGAGCTGCGGCAGACCGAGCTCCAGACCGGCGCGGCCTTCGGCGCCGCGGCGATCACCTACGACCCGCGCAAGACGACGCTCTCCGGGAAGTCGGTCCAGGACGCGCTCGACGAGCTCGAGGCCCGCGTCACGAAGCTCGAACGTGGGCAGATCGACAACGGCGCGCCGGGCCCGGCCTTGTTCGAGCTGCGCGACAAACACGGCAACCTCGTGTCGAACGCGCCCAACGCAGGCGCCCAGAAGGGGCCCCAGGGGCCGGGCCCGCGTGGTCCCAACGGTCAACCGGGCGGGGGCGCCCCCTCGGGGAAATAGCCCGCCCCCGGCCCCGTCCTCGCGGGCCTCCCCTCACCCCGAGCGCCGCGATAGGGGCCGGAATGTCCTTCTTCCCCTCGATCCCCGTCTCCGACGCCGAAGCGAGCGCGATTGCCCGCGCCCTCCACACCGTGGCGGGCTGCGACGGCCTCCACCCCAAGGAGGTCGCGCTCATCCAGGCCTTCTCGGCCGACCTCGGCGAGTCCCCCACGCCGATCGAGCCCGATGCCCTCGCCGCCGCGCTCCCCCGCGAGGATCTGCGCCTGTTGTGCATGAAGCTCGCGCTCCTCGTCGCGCACAACGAGGGGGGCGTCTCCGAGGCCGAGAAGGCCCTCATCTCGCGCTACGCGACCGCGCTCGAGCTGCCCGAAGCCGACATGCTGGCGCTCGAAGAGCAGGTGCTCGACGAGCTCGTGGCGCTGTCCGCGGCACCCTGACGGCTCGCCGCGCCGCCTGTCAGCGGTGCAGCACGATCCACAACGCGCCCGCGCCGGCGATGAGGCTCCCGACGACCTGCCGCGGCCGCAGCGTCTCCTTGAGCACGTACCGCGCGAACACGAGCATGTAGACCGTCGCCATCTGGTTGAGCGTGGCGGCCACGGACGCGTCCGCCCACTTGAAGCCGCCGAGCCAGAAGATCAGCGAGAGGTACGTGCCGAAAAACGCCGCGGGGATGAGCGTGCGCCACAACGGCCCCGGCCAGAACGCGACCATCGCCTCCTGCCCGCGCCCCCGCACGACGGTGAAGACGATCATGCCGATCATCCCCGCGACGAGCCGCGTCCACGTGACCTCGATGAGGTCGGAGCCCTCGAGCACCGGCTTGGCGATGACGACGCCGATCGCCGTCCCCGCGATGGCAAGCGTGGCGTAGAACGCGCCGAGGCTCACCTCCCGGGCGGCCGCGACGCCCTCGATCCCAACGTCCTTCTTGAGCGCGTCCGGGTCGATCGACGCGAGGGTCACCCCCCCGATCACCATCACCCCGCCAAGGATGAAGCTGGTGTTGGGTTGTTCACCGAGGAACACCCAACACAAGAGCACCACCAGCGGCGCGTAGATTGTGTCGACCACGGCGAGCCGCGCCGCGCCGATGCGACGGAGGCCCTCGAACAAGAGGGTGTCAGCCACCGCGAGCCCGAGGAACCCGCTCACGATGAGCCGCGTCCAATCCTCCGCGCTCCGATCGGTCGGGATGGGGATGCGCAACACCAGCAGGGTGAGGGAGAGCAGCACCACGGCGAAGGTGTTCTTGAACAAGTTGAGCGAGATCGCCGGCGCCGACGACGACCGCTTGAACAGGATGACGGCGACCGACCACGCGAGGGGGGCGAGCAGGGCGCAGAGCTCGCCGAGGGTGGAGTCGGACACGCGCGGGTCTATCCGCGGCGCTCGTGCTCAGCGTGTGATCCGCGTGTGGCGCCGCTCACCGACATGTCACTCCCGCGTGAGGACCGGCCCGCCGATCGCCGTCGCGAGCACGCCGCGCGCGAGATCCACGCCGTCGCCGCCGTCGAGCCGCACCAGGAACCCGCCGTCCGGTCCCGGTACGGTCACCACGCTCCCCTCCCGCGTCGGGCGCGCCTCCACCGGCACCAGCCGCGCCAACGCCGCGAGCACGCGTGCCGCCGCCCGCGGATTGCCCCGCCGGTCGTAGAGCCCGTGGCGGGTGAAGTAGCCCCGGTCGTGATCCTGGAAGGTGTCGAGCACCACGGTCACCTCGGGATGCGCCCGGGCCGCGAGCGCCGCGAGCGCGACGCGCCGGGTGACCTCCGCGTCGTCCGTGAAGGTCACCGCCTCGCCCCCGCGCGGAAGCAACACGAGCGCCATCACCGCGCGCCCGTCGCGCCGAAGTCCTGCGGCGGCCGCGATGCCGTCCCACACGTCCACCTCGGGGTCAATGCGAACGACCACGCCATCCCCTGTCGCGCGGGGCAGGTCCGCGTCTTCGAGCGTGAAGCCGTGCGGCGTGAAGTGGCTGAAGTACCGCCCCTTCGCCGCGTCGGGCGGGCTCCCCAGCGGCGCCACCCAACGGGGCACCGCCAGGTTTGGGAGCGGGCGGTCCAACCACGCCCGTGGCACGATGAGCTCCACCGCCAGGATCGCGTGCTGGTGCACCTCCACGAGCGCCACGTCCTCGGGGTGGAGCGCCTCGGGCGTCCACAGGATGACACGTTGTCCGTTGGCCGCGAGCGCCAGGAGCCGAGCGCGCGTAGCAGGCCGGCGCAGGTCCTCCAACGGCAGGCGGAGCACGGTGGCGCCGAGCTCCCAGGTGGCGAGCAGGGTCAGATCGTTGCGCGCCTGCTTGCGACGGAACGGATCCAAACCGTCCGCGGGGATGTCGAGCACCGCGTCCCAACTGTGTCGTAACGTCAGCCCGACCGGGCACCGCGGCCGCGCCTCGCCGGGCCCGAGCCCCGCGACCCACTCGGGCGTCTCGGTGGCCCCGCCGGTGCGCACCCACTCGACCCGATGGCCCGCTTCGTCCACGTGCACCAGACAGAAGCCGAGCCGCTCGCCGTCGTCGCGCCCATGCTCGGCGCCGGGGCCCACCCGCGCCAGCTCGGCGTACCCGGGCCGCACGAACGCGGTCGAGGGCAACAGATAGATGTCGAGCGCGGCCCCGGTGGGTGACACGTGCCGGTTCCAGAACGGGTGGTGCACGTGCCCACAGAACAGGGCCTCCACGCCGGCGCCGACCAGGATCTCCAGGAGCCGCCCCCGCGCGGGCTCGGCGAGGTTGTCGTAGTGCTCCGGCTCGTTTGGATCGAGCAGGTACGGCGGGTAGTGCACGAACGCGAAGATCCGGCGCCCCTTCAACGTGGCGAGCGTGTCCTCGAGCCACGCCCACTGCTCCGCCTCGAGCGCCAACCCGCTGTTGAGCACCGGCGTGTCGATGCCGAGGAGCACGATCCCGTCACGCTCGACGACCCACCACGGCGCACCCCAGTGCGCGGCGAACACGGCATGTTTCTCGACCGACACGCTCGGCGCGGGCGCCCACGGATGGGGCTTGTCACCTACGTCATGATTTCCGGGCACGACGTAGAGCGGCGCGTCGAGGGCGGCGTAGGTGTCGTGCGCCACGGCGAGGGCGTCGGCGTGGGCGGCCAGGCCGGGCACGGGGTGCGGCACATCTCCCAGGTGCACCGTGAACGCGGGCTCGGCGCGGCGCACGAGCGCGATGGCCGCGCGGTTTCGTGCGTTGAAGTAGCGGTCGCTCTCCCACACGGCCTGCTCGGGCACGCCGGGCGGGTGGAAGTGCGAGTCGGCGATGACGGCGAAGCGGAGGGGCGGCATGGGGACGCGTAGCCCGTCACTCGACTTCTCGTATAGAGTCCACGCACATCCAACGGCGGTATCCTTGCGCGTCCTGCTCCTCGCCTTGCTCGTCGCCTGCACCGCCTCCCCAGACACCGCGGCGGGAGAGTGCATCGATCACGACGGCAACCTGCGCACCGCCGACGAGTCCTGGACCGCGCAAGATGGATGCAACACCTGCACCTGCACCGAGGGCGGCCGCGAGGCGTGCACCGAGATTGGGTGCGCGTAGTCCGTCGCACCCACTTCGGGGCCAACCCGAGGATCCGGCCCCGCCCGGTCGGATAACAGACCCTGATGCGCCTCCTCCTGCTTGCTCCCCTCCTCCTCCTCGGCGTTGCCCTCGCAAAAGAGCCCCGCGGCGGAGCCAAGGGCGGAGGAGGCGGGCCCGGGCGGGACGCGGTCATCCCCGAAGTGATCGTACCCGTGGCGAACCCGTGCCCCGAGGGCTGCATCAACTTCGTGGTGAACGTGCACGACGTGAACCACGTGAACGACAGCGCCGACACGTTGATCCACCTCGTCGACATCTACACGCGGCAGGGAGTGAAGGGCGAATTCTACCTGACAGGGCCCATGGTGGAGCTCTACAAGGCCCAGCGCCCCGATGTGATCGAGCGGCTCCGCGCCAGCGGGATGACCATCAGCTACCACGTGCGCGCGCCGCACCCGCTGGTCAACGGCTTCGAGGGCAAGCTCGCGGGCCTGTCGGATGCCGACCGGGAGGCCCTGCTCCGCGACTACGAGACGTTCTCCCTCGACCGCGCGACCGGCGAGCTCGATCGCACCAAACCGGGCGGGTACACACTGGTGAAGGACACGTTTGGTTCGGTCGTCACGGTGGTGACTCCCAACAAGGACCCGCGCAACAAGCTCGCGGCGCTGAACGTGTACCGGTCGATGGGCGCGCGGGTGGTGGTCTGGTACCACGAAGAGCAGGCGTCCGCGGCCAACCCCATCACCACGCGCGGGGGGCTGGTGGTGCGCCCGAGTGACATCGGTCTGACCCGTTGGCTCGACCCGGGCGGCATCGAGCAGTTCTGGTGGAACCGGGTGGGGCGGGATCCCTCGTTCAACCCCGTGAGTCGCCTCAAGGAGCGGCTCGGCGCATGGAGCGCGCCCCGCGGCGCGTTCGTGACATCCCTTGTGCACGAGAACAACTTCTACCGCTTCGGCCCCGAGGGGTGGACCCTCTCCTACTACAGCGCCAAGGACAAGGACACGCCGCTCCCACCCCCCTGGAACCTCAACCCGAAGGAGGAATCGCGGGTGCGCGGGATGGAGGAGCAGGCGCGCATCTGGGAGGCCTACGAGGACCTCGTGCGCTGGTCCGCAGGCAACCTTCGCGTCGTGACCGGGGCAGAGTTGGCGGACATGGGGCGCGCGGGCGGAAAAGCGGGAGGTTGACGGTCAGTCCTCGTCGGGCTCGTCGAGGATCCCGCGCAGGTTGGTGGGGAGGCGCTCGCGTGCGCGCTCGATCAGGCCCGCGTCCTTGAGCTGCCGGACCAGGTCGCGCCGGAGCGGCCGGTTGTACACGCTCTGATACAGGCGGACGCACGACTGGGTCGGGTGGCCCGAGAGCAACAGAGCGCGCAGCTCCGCCTGCCCCGATGTCACCAGGGCGGCGCGCAGGTGGGGCGCGAACTCGCCCTCGCCCCGCGCGAAGTCGACGACGACCGCGTTCAGCTCGCCGATCTCGTCACGGGAGAGCGCGCGCGCCCGCGCCACACGTCCCCCTTGTTTGGTTTCGCCAACGTCCCCGGAGAGGCGGGCGCGGAGCAGCGGCGCGGCCTCGGCGAGCGCGGCCTCGCCGGCGAACAGGTAGAGCTGGAGCAGGGGCTCGGCGTCACGTTGGAAGCGCACCTCCCCCGCGCGGCCGATGCTCACGGTGTCTCCGGTGCCCACGGGCACGAGGGCCCCATCGAGGGGGCCGGCGAGCAGCGGGAGGCTCACTCCGGGGCCGCTCGCTACCACGAGGTTGTCACCCTGGCGGGTCACGAGGGCGTGGACGCGGGAGAGCTCCATGAGCTGCGGAAAGGCCATGAAGCCCGGCGCGTCCGCGCGGCTCGCGAGCCACTTCTTGCGCGGCTCGTCGAGGTCGGCGCGGGTGCGGGCCCGCCCCAACACGAGGGCGCCGTCGTAGTGGGTGGCGCGCCAGCCCTGCACCGAGCCGTCCTCCCGCGCGGAGGGCGAGAGCAGCGACACGATCGGCTCGCGGGACACCCCCGCCTCCGGGAAGATCGCCGCGAGCGCGTCCACGTCGACCAGGCCGGGCGGCCCGCCGCGGAGCACGCGCAGCTTGCGGTCGAGCTCGACGAAGTTGCCCCACCACGGCCACGACACGAGCTGCCAGAGCGCCTCGGGGGTGACAGGGCGCCCGCCGAGGCCCGCGAGCACGGCGCCCCGGATGCACGCCTCGCCCCGTTCGGCCGGTGGCGCGACCACCACGCCCAACGCCGCCAACGCCTGCGCTTCACGCCGGTTCAACGCGCCGGGGTGCTCCAGGACATCGACGCTGCCGGTGACGAAGATGGGGACGGGCGACTCGAGCCGGACGTGGCGAGGCTGGATGGGCCCCCCGTGGGCCTCGCGCGCGGCGACCTCGACCACGCTGCGGAGCTCGCGGATGTTGCCGGACCACGGGCGCCCGCGGAGGAACTCGAGCGCCTCGGGGGTGACTCCGCCCGAGCCCACCTCCCGCGCGAAGTGTTCGGCGAGCAGCACAAGATCGTCGCCGCGGTCCCGCAAGGGGGGCAGGCGGAGCACCACGCCGGCGAGGCGATGGTACAGGTCGCGCCGGAAGGCGCCCGAGTGCACCAGCCCCTCCATGTCGGAGTTGGTCGCCGCCACGACCCGCACGTCGACCGCGTAGGTCGTGTCGGAGCCGAGCGGCTGCACCTGGCCGGTCTCCAACACGCGGAGCAAGCGGAGCTGGGTGGTGGCGGGGAGGTTGCCGAGCTCGTCGAGGAACAGGGTGCCGCGGTGCGCCCGCCGCAACGCGCCGTCCCGCGCGGTCCGGGCGCCCTCGAACGCACCGGGGACGTGGCCGAAAAGGTCATCTTCGAGCAGGTTCTCGTTGCGGCTGGCGAGATCGACCGCCACCAGCGGTCCGCGGCGCCCGCTCGCGTCGTGGACCAGCCGCGCGAGGGGCTCCTTGCCCGTCCCGCTCTCGCCGAGGATGAGCACGGGCGCGGGAGTCGGCGCGTGCAGCACGGCGGTGGCGAGCACGTCACAGAACGCCCGGTCCCGGCCCACCATCGTGGCCGCGGCGGGGTGATCGGGGCGGACGCCGGGCGCCGTGCTCCCCCAGCGCACCGGCGGCGCCGCCAGCCGCGCACGCAGCGGTCCGAGGCGCTCGGGCCCGAGATCCTCGAACTCGCGGAGCAGGATCCACGCGCCGGGAGGGGCGTGCGCCGCGTGGTCGGGCGAGATCTCGACGAGGGAGGGCGCGCCGAGCGTCGCGGCTGCCCAGCGGGCGAGGCTCGCACGGCCGGAGCCCGCGGGGCCGCGCAGGTAGATCACCTCGCCGGCCAGGGCGTGCGCACGGAGGGCCGCCCGCACACGCGCCAGGGTGGGGTCGACCGCTACGGCATGCACGGCGTCGAGACGGTGCGGCTCCCGGGGGTCCGTGGTGGCCGCGTGACGCAACACCGCGACGGGGAGCCCGCGGGGGCAGGGCACACCCGGGCCGAGGTGCAGGAGCCCCTCTCCGAGCGCACGCGCGGCGGCGTCAACGTCGTCCGCACTCCCGACGTGTCGTGCGTCGAGCTGGAGCAGGGGCCCGCGCCCGCCAGCCTCCAACCACGCGCGGTGGACCAAACGTCCGAGCGTGGGCCACCCCCCGTCCGGCAGCACGGCGCCCTCCGGGAGGACGGCGACCCGAGACGCGAGGAGGGCCTCCACGGCGCCTCGATGGAGCTCTGCTGCGTACATGGCGCGGATGGTAGCAGGCGCACCGTCGCTTGCACGCCCGGTACACTTGGAGGAGACTGCGCCCGTGGACCCCGTCAACCTCTTCGACTACACCGATTTTCGGGCCTACATGCGCGCCTGGTTCGAGTCCAGGAACGGCCGGCCGAGCATCCGCGGCTTCGCCAAGCGCGCGGCGTGCTCCCCCGCGGCCATCTCGAGCGTGCTCGGAGGCACCCGCGACCTGCCGCCGGCCCTCGTCGAGCACTTCTGTACCGTGGCCCAGCTCGACCACGAGCAGCAGGCCTACTTCCTCGAGCTGGTGGAGTTCGAGCAGGCGCCCACGCGGCCGCGCCGGCGCGCCGCCTTGGATCGCATCATGGCCGTCCGCCGGTTTCAGGGCGCCCAACGGGACATCGACGCGGCGTTC
Organism: Myxococcota bacterium; assembly: GCA_040386535.1. Taxonomy (GTDB): domain Bacteria; phylum Myxococcota_A; class UBA796; order UBA796; family SXON01; genus CAJBVW01. The sequence goes on along the minus strand of JAZKFH010000025.1, from coordinate 41,137 downwards.
CTCTTGTGTTCACGTTGGTACGTACCGGCGATCCTCGAGCTCTCCCGGTGCGTCGGCTTCCGCGAGGATCCGGCTTGGATCGCGGCCACCATCCGTCCGCCCATCACGCCGGCCGAGGCGGCCGAGGCGGTGGAGGCGCTGATCGCGCAGCGGGCGCTGCGACGGGACGAGGCCGGCGTGCTCCGGCCCGCGGCCATGGTCTGGGCCACCGACCGCGAGGTCGACCGTATCGCGGGCGTGGGGGTCGCCACGTTCCACCGTGACATCCTGGCACGAGCAAGTGAGGCGCTCGACTCTGCCACCAAGGAAGAGCGTCACTTCTCGACCGTGTGCATCGCGGTCCCCACGGCGGATATCGCCGAGATCAAGGCCTCGATCGGTCGCTTCATCGAGGGCGTGGCGGGGCGCTACGCCGACGACATCGCTCGCGGCGAGCAGGTGCTCCAACTGAGCGTGCAGCTGATCCCGATGTCCGACCGGATGCCGAGCCCGAACGAGGATCAGTCCAGCGTCATCAGCAGCAGCGGGCTTCCGGCCGGGAACGTGCCGGCGAGCACCTGAACAGGGGTGAGCGCCACCGGCCAGATGGTGCTGCCGATGGGCACGTACGTGTTGGCGGAGGCGTTGCCGAACCCGACGGAGAACGACGTGCCGTTGCGGGTGCCGTCGATGACGAGGACGCTGTCCCAGTGGAACGTCACGCCACACAGGTTGCCGCCGCCGATCTCCATCCCCCACCCCGCGACGGGATCGATGATCTCGTCCACCGGGTACTCCGTGGATCCCCCGCCACAGTAGTGCACCTCGATACCCTCGAGCAGCACGTCGGCGGCGGTGAAGTCGTGCGCCGGGCGGTCGACGTGCACCCAGAGCGCGGGGTTGCCGATGTACACCGAGGCGTGGGCGTCGGCGACGAGGAGGTGGGAGGCGAGCAGGGTGAGGGTGAGCATTGGGTCGTCCGGTGGTGAGTGCCCCCGGGGTTGGAGGCGCACTCCTCCAAAGCAAGCGACGATCCAGACGTGCCACGCGGAAACCGGGCGTTCATCCGTTGCTCCCAGCCCTGGATCGCCCGCGGGACGGGCCGCTCCGACGAACACCGATGAACGCGGCGTGAACAGTGCACGCGCCCGCGGCTCTGCCCCTTGACCCCGACGCGCCCGATCCGTAAGGTGCGGCCCATGCCGAACCGCGCCGCCCCTCCCCCTCTCCGCCTCCTGTTGGCGTCGAGCCTGCTCTTCGTGCTGGCGCTCGGTTGCGCGGGTGGCGAGGCCACCGCACCGACGCCGGCCGCCCCCGTGTCCACGGCCCCGGCCGCCCCGACGCCCGCCCCCGCGCAGGCCGCGCCCGCCAGTGCCGCCCTCGGCGCCGACGGCCGCCCGCTCTACTACGACCGCGCGCTGACCGAGGCCGACGTGCAGGGGCGCTCGCTCCGCGACTTCGCGCTCTTGCGGAACACGATCTTCGCGCGCGCCGGGCACCCCTTCGTCAAACCCTGGCTCGACAGCTACTTCCGGGCGCAGCCCTGGTACCAGCCCCGAGCCAAGGCCGACCTGACGAAGCTCTCGGACGCCGATCGCGCCAACGTGGCCTTCCTGACAGACGCCGAGGCCCGCGTGCCACGGGACGAGCTGGTGGCGCGGCGCGCCGCGATCCAGGGCCGAAGCGCCGTGTCCGCCGAGGACACCGTCGAGCTCTCGCTCATCAGCGCGGCGCTCGGCGAGTGGTCGGGCGGTGCCGACGTGCCGGTGGCCGATCGCAACCCCCTCGAAGACCCCACGGTGCTCGCGAACCAACTGACGGTCGGCCAGCTCGACGGCCTGTCACGTCGGGACCTGCGCCTGTTGCGCAACACGGTGTACGCACGCCACGGCCGCCCGTTCAAGTCCGAAGTCCTGCAGGCCTACTTCTTCAACAAGGCCTGGTACGAGCCGCTCGAGTCCTATGACGACGGGGTGCTCACCGAGGTGGACAAGCGCAACGTCCAGCTCGTGCAGAGCATGGAGGACCGCCTGGGGGGGCCGATGAAGGAGTGGGAGCACCAGAAGGAGGAGGGTTGGTTTGCCGGTGCCTGATAAGGCACCGTCCGCGCCCCGGCGGGGTGCACCCAAATTCCGAACGAACACAGGTCCCGGGCTAGAACCACGCCCGATCGCCGAGCCGTGTGAGCGGGCTGCTCTCCAGCGCGTCGAGCAGGTCGAACACGCCCTCCGCGTCGGCGGCGGGCGTCACACCGGCCCCCCCGAGCCCCGCGGTCACGGGGATCACCTCGGCGACGCCCGGCCCCTCGGGACCGATCGCGACGCGCAACACCAGCGCCTCCGTGTCTCCCGTGCAGACACAGTCGAACAGCAGGTTGCCGAGCCCCCACGCGACGACCGCGCCGCCGCGGCGCTCCACGGGGCCGAGCACGTGCGTCCCGTGGACGACCACGATGTCCGCGCCGCCGGCCAGCGCGCCGTCGACCGCGCGGCGTAGCGCGGGGGACGGCAGGTAGGAGCGCCCGCCGGTGACGTGCAGCGCCACTGCACGAAGGGTCCTCTCCCCCCCGTGCAGCTCGGCGGCGTGGAGCTCGGCGGCGAGCGCCTCCGCGAGCCCGGGCTCCTCCAGCTCGTGCGCGAGAAAGCTCACGACGGTGCCCCCCACGCTGAAGCGCGCCGGCCCCGTTGGAGCCCCCGCGGGGACCAAGCCCCCGTCCCGCAGGCGCGCGGCCGTGCGAGCCGGCCCCGCGGGCCCCAGGTCACCGGCGTGGTTGTTGGTGATGGAGGCGGCGACGACCCCGTGTGCGCGGAGCCACGCCGGCGCGGTGGACGGGTTGGCGAGCCACACCCGGGCCCCGTCGCCGTCGATCCGCGCCCCGCCAGCACCGTCGCCGACCGGCCCTTCGAGGTTGACGATCCCGGCCGCCCCGCCCAGGATGGCCGTGATGCCCTCCAACCCGCCCCGCGCCGACTCGCCCAGGTGTACGTCTCCGCCGAACCAGAGCGCGGCGCCGCCGGGCCTCACGACCTCGCCAGTGCTCACCCGGCGCACGGTCTCGACCGCCGGGGCCTCACCGCGACACCCGGCGATCGCAAGGGCGGTCACGACGATGCTGCTCCTCCAGGCCTGTCGCGCCGCCGACGGAGCGCCCACCACCACGCCCGAACCCCGGGCGGCGCCCAGCTCCCCTGCCCCCCGATCGAGCGCCCTCGACGCCCCCACCGTGCTGGCTGCCCCCGCTGCTTCCAAGGCGGTGGCCGCCCCTGTCGTCGCTCCCGTCGTCGCTCCCGTCATCGTCGACCACCTCCTCCCCTACAACGCCGAGCGCGAACGCCTCACCGTCGAGTACCTGCGCGCGCACCGCACCACCGCCCTCACGGGCGACACCGCCAAGGATACCCGCATGGTGCCGCGCGTGATCGTGCTGCACTGGACGGCCGGGCCCACCGCGATGAGCGCGTGGAGCACCTTCGGCCCCGCCACGCTCTCCGGCCGCACGGAGCTGGCGGGTGCGGGCGCCCTGAACGTCGGGGCCCACTACCTCGTCGATCGCGACGGCACGATCGAGCGGCTCGCGCAGGAGGACCGCATCCTCCGCCACACCATCGGCCTGAACCACGTCGCCATCGGCATCGAGAACGTGGGCGGCGGCGAGGAGTGGCCGCTGACCGAGGCGCAGGCGGCGGCGAACGTGGCGCTCGTGCGCTGGATCGTGTCGCGCCAGCCCATCACCCACCTGATCGGCCACCTCGAGTACCGGGGCCTGGAGGGCACGCCGTACTTCGAGGAGCGCGACCCGAACTACCGCACGACCAAGCCCGACCCCGGCGCCGACTTCATGGCGGCGGTCCGGTCGCGCCTCCAGGACCTGGAGTTGGAAGGCCCACCGCCCAAGTGAGCCACGGGGGGGGTCACTGGGCGAGCACGGCCTCCCGCGCGATCTCGCGCTCCCCGTCGAGCACGGGCGCCACGCTGGTGTCCCCGTCGGCGCGGCGGGCCCACGCGAGGCCGTACACGTCGACGAGGCGGGTGCTGGCCTCCGCGGACATCGTCACGTCCTCGAGCGTGTCGGCGAAATCGGTGAACGACTGGTGGCCGGCGCCGTCGAGCGTGACGCGGCGCGCGCCGTCCCCCTGGAGCGCGGCCCAGAGCTGGTCGACCTCGGAGCCGGGCGGCTGGTCCTCGGTGCCGGTCATCAGCATCGTCGGGCGGGTGACGGCGCCGATGCCGGCGGCCTGGAAGAGGCCGTAGTCGCCGGGGGCCATGATCAGCGCGGCGTCGAAGCGATCGTCCGCGAACCCGCCTTCGAAGACCGTGCGGAGCGCGGGGGTCATCGTGGAGCAGAACCCGGTCGTGGAATCGGGGCAGTCGAGCGCGCCCGCGGCGTAGGTCGCGCCCATGGACGCGAGCACGGTGTAGCCGCCGAACGAGTGCCCCATCGCGACGCGGGTGTCGGTCACGGGGAGCCCGCTGGTCTCGAGCGAGTCGAGCACCGCGGACAGATCGCGGGGCCGCTGCGCGTAGATCTCGGTGGCGCGGTCCGACCCGTCGAACGTCGTGTTGCCGGTATGATCGGGTGCCGCCACGATCCACCCGTGCGAGGCGAGGTGCTCCATCAGGAACCCCGACGCTTCGGCGTACGCCTGGTGCCCGTGGGAGTAGACGACGAGCGGGAACGCGCCGTCCGCCACCGGCGCGTCCTGCCACACACCCTCGGCGGTCAGGGCGCCGCCGAAGTACGTGGCGTCGTCGCCGTCCGTGGCGGTGGTGGGGTACCAGATCGAGACGTGGAGCGTGCGCTGGCCGCCTCCGATGGCGTCGGCGTACACGACGTACGCGTCCTGATGGCCCACCGACCAGGGGCCGGCGGCGGTCAGCTCGTCGACCAGATCGACGGCAGGAGGGGCGGTGTCGTCGGGGGTGGGGCCCGCACAGGCCAGGGGCAGGAGGAGGATCATCGCTCGAGGATCGTCGCGCGTCCCAACGCATCCCACGCCACCACCTCGCGCGGCGGCTCGGTGAACACGCCGCGTTGGAAGGGCACCCCGCGCCCCCCTGTCACGCCCAGGTGCACGGCGCCCGGCGCGTCCACCTTCCACTGGCCGCCGGCGGTCGAGAGGGTGGGCGTCGTGACGGCGGGGGCGTTGTCGACGATCGCGGCGCGCAGGGTGTCGGCGATGGCGCGGGCGCCGGCTTGCGCGCGCACGAGCACCGCCACGTTGCCGTCCCGGAAGGAGACCAGCGTGGCGTTGTCACCGTGGGCGGCGTCCGTCAATGCGGCGAGGTCGGCCAGGACGGGCGGCGGGAGGCCGATTGACTCGAGCATCCGGTCGTACCACTCCACGCCCGCGGCCTCGGTGGGGCCCACGAACACGCGCACCCAGCCCCCATCGACCGCGGCGGTCCACCCGGTGGCGGGCGTGAGGAAGGAGGGCTCGCCGAGGCCGGGCACGCCGTGCACGGGAATGCCGCCGTGCATTCCGGCGGCGAAGGCGGCGCCGAAGAGGAGCGCGATCATTGGAGGGTCTCCTTCTGCGTGTAGCGGTAGTTGGTCCGGCCGCTCATGACGAGCCGGTCGAGGTACTCCTCGCCGGTGATGGCCTGCACGAGCAATTCCTCGCCGGGGTAGCTCCCCGGATCCTCGTCCCCGTCGAGCGCGAGCGTGGCGTCGTAGATGATGCCACCGTCGTCTGGCGTCGTGACCGCGTGGTAGCTGAACCCGCAGCCGCCGTTGTCGAACGGGCAGTGGTCGAAGCTGTCGCCGCCGATGGCCTTGATGTAATTCAGGTTGAAGCTGGGCGTGATGATCGTGTACGACAGCGTGGCGCCGATCATGTTGGCGAAGGCCTCCAGGATCGCGGCGCAGTCGGTGCAATTGACGATCGAGCCGCGGCGGCGGTCGAGAAAACCCGACAGGTCGATGTGTGCGTCGTCGAACGAGCCGCCCTCGTACTGGGTGTAGGCGCTGGCCCCCCAGCGCGTGTCGTAGGACAGGCCGAGGTCGTAGTAGATGTGCTCGACGAGGGCGGAGATGACCGCGGCCTCGGTGGGCGGCACGCCGGCCTCGAACGAGCCCGCGATCGCGCGGAGGGCCGGATCGATGACGGCCACCCACGGCGCGTAGGGCGTCACGCTCTCCTCGAAGGCGGGCGGCCCGAACAACCCATAGATGCGCAGGGGAATGTCCTGGGTGCCGACCACGTCCGCCCCGGCCATCCAGCGCAGGGCGAGCGACGCCTCGTACACGCCGGGCCCCGTCAGCAGCGGCGCGTCGGCGGTGAACACGACGGTCTCGCCCGGCGCGACGATGCCCGTGGAGAGGGTCCAGCCGTCGATCACCGGGGTGAGGGCGGCCCCGCCGACATCCCCCGCGACCACGAGCGAGAGGGTGGGCCGCGCGTCCCACGTGTAGGCGGCGGGGAGGTTCTGGCCCATGGGGTCCTCGGGGGGCGCGTACAGGTCCTCCCAGGGCGCGGGGATGGGGGTCACGGCGCCGTCGACGTCGATCGCGGCGACCGCGAACGTGCCGCCGTCTCCGGCGTCGTCCCAATACATCCCGAGGCCGCCCGCGGCGTGCCACATCAACAGGATGCGGTCCTCCCCGCCGAGCGTGCCCGACGCGACGCCTACGCGCACGACGTCGATGGGGGCCTCGACCATGGCGACCGACGTGCCGTCCGCCGCGAGGTCGGCGTGCACGGTGTAGCGGCCGGGGGTGAGCACCACGCCCGTGTCGTCGCGCCCGTCCCACACCACGGTGTCCGCCCAGGACGCGCCGTCGGCGAGGGTGCGGACGACGACGCCCGATGCGTCGCGCACGTCGACCGTGACGACGTCCCCGTGCGTCTGGACGAGCGCGAAGGTGGCCGGCAGGCCGTACAGCGGATCGATGGCGGCCGGGCCGGCCATGACGAGCGTGGGCGTGACGACGACGGGGTCTTCTTTCCCCGGGCGGTCGGTGTCGAGATCGCCGACGGTGACCTTGCCGGGGTCGCAGGCCAGGACGTGGAGGAGGAAGAGCATCTGGCGACTGTAGCCGCGCCGTGCAAAGTTGGCCCGGCCTCAGCCGCACGAGCGCGCGCCCTACCGCTTGCGCCCGATCCACAGCCCCCGCTGCTTCATGAGGCCGTCGGGCTCGAACCGTGCGTCGAACCCGGCGGCGTCCAGCGCGGCCGCGAACGTCGCGCGCGAGCACAACCACAAGGTGTGGCGCTCGGTGAAGTTTTCGACCGGTACGCCGGGGCGCCCCACCAGCCAGGAGAAGTCCATCGCGGAGAGGTCCCCGTCGCGGCTCGTGACGCTCATCCGACACACCTTGAGGGTCGGCGTGTCGGCCTGTTGCATGAAGACCTTGCCGGTCGTGAAGTCCTCGGGCGCGAGCCAGGGCTCGATGACGACGATCCCGCCGGGCCGCAGGCTCGTGGCGAAGGCGTGGAGCGCGGCGTCGAGGGCCTCGCGGTCGAGCAGGTACCCGATCGACGAGAAGAGGCACAGCAGCGCGTCGGCGGGCGCGCCGGGGGCCGGCTCGCGCATGTCCGCCACCGTGAGCGGCACGTCGCGGAGCCGCTCGGCGGCGATCGCAAGCATGTCCGCGCTCACGTCGGTCCCCGCGACCGCGTACCACTGCCGGAGCTGCTCGAGATGTTTGCCTGTGCCGCACGCCGCTTCGACGATCCGGGCGCCGTCCGCGATGCCCTCCGCGAGGAGCACCCCGTGCAGCTGCGTCGCCTCGGCGGCGTAGTCCTTCCAGGCGTAGATCGTGTCGTAGAGCGCGGCGCGGGAGGTGTAGAGCTCGGACATGCCGCCGTTGTACACGAGGCCCGTCTGGCACGTGAAGGGCGTTACGACGGAAATCCTTTCGTCGCCCCCGCGCCCGCGGTTCACACGATCGCCCGGAGCCCCGATGCTGCTGTACCTGCTCGCCTGCGTCCCCACCGACCCGAAGGACGTCGACACGGGGGAAGCCACCGATACCGATACATCGGTGACCGATACATCCGACACTGATACATCGGACACCGATACATCGGACACCGATACATCTGATACATCTGAGACGCTGCACGAGGCCTGCGAGCTCGACCACGTCTGGCTGACCGACGCGCCGCGCGTGATCGAGGCCACCTACGTGGGGGACTGGTCGTTCCAGGCCTGGCAGCTCGACGTCTGGCTCTTCACCAACGGCCTGGGCTGGCTCACGCCGACCGCCTACTCGGTGAGCACCTGGCGGATCCGCTACACGACGCAGGATCGGGGCGTGCCCGTCGAGGCGACCGCGATCGTGTCGGTCCCGGTGCTCAGCGGCGAGGCGGAGGTGGGCACGGTGCTCTGGCACCACCCCACGGCCGGCTTCGAGGACGCGTGTGCGCCCTCGGTCGGCGCGGTCGAAGGGCTCGCGCCTGCGATCATCTCGGCGGCGCGTGGCTACGTGAGCGTGGCCCCCGACTACCTCGGCCTCATGGGCGGCGGGGACCCCGCGCCGGACCCGCATCCGTGGATTGTCGGCGAGCCCACCGCCATCGCGTCGCTCGACGCGTTGCGCGCGGTCGACGCCTGGCTCCCGCTCTCGGCGCTGGACGCGCGCGTGGACACCGAGCGCATCGTGTACTGGGGCTGGTCCGAGGGCGGCTTCGCCGCGCTCCAGTCCGATCGCTACGCCCCCAGCTACGCGCCCGAGTACGCGCCGGTCGGGGTCATCGCGGCGGTGCCGCCGGTCGACATCCTCGGGCAGCTCGAGGCCGGCCTGGAGACGTTGAGCCCCGCCACCCGCGCCGACGCGCTCATCCTCTACCTGCACGCCGAGTGGTACGGCTACGACGCGCTCGACCAGGCGCTCGCGACGGACGTGGCCGCCGCGTTGCCCGGCGAGGCCGCCGCTTCCTGCACGTCCTTCCCCTCGGTCGAATCGGCCACCTCGGTCGACGCGATCTACGATCCCGCGTTCCTGGCCGCCGTGCGCGCCGGCGAGCGGGCCGACCCGTGGACCTGTTTCCTGGAGCAGTCGTCGCTGCCGAACCCGAACGTGCCCTACACCGGCGACGCGCCCGTGTTGATCATCACCGCCGAGTCGGACACGCTCGTGCCCGCGGCCCCGGTGCGCGCCGCCATCCCGGCCTTGTGCGACGAGGGCTACACGCTCCAACACATCGAGTGCGCCGGGCTGGAGCACGGCGAGGCGCCGCTGATGACCCTGATGGACCAGGTGGGCTGGCTCGACGCGCGGATGCGGGGCGACGCGGTAGACCCCGGCTGTGGCGTGCAGGCCCCGGTGACGTGCGACGGCTGACTACTCGCCCAGGTACTGCATCGCGAGGCCGCCATTGCCGACCGTCCAGACGTGGGCCGCGGACACGCCGTGCACGGCGTAGAGGTTCTGGTTGGTCTCGTTGTAGAGCTCGCGCCAGCTCGTGCCGTCGTAGGAGAGCGTGACGCCGTCGTTCCCCACGGCGATCAGGCTGTTGCCCGGGCCGGCGTAGATCGCGTTGAGCGTCTCCGTGGTCCCGCTGGCGACCTGCGCCCACGTGGTGCCGTCCCAGTGCAGGATCACGCCCTGGTCCCCCGCCACCCACGCGTCGTACGCGCCGACCCCGTTGAGCCCGAAGAAGTTGGCCGCCTTGTTGGTCTCGGACTCGGCCCAGGTGCCATCTCCCGCGCGCTGCGTCACGAAGCCCTCGTTGCCCGCGGCGAACGCGCCGCCCTCGTACACGTGCACCGCGTTCATCGTGACCGGAGGCTCGCTCTCGAGCGCCCACTCCGAGCCGTTGAAGCGCTGGATGCCGTTGTCGCCGGCCACGAAGAGGTTGGTGAAGGCCGTGCCGTCGACCGCGAGGTTCGCGCCCGTGCCGAGCGTCGCCACGGTCCAGACGCCGGCGTTGAGGGTGCCGATCAACCCGTGGTCGGCCGCCACGGCGAGCTGGAGCGTGTCACCGGAGCCGCTGCCCCAGAGCGCGTTGATGTCGACGCCGGTGAGCTCGACCGGCAAGGTGTAGGGCGCCCACGCCTCGGTCGCGGAGCCCACCCACGCCTGCCCGCGGCTACCCACGACGTACACGCTGGTGTCCGATGCGAAGACGCCCCGCAGGGTCGATGCCGAGTCGACCTTGTACTTGGTCCACAGGCTCACCTCGGCCACGACCGTGTCCACGGCGACCGCGCCGGTGTCACCCGTGTCTTCGGCGTCCGAGGTTGAGGGCGCGGTGCAGGCGAGGAGGAGCAGGTGGAGCATGGCCAGGGACTTTCCCGTCGGGACCGCTCGTTGTCAAGCATCTTGTCGTGCGTCGGGTGGAGGCCGGGCGACGATCGGGCGCACTCGGGCCGCCCCCCGGTCAGTCGTCGTCACACGCGTCGCCCTCTCCGTCCCCGTCGGTGTCGGTCTGATCGGGCCGCCAGAGGCCCTCCGGATCCAGCGCCGGCGCGAGATCGGTGACGGCAGCGCCGGCCTCGTCGAGGAGGCGCGCGGAGTGGCCCCACCCGCCGCCCTGATCCCGCACCTTGAGCAGAAGCGTGTTCCATCCGGCGGCCACGTCGACGGGGGCCTGGAACTGATCGGCGTTGACGCCTTGGCAGCTCGCCACGTCGAGCACGAGCGCGCCGTTCCACCACGCGAACACCCCGTCGTCCGCGCCGACGGCGAGCGTCAGGGCGCGCTGGGTGTCGCTCCACAGGTACACCATCGCGTAGCCCTCGCGCGGGGCGTCGACGGTCGCGTAGTCCACGTTGAAGTCGAACGCGTTGCTGGTGAGGAGGTGCGCGCGCCACGCGAGATCAGCGCCGGAGTCGGACCCCGCCGGATCGCCGATGGTGGGGGCAAAGCCCTCGACATCCTCCCCGACACGCGCAACGTCCGCCGGGCGGCACGTGTCCGCCGAGGGATCGCCCGTGTACGGGCCGGAGGCGAGCCAGGTGCGCACGTAGCCGGTGGAGCCGAGCGCCAGGACCGTGTCGGGGCCGTTGGACACGTCGGGGCAGGTGTCGTCGAGGTCCCCGACGCCGTCCCCGTCGCGATCGACGTCGCAGGAGTCGGGCTGGCCGTCCGCGTCCAGGTCGTCGCCGAGCGGCGCGTCCAGATCCGCGGAGGTTTCGAGCGCGACGTCGAGCGTGTAGCCGGGCACCACGCCCCCGTTCACGGCCTGCACACACACCGCCCAGTCCCCCGCCTCGACCCAGCGCGCGCCGGGCTGGTCGACCGGATCGAGCACGGCACAACCATCCGCGCCCGGAGCCCCCGCGGCGACCCGCGCGCCGTCGGGCGCGTAGAGGGCCATCGTGAGCGCGGAGGCGCATGGGCCGGTCTCGCTGATCCGCAGGGCGCCACATTGGGACACGGGGAAGGACCAGCAGTCGACGTCGTCCTCGGAGAGCGCGCCGTGGCCGAGCTCCACCAGCGGCGTGGCCTCGGCGGGGGTATCGTTCGGCTCCACCTCGAGCGCGCCCGACTCCACCACGCACGTGGCGCTGCACCCGTCGCCGCCGACCGGCGCGCCTTCGAAGTCGCCCGGCACGCCGTCGTCACACCCCTCCCCCGCGTCGACCACGGCGTCCCCGCAGCGCGGGAGCAGGCACGTGGTGCGGCACGCGTCGGGTGTGGCGTCGTCGTTCTCCGCGCCCGCGTCACACGCCTCGTCGGCGTCGACCACCCCGTTCCCACATCGGGCGGACGGCTCCTCGACGATGGGGGTGACCACGGAGGGGTCGGTACGGTCGCAGGCGAGGAGGACCAGGAGCAGGAGCGAGCGCATCGCGCAGTCTACATCGACCGGAACGCTACATCGAGCGGAACGCGACGCCGTCCGGTATCCTCGTGCGCATGTTCGTCCTCACGCTGATCGCCGCGGCCCGCGCCGATGACACGTTCACCCCCGGCGCCGGCCTCGCCCCGGTCTCGTTCGACGCGCTCGTGTCGGCCGGCACGATCAAGGGCCGCACCGGCCGCCTGCTCGTACGCGGCGATGCCGCCGCCGTCTCCGCCATGCCGGGCGTGGGCCGCGTCACGACGCTCCCGGGTGGGCTGCTCCGCGTCGAGCCCGCGGCCGGCACCGATGACCTGGCGCTGGCTCGCGCGCTGAGTGCGCGCCCCGGTGTCACCTACGCCCTCCCCGACCTGACGTTCGCGCTGGTCCCCTCCACGATGCCGGACGACCCCTGGGTGGCGGACGAGTGGCACCTGGAGAACACCGGCCAGTCCGGACGCACGGTCGATGTCGACATCGACGCCGAGGCTGCGTGGGCCTACGCCACCGGCAAGGGGCAGCTCATCGCCATCCTGGACTCGGGCGTGCAGCTCGACCACCCCGATCTGTCGGTGGTCGCTGGGTACGACTACATCGGCCGCGACGACGATCCGAGCCCCGACTTCTCGTCGGACTCCGGGCCCCACGGCACCGGCGCGGCCGGGGTTGCCGCGGCGGTCGGGAACAACGGCTACGGCGTGGCCGGGGTGGCCTACGACGCGGACGTGTACGCGATCCGGCTCATCGGCGGCGACACCTCGCTGGACGACCTGTACAACTCCTTCGCCGAGGCGGTCGACGCCGGCGCGTCCGTGTTGTCCAACTCGTGGGGGTTCGGCACCTCCTGCGCGACCATCCCGGCCGACGACGTGTTCACCGACATGTTCAACTACGCCGAGGACAACGGCCGCGGCGGGCTCGGCGCGGCAGTGGTGTTCGCGGCCGGAAACGGCGCCTGTGACATCGCCGCGGACGGCATGTTGCACAACCGCAAGGCCGTGGTCGTGGCGGCGATCGAGTGGAACGACGAGCGCGCGTGGTACTCGAGCTACGGCGACTCGGTCGACATCAGCGCGCCCACGTCGCTGCTCACGACGGACCTGGTCGGCGGCGGCTACGGCTCGTACGGCGGTGACGACGCCTTCGCGGACGGGTACTCCGGCACGAGCGCCGCCACGCCTGTCGTGAGCGGCGTGCTCGCCCTGATGTTCGAGGCCAACCCGCGCATCACGGCCAAACAAGCGCGGGACGTGTTGTGTGACACCGGCGTCCGCAACGACGCCGCGCTCGCCCAATGGGACGGCGACGGCCGGAGCCCCTTCTACGGCTGCGGCCGCATCGACGCCGGGGCCGCCGTGGCCGCTGTCGCGAACGGCGCGCCCGAGGCGCCGGTGCCCGTGTTGGTCGCGGAGACCGCCGAGCTGCCGCGGGTCCTGCTGAATTGGGAGGCCCCCGTCGACCCCGACGCCGACGCGCTCAGCTACCTCGTGACGTGGTCCGTGAACGGCGGCGAGGCCGAGGTAGACGCCGTAGCCGGCACGACGATGGACCTCGCCTCCGCGGTCGACCTGGGCGATGTCGTGACGTGGAGCGTCGCCGCGGTGGACCCGTGGGGCGCGGGGCCGTCGAGCGCGGACGTCACGTTCACGGTGGTGGTGATGCCGGAGGCGGAGGAGCCTGCGGTGGTCGAGGAAGAGAGCGCGGGGTGTGCCGTGACGGGGGGCGCCGCGGGGTGGGTGTTCCTGCCGGTGTTGCTGGGCTTGGTGGGCCGGCGGCGGTAGTTACCGGACTTCGGACGGCATCTCCGTCAGCACCGCGAGCGCCCGTTCCCGCGCGAGCGCGACCCCGCCCGTCACATCCCCCAGGCTCCAGAACGTGGCGCCGGAGCGCGGCGTGCGGATGACGGCGAGCCCCTCCATCGATGCGGCGGGGTCGCGCCCGGCGCTGCGGTCGACGAGGTGCACCACCGCGGACCGATCGCCGCGCCACGCCCGCCAGGGCTCGAGCATGAGGCGGTCGGCGACGCCGCCGTCGTGGAAGCGCGCGCCGCCGAGCACGACCGGGGCGAAGACGTAGGGGATCGCGCACGACGCCGCCACGGCCTCGGCGAGCGGGCCCTCGCGGAGGAGCCCCGGCGTGCCGTCGGGCCGCACGACGCCAGCGGCGAAAGGACGCGGGAGGTCCGCGAAGGTGGGCGGCAGCCGCGCGCGGAGCCACGTCACGAGCGGATCGAGCGAGAACGCGCCGGTCCACACGCGGGCATGCACGCCCATCAGCGCGAAGGGGCGTTGCTCACCGAGGAGCGCCTCGATGCGCGCGGCGGGGTGCCCCGCGGCCCAGAGGGCGCCGACCAGGGCGCCCGACGAGGTGCCGACGACGGCGTCGATGGCGATCCCGCGCGACTCGACGGCGTGGAGTACGCCCACGTGGCGGGCGAAGGCGAGAAAGCCGCTGGAGAGGAGGAGGTCGTGGGGCACGGGGGCTCTTTGACGCGGTGGGCTGGAGAACGCCACACGGGCTCACTGGCCGGGAGGTTTTTCCACCATCGCCATGTCCTCTGTCCATTCGTCGATGGCCTCCAGCGCCGCCACTGCTTGAAGAACCAGGGCTTCGGGGCCATTCACGTCACTGGCGATCTCCTGGGCCGCGACGACGACCTGACGGACGGCAGGTGGAAGCAGGACGAACTTTTCATCGGTCATCAGCGCGCTCGACCTCCGCAAGACTCCTACTCCTCCGCGGTGTTTCACCAAGGGTGGAGGCTGTCGGCGTTTGTAACTATTTCTCCGAGGACGGCCCGTCCGGATATTCGTGTGCTCCCGCGTCCGCGCGGAGTGCGCCCCCCAACCCTTCACCCCACCCCCACCCAGGTCTTGTCCGCCCCCCGGAGCGCGTCGAGCGGGGGGTCCCAGGGCAGATACAGCTGGATCCGCCAACGATCCTGCAACCGGATGGCGCCCGCGAGCGTCTTGTAGGGGGTGATGCCCCAACGCGATGGCGTGATCACCGTGTTCACGCGCAGCAGGCCGGGGACGCGGCTGACGGGGATCTCCTCGTCCGCGGTGCGGCCCTTCATCGTGAGGCGGGCCCGCACGGCCGGACCGGGGAACGTTACATCTCCTTCGAGCGTCACCTTGGGGAACCGTGCGACATCGAGGATCTCGCCCGCGATTGCCGCCTGGATCTTGGTCTTGTCCGCCTCGGAGAGCCTGGTTGGGTCGACCTTCTCGCCCGTGGCGGCGCCGTCGACCCGCACCGAGCCAACGTCGAACCAGGCGGTGACACGGTCTCCGCGGAGGGTCACCTCGAAACGCGGCACGGTCAGCCGGAGATCGTGGCCGAAGCGGGCGAGGAGGCCCTCGCGGTAGACGTAGATGTGGAGGGCGGGGGTCATCGAGGCTGGGCCATTGGAAGGGTTAGCCCGCGCCCGTCCGAGCGGCCGCTCAGCTCAACACCACCGCCCGCCCCACCCGCAACATCCCCGTCGGCGGGGCCTCGCGCTCGACCTCGACCACGACATCGCCCACGCGCACGCGGTAGCGGGAGCGGGCGCCGCGGAAGGTGGCGCGCTCGACCTGGAAGGGCACGCCGATCGCGGAGAAGTCGACGTCCTCGGGCCGAATGGCGACGTTCACCGCGCCATCGGCGCCAGCGGACTCTCCCTGCCAACCCAACACGTCCACGCGCCCGTTTCGTCGGGACGCAGACACCACTGCAACCGCGCCGGTGAGCCGTGCCGCGGCCTCCGTCCGCGGGGTCGTGTAGACCTCGGCAGGGGTCCCCACCTGTGTCACCTTCCCCGCCTGGAGGATGGCGACGCGGTCTGCGAGCGAGAGCGCCTCCTCGGGATCGTGGCTGACCAGGATGGCGGTGAGGCCGCGCTCCCGGATGACCTCGGCGAGCAGGGCGCGGAGCTCGTCGCGCAGGGCGGCGTCGAGGCTGGAGAGGGGCTCGTCGAGGAGGAGCACCTCGGGCTCGATCGCGAGCGCGCGGGCCAACGCCACACGCTGTTGTTGGCCGCCGGACATGGTGTGGGGGTAACGATCCCCGGTGCCACCCAACTGGACGCGGCCCAACAACGCGTCGGCGCGTGCGTCGGCGTCCTTGACACCGCGGAGGTGGAGCGGCCACGCCACGTTGGCGCGCACGGTGCGGTGGGGCCAGAGCGCCCAGGTCTGGAACACCATGCCGATGCCACGCTTCTCGGGCGGCGTGTGGGTGACATCCTTGTCGCCCAGGCGGACGACGCCCGCGTCCACCGGATCCAAGCCGGCGATGACACGGAGGCAGGAGGTCTTGCCCGATCCGGAGGGCCCGAGCAGGGCGAGGATCGTGCCGGGATCGGCCACGAGATCGATGCCGTCGAGGATCACGTGGGCGCCCACGGCGCGCCGCACGCCCGCCATCGTCACGCTCATGGTGCCCTCCTCGAACGCTTGGTAATCGGACGCTGTGTCATCGCACGCTGCGTCATCGTACGCTGGATCATCTGACGAACCTGCGGGTCAGCGCCGTGCCGGTGAGCAACAACGCGGAGAGGCCCACGCCGAGCACGCAGGCGGCGCGCGGGTCGGCGTAGGTCTGGAGCTGGAACAACATCGTGCCGAGCACGGGAGTGCGTGGGCCCGCGAGCATGGTGGCGAGCGTCACCTCGCAGATGGCGCCCACGAACACGAGGAACCAGGCGTTCGCCAAGGCGGGGGCCAGGAGCGGGATCGTGACGCTGCGGAGGGCGCGCAAGGGCCCGGCGCCGGCGACGCGGGCGGCCTCCTCCAGCGAGGGGTGCACGCCGCGGGTGCCCGCGCCCACGACATCGACGGGGAGCGCCAGGAAACGCACGAACCACGCGAGGCCGAGCAGCCATGCCGTGTCGGCCAGTGCAAGGGTGAACGTGGCACGTTCCAACACGATGACGCGCAGCTCCTGGGAGAACGCGAGGAGGAGCGCCAACGCGAGCACCGACCCGGGGATGGCGAGTCCGGCCCGCGCGAGGCCCGCAACCGCGCCCGCGCCCCGGCCACCGCGGGTCGCCGCCCAGGCGACAAATCCGCCGATGCCGACGGTGGCCGTCGCGACGCATGCCGACACGATGGTGGAGCGGGTGAGCGCGTCGACGATGCGGGCGTCGCCCACCACGCGCGCCCAATGCACGGTGGAGAACGCGCCCTGATCGGTGAGCGACGCGACGATGAGGGTCAGCGTCGGCACGGCGACCGCCAGCACACCCCAGCTCGCGACCAACGCGGTGGCCCAGGGCTTGTCCGTCGGGATCAAAGGTCGCACGGAGCGCGCGCCCGACCAGGCGCGGCCGGCGAGGAGGCGGCGCAGCAGGAGCGGGACGCCGAGCCCCAACACGAGCAGCACCAACGCGAGGCTGGTCGCGAGCGGGCGGCCGCGCACCCAGCCGAGCTCGAGCACCTCGACGATGCGGGTCGAGAGCACGGGGACAGGATCGGAGGCGGGGGCGCCGAGCATCCAGGGCACGCCGAAGCTCGCGACGGTCGACGCGAACACGAGCGTGGCCGAGGCCACCCACGCCGGCAGGAGCGCCGGGATCGTGACGCTCACGAGCGTGCGCAGGCGGCTGGCGCCGGCGAGCCACGCGGCCTCCTCCATCGCGGGGTCGAGGCGTGTCAACGCGTCCCGCACGGTGGTTGCCACGAACGGCGCGAGGTGCAGGCCCAACACCCACACCATGCCGCCGATCGTGTAGATGTCGACGGGGAGATAGGGCCGCAGCCAGCCCGTGGTCGGGTTGGCGAGCATCATCCAGGCGATCGTGGTGACATAGGGCGGTGTCACGTAGGGGAGGACGAGCAGCAGGTCCGCGCCACGAAACAAACGCGCTCGCGCCAGGGCGAACCCCATCGGGCCACCGATCGCAAGCGCGAACAGGGTGGTGCCGAGGCCGAGCAGCACGGTGTTCCCGAGCGCGTCGAGCTCGCCGGGCAACGCGGCGAAGCCGCCCACCCGGGGGAGCAAGGCGAGGAGCGGAAGCCCCACCAGACCAATCAGGGCGAGCGCGACGAGGGCGAGGAGCACGTCCGTTCCCCGCACGGGGGGGAGCCGGAGGCGCATCAACGCACGAGCGCGCGGAAGCGCTCTTTCAGATCGGGGGCGCGCGCGGCGGTGGTGACCCAGAAGTTGGCGGGGACGTCGAAACGTGGCAGCTCCGCGAGCGGCGGCCCCCCGACGGGCGGCGCAAGCTCCGGGAACGGGCTGTACATCGCGCCCGCCACCACGAGCGCCTGCGCCTCGTCGGTGTAGAGCCAGTCGATCACGGACTTCGCCGCTTCCTTCGAGCGGCAATCGGTCGGGATCGCGACCGGGCCCGGCACCGCCACCGCGCCGTCCGCCGGGATGACCGCAGGCAGCCCCTTGGCGAGCAGGTTCTCGTGCAACACGATGCCGACCGGCCGCTCGCCGCTCTCCATCCGCGCGAGGACGCCGCTGTTTCCGCCCGCCGCCATCCACCCGTTGGAGTGCAGCCCCTGCACGAAGTCCCAGCCGTACGCCGCGTCGAACGCCGCGAGGGTGGCGAAGGTGGTGCCGGAGGACAAGGGATCTCCGCTGGAGAAGCGGTCCTTCCACTCGGGCGCGGCGAGATCGGCGAACCGTGCGGGCGCGGGCCCGCCGAGCACCATGAACGACAGCCGCACGGTGGACCACGTGGGGGTGACCCACGCGCGGTCGAGCGTCACGGCGCGCGGGGACACGTAGGACACGAGCAGATCGCGGGAGGTGAGGTCGACGTACCAGGAGGGATCGGACGTGGCGACGATACACGCCGGGCTCTGCCCCGCCTCGTGCTCGGCCTCCCAACGTTGGGCCACCTTCTCCGAGCCGCTCTGGAACCAACGCACCTGGATGCCCGGCAGGCGCTCGGCGAGCACGGGGTCCATCGCGTCGAGCACGTGCTGGTACATCGACGTGTAGACCCACACCTCGACCTTCTCCCCCGCGGCGAGCGGCGCGATCTCGGCGGGGGGGCCGAACTCGACGCGACACGAAGCGAGCAGGAGGAGGAGCGGCACGGCGGGAATGTAGCGTGTCGGCGTCACTTGGGGCGGCGCCCCAGCGGGCCGAGCGTGTCGTGCACCGCGCGCAGGAGCGTGGCGACGGGCTCCGTCGTGTCGAGGGGGAGGACGGGGGCCGTGAGCGTGCCGAGCCATCGCTCGTGCTCCCGCAGGCTGCGCCCCTCGGGCGGCCCGTCGTCGTATTGGGCTGCCCAGGCGAGGAAGGCCGCGTGCGTATCGTGGAGCGCCCCGCCCGGCTCGATCGCGGCCCCGTACCTCTTCGCTTCCCGACGGGCGATCCGTGCGATGCGTACGTCGGTTGGCGCGCGGAGGAACACCACGAGCACGAGCGAGGGGACGACGAACTCCGCCCACGATCCCGGCGAGCCCGAGAGCACCCACGCCGGGGCACCGTCGATCGCCTCCCTGAGCAGCTGGGCGCGGCGCTCCGGCGGGTTCCGGGTGGTGTACGGCGGGTCGGTGGCGACCCAGAGGAAGTCGTCGAGCTCGAGGTGGCGCCAGCCGAGCTCGTCCGAGACGGCGCGGCCGAGCGTGGAGGTGCCGCTGCCGGCGGCGCCGAGGAGGAGGAGGCCGGTGGGGGTCAGGTGGGGGTGTCCACGCGCGCGTAGGCAACCCTCGCGTCTGCCAGCCACTCGATGGCGCGGTGACGCTCGAATGCGATGGAGGCCGCGTTCTGGACCGAGCCCGTATGGGCGTGCTGGAGCGGGCCGTCGTCGACAGCGAGGTCCCCTTCCGCGAGCGCAACGCCGTCGAGGTCGATGTCGAACCGGCCGAACGCGAGGCGCCTAGCTGCGAACGCGCTGAAGTCGAGCGGGCCGGGGCGCAGCCGAAATTCGCGTAAACGCCAGTGGATCCCCACGAGCTGACCGTGCATCCGAGCGAGCTCGGCGGGCGCGCGCAGACGGGGGGGCTCGAGCGTTGGCGGGACATCGTCCAGGAAGCCGAGAACCTCGTGAAGGGCGAAGAGGTCCACCTGCTCGTCATGCGCGGGCAGATCGGCCACACTCAACGCCCACGCGAGCACCCCGAGCCCTTCGGAGAGCCAGGTCGCGTCCGACGTCTCTTTCGGGTCGAGCTGGCCCTGGGGAGTGTCGATGAATTCCTGCTCGTCCGCCTCGAACGCCGAACCAAGGCTCCGCTCGGCGATCCACGACCGGAGGGTCGCAATGTACTCGTCATACTGCTCGGCAGGCAGCGACGCTTGCTCGAGAAAAGCCCGTTGAATCACGGCAGCGAGGGCGAACGCTCGCCCGCGCACCCGCTCCGCGTCGGGCGGCTGGGGCGCGTCGGGGGCGGGTGAGGGGCAAGGGAGAAGCGCGTCGGGCATATGGCCCGGAGTGTAGCGGGTCGGGAGGTCGGGGGCGGGCCAGAGCATTTCCGGGCGTCGGATGCGGCCGGGAATTCAGCTACTCCCCACACCCCATCATCCCCGCCACCCCCTCCCCCCGCGCCGGCATCGGCGGAAGCCATGTGTCACTTGCGTGCACAGGATCCAGGTAGAGGGGGGCGGGCGCGCCGACCGACACCTCCCACGCGGAGTCGCACGGGGCCTCCAGGAACACGTCGAAGGTGTCGACGCCGCGCACCTGGGCGAGCACCTGCCACGCGTCGACGGGGTGCTCCTCGGGCGCATGCCCGGCGCACTCCACCCGCACCACACGCGCGTTGGGAACGGAGGGCCACCGGAGCCCCACTACGGGGCCCATCGGCGCGGTCGTGATCGCGGAGGGCGCGGGGAGCGGCGCGCGGGCGTCGAGGACACAGAGGCGGTGGCCGTCGGATTTGGTACAGGTCGCGTCGGGGGGCTCGCCGCCGCGCAAGGGGGGGTGCTCGAGGATGACCGTCGATTGGGTGGCCCGCAGGAAGGCGAGCGTGCCCGGGCTGGGCCAGCCGTTGAGGAGCTGGTTGACGGAGGTGAGCGCCGGCGCGTACCGGGCATAGTGGCCGCCCACGACGGGCCTCCCGTGGAAGAGCGTGGCCCGCAAGCGTGACGTGCCGCCGCAGTCACAGCGCTTTCCGAGGACCTCGAACAGGGCGCCGTCGGCCTTCACGGCGTCGAGCAGGCAGTAGGCGCGGCTGGCCGGCGCCGCCTCGGTCTGGACGCGCCAGGGGAGCTCCGAGGTGGCGACGACGAGCACCGCGGCGGTGAGCCCGAGGCGCCCCCAGCGCCCTGCCGTGGAGCCGGGGAGCCGGGCGGCGAGGGCCGCGAGGCCGGCGCTCGCGTACAGGCCGATCGCCACGTGGACGAGGGCGAGCCAGCGGAGGGGCGAGCGCAGGTTGCCGCCCGTGACCCATTCGAGGAGCCGATGCGGCCCGGGAACCGGCAGCGCCGCCCCGTGCCAGCGCGGGGTCGACCCGAGGGCCAACGCCGCCGCGATCGCGGCAACCCCGAGCACGAGGATCCACGCGCCCCGCGGGCGGCCGCGGGTGAAGAGCCCGACGAGCGCGAGCGCGACGACGAGGTAGCCCGGGTTCGGCGACTCCCAGGCGGTGACCAGGCGGACCGGCGACGCCGCGCCGATGTACGCGTGCAGCCGTGCGCCCTCGGTGAGCGCGAAGGTGGTGCCCAGGTCCCAGGAGCCGGACACCATCTCGGCGTCCGGGACACCCCCGTCAGTGGCCGCGCCGCCGTAGAGGATCGCGACGGGCACGACGGTCAGCAGCGCGACGGCGAGGCCCGCACCCGCGGCGAGCCACGCCCGTGCCGTCCCGCGCCGCGTCACCGCCATCCCGAGGACGACCGCCCCCGTGACGAGCGCCGCGTGCAGGCCCATGTAGAGCCCGAAGTGCCACGCCAGCCCGGCGGCGAGCCCCCCCGCGGCGGCGACGGGCGCGCGGCCGCGGGGGAGGCCTGCGCCGAGGAGGAGGGCGGGGAGGAGCGCCACCTCGTGGTGTACGAGGTTGACGTGGGCGGCGTGGCCGAGCTGGAGGGGGCCGAGGCCCGCCACGAGGCCGGCGAGCACGGCGTGGGGGCCGGGCCTGACGAGCACGCGCGCGAGCTGGTAGCCGGCCCATGCGGTGAGCACGAGCCCTGCGAACGCGGCCAGCTCGTACACACGGGAGGGGTCGACGCCGGCGAGGCGCGCCGGCAGCAGCATCAGCGCCTGGCCCGCCATCCAGTCCGCGCGGGTGGTGCCCTGGCCGAGCGGCCAGGCGAGCGGCGCGTCCGCCCACCCGCCGTGGCCGAGCAGCGCCCCCTGGAGGTGCGCGAGCGCCACCGCGCTGAAGCCGGCGTCCCGCTCGTTGAAGAACGGGGAGGCGTCGAACAGCCAGTCCTCGCACAGCCACGCCGCCAGCAGCAGCAGCACGAGCAGACCGGCGAGCGGTCGGAGGCGTTCCATCTCCGGCGTCTATCCCCGGCGGCCGGCCCGCCACGAAGCGCCGCCGTTCTCAATCAGGAAAGGCGCACCGGAACGAGTAGGTCGGCGACACCTGGTCGGGGCGATCGAGCCGCCGGGTGGCGCCGACGTTGACGAGGGGGGTGTCGAACGCGCCGCCGCGGAGGACCCGACTCGACGCGCGCGCCCCGCCCGGCGTGGCGGTCCACTCCCACGTGTTCCCGACGAGGCGCACGGCGCCCGCCTGCCGCGCCGCGCGCTCCCATTGCGCCTCCGTCGGCAGGCTCCCGCCGGCCCACGCGCACCACGACGACGCCTGCTCCCAGGTCACGCCGACGGCGGGCTGCCGGTCGCCGGCGAGGAGGCGGAACGTCTCCCCCTTCACGCCCACGCCGAGCTGCCAGGGGGACCCCGGCGTGCTCCAGGAGAGCGGTGGACACGCGCCCGTCGACACGCACGTCGCGTACGCACCGTTGCTCACCTCCGTGCGCATGATCCGGAACGGGCCGACGGCGGCCCCCGCGGCGCCCACGGAAGCGCCCGCCAGGACCCGCACCGTGGACCTCGCCGGGTCGTCCGTGGAGGCCGGGGGCGCGCTCGGCCACACGGCCAACACGCCCATCGACACGACGATGCTCGCCACGAGGCCGCGCAGGTACAGGTCGGGGCGCACACGCAGCGCAGGCGAGAGGACCGGCGGCCCGAGGCTGCCCCGCCTCCGCGCCTCCCAGCGCTGCCACGGCGGCGCCGTCACGATGAGCGACCCGAGGTCGGGGATGAGGACCTGGCGTTCGCCGCGCGGGGGGTCCGCCACCGTCCGCTCGATGCGCAACGGAGGAAGCGCGCCGCGTGCGGCCCGAACGCGGCGCGCCACGCCCAGCCCCCGCGCGATGCCTTCGAGCGCGTCGGCGAGCTCCGCGGCGCGCCCGTAGCGATGGGTGGGCGAGGGCGCCACGTGCGGCGAGGTTCCCCGCTCGAGCACCACGATCAGCGCCTCGTTGGCCGCCTGGAGCGCCTCGTCGCCGTAGACCTCGGCGTCGGCGAGCCCCAGGAGCCCGCGGGCGAGGCGCGCGCGGTCCGCCGCCTCGAAGCGCGAGGAGGCGCCGGGATCGATCACGTCCGCGGCCCGCACCCCCTCCCGCGCGGCGAAGAGGGCCTCGATGGCCGGCGCGCGATCGGGCGGGCGCGCGGCCGCCATCCGCGTCATCAGGCGGAAGAGCTCGCGCCCGCGCGGTTGGAGGCGCGCCGACGGATCGGCCTGGAACGAGGGCCGCGCCCCGGCCACCCAGTAGAAGACCATCACACAGGCTGCGTAGGTGTCCCAGGTGGGGTTCGGCTCCGCGAGGCCGGGCAACATCTGGTCGGGCGGCGCCCAGTGGGGCGAGCCGAACACGCCGAGCTCGCGGGGGGCCCGGCCGTCCGCGAGCAGGGATCCGCCGAGGTCCGCGAGGCGCACGGCGCCGGTCGCGTCGACGAGGACGTTCTCCGGCTTCACGTCGCGGTGCACGAGCTGTCCGGGCTCGCCCGGACGCGCCAGCTCCGCGAGGTGCAGCGCCGAGAGGGCGCGCGCCACCTCGACGCCCACGAGCAGCACCCCCTCGATCGCGCGGCCTGGATCCGCCGTGATGCGAGCGCGCACGCAGGCGTCGACGTCGCGCGGCAGACGCGGGAGCACGAGGCCGGGACGCCCGTCCCACTCGACATGGTCGATACACGTGACGGTGCAGTCCGCGCCGCCCCGGGCGAGGGCCTCGAGGTAGCGCCCTTCGGCATCGAGCGCGTCGATCGCCGATCGTTGGGGGCGCGCGATCTTGATTGCGACGGCGAAGCCGTCCTCCCGGATGCCCGGCCACACCTCGGCCTGAGCACCGGCGCCGATGGGCGCGCTTCCGAGCGTGTACCGGCTGCCCGAGCGCCCGCGGAGGACGCCGACCGGGGCCGAGGGACCGGGTTCCGAGGGGGGGCAGAGCGTCGGTTCCACCCCCAGACGGTAGGCACCGGGCTGGCGGCCAGTCTCTATCCGTCCAGGTTCGTCCTATATTTCTACGTCCAGGCCGCCGGACGTTCCTTCAGGCGACCGAGGCCCGCCGTGTCGCACCATGCGTGGAAACGTGCGCGCGGCGCCCCCCGCCAGCGGAGATCGTCGAGCGACTCGGCGAGCGGCACGTCGTGCACGAGCGTCGCGAGCTCCCGGTACAGCAGCGCCTCCTGGCGGCGCTCGTTCAGCGTGGCGCAGAGCTTGTCCGCGCCGCGCACCTTCACGTCCCACGCGGACGGGATGGTCGGGATCGCGTCGATGCGGCCCCAGCGGCCGAGCACGGTCGACGCGGACTTGTCGCCCCAGCCGGGCAGGCCGGGGATGCCGTCGGCGTCGTCCCCGATGAGGCCGAGCAGGTCGGGGATGCTGGCGGGTTCGACTCCGCGGGTGGCGCGGAGCATCGCGGCGTCGATGACGCGCTCGCGGATGCGGTCGACCTGGGTGACGCCGGGCCAGGCGAGGCACTGGCCGAGATCCTTGTCGGGCGAGAGGATGCGCACGGGCACCTCGCGGCCCCAGCGCCACGCGGCGGTGGCGAGCGCGTCGTCCGCCTCCCACTTGTCCATCGACCACACCGTGATGCCGAGCGCGCGGGTGGCCTCCTCCGCGTCGTCGAACTGCGCGCGGAGCAGCGGGTCGATTCCGACATCGGACTTGTAGTCGGGGAACAGGTCGTTGCGGAACGAGCGGATCGGGTTGTCGAAGGCCACCGCGATGTGGGTCACCTGCTCCTTGTTGTCGGCCAGCAGCGCCAGCAAGGAGGAGACGAGGCCACCGGTGGCCTTGAAGGGCTTGCCATCGGGGCGCGTGTGCTCCGGCCGCTTGGAGAAGTGGGCCCGGAAGATCTCGAAGGTGCCGTCGACGACGTGGAGGGTCATGCGGCCCATTATCCGCCGGGAAGCTCCAGCGCGCGCGTCCGAGGACTTCCGGGGATCACCGTCTGCTTCTGGCTCGGCGGTTAGAGGACGCGGCCCGCCGACGGGCGAGCGGAGGGCCGATGGGGTGGACGGACGCGGGGCCGACGGTGGAGATCCACGCGGCCCAGATCCAGGAAGCGGACGACGCGCGGCTGGAGTCCACGTCCACGAGCACGGTGCGGCTCGGGCCACGCGAGCTCGACGGCGCCGCGGCACGGCTGCGCCTGTTCGGCGTGGACGACCACATGCTCGGCCGCGCCCTGCCCGATCGGCGCGCGTGGGGGCGCCTCGTGGGCGACAACCCGTGCGGGATCAAGGGGCGGGTCGTCACCTTCCTCGACTCGGGGCGCCGGCTCCTCGCCCCCTTCCGGTTCACCGTCGGCCCGCCGGGCGCGGCGCCGCTGTCAGCCACCTGCGTTCCGTCGCAACGCAGGGGTGTGTCATGGCCCGTCGCGCCCCCCGACGCGGGCCAGGAGCCGCTGCCGCTGGACGTGACCTACAAGGACGTGTCGGTCCTCCAGCTGCCCGACCGGAGCTGGCTGATGGTGCTCGCGCGGTACCGGATCCTCGCCGCGGACCCGCCGCGTCCGGCCGTGCCTGGGGGCTCGCTGGGCGACGTGGTGGCCTGGCGCGCGCTCGATCCGGCCTTCACCCGAGGCCTGACCGGCCCGCACTGGCTGGTCGCCGGCCGCCACGCGCTCCCCGACGAGGCCCGCCCTGCGTGGCTCGGCGTGCCCTCCGCCCTCGTCACCGGGGAGGGCGCCGATCTTCGCCTCGACGTCTACTACGTGGTCGAGCCCGACGATGCCGGCGGGCGGTCGTACCTCGATGCCATGCGAGATCCCGGCGCGCGCGATCGCCAGGAGGGCCCGATGGCCCAACCCGGCCCGATGGTGCAACCGGGCGCGCAACCGATGGCGCAACCGGAAGGGCGCGGCCCGCGGCCGCCCGGGGTCCTCGGGCCGACGCCGCCGCCGAAGCCCCACGACGGGCAGGGGCCGACGCCACCGCCGAAGCCACCAGACGGGCGCGGTCCCCATCCTGCACGCCCCGCTCCCGACGGGCTCGCATCCGGCGTCGCCGTGAAACGTTTCGCCTGGGCCGAGCTGCTCGCCCGGCTCGAGGCGCCCGCCCCGCCAGAGGAGGACTGGGAGGCCGTCGGCGCCCTCCCCGGCGAGCTCCTCGGCCGCGTGCGCGTGTGGGCCGCGGTGGGCGCCGAGGGGGAGGCCCGTCGCTTCGAGGCCGCCTACGATGGCGCCACCGTGCGGCTCGCAGACCCCGCGCCCTTCGCCTGCGCGGACCGCCCGGCGCTGTTCCTGGCCGCGATCAACGGCTTCGGCCCCTTCGCGGACGGCGGCGCCTGGGGCGGCCACGGCGTGTGGCGCGCGGCCGGGCTCCCCGCGGGAGAGTCGATCTGCGCGGTCGCCGACGGACTCCACGCGTGCACCCCCACCCCCACCGTCGAGGGCCGCGACTTCGTGGTCGCCGCGGGCGCCGCGTCCTCGCCCGACCGCCTCGTGGGCTCGAGCGCCGCCGGTCTCTACGTCGATCCCGACCCCGTGCGGCTCCCCTTCGGCCGGGTGCGGGTGGCGATCGGGAACCTCGGCGCCCCGGACGGCCCGGGGACCACGCCCACGAACGACGCGGAGCTCACGTGGTTCACGGGCGCACCGGTCGACGCCTGCCGCCCCTGGACCGAGGCGTGGCGACGTTGATCCCCGCTGTCACCGTATGTTCCCTCCGGCTGCCGGGGGCGTGCGCCTGGAGCTCCGGCCTTCTACACTCGTCGGGATGTTGCTCCCCTGGTTGTCCGCCGAGGCCGCCGAGCCGCCGCCCCCCGTCCGCGTCTCCATCGTGGCGCCCGCGCAGGTGGACGCCGGCGCCCCCGCCCGGCTCGCCGTGGTCCTCGCGGTCCCGAAGGGATGGCACATCTACTGGGAGAACCCCGGGCAGAGCGGGCTCGCGACGGACGCGCAGCTCACCGTGACGACCGGCGCCCCCGCGCGTCCGATCGACGTGACCGGGCCGCGTTGGCCCGTGCCGAAGCGCTTCGTCACCGACGGCCTCGTCAGCTACGGCTACGAGGGCGACACCGGGTTCGTGTTCGACCTGGTGGCCCCGGCCGCGGATCGTCTCCTCCTCACGGCCGACGTGCGCTGGCTCCTGTGCAAGGACCTCTGCGTGACCGGCTCCGGCAGCGCGACAGCCACCGTGCCCGTACGCAAGGGCGCGTCCAAGCCCTCCGCTGATCCGGTCGCCCCCTACGTCGCCTCCCTCCCCGTCCCCTTCAGCCAGAGCGGCGGCACCGTCTCCCGCACGGGTGGGCAGCTCCGCGTGACGGTCCCGGGGCCCGGCCCCGTCGACGTGTTCCCCTCCACCGCTCTGGAGGCCGTGTGGGCCCCCGTGCTCACCCCGTCTCCCGATGGCGGGCTCGTCCTCGTCTCTCCCCTCCCCCCCGCGCCGGACGGGGCCCCGCTACACCTCGTCGTCACCCGCGGCGAAGGCGCTACGCGCCGCGGCTTCACCCTCGACCTGTCGGAGTCTCCCTGATGTTGCCCCTCCTCGCCTCGCTCCTCGTCGCCCCCGCTTTCGCCGCCGACGCCCCTGGAGTCACCCCCAGCGCGCCCCTCCCCCCCGCCGCCAAGGTCGGCCAGCCGGCGCCCGACTTCACGCTCAAGGACCTGAACGGCAAGGAGGTCAAGCTCTCCTCCTTCGCGGGCAAGACCGTCGTGATCGAGTGGTTCAACCCCGGTTGTCCGTTCGTGGTGTACGCGCACGGCGAGGGCCCGCTCAAGGACATGGCGAAGAACACGACCGGCACCGGCAACGTCGTGTGGTTCGCGATCAACTCCAGCGCGCCGGGCAAGCAGGGCCACGGCGTCGAGCTGAACCAGCAGGCCACGGCCACGTGGGGCATGACCCACCAGGTGCTGCTCGACGAGAGCGGCACGGTCGGCAAGCGCTACGGCGCCACGACGACGCCGAACATGTTCGTGGTCGATGGGAAGGGCACCCTGGTGTACGCCGGCGCGCTGGACAACGCCCCGCTCGGCAAGGCCGAGGGGCCGCCGGTGAACTACGTCCGGAACGCGATCGAGGACGTGGGCGCCGGTCGCCCCGTGAAGACCCCGACCACGAAGCCGTACGGCTGCGGCGTCAAGTACGGGTCGTAACCGCTACACCGCGGCGGACATCCCCTGGGCCTCCGCCACGATCTCGAAGGAGCGCAGGCGCGCGGCGTGATCGTGCACGTGTGACGTGACGATGACCTCGTCCACGCCGGTGCGCTCGACGAAGGCCGCGAGGCCCCGTCGAACCGCGTCGTGCGTGCCGACGATCGACTCGCGGAGCGCGTTGGTCACGTACGCCTTCTCCGGCGGCGACCATATCCCCTCCATCGAGTCGACCGGGGGTGCGAGCGGGCCCGGCTCCCCCCGCGCGAGCTTGACGAACTGTTGGTACATCGAGGTCGGCAGCCGCGCCGCCGCCGCGTCCGTGTCGGCCGCGAAGACGTTGATCGCGCCCATCGCGTAGGGCCGGGCCAGCGCCGCCGAGGGCTTGAACTCACGACGGTACAGGTCCAGCGCGTGGACCAGGTAGTCGGGGGCGAAGTGGCTCGCGAAGGCGTAGTGCAGGCCGAGCATCGCCGCGAGGCGGGCGCTGAACAGGCTCGATCCGAGCAGCCAGATCGGCACGTCCAGCCCCTCGCCGGGAACCGCGCGCACGGCCTGGCCCGGCACCGCCTTGCGGAAGTAGGACTGCAGCTCCAGCACGTCCTGGGGGAACTGGTCCGAGGTCTCCGCGTGGTCGCGGCGGAGCGCACGGGCGGTGCGCTGGTCGGTCCCGGGGGCGCGCCCCAGGCCGAGGTCGATGCGGCCGGGGTGCAACGCTTCGAGCGTGCCGAACTGCTCGGCGATGACGAGCGGGGCGTGGTTCGGCAACATCACGCCGCCAGCGCCCACGCGGATCGTGGACGTGCCCGCGGCCACGTGCCCGATGACCACGGCCGTGGCGGCGCTGGCGATGCCGGTCATGTTGTGGTGCTCGGCGAGCCAGAAGCGGCGGTAGCCCCAGCGTTCGACGTGGCGGGCGAGATCGAGCGTGTTGCGAAAAGCGTCGGAGGCGGTGGCGCCGATGAGGATGGGGGACAGGTCGAGCACGGAGAGGGGTGTGGCGTTCACGTGGGTGTGTCCGGAAGCGACCAATCTAACCGTCGGTGTCTCGAGCTGCGTCCGCGCTACACTCCCCCATGCCCCTCGTCTCCCTGCCCGTCCCCCTCCCGCCCGACGCCGCCGAGCTCCGCGCGGGGGATGTCGACGGCGACGGTCGCGACGAGCTGCTCGTGATCAGCCGCGCCACACGGCCTGGCGTCCCCGACACGGTCAAGGTCACGATCCTCGCCTTCACCGACGCGGGCGCGCTCGGCTCGCGCAGGGAGCTCGACCTCGGCAGCCGCCCGCTCCTGTGGGAGGCGGACCACGGCCTCTGGGCGCTCGACCGGGAGGGCCTCGTGAAGCTCGATCCCGCCACCGGCGCGGCCACCCGGATCGCCCGCTTCCCCACCGTGCTCGCGGCGCTCGGGCCCACCACGCCCCAGTGGGCGCCCGTCGCCCACGATCTCGACGGCGACGACAAACCCGAGCTGATCGCCTGGTCGGCCGGCAAGTACCTCGCCTTCCGCGCCGACGGCACCGCGCTCGGCGGCATCAGCGCGCCCGCGGAGGGGGCGCTCTCCGTCGATTGGTCCACCGGCGGCGCCGCGACCAACGCCACGCTCTCCCCGCCGCCCCTCGCCGTGGCCGACCTCGACGGGGACGGCAAGCTGGACCTGTTGCTGCCGTCGGGCGCGAAGCTGGGCGCGTACTACACGGGGGACACCATCGGCGTGCGCGCCGCGTCCCTCGCGTTGCCCCTGGATCTGGAGCCCCCCGACGAGGATCCCAAGCCGGGCGAGACGAAGCGGCGCATCAGCGGTGTGTGGCTCGAGGATCTCGATGGGGACGGCAAGATCGACCTCGCGGTAAACCGGCTCGTGCTCGCCGGGAGCTGGTTCGGCGCCACGGCCGAGATCGTGTGGGCGAAGGGGCGCGGCGACGGCTTCAACGCGCTCCAGGTCATCCCCGTGAACGCGGCGGCGTTCGGCATGGAGCTGCTCGATCTCGACGGAGACGGCGACAAGGACTTCGTCACGCCCCTCGTCGACGTCGGCATCGGCACGATCGCGCGGGCCCTGCTCGCCAAGAGCGCGCGGGTGGATCTCACGTTGTTCCGCATGGAGAGCGGCACGTTCCAGGCGCCCGCGACGCTCCGGACGTTCGGGTTTCCGCTGGAGTCGCCCGGCCGGTTCCAGGCGACGCTCAAAGCCGACGTGGACGGCGACGGCCGCATCGATCTGGTCACGAACGACGCCGAGGATCGCGTGCGGGTGTACCGCGGCAAGGCGGGTGGCCTGGAGAGCGCCGTGGCGTGGGAAGTGGCGACCCGGGTTCCCATCGGGGACGACACGTTGTTCGTGCATGACCTCACCGGGGACGGACGCGCCGAGATCGTCGTGTGGGGCCCCAAGGAAGCGAACGCCACGGTGTTGCGGCTCCCGTGACCGACGAGCCGCTCACGCGCCGCTGGGGCCGCCGATTTGGGAGTGTCGGCGCCCACGTCGTCGCGAGCGTCATGCTGTTCACCCTCCTGCCCGTGCTGCTGCCCCTCGCCCTCAGCGTCGACCTCGTCCGCGGCGCGCGCCTCGGCACGACCCGCTTTCTCGCCATGATGCTGGTGTACCTCGTGTGCGAGCAGCTCGGCGTGTTGGCGAGCGCAGGGTTGTGGGTGACACATGTCACCACCGGACGCGACCGGACGCGGTGGCTCGAACGCAACTTCCGGCTCCAGTGTTGGTGGGCAGGCACCTTGTTCCGTGCCGGCGAGCGCCTCTTCGATTTGCGCGTGGCGGTCGAGGGGGTGGACTGCGCCGCGCCTGGGCCGATCCTGCTGCTGGTCCGGCACGCGAGCGTGGCGGACACGCTGCTCCCCGCCGTGTTCGTCTCCACGCGGCTCGGGATCCGCCTGCGGTACGTGCTCAAGCGGGAGCTCTTGTGGGATCCCTGCCTGGACATCGTCGGCCAGCGGCTCCCCAACGTGTTCGTGCGGCGGGGCAGCCGCGACCCGGCACGCGAGCTCGCCAACGTGCGAGCCCTCGCGACAAACCTGGGCCCCACCGACGGAGCACTGCTCTTCCCCGAGGGCACCCGGTTCTCTCCGAGGCGTCGCGCCGAGGCCCTGGCGCGGCTCTCCGCCGGCGGCGACCCAGCCCTCGCCGTGCGCGCGGCCGGGCTCACCCACGTGCTCCCACCCCGGCTCGGCGGCACGCTCGCCCTGCTCGACGCGGCGCCCGACGCGGACGTCGTCTTCTGCGGGCACGTCGGGTTCGACGGCGCGCTCCGCCTGGGAGACCTCTGGAACGGCGCGTTGGTGGGCCGCTCCGTGCGGGTGGTGTTCTGGCGGTGCCCGCGCGCGAGCATCCCTGCCGATCGCGACGCCCGCGTCGATTGGTTGTACCGCGAGTGGGAGCGGCTCGATGCCTGGGTGGCCGCAACCGACGGGCGCGGTGAAGAAACGGCGGGAGCCCGGCGTATGCTCGCGCGTTAGCCACCTCCCCTCCCTGCCACCCGGCCCTCCCTGCCACCCGGCCCTCCCTGCCACCCGGACTCTCCATGCGCATGTTGCTCGCCCTCGCCCTGCTCGCCTCTCCCCTCTTCGCGGCGCCCGCGTTCGCCGAGGACGCACCCGCGGCCCCTGCCGATGCCCCGGCCGACGGCACGATCGGCGTCGCCCTCCCCGCCGACGGCTGGTGGGATCCCGCGCGCGACGCCTGGTCGAAGGACGCGATCATCACCTCGCTCAAGAAGTCCAAGGAGATGGTGGCCCCGTCCGCGTTCCTCGGCGACACGGCCGGGATGCAGAAGTTCTCCAAGGCCGAGTGGGCCTGGTTCGCCGAGGGCTTTGCCCCCGACACCTACAAGTCCGTGGCCGTCGCGCCCGCCCGCAACTCGATGGGCCGCTACAAGGTGTCCGGCGAGAAGCTCGTCCAGGACATGCAGATCGCCTACCTCCAGGGTGTCACCAAGGCCTGGAAGAAGAAGGTCACCGCCGGCACGGAAGCCGACCTCGTGGTCTACACGAACCTCCGCTTGTTCAGCAACACCGCCAACGCGGTCGAGTACCTGGTCGAGACCGTGGGTGTCGACAAGTCGGGCAACGCGGTGTTCAAGCTCCAGTACCTCGCGGGCACCAGCGGCACCGCGGGCATGGTCATGGGCGCGATGTCGGGCGGCGTGAGCGGCCTCGTCTCCGCCCTCCCCGACGACAAGGACCAGTTCGCTTTCTACACGGCGACCACCGCCGAGGTGGGCGGGATCCTGCGCACCACGCTCGTCGACGCCGCGGTCGGCATCAAGAAGGGCAAGAACCTGCCCCCGATGAGCGCCGCCGCGCCGCACGGCGTGGACAAGGCGAGCCTCCTCCCCGCCAAGACCGAGTCCTTCGGCCCCGTGCTCCAGAAGCAGGTGGACGACTGGATCGCGTTCGTGAAGGACGAGGCGAACGACGTGGGCGATCGCGCCGATCGCCTCCGCGACCTCGGCAAGATCGGCGCGCTGGGCACCATCCCGGTGGCCGAGGCCATCATCCAGGACAAGAAGGCCAAGAACTCCCTCCAGGAGAACGCGGCCTGGGCACTCGGCGAGATCGGCCACGCCGACGGGATGGACACGCTCGCCGCCGCCAAGGGTGTGGACGGCTTCAACGTGAAGGCCGCGATCACCAAGATCTCGGTCTACTAAGGCCGGTCGGCCCCTCTCCTCTCGGAGAGAGAGGGGCCCCCCTCCGTCACAGCGGCTCGACCACCACGATCTTGTCGAACCCCGCCTTCGCGAGCGGCTCCTGGATCACGGCCTTGTCGCCCACCATCACGATGACGGCCCGGGCGGGATCGTAGGCGCTCATGGCGCCCTTGACCTGGTCGGGCGTGACTGCCTGCATCGCGGCGAGCTCAGCCGCGAGCGCGCCGGGATCGAGCCCCGCGCGTTGGTAGGGCGCGAAGATGCCCGCCATGCCGGCGCGGGACTCCATCGCCTCGACGAGATCCTGGCGGTACGCGGCGCGGGCCTTGGTGACCTCCTCGGGGGTCACCCCGGCCCGGATCGACGCGAGCTCCCCGACCAGATCGGTCAGGGCGGGGCCGGTCGCGTCCGTGCGGATGCGCGTCGTGATCGTGCGGACACCGGCGCCAGGGAGCGCCTGCACGCCCGCGCGCACGCCGTAGGTGTAGCCGCGCTTCTCGCGCAAGAGGCCGTTGAGGCGCGACGTGAACGTGCCGCCGAGGACCACCGTGCCGCTCTTGACCGGCGCGAGGGACGGATCCCCGAACGCCGGCCCGTCGAACACGAGGTAGAACATCGTCTGCGAGCTGCCCGGCTTGTCGACGAGCACGATGGGCGCCGTCGCCTCGGACTTGTGCTCGGGCACCGCGGGGAGCGTGACGAGGGCGGCCTTCCCGGCCTTCCACGGCTTGCCGAGGCGCGGCTCGAGGGCGGCCGTGATCTCGTCCTTGGTGACCGCGCCGGCGACGGTGAACGTGGCGCCCGCCGCGTTCCACGCGAGCTTGTGGTAGGCCTTGGCGTCCTTTCCGGTCACCGCCTCCATCCCCTTCACCGTGCCGCCCGGCGAGCGGCTGTAGGGGTGCCCGGGGCCGAACCACTGGACCCACGCCTGCTTGGTGGCTACGGCCACGGGCTCGTCCTGCTCCATGCGCAGGTCGGAGGCGAGGATGTCCTTCTCCCGCATGAAGTCGACCGTGGTGAGCCGCGGGCGCAGCACCATGTCGGCGAGCAGATCGAGCGCCGGGCCCATCTTGTCCTTGGTGAAGGACATGGTGATGGTCGACGCGGTGCGCCCGGTGTCGACGTCGAGCTGGACGCCGAGCTCCTCGACAGCGGCCGCGAACGCCCGCGCGGTGAGCTTCCCGGCGCCCTGGGTGAGCAGGCGGTCACCGATGGCGGCGGTGCCCTCCTTGCCCTTGGGATCCACGGAAGCGCCGCCCGGCACCGACAACGTCACGGTGACGAGCGGGAGCGAGGGCGCCGCGACCACCCATACACCCGCGCCGTTGGAGAGCTTCGTTGCCTCCGGCGTGGGGAGGGCGAACGGGACTTCGGGGCCGACCGCCGGCATCGGGCCGAGCAGATCCACGGGGGCGGCGGGCGCCTCCGTGACGGCGGGGGGCGCCACGACCTTGGGCGCGCAGGCGAGAAGGCCGACGAGCGCGCCGCCCTGGAGGACACAGAGGACGAGCTGCGCGAGGCGCGAGACGGGGAACATCACTTGCCCTCCTTGGTGACCGGGACGCTGCTTTCCGGAGGCGTGGTCGGGGGCACCGGCTTGGCTTCGGGACGCACCACGATCTTCGCGGCGAGCTCGGGCTTGAGCCAGGTGGCAGCGGCCTTCTGGAGCCCCTCGGCGGTGGCGCCGCGGAAGCGGGCGAGGTCCTTCGCGAGGTAGTCGGGCGAGCCGGTGTAGGCGTCGTACTCGTTGAGCTGCGTGGCGCGCTGGAGGAGCGATTCGAGGCCGGACAGGAAGCCGTACTCGAACTGGTTCTTCAGCCGTGTCATCTCGGGCGCGCTGGGCGCCTTCGTCGCGACGGCGGCGATCTGCGCGAGGATCGCCTTCTCGAGCTGCTCGGGCGCGATCTTGTCCATCGCCGTGGCCGACACGACGAAAGCGCTGCCGAGCTGCGTCGGCATCTGCATGACCGTGAGATCCTGCGCGAGCCCACCCACGACCAGCGCTTCGTACAGACGGCTCGACTCCCCCTCCCCGAGCAGCGAGGCGAGCAGCTGCAGCTCGGCGTCCCCTTCGGCGTACGAGGCGGGCGTGTGCCAGAACAGGTTCACCTGCGGGAACTGCACCTGGTCGGCGACCTCGACGCCCGGCTTCTGCGGGGCGCTGACGACGGCCGGGTTGGGCCGCGCCGGCAGGTCCCGCTTGGGGATGTGCCCGAAGTACTTCTCTATCAGCGGCTTGACCGTGGCGGGATCGAAGTCCCCCGCGACGACGAGCGAGGCGTTGTTGGGCACGTACCAGCTCGCGAAGAAGTCCTTCACGTCCTGGAGCGAGGCCGCCTGCAGATCCTCGTGGCTGCCGATGACGGTGTGCGCGTACGGGTGGCCCGCCGGGTACAGGAGCGTCGGGACCTCGAGCCACGCGACGCCGTAGGGCTCGTCCTCGTAGGACTGGCGGCGCTCGTTGCGCACGACCTCACGCTGGAGATCGACCTTCTCCTGCGTCATCGCCTTGCCGAGCGCCTCCATCCGGTCCGCTTCCATCCACAAGAACGTGGAGAGCAGGTTCGGCGGGCCGATCTCGTAGTAGTTGGTCGCGTCCTCCATGGTCCAGGCGTTGTTGGCCCCACCGTAGGCCTCCATCACCTGGTCGAACCCGCTGCCCGGCAGCCGGTCCGTTCCCATGAACATGAGGTGCTCGAACATGTGCGCGAAGCCGGAGCGGCCGGGCGCCTCGTCCTTCGAGCCCACCTGGTACCAGATGTCGACCACGACCTGCGGGAGGCTGTGGTCCTCATGGAGGATGACCTGCAGCCCGTTGGGCAGGTCGTACCGTTCGAAGGGGATGTCCTGCGCGAAGGCGGCGCCGGACAAGGAGGCGAGCAGCAAGAGCAAAGGCGCTCCGGGGAAGGAGCCCGGAGTCTAATGCACTCGGGGCCCCCGAGCCCAGGAGCCTGGTTCAGGAGCCTAGTGGGTCGAGCCGCCGCCATGCTTCTGGTCTTCGATCCAGCGCTCGGCCTCGATCGCGGCCTGACACCCGCTGCCCGCCGCGGTGACCGCCTGCCGGTAGTAGTGATCCTGGGCGTCGCCACACGCGAACACGCCGGGCACGTTCGTGGCGGTGCGGCCGGGGGTCGTGATGAGGTAGCCGGCCTCGTCGTGATCGAGCCAGTCGATGAACGCGCGGGTGTTGGGCTGGTGGCCGATGCCGAGGAACATGCCCGTCACCGGTTTTACGTACTCCTCACCGGTGACGACGTTGCGGATGCGCACGCCTTCGACCGACTTGTCCCCGAGCACTTCGGTGATCTCGCTGTTCCAGATGAACTCGAGCTTCGGGTTCTTGAGCGCGCGCTCCTGCATCGCCTTGCTGGCGCGCAACACGTCGCGCCGCACGATGCAGTACACCTTGGCGGCGAACTTGGTGAGGAAGGTGGCCTCCTCCATCGCGGTGTCGCCGCCGCCCACGACCACGATCTCCTGCTGCTTGAAGAAGAACCCGTCGCACGTGGCGCAGGCGCTCACGCCGTAGCCGCGCAGCCGGGTCTCGCTCTCGAGGCCGAGGTACTTGGCCGAGGCGCCGGTCGCGATGATGAGGGTCTCCGTCGCGATCTTCTGGCCGTTCGCCGTCGTGAGCACGAAGGGACGGACCGACAGATCGCAGGACTCGACCTCGTCGAACTCGAAGCGGGTGCCGAAGCGCTCCACCTGGGCCTTCATGCGCTCCATGAGCTCGGGCCCGAGGACACCCTCGGGGAACCCCGGGTAGTTGTCCACGTCGGTGGTGATGGTGAGCTGACCACCGGGCTGCATGCCCTCCAACACCAGCGGATCGAGGCTGGCGCGGGCGGCGTAGAGCGCGGCGGTGAGCCCGGCGGGGCCGGAGCCGAGGATGACGACCTTTTCGTGACGCATGGCCGGCGGCTTATCCGGTCCACGCGCGGCGCGGCACGGGTCGCGAACACGACGTTGGCGGGAACGCCGCGGGCCGACCGGACCGACGGATCCACTCGCGTCCCCGATGCCCGTCGAAACTGCGGCACGGCCGCGCGCAAATGCGGCCCTGGTGCGATTCCGGCGCCGGGCGACATTGGGGCATGCACCAAGATGTCATCCTCGTCGGCGGCGGCCCCGCCGGCCTCTCCGCCGCCCTCATGTTGGGCCGCGCGCGCAAGCGCACCCTCCTCCTCGACGCGGGCCCGGCGCGCAACGCCCGCGCGGTGGGGGTCCACAACTTCGTCACCCGCGACGGCATCTCGCCCCGCGACTTCCGCGCCGCCGCGCACGCCGATCTGCGCGCCTACCCCTCGGTCGAGGCCCGCGAGGCGCGCGTGGTCGACATCGCGCGTGACGGCGACCGCCTCCACGTCACGCTCGAGGACGGCACCGTCGAGACCACACGCCGCGTGCTCCTCTCCACCGGCATCGTCGACGTTCCGCCGCCCATCCCTGGCCTCGCCGAGGTGTGGGGCACCAGCGCCTTCCAATGCCCCTACTGCCACGGTTGGGAGGGCCAGGACCAGCCCTGGGGCGTGTACGTCACGGCCGACGCGCTCGCCCCGTGGGCGCTCCTCCTCCTCGGCTGGACCTCCCGCCTGACCGTCTTCACCGACGGGCGTACGCTCTCCGCGGAGGTCCTCGCGCAATTCGCGGAGGCGGGCGTGCGCGTCGAGACCCGGAGCATCGCGCGGCTCCACTCCGACGCGGGACACCTCCAACAGATCGAGGTCGAAGGAGGCGAGATCGTGTCCGCGACCTCCCTGTTCCTCCGCCCGGAGCAACGCCCGACGGCGATCGTCACCCGCCTCGGCCTCGCGCTGGACGACCAGGGCCTGGTCAAGGTGAGCGAGATGAAGGAGAGCTCGATGCCCGGCGTGCACGTGGCCGGCGACGCGACGACGATGTTCCAGGGCGCCGTCGCCGCCGCCGCCGCCGGTACGATGGCCGCCGCCATGATGAACCACGGGCTCACGCACGAAGACGTGGTCGCCCGGCTACGGTAGGGCATGCCCGTCGCCCCGCCCGCCGTCCGGCACCACACCGGCACCCTGCTCCAGCCGTGCCGCGCGGCCCCGGCCACCCACTCCTACGACGTGCTCGCCTTCCACGTGGGCGGGCGGGTACGCATCGAGCACCGCGGCGAGCTCGAGGTGGAGGCTGGCCACGTCCACGTGCTCCCGGCGGGGGACGCGCATCGCATCCTCGCCGCCCACGACTCCGACATGTGGGGCCTCGCGGTGTGTCGCACCTGCCTCTCGGAGGACCGCGCGGGGCTCCTCTCCGTCTTCGATCGGGTGCGCGCCGGCGCCCTGCCCCTCCTGGAGCTCCCCGCCGGGCGTCAGGCGCACGTGCTCTCGCTGCTCCA
Organism: Myxococcota bacterium; assembly: GCA_040386535.1. GTDB lineage: Bacteria > Myxococcota_A > UBA796 > UBA796 > SXON01 > CAJBVW01. Next base: position 2,902 of record JAZKFH010000025.1, on the reverse strand, counting down.
GGAGCTCCAGCGGGAGCAGGGCGCCCAGGATGCCCATCGGACCGCGATCACGGAGAGCCTGCTCACTCTCATCTTGGCTGAGGTGTCCCGGGCGAGCCGTGTCACCCCGGCGCCCTCCCCCGACGAATCCTCCCTGGTGCCCGCCGCCCTCGCGCTGATCGAGGCGCGCTGCCTCGGCCCCCTCACCCTCGACGAGGTGGCGCGCACGCTCCGGCGCTCCCCGGCCCACCTCACCACCGCCGTGCGCCTCGCCACCGGCCGCACGGTCGGCGAGTGGATCCGCGCGGGGCGCCTCGCCGAGGCACGCCGCCGCTTGGTGGACACCGACGAGTGTGTCGATGTCATCGCCGAGCGCGTCGGCTACGCGGACCCGAGCGCGTTCGCGCGGTCGTTCCGCAAGCAGCACGGCGTGGCCCCGGGGGCGTTCCGGCGGCAGCAGCGGGCGGCGCGTCCGGAGCGGTCCTGACGCGCTACTTCGCCTCTTCCTCGACCACGGCGCAGCCCCACCCTTCGTAGTCCACGTCGTCCATGCCCTCGATGGCGTCGAGCACCGCGGCGGTCACGCCGTCCATCTGCGCGGGGGCGTCCTCCTTGTCAAAAAGGATGCGCCAGGAGCCGTTCTCGTTCGCCTCGGGCGTGCGCACCACGAAGCCGGCCGCGGTGAGCACCTCGACAGCGGCGTTGGCCGCGTCCTCGTCCACCGCGCGGGCCATGTGATCGATGACACGCGGCACGTCGAGCTGGTCGCCGGCGCTCTTGAGTTGGATCACCACGCGGCGGTTCTGCATCTGTTGCCACTCGCGCGCGCCCGGCCACAAGAAGTTGCGGTACAGATCCCAGCTCGCGTCGGTGTGCGGCAGCGTGGTGGCCTCGTACTCGCCCAGCGGCAGCACGGGAACCTCGCCGATCGGCCCGTAGTAGATGAAGTCCGAACGCCCACGCGTCATGACGCGCCCGACCGGCGCCCAGCCGGCGGCCTCCATGACCTGGCTCAGGCGATCCTCCAGGTCGAACAACGCGGACGCCTCGACGGAGGAGCGCAGGCCGTTCGCCATCGGCGCCTTCATGCGCACCGACACGATCAGCCGCTCGGGGAGCTCGGGGCGCGGGGCTTGGGGCCCCATCGCGAGATCGAGCGCGATCACGAGCGGCACTTCGCCGTCGTGCGTGAAGTAGAAGTCCCAGGTGCCTTCGGCCATGCCGCGCGTCTAACGTCACCCGCCGACTTACGCCGCACTCCCCGAGCGCGCCTTCCCCAACGGCGACACGTTAGGGGGGCCGCCTCGCTCCGTACCCCCGTCTACCGAGAGGCCCCCGTGCCCGACAAGATCTACGATTCGATCCTCGATGCCATCGGAAACACCCCGCTCGTGCGCCTGCGCACCATCGGGAAGGACACCGGCTGCGAGTACCTCGTCAAGTGCGAGTACCTCAACGCCGGCGGCTCGGTGAAGGACCGCATCGGTCGCCGCATGATCCTCGAGGCGGAGAAGTCCGGCCGCATCAAGCCGGGTGACACGCTCATCGAGCCCACCAGCGGCAACACGGGCATCGGCATGGCGCTCGCCGCCGCCGTGCGCGGCTACCGCATGGTCATCACCATGCCGGAGAAGATGAGCCGGGAGAAGCAGGTGGTCCTCGAGGCGCTCGGCGCCGAGATCATCCGCACGCCCACCGAGGCCGCGTTCGACGCGCCCGAGAGCCACATCGGCGTCGCCAAGCAGCTCCAGAAGATCCTGCCGAACGCGCACATCCTCGACCAGTACGCCAACCCGGACAATCCGCTCGCGCACTACGAGGGCACCGGCAAGGAGATCGTCGAGCAGACCGACGGGAAGATCGACATCCTCGTGCTCACCGCGGGCACCGGCGGCACGCTCACCGGCATCGCCCGCCGCGTGAAGCAGGACATCCCCAACTGCCGCATCGTCGGCGTCGATCCCGTCGGCTCGCTGCTCGCGGGGCCCTCCGCCATCGGCAGCTACAAGGTCGAGGGCATCGGCTACGACTTCATCCCGGACGTGCTCGACCGCGACCTGGTCGACGAGTGGGTCAAGACGGAGGACCGCGAGTCCTTCCTCATGGCGCGCCGCCTCATCCGCAAGGAAGGCATGCTCGTCGGCGGCAGCTCGGGCTCGGCCGTCTGGGCCTCGGTCCAGATGGGCAAGAAGTACGGCCCGGGCAAGCGCATCGTGACGCTCGCGCCCGACTCGGTCCGCAACTACATGACCAAGTTCCTCGACGACGCCTGGCTCCGCGCCAACGGCTTCGTGGACCGCGGCTGGGAGACCGCCTCCGTCGGCGAGCTCCTGCGCTCCCTCCCCCGCCGCGACCTCGTCACCGCCGAGGGCGGCCAGTCCGTGGCGGACGCCGTCAAGCTCATGAAGAGCAAGGGGATCAGCCAGATCCCCGTCCTCGAAGAGGGCCGTCTCATCGGCATCCTCACCGAGACCGACGTGCTCGGGAAGCTGGTCGACGGGCGCGCCGGCCTCCAGAGCCGCGTGGCCGAGGTCATGTTCCGCAACGTCCGCACCGTCGAGGAGACGGACGACGCCTCCGTGCTCTCCAAGCTCTTCAACGAGGGCCTCGTCGCCGTCGTGATCGGCGAGGATCGCACGCTCAAGGGCATGCTCACGAAGCTGGACCTGGTGGACTACCTCACGCGTTCGGCGCGCGAAGCCGGGTAGTCGGCTGGGGAGAACCGGAGAACCGGAGAACCGGAGAACCGGAGAACCGGAGAACCGGAGAACCGGAGAACCGGAGAACCGGAGAACCGGAGAACCGGAGAACCGGAGAACCGGAGAACCGGAGAACCGGAGAACCGGAGAACCGGAGAACCGGAGAACCGGAGAACCGGAGAACCGGAGAACCGGAGAACCGGAGAACCGGAGAACCGGAGAAC
>JAZKFH010000024.1:159146-221852 GCA_040386535.1 Myxococcota bacterium | reverse complement strand
AATCAGGAAGGCAGGAATAGAGGAAGGCAGGAAGGGGAATCGGAATTCCTGATTCTTCAGTCCTGCTTTCCTTGTTTCCTGCTTACCTGATTCTCCGGAGTTCCAGACCGGAATTCCGGAGCCGCCTACCCCAGCGCCTTCTGCACCAGCTCCCGCTGCTCGCGCTCGTGGCGGCCGTGGAACCCGGTGGCGGGAGACGCGCTGGCCGCGCGCCCGGCGTACTCCACGCGGATGCCGGCCTCCATGAGCTCCAGCGCCACGAAGGGCCAGGGGCCCATGTTCTTGGGCTCCTCCTGGCACCACACGAGGGAGGCGCCGGGGTGCTTGGCCATCTCGGCTTGCATGGCGGCGAGCGGGAAGGGGTAGATCTCCTCGACGCGGACGAGCGCCACGTCGCTCTCGGGCATCGTCGCGCGCTTCTCCAGCAGGTCGTAGTAGACCTTGCCCGAGCAGAACACGAGGCGCTTCTTGCCGGCGCCGTCGGGGATGACGGATTGGAAGCCGCCGCTCGTGAGATCGGAGAGGTGCGAGGTGGCCTGGGGGTGGCGGAGCAGGCTCTTCGGCGTGAACACGATCAGCGGGTCGCGCACCTTGCGCATCACCTGGCGTCGCAACAGGTGGAACAATTGCGCCGGGGTGGTGCAGTTGACGACCTGCATGTTGTCCTGCGCGGCGCTCTGGAGGAAACGCTCCATGCGGCCGGAGCTGTGCTCGGGGCCCTGGCCCTCGTAGCCGTGCGGCAGGAACAACACGACGCCGGTGAGGCGGTTCCACTTGGCCTCGCCCGACACGATGAAGTTGTCGATGATGACCTGCGCGCCGTTCACGAAGTCGCCGAACTGGGCCTCCCAGATGACGAGCGCCTCGGGGTAGTCGAGCGAGTAGCCGTACTCGAAGCCGAGCACGCCGGCCTCGGACAGGAGCGAGTTGTAGCACTCGAACGGCGCCTGGCCCGCCTCGAGGTTGGCGACGGGGGCCCACTCCCGCCCGGTCTCCGCGTCGATGAGGACGGCGTGACGATGCGAGAAGGTGCCGCGCTGCACGTCCTGACCGGAGATGCGCACGGGGCTGCCCTGCGTCACCAAGGAGGCGTAGGCCAGGAGCTCGCCAGCGGCCCAGTCGAGCGGCCGATCGAGGTCGGCCTGCTCCTCGCGCAGCTTGAAGATGCGCTTGATCTTGGGGTTCGGATGGAAGTCGTCCGGCACGTGGTTGAGCTTGTGGAGGAGCTCCTTCAGACGCGCCTCGGGCACCGTGGTGTCGACCACGTCGGGACGGCCGCTGTGGTAGCCGGCCCAGAGGCCGCCCATCGGGCTCGGTGCCTTCGGCACGTTCGCGAGGGCGAGCGCCGTGTCGAGCTCGGAGTGGAACTCGGCCATCATCTTGTCGGCGTCGTCCCGGGAGATCACGCCGCGCTCGACCAGGGAGCGGAGGTACACTTCGCGCACGCCGGGGTGCTGCGCGATCTTCTGGTACATGAGCGGCTGGGTGAAGGCCGGCTCGTCCATCTCGTTGTGGCCGTGCTTGCGGAAGCAGTACATGTCGATGACGACGTCGCGCCGGAACGTGGCGCGCCACTCCGCCGCGAAGGTCACGACGCGGGCGACCGACTCCGGATCCTCGCCGTTGACGTGGAAGATGGGCACGCCGAGCATGCGGGCCACGTCGGTGGCGTAGGGGGTGGAGCGGGCGTCCCCCGGGGACGTCGTGAAGCCGACCTGGTTGTTGACCACGACGTGGATGGTGCCGCCGGTGCTGTAGCCGCGGAGCGCGGAGAGGTTGAGCACCTCGGCGTTGAGACCCTGGCCGGCGAACGCGGCGTCCCCGTGGATGAGGAGCGGCATGGTGCGGACGTGCTCGCGGTCGTTGTCGCGGTCCTGCTTGGCGCGCACGCGGCCCTCGACCACGGGGTTGACCGCCTCGAGGTGGGAGGGGTTGAACGCGAGCGAGAGGTGCAGCTTGTCGCCGTCGGGCGTCACGTGCTCGCTGGAGTACCCGAGGTGGTACTTCACGTCGCCGGAGCCCGCCTCCTCGTCGTGCGCGGAGTGGTCGGCGAACTCCGCGAGCATCTGCGCGGGCGGCTTGTGGAGGATGTTGAGCAGCACGTTGAGGCGGCCGCGGTGCGCCATGCCGATGACGACCTCGCGCACGCCGTGGCGGCCCGCCTCGGTCAGCGTCAGATCGAGCAAGGGGATGAGCGACTCGGCGCCCTCGAGCGAGAAGCGCTTGTTGCCGATGAACTTGGTGCCCAGGAACCGCTCGAAGCCGTCGGCACGCGTGAGCATCTGGAGCACGCGCACCTGCGTGTCCCGGTCCATCGCGGGCTCGTGCACCATGGTCTCGAAGCGGCGCAACACCCAGCGCTTGGCCTCGGGATCGAGCACGTTCATGAACTCGACGCCGACGGTGCCGCAGTACACCTGCCGCAGCCGGACGAGGATCTCGCGCACGGTCGCGTACGGGGGCATGCCGTACAGCGGGCTCGTGGAGACCTGGGCGTCCAGATCCGCGTCGGTGAGCCCGTAGAAGGTCGGATCGAGCTCGGGGTGCCTGGCGATCTCCTTCGTGTCGAGGGGATCGATGTCCGCGGCCCAGTGGCCGTGCACGCGGTAGCCGTTGATGAGGCGGGCGACCTTGGCCTGGCGCTCGGCCGAGGCGAGATCGGTCGGGGGGGCGCCGGTGATCGCGCCCGCACCGTTTCCGCGCGCACGGAAGATGCTGCGCGGCGCGATTGTCGGGCCCTGCGGGAGCGTCCCGTTCAACGGTTCGAGCGCGGTGCGGGTGGCCGGGTCGATCGCCTCGGGGTCATCGTGGAGCTCCTGCAGGAGCTCTTCGAGGTACGCCGCGTTCTCACCGGTGAGGTAACTGTCCCGATCCATCTGGACCCTCGTGGCGGCGCTCTCTATCCGCCCAACGCATTAGGCGGCGACACATGAAGATCACCACCCTCAACGCGAACGGCCTGCGCTCGGCCGATCGCCGGGGTTTCCGCGACTGGCTCGCCCGCGCGGCCCCCGACGTGCTCTGCCTCCAGGAGATCCGCGCCGACCAGGCCTGCCTCGAGCCCGCGCTCTGGGCCCCGCCGGGCTGGACCTGCGCGTGGCACCCCGCGCAGAAGAAGGGCTACTCGGGCACGGCCGTGTGGGTCCGGGATGCGCACCCCGCCACGTTTTCCGTGGGGAGCGGGCACGAGCGCGGCGACCAGGAGGGCCGCGTGGCCGGCGCGCACCTCGCGGGGCTCGACGTGTACAGCGTCTACCTGCCCTCGGGCTCCTCGGGGCCCGACCGCCAGGCGTGGAAGTACGAGTACCTGGAGCACATGTGGCCCTGGCTGGCGGCGCGCTTGGCGAGCGGGCGGCCGACGCTGGTGTGCGGCGACATCAACATCGCGCACACGGCGATGGACATCAAGAACGCCAAGCAGAACGAGAAGAACTCGGGGTTCCTCCCCGAGGAGCGCGCGTGGATGACGCGGCTCTTCGCCACGGGCTGGCAGGACGTGTTTCGCGTCGCGAATCCCGACACGGTGGCCTACTCGTGGTGGTCGAGCCGTGGGCAGGCGCGGGCGAACGATGTGGGGTGGCGGCTCGACTATTTGTTCGCGACGCCGAACGTGCGGGTGGTGGAGTCCTTCATCGAGCGGGACGCTTCGCTCTCGGATCATGCGCCGGTTTCGGCGGTGATTGCCCTCGTCTGAGGCTTCGGGGGGATCGGGGCAGCCCGCCAGAACCGCGGCCCGGGGCCCCCCCCGGTCCCCCCCAAAGGGGGCCCCACCGGGGGACCCGGGCCGCAGGCGGGCTGCCCCGATCCCCGGCGCAGTCTCGTCGAGGGCATCCGTCCCGAACCCGACGCCTGATGCCAGAGCTTGGTCCCGCTCATGGCCCGGAGGGGAGGAGTGCTCTGATCTTCCCTCGGCGCTGTCTCGTCGAGGGCATCCCCGCGGAGCCGGAGCCTGTGCCGCGGCTTGGTCCCGCTCATGGCCCGGAGGGATTGTGGACGGGACAGTCCGGACATCACCGCCACGCGCTCCCGACGATCGGCCACACCGCCCCTTCGAACCGCGCGCTGACCGTCTGGTAGGGCGTCGCGATGAGGAAGTCGTCGACACCGTCGCCGTCGATGTCCCCGGCCGGCGCGAGCTCCATCGGCGCGTCCGCCTCGGCGGAGCTGACCATCCGCACCCGCGCGTCCGCCAGCGACATCGCTCCGCTCACCGGCCCGAGCACGAGGTACGCGACGGCCGCCCCACTCCCCCGGCCGCTGCTGGCGCCCACGAGCAGATCCTCGCGACCGTCCCCGTCGGCGTCGCCGGCCGAGCCCAGCGAGCGGCCGGCCCGGTGATACCGCGTCTCGCCTTCGAGCACCGCGACTGCGTCGTCCTCATCGGCCGTGCCCGCCCCCTCGCCCGGAAGGACCCAGATCCGACCGGGCCCCGAGCCGTTGGGGTCGTCCTCGTCGCGACCGGAGCCGAGCACGATCTCGCGCGCGCCGTCCCCGTCCAGATCGGACACGGTGGCGGCGTCGAGCGCGGGGAGGGTGAGCATGCGATCGGCGTCCCACAGGTCGATGGCGCCGCGGGCCGGGCCGTGCACGACGAACAGCGTGGACGCCTGGTAGTTGGTGCCGACGAGGATGTCATCGATGCCATCGCCGTCGAGATCCCCGGCGTTCTGCACGAGGGTGCCGGCATCGCCGTCCGTCGTGACGCCGCGGAGCACGGCGTCCGCCTCGGACAGGTCACGGCCCACCGCCGGCCCGTAGACCACGTAGGCGCGTCCGGTGATGTCGCTCGGGGCGCCGATCAGCAGATCGGAGAGGCCGTCCGCGTCGAAATCGCCCGCTCCGATGGTCGTCCCGGCGTACGAGTAGTCGACGAGCGTGGTGAACACGGAGTCCGCGGTCGCGACGTCACGGTCGCCGGAGAACGGCCCGAGGAGCAGGTCCGCCTCGCCGTTGCCCTCGTCCGGGCGGCCGATCAGCACGTCGTCGTGACCGTCGCCGTCGACGTCTCCCACGAACGACGTGACGCAGGCCGGGTAGTTGCAGGCGTACTCGTCGCCCCCCGAGAACGAGATCGCCGCTTCGCCCACCTCGTGGACGCCGGCGAGGTTCGCCGGGAAGATCCAGGCCTGCACGCCGTACTGGCCGGAGAGCAGGATGTCGGTCTCGCCGTCGCCGTCGGCATCGCCGACGCTGATGCTCGTCCCCGCCTGCTGGAGATTCGCGTCACCGAGGATGCGCGGCTCGGCGTCGTCCATGTCGAGGTCGCGGCGTTCGGCCGGCACGGTGCCGGTGTCGGTGTCGCTCGTCGTGTCCGTGTCCGTCGCCGAGTCGCGGGCCGTGTCCGTCGTGTCGTCGGTTTCGTCCGTGTCGGCGGTGTCCGCGGCGGTATCCGGCGGATCGGGGTCCAGCGGGACCTTCGAGGCGTCGTCGGTCGTCACGCAGGCGAGGAGCAGGATCATGGCAGGCTCGCCCCCGACAGGAGCCAGGCGACGCCGGCGTCGATCGCGTGCGTGTCGTCCCCCGGGCCGCCGACGAGCACATCCGCGAAGCCGTCCCCGTCCACGTCGCCCGCCCCCGCGACCGAGTAGCCGGCCTGCTGGTTGCGGGAGCCCGTGAGCGTCGGGAGCGTCAGGAGCTCGACGGTGCCGGCGATGCCGTGGGCGATCCACGTCTTTCCGGCCGTCGCGTAGACCGGGTAGTAGTTCGTCCCGCCCACGAGGAGCGTCGCGACCGACGCCGCCGGATCGAGCACCGCCACCGACTGCCCCGCGGAGTCGTCCTCGGCGCCGAGCAGCGTCGCGTCGGCCGCGCCCGCTGTCGTTCCGGTCGCGACGGGGGACGTGAAGATGCGGACGGATCCCGCCGTGTCTCCGCCGGTGGCGTCGTACGGAAACCCGAGCACGAGATCGGCGAGGCCGTCCCCGTCGACGTCCCCGGCGGCGATCGCGTAGGGCAGGTGATCCGCGTCGCCGAGGACGAGCGCGTCGGCGCTCGTGACGTCGCTCCAGGCGGTCGGCGGACCGGGGAGCAGGACGACGGCGCCCGCGCCGTCGTACCGGATGCCGAGCGCGAACACGTCGTCGAAGCCGTCGCCGTCGGCGTCGGCGACCGCGAGGGCATCGCCGAGGTCTCCGTCGGTGCGGTGGGCCGCGGGCATGTCGACGAGCGCCACGGACGAGGCGATCGGCCCGGGGACGCCGTAGATCCCCGCCGAGGCGGTGTCGCCCACCACGGCGTCGGTGGCGCCGTCCCCGTCGAGATCGCCCGTCGCGAGCGCGGCGCCGGCGTTCGAATAGGGGTAGTCCCCGATCTGCACGTAGAAGTGCGAGGTCTCGCCGACGAGGGGGATCGCGTCGGCCGTCGTGAGCGTGCCCGCGCACGGACCGGGAAACAGGTACGCGCCCCCGATCTCCTCATCGTAGAAGGAGTCCGCGTACCGGCCGACGAGCACGTCCGTGAGCCCGTCGCCGGTCAGATCGGCGCCGCCGGCGAGGGTGACGATCTCAGCGTCGGTGCCGCTCATGTCGAGGAGCGTCGGCGCGTTCGCGAGGTTCGACGTGCCCACCACCGGACCGTAGGCCACGTAGATCGCCACCTTTCCCGCGGCGAGGACCGCCAGATCGGCGAGGCCGTCGCCGTCGAGGTCGCCCGCCCCCGAGACGCTCGCGCCCGCTCCGTCGGACTCGGCCTCCCCGAGCAGGACCGCGGTGGACGACGCGAGGGGGGCGGTGGGGCCCGTCTCGACCGGATCGGTGTCGCCCGTCTCGACCGGATCGGTGTCGCCCGTCTCGACCGGATCGGTGTCGCCCGTCTCGAGATTTGTGTCGCCCGTCTCTACCGGATCGGTGTCCGCGGCGCCCGTCTCGGCCGAGTCCCCTTGCGGGCCGTCCGTACCGGCGGGCTCCTTCGCGTGGCACGCGATCGCGCCGAAGAGCACGAGGACGACAGGACGCAACGGGGCCTCCGGGCTGCACTGTACATCAGCCGGGGCCCCCGCCGTGCTAGCGCGCCGCAATCACGATCTTCTTGATCACCACGTCCGTGTCCGGCTTGTCGCGCTTGGCCGGGACGCGGGCGATCTTGGCGACGAGGTCGAGGTTTTCGCAGTCGCCGAAGATGGTGTGTTTGCCGTTCAGATGGGTGGGGGTGCCCTCGGTGATGAAGAACTGGGAGCCGTTGGTGTCGGGGCCGGAGTTCGCCATGGCGAGGAGGCCGGACTTGTCGAAGACGGTGAAGTCGCCGACCTCGTCCGCGAACTCGTAGCCGGGGCCGCCGGTGCCGTTGCCGAGGGGGTCGCCGCCCTGGATCATGAAGTCGGGGATGACGCGGTGGAAGGTCGTCCCGTCGTAGAGCGGGCCGGTGACCTCCTTGCGGGTCTTCGGGTCGGTCCACGGCTTGTCGCCGCGGGCGAGCTGGACGAAGTTCGCGACGGTCTCCGGGGCCTGCTCGGGGCGGAGGACACACGAGATGTCGCCCATGCTGGTCTGGAAGGTGGCGACCAGCTTCTGGCCGTCCTTCAGCCCGAGCTTCTCGAGGGAAGCGAGCTTCTTGCCCTTGTCTTCCTCTTCCTGGGCCCGCTTGACCCGGGCCTTGAGGGCCTCGTTGTCCTTCTCCAACCGATCGCGCGTGCGCTCGAGGTCGGCCACGCGTTGCGTCAGCTTCGCGTTCTCCGCCTGGGAATCCTGGCCGTTGCAGCCAAACACCAACCACATGAGGAACATCGTCGGCTCTCCGCGGTCCCTCCTATACGGGCGAGGTCGGCCGCGGAAGGCCGCCGATGATGAGGAGGGGTTATGGGCTCCGTTTCCCCGGAGCCGCCGTGCGCGTCCGTATCTTCCTCCGCCAGCCGTTGTTCACCCTCCAGGGGGGCAGCGAGCACGTGCCCCCGACCGCCACCATCCTCGACGGCACCCTCGGCGAGGCCAACGCGCTCGGCGCCTCGATCAAGGTCGAGAAGTTCCTGGACGAGCGGGGCCGCGCGCTCGAGGGCAAGCCGTGCACGCTGATCGTGCCGGGCACCAAGATCGACCACATCTGGGTCCAGGAGTAGCGTCTGCTGCTGTTCCTGCTCGTCGCCTGCCAGACGACGCTCACGGGGGAGGTCCGCACCGCCGGCGGCGCGGCCGTGCCCGGGGCGGTGTTGACGTCGCCGGGCTGCGAAGCGGTCACCGGCGCCGACGGGCGTTTCCGTGTCGGCTGTGAGGACGGCACGCGCAGCTTCGCGGTGACCCACCCCGATCACCTCGACCGTACCTGGCTCGTCCACGCCGAGGGCACGGGCGAGCACGACGTGGGCTCGGTCGAGCTCGCCGCGATCCCGTTGGGGGACGGCCTGTGGCTCGCGGGGGACGGCAGCCTCGATCGCCTGCCCGCCGCGCCGCTCCTGCGCATCGCGAGCGCGAACGACCAGCGCTGGTGCATGGACAGCCGCGTGGGGGAGCCCGTCGTGGTCCCGCCCGGCCCGGTGCGCCTGCTCGACAACCACACCGTCGACTGGCGGGTGTACGCGCTCGACGCGGACCGGTGCGCCTACCGGATGGCGCGGGCCGGCACCGAGACCTGGACCTTCGACGCCGCCCGGATCGACACGATCACCACCACGCCGCGCAGCCCCGGTCGCGACTGGGTGGTGCTCGACCTGCCCGCCGGCGATTACGCGATCGTCGAGTGGTACGAGGGCTTCCTGGTGCGCGCCGCGGACGAGACCTGGCGCGGCCACTGGCTCCGCGTCGAGCCGCTCGCCGTGCCGAGCAGCGCCGGGGCGACCGCGGCCGAGGGCCTCGCGCCCGCGGCGTCGTCGGCGGAGCAGGCGCCGTAAAACGCCGAGAGGGGCGGCCCAGACCGGACCACCCCCCGCCGTACGTGCCCGATCCGCCTAGAGCTGGATGCCCACCGACACGGTGATGGCGTGCTGCGCGTCCGAGATCTCGCCGACGGGCTCCCCGCCCGCGTTCTCGACCGACACCTTGCGGGCTGAGAAGTCGTAGGCCGCGGAGATGTACGGCGCCATGCCGCTGCCGTCGCCGAAGGCGTATCCGCCGTCCACGCCGAACTGGGTGTTGTAGGGCGTGGTGAAGCCGGCGAGGTGCTCGAGGAAGTAGGTGTGGAAGAACAGGTTTTTGCCGACCTCGACGCCCACCTCGGGGCCGATCGCGAGCGAGCTGATCGAGATCTGGTCGAGCTCGATCGAGTTGTCGACGACCTTGTAGGCTTGCACGTCGCTCTGCGACCAGCCGACCTGGGCGCCGATCCAGAACTGGCTCGCGCCCACGTCGAACGGGTAGCGGCCGTCGACCAGGACCTTGGCGTCGACCAGCCAGTCACCCACGGGCTCGGCGTCGGCGCAGGGGCGCTCGAGCTCGGCGCAGAGCGGGGCGGGATCGAGCGTGTAGCGGCCGGCGCGGATTTCGACGTTCGCGCCCAGGTACGGGAAGGTGGGCACCCACATGCGGCCCGCCACCTGGAAGCCCTGCGCGCCCGCGCCCAGCCCGATGTTCTCGGGGAAGAGCACCGTGGCCTTCGTGAGCTTGAGCTGCTCGTAGGAGTAGCTGGCGTAGCTGTAGCCGGCGCGGATGCGCAGCCACGGCCGCTCGCTGGTGACCGGGACCTTGGTGACGGTCGTGGTGGAGGTGCCCGCGCCGGTCGTGGTGGTTGCCGGGGGGGTCAACATCGGGGCGGTGGTCGTGGCGGGCGGAGGCGTGGTCGCGACGGGCTGCTTGGTCGCGTAGGGGTCGACCGGCGTGGTCGCGAAGGGGTTGGTGCCCCAGGCGGCGTCGGCGCCGCCGACCGGCAGGCGCATGAACGTCGAGGTCGAGCCGTCGCGCGTCGCGGCGGAGACCTTGACCTCGCCGGTGGTGCCCGCGGGCACGCTCAACGTGGCCTGGTAGGCGCCGCCGCCGAGGTCGGACACCGCGCCGACGGTGCCGGTGGACGTGAGGAAGTCGAGCTGCTGGCCACCCACGCCACGCCCGTTCGCGTCGAGCACGGACACCTTGAGGATGACGGTGCCGCCCGCGCTGACGGTCGCCGGGTCGGAGAGGAGGCCCATCTTGGCGGGGGCGCCGCCGCCCGAGGTCGCGGTGACGGCGCCGGTCGGCACGAGCACCGCCGCGGCCATGCCCTCCCGCTCGAGGCGCACGGTCACGAGGCTGCCCTGCCACTCGCCGGCGAGCGCCGCGACCTGCTTGGAGGCGGACACGGGCAGGTCGGGGAGGACGAGCGTGGTGGGCGCCTGGACCAGCGTGGTCGCCGCGGCGAGATCGCCGACGGTGGCCGTGATGGAGACGACGCCGTTCTTGCGGCCCGCGGTGTAGAACACCTGGGCGATGCCGTCCTCGTTCGTGGTCGCCTGCGCGGGCATCGTGCCGTCGCCCTGGGCGACCTTGATCGTGACCGCCTGGTTGGGGACGGGGTAGCCGAACTCGTCGACCGTCGCGACGGTGACCATCGCGCTGGAGACGCCGTCCCCGGGGAGCCGCTCGCGCGCGGGGAGGAGCAGGACGCGGGCGAGGGGGTTGCCCGTCTTGGCGGACGACACGTTCGCGGAGAGCTCGACCGGCCCGTTGCCGGTGGTGGAGAAGACCGCCTGGTAGTCGCCGTTGCGGAGGTCCTTCACGCCGTCCTTCAGCCGCGCGCCATTGGCGGTGAAGTTGACCGAACGGCTGCCGAGGCCGGCGCCGTCGGGCCCGGTGACCTTGGCGAACACCTTGAAGCCTTCGGCCCCGGTGGGGAGCGAGGAGGGCTCGGTGGTGAGCACCACGCTGGTGGGGCGGGTGGCGACCAGGTTGATCGTGAGCGAGTCGGCCTGGAGGGCCGGCTTGTCCGCGAGGTTGACGGCGAGGGTGGCCTGGCTGGCCGTGTTGCCGAAGGGCGGCGTGTAGGTCGCGACGTAGATGCCGCCGCCCTCGTGGCGGGCGGTGCTCACGATGCCGGCGGTGGTCGAGAAGACGACGGAGGCGCCCTCGTCGGGCTTGCCGTCAGCGGTGACGACCATGGCGCGCACGGGCACCTGGAGGCGGCCGTCGGACGGGATCGCCGCCGCGGCCGGGAACAGGGCGATGCGGCGGGCCTCGGGGATCTTCAGGTCGAGGGGCTCCTCGGAGACCTTCCCGTCGGGGGTGATCGTGCGCTTCGTGGCGTTGCTCGCGCCCGGCGGCACGATGATGGGGACGGTGGCGCGGCCCATCGCGTCCGACGGGATGGGGCCGAACTCGCGGCCGCCGACCTTCAACATGACGCTGCTGCCGGGAACGGCGACGGTCACCGGGTAGTCGGCCTTGCCGACGAGCGGCACCGCGATGCCGGCGTAGGCGCGGGAGGGATCCCGGCGGTCGACCACGGTGAGCAGCGCGAGGTGCGGGTACTTCACCGGGGGGGCGGTGTAGAGCGCGCTGAACTGGCCGCCACCGAGCGAGATGAGGTTCTCGACCGAGCCGGCGGAGGGGCGCACCGCGAGGTCGACACCGGTGAGGTTCTGGCGGTCTCCGCCCGCGAGGTTGAACGCCACCGAGGCGGTCAGATCCTGGGTGAGCACCAGCTGCTGCGGGTTGGTCGCGACGGTCAGGCGCTGGCTGCGCGGGGGCGCCACGGTGAACGACCAGCTGCGCGCGAAGGCCTCCTTGGACGGGAGCTTGCTCTTGAGCGACACGGTCACGGTGGCGACGCTGTCGGTCTTCGCGGGGGTGAACGTGAACCGGTACAGGCCACCGCCCACCTCGACCAGATCGGTCGTGGCGCCGGCCGTGGCTGTCGGCTTGCCCTTGATGCCCGTGATCGGGGCGCCCGCGGGGGAGAGCGCAAGCACATAGAGGTCGGCGGCGGTAGCGCCGTCTCCCACGAGGCCGGTGGGGGCGACCAGCTCGATGAGGCCCGACGTGCCCTCGAACGTCGCCCCCGGCGCCGCCTGGGCCCAGGCCACCTCGGGCGCGAGGGCCGCGGACCCCACGAGGAGCCCCCCCAGCGCGAGGCGGGCGAGCAGACGGGAGGTGCGCAGCATCGACGACATGGAGGGCTCCGGTACGGGGGGCACCATGGTACGGAGCGATGTCCGATAGTGTCAATGAAAGGTTGCCAGCCCATGCCCGTCCCGTCGGAGACTTTGCATGCCTTTGACCGCCACGCCGGCGACTACGTCGCGACCTGGGGCAGCAATCCGCTGGCGCGTCTCTTACGCGGGCGTGTGATCGCGGCGTGTGCGCGGTTCTTTCCCGACCGCGGCCGAATTCTCGATCTCGGGTGTGGCGCGGGACTCGACGCGGCGGTGCTAGAAGCCCTCGGGCATGCCGTCGTGGCGGTCGATGCTTCGCCGGGCATGGTCGCCGAAGCGCGTCGCCGCGCGGCGGACGTGCGGCAAGGAGACCTCGATGCGCTCGACCCGCTGCTCGCCGAGGCCCCGTTCGACGGTGCGCTCTCCAACTTCGGCGCGATCAACTGCCTCGCGGACCTCTCCGGCTTCGGCCGCTCGCTCGCCGCGCTGCTGCGGCCCGGCGCCCACGCGGTGCTCGTCGTGATCAACCGCTGGTGCCCCGCGGAGGACCTCGCGCTCCTCGCCCGCGGCCGGCGTCCCCGCCGCCACGTGCCCACCGTCGACGTGGCCGGGCACGCCGTCGCGCTGCGCTACCTCGCGGGCGCCGATGTCGTGCGCGCGCTCCCCACCTTCGACGTGGTCCATCGCGAGGCCCTCGGCGCCCTCGTGCCGCCGCCGGACCTCGGCGGGCGCCCCGGCCGTCGCACGCGGGTGGAGCCCTGGGTCGCTGGGTGGCCGCTCCTCCGCGACCTCGGCGATCACTCCCTCCTCGTGCTGCGCCGCCGCCCCTTCGGCGCGCGCCCCGGTCCTCACGCATGAACGTCGTCCTGTTCAACCCGCGCGCCCAGAAGGCGCATCGCCGCCTGCCTCTCTCCGTCCTGATGCTCGCGCGCGTGCTCCGCTGCGAGTGGGCCCTGGTGGACGGCAACGTCGAGCCCGACGCCGAGGCCCGCCTGTACGCCCTGTGCGCGCGGCCCGGCACCGTGCTGCTCGTCACGGTCATGCCGGGGCCGCAGCTCGCCGTCGCGACGCCGTTGTGTCGCGCGCTCAAGGCGCGCCACCCCGCGCTCACCATCGTTTGGGGCGGCTACTTCCCCACCGTGTACCCCGACGCCGCCGCGCGGGACGCCGGCGTGGACCTCGTCGTGATGGGCCAGGGCGAACGCACGCTGCCCGAGCTGCTCGACGCGCTCGAGGCCGGCGCCGACCCCGCGGCCGTGCCGGGGGTAGCGGCGTGGCGGGACGGCGCGCTCGTGAAGGGCCCGACCCGCGCTTCGGTTCGCCCCGCCGACTTCCCCGACCCGCCCTACGAGCGGCTGGACATGGAGCGGTACGCCGCCCGCACGTTCCTCGGCAACCGCACGTTCAACCACCACGCGAGCGCGGGCTGCCCGTACTTCTGCAACTTCTGCGCGGTCGTGAACATGTTCGAGGGGAAGTGGATCCCCGACCCGGCGGACCACGTCGTGCGCATCGTGCGCCGCCTCGCCACCGAGTACCGCGCCGACGCGATCGAGTTCCACGACAACAACTTCTTCGCGTGGGAGAAGCGGGTCGCCGAGGTGAGCCGCGGCATCACGGATCTGGGCGTGTCCTGGTGGGGCGAGGGCCGCATCGACACGATGCTCGGGTTCTCGGGCGCCACGTGGGAGGCGATGGCGCGATCGGGCCTGCGCATGGTGTTCTTCGGCGCGGAGAGCGGCGATCAGGACGCCATCGATCAGATGGACAAGGGCGGCCTCACCGTGGCCGACACGCGCGCGCTCAACCGCCTCGCCCGCCGCCACGGCATCCGTCCGGAATTCTCCTTCGTCCTCGCCAACCCGGGCGATCCGGAGCGCGACGTGTCGCGCAGCCTCGCGCTCGTGCGTGACCTCAAGCGCGACAACCCCGACTGCGAGATCATCCTCTACCTCTACACGCCCGTGCCGCTCCCGGGCATGTACGACGAGGCGCAGAAGCTGGGCTTCTCCCTGCCGGAGACGCTGGACGCCTGGCTCTCGCCCGAGTGGGCCGCCTACGACCGCCGTCGCAACCCGCGCACCCCGTGGATGCGGCCCGAGCTGGTCGACTCCGTGTATGATTTCGAGACCGTGCTCCACGCCCGCTACCCGACGGTCAGTGATCTGCGCATCGGCCCCTGGCAACGCCGGGCCCTGCGCGCGCTTTCCGAGGCCCGGTGGCGTCTCGGGTGGTACAAGGCCCCGTACGAGCTGCGCTTCCTGCAGCGCGCCTGGGGCTACCGCCGCCCCGAGGAGATGGGCTTCTGATGCGGCTGTACGAGCGCATCGAGGACGCGGGCATGTCCCCCGAGGTGCTCGCCGCCTTCCGCCGCGGCCTGTCCGAGGTCGCGGGCGCCAGCGGCCTCCCCGACGTCGAGCAGGCCCTGCTCGCCGGCCTGTTCGACCGCCTCGTCCCCCCCGACATCGACCCCGCCCCCTTCGACGAGCTCTGGTCCCACGCCGACCTGTTCCTGACCGCCGCGCTCACCGTCGCCGTCTCCGACGGCCGCTATGGCCTCGAGGAAGCCCGCGTCATCGGCTTTCTCGCCTCGCGCCTCGGCTACTCCGCCGGCGACCTCGCGGCGATCGAGGGGCGGGTGTTCTCGGAGCTGCGGGCGCACGGGCGGACGTTGCGGTAGCGGATCAGTCGCTCATCAAGAAGATGTTCGGCCGCACATCGTCCTCGTGCGTCCGGTTCCAGTACCGCAGCAGGATCTGGTACACGAGGATGCCGGTCTCGCCCTCGCCCCAGATGAGGTAGCGGAACGCCTGGGTCATCGGGTTCTCGCGCGTCAGCCCGAGGAAGATGCTGATGGGATCGAGCTGCTCGCTGATGAACGCCACGGTGTTCGCCACCGCGACCGCGTTGTTCACCGTGATGCGGTAGTCGTCACCGAGGCGCTGCACGCGGAGCGAGAGCGCGCTGTCGAACTCGCTGCGATCGCGCGCGAGCTCCACGTGGAGGAACGCCATCGGCCCGCTCACCGCGTAGTGCTTCTTGATGCGCGCCTTGACCTTCGAAAAAGCCGTGTCCGCGTGCTTCACCGTGACGAAGTGCACCTTGCGGGGCCGCATCTCCTCCCACAACTTCTGCGACTCGGCGTTGGCGAACTCGAGCCGCTCCACGCGAAACTCGGTGGCCCGCCAGTAGCGGGACATCGCGCCGAGCACGAGGATGGAGAGGATGAACACCGACGCGATGACGATGCCGTCGGGCCGCTCGTAGACGTTGTCGAAGAACGCGAAGGCGAACACGAGCGTGATGAGGGCGAACGGAACGGCGACCCACTGCGGCTTGCGTTCGGCCTTGGCCTCCGCGCGGACCGCGAGGGTCACGGCGATGGCCGCCGACAAGAACAGCGCGAGCACCCCGGTGGCGTAGGCGCCGGCCTGGGCCTCGACCTCGGCGCCGAAGTAGATCGTGACCACGATGTTGATCGCGGTGATGACGAGGATGAGGGGGCGGACGAACCCGACCCACTGGGGCGCCATCCCGAACCGGGGCAGGTACTTGGGGATGATGTTGAGCAGCGCCGCCATCGCGGACGCCCCGGCGAACCAGAGGATGAGGATGGTCGAGATGTCGTAGATCGTGCCGAACACGGAGCCCAGGTAGTGGTGGGCCACCCACGCGAGCGCACGGCCGGCGGCCTCGCCGCCCTCGGACCACTCGGCCTCCGGGATGAGGAGCGTGGTGACGAGGCTCGAGCCGATGAGGACGCCGCTCATGATGACGGCGGCGGTGAGCAGGAGCTTCTCGGTGGCACGGATGCGGCCCACCGGCGGCCCGGTGGTGGAGTCCGTCGGGCTCCCGCGCACGAGCGGCATGACGGTCACGCCGGTCTCGAAGCCGGAGAGGCCGAGGGCGAGCTTGGGGAAGGTGAGCAGCGCGAGGAGCGCGAGCGCGGCGGGATCCCCCTTCAGGGACAGCGCGGCCTGCCAGTTGGAGAGGTACTCCGGGTGCTGCGCCACCTCGTAGAGGCCGCGCACGATGACGACGACGTTGAGCAGCAGGTAGGGGACCGCGATCAGCCCGGCCGCCCCGATGGCCTCGCGGAAGCCGCGCAGGAACACCACGCCGAGCATCACTAGCAAGCCGATGGTGATCGGGATCTGCGCGTGGCTCAGCCAATGCTCGACCAGCGGGTTCTCGGTGACGTGGAGCGCGGCGTCGGCCGCGGACAGGGTCATGGTCACGATGAACGCCGTCGCCGCGAACCCGATGAGCCCGAGGATGAAGGCCTTGCCGCGCCACCCGGGGAGCAGCCGCTCGAGCATCGAGATCGAGCCCTGGCCGAGGTACGACCGCCGTGCGACCTCGCGGTACATCGGCACGGCGCCGAAGAGCGTCACCAACACGAGGATGCTCGTCGCGAGCGGGGCGAGCGCGCCCGCCGCCAGGAGCGCGATACCGGGCTGGTAGCCGAGGGTCGAGAAGTAGTCGACGCCGGTGAGCCAGAGCACCTTGTACCAGGGCCAGGTCTCGGTGCCGTGGTCGCCCTCGGAGCCGTGTCGGAGCCACCGTTCCAACGGCGTGGGCGCGGGCTCGTGCGGAGCGGGACTCGGCTCGGAATTCATGCGGCGGAGGCTATCCCGTGCATGTCGGACGCGATGGTCCGGCTCTCAGCCGCCGAGGCACGGGGGTAGCGGCAGGGCGCCGCGCCTACCCCCACGGCGCCGGCGGAATCGCGCGCGCCGCGCCCGCGTCCCACGCCACCTCGGCCACCGTCTCCGCGACGATCGCCGCGAGGGTCGTGCAGTAGCCGAGGCGCTCGGGGCTCACGAACGCCGCGAACCGCGCGGTGCGGGCGTTGCATGCAGTGTCGACGCCCAGGTCGATCTTCGCGGCGATGGCGGACCGGTACCGCGCCGCGCCCACCTTGAGCGCGTCGGTCGGGGGGCCGGTCGGGGAGGGGTCTCCCAGGAGCTCGCCGAGGACGAGCAAGCCCGCGGCGATGGCGCCGCAGGGGCCCTCTCCGGTGAGGCCGCCCTTGCGGAGGGCCTGGTAGCTGCCGGAGGGGAGCCCGAAGGTCTCGGCGAGCGCGATGCCGCAGGAGCGGTGGGGCGTGAGGACACCCGCGTACAACGCGTCGGCGCGGGCACGGGCGGCCGCGACATAGGCGGCGCGCGGATCGTCCGGGCCCTCGCGCATGGACTACCGGCCGCCCGGCTTGCCGGGCATGCCCTTCATCAACGGGCCGGGGCCCGCGGCCTTGACGGGGCCTGCGCCCGCGCCCGCGACGACCGGCGCACCGGGCGCGCCGATCACCCAGTACGGGCTGCCGGCGAGCTGGGTCTTGAGCTGGGCGATCTCGGTGGGGTGCAGCTCGAAGGTCTGCGGCTGGCCACTCTTCGGGTCGAACTGGGTGGCGAACCAACGGTCGCCCACCTTGGCCTTGTGGAGCATGAGGCCGCGCGGGTCGTCGTAGACGACCACGAGGTCCTTCGCGGTGAGGGGACGGTTGGCGTCCTCGGCCGGCTCGGCGGGCGGCGGGGCCTCGACGGCCTTCTTGGGCTCCTCGGCCTTCGGGGGCGCGGTGGCGTCGAGCACCTCTTCGAGCTCCCACTGCACTTCGAGCAGATCGCCGCGGCGCGTGGTGTCGAGGTGGTCGCGCACGGCGCGGCCGTTGGGCCCCTGCGCGAGCGCGATCAGCTGGGCCTTGATGGGCTCCCGCTCCTTGTAGGACGCCGATCGCAGCGCGGCGACGAGCTTGTCAACCTCTTCCATGAACTCTCCGGTATCGCTGCTCTTAACCGGTGCGCCGGACTCCCGGCAGCCTCGTGCGGCCCCAACGCGACGTGCCCGCCACGCGGTACCGGGCCAAGCGGTGTGCTAGGCTGCGCGCGGCATGGACTTCCTCGACCGCTTCTCCGAACGTCACCGCGACCGCCTGTCCGGCGTCGCGACCACCGTACGGCTGGCGCGGGGCGAGCTCCTG
The DNA here is from genome assembly GCA_040386535.1 of Myxococcota bacterium. Lineage (GTDB taxonomy): Bacteria > Myxococcota_A > UBA796 > UBA796 > SXON01 > CAJBVW01. The sequence goes on along the minus strand of JAZKFH010000024.1, from coordinate 203,886 downwards.
CTGCGCCGAGGGGAGCGCGGCGGTGACCTGTTCCGGGTCGCCGAGGGCGAGCTCGAGGTCATCGACACGCGCACCCAACCCGTCATCGTGCTCGACGTCATCGGGCGCGGCGGGGTGGTCGGCGAGATGTCGTTCCTCGAGGACAGCGTGCGGAGCGCCGACGTGCGCGCGCCCGAAGCCGCGATCTGCCAGCGGTGGGAGCGGGCGGCGTTGGTGCGTCTCCTCGAGCAGGAAGCGCAGCTCGCCTCGGAATTCTACCGGGTCCTCGCCGGGATGCTGGTCGAACGGAACCGGGCGGTCATGTCCTCGGCGGTCGCCGGCGCGATCGGCGGGAGCGGCATCCCGCGCGGCCCGACGAACGAGGTCGCCGCCGCCGACGGAAAGGCCCTCGCGGACGCGCTCCGGGCGCGCCTGATGGAGCTCGAGCCGCTCATCCGCCGCGACCGCCTGACCGCGGATCGTGAGCTCGGCGCCGCCTTCCGCAACTTCGGCGCGGCGCTGGGCGAGGCCCTGGCGCGCATGTCCGACGAGGACGGCCGGATCGCCGGCGACGTCGTGACCGCCGAGCTGCACCCCTACGTCATGCGCTCCCACGTCGGCGAGCTCGCGCTCGACCGGGGAGAGGTCGGCACCGTCGGGGTTCCCGGCGCCATGGCCCACCTCCTCGCCAACAAGCCCGAGGGTGACGGCCCGCTCGGCGAGATGCTCGACGCCTGGCTGCTCGCGCTGCCCACCTCCCGCGGCTTCCGTGAGCGCCGCGCCCTGTCGCTCCAGACGATCCTCGAGGCCCTCCCCGCCAACCCGCCCCTCCGTGTCCTCGTGGTCAACACCACCGGGGGGATCGTGCCGTCGCTCCTCGCGCAGCTCGGCGGGCGGATGCCGAGCGAGATCACCTGTGTCGACGGGAACCGTGCCGCGCTCGCGGCGGTCGAGGCAGCAAGTGCCCACCGCGCCCGCGACCTTCGCCTCCGGCTCGTCCAGGACGACCTGGTGGGGGTCTGCCTCGGCCGCTCCTCGATCCGCCACACGCCGCAGCACATCGTGGTCCTGGACGGGCTGCTCGAGTACCTGCCCGAGCGGCTCGCGGCGGCGCTCTTCCGCTGGGCCCGTGGCCTGCTCGCCCCCGGTGGAACCCTCGTCGTGAACGGGCTCCTCCCGTCCACGGACGACCCGGTCTTCCGCCACGTGTTGTCCTGGCCACTCGTCCGCCTGCGCCCCAACGCCCTGATTCGCCTGCTCGACGGCACGGGGTTCGCGGAGTCGAAGGTGTACGAGGTCGCGACGGCGGGCCTGGTGGGCGTGGCCCGGTGACGCGGCGGCTCGCATCCGGGCCCGCCTTGTCAAACGTGCTGCACTAGCGTACCCTGGGCGGCCCAGCCGGGCGCCGCCGTGGCGCCGCTCAGGAGTTCCTGCATGACTTCCACGACCTTGATCCTTGCCCTGTCCCTCCTCGGTTGTGGAGGCGAGACGGCTCCCGAGAAGGACAAGGGCGCCGCGGGGCAGCCCGCGACGCAAGGGGGCGCCCCCGACACCACGCCGACCGTGCCGCCCCCCGCCATCGCGGTGGCCGAGCTCCAGGCGCAGGCGGAGAACATCGCTCTCGTGCCCTCGCCCGCCGAGATGCAGAAGGCGCTCGAGAAGGCCGGCATCGCCGGGGGCCTCTCCGCGCTGGTGAAGGAGCGCGAGTTCAAGATGGACGTGGAGAACAAGGACATCGTGGCGGTGCGCACCGGCGTGCTGCTCGCGGACGCCTTGCTCACCGTCAAGGACGCCCCCAAGGAGAAGCTCGTCGCTCGCCTGGAGAAGGTGAAGCTCGGCATGACCGCGCTCGGCGCCGGTCCCGACGTGGCCGCCACGATCGACGAGCTGAACAACAAGATCATGAACGACGTGGCCTCTCGCGACGAGCTGCTCAAGGAGCTCGACGAGCTGCACGGCGTCATGATCCCCGAGATCAAGTACGAGGCGGGCGAGCGCGTCGTGCCGCTCATCCAGGCCGGTAGCTGGCTCGAGGGGTCGAACCTCGTGTCCGACGCCATCCTCACCTCCCAGAAGATCGAGGCCGCCAACTCGCTCCTGCGCCAGCCGCAGGTGGCCGGGTACTTCCTCAAGTACGTGCAGGTCGAGGGCGCCGACAAGGCCCCGGCCGAGGTGCTCGGCCAGCTCGAGTCCACGCTGAAGAAGCTCCAGGAGCTCGCGTCCAAGCCCGCGCTCACGACCGAGGACGTGACCGAGATCAAGCGCCAGACCGACTCCGTCCTCACGCTGCTCTAAGGAGCATTCATGCTGTCACTTCTCTCTGTCGCGCTGCTCGCCGCCGCCCCCGCCATGGCGGACGAAGAGTACGCCGAGACCTGCCTCCGCACCAAGATCTGGGAGGGCTACACCACCGGCTTCCAGGTCCGCAGCCAGACCAACACGACCCTCGGCGTCGGCGAGCACCGCGTGTACCTGATCACGCTGTACGCGGGCAACGAGTACCGCTTCCTCGCGTGTGGGGACGAGAACGGCGCGAACCTCGATCTCGTGCTCTACGATGCCACGGGCAACGTGCTCCTGACCGACACGTCGAACGACCGCGAGCCGAAGCTCAACTACATCCCGACGGTCACCGACACCTTCTACCTGGCGGTGCACGCCTCTCGGCTGAATGACGCCGCGAAGAAGGCCGGGGTGTCCACGGCGGTCACCTACAAGTAGGTGGCGGCGGTCGATCCTTCCTGGCGCCAGCTCGCGTCGCGCTACCAGGAGGTGCTCCGGGCGCGCGGTGTCGACCTCGCGCCCGACATGGTGCGCCGGTCGGCCGATCTCGTGCGCCTGCTCCTCCGCGTCGCCGCCCCGAGCGGTGAGGAGGTCGCGGGTGTCGTGCCCGCCGTGTGCGCGGCCGTGTGCCTGCGCACGGGGCTGCATCCGAACGAGGCCGCCGAGCTCGTGGCGCTCGCCGCCGCCCCCGAGTTCCGCGGCGTGGTCGACCGGCACGAGGTCGACGCGTTCGTCGGCCGCTTCGGCGCCCTCGCGGGCCGGCTGCTCCTGCAACAGGACGCCGCCTCCCTCGACCTGCGCGGGTTCGCCGCGTCCTATGGGCCCGAAGAGGCCCTGCGCTTCGTCGACGCGCTGCTGATCGTCCTCGCACCGGAGGGCGCGATCACCCCGCTCGTGGCGCGCCGCGTGGAGAACGCGGCGGAGGAGCTCGGGGTCGACCCCGTCCTGCTCACCGCCCTCCTGCACCGGCGGGAGCGCAGCGGGTCGAAGGCCGACCGCGAGACCCGCGCGTGGCCGCTGGTCGGCGAACGGATGCGCATCGGGCGCTCGCCCGGCGCGGACATCGTGCTGCTCGACCCCCAGGTGGCCCTGCGGCACGCCGACCTCGTGCTCTCCGACGGCGTGTGGCGCATCGTCGACGGCGAGAGCGGCCGCCCCACGGTGCTCGACGGCCGCCCCGTCTCGTCGGCGCCGGTGGGGCCGAACGACGAGCTCCGCATCGGCCCCTACGTGCTGCGGGTCGACGCCGCCGCGGGCGTGGTGACCACCCGCAGCGAGCGCGTGTTCACGGCCCTCTCCGCGCGCCGCCTGACCCGCCAGATCGGCGACGTGTCGCTCCTCGACGACGTGAGCTTCACCGTGTTCTCCGGCGAGGTGATCGCGATGGTGGGGCCCTCCGGGGCGGGCAAGACCACGCTGCTCAACGCGATCGCCGGGGTGACCCGCGCGGACAGCGGGGCGGTGTTGTTCGACGGGGAGGACTTCCACGCCCTGCTCGCGCTCGACCGCTCCCGCGTGGGCGTGGTGCCCCAGGACGACATCGTCCTGCCCGAGCTCACCGTCGAGGAGAGCCTGTTCTTCTCGGGTCGGCTCCGCTTCTCGCGCGACACCCCCGACAGCACGATCGACGCCGAGGTCGACCGGGTGCTCGACGAGCTCGGCATCCCCCACATCCGGGGCTCGCGCATCGGCGACGCCGTGCAGCGCGGCATCTCCGGCGGGCAACGCAAGCGCGTGAACCTCGGGCAGGAGCTCCTGACCCGGTCCACGCGGGTGTTGTTCCTCGACGAGCCGACGTCCGGACTCGATCCCCGCGCCGCGCAGGACATCGTCCGGCTCGTACGCCAGCTCGCGGATCGCGGCCGCATCGTGTTCCTCGTCACACACGACCTCTCTCCCCAGGTCATGGCGCAGGTGGACCACCTGCTCGTGCTCGCACCCGGCGGGCGCGTGGCGTGGTTCGGCCCGCCCGATCTCGCCTGCCAATACTTCGCCGTGCCGACGCCCGACGCGATCTTCAACCGCTTCCAGGAGAAGGCCCCGGCGCAGTGGGGGCTCGCCTACCGCGAGAGCCGCGAGTACCGCACCTGGGTGCGCACGCGCGAGGCGCTCCTCGAGCTCGGGTTGCGCCCGAAGGAGGAGGACGAGGGGGTGGCCGAGGCCTCCGAACGCCTCTCGACCTGGGCCCAGCTCCGCACGCTCGTCGAGCGCTACGGGCGGACGAAGCTCCGCGACCGCACGGGCCTCTGGGTGCTCGCCGCCCAGCCCCCGTTCCTCGCGCTGGTGATGGCCGTGGTGTTCCCCGAGCCCACCTCGTCCATGTTGTTCATGCTCTCGCTCTCGTGCCTGTGGTTCGGTATGAGCGTGTCGGTCCGCGAGCTCATCAGCGACCGCGTGGTGTGGCGCCGGGAGCGCCGCGTGGGCGTCCACGTGCGCGCGTACGTCGGGAGCAAGTTGGTCGTCCTCGGCGTCGTGTCCGTGGTGCAATGCTGCTTCCTGGCCGCGCTCGCCTGGGGGATGTTCGGGTTGGGCGAGTTCGGGTTCAACCCCTTCGCGCTCATGGGCGTCGCGTCGCTCACCGGCGTGACCGGCATGACGCTCGGTCTGTTCGTCTCGGGCCTGTTCTCGTCGTCCGAGGCCGCCGTCGGTACCCTCCCGCTGCTCCTCATCCCCCAGATCACGTTCTCGTCGCTGCTGGTGGGCCTGCGGGACATGCGGCCCGGGGCGCGCCTGTTCACCTGGATCGATCCGCAGCGCTACGCGTTCGACGCCACCTTGAAGGTGGGGAAGAAGCTGGCCAAGGCCTCCCGCGTGCCCGGCCAGTGGGATGTCCAGAGCATGACCGGCCCGCTCTACGAGCTCGGCCTGAAGGGCGCGGACGCGGCCGACATGGGCCTGCCGCTGTGGGCGCTCTGCGCCGCGCTCGTCGGCTTCTCTGGGTTGTTCGCCACCGGCGCGTTCGTAGCGGTGTGGCGCCGCAGCGACGGATAGCCGCCCGCGGGGGCCGCGATTGCGAGCGCGTGGGTTCGCCCTAGATTGGGCGATCCGATCATGATGAGCGCACCCCTCGCCAGCAACGAACTCGAGCGCCTCCTCGCGCTCTCGTCGTACCACATCCTCGATACGCTGCCCGAACCGGCGTTCGACGATCTGACGTGGTTGGCGGCGCACATCTGCGCGACCCCCACCGCGGTGGTGACCCTGGTGGACGAGAAGCGGCAATGGTTCAAGTCACGCCTCGGAATCGCGGCGCAGGAGACCCACCGCGATCTCGCGTTCTGCGCCCACAGCATCCTCGGGACCGAGGTGATGGTCGTGCCCGACACGTGGCGGGACGCGCGCTTCGCCGACAACCCGCTGGTGACGGGCCCGCCGCACATCCGCTTCTACGCGGGGGTGCCTCTCATCGACGCTGAAGGGTTCGCGGTCGGCACCCTGGCGGTCATCGACTACGAGCCTCGGGGGCTGACCGACGAGCAGGTCAAGGCGCTCGCCGCACTGGGCCGGCAGGCGGTCGCGCAGCTGGATCTCCGTCGACGGGTCGCGGCCCAGGACGCGCTGGCGCCCAGTCTGGAGTCCGATGCCCGGCTGCGCCTCATCATCGCCACGGACCCCGACTGCGTGAGCATCCTCTCCCCCGAGGGGCGCCTCGTCGACGTGAACCCGGCGGGCCTCGCCCTATTGGGGGCGTCCACGCTCGACGAGGTCCGCGGGCGCCCGCTGCGGGAGTTCGTGTCGCCCGAGGACCGCGACGCGTACGTGGCGATGGAGACGCGGGTGGCCGCGGGCGAGGTGGTCACGGTCGACCTCGCGATCGTGGGGCTGGCCGGCACACGCCGCTGCCTGGAGCTGCACGCCGCCCCGTTGCGCGAAAGGGGCCGCACGCTCGGGCTCCTCGGCATCGCGCGGGACCTCACGGAGCGGCGGCGCACGGAGGAAGAGCTGCGCGCCTCCCAACGACGCTACCGACGGCTGGTGGAGTCCAACATCATCGGTGTGCTGATCGCCCAGGTCGACGGGGAGATCGTCGAGGCCAACGAGCGGTTCCTGGGCATGGTCGGACGCACCCAGGACGAGGTGCGCGCGGGCACCTTGCGGTGGGGCGACCTGACGCCGCCGGAGGGCGGCGAGAAAACGCGGCGCGCGTTCGAGGAGCTCGAGCGTTCCGGCGTGTGTGTTCCGTTCGAGAAGGAGTTCGTCCACCGGAGTGGGCGCCGGGTGCCGGTGCTCGTCGTCATGGCCACGTTGGACAGCACGCCCGGCGTCTTCATCTGTCTCGTCCTGGACATGACGGAGCAGAAGCGCGCCGAGGCCGATCGCCATCAGCTGGAGGCGCGCTTCCGGCAGGCCCAGAAGATGGAGGCCATCGGCCAGCTCGCGGGCGGTGTGGCCCACGACTTCAACAACATCCTGGCGGCGATCCTGGGCAACGTGGCGCTGGCGCGCGCGGACACCGCCCCGGATCACCCGGCGCGCCCGAGCCTCGATGAGATCGCGCGGGCCGCCCGCCGGGCCCGCGACCTGGTGCAGCACATCCTCGCCTTCAGCCGTCAGCAGCCGCCGGAGCGCCGCTTCATCGAGCTCCGGCCGGTGGTGGAGGAGGTGGCCGCCATGCTCCGCGCGGCCGTCCCGGCGAGCGTGGAGTTGGTGGTGCGCTGCGGCGACGATGTGCCGCGTGTGTGGGTCGACGAGACCCAGGTGCACCAGGCGCTGCTCAACCTCGGGACCAACGCGTGGCACGCCCTGAATGGCAAGCCGGGGCGCGTCGAGATCCAGGTGGCACCTGTCGAGGTGGATGCCGAGCTGGCACGCAAACATCCAGGCCTGCACCCGGGGCCCTACGTGCGGCTCACGGTGCGGGACTCGGGGATGGGCATGGAGATCTCCACGCTGGAGCGGATCTTCGAGCCCTTCTTCACGACCAAGCCACTCGGACAGGGCACCGGCCTCGGGCTCTCGGTCGTGCACGGAATCGTGCTCAGCCACGGCGGCGCGGTCACGGTCACGAGCAGCCCCGGCCGCGGCACCACGTTCGCCATCTACCTGCCGGCCGCCGCGGTGGAAGAGGCGGCGCCCCCCCCGGTGCCCGCGACGCCCGCGCGGGGCCGCGGGCGGCACGTGCTCTACCTCGACGACGAGGAGACCCTCGTGTACCTCGTCACCCGGATCCTCGAGCGGTCGGGCTACCTCGTGAGCGGGTTCACCCGGCCCGAGGACGCCTTGGCCGCGATCCGGGCCAACCCCGCCGCCTACGACCTCGTGGTGACCGACTTCAACATGCCGGGCGCCTCGGGGCTCCACGTGGCGGCCCAGGTGCGCGCGATCCGGCCTGACCTGCCCGTGGCGATGGCCTCGGGGTACATCACCGAGGACCTGCGCGAACGCGCCCTGCGGGTGGGCGTCCAGGAGGTCATCTACAAGCCCAACACGGTCGAGGAGCTGTGCGAGACCATCGACCGGCTCACGCGGGAGCCGGCCCTGACGTGAACGCCCCGCGGTGCCCTCGGGTCAGTGCGCCTTCGGGAAGTGCAGCTCGTCCATCGCGACGGGCTTGGTGTCCGTGCGCAGGAAAGGCTCGCCGGCTACCTCGACGCGCTCGATGGCGTAGCCGCGCTGGCCGTGGTGGGCGGAGCCGGCGTAGGTGAGGAGCGAGTGCCCGTCGGCCAGCCACGCGAGGCTGGTGGCGCGATCGATCACGCGCTCGGTGGTGTGCTTGAACCGCACGCGCAGGGTCTTGACCCGACCGTCCACGAACTCCGCGCCGACCACTTCCACATCCGCCATGTCGTACCTCGAGGGGAGGGGCCTCTAACCCGCTCGCCCCCACCTTCACAAATGGGGACGCGCCCGCGCTGTGACCGCCGGATAGGCCTCGCGGATCATGCTGCTTTTGCTCGTCGCCTGCGCGACCACCGGCGCGCTCCGCGTCGACCCCGACGTGACGCCCGTGTTGCCCGCGCCGCGCGCCGATCGGTACACGCGCTCGCCCGGGATCCCGCGCGATCCGCTCGTGGCCGCGGTGAGCGACGGTCTGCCGTGGGACGAGACCCTCTCCGGCGTCGCGACAGCGGCGGCGCTCGCCGAGCTGGAGGGAGACACGGTCGATTCGTGCCGCCTGCGCTGGATGGCCGTGCTCGCCGGCTACCCGTACCCGTTGCTGGCCCGCGCGAGCGTGTCGGTGCCACAAGGCGAGGTCCCGGAGACCCTGGTGGCCGAGGCGCGCAAGCAACAGGGGCGCGCGGTGGACATCGGGCTGGTGCGCGCGCGGGGGCGCGACGTCGACCGCTGGGTGCTGGTCGTGGGCGAACACGTCGGCGCGCGGGGCGGCGGCGAGCTCCCGCCGATTCCGCGGGATGTCGCGTTGGAGGACGAGGTGCTCCTCGGCCCCGGGGACTGGGTGGTGAGTGATCCGCTCGGCGCCCTCCGCTCCGTGGTCGACCGCTTCGTGGCGAACGTGCCGGGCGAGTGGATGGTGAGCGCGCGCGGAGCGGCGGGCGCGATCGCCACGTTCCCGATCTACGTCGACGAGCGGCCCCCCGAGCTGGCGCCCATCGGCTGCGAGATCGGCACGGGGGACGCGCTTACCCGCGCCACCACGGCCGTGAACCGTGTGCGCGCCGCCTACGACTACCCCGCGGTCGCGCGGGATCCCGCGCTCGACTCGGTCGCCCGCGTGCGGCTGCGCGGCCTCCTCGCCGGCGAGCCGCTCCCGGACGCGCGCGCCCAGCTCCAGTCCGCCGGGTTCATCGGGGTCCCGGTCGGCGCGGCGGAGTGCCGTGGGGCCACGGTCGAGGCGTGCCTGGGCTCGATCTGGTGGTCGCCGGAGGGCCGCGGGGCCCTCATCGGGGACCTCGCGGACATCGGTCTCGCGGTCGACACCGCGGGCGGCGAGGTCCACATGGTCGTGCTCGGGGCTGGTTGATGCCGCGCCTCCGCTCCGGTCTCGTCGTGACTTCTCTGTTGTTTGCCGCTGCCGCGACGGCCGCGCCGCGCTCGGCCCCGCGCACCTCCGCGCCCCAGGTGGCCTTCCGCCCCGGCGACACGCTGCCCACGCTCGGGCCCGACGCGCGCGTCGATCGTGGCCTCCGCGCCGCCGCGGAGGAGCTCGCCGCCGCCGCGACCTCGGCCGAGGCCCGCCTCACCCCCACCGCCACCCGTCTCGCCCTGGCGCGCGCGGGCTACCCGGGGGACGCCCACTTCGTCGCCGTGCGGGACGCCGGAGCCACCCCGCCCGCCGCGCTCCTCGCCGCCCTCCCCCGCGGCACCCCCGTCGACGTCGGGTGGGCCTCCCGCGATCTGCCGAACGGGGGCCGGTTCTGGGTGGTGGGCTGGGCCACGCGCGGCGTCTCCCTCGATCCGGTCCCCCGCGATCTCGTGCCCGGCCAGGGGATCGCCCTCCGCGTCGACGGCGCCGCCCGCCCGCGCCTGCTCGTCGGGCGCCCGAACGGCACGGTCGACGAGCTCGATCTGACCTCGGGCGTGGCGCGGTGGGCCCGCTTCGACGCCGTGGGCGAGCACCGCGTGGAGGTGGTCGACGCCGACCGCGTCGCGCTGCTCTTCTCCGTCTTCGTCGGCACCTCTCCGCCCGCGCTCGCGCCGCTCCCCGGCGCCGCGCCGCCGCCCGATCCGGTCGCGGACCTGCCGCTGCTGTACCAGGCGCTCGACCACCTGCGGGCCTCCGCCGGCCTGCCCGCGCTCACCCGGTTCCCCGACTTCGAGCCCCACGCGCGCGCCCACGGCGCCTGCCTCGCCGCGGCCGGTGTCGTGGCGCACGCGACCCCGACGTGTCCGGGCGTCCCCGTGCTGGCGCGCGGCACCCACTTCCCCCGCGCCCGGCACACCGAAAACGTCGCGACCGGCGACACCGCGGAGGAGGCCTGGGAACGTGTCCTCGCCTCGCCCGGGCACCTCGCGAACCTGCTCTGCGTGGCCTGCACGCACGTCTCGATCGGAGCGACGCTCGACACGCTCGACGCCTCCCGGGGCAACCCCGGCGCATTTTTCGTGTGGGAGTTGCTCGAGCTTCCCGAGGGGCCCCCGCTGCCGATCCCCAACCGATGAGCGGTACATTCGCGGCGTCACGATGCGTCTGCGGGCAGGCCGTGCTTCGAACGAAACGCGGCCCCCGCGCGTATGGGTTAGGTACCCCGCGGTCACACCCTTGATGAACACCCCTGCGCCACGTGTCCTCGTCGTCGACAGGGATGTGCACGTCCGCAACTTGCTCGACATCATCCTCCCCGAGGCCGGTTTTCAGCCGATCTTCATGGCGGATGGGTACGCGGCGCTCGATCACGCGCGGCGTGATCCGCCCGAGATCGTGCTGACCGAGATCATGGTCCCGCGGCTCGACGGGCTGGCGCTCTGCCGCCTCCTCAAGGGAGATGCGACCACCAGCGGGACCAAGGTTCTCGTGCTCAGCGTGTTGGCAGCCGAGGCGCGCGCCCTGACTTCGGGCGCGGACGCGTTCATCAAGAAGCCCATCGAGCGGATCGCGCTCGTCGAGGCGCTTCGTGGCCTCTCTCCTCCAGCGGGCCGGGTTGGCGACACATGCACTTGATTCCCGACGATCGCATCACCTCCGGCAACCCGCGCGCCGACGAGATCCTGGGTGGAGGGTTCCCCAAGAACTCCATCAACGTGATCATGGGCCTCCCGGGCACCGGAAAGAGCCTGTTCGCCGAGCAGCTGGTCTTCTCCAACGCGTCGGACGATCGGCCGATCGTGTACCTGACGACCATGTCGGAGCCGCTCGCGAAGGTCCTCACGTACCTGCAGCGCTTCTCCTTCTACGACGACACGAAGATGGGCAGCCAGGTCATCTACGACGACATCGGCCCCCAGCTCGCGAAGGACGGCATCCGGGCGTTGTTGTCCGCGATCGCCGAGACCATCCTTGCGAACTCGCCGAAGATCATCGTCATCGACTCGTTCAAGGCGCTCCACGATCTGTCGCCGAGCATGCCCGAGCTGCGGCGGATGCTCTACGAGCTCTCCGGCATGCTCACCGCGTACGACACGACCGCGTTCCTCCTGGGCGAGTACCGCGACGAGGACGCGCAGACCCTGCCCGAGTTCGCCGTGGCCGACGGCATCGTGCAGATGCTCCGCAACCCGCTGAGCACGCGGGACGAGCGGTTCCTCCGCGTGCTGAAGCTGCGGGGCAGCCGGTACCTCGAGGGGCTGCACGGCTTCAAGATCACGTCGGATGGCCTCGAGATCTACCCGCGGCTGGTCTCGCCCGACCTGCCCGAGGGGTTCGAGCTCCAGGAGACGCGCCTGAACACCGGCGTGGACGGGCTGGACGCGCTCGTGGGCGGCGGGCTCTGGCGCGGCAGCATGACGATGCTCGCCGGCCCGACCGGCGCGGGCAAGAGCACCATCGCGCTCCAGTTCGCGCTCGAGGGCCTGCGGCAGGGCCAGCGCAGCCTGTACGTCAACTTCCAGGAGAACCCGACCATGGTGGCGCGCTCGATGCGCAACCTCGGGGTCCCCATCGAGGAAGCGCGCGCCCGCGGGCTGTACCTGATGTATGCGTCCCCGGTCGAGCTCCAGATCGACAGCCTCATCGTGACGATGTTCCAGCGCATCGCCGCCGAAGGGATCGAGCGTGTGGTCATCGACGCCGTGGGCGATCTCGTGGTCGCCTCCAGTGACCCCCAGCGGCTCCACAACTACCTGTACGCGCTGACCCAGCAGTTCGCCGTGCGCGGGGTCACCAGCATCCTCACGTTCGAGTCCGACGGCGCCGCCGACCAGCAGACCACGCCGGGCGGGCGCTTCAGCTACATGGCCGACAACATCGTCCTCCTCAGCAACGAGGTGAAGGTCGGCGCGATGTGCCGCACGATCACGGTGCTCAAGGCGCGCGGGACCGAGCACGACCTCCGGGTTCGTCCGCTCATCATCTCGGCCACGGGCGCCCGCGTCGGCTGACCTGGGGTTCGCCGCGGTCCCCCCGCGGTCCCCCCGCGATCCTCCCGCGGTCCTCAAGCTGTAGCCGCTCGCACAGGCATACCAGGGCCGGTCTCCGTCGCGCCGGGCTACGATCCGCCGATGCGCGTCCTGCTCGTCCAGGCTTTCACCGCCCTCGACATGGAGCTGGTCTACCCGCTCGGGCTCGCCTACCTCGCCGCCCACCTCGACCAGCACGAGGTCCGCATCTTCGATGTGAACCTGCATCGCGACGCACCGTTCCCGGCGCTCGAAGCCGAGCTGCGCGCCTTCCGCCCCACGGTCGTCGGGATCTCGCTCCGCAACATGAAGGTGGGCATGCCCCACCTCCACACGGACGATTTCCAGCCCCAGCAGGAGACCGTCCGGCTCATCAAGAAGATCGCCCCCGAGGTCACCATCGTCGCGGGGGGCACGGCGTTCTCGTTGTACTCCGAGATCATGATGGAGCGGCTCCCCGAGGTCGACATCGGCGTGTGGGGCGAGGCCGAGAATCGCCTCCCCGCGCTCCTCGCCGATCTCGAGCACCCGGAGCGGATCAAGGGCGTCTACTACCGTCGGGACGGCGCGGTGCACTACACCGGCCGGCCGCCGGGCGAGGAGTGGAAGAACCTCCGCCATCCCCGTCGTGACCTCGTGTCGCACGCCCCCTACCTCGCCTCCTCCTTCGTGAGCGTGGGCGTGCAGGCCAAGCGGGGCTGCTCGTTGCACTGCATCCACTGTTCGGACACGTTCCTGCTCGGCCACCGCGTCCGGATGCGCGACCCGAAGGACGTGGTGGACGAGATCGAGGCCCTCGTGCGCGATCACGGCGTCCGGCAGATGTTCTTCTGCGACCAGATCTTCAACATCCCGGCGTCGCACGCGATCAACATCTGCAAGGAGATCGTGGCGCGTGGGCTCGACATCAAGTGGTCGGCCTGGTTCAACGAGCATCGCAACACGCTCCCGGACGAGCTGATGGTGTGGCTCAAGAAGGCGGGCTGCGGCTTGTTGAGCTTCAGCCCCGATCATGTCGACGATCGGATGCTCAAGAACCTCGACAAGAACTTCCGCTACGAGGACATGCTCTACACCGTGCAGATCGCCAAGAAGCACGGGATGGACGTGGAATACAGCTTCTTCCTCAACTCGCCGGGCGAGGACACGAAGTCGCTCTACGCGATCCTGAAGTTCCTCGTGCACGCGCGAATGGAATTGGGCCCGCAGCTCCGCCTCTTCACGCTCCTGATGATGCAGCCCATCCGCATCTACCCACACACGCGCCTGTTCGAGCTCGCCAAGGAGACCGGCCTGGTCGACAAGGACCACCAGCTCGTCGAGGGCCAGTTCTGGAACCCCGGGCTGCTCCAATACGCGGTCGCCGGCATCCAGGCGGGCGCGCACGCGATGTACGACGTGCGCACGCGGCTCAAGAAGCTGCGCGGGAACACGTTCGATTCGGTGGTTCGGAGCTAGGGTTTCTTGGGGCGGGGCCCGCCCCGCAACGCCCGGAGACACCCGACCGTCAGTCCCGCGTGATCGACCCGCTCCCCGCCGCCGTGAGCGACACGCCGCTCATCTCCACGCGGATCTCGGCGGTATCGACGTCCGACCACACGATCGAGCCCTCGCCGTCGCTGTCCCAGCCGTTCGCGGACGTGAACTCGACGCTGTCCTCCCATCGCTCGCCGCTCACGTCGTGGTCCTCGGGCGTCACGATCAGGGTGGCGCCGAGGAGGCGCTGGTCGTCCTCGTCGGTGGGGTCGGTCGTGCACGTGACGGTGAAGTCGAGCTGGCCGAGGGTACGCGTGCCGGCGAACGGGCACGTGAGCGAGAAGTTGTAGCGGCGGCCCTCGTACACGGCGCTCGCGTTGAGGGCGACAGCGCCCGACCAGGCCCCGTCGCCGTCCACGACGCCGTCGCAGTCGCTGTCCACGTCGTCCCAGGTCTCCGGTGCCCCGGGGAACACGGCCCGGTCGGTGTCGTCGCAGTCCTCGGCCTCGATTGCGCCGTCCCCGTCGCGATCGGCGGGGAGCGTGTCGGTGTCCGCGTCGGTGTCCGCGTCGGTATCGGCGTCGGCGTCGGTGTCGGTGTCGACGGGTGAGGTGTCCGCGGCGCCCGTGTCGTCGACGGTCACCTTTCCCGCGCAAGCGAGCGCGAGGAGCAGGACCAGGGCGATGCGGGCGGTGACCATGCCCCAGCGTAGCCGGTGTGGAGCGTGACGCTTCGGGGCGGAGCACATTGTCCTTCGGCAAACCCCGCCGCTGGGCTACGTTCGCGCGCGATGCTCATGCTCCTTCATGCGTGTGCCCCCGTCCTGACCTGCGGCCCCGGCACCCACCAGGAGAGCACGGTCTGCCTCGCCGACGAGCGGCCGCAACCCGATGGCGACACCGCCGAGCCGCTCACGTTCGCGCCCGAGGTGCTCGACGTGTACCTGCTCGCCGGCCAATCCAACATGGACGGCTATTCCCTGCTCACCGGGCTGCCGCCCTCGCTCCGCGTCGCCCAGCCCGACGTGCCGCTCTTCTGGTCCGAGCGCGGCTCGTTCGCGGCGCTCGCCCCGGCGTCGAGCGCGGGCGCGGCGTACACGGGGCCCGAGGTCACCTTCGGCCGCACGATGGCGGACGCGGGCGGCGCCGTCGCGCTGGTGAAGTTCGGCATCGGCGCCACGAGCCTCTACACCTATTGGAACGCCGCGGAGGACGACCCGGACAATGGCGAGGGGTGGCGCCTCCTCATGGCCACGATGGACGCCGCGGCCCTCGAGCTCGACGCCACGGGCACGCCGTGGCGCTGGGCGGGGTTCGTGTGGATGCAGGGCGAGACCGACGCGCGCTACGCCGCGAGCGCGGCGGCGTACGAGGCCAACCTCACCCAGCTCGTGGCACGGGTGCGTGAGCACGCCAAAACGCCCGCGCTCCCGACGGTCCTCGGGCTCATCGCGTGTGGCGACATGTGCGAGCTGTTCGACGACGTGCGCGCGGCGCAAGTGGCGGTGGCGGACGCCGATCCGAACGTCATCGCGGTCGAGACGTACGACCTGCCCCTGGGCGCTGACGCGATCCACTACGACGGGCCCAGCATGCGCGTCCTCGGGGAGCGCTTCGCCCAGGCGCTGCTCGGCGAGCCCCTCTCCGCGCCGCCGACCGCCGCGATGGCGATCAGCGACTACGCCACGGTCGAGGACGGCGACGCCACGGTCGGCTGGCGCTTCACCACGGACCGCCCCATCGTCGTGACCGACGTGGGCGGCTTCGCCGAGGCCACCTTCCACGTCGCGCCCGTGTACGGCATCTGGGACACCACCACGCAGGCGCTGCTGGCCACCGGCACGGTGCCGGGGCGCTTCGAGGTCGCCACCACGTGGCGGGACGGCTTCTGGTACGCCGCGGTCGAGCCCATCGCCCTGCCGCCGGGCGACTACACCATCGGCCTGATGATCTGGCGCACGGACGGCAACGCCTACGCCACCGGCGGGGTGGGCGCCACCGGCGCGGCGGTCACCTACGTCGAGCCGCGCCGGAGCGACGAGTACTGGCTCACGTTCCCCACGGACATCGGGCCGGCCACCGACCTCTCGTACCTCGGGCCGAGCTTCCTCTACCGCGAGTAGCGCGTACCGCGAGGAGCGGGCCCGCTACTTGGTGAAGCTGCGCCGGAAGAGCTCGGTCCCGGCGGCGTCGTAGAACACGCCGGTGAAGGTGTTCCCCTCGATCTCGACCCACACGAAGCCCTCGCCGTCGGACTCGAACCAGGTCGGGTTGTCCCCTTCGAGCTCGGTGGTCTTGGCGCCGGCGCCCGACACGATGAACTCGGTGCCGCAGGTGCCCTCCGGCCACTGGAGCGAGTGGTCGTGGCCGCACAGGTACACGTCCACCCGGCCGCAGATCCCCACGTCGACGAACTCCTCGATGGCCTCGCCGTTCACGATGGGGAGCCAGTCGAGCCCCTCGTACTCGCCGGCGTTCCCGTGGGGGCCGTTGGAGAGGTAGGGGTGGTGCCCGAACGCGAGCTTCCACGTCGCGGCGGAGGCGTCGAGCTCGTCGTCCAGCCACTCGAGCTGGTCCTCGCCGAGGCCCCAGAACACCTGCGTGGTGTCGAGTGCGAACAGTTGAACGTTGCTCTGCGTCCAGGTGTGGAACAGGTCGGGCATGGTCCACTTGTCGGAGTGGTCGGAGTACTCGACGTAGGTCTCGCCCTTCCACAGCTCCCAGCCGATGCCCTCGCCGCCGTAGTCGTGGTTGCCGAGCACCGGGTAGAACGGGACGTCGACGCCGGCGTAGGGCAGCTCGAACTTCTCCTGCCACTGCTCGTCGTCGATGTCCTCGACGCCGGTGTCGTAGAAGTTGTCGCCCAGGTAGAGCGCGAAATCGCACCCGTCGCGCTCGCACACCAGCGCGATGGCCGCGGCCACCGCGTACTGGTTGTCGTTGCCCTCGCCCGCGTCCCCCAGCGCCACGAACCGCACGGGCTCGGTGCCGATGTCGGTGTCGGTGTCGGTGTCGGTGTCGGTGTCGGTGTCCGTGTCGGTGTCGGTGTCCGTGTCGGTGTCGGTGTCGGTGTCCGAGTCGGTGTCGGTGTCGGTGTCGGTGTCCGAATCGGTGTCTGTGTCCGCGTCGGACTCCGTGTCCGTGTCGGACGCGAGGTCGGTGTCGTCCGTGTCCGCCTTGGGCGTGGCGCCGTCACATCCCACCGCAGCTAGCGCGAGTAGGAGCGGAGAGAAAGGCAGGAATGAGGAACGCGACGAGGCTGTCCGCCCTCCGTTTCCGTCTCCTTTTCCTGCGTTCCTTGTTTCCTGCATTCCTGATTTTCCGGATCCGGCGAGTCCAGGTCCGGCGAAGGAGCCCACCAACAGAGATACGAAGGGAGAGGAGCGACGCATGGCCGGCATCCTACTGCACCTCGACCTCCACCGATGACGGCGCCCGCCGATCTCGCCGAGTTTCGCCTCGTTCGCGCCCTGCAGACCTCGCAGCCGGGGGCGTTCCCCACGTTGTGGAACGCGCAGGCGGGCGCCATCTGGTCGGTGATCCGCGCGCTCTGCGCCACCGACACCGAGGCCGTCGGCTGGGCGACCACTTTCCGCGTCGAGCTCGCCGAGCGCGCGAGCAGCCTCGGCACGGGGGACACCGTGGCGGCGCAGGTGGGCCTGCACCTCTACACCCATCTTCGCGGCGGGTTCCCCGGCACGGCCGCGCTGCCCGAGCCGCCCATCCCGGCCACGGAAGCGGGCGCCCGCCAGATCCCCGAATCGGCGCGGCTGCTCTACCTGGTCGACCTGTTCTTCGACGTGCCCTTCGTCGCGCTCGAGCAGGTCGCGGGCAAACACGCGCGGACCACGCTCGACGCCGTCCACCGCCTCATGGAGCCGCGCGACGACACGGACGCGCGGCTGTACGTCCACGCCGCCCTGATGCGCCCGGCCCCCGCCGCGGCCCTCATCCTCCCGCCCGGCGCCGAGCCGCCCCCGCCCCGGTCGCGGTGGTGGATCTGGGGCGTCGTGGGGGTGGGGATCCTCGGCTTCGCGTCCACGCCGTGGATCCGGGCCTGGATGGACCGGCCGGACATCGCCCGCCTCGCCGCCCTCCACCGGGACGCGCTCGAGGAGGCGCCGTTGCGGGGGAGCGAGCCGCGCGAGCTGGGGCTGGAGCTCACGCGGCGCGAGGTGCCGTGGCAGCTCGCGGAGGTGCCCGACCTGGCGCCGTTCGGCATGACCCTGCTCGGCGCGCGCATCGTGGCGGGCTCGGCGGGGGGCACGGTGCTCATCTACCAGGGCGGGGCGCGCCTGTGGACCCTCCAGCACTGGTTGTCCCCGCCCGCGCTCGACGGGCCGGTGGTCGCCACGCTCCAGGCCGCGTCGGGCCCGCTCGAGGCGCGTCGGGCCCCCGCGCCGGGGGGGGCGCCCACCGCCGCGCTCGAGCCCGATCCGGTGGTCGTGGCGTGGGAGGAGGTGGGCGCCACCTGGGTCCTGCTCGCGGACGCACCACCGGAGGTCGTCCTGGACCTCGCCGCGCGCTTCCGGGAAAGCCGGGCTGCCACGCCCATTCCCTTCCTCGACGAGCCACCGCCGGCGCCGAGCCCGGGACGTGAAGGGTAGAGTGGGCGGCCTTCGAGGTTGAGAAGCATGGCCGAGGACAGGAAGTCGGGCTCGGGTGGGCGTCTGGGTGAGCTGCTGGTCCGCGAGAAGCTCATCTCGCCGCTGCAGCTCCAGAAGGCGATGGACGGCCAACGGTCCACCGGCGGCCGGCTCGGCCACCAGCTCACGAAGCTCGGCTACATCGACGAGAACGAGCTCACCGCTTTTCTGTCCAAGCAGTACGGCGTCCCGAGCATCCACCTCGCCGACTTCGAGATCGATCCCGAGGTGCTCAAGCTCCTGCCGAAGGAGCTCGTGGTCCGGCACCAGATCATCCCGGTGAACCGTGCGGGGAGCACGCTCATCGTCGCGATGGCCGACCCGTCGAACATCTACGCCATCGACGACGTGAAGTTCGTCACCAACTTCAACATCGACGTGGTCGTGGCCTCCGAGCAGGCCATCGCCGACGCGATCGAGAAGTACTACACGTCGAACGTCTCCTTCGACGACGTGATGGTCGACTTCGCCGGCAAGGACGAAGAAGATCTCGAGCTCGCCTCCGACGTCGACGAGGACATCAACGTCCTCGATCTCGAGAAGTCGGCCGGGGACGCCCCCGTCGTCAAGCTCGTGAACCTCGTGCTGCTCGACGCGATCCGCAAGGGCGCCTCCGACATCCACATCGAGCCGTACGAGAAGCAGCTCCGCATCCGGTACCGCATCGACGGCATGTTGTACGAGGTCATGAAGCCGCCGCTGCGGCTCAAGCACGCGATCGTGTCGCGTCTGAAGATCATGGCGAACCTCGACATCGCCGAGCGCCGCCTCCCCCAGGACGGCCGCATCAAGCTCAAGATGGGCCGTGGCAAGGAGATGGACTTCCGCGTGTCCGTCCTGCCCGTGCTCTGGGGCGAGAAGATCGTCATGCGGTTGCTCGACAAGAGCAACCTGCAGCTGGACATGACGCGCCTAGGCTTCGAGGAGCGCACCCTGCGCGACTTCAAGGAGGCCATCGCCAAGCCCTACGGCATGATCCTCATCACCGGCCCGACCGGGTCCGGAAAGACGACCACGCTGTACTCGACCTTGTCGGAGCTCAACAAGACCTCCCACAACATCAGCACCGCGGAAGATCCGATCGAGTACAACCTCTACGGCATCAACCAGGTCCAGATGCACGACGAGATAGGACTCAACTTCGCGGCCTCGCTCCGGTCGTTCTTGCGGCAGGACCCCGACATCATCATGGTCGGCGAGATTCGAGACTTCGAGACCGCGGAGATCGCCGTCAAGGCCGCCCTCACGGGGCACTTGGTGCTCTCCACGCTCCACACGAACGACGCGCCCTCCACCGTGTCGCGGCTCCTGAACATGGGCATCGAGCCGTTCCTCGTGGCGAGCTCGGTCAACCTCATCGGTGCCCAGCGCCTCGTGCGCAAGTTGTGCATGGAGTGCAAGGCCCCGGTCGAGGTGCCCCGCCAGAACCTCATCGATGTCGGCATCCCCCCCGAGGAGTGCGACAGCGTCAAGGCGATGCGCGGCGCGGGCTGCCGCACGTGCAACAACACCGGGTACAAGGGCCGTATCGCCGTGTACGAGATGATGGTGTGCAACGAGGAAGTGCGCGAGTTCATCCTCAACGGCGCCTCCACGCTCGAGCTCAAGCGCGAGGCCGTGCGCAACGGCATGAAGACGCTACGCGCGAGCGCGGTCACCAAGTTCCGTGAAGGCATGACCTCCCTCGAAGAGGTGGTGCGCGTGACGGCGCCCGACTAGCGCCGATCGTGACCCGCCGCGACGCCCTCTCGGTCCTGTTCGTCGGGGTGGTCGCCTTCGGGTGGGCCGCCGCGTGGACCCACGCCGACGCCCTCTGGACCCTGCCCGGATGGGGGGCGCTCAGCAGCTTCCTCGGGGGCGACCCGCTCGTGGACTGGGCCCCCGACGTGGCTGCCCACGCGGAGGACCAACGCCAGCTCCGGGGGGAGCTGGCCCGCATGCCCTCGGTGTGGGATCCGCCGAAACACCCCGACATCGTCGTCATCGTGCTGGACACGGTGCGCGCCGATCGGATGGGGACCTACGGCTACGAGCGCGCCACGACGCCGCGGCTGGACGCGTGGGGCGCGGGCGCGCGCGTGTACGACCAGATGCAGTCGGACGGCGCGTGGACGCTCCCCTCGCACGCGTCGTTGTTCACCGGAAGGCCGGCGATCGCGCACGGCGCGCACGGCACCCCGCTCGGCAGCGACCTCGCCGCACCGCTGGCAGAGGGCTCTGAGACCATCGCGCGCGCCCTGCGGTCGGCGGGGTACCGCACCGCGGGGATCGCCGCCAACCGCGGGTTCCTGCACCGCATGTGGGGGCTCTCCCAGGGCTTCGATCTCTGGATGTGCGAGCAGCTCCGCGGCGACACGTCGCGCCTGCCCTACGCCACGGGTGACCGGATAACGGCGATGGCCCGCACCGTGCTCGAACGGCCGCGTGAGGCGCCGGTCTTCCTGTTCCTCAACTACATGGACGCGCACGCGCCCTGGGTGCCCCGCCGCGGCTACGTCCGCGAGCCCGCGCTCATCCAGCCCCACCTCCTTCCGTACCGCTCGGGGTGGGAGACCGTGACCACCCGGCTGCTCGCCCAGGGCACGCAGGCGCCCGAGGCGCAGGCCACGTGGAGCGAGGCCTACGACGCGGAGCTTCGCTTCCTCGATGAGCAGGTGGGCGCGCTCCTGGACGCACTCCCGAGCCTCGGCATCGACGACGAGGACTACGTCTTCATCCTCTCCGACCACGGCGAGTACCTCGGCGAGCACGCGCTGGTCGAGCACAGCAAGGACGTGTACCAGCCCGTGCTCCACGTCCCGCTGCTCATCAAGGGGCCCGGTTACACCGCGGGGCGCGACGCCCGGCCCATCCAGACGCACGACATCGCCTCGTTGATCCTGGCCGCGGCGGGGCTCGGCCCGCTGGACGGCGCCCAGCACACCGACGACCTCCAGGTGTCCGAAGTGTACTGGTCCCGCCACAAGGACCTGCGCGATCCGCGGTACGGCCGCCGCTTCGACCGCATCCGCCGTGCCTTCCGCGTGGGGCCGCGCAAGTTGATCCTTGGCAGTGACGGCACCCGGGAGGCCTACGAGCTCACGGAGGACCCAACCGAGCGAACCTCCCAATTGGGTGCCTCCTGGGTGCCCGGCTTGGAGGCCCGGGCCGAGGCGTGGCTGTCCGAGCAGGTGCAGGCGCCCGAGGCCCGGATGACCGGCCCCGCGGACTTGGAGGCGCTCCGCGCCCTTGGTTACGTCGAGTAGCCGCTGGGTTCGAGTGACGACGTTTGACGCACCTTCGCTTGGGTCGGCGGGTGGGTCGCGACCGGGAGCGGGGTTGTAGCACCACGAGGGGAGGGGACGATGTGGCGTGACACACTGCGTCTTGGGGACACGTTGCGTCTTGGAGTGTGCCTGGTGGGGACCGGCGCGCTCGCCGTCCTGGTCACCGGCGTCAGCGGACCGCGCGCGTCCTACCGTGCCAGCAGCGTCTTCGACGCCTACCTGGACGGGTACCAGGCGCCGTACGGCGACCGCGACGGCGGAGGGCTCGCGACGTTCTGGTTCGACCTCGCCAACGAGCGGGTTTGTTACACCGTGGACGTTTGGGACGTCGCGGACCCGACGGCCGCGCACCTCCACATCGCGCCCGCCGGGTACTCCAGCCCGGTCGTCGTCCCCTTGCGCCCGCCGTACGAGGGCTACTCCTACGCCTGCAGCTACGTTCCACGCGAACAGATCGTGGACATCCAGCGTTATCCGTTCGATTATCATGTCATCGTCTACAGCCGGGACAACCCGCGGGGCGCGCTGCGCGGGCAGCTCGAGTCCTACGCGCGGTACACGCCCGAGCAGTACTACTACTACTTCGACGACGCGGACTACTACTTCCGCTACGACTACAGTCGGAACGACTACTACTACTTCGTCGGTGGCACCCGCGTTTATTACGACGACGACCCGTATTGGTACGACAACCGGAACGTGTACTACGACACCGAGAAGAACTACTACTATTACGACGACGCTGACGACGACGACGACCACCACGACCGTGATCGTGACTGGGACGACGACGACGACCATGACCGGGATCGCGACCGGGATTGGGACGACGATGACGACGACCATGACCGGGATCGCGACCGGGATTGGGACGACGACGACGACGACCATGACCGGGATCGCGACCGGGATTGGGACGATGATGACAAGGACGGGGACCGGGACTGGGACGATGATGACGATCGGGATGGGGACCGGGATGGCGACGGCTGGGATCGCGACGACGATGACGATGACGGCGGCTGGGATGGCGATGACGATGACGGCGGCGGCGGTGACGACGGCGGCGGCGGCGGAGATGGTGGCGGCGGCGGAGACCGCGGCGGCGGCAACGATGATCGCGGCGACGGCAACGATGATCGCGGCGACGGCGATCGCGGCGGCGGCAACGATGATCGCGGCGATGACGACGACGGAAACCGCGGAGGCGGAAACGACGGGGATCGCGGCGGCGACGACGGCGATCGCGGCGGTGGCAACGATGATCGCGGCGGCGACAACGATGATCGCGGCGGCGACGACGGGGATCGTGGCGGTGACGGTGGAGACCGCGGGGGCGGCAATGATGGAGACCGCGGCGGTGGCAACGGCGGCGGTCAGGGCGGTGGCAACGGGGGCGGTCAGGGCGGCGGCAACGGCGGCGGCGGCGGACGTGGCGGCGACTAGCGCGGCCGCCTGACCTCATCCGGCCACGCCGAGCATCGTTCCGCGGCGCTCGGCGTGTCGCCCACAGCCTCGGGGCGGGTTAGTGCCGCTCGCCCCAAGGTTCCCCATGATCCCGCTTCCTTCGCTCTCCGATTCCCTCGCCCCCATCGCGGCGGCGCTCGATGCCCACAGCCACGACGAGCGTGTCAATTGGATGCGCGGGCTCGGCAAGAAGGAGCAGGTGGCGCTGTGGAAGTTGGCGGACGGCCGCCATGTCACCACCGCCGAGCTGCACGGGAACGAAGGCGAGATCGTGATCCACGAGGGGCAGAACTCGCTCCCGTTCTTCTCGACGTTCCAGAAGCGCGTCGTGAAGCGGGGGGACATGGTGCAGGGCTACAACCACCAGTCCATGAGCTGGCTGGTCGGGCCGGGGCACTTCCTCGTGGGGGAGGCCAGCGTGCCGCACGGCGGCGCGCACTTCAGCTACCTCTCGGTGGCCCCGACCGCCCCTCCCGAGTTTCCGGCGTTGCAGCCCAACGACAAGGGGCTCTCCACGCTCGTGTTCGCCCACATGATCGACTACCTCCGCCGCGTCTCCCCCAACGTGATCATCGGCGCGGCCTACAAGAAGGGGAAGGCCTCGGGCGACTACTTCATGTTGGTCCGGAGCTGACACGCCGGAGCCGCACCCCTGGGGTGACTAGGGCGGCAGGGGCATCATCCGGTCGTCCGTCTCCCCGAGCTCCGGCAGGGAGACCGCGCGGACGATCCGGCTGAAACCGGCGAGCAGCGCGTCGACCCCGAGGAACACGCCCACGGTCCAGAGGCCCGTGGCTGGCCATCCCGCGATGATCAGCACGCCCAGGAACATGGTGATCAGCCCGTTGAAGAGCATCCAGCCCCAGCCGGGCACCGGGTTCCACACCACGGACAGCGCGATCTTCATCGCGCCGCTCACGAGCAACAGCGACGCGAGCAGGAGCGTCACTCCCACCATGGCGCCCACCGGATCGACCAGCAGCATCACGCCCGCGATGGCGGCCACGAGCCCCATGGCGAAGCCCCACCCCCACCCTCGCCCCCGATCGCTGACCGCGTCGAAGAGCTGGGCCGCTCCCGCAAGGAGCAGGAGGGCCCCGGCCGCGATCCCCGCCGCGAAGGTGGCGAGGAGCGGCACGAGCAGAAAACACAGACCGATGATCACGAGGAACAGTCCGGTGGCGAGCATCCACCCCCGAATCGCTGGCTTCTCTGGCATTGTGTCCCCCCCCCGAAGGTGGGCGCGACGCCTACAGGGGCAAGCGGGGGCGGGGGTACGCGGCGCAGCGCCGGAGTCGGATCCTCCGGCGGCCGTTCCGTGTCAGGCCGCGGGCGTGGCCAGCTGGGTGAGCGCGAACGCCGCACCCTGCGGATCGACACATGTGGCGACCACATCGCCGCCGGGCACCTCCTGGGGGCCGTAGGTGACCTGCCCGCCGTTGGCCTTCACGCGGTCGAGCGTGGCGAGGATGTCGGCCACGACGATGTAGTAGGTCCAGGTGGGCGCGGGCTTGTCGAGGGGCTTGTTCATCATGCCGCCGAGCGGCACGCCCGGCGTGTGGCCGTACATCCGGTAGGTGCCGTGGTCGGGCCCCATGTCGAACTCACCGGTCTTGAGCCAGCCGAACAGGGCCTCGTAGAAGGCCCAGCCGGCGTCGACATCGGTGGTGTGCAGCTCGTGCCACCCGAACATGCCGGGCGTGCGGGCGTTCATCTCCAGGTGCCCGGACCCCGAGGCGAACGGCGCGAACACCGCGCCCTGCGGATCGACCAGCATGGCGAAGCGGCCGACGGTCGGGATGTCCGTCGGCTCGACGAGGACCTCGGCGCCGAGCGCCTTGGCCTGCTCGACCGTGGCGTCCACGTCGGGGGTGCCGATGTAGGCGATCCAATTCGGCGGCCCGGGGACGCTCGCCGCGTCCTTGCCGACCTCGCCGATGCCGCCCACGGGGCCTTCCTCATTGGAGAACATCGTGTACGCCGCCTCGGGCGGACCCCACGGCTCGGTGGTCCACCCGATGACGTTCGTGTAGAAGGCCTCCGCCGCCTTGGGATCGGAGGTGAGCAGGTCGTACCAGACAAAACGGCCGCGGATGTCGGACATGGGGGAGCTCCGGTGGGAAGGGCTGCACACGCGTGAACGCATGTTCAGTGCCCCGAAGGTACCGCGGAGCTACCGACGACGCAAGCGCGGCCTCCGAAGATTCTACCCGAGCCCCACCGGCGGGCGGCCCCGGGTGGCGTCGGTGCGCGGCCCCAGCCCCTCGCGGGCGGTGAGCACCATCATGCGCAGGGCGAACAACGCGCTCTCGGGGCCCGCGTGCATCGAGCGCCCGCCCGCGCGCGCCCGCATGGGCACCGAGACCTCGTGCACCCGCAGCCCGCGCCGGACCGCGCGCACGAGCAGGTTCGCGTCGGCGATGTCCTCCGGGTAGTCCCCGGCGAGCGCCGCGAGCGCCTCGGGCCGCCACGCGCGGAGCCCGCTGGTGACGTCGAAGAGCCGCTGGCCGGCGCACACGCTGGCCCAGGCCGCGAGCGCCCCGATGGCGGTGCGACGGTGCACGGGTACGCGGTAGCCCGGTGCGCCCACGAAGCGCGACCCGACTACGAGATCGGCGTGCTCGAGCGCGCGGAGCAGGGCCGGGAGCGCGGCGGCGGGGTGCTGCTCGTCGGCGTCCATCTGGACCACCCACGGCGCGTTGGCGGCGAGCGCGTAGGCGAACCCGGCGCGGAGCGCCCGCGCGTAGCCGGGGCCCGAACGCAACACGACCGCGCCGGCCCGCGCCGCGACCGCCGCCGTGTCGTCCTCCGAGCCGTTCTCCACGACCACGACGGGCACGCCGGGGAGGATGCGGCGCACCTCAGCCACCACGCGGCCGACGCGGGGCCCCTCGTTGCGGGCGGGGAGGACGATCATCGCGTGAGTATAGGCTTCATCGGTGTACGGCGGGCCCCTGCCCGCCGACGGGGCCTACTCGCCCGCGAGCTTCTTCTTCAGCTCGCCGGACTCGTGCAGCTCCATCATGATGTCGGAGCCACCCACGAACTCGCCGCGGATGTAGAGCTGCGGGATGGTCGGCCAGCTCGAGTAGTCCTTGACGCCCTGGCGGATGTCGGGGTCCGCGAGCACGTCGACCGTCTCGAACTTGGTGCCCGCCTGCTGGAGGATGCCCACCGCGCGCGCGGAGAAGCCGCACTGGGGGAAGAACTTGTTGCCCTTCATGAACAGCACGACATCATTGCTCTTCACGATCTGTTCGACGCGATCCTTGCTCATGACGACCTCCCTGCTGAAACCCATTGTTCTGGCGTGTACGTCTTGAGGGCGAGCGCGTGGATCGCGTTCCCCACCAAGGAGCCGAGCGCCTTGTAGACTTGCTGGTGTTGTTGGACCAGGCCCTTGCCGACGAACGTGGGGCTCACGACTTCGGCGACGAAGTGCTCGCCGTCGTTCGCCTCATCGAGCACGACGGCGTGGGAGCCGACGATCTCGGCCTCGATGATGCGCTTGATCTCGGATGCCTGGAACATGTCGGATCCTGGTTCGTCGATGATCGGGTTCGATCATCGGGGCCGAGCCACCTAACCGTCGCGCCGGGACCGTGGTAGCTACTGCCGGTAGCGTCACCGAGGGGGAGTGCTGGTGCGGCGCGTCGTCGGCTTTCTGTTCGCCGTGGTGGGCGCGCTCATCACCCTTGGCTTCGCCCTGTTGGTGTCGATCCCGATCTTGCCGTTCGCGCTCGTGCCGCGCGGCCGGAGGGAACGCTACGCGATGCGTGGCGCCCAGCTGTTCGGCTGGCTCGTGCTCCGGCCGTTGTTGTGGCTGCGCATCGAGCGGGTCGGCCTCCACCTTCTGCCGAAGGAGGGGGGCTACCTCGTCATCTCCAACCACCGCAGCTGGATCGACGTGCCGATCCTGATGGTCTACACGGCCAGCAACGGCATCTCGAAGAAGGAGGTCAAGTACGTCCCCTTCTTCGGCGTCAACGGCTACCTGTCCGGGGCGATCTTCTTCGATCGGACCAGCAAGATGAGCCGGGCGCGCGTCGTCTCCGATGCGTTGCTGCTCCTCCGCGGCAAGGCGAACGTGCACGTGTTCCCCGAGGGCACGCGCACGCGCGACGGCCACATCGGCTCCCGCATCTACCTGCGCCTCGTGCAGAGCTGCTGGGAGAACGGCGTGGATGTCGTCCCCGCCTGCGTCTGGGGCACCGAGGCCGTGGTGCCGGCGGCCAGCGTGTACGCGATGCCCGGGCAGTCCGTGGGCATCGAGGTGGAGGCGCCCCTCGATCGCGCCGCGTTCGTGGACGGCGAGGCCTACGCCGCCGCCACCTGGGCGAAGGTCGTCGAGATCGCGCGGCGCCGCGGATGTGACGAGCCGTTCCGCGCGTCGGAGGCCGGGTAGCGACGGCCGGTAGCTACGGCGTGGGAGGCCCTTCCGGGGCGGGGGGAGGGCCGAAGTCGAGGATGAACGCCCGACTCCCGTCGACCGTCGGCAACGCGTAGCGCCCGGGCGCGAGAGCGGCGCCGCGGACGTACTGGAGCGGACGCGGGCCGCCGACGCGCTCGATCCCGGCGGGGTCGAGGGGCGCGCCGACGGGCACGAGCACCGCGTCGCTCTCGAAGCGCACGCCGAGGTACACCCACGGATCGATGGGCTGCGGCGCGTCCTTGGTGCCGAACCAGCGCCGCTCGGGTGAGGGGACGAGGGCCTCGAAGGGGAGCGGGTGGCCGAGCACATCACCCACCACGAGCAGGGCGACGTCGCCGTCGATCCGGGGGACCGCTCCGGGGATCTCGACGGGAAAGCGTACCTCGCGATCGGTGTCGAACACGCGGACCACGTCGAGGACCGTGTGCGTCACGAGCGGGGTGGGGACGCCCGCCGCGATCGTGTAGACGCCGGGCGCCTCGGGGGCGCGCCAGACGCTCAGGGTCACGTCGGGGCCGGCGGTCACGGGCTCGGGCAGGTACCAGGCTTGGTCGACCGGAGCGACGGTCCAGTGCCCCTGGCCGCACAAGCCGGCCACGGAGTAGCGCCCGTCAGCGTCGGTCGTGGTGGTCGTGGCCGGACACTTGTCCTCGCGCGCGGCGAGGCGGAGCTCGACGCCGACGACGGGGCCGCCCGAGCGGGCATCCACGACGCGGCCCTCGGCGGTGCCGGGCTCGGGCGAACACCCGACGAGCGCGAGGAGGACCATCATTGCGCGCTCCCGAGCCGCGGCCACTCGGCGCGCAGCTCGGCCACGATGCCCGCCACACGGGCGCGGATCCAGGTCGTCGGGTCCGTGTCGTAGGCGGCGTCATAGGCAGCGGGGAAGGTCGCGCCGCGGGCGCTCACGATCAGCGCGCCGAGGCCGTCGGGACGCGCGGCGGGCGCCACGTCCCGGGCGGTGCCTCCCTGCGCGCCGAAGCCCGGAACCAGGAGCCAGGCGTGTGGGAGCTTGCTCCGCATCGTCGCGAGCGCGCCGGCGTGGGTCGCGCCGACCACGGCCCCGACGTTCGAGAGGCCATCGGCACCCTGGCGCGCCGCGCCCGCCTCCGTGAGCCATCCGGCGAGGTCATCCGCCACCGGCGCCTGCCACCGGGCCGAGCCGGGGTTGGAAGTGCGCAGGAGCACGAAGAGGCCGCCCAGGGCCGCGTCGGCGGCGGTGAGGAACGGCTCCAGGGTGTCGGGACCGAGGAAGGGGGAAACGGTGAGGGCGTCGCAGGGGAAGGGGGCGTCGGGCGCGAGGGTGGCGGCGGCGTAGGCGGTCGCGGTGCTCCCGATGTCGCCACGTTTGGCATCACCGACGACGATCAGCCCCGCGGCGGTGGCGGCGGCGCAGACCTCCGCCAGGGCGGCCATGCCCGGGGGGCCGAGCTGCTCGAAGAAGGCGAACTGCGGCTTCACCGACGCCACCTGCCCCGCGACGGCGTTCACCACGGCGTGTCCGAAGGCGGCGGCGTGCGCCGCGAGCGCTTCCCGCGTGTCACCCGCGCGCGCGCCGGGGAGGCGATCGGGCCAGGGATCGATGCCGACGCACAGGGGCGTGCCGACGGTGGTGACGGCCTGGGCGAGCCGGGCCGCGAACGGAGACGAGGGGAGGCGCATGCGGCCCGCCTAGCACGGTAGAGGCGTTGACGGTTTCTTGGCAGGGGCGGGTCCCACCGGCAAACGACGCGTATCCGTGTTCGCACGCCGCGGACCACCGCCGCGCCGCATCGCGGGCGCCAGATCCACGGACGTGGAGCTACCGTGCGGGTCGTAGGGGGGTGGGATGCGCGTGCTCGGGTGGCTCTTGGCGATCGGTTGTGCGCCGGAGACGTGTCCGGCGCTGGCCGATGTCGCGGCGCGGGACGCCTGCTGGCATGCCGAGATCCTGGCACTCCCGACGAGCGAGGTGGCCGCGGT
Source organism: Myxococcota bacterium (assembly GCA_040386535.1). Classification (GTDB taxonomy): domain Bacteria; phylum Myxococcota_A; class UBA796; order UBA796; family SXON01; genus CAJBVW01. The sequence goes on along the minus strand of JAZKFH010000024.1, from coordinate 174,422 downwards.
CGCCCGGCTCGCCCCCAACATCGCGGACCCGGTGGTCCGCTACGCCACGGTCCTCGCCTGGGCGCGTGATCACCGCGACGGCGTACACCCCGACGGCGCACGTGCCGTCTGCGAGTTGCTCCCGATGGAGGAGCGCCGCGTCTGCGAACGCCGGCTGTTCGCCGCGCACCTCGCCCGATGATCCTCCTGCTCCTCGCGTGTGCGGAGCCGCCGTCCCCGCCGCCAGCCCCGCCCGCCCGCGCGCCGGGCGCCCCCACCTCGCCGCTCGACAGGTGCGCCGCGCACGTCGCGTCCCCCGAGGTGTTCGGGTACTGCCTGACGCGCGAGGTCCGCTCCGTGACGGACGTGACCGCGATGGCGGAGCTGTGTGTCCGGGCGGGCGCGTGGGAGGGGCCGTGCCGCCATTCGTGGGTCGTCCAGCAGCGCCGGGACCGCCGCGGGACCGACCCGGCGGTGTTGTTGGCCGCGTGCGGAGGCGACCCCGACTGCTCGTTCGAGGTGCTGGACGCCGCGCCGCGGGGCGACGTCTTCGCGCAGATCGACGCGTGCGAGGCGCACGTGCATCAGTACGCCTCGGACTGCACCGTACACGCGCTCCAGCGGTGGGTGGAGGGGACGCCGACGGTCGCGGAGGCCGGGGAGCTCCGCGCCCGCTTCGTGCACCATCCGCAGGCGATCGGGCGATTCCTCGCCATGGCGGGGTGCGCGGACGTCGGCATCGCGTGCGGAGACGGTCCCGATCCGGTCAGCGCCGCGTGCCGGACGGCCGAGGCGCGGCAGGCGGCGCGCCCGGGCCTGTGTCGTTCCCGCTGATGCCCGGCTCCCCCGAATGCGGCTCCCCCGACGGCGGCTCGCCTCCCGCGGGCGGCGGGCGCCATCCGTACGCGTCGTTCTCCACGCGCGTCTTCTGGAAGATGTAGTGGAAAACGCCGTCCTCGACGCGCTTCTTGAGCCGCGCCGGCACCACCCGGGCGACCGCACGCACGACACGCACGGTGGCCTCGGCGATGAGCAGCGGGGCACGCTCCGCCACGGTTCAGCCGCCCCACGACGGAACGTGGTCCTTGAGCTTCTGGAGCGCGGAGGGCCCCACCTCGGGCACCGCGGCCAGCACGTCCATGTCGGCGATGGGCCGTGCGTCGAGGATCTCGCCGACCGCGTCCGCGTCGAGCCCGACATCGATGTCGAGCTGGTCCTGCGTGGCCTCGTTCGCCATCTCCAGCACCACGGTCACCTCCTCCTCCGAGAAGTCGATTCCCTCCCAGGTGCCGCCTGGATCGAGCTCCCCGTCGACCAGCCACGCCAGGATCGCGAGGATCGTCTGGTCGCCCACCTGGGGCACGGCATCGACGTCGTCGAGGGTGAGGTAGGGCGCGTCGTCCGCGGTGGAGCAGGCCTCGTCGGGGCCGTCGCGATGCGAGACCAGCGAGCCGGCGGCGTCCGAGTCGAGCCCCACGTCTCCGTCGAGCAGCGAGAGCGTCGTGCCGCAGTCGTTGAGGAAGGCGAGGATGCGGCTGACCTCGGCGTCCGACAGGCCCAGCCGCTCCTGGGCGGAGAGCGTGTCCGTGTCGTCGCTGTCCTTGGTGACGCTCACATCCGTCGTGCAGGCGTAGAGCAGGGCGAGCAGCATCCGTTTGTTCTATCCCGAAGCCGTCGCCGTCGCGGCCGCGCGGATGGTAGGCTCCGCGCCGTGATGTGGACCGCGCTGCTACTGCTCCTCGGCGTCGGCTGTGGCCCCGTGCCCTGTGAGTCCATGGCGGCGGGGCCCGAGCGGGATCGGTGCCTGCACAAGCGGATCGTGGCCGACGGCGCGATGGCGCCCTCCGAGGTCGCCCGCCTCGCCGCCACGCTGGAGGACCCGATGATCCGCAACGCCACGGTGTTGACGTGGGCGCGCGATCACCGGGGCGCCGTCTCCGACGCCGATCGCGCCGCGCTCTGCGGGCTCCTCCTCGGGCAGGAGCGGAACGTCTGCGATCGGCGGCTCTCCGCCGCGCACCTCTCGCGCTGATGCTGCTGCTGCCGCTGCTCGCGTGCTCGCTGCTCGACGAGAAGAAGGGGCCGCCCGGAGGCACCGCGGGCCGCGTCGCGACGGTGGAGACCACCCGCGCGTCGTGCGCCCAGTACGACGATCTCCCCGAGGTGCTCGGCGTCTGCCTCGCACAGCGCATCGTGAGCCTCTCGACCGTGGCGGACGTGAACGCGCTCTGCCCGCAGGCCGGCGCCTGGGAATCCACCTGCAGGCAGGCGTGGGTGGACGAACAACAGCGCCTCCGGAAGGGGATCACCCCCGACGAGCTCCTCGTGGCGTGCGGCTCCAACGACGACTGCAGCTTCCAGATCCTCGACACGTGGCCCGCGACCGACGTGCTCGACCAGATCGCCCGCTGCGAGGCGCACGCGCGCACCTACGAGAGCGATTGTGTCGGCCACGCGTTGCACCGGTGGACCATGGGGCGCCCCACCCCCGAGGAGGGCCTCCGGGTGCGCGCGGCGCGGGCGGCGCACGCCCAGCAGCTCGCGCAGTTCTTCGGCATGTCCGAGGCGTGCGGCGGCACGCTGACGTGCCCCGAGGGCACCGATCTCGCGGCGCGCGACTGCCAGCTCGCTGCGGAGAGCTACCGGAAGTATCCGGGGCGCTGCCCGGAGCGGTGATCACGCGTCCGGGGCGCGGGTGGGGGCGCGCGGTCGGCGGTTACGCTGCCGCCCCTGTCGGAGCCCCCATGTCCCTGCGCGTCCTCTGCCTCCTGCCCCTCGCCCTCGGGGTTGCCCGCGCGGAAGCGCCCGTGGAGCCGACGCCCGCTCCTCCGGTCGTCGCCACCGTGGCGCCGCCGGCGCCTCCCACGCCGCCCGCACCCGTGACGCCCGCCCCCGTGCTCGCCGTCCCGGCCCCGGCCGAGGTCCAGTACGAGTGCACCAGCTTCCCGGTCCGCTCGACGATGGCGATGGGCGCGTTCCAGGCCCCCGCCGACGTGAGCAATGCCCGCCTCAACCCGACGCGGCTCCCGGTCGGCTGGACGCCCATGGCGGGGTCGATCGGCGAGGGGGGCGCGTTCGTCGTCGCGTGTCGGCCCGTCGGGGGCTGACCCTTACGGCTTCACCGGCGCGCCCGGCGTCACCGCGGGCAGGATCCCCGCCGCGGCGTCCCGCTCGGCCTTCTCCCGCGCCATCTTCTTCCACAACGACTCGTGGCCCGGCTTGACCTCCTCGCCCTCGACCGGCTCGGGGGGCGGCGGGTGGTCGATGGGACAGCCGGCCTTGGGCGCGGTGTCGGGGAGGAACGGCGCGTTGATGCCGCGGCACGTGGGGCCGGCGATCTTGCCGGTGACCGTGCAGAGGTAGCGCTTCGAGATCTTCGGCGTCTCGGAGAAGGTGGGGGCGTCGCCCTGGAACTTCGTCGAGCGGTTCATCCACCAGCCCCAGAGCGGCGCGGCCAGATCGGACGCGGCGGCGCCGAGCGACGCGGGCACGTCGTACCCGAGCCACACGGCCATCGCGAGCGTGGGCGTGGCGCCGACGAACCAGAGGTCCTTCTCGCCGTCGGTCGTGCCGGTCTTGCCGAGCGCCTGGCCCTGGTAGCCGCCCTCGCCGCCCGCGCCGCGTGAGGCGCCGCCCGTACCGACGTCGATGACGAGGCGCATCAACTCGCGCGTGAGCGCGGCGGCCTCGGGCGTGAGGACCTGCTCGCCCGCGGTGGGCGGCGCGATGCGCTGGACGCCGCCGGCGTCGATCGCGGTCCGCACCGGCGTGCCCGTGACGAGCCGGCCGCCGTTGGAGACCATGGCGGTGAACTGCGCCATCTCCAGCGGCGTGACCTCGCCCTGGCCGAGGGCGAGGCCCATCTCCTCGGGGAACTTCGACGTGTCGAAGCCGAGCTTCGTCGCGAACGGGATGAGCACCTTGGGGCCGCCCACGTCTTCGAGCAGGGACGCCGTCGCGATGTTCTGCGACCACGCGAGGCCCTGGGCGAGGCACGCCGTGGCCGAGTATTCGCCGCCTACGTTGCGCGGCCGCCAGTCGCCCTGCGGCGTCTTGAACGTGCGCGGCGCGTTGACCTCGGTGCTCGCCGCGGTGAACTTCGGCGTGCCGTCCGGGTTCTGCTGGGAGAACGCGAGCGCGTACACCAGCGGCTTGAAGCTGGAGCCCGCCTGGCGCCGCGCCTGGGTGGCCCGGTTGAAGCTGGTCGAGGTGACCTCGCTCCCGCCGTAGACCGCGCGGACGAGGCCGGTCTCCGCGTCGAGCAGCACGCCCGCCGCTTCGAGCGGGCCGTCACCCTTGCGGCCCACGAGCGACTCGAAGTACTTCGTCTTCGCCGGAAAGAGCTTCTCGGCCTCCTCCTGCGCGTGGATGTCCAGGCCGGTCGTGACCACGAGCCCGGCGCCGTAGAGCGTCTCCGGGGGGAGCGCGCCTTCGAGGTAGGCGCGGGTGGCGGAGAGGTACGCGGGCCACCGCTCCACGATCGGGGTCGGCGGCACGGTCACGATCGGGGCGGCGAGCGCCGCGGTCACGTCGTAGCCCTTGAGCTCCGCCATCGCGACGAGCACACGATCCCGGCGCTCCTTCGCCTTCTCGGGGAAGCGGTCGGGCGCGAACTTGCCGGGCGCGGGGAGGATGGCGGCGAGCGTGGCGGCCTCGTCGAGGGAGAGGTCCCGCACGTCCTTGTCGTAGTAGAACCGCGCCGCCGCCGCGAAGCCGCAGATCGACAGGCTGCCCTTCTGCCCGAGGTAGGGGGCGTCCAGGTACATCTGCAGCACGCCGTCCTTGCCGAGGTGCTCGTCGATCGCCCAGGCGTAGACCATCTCGCGGAGCTTCCGGTCGATCGTCTTCTCACGACGCTGCGCGAGGTTGCGCACCACCTGCATCGTGAGCGTGCTGCCGCCCTGCGCGTAGCCGCCCTCCTGCGCGTTCGCGACCACCGCGCGGCCCATCGCCTTGAGGTTGACGCCGTGGTGCTCGTAGTAGGCGCGGTCCTCGGAGACCACGATGGCGTCGAGCAGGTGCTTGGGCGCATCCCCCAGCGGGAGGTGCTCGCGCACCTCGGCGTCGGGGCCGATGAGCCAGCCCATCAACACGGGCTCGAGGGCCTGCCCGTCGCGAGGGATGACGGTGCTCGTCTTGCCGCAGAACTCGCCGGGGCCGGTGTCCTTGCAGTTCTCGACGTAGCCGCGGGCCTTGGCCTCGGCGACGAGGCGTTTCGGGGCCTCTGTCAGCGGGGTGGCGGCGGCGTACACGCGCGCCGGGAAGCTCCACCCGGGGTGGGACACCTCGTAGCGGGCGTGGGCGTCGGCCAGGGCCACGCCCTCGGCGGCCCACTCGCGCGCGGTGAACGTGGCCGGAATGGCGGCGATCCCCAACGCGACAGCGGTGAGGATGGTCGTTCCGACGAGGATGCGGCGCAGCTTGCCCATGTCCGGCCCCGGTTAACGCGCTGGGATGGCACACCCCTCGTTCCTCGCCCGCTGGCTCGCCGTCAATCCGGCCTCTCCCGGCCTCGTCCTCGATGGGCACCCGTACACCCACGGGGAGCTCCGGGCCCTCGGAGAGCGCGTTGCAGGCTGGCTTTGCACGCAAGGAGTCGGCCCGGGCGACAAGGTGTGCGTCCAGCTGGAAAATGGCCGGGATCTCGTCGCCGCGCACCTCGGTTGTATGGCCCTCGGCGCCGTCCGCGTGCCGCTCAACGCCCACTACCGGGCCGCCGAGGTGGGCCCGATCGTCGAGGACGCCGCGCCGAAGCTGGTCATCGCCCGGGACCCGTCGATCTATTCGGGCGTCCCCGTCGTCACGTCCGTGGAGGAGGGCGCGCCCCTCGGCACGTGGCCGGTCCCCCCCGGCGACGTGACCTGCGTGTTGTTCACGTCGGGCACCACCGGGCGCGCCAAGGGCACCCCGCAAACGTTCGCGATGTGGGAGCACAACCTCGATGCGCTCGCGGCGCGCTGGGCGCTCTCCCCCGACGACCAGCTGTGGCTCTGCCTCCCGCTGTTCCACACCCACGGGCTCGTGCTCGGCCTGCACGGCACGCTGCTCCGCGGCGCCAGCGCCGTCGTGACCGCGCGGTTCGATCCGGTGCTGCCGCCCGCCGGCACCACCCACTTCTACGGCGTGCCGACCTACTACCGGCGCTGGCTCGACACCATGCACGCGCATCCCGACGCATTCGCTGCGCTGAAGCTGCTCGTGAGCGGCTCCGATGGCCTCCCCGCCGAGCTCTCCGACGCGGTGTTCGCCGCCACCGGGCACCGCGTGCTCGAGCGCTACGGCATGACGGAGACGGTCATCATCGCGTCCAACCCGTTCCACGGCGAGCGCCGCGCGGGGACCGTCGGGACCCCCCTCGATGGCGTGGAGCTGCGGATCGTGGAGGGGGAGGTGCAGCTGCGCGGCCCCTCCGTGTTCGCCGGCTACCAGCCTCGCCCCGATCCCGGCGCGTTCACGGCGGACGGGTTCTTCCGCACCGGCGACGCCGGCGTGCTCGACGAGAAGGGCTACCTCCGCATCATCGGCCGCAAGAAGGATTTGGTCATCGTCGGCGGGGTGAACGTCTCGCCGGCCGAGGTCGAGGTGCACCTCGGGAAGGTGCCGGGCGTGGCCGAAGTGGGCTGCTGCGGCCTCCCGGACCTCGATCTGAACGAGATCGTGGCGTGCGCGGTGGTGCCCGACGGCACGGTCCCCGAGGACACGTTGCGCGCCGCCCTGGAGCTCGCCGCCAAGGACCTCTCCGGCCTCAAGCGCCCGCGGCGCTGGGCGTTCGTACCCGCGCTCCCGCGCAACGCGATGGGGAAGCTGCAGCGGGCGCGGATGGTGGGGGAGATCTTCGGGTAGGCCGGAGAGCCGGCGGTCCGCTCAGATCCCGCCCACCCGCTCCACCCGCTCGATGCCGTCCCGCGTGAGCACCACCGAGTACTTCTCGTAGCGGCGGTCGGCCCCGCCGCGGGCCAGGATCAGGGTCACGCGGTAGGTCTTGGTGGCGGTCACGACGTTGACGCGGCCGTCTTCCGAGAGGCGGAGCAGGGCCCGCGCGGGGTCGTCCATTCGGCGGAGCCAGCGTGTCACGTTCAGGCGCAGGATCTCGTCGATGGCGCTCATCTCGGGGGCCTGGGCGCGGGCCCGCTGCCCGTCGACACGGAGCTTGCGGCGGTAGTGGATCACGTCCTCCTCGCCGCGCTGCTCGGCGAAGATGGGCTCCTCGCCGGAGTCGCGCAGGCGGGCCACCAACGGCACGATCTCCTCGGCGCGGAGCAGGCGCACGGTCTCCTCGACCGAGCCGATGCTCGCCCCGCCGGACTCGACGCGCAGCTCCTGGCGGCGGTCGAACAACCAGTAGGGGATGCCCTTCTGGAACCACACCTTGAGCCGCTCCTTGAGGCGATCCTTCAGGATGTAGCCCCCGACCGCCAGGGCCACGAACGTGAACAACGTGGCGCCGCCCACCTGGGGGCTCGTGGGCGTGCCCACCGTCCAGAGCGCGAGGAGCTGGAGGGTCACCGCCACCGCCATCGCGACCGCTGCGGCGATGGCGAACATCGCGTCCTGCGCGAGCTCGGCGCGGCGGCTCGACCGCACGCGGAGGTGCAACACCGCGAGCACCCACTTCTTGAGCAGGTTCACCCGCGCCACGAAGCGCTCGTTGGTCGTGGACTCGTCGGCGGGCGCGGGGAGGTGGCCGGCGCCCTTGCGGTAGGTGGTCTCCGTCGTGATCGCGGTGCGCAGGGCGGCCACGAGAGGGCCGGCGTGCTGCTCGTGCGGGAGGAAGGTCTCCAAGAGGGAAAACCAGCCTTCGAGCACCTGGACCGAGAGAAAATCGTCGATGGCGTCGATCGCGGTGCGGAGCGTGGGCGGGGTGCGCGCCGCCAGGTAGTGCAGCCGGAGCGCGCGGTAACCTTCGAGGGCCTCGTGACACTCCAGGAGAAACCGCCGCGACGCCTCGGCGTGGCGCGCGAGCACCGCGGGCGGGGCGGTGCCGCTGGCGAGCTCGGCGGCGACGAACCGTGCGTGATCGCGTACCGATGCACGGAACACGGCCGCGCCGAGCCGGAGCTCGCGGAGCGCCATCGTGAAGTCCGCGCCTGTCGCCATGCCGGACGTGAGCCGGCCCTCGTTCCGCGCGAGCCACGCGAAGGGCGAGTTGCGCTCGGTCGGGGCGTTCAGCTGGTCGAAGCTCATCCGCGGCGTCTGGAAGCGCACGTACGACGTCATCTCGTCGTAGAACAGCTCTTTGCGGAAGGTCGGCTCGTCGATCCCGAGGGACGGCGGAAAGAAGAACCAGGCCTCGAACGTCCGCTCCGGCTGGGGCGGGTCGAGCGCGTGCACCAGCTTCAGCTCGAGCTGGTAGTGGTGGTGCAGCGTGACACGGACGTCGGGCAAGCCCTTCCGTTAACCCGTGTGACGGTCTTGTGACGATTCCCGGCGGATGACCACCACACGCCCGACGAGCTGCGGGGGCACCACCAGGTCGCCGAGCGGCACCAGCTCCAGCCGGCGCCCGACACCCTGGACGACGCGCAGGCCCTCGCGCGTGCGGACGAACCCCTTGGTGCGCAGCCCCTTCCGGGCGTCGATCCAGGCGAACGCCTCGGCCTCGGGCAGGTCGTGGGGCACCAGCAGCTCTTCGGTCTCGAAGTGCTCGTGATCGTGCGCGTGATCGTGCCCGTGCGCGTGATTGTGCCCAGGGCGCGCCGCCTTCGCCGGGCGGGTCACCCCCTCGGCGTCCCCGTCGGGCCCCACCGGAAACAACAGCGCCGGGTCCAGGTCGCCGAACCGCGCGCGGAAGACGGGCGCGTCGGGGTTCATCTCCAGCAGGCGGGCTTCGAGCGCGTCGAGCGCGTCGGCGGGCACCAGATCGATCTTGTGCAGCAGCAGCAGGTCGGCGCTCGACACCTGGTCGAGGAAGGTGCCGTCGAGCTCCTCGCCCTCGAACAGCTGCGCCGCGCTCACGACGACCACGCTCGCCTCGTCGCCCACCCACAGGTTCACGGGCGCCCGGTACAGGTTCAGCTGGGTCTCGAAGGGGAGGGCCACGCCGCTGGTCTCGATGACGATGCGGTCGGGGTTCACCTTCACGCGGAGCGCCTCGAGCGTGTCCACCAGCTCGTCCGAGAGCTGGCAACACACGCAGCCGCCCGCGAGCTCCACGAAGCGCTCCTCGCCGCCGCCCAGCAGCGCCTCGTCGATCCCGAGCGCGCCGAACTCGTTCGACACGATGGCGACGCGCTCGCCGCGGGCCTGCGCGTCTTCCAGCAGCCGCCGCACCAGCGTGGTCTTGCCGCTCCCGAGGAAGCCGGACACGACGAGCACCGGCACGCGGCTCCGCATCAGAGGGCCCCGAAGTAGTTCATCACCGCGCGGTCGAAGTCCTGGGCCGTCGCGACGCGGGCCCGTCGGTCATACGCGCACTGATTGCAGACCTGGAGGAGCAGGTCCCGCGGGTGGCAGAAGCGCAGCGGGCGCCCGCGCTCGCGGTAGTGGCGCAGGACGAGGTGCGTGCAGGCGCCGGGGACCAGTCGGATCTCCAGCTTGTCCGCGATCGCTTCGAGCAGCCGAACGAACTCGTGTTCCGTCGGATCGGCGACCTGGATCTTGTACGGGATGCGGCGCAGGAATGCCTCGTCCACGAGATCCTTCGGCTCGAGGTTCGTCGAGAAGATCAGCAGCGGGTCGAACGGGGCCGAGATCTTGCGGCCGTCGGGCAGCTTGAGAAAATCGATACGGCGTTCGAGCGGGAAGATCCAGCGGTTGAGCAGCACCTGCGGCTCGATCCGCTGGCGCCCGAAGTCGTCGATGACCAAGGTGCCGCAGTTCGCCTTGAGCTGGAGCGGCGCCTCCCCGATGTTCGTCGAGGACGAGACCTGGATCTCGAGCATCTCCAGCGTGAGCTCGCCGCCGGCCACCACGGTCGGCCGCTTGATGCGGATCCAGCGTCGGTCGAGCTTGTCGGCGGAGCCCTGCGGCCGGGCCGGGGTCTCGACGGCCTCGTGCGTGGCGGGATCGTAGAGCTTGACCAGGTGCCCGTCGATGAGGAGGGCGTGGGGGATCCAGATGTCGTCGCCGAAGCAGCGCGTGATGCGCTCGGCGATGCTGGTCTTGCCGTTCCCCGGGTCGCCATGCAGGAACATGGCGCGCCCGCTCGTGATCGCGGGGCCGAGGCGCTCCAGGATGTCCTCGGACACGATGAGATCCTCGAACGCACGGTCGAGATCGGCGGGCGTGGGCGAGCGGCTGCGGAGGGACTGGTCGCGCACGCTCTGGAGGTACTGGGCCCAGGGCACGGGCGCGGGGCCGACGTAGGCGCAGAGCCGCTTGTAGTCGAGCGCCTTGCTGCGCCCCGCCTCGGTGACCTCGTAGATGAAGTCGCCCATGGGGGTCGAGCCGCGGTGCTGGAGCAGCTTGGCCTGCTTGAGCTGCTCGAGCAGCTCCTTCATCAGCGGCAACGAGAGGCAGAGCTCGTTGGCGACCTGCCGGGCCGACTCGGTGGTCACGCCCGCGAGGTAGCGGAGCACGAGCTGCTCGCCGAACACCGGGTCCAGCCCGGCCTCCTGCCACGTCCGCGGCTCCTTGGGCTGCGACCGCGCGAAGTCCTCGTTCGTCTCCGACGCGTACTCGCGCACGACGTTGTTCCCGATGGCGCCGCGCCGGATCTCGTCGGTCGACTCGCGCGGCAGGTCCCGCGCCATGTCCCGCGGGGGCGGGAGCTCGCGGGCAGGCGGGAGATCACGCTCCCGGGGGAGGTCCCGCGTGGGCGGGAAGTCGCGGGGGGACGTGGCGTCCCGGGCGGCCCGGCGCACCTCGTCCGTGGTCTCGAGCGGAAAGTCCCGTTCTGCGCGGGGCGGGGCCTCCACGCGGGGCGGGGCCTCCACGCGGGGTGCCGCCTCTCTCCGGGGGAACGGCTCCTCGGCGTGGGCCGCGGGGATCAGCGTGCCGGACTCCCAGGGCGCGGGACGGCGCACCTCCTCCGCGAGCGGCGCGGGGACCAGCGTGCCGGAGTCCCAGGGCGCGGGGCGGCGGAGCTCGTCCGCGTCGATCCGCGGCGGGCCGATGCGCGCGATCGGCTCCGGGCGGGGCACCCGCTCGATGTGCGACACGGTCTCCACGTCGTCGCGGGAGGGGCGGTCACCCGAGAGCGGCCGGGGTCGGCGCCGGAAGAACGAGCTGTCCTGCGGCCGGTCGCCTTCGGGCGGGCCGGCATCGGAGGGATCGCGGAGGCCGTCAGGCCGAGGGGGGAGCGGGTCCCGCGGGTCGGTGGGCATGCGGGGAAGGATAACCGTACGCGGCGCTCCTTCCCGCATCGCGGTAGAGGTCCGGGCATGGGTCTCCTCTCTCGTCTGCGCGTTCGCCTCGGCGGCGCGCCCCCGTCTCCCGCCGGCATCGGCACCACGTTCACCCCGGCCATGGCGGAGGTGTGGACGGAGCTCGAGGAGCAGATCGACGGCGAGCTGAAGAAGGCCGGCGCGAGCGTGGTCGGCGCGTGGGAGGTCGGCGCGGCCGAGCTGGGGCGCGCCGTCATCGGTTTCGAGGACGACCGGGTGCTGGTCGAGCGCTACAGCGACGCCCTCGTGCCCACCCTCCAGCCGTTCCAGGACCTGCACAAGGGCATCGGCACGGCCATGCAGGCGGGCAAACGCGCTGGCCTCTCCGCGCGCTCCCTCGCCGCGGCCACCGCGCCGCTCGCGGTCCTCATGGAGGGCCTGGACGAGAAGGCGGCCGAGGGCTGGGGCCGCACCGCGGCGCACCTGGAGCCCATCATCCTCCGCTCCCGGCGCCCCGACGACACGCGCATCCAGTTCGTGGCCGGCGGGCGCGCGTTGCGCCAGGCCTGCGCGGACGCGGACCTCGTGTGGCGCGCCAAGCTCGATGCGTTGCCGACGTCCCCCGACCTCTGGCAGGGCCTCACCGGCGCGGCGGAAGCGTGGCAGCTCTCGATCACGCGCGCCCTCGAGATGGGCATCGACCGGCAGGTCAAGGGCCTCGTGGCGGCCGTGCGCGAGGGCCGGCTGTAGCGCCTTCCACGCCGCTTACTTCAGCGCCCGCTCCACCTCGGCCAACGACACCTCCAGCGCCCGGGCCGCATCCCGCGCCGTGGCGGGCGTGCGCACCTCCCCGAGGGTCGCGATCTCGGTGCCTACGCGCGTCGCGAGCTTCCGGTTCACCTTCGACACCGACGCCCGCTCCGACGCCCAGCGTGCACGCAGGCGCGCGAGCGCGTCGACGTTCCCCGGATCCTCCGCGATCTGGCGTGTGTCCCCCCGCATCGCGAGCCACGGCGACCGCGCCGCCTTCGTGAGCGAGGCGCCCCGCCACGCCGCGACCGCCACGTTCGCCGCCACCCCCTCGGGCGCCTCCGCGGCGAGCGCGGCGTTCGTCGCGTCCGCGAGGTCTTCGAGGGTGCGCGCAGGCAGGTCCGGAGTCGTCGTCGGAGGGGCCGTCGGCGCGGGGCTCGCGCGCGTGCCGAAGCCCGCCACGTAGAACGCCAGCGACCACCGCTCCGCCTCCGAGAGCGTGTCCCCGCGCGGGACCATCGCTGTCTCCGGGACCCCGAACGTGACGGCCTCGTAGACGCGCCGGGGCGAGAGCTGCGTGGCGACGGCGGCGTCGGAGAAGGCAATGGGGGCGGGCACGAGCCCCAGCCCCGGGGCCGGGCCCTCGCCGTTCGCGCCGTGGCAGCTGGCACAGTTGGGTCCGTAGAGCGCGGCGCCATCCGCGAGCCGGCTCGGATCCGGCGTCTCGATCTCCAACCAGAGCTCGTCGCGGAGCCGCACCAGCAGCGCGTCACACGCCCCGGTGACCTCGGCGGCGGGTGCCTGCCGCTTCACCGCGGCGAGCAGGGCGCCCAGCGCGGTGCGGGTCGGAGTCGAGAGCGGGAGCGGGGAGGCGAGCGCCACGGCGTCCTCGACCAGCTCTACCTGCTCCTCGTACTCATGGGCGTCGGCGATGCGCCCGTCCACCACCGCGTGGGCGTAGTCCCCTTTGACGTAGCGGAGCCGCGCGAGCAGCTGATCGGCGGGGTGCGCGCCGGGGAGGGCGTGGTGGTCGCCGTCGTGATCGTCGTCTTCGGGGCCGTGCGCGCGAACCGTCGCGATGGTGAGAGCGCTCGCAAGCGCGAGCAGCACGATGCCGCCTGTACGATAGACGCCTGTGCGGGACATGTGCTCGCCTCCCTGGAGCCTGCCCCTTTCCCCGAGCGCCGCGCCGCCGCAAGCAGGAGCGCGGGCGACGACTCAGCGATCGCGCAGGTGCAACGTCACGGGTGCGTGATCACTCGCCTGGGGCCGGCCGCGCTCCTCGTGGTCCACCGACACGTCGGTCGCGCGCGCCAGGATGTCCTTGCTGACGAGGTGGTGGTCGATCCGCAGGCCCTGGTTCAGCGCGTAGCCGTTCCCGCGGTAGTCCCACCACGTGAACACGTTGGGCTCCTTGTGGAACTTCCGCCAGCTGTCCGTGAGCCCGAGCTCGAGGATGCGCGCAAATCGCTCCCGCTCCGGCGGGCTGACCAGCACCTGCCCCTCCCACCCCTTCGGATCGTACACATCGGCGTCCGCCGGGGCGATGTTGAAGTCCCCACACACGATCAGCGAGCCGTCCGACCACCGCCGGAGCTCCATCACGAGCCGGTCGTACCAGCCGAGCTTGTAGGGGTACTTGTCCGACAGCAGATCGCCGCCGTTGGGGCAGTACAGGTTCACGATGCGGACGCCGTCGATCACCGCGGAGATGCCGCGCGCCTGCGGATCGTCGGGGTTGGGAAACCCCTTGACCACGTCGGTCATCGGGCGCTTCGAGAGCAGCGCCACGCCGTTGTACGTCTTCTGGCCCAGGCTCTCCACCTGGTACCCACGCTCGCGGAAGCAGTCGAGCGGCAGCTCGGTGTCCTGGCACTTGAGCTCTTGCAACGCCAATACATCGGGCGAATACATGTCGACCCACGCGAGCACGCGGTCGAGGCGCGCACGGACCGAGTTGACGTTCCAGGTGGTGATGTTCAAGGCGGCCTTCCGGGGAGCGACGCGAGTTTAACCGGTCGCTCCCGGACTCGGGGCGCCCGGGCGGCGCCTTGCGGGCTCGGGGCAAAGCCCCTCGGTCGGCGGGCGGCCCGCCGGACCGGCCGCCCAGGGCGGCGGCCGCCCTCCAGTCGCCTGGCGCGTGGCGGGAGGGTGGAGCTCGGGGTCTGCCTTGTTCCCCCCGAGTCCGGAGGGGAGGAGCAGGAAGGCAGGAAACAGGGAGGAGAGCAAGGGAGAACCCAGGAACGAAACAGCGACCTCTCTCCACTTCTTTCTGATTTGCCTTGTGCCCCCAGGTCCGGAGGGGAGACTCAGGAAAGCAGGAAACAAGGAATGCAGGAAGAAAGACCAGGAAAGGCAGCGAGCCTTCCGGTCTCCCTTCTCCGGCTCCGATTCCTGCCTTCCTCTATTCCTGCTTTCCTGACTTGCCTTTGTGCTTCTCCGGAGGGGGGGAATCAGGAAGGCAGGAAACAAGGAATGCAGGAAGGAGAACCAGGAAAGGCAGCGAGCCTTCCGGTCTCCCTTCTCCGGCTCCGATTCCTGCCTTCCTCTATTCCTGCTTTCCTGGCTTGCCTTTGTGCTTCTCCGGAGGGGAGAATTAGGAAGGCAGGAAACAAGGAGTGCAGGAAGGGAAACCAAAACAAGGGATGCAGGAAGGAGAACCAGGAAAGTCAGCGATTCTTCCGGCCTTCTATCTCCGGCTCCGATTCCTGCCTTCCTCTATTCCTGCTTTCCTGATTTGCCTTTGTGCTTCTTCCGGAGGGGAGAATCAGGAAGGCAGGAAACAAGGAATGCAGGAAGAAAGACCCGGAAAGGCAGCGAGCCTTCCGGTCTCCCTTCTCCGGCTCCGGTTCCTGCCTTCCTCTATTCCTGCTTTCCTGACTTGCCTTTGTGCTTCTCCGGAGGGGGAGAATCAGGAAGGCAGGAAACAAGGAGTGCAGGAAGGGACACCAAAACAAGGGATGCAGGAAGGAGAACCAGGAAAGTCAGCGATCCTTCCGGCCTTCTATCTCCGGCTCCGATTCCTGCCTTCCTCTATTCCTGCTTTCCTGATTTGCCTTTGTGCTTCTTCCGGAGGGGAGAATCAGGAAGGCAGGAAACAAGGAATGCAGGAAGGGAAACCCAGGAATCAAATAGCGATTTCTCTCTGCTTCTTCCCCTCCTTCTTCCTTCCGGCCTCTTCCGGCTCCGATTCCTGCCTTCCTCTATTCCTGCCTTCCTGATATGCCTCCTGCCTCCTGCCTCCTGCCTCCTGCCTCCTGCCTCCTGCCTCCTGCCTCCTGCC
>JAZKFH010000024.1:0-159046 GCA_040386535.1 Myxococcota bacterium | reverse complement strand
CCTGCCTCCTGCCTCCTGCCTCCTGCCTCCTGCCTCCTGCCTCCTGCCTCCTGCCTCCTGCCCCCGAGACCAGAGTGGACAATCAGGAAGGCAGGAAACGAAGGCAGTAAGTTGTTTTCCAAATCTTCTTGTTCCTTCTGGTCGGCACATGTTGCCGCTTCGGAAGGAAGGCATCCTCCAATCGCTACCCCTGCATGTCTGCTTCTTGTGGGGATAGCTGCTCTTTTGCTGGTGCGCCGTCTTGTTTGTCCTCCGGAGCGACGCCACGGGCCCCGCAGCACGAGCCGCACAGCGACATTCCCGCGTTCTTGACCGCCCCGACCCCCCTGAGGTACACGACGCGTTGCACGGGAGACACCGCTTGTTCACCTCTTCGTTGACGCTGATCGCGCTACTCGCGACGCGCCCTGCCCTCGCTGTCGAGGTCACCGGCCAGATTCGCGGCCAGGTGGTCGACTCCGACGGCCTCCCCATCCCCGGCGCGACCGTGTCGGTGGAGAGCCCCAATTACCTCGGCGGCGCGACCGCGCAAGCCGACGACGAGGGCTACTTCCGCTTCGTGGCGCTGCCTCCCGGTGCGTACGAAGTCACGATCGTCAAGAGCGGGTTCCTCGGCTACCGCGCCGCCGGGCTGCTCGTTTCTTCGGGCGGCACCGCCGAGTTCACGGGCGTCCTCCGGCTCGCCACCGCCGGCGAGGAACTCACCGTCGAGTACGTGAAGCCCGCGGTCGACACCCAGAAGGTGCAGACCGGCGCGGTGCTCACCCGCGAGACCCTGCGCGACATCCCCAACCAGGGCCGCAGCTACCAGGGCGCCTCGGCGCTCGCGCCCGGTGTCACCGGCGGGGCCAACCCCAACGTGCGCGGCGCGTTCGATGACGGAAATCAGTTCTACGTCGACGGTGTGAACAACACCGACCCGATGACCGGCACGTTCTCGCAGAACATGAACTTCGACGCGATCGAAGAGGTGCAGGTCATCACCGGCGGCATGGACGCCGAGTACGGCCGTTCGCTCGGCGGCGCGATCAACATCGTGACGCGCTCCGGCGGCAACGAATTCCACGGCGACGCCCAGTTCCTCTACACGAACAAGCAGCTCCAGGTCTACACACTCCTCCCCGACGAGGAGGAGCCGGACGATTACTTCGGCACCAGCCTGGCGCTCAACCTCGGCGGCCCGATCGTCAAGGACAAGCTCTGGTTCTTCGCCAGCCTCCAGGGGGATCTGAAGCGTGACGCGGTCTCGCTCGCGTTCGAGCGCCCCGAGGATCCGCTGCCGCGCGAGTGGAAGTCGGCCTACCTGTTCGGGAAGTTGACCTGGGCGCCCTCGTCCAAGCACCGCCTCTGGATCCAGGCGCAGAGCGACCCGACCTACATCGAGAACACCGAGGTGTTCTACGGCGCGCCCTACACGCTCCCCGCCGGCGAGACCATCCAGGAGCAGGGCGGCTACGTCGTGTCCGCCGGGCACATCTTCACGCCTTCGCCCACGTCGATCCTCCAGTCCCAGATCTACTGGCAGCAGAGCGACATCGCGTACTACACGGTCGCTTGCAAGGGGGAAGCCGACCTTCCCGGCTGCATCGAGAACCTCGGCGATTCGGCGTGGCTCGCCTGGGATCCGGACGGCTTCAACGGCGGCGCGTTCCCGTACGGCTACATCTCGCACCGGTACCGTGGGTCGGCGCAGACCAACTTCACCCAGTACGGCACGCTCCTCGGCGAGCACGCCTTCAAGGTCGGCCTCAACGCCGAGTACCTGATCAATGACGACGCGTACCCCGGAGAGGGGCACATCGTCTACAAGAGCTACGGCGAGGGCGGGCCCGACGACATCGAGGGCTACGAGAACACCGCGCTCCAGGCCTACACCGGGGACGAGGAGAGTTATCTCACCGGCCTGCTCGTGAGCGCCTACGTCCAGGACGTGTGGAATCCGTTTCCGCGCCTGACCGTGCGGCCCGGCGTGCGCATGGATTATTCGCGCATCGCCGATGACCTCGGGAGCACCGCCTATTCGTCCATCACGTTCGCACCGCGCCTCGGCGCCGCGTTCGACCTGACGAATGACGGGCGGACCAACCTGCACGCCTACTACGGCCGCTTCTTCGACACCGGCTACCTCGCGGTCTCCGATCTGCTCCACAAGCGGGCGTACGGAAACACGCTCACCTACTGGGACGCCGAGGCGGGCGACTGGGCCAACGAGCCCGCACAATCAGACGCGGGGACCAACCTCCAGGCGGACGGCCTGAAGAACCCGTACTCCGACGAGATCGACGTCGGCATCGGCCGCGACGTGGGCGGCGGCTTCGCGGTGGACGCGACGTTCACCTACGAGCGCGCCACGCGCTTCTGGGAGGACGACGAGGTCAACATGGTCTGGAACGCCGACGGCACCGATGTCATCGGGTACCGCAACGGCGTGAACGAGTCGGTGTACCGCATCCGCACGCCGTCCGAGCTCTTCACCTCCTACACCTCGATCGAGGTGAGCATGGTCAAGCAGTTCGACGAGAACTTCGGCGTGCTCGGCAGCTACACCTGGAGCCGCGCGTACGGTACGAACGACGCCCAGTACGCTTCGGGCGCCGGAGACATCCCCGAGCAGACCCTGTTCGAGACCGGGCTTCTCTCCTACGACCGCACCCACAACCTGAAGCTGGCGGGCTCCCTGCGCAAGCCGGACACCTTCCGCATCAGTGACACGGTCAAGGTGGGCCTGCTCGGCGGCTGGAACTTCAACATGATGTCGGGCACGCCCTATTCGCCCCGGTACTACAACGCCTTCTACCAGAGCTGGAGCAACCTCGGCGGCCCGGTGGACGGTACGTACCGCCTGCCGCTCCAATCCCAGTTGGATCTGAAGGCGGGCATCACCCTGGTCGCCGGCCCCACCACGTGGGACGTGACGATCGAGGTCTTCAACGTGCTCGACGACCGCACCATCACCGGCGTCGAGACCGCCTACAACGACGCGAGCGGCACGGGGCCCTACCTCGGCGACGACGGGTTCCCCGCCTTCGGCACGCCGCTCACGCGCCAGGATCCTCGATACCTCCAGCTCGGCCTGCGCGGGGAGTTCTAAACCATGCGTCCCACCTCCCTCCTGCTCTCCCTCGCGACGCTCTCGGTCACGACCCTCTCCGTCACGACGCTGTCCGGCTGCCTCCCCGACGAGGTCGGCATCGATCGCACCGTGCTCACGGGCACGCTCACGATCCCGCCGGTCACGGTCTCGGACGGCCGCACCAACAACTCCGTCGAGACCGCCCAGCCGCTCGGCGCGGACGAGAGCAAGTCGCTCACGTACCGCACCGTGATCATCGACGGCAACGTCGCGAGCTGGACCCCCGGCCTCGGCGCCACGTACGGCGATCCCGACTACTACACGTTCGCGCCCATCGCGGACGGCACGTTCACGTTCGATCTCACGTTCGCGACCGCGCCCGGCAGCGGGGTGGACCCCGACACCGCGGACACCGCGGGCGTCACCATCGACGCGGACGTGCTCACCGTCGCGCTCATCGATCCCGCCACCTACGACGCGGAGACCGGCGCGGGCGTGCTCACCACCGGCAGCACCGACGGCAGCGGCGGCGTCTACCAGCTGACCTGGGACGTAGTCGCCGGCACCTCGTACGTGTTGCTCGTCGGCGGAACCGACACGGACGACACCGAGACGCCGCTCCCGTACACGCTCGTCGTGAGCGGCTCGGCGCCGGACGACGCCACGATCAAGGTCGGCGCCTACCTCGGCGAAGATCCGCAGGTCGCGGAGGACCCCGCGGGCGGCACCACCGCCAACACGTGGGCCTATGACCCCGCCACCTACACGTGGTCCGGCCAGTACCGCATCTTGTGGCTGCGGACGGTGACTCCGCCGGGTCCGGACGAGGACACGGATGACCTCATCCAGCCCACCTCATCGGTCGAGGAGGGCCCCGCCACCGTGTACCTCCGCGCGGGCACGCTCACGTCGCTCAACGCGTCACCGGCCGCCGGGGCGCTCTACACGTCCGCGAGCGTGGCGGCGGGCGCGACCAACGAGGCCACGGTCGTGACCGAGCCGCTCGTCCTCGACGGCGTGTTCCCGAAGGTGATCGGGCAGCAGGTCACCGAGACCCTCCCCGACACCACCGTCGCGGAGATCGATCCCGCCGAGTACACGCTCATCATGGAGAGCCTGGTGTCCCAGGAGCTCGGGATGCTCACGGGCCTCGGTTATGTCGACATCGTGAGCGGGTCGGCCGTGCTCGATCCCGCCACGAGCGGCTGGAACGGCACCAACGACTCCGACGCGTTCGCGTTCACCGTGCCCGAGTCGATGTACGTCCGCATGATCGCGGGCTGGGGGGACGCCGAGGCCGACCTCGACTTCGGCATCTGGTACAACGACCCGGAGTACGGCGTCATCGACCTGTTCAGCTCGTTCGGCACCACCTACTGCCTGACCAGCGCCAACCCCGAGGTGTGCGAGTCGGTGGTGACGCTCGAGCCGGATGTCACGTACTACCTGCTCGCCTTGGGCTATCTTGGCACCGATGAGCAGCCGTACACCGTCGAGCTTGAGTGGGTCGCGCCGTAACGCGGCGCTCCACGTAGGAATCCTGGCCTTCCTCGCGGCATGTGCGCCGGTCGAGGAGGGCCCGCCCGCGTCCAGCCCCCTCGTCGAGGACGTCGACCCCTTCATCGCCACGGGCGGGCCCGGCTACCGCGTCGGCTCGTCACACCCCGGCGCCACCGTGCCCTTCGGCATGGTGAAGGTCGGCCCCGACACGTCGGCGTCGTGGGGCGGGCTCGGGGCCTACCACTGCTCCGGCTACTACTACGACGACACCTACATCGAGGGGTTCTCCCACTTCCGCATGCACGGCACCGGCGTTCCCGACTACGGGAACATCCTGTTCATGCCGACGCTCGGGTGGGACCCCGACAAGCGCGAGGAGGAGGGCTACCGCACCGAGTTCTCCCACGACGACGAGTGGGCCGAGCCCGGCGCCTACGGCGTGACGCTCGCGAACGGCATCGAGGTCACGTTGGCGGCCACCCGCCACGCCGCGCACCACAGCTACACCTTCCCCGGCGACGCCGCGGGCGAGCCCGTCGTGCTCATCGATCTGGAGCACAACCTGTTCGGATCGAGCCTCGGCGGCGAGCTCACGGTCGATCTGGCGCGCGGCACGGTCGCCGGCAAGATGATCAACTCCGGGTCGTTCAACGGCGAGGGGTTCCCGATCTGGTTCTTCGCGGTGTTCGACGAGGGCATCGCGTCCTTCGGCACCTGGGCGGACGACGAGGGCGTGGAGGGCCGCGCCGCCGCGACCGGCATCAATCTCGGCGCCTGGATCGTGCCGGTGTCCCGGGACCCCTCGATCCGCGTCGCCATCTCGCTCACCGGCCCCGAAGGCGCCCGCGCCAACCTGGAGGCCGACCTTGGGCCCCAGGCCATCGAGGGCACCGCGGCCGACGCGTGGGATGCGTGGGAAGTGGCGCTCGATCGGGTCGAGATCGAGGGCGCCACCGACACCGAGCGCGCCATCTTCGCGACGGCGCTGTACCACGCGCTCCAGATGCCCCAGGAGCACGGCGACGCGGACGGCCGCTACGCCAGCTTCGACGGGACGATCCGCGAGGCCGAGGGGTGGGCCTACCACAACGACTTCTCGCTCTGGGACACGTACCGCACGGCCCACCCCCTCTACAACCTGCTCTACCGCGAGAAGTCGAGGGACTTCGCCCGCTCCCTGCTCGCCATGGCGGAGGAGGGCGGCGCGTTTCCGGCGTGGCCCGTCGCCAACAAGGACAGCGAGGTGATGTTGGGCGCGCCCGCCGACATCGTGCTCGCGGACACGTGGGTCAAGGGGGTCACCGATTGGGACATGGAGAGCGCGTGGCCGCGCCTGTTCGATCAGGCCATGGGCCTCGGATCCATCCCGTACAACGCCCGCCCCGACGTGCCGACGCTCGAACGGTACGGGTACTACCCCTCTGATCTCGTGGGCGCCAGCGTGGCCTGGACCCAGGAGAACGCCTGGGCCGATCACGCCCTCGCGCAGCTGGCCCAGTCCCTCGGGGAGCCCGACGCCGCCGCGCACTTTGCGTGGCGCTCCTACACGTGGCGCAACCAGTACGACCCCGCCGTCGGCTTCTTCCACGCGCGCCTGTCCGATGGCACGTTCGCGCCCTTCAACGAGTTTGCCTGGGCGCACGAGTACACCGAGGGCAATTCCTGGCAATACCTCTGGATGGGGTGGTTCCAACCGGACGCGCTGGCGGACGTGTTGGGCGGCCGGGACGCCGCGCTCGCAAAGCTCGACACCTTCTTCGTCGAGGCGGAGAAGGAGGGCGTGCTCGACTTCCCGCAGACCTACTACTGGCACGGAAATGAGCCCGACATTCACGCGGCGTGGTTGTTCGCGCTCTGGGGCGATCGCGACGCGACCTGGAAGTGGGTGCGCTGGATCGCCGAGAACCACTACGCGGCCGCGCCGGTCGGGCTCGCCGGCAATGACGACGCCGGCACGCTCTCCGCCTGGTACGTCTTCGCGGCCATGGGCTTCTACCCCATCGCCGGCACCACCACGTACGTCGTGAGCGCGCCCTTGTTCGAGGAGGTCCGCTTCGCAGTCGAGGGCGGCGAGTTCACCACCCGCCGCATCGGGAGCGGGGACCACATCGTCGAGGTGCGGCTGAACGGGCGGGCGCTGACCGGCGCCACGTTCCAGCACCGGGATATCGTGGCGGGCGGGACGTTGGAGGTCGTGGTCGAGTAGGGTGGAAGGCTGGCCTCGATCTTGCTGGATTCGATGCCGCCACCCCCGGAAGGCCCCCCGTGTTGTTGCTCTCCCTGCTCCCGGCCGCGCTCCAGATGGCGCTCCCGCCGGCCTCCGCGTTCTGCGGCACCTACGTCGGCCAGGCCGGATCGGAGCTGTACAACCACGCCAGCCAGGTCGCGGTCGTGAGGAAGGGCAACCACACCACGCTGTCGCTCGCGATGGACTACGAGGGCCCGCTCAGCCAGTTCGCCATCGTCATCCCCGTGCCGGTCGTGCTCGGCCCCGACGACGTGCGGCGGCTGAACCCCGAGGTGTTCGGCGTGCTCGACGCCTACTCCGGGCCCCGGCTCGTCTCGTACGCGTGCGCGGACTTCGCGGAGGGTGGCTCCGGCTGTGGAATCGGTTGCGCGGACTACGAGCTCAGGGCGAAGGACAAGGCCGACGCCGGCGCCGCGTTGGATACCGGCGGCGTCGTCGTCGAGAGCGCCTTCACCGAGGGCGAATACGAGATCGTCGTGCTCTCCGCGGAGGAGTCGTCCGGGCTCTACAACTGGCTCGACGCGTACGGGTACACGTTGCCCGCGGGCGGCGAGGCGATCCTGGATGAGTACATCGAGGCCGGAAGCTACTTCTTCGCCGCCAAGGTGTCCCTCCCCACGGTCGAGGCGGGCGCGGTGGCCGGCCTCTCCCCGCTCCAGTTCTCCTACGAGAGCGACGTGTTCTCCCTGCCCGTGCGAATTGGCACCATCTCGTCCGACGGCGACCAGGACGTGATCATCTACGGGCTCACCACCACGGCGGACGGCGCGATCGGCATCGCCAACTACCCCGAGGTGGAGGTCGAGAACGAGTGCATGTGGGCGGACGAGGGGGAGGGGTTCGGCGCGTTCTACACGTCCCAATTCGCCGAGGCGCAGGCCACCGAGTCCCGGCCGGGCTGGGTCACGGAGTACTCGTGGAGCTCGGCCGGCTGTGATCCGTGCAGCGGGAACCCGCCCGACGAGACTCAGCTCGCGGCCCTGGGGTTCACCACCGATCCGTGGGACATGCACTTCACGCGGCTGCACCTGCGCTACGGCCCCAACGACGTCGACCAGGACCTGACGCTCTACGCCTCCGGCATCGCGACGAACGAGCAGATCAAGTACATCACCTACAAGTCCGACCTCGAAGACCTGTACCCGATCTGCGGGGAGGGGATGGCCGAGGACCCGGGCACCTGCGACGACGGGGAGGCGGTGGATGCGACGCGCACGGGCTGTGGCGCCCCGATCGTACCGCTCGCCGCGCTCGCTGCGGCGGCCGCGGCGCTCGTGATTCGGCGGCGGGCCGACCGCGCGTAGCATCCCGTTTTCCCGTCCACCCAACCCTGCTCGATGGAGACCTCCCCATGCGCCTGCTCCCGCTCCTCGTCCTCGTGGCGTGCACCACCCGATCCCACGGCGGTCTGGATGTGCCAGCGTGCATCTCGACGCCCTCTGCGGTGGACAGCGCCGACGCCACGGCGCTCGGCTACTCCGCGGACGACCTGATCGCGCAGCTGGGCACGGCCACGACCCAGACCCTCACGTGGGTGGGGGACGAGAGCGAGACCACCCTCACGGTCGAGCTGACCGGGGGCGCCGGAGACGTGCGGTTCATCGACAACGAGGTGGAGTCCGGCGGAGACCCGGCGTCATGCGAGGACAGCCTCGAGGTCGACACGAACGTCGCGATCTCCACGGCCGACGGCGTGTTCGCCGAGACCTGGGCCGTGACGTTGCACGCCTACACGGTCGACAGCGCCTCGTTCACCCAGGACCTCGACGCGGCGGCGCTGATCGGCACCTTCGACAAGTGGGACTACGCCGACGCGACCGCGGACTACGAGAGCCTCGGCGCCGAGATGAGCGTCAGCCTCGTGCCGGACGGGGGCAGCGGGGAGGTGACGTTGAAGGGCTCGGGCTGGGAGGACGCGGACTGCCGGTCCGACGGCTGCGTCGCCTGGGACTCGCGCGAAACCGCCGCGACGTGGGGCGGGGGCACCTAGCGGCCTTGTCATCCGCCTCGTTCGCGGCCATTGTCTGAGCGGAGGCCTCCCATGCTCCTGTCCCTGTTGGCGCTCTCCGGGCCCGCCCACGCCTTCTGCGGCACGTACGTGGGCCAGGCGGGCGCCTCGCTCTACAACAGCGTGAGCCAGGTGGTCATCAGCCGGCAGGGCACCCGAACGACGCTCACCCTCGCCAACGACTACGAGGGGGACGCGACCGCGTTCGCCCTGCTCGTTCCCGTGCCCGAGGTGCTCGGCCCGGACGACGTGGCGGTGGTCGATCCGGCGCTGTTCGGCCGCCTCGACGCGTACTCCGGCCCGCGGCTCGTCTCCTACACCTGCGAGCAGCTTCACGCGTGGGAAGCGCCGACGGCCGACGGCGCCGACAGTGACGGGGGTGGTCGCGGCGCCGACGCGGACGACGCGGTCACCGTCGAGGCCTCCTTCAGCGCCGGCGAATACGACATTGTCGTGCTCTCCGCGGAGGAGTCCGACGGGCTGCTCACATGGCTCGACGCCAACGGCTACGGCGTGGACGAGGCCGCAGCCGCCCTGCTCTCCGAGTACATCGACGCTGGCGCGTTCTTCTTCGCCGCGAAGGTCGCGCTCGACCGGCTGCCGGAGGGCGCGAGCTTCCTCTCGCCGATCCGCTTCGGCTACGAGAGCGACGTGTTCGCGCTCCCCATCCGCCTCGGCACGCTCAACTCGCCCGGCACGCAGGACCTCATCGTCTACGCCGTGAACGACTACACGAGCGGCAGCGTGGGCGTCGCGAACTACCCCGAGGCGACGATCGAGCAGGAGTGCCTGTTCCGGGACGACGTGTACGCCAGCTTCGGCGAGTTCTACGGCGCCCAATTCGGCGCCGCCATGGCCTCGCAGGACCGCCCGGCGTGGGTGCGCGAATACGCGTGGGGGGGCGGCGGCTGTGACCCGTGCTCGGGAGAGCCGCCCACGGACGCGGACCTCGGCGAGGTCGGGTTCATCGGGACCAGCGCGGAGGCGTTCGTGACGCGCCTCCACATGCGCTACGGCGCCGGCGCGGCCGACCAGGATCTGGTGCTCTACCCGTCGAACGACACGACCCCCTCGCAGATCCGGTACATCCAGCACGCCATCGAGCTCGAAGGCGACTTCCCCGTGTGTGGCGTCGGCTGGATCGAGGGCGGTGGCACCTGCGACGGTGAGGATCCCGACGGCATCGGGGTCCCCGAGGGGGACGGCGACGGGATCGGGAGCGGGGAGGGGTGCGGATGCAGCGCGCCGGTGCTCCCCGGGGCGCCCCTGGGGGTGCTCGTCGCGGCCCTGTTCCTCACGCGCCGCCGGAAGCTGGTGCCGGCGCGCTGATCTGGCAGGTTCGCGCGTGGTAGTCCGCTCGCGTCTATGGCGGGGGAGCAGCGGAGGCGCCCGCGACGGGCCGCGGAGAACCAGGGCTTGACGACGGCGCGGCCGACGCCGTACCCTGCGCGTCCCAGGAGATTCCCCGTGCCGAACGCGCCGATCGCCACCGCACTGTCCCTCGACACCATCCCCGCCCGCCTCTTCGAGACGGCGCGCACCCACCCGGACGCGCTGGCCTACCGGGTCAAGGCGGGCGGCGCCTGGACCTCCACGAACTACGCCACGTACGCGGCCGAGGTGCGTGAGGCCGCGCGCGCGCTGGTGTCCCTCGGGCTCGAGCCGGGCGGCACCGTGTGCATCCTCGGCTTCAATCGCCCGGAGTGGGTCATCGTCGACGTCGCGGCGATGATGGTCGGCGGCGCGCCCGCCGGGATCTACACCACCAACTCGCCGGTCGAGGTGCAGTACATCGTCAACCACGCCGAGTCCGCCATCGTGCTCCTCGAGAACGTGATGCAGTGGGAGAAGGTGAAGAAGGTGCGGCACGAGCTGCCCCACCTGAAGCACGTCGTGATGATGAAGGGCGCCGCGGCCATCGACGATCCGATGGTCATGACGTGGGAGCAGTTCCTCGGCCGCGCGAGCGCCACGCCCGACGCCGAGGTCGATCGCCGGCTCGCCGCGCTCAAGGTGAAGGACCTCGCGACGCTCATCTACACGTCGGGCACCACCGGCCCGCCCAAGGCCGTGATGCTCTCCCACGAGAACCTCGCGTGGACCGCCAAGACCGCCATCGAGATGGTCACGATCGGCCCGGGCGACTGCAGCCTCTCCTACCTGCCGCTCTCCCACATCGCCGAGCAGATGTTCTCCATCCACGCGCCGATCTCGTGCGGCAGCAGCATCTCCTTCGCCGAGAGCATGGAGAAGGTCCCGGAGAACCTCAAGGAGGTCGAGCCCACCATCCTCTTCGCGGTGCCCCGCATCTGGGAGAAGTTCCACGCGGGCGTGTCCGCCAAGCTCTCCCTCGCCACGGGCGTCAAGGCGAAGCTGGTGGCCTGGGCGATGGACGTCGGCCAGCGCTACCACAAGGCCAAGGGCCTCGGCGAGCAGCCGGGCGGCTTCCTGACGTTCCAGCACACCCTCGCCGACAAGCTCATCTACTCGAAGGTCAAGCCGGTCCTGGGCCTGACCCGCGCGCGGGTGTGCATCAGCGGCGCCGCGCCCGTCTCCAAGGAGGTCCTCACCTTCCTCTCCGGCATCGACGTGCTGGTGCACGAGGTGTACGGGCAGTCCGAGGGCAGCGGCCCCACCACGTTCAACCTGCCCGGCAAGACCAAGCTCGGCTCGGTGGGCCCCGCCATCCCCGGCTGTGAGGTCAAGCTCGCGGAGGACGGCGAGATCATCCTGCGCGGGCCGAACGTGTTCCTCGGCTACTACCGCGACCCCGCGGCCACCGCCGAGACCCTCATCGACGGGTGGCTGCACTCCGGCGATCTCGGCGCGTTCGACGCCGACGGGTTCCTCTCGATCGTCGGCCGCAAGAAGGAGATCCTCATCACCGCCGGCGGCAAGAACGTGGCGCCGAAGAACATCGAGGCCGCGCTCAAGAACCACCCCCTCATCGGCGAGGCCGTGGTCATCGGCGACCGCCGCGCCTACCTGACCGCGCTGCTCCAGGTCGACCCCGAGGCCCTCGTGCGCTTCGGCGAGGCGAACGGCCTCGGCGCGACCGTGACCGCCGACAACGAGAAGGTGCGCGAGGAGCTCCAGAAGGCGGTCGACGCCTGCAACGAGCTGTTCGCGCGCGTGGAGCACGTCCGCAAGTACAAGGTGCTGCCGCGCCCGCTCGCCATCGACACCGGCGAGCTGACCCCCACGCTCAAGCTGAAGCGCAAGAACATCTACACGAACTTCGCCAAGGAGATCGAGGAGATGTACGAGGGCGCCGCGTCCTGATGAGGCCCCATTGTGATACATTGCGCGGCTGATCGTCGCACTGTATGGCAGGGGGCTTCATGGACTTGAACGCGCGGAATCTCATCAACGGCGTCTGGCGGGACGCCGACGCCACCGGCGAGAACCGCTGCCCGGCGGACGGCGAGCTGCTCGGCACCGCCCCGGTGTCGGGCGCGGACCTGATGAACGAGGCCATCGAGGCCGCCCACGCCGCGTTCCCGGGCTGGTCGGGCACGCCGGCGCCCAAGCGCGGCGAGCTCCTGTTCCGCCTCGTGCGCATCCTCGAGCGTGAGGCCGAGCCGCTCTCCCGCGCCCTGGCGCTGGAGGAGGGCAAGATCATCGGCGAGGCGCGTGGCGAGGTCCAGAAGGCCATCCGCTACATCGAGTTCGCCGCGGGAGACGCGCGCCGCCTCACCGGGATCACCGTCCCGAGCGAGCTCGCCGGCACCTTCGCCTTCACGATGTGGCGCCCGCACGGCGTCGTCGGGCTCATCACCCCGTGGAACTTCCCGGTGTGCATCCCGCTGTGGAAGATGGCGCCGGCGCTGGTCGCCGGGAACACGGTGGTGCTCAAGCCCGCCCCGGAGACCCCCTACACCGCCCACCTCATCGGCAAGTATTGTGAGGAGGCCGGCTTCCCGCCGGGCGTCGTGAACGTGGTCCATGGGGACGCGGCGCCCGCGCTCGCCCTCATCGACCACCCGCACGTGCGCGCCGTGAGCTTCACCGGGTCGACCGAGGTGGGCCTCAAGGTGTCCGCGCGCTGCGCCCAGCTCAACAAGCCCGTGCAGTGCGAGATGGGCGGCAAGAACCCCCTGATCGTCCTGGACGACGCGGACCTCGACAAGGCCGCCGCCGCCTGCGTGCAAGGGGCTTTCGGCTCCACGGGGCAGCGTTGCACGGCCACCAGCCGCGCGATCGTCATGGAGGGCGTGGCCGACGCGTTCGTCGCGAAGGTCATCGCGCTCGGCAAGGCGCTCCGCGCGGGCCACCCCCTCGAGGACGGCGTCACCATGGGCCCCTCGGTGAGCGAGCGGCAGATGGAGAAGGTGGTCTCCTACACCGACATCGGCGCGGCCGAGGCGAAGCTGGTCTTCGGCGGCGGCCGCATCACCGACCTGCCGCGCGGCTTCTTCCCCGCGCCCACGTTGTTCGACTTCGTGGCCCCCACCGCCCGCATCGCGACCGAGGAGATCTTCGGGCCGGTGCTCGCCGTGGTGCGCGTCGCGAGTGTCGACGCCGCCATCGACGCCGCGAACGCCGTGCAGTTCGGCCTCACCTCGTCCGTGTACACGAACGACCTGTCGCGCGCCTTCTCCATCATCGAGCGCCTCGACACCGGCATGACCCAGGTGAACGCCCCGACGATGGGCGGCGAGGCGCACCTGCCCTTCGGCGGCGTCAAGAACACCGGCGTCGGCCCCCGCGAGATGGGGCCCGACGCGTGGAAGTTCTACTCCGAGCAGAAGACCGTCTACATCAACCACGGCGGCGCTCGCCGCACGTCTTCCTTCTACTAGTCACCAGCCCGGCTCCCCCACCCGCGAGAGGTCCTTCCATGGCATTGGCCCGCAACGTCTCCGTCGGCCTGATCCAGGCGTCCAACCCCATCAACGACGAGACGGTCCCTGTCCGCGAGATCCAGGAGGCGATGTTCGAGAAGCACCTGCCGCTCATCCGCCAGGCGGGTGAGAGCGGCGTGCAGATCCTCGGCCTCCAGGAGATCTTCAACGGCCCGTACTTCTGCCCGGGCCAGGACAAGCGCTGGTACGGCGCCGCCGAGGCGATCGACGGCCCCACGGTCGAGCGGCTGCGCCCCATCGCAGCGAAGTACCAGATGGCGATGGTTGTCCCCATCTACGAAGCGGCCATGCCCGGCGTGTACTACAACACCGCGGTCGTGCTCGACGCGGACGGCACCACCCTCGGCACCTACCGCAAGAACCACATCCCGCAGACCTCGGGCTTCTGGGAGAAGTTCTACTTCAAGCCGGGCAACCTCGGCTACCCGACGTTCCAGACCCGCTACGCGCGCATCGGCGTGTACATCTGCTACGACCGGCATTTCCCCGAGGGCGCGCGCCTGCTCGGCCTCCACGGCGCCGAGATCGTGTTCAACCCCTCGGCCACGGTCGCCGGCCTGTCCCAGTACCTCTGGAAGCTCGAGCAGCCGGCCCACGCGGTGGCCAACGGCTACTTCATGGCGGCCTCGAACCGCGTCGGCACCGAGGCCCCGTGGGGCATCGGGCGCTTCTACGGCACCAGCTACATCTGCAATCCGCGCGGCGAGTTCCTCGCGACGGCGTCCGAGACGGAGGACGAGCTCGTCATCGCGTCCTGTGATCTGAACCAGATCGAAGAGGTCCGCCAGACCTGGCAGTTCTTCCGCGATCGTCGCCCGGACACCTACGGCGACATGGTGAAGGACCTCCCGTAGCTCCAGCACGGCACCCGGACGGCGCCAGCATCCTGTCGCCGTCGCGCTTTTCGCGCACCCCCCGGTGCTTCGCTTCTGGGATCGGGGGGCGCATGAGCGAAAACGAGGACCAGAAATGGGCGCGGCTCCAGCGCGAGCGGGAGCAGAACCGCCCGCGGAACGGCGGCGCGATCGTGCGGGAGGACGCGGATGACCCGCGGCTCCTCCACCCCGCCAACGAGGGGCACGACGAGGAGCGGAGCCGGATCCGGGCGACCAAGTGGGCCGGGCAGACCGTCGCCGGGAGCGGCGGGGGGCCGCCGGACTTCACCTCTCCACGAACCCCGCCACGCCAATCGGTGCCGCTCGAGGCGGCCCCCGAGGAGAAGCCACGCGGGCTCCTCCACAACGCCGACAAACACCTCCGCGAGCACCAGGTGGGCGGCGGGGAGGCGAAGAAGCACCCGCGCCCGCGCGAGGAGACCACCCCCGTGCCCGGCGCGGGCCGCCACCGCGAGCCGGGGCCGCTGCCCGGCGAGCCGGAGATCCCGCCCGGCGCCACGCCGATCGGGGCGGAGGTCGAGACGAAGGACGACCGGGACCGGCTCCAGCCGGGGTCCCGGCGGCGCCCGCCGCACATGTAGGCGGCGCGGGCGTCGATCCCTCGCGCCGCGTCCCGTTCAGCGCAGCAGCTCACCCACGCGCGCCCGGGCCACGTACTCGCCCTTGCCCGTGCTCGACGCGACGCCCTTGTGCACGACCACCTTGCCGCGGCTGATCACGGTCTCGGTCCAGCCCTGCACCTCGTGGCCCTCGTACGCGCTGTAGTCGACCTTCATGTGGTGGGTCTCGGGGTCATGGATGCTGATCGTCCGCTTCTTCTCGGGGTCGAACACGACGATGTCGGCGTCGCTCCCGACGGCCACCGTGCCCTTCTTCGGGAAGAGGCCAAACGTCTTGGCCGCGGAGGTCGACGTGAGCTCGACGAAGCGGTTGAGCGAGATGCGGCCCTTCACCACGCCGCCGTCGTACATCAGCGACATGCGGTTCTCGACGCCGGGGGCGCCGTTGGGGATCTTGGTGAAGCTCTCGCGGCCGAGCTCCTTCTGCCCACCGAAACAGAACGGGCAATGATCGGTCGCGACGGCCGAGAGATCGCCGAACTTGAGGCCCTGCCACAGCGACTTCTGGTTCCACTTCTCGCGGAGCGCCGGGGTCATGACCCACTTGGCGCCCTCGAAGTTCGGGCGGTCGTACCAGGACGAGTCGAGGAAGAGGTACTGCGGGCAGGTCTCGGCCTGCACGTCCACGCCGCGC
Source organism: Myxococcota bacterium (assembly GCA_040386535.1). Lineage (GTDB taxonomy): Bacteria > Myxococcota_A > UBA796 > UBA796 > SXON01 > CAJBVW01. The sequence continues at coordinate 143,202 of JAZKFH010000024.1, read as the reverse complement.
GCGCGGCCGAGGCGCACCTGCTCCAGCGCGTCGTGACTGGATAGGTGAACGATGTAGAGGGGGACCTCGGCCACCTCGGCGATCGCGATGGCGCGGTGCACGCCCTCGGCCTCCATCCGGGTGGGGCGGGTGAGCGCGTGCCAGCGGGGATCGACCTTGCCGTCCTCCACGGCCTCGCGGATGATCTCGTCGATCACGATGCCGTTCTCGGCGTGCATGTTGATGCGCGTGCCGTTGAGCCCGGCCTGCCGGAACGTGCGGTAGAGCACGCCGTCGTCGACGTAGAGCACGCCCGGGTAGGCCATGAACAACTTGTAGGAGGTGACCCCGGCGCGCGCGAGGGTCTCCATCTCGGGGAGGCGCTCGCGCGGCATGTCGGTCACGATCATGTGGAAGGCGTAGTCGATGCTCGCCTTGCCCTCGGCCTTCGCGTGCCAGATGTCCAGGCCTTCGAGCGTGGACTTGCCCTTGGTCTGGATGGCGAAGTCGACGATCGTGGTGGTGCCGCCAAACGCCGCGGCGAGGGTGCCGCTCTCGAAGTCGTCCGCCGAGGTGGTGCCGCCGAAGGGCATGTCCATGTGCGTGTGCGGATCGATGCCGCCGGGGATGACCAGCTTGCCCGCGGCGTCGATCACCGTGTCGGTCGTGGCCTTGAGCCCCACGCCGATCTGCGTGACCTTCTCGCCCTCGATGAGGACATCGGCGAAGTAGTCGTCGACCGCGGTGACGATCCGGCCGTTCTTGATGAGGATGGACATGGGCGCTCCGTAGGTGGGAGCGGCAGTCTATCGGTTCTTGAGGGGCGGGAGGAAGAGGTGGTCCAGAACGATCTCGAGCTCTTCGAACGGAGGGATGCGGGCCTTCTCGCCTACAGCGTACGTGCCGTGCAGGGTCCAGGTGGGACCGGCGTTCTGGAAGACCTGAACCAGCCCCGACTCGGGGAAAACGGTCCAATACCAGGGGACCTCGTGCTCCCGGTAGACCCGGCTCTTGAACTTGAGGTCGTGGCTCTCGTGCCCCGGGGAGACCAGCTCACACACCCAATCTGGACGGATCTCGATCGGGCCTTCGACGACTTCGGGGAGACGCTCTCGCCTCCAGCCCGCGACGTCGGGGACGAGGATGTTTCGGGTGTTCAGCCGCCAGTCCTGCTCGACCACGATCCACCAGCCCGGCGCGTCGGGGTCGTACGGGTCCAGATCGGCGAGGACACGCACGAAGCGCCCCTGGCTCGATCCGTGCCGCATCCGCGCGTGGCTCCGATACACGAGCTCCCCGTCGATGAGCTCCGGGTTCCCTTCCAGCTCCTCGGGCGGCAGGGCGTAGAACTCGTCGACCGTCATTCGGCGTCGCGCAGGATCGGCCATGCCCTCATGATAACCTCCGCTCCCCCATCCCTGGAGCCCCGATGACCGGCGACGAGATCCGTCAGAAGCACCGTCAGTACCTCATGCCGTCGGTGATCAACTACTACCAGGAGCCCATCGCGATCGACCGTGCGAAGGGCCTCACGATCACCGACACGGACGGGCGCGAGTACCTCGACTTCTTCGGTGGCATCCTCACCGTGTCGCTCTCGCACGCCAACGAGGACGTGAACGGCGCCGTGCGCGTGCAGCTCGAGCGGCTCTCTCACATCTCGTCGCTGTACCCGACCGCGCCCATGGTGCAGGTGGCCGAGGCGCTCGCCGGGATCATGCCGGGCGACGTGTCGCAGAGCTTCTTCACCGCGAGCGGCACCGAGGCCGACGAGATGGCGGTCATGCTCGCGATGTGCCACACCGGCAAGAGCGAGATCATCGCGCTTCGGAACGGCTATTCCGGCCGCTCGGCGCTGGCGCAGTCCTTGATGGGGCACGCGAATTGGCGCGTGTTGCCCCAGCAGATCGCGGGCGTGAAGCACGCGGTGCAGCCCGACTGCTACCGGTGCCCGTTCAACCTGAAGTACCCGAGCTGCAACATCCAGTGCGCCCGGGACATCGAGAACCTGATCCAATACACGACGACCGGCCAGATCGCGGGGTTCCTGGCCGAGCCGGTGCAGGGCGTGGGCGGGTTCGTGGTGCCCCCGAAGGAGTACTTCGAGGTGGCGGTCGGGATCGTCCGCAAGTACGGCGGGCTCTTCATCGCGGACGAGGTGCAGACCGGGTTCGGGCGCACCGGTGACCATTGGTGGGGCTTCCAACACTACGGCGTGCAGCCGGACATCGTCACGATGGCGAAGGGCATCGCCAACGGCCTCCCGGCGGCCAACTGCATGACCACGCCGGAGATCGCGAAGTCGCTCCCCCGGCAAACCCTATCGACCTTCGGCGGCAACCCGCTCGCCATGGCGGCCGCCAAGGCCACGCTCGAGGTGATGCACCGCGAGGACATCCCGGCGCGGTCGGCCCGGCTCGGGGCGCGGCTGCGCGCGGGGCTCGAAGCGCTCCAGGCGCGTTTCCCCGCGAACATCGGCCAGGTGCGCGGGCTCGGGCTGATGCAGGCGATCGAGATCGTGGTGGACGAGGTCGCCGGCGATCGCACGCCCGACGCCGCGCTCACGGCGCGCATCTTCGAGGCGGCGCGCTTCGAGGGCCTCATCATCGGCAAGGGCGGGCGCTGGGGCAACGTGTTCCGCATCGCGCCGCCCATGCTCATCGAAGAGTCCCAGATCGACGACGGCCTCGGCATGCTGGAGCGCGCGCTCGTGGCAGCCAAGGCCCGGTAGAGCGGCCCGCGGCGCCGCCGTTTCACCACGGCGACGCCGGGCCAGTCACTGCGTCCCGGTAGCCGGGCGCTGTTCGATCATGGTCATCGAATCGGCGATCTGCTGGAGCGAGTCGGCGAACGCGGCCCCCTGCGTCGCGAGCGGCTGGTTTGCCTGGAGCGCCTCCATCCGCATGCGCATGTTCTGCACCTGCGGATCGAAGTCCGTGATGCCACGGCTGGTCGCCAGGTTCTGGAGCGCGGTCATGCTCTCCTCCATCGCCGCCCTCGCGAGGCTGCTCTGCTCGGGAGACGTGGGGTCCGACGCCTGGATCTGGTCGGCGAGGCTGCGGATGCGGGCGATGTTCTCGGCCGCCCCCTCGGCGCCGGCCATCTGCTCGAGCCCGGTCGCCACGTTGCGCAGCGCCGTCGCGGCGTCGTCATTCGCGAGCTGCTCGGCGCTCCGGATCGACTCGATGTTGAGGGCCAGCTCGCCCACCGCGGGGTTCGTCGGCTGCGTCGGCGCCTGCCCGACCGGCCCCATACCCTCGCCGGACGGCGTGCCGGGCTGGCTCGGCTGGGTGCCACCCTCTCCACCGAACTCCTCCCACATCCCCCCGGGCTGCTGCTCGTTCTGGCCCGGCGTCGTCGGCGTTTCGAGCGGCTGTTCCCCCTTCCGGCAACCAATGGAAACAACCAACGGAAAGGTCAGGATCCAAATCTTCCACATGCTATCCCCCAAGCACCGCTCCCAACCTAGTGCTGCCCGAGCACCTGGCAAGCGGTGGCCCGGCCGGGGAGCAGGCGTCGGGGCCCGCTCCCCGCCGGGCGCCCCGTCATTCGGTGCCGGGCTGCTGCCGGGGCACGCTGTATTGGACCAGGGTGTCCGACAGCTGTGACAGGGCGTTGACGAACACGTCCTTCTGGGCGGTGAACGGCTGGTCCTCGACGAGCTGGTCCACCTGCTCCCGCACGTTCCGGGTGCGCTCGTCCATCCCGGTCAGGTTCTGCTCCTTGCCGTACTGGTCGAGCGCGTCGACGCTCTCGGTGAGGGCCCGCTTCACCCACCGTGCCTGCATGTCGGAGGTCGCGCCCGCGGCCTCGATGCGGTCGGCGTAGGACTCGATCTTGGTGACCTGGTCCGTGAAGGAGGGGCTTGCGTTCGGCAGGGCGCGGTACGCCGCCGCGACGTTGCGCAGGGCCTGGGCGATGTCGGTGTATTGCATGTCACCAGCCCCGCGGAGCTGTGCCACGTATTGCTGGAGCTCGTTGACCGCGGGTGGCACGCCCGGGCGGCTGGCGCCGACGTCGGGGCGCCCCTGTTGGCCGAACCCGTCCGTGCCCTGCTGGCCGAACCCGTCCGTCCCCGGCGGGCCCATCTCGCCGTTCGTCCCTTGCTGGTCGTCGGCCTCCGGCGGCGCGCCGCCATACCCCTCGTAGGCTTCGGGCGACTTCTGGCACGCCGCCAACACGAGCGGGATCGCCAGGATCCACAAACTCTTCGCACTGAAGCTCTTCGGACTGCGGCTCTTCGACATGAGATTCCCTCCTTGGCCCGCTACTAGTTAGCTCCTGGCCGCTGCTGGACAAGCGATCGCCCGGGGCCGTGGCCTCGGTAGAGCCTCGGTAGAGTCTCGTTGGGCCTCAGTGGGGGTGGGAGCCTTGCCGCGATCGTTCGCCAAGCCCAAGCTTGGGTATGTGTCGGGGGTGTGCGTGTCTGGTCTTCTTCTGCTTTCAATCGCCTGTGTTTCGGATCTCGACGAGCCGGGTCCTCCGGCGCCGCAGCCCGAGATCCCAACCATCACGCTCACCACGCCCGCGGACGGCGACGGGAGCTACGACGGGGCGATGGAGCTCGGCTGGACGGTGAGCGGGATGGAGCTCGATCCGACCGCGCTCGGCGGCGAGGCGGTCGAGGGGCACGGCCACGTGCACGTGTACGTGGACGGCGAGCTCTTCGAGGAGTCGGCCGACACCAATGCCCGTGTCACCGATCTGCGCGAGGGGCCGCACACCTTGTTGGTACGGCTCGCGCGGAACGATCACCAGGAGCTGGAGGCGCGTGACAGCGTCGAGGTGCAGGCCGCCTTTCCCACCATCGATCTGGTGAGCCCGGCGGACGGCGCGACGCTCACCGCCAGCAGCACCCCCCTGGGTCTCATCATCGACGAGTTCACGCTGAAGGACGCCGTCGGCTCCGAAGACGTGTTCGGGCAGGGCCACTTCCTCATCTCGGTCGACGGCGAGCGGCGCGACTGGGGTGCGGATCCGACGGTCGCGATGGCGACCGGCCTGGCCCCGGGCGCGCATACGATCCGCGTTGATCTCGTCGGCAACGACGGGGCGCCGTTCGAGCCGCCGATCTTCGGCGAGTCGCGGGTGGAGGTGCTCGCGACGGCGCGCGGCGTATACTTCGACCGCACGGCGTTCGCGGCCCCCTACGACAGCGCCACGCTCCCGCTGTCGCTCTCCACGAGCGCCTTCACCCTCGTCGAGAGCGACGGCACGCGCGCGCCCGTCGAGGGGGAGGGCCACCTGCACCTCTTCATGGACGGGCTCTGGATGGACCGCACGTGGAACACGGCGCACCTCCTCCAGAACGTGGCCCCGGGCCCCCACCTCTTCGAGGCGCGCCTGGTCTCGAACGATGGGTTCGAGCTGCCCGTGATCGACCGGCTCCGCGTGCACATCGCCGACGACCGGCCCGATGCGCTCATCACCTACCCGGGGGCCCGGTGGCGCATGGACTCCGACTTCGACCTGTCGTTCGAGGCGGAGAACTTCACGCTCGACGGCGGCGCGATGGACGGGGCGAACGCGCCGCACGTCGGCCATGCGCAGGTCTGGCTGGACGGGGCGCTCCTGCAGGAGGACACCACCGGGTTCGTCCCGCTCAGCGGGCTCGCGGCCGGTAGCCACCTCTTGCGCGTCCAACTCGCGAACAACGACCGCACGCCGGTGACCCCGGCCGTGTTCCACGAGATCGAGGTCATCGTGGAGTAGCGGCGGGGACGGAGCCCCAGACAGGGCGCCGGTGCCTATGCTGTCGGCACCGGCGCCACGTCGGCGCGCGCGCGCATCCCGACGACGTAGACCGCGCCCGAGATGAACACGCCCGTGAACCAGGCGTACGGATAGACCGCCACGAACAGGTCCGGCACGGAGGCGAGCAGCTTCGTCTTCATCAGGAAGCCGGGCAGGTTCGGGGCCACGCCGAGCGCGAGCGCCGCGACAGCCACGGTGTTGACGCCCGCGTAGCGGCCGTTCGTCCGGTACAGGTCGGGCACGTCGAGCTTGCGCTTCCGCACGATCCAGTAGTCGGCGATCATGATGCCGGCGACGGGCCCGAGGAGCGCGCCCACGCCGCCGAGCCACCCGTCGAGGTAGGTCGCGGGGTCGGCCATGAGCTTCCACGGCATGCACAGGATGCCGAGGATGCCCGTGATGAGGCCGCCGGTCTTGAAGCTGATGTGCCGCGGCGCGAGGTTGGCGAAGTCCTGCGCCGGGCTCACGACGTTGGCGGCGATGTTCACGGAGAGGGTGGCGAGCACGATCCCGAACACGGCGAAGATCGCGACGACGGCGCGGGTGGCGGCGTCGGCGATGAGGGGCGCGGCGAGGCCCGCGGGCGCGGCGCTCGAGGTCATCAGGCCGAGCAGGTGCTCGGGGTTCCAGAGCTCCTTCACCGGCGTGCCGGGCAGAATCGCGGCGGACGCGCTCGTGATGACGACGGCGATGGCGGAGAACGCGATCATCGTGGTGGGCAGGCCGAGCGTCTGCCCGAGCATCTGCTCGCGCTGCCCGCGCCCGTAGCGGGTGAAGTCGGGGATGTTGAGCGAGAGCGTGGCCCAGAAGCCGATCATCGCGGTGAGCGAGGGGACGAACACCGGCCAGAACTCGGCGAACGTCGCGAACTTCGAGGGCTGGGTGAGCAGGGGCCCGACGCCGTCGGCGCGGACGACCACCCAGCCAAGCAGCGCCACGGCGAGTACGAGCACGATGGGCGCGGCCCAGTTCTCGAACACCCGCACCGCGCTCATCCCCCGGTAGATGATGACGATGTTCATCGCCCAGAAGATCATGAACGTGATGGCGCTCGGGACGGAGAGCCCGGCAATGGTCCAGCCCCCGCCGACCGCCGCGAACCCGGGCCAGAAGGTGAGCAGGAAGGTCTTGACCGCCTCGCCGCCGATGTAGGCGTTGATGCCGAACCAGCCGCACGCGACGAACGCGCGCAGGATCGCGGGGATGTTGGCGCCGACCGTGCCGAAGCTGGAGCGCGCGAGCACCGGGAACGAGATCCCGTAGGCGGTGCCGGGGTGCGCGTTGAGCAGGATGGGAACGAGCACGATGAGGTTGCCGAGCCCGATGGTGAGCAGGGCCTGCCACCAGTTCATCCCGACCGCCATCAGCCCGCCCGCCATCGTGTACGTCGGGATGCAGTGGGCCATCGAGATCCACAACGCCGCGAAGTTGTAGGTCGTCCAGTCGCGCCGCGCCGCGGGCACCGGGGCGAGGTCGCCGTTGAAGAGGGGGCTGTCCGCGATGTCCGCGGGGAGGGTGGCGAGCGCCTCCCTCGCGAGGGCAGGATCGTGCATGGATTCTCCGGCTGGGGAGTCTACTCCTTCCGTCCGGCGACGAGGTGGCCCGGACCCCGGGGCGGGCGACCGGGGCTCCCCGGAACGGCGGCAACCGTGGTACAACGCCCGTCCGACCTCCCCTCCGCCCCCCGGAGTCCCCCGCGATGTGGAAGCTGCCCGATCCTCGATCCGAGTCCGTGTTCGAGGACTACAAGGCGCCGTATGACGCGCAGCAGGCCGCGGCCGAGGCGTCCCGTTGCCTCTACTGTTACGACGCGCCCTGCATCAAGGCCTGCCCGACCGAGATCGACATCCCGAGCTTCATCCGGAAGATCGCGACCGGGAACGTGAAGGGCTCCGCCCGCACGATCTTCGACGCGAACATCCTCGGCGCGTCGTGCGCGCGGGTGTGCCCGGTCGAGGTCCTCTGTGTCGGTGACTGCGTCTACAACGAGGCCGGCATCCCCCCGATCCAGATCGGGCGGCTGCAGCGCTACGCCACCGACAAGGCCGTGGCGGCCAACTGGCGCTTCTTCGAGGCCGGCCCCGACTCGGGCAAGCGTGTCGCGCTCGTCGGCGCCGGGCCCGCTTCCCTCGCGGCGGCGCACGAGCTCCGTCGCCACGGCCACGCCGTCACGATCTACGAGAAGGGCGCCGTGCCCGGAGGCCTGAACGTCACCGGCGTCGCGCCTTACAAGCTCCGCGCGGAGGACGCGATGGCCGAGCTCGAGTGGGTGCTCGGCATCGGCGGCGTCGAGATCGTCACCAACACGGAGATCGGTCGCGACCGCACCTGGGAGTCGCTCGGCGCCGAGCATGACGCGGTGTTCCTCGGCGTGGGCCTCGGCCCGGACCGCAGCCTCCCCGGCGCGGAGCTCCACGGCGTGACCGGCGCGGTGGCCTGGATCGAGCGCATGAAGCTCGGCCGCGTCGACATGACGCACGTGCGCGAGGCCGTCGTCGTCGGCGGCGGAAACACCGCGGTGGACTGCGTGCGCGAGCTGATCGGCCTCGGCGTGCCCTCGGTCACGATGGTGTACCGCGGCACCGAGGCGAAGATGAGCGGCTATTCCCACGAGTGGGACGCCGCGAAGCAGGACGGCGCGCGCGCCATCTGGGGCGCTTCCCCCGCGGGCTTCGTCGGGAACGAGGCGGTGTCCGCCGTCCGCTACACGGACATCACCGGCACCCACGACGTGCCCGCCCAGCTCGTGCTCGTCGCCATCGGCCAGTCCAAGCTCGGCGAGCAGCTCGCGACGCTCGGCATCCACGCCGAGGCCGGCCGCGTGGTGGCCGACCGCGGCGGCGCCACGTCCCGCCCCGGCTGGTACGTCGGCGGCGACGCCCTGAACGGCGGCAAGGAGGTCGTCAACGCGGTGGCCGAGGGCAAACGTGCCGCCGCCGCAATCCACGCGTTCATCACGGGAGGCGGGCATGCTTGATCTGACCACCAACACGGGCGGGATCATCTCCCCCAACCCCTTCTGGCTCGCGAGCGCGCCCCCCACCAACTCGGGCGGGCAGATCGAGCGCGCCTTCGACGCCGGCTGGGGCGGCGCCGTGTGGAAAACGCTCGGGACGCCCATCCAGAACGTGTCGTCCCGCTTCGGCGCGAACAAGCTCTACGGCAACATCGAGCCGCTCGGCTTCAACAACATCGAGCTCATCACGGACCGTCCCCTCGAGACGAACTTCCGCGAGATCTACGAGGTCAAGAAGAAGTACCCGAAACACGCCGTCATCGTCTCCCTCATGGTCGAGACGAAGGAGGAGTGGCGGGAGATCATCAAGCGCTCGATCGACGCCGGCGCGGATGGCCTCGAGCTCAACTTCGGCTGCCCCCACGGCATGTGCGAGCGCGGCATGGGCTCGGCGGTCGGCCAGGAGCCGGCCGTCAACGAGCGCATCACGAGCTGGGCGAAGGAGTTCTCCACCATCCCGGTGCTCGTGAAGCTCACGCCCAACGTGTCGAACATCCTCCCGCACGGGATGGCGGCGCAGGCCGGCGGGGCCGACGGCGTCTCGTTGATCAACACGATCAAGAGCATCATCGGCGTCGACATCGATCGGTACGTGCTCGAGCCGCGCGTCGCCGGGCTCTCCACGAACGGCGGCTACTGCGGGCCCGCGGTCAAGCCCATCGCGCTGTTCATGACGGGCGAGCTCGGCCGCAACCCCGACTTCCGCCTCCCCATCAGCGGCATCGGCGGCATCTCCAGCTGGCGCGACGCGGTCGAGTTCCTCCTCCTCGGCGCCTCGAGCGTCCAGGTGTGCACGGCCGTCATGCTCCACGGCTTCCGCATCGTCGAGGACATGATCGAGGGCCTCGAAGAGTACATGCGGACCCACCAATTCGAGCGCGTCGACCAGATGGTCGGCCGGGCGCTCCCGAGCTTCTCGGAGTGGGGAAACCTCGACCTGAACTACGACACCGTGGCGAAGATCGACGCGAACACCTGCATCGGCTGCAATCGTTGCGTCGTGGCCTGTCACGACGGGGCGCACCAGTGCATCTCGGTCGGGGTCGACGTGAAGGCGCCGCTCATCGACGAATCCGAGTGTGTCGGCTGCAATCTCTGCCAGATCGTGTGCCCGGTGCCCGATTGCATCACGATGGTGCCGGTCGCCAACAGCCTCCCGCCCGCGTCGTGGAACGACCACGTCAGCCACGGGGCCGAGCTCCGTGCCAAGAAGGGCGTGCACTGAATCGTCGCGCCTCGTTCATCGTGAGCGAGGCGTGTTCGTTTCTTTCACGCGGCTGACCGTCACCAACTCGCCTCTTGCGTCACCGGATGTCTCCGCGTACCTTCGCGGCTTCGGAGACGCTGATGTCGATGCTGTTGCTGCTTGCCTTGTCCCCCGCCTACGCGTTGGACTCCGACACCTACCGGCCCGCGGGGTCCACCACCGATCTGCAGGGCGGCCTCCAGGTCCAGTCCCCGGGCATCGGCTGGGCGGGCTCCGGCTACGCGAACCTCGGGTTGGTGTACGCGCACAACCCCATCGTCCAGGTCTTCGACGACGGCACGCGCGTCCAGGTCCTCAGCGACTCGTTCGCCACCCGCGTGGGCGCCGGGTACAACGTCGCCGGAAAGGTCCGGCTCGACCTCGATCTTCCGCTCTACCCCTACCTGGGCGCCTCGGACCCCGAGCGGTCCGGCTTCTCCACCGGTGACATGCGTCTCGGCGCCGTCTTTCCGGTGCTCATGCGCGACAAGCACCCGCTCGGCCTCGCCATCGTCCCCGTCCTCAACCTGCCCACGGGCAACGTCGAGAAGCGCACGGGCGCCGGGTTCGGCGCGGGCCTGACGCTCGCGGCGGGCGTGTCCCCCACCAAGAACCTGTTCATCGACGGCAACCTCGGCGCCGCCGCGGCCCCCGCGGACGCCCTGGGCGAGTTCTCGTTCGGCTCGAGCCTCCAGGCCGGCCTCGGCCTCGGCTACCACGTGAGCGAGGCCGTCACGATCGGCGCCGAGCTCGACTCGCAGTTCGCGCTCGCCGGCGGTGTCGGCCCCTACAACAAGAACCCCGTCGAGCTGCACGGCTACGGCACCTACGGCAAGGAGAGCGGGTTCGTCGCCACGCTCGGCATCGGCACCGGCCTGGTCGCCGGCGTCGGCGCGCCGGACGTGCGCGTGCTCGCCCAGTTCGGCTACCGCATCCCCGGCAAGGCGCCCATCTACGACATCGACAAGGACGGCATCGTCGACCCCGATGACGCCTGCATCGACGTGCCGGAGGACATCGACAACTTCGAGGACAGCGACGGCTGCCCCGAGGAGGACAACGACAAGGACGGCATCGTGGACGGCAAGGACACCTGCCCGAACGACGCCGAGGATCGCGACGCGTTCGAGGACACCGACGGCTGCCCCGAGACCGACAACGACAAGGACGGCCTGGTCGACACGCTGGATGCCTGCCCCAACGAGGCCGGCCCGAAGGAGACCGTGGGCTGCCCCGACTCCGACGGGGACCGCATCGCCGACAACGCCGACGCCTGCCCGACCGAGCCCGGGTCGGAGCGCACCAAGGGCTGCCCCGATCGCGACGCGGACCTCGTCCCCGACAAGCGTGACAAGTGCCCGGACGAGCCGAAGGACCCGCGCGAAGATCCGGAGCGCTCCGACGGCTGCCCCAAGCGGGTGTTCGTCTCGCTCGAGAAGATCGAGATCATGGACAAGATCTTCTTCGACACGAACAAGACGACGATCAAGAAGGAGAGTTTCCCGCTCCTCCAGGAGATCGCCAACGTCCTCAACGGCAACGCCGACATCGTCAAGGTCGAGGTCGCCGGGCACACGGACAGCGACGGCAAGGACGACAAGAACCTGACGCTCTCCAAGGGCCGCGCCGAGGCCGTGGTCAAGTGGCTCACGACGACCGGCAAGGTCGATCCCGCGCGCCTCTACGGCGAGGGGTACGGTGAGGGCAAGCCCATCGACACGAACGCGAGCTCGGCCGGCAAGGCGAACAACCGCCGCGTCGAGTTCGTCATCAAGGCGACCAAGCCCCGCGGGCCCAGCCCTGCTGTCCCCGTCACCCCCGTGGTCCCGGAGTAGCCGATGTCTCTCTACACGCTGTTCCTCCTCGCCCAGACCGCCTCCGCCGCCGACCTCACGGTCGACGGCACGACGGTGACGATGAGCGGGTCGTACACCTACGACAACGTCTACGTCATCAACGGCGGCACCCTCGCGGTCGCCGACTACGACGGCACCGGCACCACCGGCACCCTGACGATCACGGCGACGTACCTCTACGTCGACGCGACCTCGACCATCGACGCCGCGGCTGCGGGCTACCGCGGCGTGCTCAACGGGTACGGCGAGGGCACGGGCGGCGGCCAGGGCGGCTCGTTGTTCCGCGACTCGGGCGGCGGCGGCGGGTACGGCGCGGCGGGCGGCAACGGCGTGCGGGACGACAACGTCACGACGGACGGCCTCGGCGGCGTGGCCTACGGCTCCTCGACCGACGTCGACATCGACATGGGCTCGGCGGGCGGCGCCGGGGGCGCGTTGGACGGCGACTCGGGTGGCTACGGCGGGGACGGCGGCGGCGCCGTGTGGTTCTCGGCCGATCAGATCGTCATGGCCGGCACGATCCAGGCGTACGGTGCGCTCGGTGTGCTCGCGAACAACGACGCTCCGGGCGGCGGCGCGGGCGGCGGCGTACTGCTCTACGCGGCCGACCTCGACTGCACCGGCTCGATCAACGCCTACGGCGGCGCCGGCGGCGACATCGACGACAACGGCGGCGGCGGGGCGGGCGGGCGCGTCAAGCAGTTCTACGACACGGCGACCAGCCTGTGCGCGGTCAACGTCAACGGCGGCTCCGGCCCCGGCGCGGCGACCAACGGCGGCTCCGGGACCGACGACGACGCGATCGTGGACTACGACGGCGACGGCTTCACCTCGGACGACGGCGACTGTGACCCGACGGATGCCTCGGTGTACCCCGGCGCGCTGGACCTCCCGTACGACGGGGTGGACGCCGACTGTGACGGCGGCTCCGACTACGACGCCGATGGCGACGGCTACGACGACGAGGCCTACGGCGGCGAGGACTGCGACGACACCGACGCCAGCATCAACCCCGGCGCGCTCGACATCCCGTACGACGGGGTGGACCAGAACTGCAACGGCTCGGACAGCGTCGTCGACCTCGACGGGGACGGCTACGACACCACGCACGACTGCAACGATCTGGACGCGTCGGTCAACCCCGGCGCGGCCGAGATCTGGTACGACGGCGTCGACCAGGATTGTGACGGCAACGACGACGATCAGGATGGCGACGGCTTCGCGGGCGGCACGGACGGCACCGACTGTGACGACACCGACGCCGGCGTGTACCCCGGCGCTCCCGACGAAGACTACGACGGAGTCGACTCCGACTGTGACGGCACCTCCGACTACGACGGCGATGGGGACGGCTACGACGACGAGGCCTACGGCGGCGAGGACTGCGACGACACCGACGCCACGATCCACCCTGGTGCGGGCGACACCGCGTACGACGGCATCGACCAGGACTGTGACGGCTCCGACGCGGTGATCGACGCCGACGGCGACGGGTACGACTCCACCGAGGACTGCAACGACGGCGACGCCTCCGTGTACCCGGGCGCGCCCGACACGGCGTACGATGGGATCGACCAGGACTGCGACGGCGCGGACGCCGAGATCGACGCCGACGGCGACGGCTACAACTCCGTTGAGGACTGTGACGACTCCGACCCCTCCGTGTACCCTGGCGCTGACGACGAACCGTACGACGGCATCGATCAGGACTGCGACGGCGCGGACGCCACGGTCGACGCGGACGGGGACGGCTACAGCTCCGTCGACGACTGTGACGACGCCGATGCGACGGTCAACCCGGGCGCCATCGAGGTCTGGTACGACGGCGTAGACCAGGACTGTGACGGCGGCTCCGACTACGACGCGGACGCCGACGGCTTCGACAGCGCCGAGTACGGCGGCGAGGACTGCGACGACGCGGACGCCACCGTGAACCCCGACGCGGCGGACGCCTGGTACGACGGCATCGACAGCGATTGTGACGGCGCGTCCGACTACGACTTCGACGGCGATGGCCACGACTCGATCAGCTACGGCGGCGACGACTGCAACGACGGCGACGCCGAGACCTACCCGGGCGCCCCCGACGACGCGGGCGACGGCATCGATCAGGACTGCTCCGGCGAGGACAACAACGACGCCGACGGCGACGGCTTCGATGACCTCGCGTCCGGCGGCGACGACTGTGACGACGCCAACGCGTCGATCAACCCCGACGCCACCGAGACCTGGTACGACGGGGTCGACGCCGACTGTGACGGCGCCTCGGACTACGACCAGGACGGCGATGGCTTCGACAGCGCCGAGTACGTGGCCGCCGAAGACGGGGGCACCGACTGTGACGATCTCGACGCCACGGTCAGCCCCGACGGCGCCGAGACGTACTACGACGGCGTGGACGGCAACTGTGACGGCCTGTCCGACTTCGACGCGGACGGCGACACCCACGACAGCGCCGAGTACGACGGGGACGACTGCGACGACGCGGACGTGACCATCTACCCGGGCGCGCCCGAGATCCCCGACGGCCTGGACAACGACTGCAACGGCGTCTCCGAGGACGACGACACCGACGGCGACGGCCTGACCGACGAGGAAGAAGCCGTCATCGGGACCGACATCGACAACGCCGACACCGACGGCGACGGCGTGTGGGACGGCACCGAGGTCGGCGACGATCTGGCCAACCCGAACGACTCGGACGAGGACGGCCTGGCCGACTGGAACGATCCGGACGACGACGCGGACGGCGTCCCGACCGCCGACGAGGTGGGCGACTACGACGGCGGCGATCCGGGCGACACCCTGCCCGACACGGACGGCGACGGCACGCCCGACCACCTCGACACCGACGCCGACGGCGACTCCTTGCTCGACGGCGCCGAGGGCACGATCGACACCGACGGCGACACGCTCCCCGACTTCCAGGACGCGGACGACGACGCGGACGGCATCCCGACGATCATCGAGGAGACCGAAGACGCGAACGGCGACGGCGTGGCCGATCCCGATGCGGACGGCGACGGCATCCCCAACTCCCGCGATCCCGACTCCGACGGCGACGGCGCCACGGACCTGGACGAGGGCACCGACGACAGCGACGGCGACGGCATCGCCGACTACGTCGACTGGACCGACGGCGTGGGCCCCGACACGGGCGACACGGGCGACACGGGCGACACCGGGGACACCGACGTGGTGCCCGACGACACGGCCGATACGGGCGACGACACCGCCGTGGCCCCCGTCTGGACCTACGAAGGCGGCGGCGGCTGCGGCTGCGACACCACCCCCGCCTCCAACGGCGGGATGCTCGCCGGGCTCCTGGTGCCCTTGCTCGCGCTGCTTCGGCGGCGTCGGGAGTAGGAAGGCAGGGAAGGCAACGGAAGGCAGGAAGTAGGAAGGGAAGATCTTCCCCTCCGATTCCCCCTCCTGCTTTCCTTTATTCCTGCTTTCCTGCTTCTCCGGCTCCGGGAAAGGCAGGAAAGGCAACAGCAGGAAGGCAGGAAACAAGGCAGGCAGGAAGGCAGGAAACAAGGCAGGCAGGAAGCCAGGAAGTAGGAAGGGAAGATCTTCCCCTCCGATTCCCCCTCCTGCTTTCCTTTATTCCTGCTTTCCTGCTTCTCCGGGGTCCGGCTCCGGCTCGTGCCCTGCTTCGCGCGCCTAAACGAACCGATCCAGGAACATCGGCAACATCGTCCGCCAGGTCGGCCAGTCATGGTCGACATCGTGGCCCCACAGGTCGACGTAGTTGGGGATGCCCTTGGCGCCGAGGAGCTGGCCGAGCTTCACGCTCTCCCACGGCGCTTCCCAGCGGCCCTGGCCGGTCGCGATGTGGAAGTAGGACTTGCGCAGCCACTCCAGCTGCAGGCCCTCGCCCATCCCCGGGAGGTAGCGGAACGGCTGGTTGAAATAGTAGTGATCGTCCGCGTAGCCGTGCATCCAGCGGTCGAAGTCGTACGTGCCGCTCATCGCGACGGTGAGCCAGAACTGGTCGGGGTGCTTGAGGCCCGCGTTCACCGCGTTGAAGCCGCCGAGCGAGGCGCCGGTGCCGATGATGCGCACGGCGGGATCGCCCACGTCGTGCCGGATCCAGGGCACGAGCTCGCGCGAGAGGTAGTTGTCGAAGCGCGACTGGAGCCAGGCCTTGTGGCCGGGGTGCGCCTCCTCGTTCATCCACGCCTCGCCCGAGACGCTCCCGCACGCGTAGACGCGGATGCGGCCCGCCTCGATCAGCGGCGTGAGCACCTTGAGCATCAGGAAGCGCTCGGCCTCGAGGAAATCACCGCCGGCGGTGGGGAACAGGAGCACGGGCTTGCCGGCGTGACCCCAGGCCGCGACCTTCATCTCCTGGTTCAGCTCGGGCGTGGTCCACCCGTGGATGCGGCGGTTCACGCGGACCTCCCGGCGGCCCGCTCCGACTTGAGCGCGGGTGCGCGGTCGGCCTCGGTCTTGCGCCAGAACTGGACCAGCCCGTAGAAGTGGTCGGTGAACGCGTCGATCTCGTGCTTCGGGTACAGCGCCGACACCTTCTCGCGGAAGATCTCCTTCGCGCGGGGCGTGCCGAAGAAGTCGTACGTCACCTCGTCGATGTGGGCGAGGTGGGTGGCGCAGAACTCCTCGAACCGGTCGGTGTCGAAGTACTCGTTGGCCAGGGCGTCGTACTGGAGGAGCTTCTCGTCGAACGAGATGTCCTTGTCGGCGATGGCGAAGTAGGGCGCCCAGTTGGGGTTCAGCTTCGGCTTGCGCTTGGTGTACGCGCAGAAGAGCGACCACTTGACCATCGCCTTGACCATCCACGGGAAGTGGTAGTGCAGGCTGGTCACCTGGCTGTCCGGGCAGGCGTTCGCGAAGTCGATCGGGTGGAACACGCCGCCCTTGCGGAGCGACTCGCAGGAGTTGTAGTCCCAGCAGAAGAACGCGTTGATGACGCGGGTGAAGCGCTGGAGCGTCGCGAGCTCCTTGTCGTTCACGAAGTCGAAGTCGACCACGTAGCGGCCGTGCAGCGGCGCCGCGGGGTCGTACTTGATGACGTTCACCTGGGGGCCGATGCCGACACCACGCACGAACAAGTCGAACGGATCGACCGCGTTCTGGAGGTGCATGATCTGCTTGCCGGAGGCGTCGTAGCCCTTGTGCAGCGCCGCGGAGTCGTCGATCTTGCTCACCCCACGCCAGGCCCCGCCGTCGTACGGCTTCATGAACATCGGGTAGCCGACCTGCGCCCCGACCTTGTTCAGCTCGAACAGCTTGTTGTAGCGACGCGTGGTGACGGGGAAGTCGGCCTCGTCCGGGTACTCCTTCGGGGGGAGCAGCCAGGTCTCGGGGATGGGGAAGCCGAGGCGCATCATCGCGCAGTAGGTGGTGTGCTTCTCGGCGGCCTGGATCATCCAGGGGTTGTTCAGGACGTACACGTCGTCCATGATCGCGATCTTCTTCACCCACTCGCGCGTGGTGAAGAACCAGTGCGTGACGCGATCGATGACGAGGTCGTACTTCGGCTTCCCGCGCAGATCGAACGGCTCGGGGCGCACGCGCTCGACGGCGAACTCCACGTTGTCCGCGCCCCCGGGGAGCGGCGCCGGGAGGGAGAGCTGCAGCCGCTGCACGAGCTCTTCGTAGCAGGCGGGCCAGCAGATGTCGGCGCCGAGGGAGAGGCCGATCTGGCGGGTCTGGACAGGCATGAAGAGGCTCCGAGGAGGCCCCGTATACACCGGGCGGGGCCGTCAATCCAGCGCGGGAGTCACCGGGCCTCGGGCCTACTCGTAGTACATCCACAAGGGGCCGGGGAACAGGAACGTGAGCCCCTCGCGGAGGCGATCCCGCCAGTTGATCCAGTTGTGCCCGTCGGGCGCCTCGGTGAAGCGGAAGTCGTCGCTGCGCCTGTCGAACAGCGGCACGAGGCTGCGGTTGTAGTAGATCAGCGACTCGAAGGTGCCGCAGCTCGCGAACACCCGTGCGTGCAGATGGCGCGGGGAGTCGCGGAAGCCGTTCACGAAGCGCACGATGGGGTCCCACAACGCGCCGCGCTGGTGGTCGCCGATGTCGGTGAACGCGAAGCTGCCCGACAGCAGCATCAGCCGCCCCCACACGCCCGGGTGCTGCACCTTGGTGTAGAGCGACGCGACCGCGCCGAAGCTCGCGCCCATCAGGCCACGGTGCTGCGTGCCCGGGAGCACGGGGTAGCGGGCCTCGAGCGCGGGGAGCAGCTCGTTGCGCAGGTAGTCGGCATGCCGCGGGTTGGCGCCGTACTCCTGGTTGCGCTGCACGCCGCTGGTGAAACACACGAGCAGCGGCGCGACCTCATGCCGGTGGATGAGGTTGTCGAGCACGGTCTTCATCTGCGCGAAGTGCAGAAAATCGTTGCCGTCGTGCACGATCAGCAGCGGGTAGCGCTTCCCGGCGCGGGCCTCGGCGGGCACGTACATCTTGTAGGTGCGGGTGTCCCCGAACAGCGCGCTCTCGACGGTGCCGGCCTCGAGCCGACCCTGGCGCGCGGTGGGGTCGTGGTGCACCCAGTTGGGCTCCTCGTAGGAGCTCGCGTGGCAGACGGAGTTGCTACCGAACGGATCGTAGGCGCGCCGGTGGTTGCGCGGGTCGTGGGTCCACACGCCGTGGCCGTCTCGCACCACCTCGAGCTTGTACTCGACACGCGCCCGCTTCGGCAGGTCGAGGAACAGGTAGAAGGCGTCGGTGTGCGGGATGCGCTGGAACTCGACGGTCGAGGACAGGCCGAACACCCAGTGCTTGAGGAACACCTTCTCGGCGGGCCGGCCGTCCCAGTAGAAGAACGTGGCCGAGTCTCCCTCGACCATGGGGAAGTGCTGGGCGTGCGAGTAGTGCTCGAGCAGCGCGCGGGCGCGCCAGGGCTCCCGCTCGATCTGCGCGATGAGGTCAAGGAGCGGCCGCATGGGCCTCCGTGAGCGGCGCGAGCACGCCGTCGGGCCCGAGGCGCATCGCCGCGTCCGGCGTGCCGCTGTTGATGAAGCCGTTCGCTCCGACGTCCCGGAGCAGCGCGCCGTTCTGCAGGCCGATCGCGATCGAGGGCCCGAAACGTTTCGAGAGGATCGCGACGTTCTCGACATCGTCGAGGGCCAGGCGCTCGCGCGCGTGCGGCAGGAAGACCACGCCCGGCACGAGGCCGAGCCCGCGGTCGAGGATCTCGGCGAGGCCGACGCCGTAGGTGGTGTGGTCGTGAAACAGCACCACCCGATCGGTCAGCGCCATCGCCCCGGCCGACCACGCGAACACACGGCGGTTCCGCAGCCACTCGTCGAACCCGAAGAACGCGAGGCGGTTGCGGAGCACGCCCACATGGCCGCCGGCGATGAGCACGGCGTGGCAGTCGTCCAGCGCCTTGCGGAGGCGATCGAGCTCGGCGCGGACGCGACGGTGCGCGAACGGCCGCGCTTGCTCGTCGTACTCGCGGTGGAGGCGGTCGGACTCGCCGAGGAACAGCTTGTCGATGGTCTGGAGGTGGAGGATCGCCTGTTGGAACCATGGGCAGTCGGCGTCCCGGCGCCGGGCCCAGAGCTCGCGGCACCCGGCCAGCGCCGGCACGATCGCCATGCGGTACCGCTCCTTGATGCGGCGGAGCGAGGACTGCTTGAGCGTGTAGGTGGAGACCAGATCGGAGGCCTCGCGCTCGAGCAGGCGAAAAGAGGCGTAGAGCCCGAGGTTCTGAACGGGGACGCCGACGGCCTCGCGCAGGGGCTCGTCCCGCGCCTCGTCGTGACGCCAACCGGCGCTGACGAGCGCGATCGGGCCGCGAACGCCTGCGTCGGCGAGCACCGCGGGCAGGTACGGTGTCGGCCGTTCGGGGCCGAGGATCGTGATCGACAGAGGAGCGTCCTTTCCGTGCGGGGCGATCGTAGCAAGCTCGGGGGGGTCGCGCGTCGTCCGTCCTGCCCGGGAGGGGTGGAAGCACGGCGGCGGCAGGCGTATGGTGCTCGTTCTCGAAGGTCCGCATGATCGAGGTCGAGCACCTCACCAAGACGTACCGGGTACCGATCAAGGAGCCGGGGTTCCTCGGCTCGGTGCGCTCCCTCGTGTCCCGGAAGTGGCGAGATGTCGAGGCCGTGAAGGATCTGTCCTTCCGGATCGAGCAGGGGGAGCGGGTCGGCTTCCTCGGGCCGAACGGCGCTGGCAAGACGACGACGTTGAAGATGCTGGCGGGGCTCCTTCACCCCACGTCGGGCGGCGTCCGCGTGCTCGGCGCCCGCCCGCAGGACCGCGACACGGCGTTCCTCCGTCGCATCACGCTGGTGATGGGCCAGAAGCAGCAGCTCCTCTGGGATCTGCCCCCCCGCGAGACCTTCGAGCTCAACCGCGCCATGTACGGCATCGCCCGCGCCGACCACGCGCGCACGCTCGACGAGCTCGTGACCATGCTGCGCATCGAGCCTCTCCTGGACAAACCGGTGCGCAACCTCTCGCTCGGCGAGCGCATGAAGTGTGAGCTGGCCGCCGCGCTGCTGCACCGGCCGCAGGTCCTGTTCCTCGACGAGCCCACGATCGGCCTCGACGTGGAGATGCAGGTGCAGGTGCGCCAGTTCATCGCGGGCATCAACCAGCGCTTCGGCGCCACGGTGCTGCTCACCAGCCACTACATGCAGGACATCGCCGCGCTCACGCCGCGCCTGCTCGTGATCGACGAGGGGCGGCTCCGCTACGACGGCGCCCTCACCGAGCTCGCGCGCAAGATGGCGCCCGAGCGCCGCGTCGTGGTGCGGACGATCGAGCCCGCGCTGCTCGCGCTCGGGTTCGTCGAGGAGGCCGGCAAGATGGTGGCCGCGGTGGCCCCGGAGGACGTGAACGCGCTCCTCGGCCGGGTGCTCGCGATGGTGCCGCTCGCGGAGCTCGGGGTGGAGGAGACACCCCTCGAAGAGGTGATGGGGCGCTACTTCCGCAGGGCCGCGGGCAGCGAGCCGGACAGCGCTTCCGCCGGCGCGCCCGAGCCGGCCCCCCAGCCCTCGAACGAGGGGACGCCGTGACCGGGCTGATCCAGGCCCTGCGCGCGTTTCCCTCGCTCCTCCGCATCGCCGTGGCGGAGATGGTCGCCTACCGCGCCGAGATGATCATCTGGATCCTCACGGCCACGCTGCCCCTGGTCATGCTCGCGTTGTGGAACGCGGCCGCGGCGGACGGGCCGCTCGCCGGCTTCGGGCAGGCCGACTTCGCGCGCTACTTCGCCGTGACGCTGCTCGTGCGGCAGCTCACCGGCGTGTGGGTGCTCTGGGAGCTCAACCAGCAGATCCGCACCGGCTCGCTCTCGCCGCAGCTCCTCCGCCCGATGAACCCCTTGTGGTGGCAGTTCGCGGAGACCGTCGCCGCCGTGCCGTGGCGCCTCGTGGTGCTCGGCCCCGTCCTCGCGGCCGTGGCCGTGTGGCGCCCCGAGATCCTGTTCGTGCCCGCGCCTGCCGCCGCCGCCGGTTTTGTGGTCTCGCTCTTCTTCGCGCTGCTCGTCGCCTGGTTCGTCCAGTGCCTCTTCGGCGTGCTCGCCTTCTGGTTCGACCAGTCGCTCGGCCTGTTCCAGGTGTGGTTCTTCGTGTGGGCGTTGCTCGGCGGCTACCTCATCCCCCTGCCGTTGCTCCCCGCGAACGTGGCCGCGGTGGCCGCCTGGCTGCCCTTCCACGCCTCGCTCGGGGCGCCGGTGGAGCTCCTCCTCGGCCTCGCCCCCATCGGGCGCACCCTCGCGGTCCAGGCCGCGTGGGTGGCGATCCTGGGCCTCGGCACCCTGGTCGGTTGGCGCGCCGGCTTGCGTCGCTACGGAGCGGTCGGTGCGTAGCGGCGTCCTGTTGGCCCTGGTCCGCGTCGCGCTGATGACGGCGATGCAGTACCGCGCGAGCTTCCTGCTCGAGTTCTTCGTCGGCCTCGGCACCACCGCCGGCGTGGCGCTCCCGCTCCTGTTCGTCTACGACCACACCGGCTCCGTGGCGGGCTGGTCGCTCCACGAGGCCCTGCTGGTGGGCGCCTTCTTCCTGGTGCTCCAGGCGCTCGTGGGTGGCCTGGTCGAGCCCAACCTCGGCGCGCTCGTCGAGGGCGTGCGGTCGGGCCAGCTCGACTACCTGCTGCTCAAGCCGCCCGACGCGCAGTTCGTCGCCAGCTTCCAGCGCGTCGCGCCCGCGCGCCTCTGGGATCTGCTCGGCGGGCTCGTCGTAGGGGCGTACGCCCTCGCGCACCTGCCGACGCCCACCCCCGTGGACGCGCTGACGGCGGCCGGGCTCCTGTTGGCGGGGCTCGCCGCCGTCTACGGCCTGTGGGTGCTCGTCATCTGCACGAGCTTCTGGTTCGTGCGGGTCGACAACCTGCGCTACCTGCTCGGCGCCGTCGTCGACGCGGGGCGTTGGCCCGTCACCATCTACACGGGCTGGGTGCGCGTTTTCCTGACCGTGTTCGTGCCGGTGGCGCTGGTGACCTCCTACCCCGCGCTCGCGCTGCTCGGCCGCCTCGACCTCGCGCTCGCGGCGCAGGCGGTCGGGGTGGGCATCGGCATGTTGGTGGTGAGCCGCATCGCGTGGGTGCAGGCGCTCCGGCACTACACCAGCGCGAGCTCGTAGGGAGGCGGTTAGAGAAGGGGAGGGAGGACGCATGGAGTTCGAGGACTACGTCGTCCTGGCCGCCCAGCTGGTCGAGGGCACCGGGGTTCTGGTCGTGCTGGTGGGCGCGGCGCTCGCCGCGGGCATCGTGGGGGTGCGCTACGCCCGCGGCGAGACCGAGGACAACTACGCGTTGTTCCGCCGCTACCTCGGGCGCGCGATCCTGCTCGGGCTCGAGTTCCTCGTCGCCGCCGACATCATCCGCACCGTGAGCCACGACCCGACGCTCACCGGCGTGACGGTGCTGGCGATGATCGTGCTCATCCGGACCTTCCTGTCCTTCACGATCGAGCTCGAGGTCGAGGGGCGCTGGCCCTGGCAGAAGGCGCCCCCGCCGGCCTGAGCGTCAGCGCCGCCCGCCGAACCACACCCACGTGGCGCCGGCGCCCACCCCGCCCACGGACTCGCCCACGCCGCCCGCCACGAGGTCGGCGAGGGTGTCGCCGTCGAGGTCCGCGAGGAGCGCGCCGCTGCCGAGCGCGAGCCCTGCGGCGTGCCCGAGGAGCATCGCGTCGGCGCTGGCGAGCGGGGTGCTTCCGCTCGTGATGCCGTAGAACACGTAGGCGGCGCCCGCGTCGGTGTGCGCGCGATCGTTGCCCGCGGCGCCGATCACGAGGTCGTCGTGGCCGTCCCCGTCGAGATCGCCGCCAGCCACCGATCCGCCCGCGGCGTCTCCCGTGGCCTCGCCCACGAGCGTGGCCCACTCGTGGCGCCCGAGGGTCACGTCCGCAGCGAGGGGCGTGACCAGGACCCACGCCTCTCCGCCGGAGACCGACACGCTGCTCCCGGTGGTCGGGCCGCCCACGAACAGGTCGAGCAGGCCGTCCCCGTCCTGATCGCCGACCACGGCGAGGGACTTGCCCGTCTGGTAGCCGGAGCCGCGCCCGCCGATGGTGGTGTCGGCGTCGGACAGGTCGATGGTGCCGGTCACGCCGCCCGACATCACGTAGACCTCGGGCGCGCTCGGGGCCGCGATGACGTAGTCGGCGAGGCCGTCGCCATCGAGGTCACCCGCGGCGACGTTGTTCCCGGCGCGGTCGTAGGAGGTGGCGGACTCGAACCGGGCGATGGGGGTCGTCAGGTCGGTGCTGGTGCCGCTGATGAGGTACGCGATGCCGGCGCCCAGCCCATCGTCGGGAGCGCCGACGAGCAGGTCGGCCAGGCCGTCGCCGTCGGCGTCGGGCACGGCCACCAGCGCCTCGCCCAGGCCGTCGCGGGAGCTCTCGGCGTCGATGGCGCGCAGCGCGCTCGCCTCGGTGGTGCTGCCGGCGAGCGGCCCGGCGAAGATCCACACGCGGCCGCTGTAGGCGCCGAGCGTGTCGTCGTCCGGGGCGCCCACGGCCACGTCGGGCACGCCGTCCCCGTCGAAGTCGCCCACGGCGAGCGCGGCGCCGAACGACGCGCCTCCGCTGACGTAGCGGCGCTTGATCAGCGGGCTGGCGAGCGACTCGTCCCCGCGGAGCGGGCCGGCCAGCACGTAGAAGGCGTCCGCGCTCGGCGCACCCACGAGCAACTCGGCCGCGCCGTCGCCGTCGAGGTCGGCCGCGACGTGGAGGGTGCCGACGGCGTCGCCCTCGTCGACGCCGAACAGGGTGAGCCCGGCGTCGACCGGCTCGCTCTCGCCGACGAGGCCGCACCCGCCCATCTCCGGGCTGATCCCCGCGTCGGCGTCGTCACAGTCGAACCGGTTGGGAGCGCGGCCGTCCGCCGCGCAGTCCACCACGCCGTCGCTCTCGGGATCGCCGTAGCCGTCCCCGTCGGCGTCCGTGTACCAGGCCACGCCGTCCGTCGCGCCGACATCGGCGAGGCCGTCGCAGTCGGTGTCGACGGCGTCACAACGCTCCTCGGCGCCGGGGAACACCGCGGCGTCGGCGTCGTCGCAGTCCCCGCCCTCGTCCAGGCCGACCGCGTCGCAGCTGGTGACCACGGCCGCGTCGTCCCCGTAGCCGTCGCCGTCGGCGTCCGGGTAGCGGGTGCGGGCGTCGATCGCGCCCACGTCGATCGCGCCGTCGCAGTCCTGGTCGCGTCCGTCACAGGTCTCGTAGGCGCCGGGGAACACGGTGGCATCGGCGTCGTCGCAGTCGTCGCCCCTCGCCACGCCGCGCACGGGCGCCACGCACGACGCGAAGGCCGAGGCGTTGTCCCCGAAGCCGTCGCCGTCGAGGTCGGTGTAGGTCAGGATCGCGTCGATCGCGAGGTTGTCGGCCACGCCGTCGCAGTCCTCGTCGAAGCCGTCACAGCGCTCAGGGTTCCCGGGGAACCGCGTGGGATCGGTGTCGTCGCAGTCGATGGACGCGCTCGCGCCGTCGCCGTCATGGTCGACCTTCCCGCGCTTGTCCTCGGTGCAGCCGGCGAGCATCCCGAGCGCCAGCAGGAACGAGATCGCTGATCCTTCCAGAAGCCGCCTCATCGCACCCACCCCCGCACCATCGAGACCATCCCCGCGCCGCTGCCCCCCGCGTCCGCCCCGGGGCTCCCGACGAGCAGGTCGAACTCCCCGTCGCCGTCGAGATCCGCGCCGCCCGCGAGGCTCGCGCCGGTCTCGTCCAGGGCATCGCCGCCAACCAGCGTCACCTCGGCGTAGGTCAGGGCGACCGTCCCCGCGAACGGCCCGAGCAGGAGCCACGCGCGCCCCGCGCCGGCCCCGGCCACCCCCACGTCCGCGCGGCCATCCTCGTTCATGTCGCCCAGCGCCACGATCGTCGTGCCGGCGTCGTGGCCGGCGGTGTCACCCAACAGGGTGCAGTGGGCATCGGCCAACAGGCCCTCGCCCGTGATCGGCCCGCGCACGAGGTAGGCCGCGCCGACGTCGAGGGTGCCGAGGTCACCCGTGTCGTCGCCGCCGAGGTCCACCCCCGGGGCGCCGATCATCACGTCGGCCACGCCGTCCCCGTCGATGTCGCCCACCCCGGCGACCGCGGCGCCCGCGCGGTCACCCGCCGCCTCGCCGTACAGGGTGCCGTCCGCGTCCGCGAGCGACGGGGACCCGGAGAGCGGCCCGTAGAACAGGTACGCCGCCCCGATGGCGGCCGCGTCGATATCGCCCGCGGCGATGGCGCCGGGCGCCCCCACGAGCAGATCGGCGAAGCCGTCTCCATCGATGTCTCCGGGGCTGGCCACCGCGGCTCCGGCCTCGGCGCCCGCGGTCTCCCCGAACAGCCATGTAGCCGTGTCCGCCAGCAGGCCCGTGCCGCCGAACGCGCCGCTGACGAGCGCCACGCCGCCCCGCTCCACGCCCTCGACGCTCGCGCCCGGCGCGCCCACGAGCAGGTCGAACAGGCCGTCCCCGTCGAGGTCCCCGCCGATGGCGAGGCTGGTGCCGACGCCGTCATCGGGCCCGCCGAGGCGCTCGCCGTCCGCCGCGTCCAGATCCATCGCGCCGCGCGCGGTGCCCAGGAAGCGCCACACGCCGGTCTCGGCCCCGCCGTCCGGGGCGGCGATCACGAGCTCCGCGAGGCCGTCCCCGTCGAGATCCCCGAGGGCCACGGGCCCGATCGTGAAGCCACCCATGTCGTCCACCGGGGGCGTGCCCGCGATGCGGAGATCCGCGTCCTCCAGGCGCCGCGTCCCCATGAACGGGCCGCGCACGAGCCACGCCGCGCCGGCCACCCCTTCCGCGTAGGGCGCGCTGGTCAACGCGTCGGCGATGCCGTCCCCATCGACATCGCCGACGGCGACCCACGTCCCGGCCGCGTCCCCCGCGGCCTCGCCCACCAGGGTCGCGTCCGCGTCGGCCACGGAGAGCTCCCCCTCGCGGGTGCACGCGTCGTCCGCGCCGTCACAATCGTCGTCTCCGCCACCACACGCGTCGGGCGCGTCGGGGAACACGGCGGCGTTGTCGTCCGCGCAATCTCCGGCCGCGGCCGCGTAGCCGGGGGGGGCGGCGCAGGCGGACGTGGTCGCGTCGGCATCCCCGTAGCCATCAGCGTCCGCGTCGAGGTACCAGCTCGTTCGCGTCACGTCGGGATCGGTGTCGTCTCCCTCGCCGTCACAGTCGCCGTCCAGGCCGTCACACGCCTCGGCCGCGCCGGGGAACACGCCGGCGCGCGCGTCGTCACAGTCATCCGCGTTGGCGACGTAGTCCTCGGGCACCTCGCAGGCCGCGCGGTCGGATCCGGCGCGCCCGAAGCCGTCCCCGTCGAGATCGGCGTACCAGGTGGGCGGGGGCGCCCCCTCACAACTCAGCTCGACCGGGCCGGAGCCGGTGTCGTCTTTCGACGTGGAGGTACAGGCCGCGAGGCACACTCCGAGACATGGAAGCAGCCAAACGCGCACCGTCACCTCCCGAGAAATCTACTCGACCCGCCGAGTTTCAGCTTGCGAACGGGCGCTACAGGATGGTCTTGCCGAGCGCCGAGAGGATGAGCCACACGGCCAGCTTGCCGGTGCGGTTCTCGCTGTCGATGACCGGGTTGAGCTCGACCATCTCCACGCCCAGCACCTTGCCCGTCTGCGCGACCTTCTCGCAGATGAGGTGGGACTCGCGCAGGTTGAGGCCGCCGGGCACGGGCGTGCCGACGCCGGGCGCATGCTGGGGGTCCACGCCGTCGAGATCGAAGGACAGGTGCACGCCGGCGGTGTGCGCGCTCACTCGCTCGATGGCCTCGCGCACGCACACGGCGGTGCCGCGCTCGTCCAACTCGCTCATCGTGTAGACGCGCAGCCCCATCTCGTGCACGACCGAACGCTCCGTCATGTCGATGTCGCGCGCGCCGATCACGCACACGTCGCCGATGCGGAGGGCGGGCTCGGCGCCCGCGATCGCGACCAGGTCGCGCGGACCGTGCCCGAGCAGCACCGCGAGCGGCATGCCGTGGATGTTGCCGGAGGGCGAGGTCTCGGGGGTGTTCGAGTCGGTGTGGGCGTCGACCCACAACACGCCGATGCGCTGGCCGCGCTTGCGGTAGAAGCGGGCGATGCCGGAGATCGTGCCGATGGCGACGGAGTGATCGCCGCCGAGCACGACGGGGAACCAGCCGTGCTCCAGAGCGAGCTCGACGCGGTCGGCCAGCTCGGAGCAGACGCGCGCGATCTCGGGGAGGAAGCGGGCGTGTGGATCGCCGGGATCGACCATCTCTTGCGACGCGGCGCCGATGGCGTAGTTCTCCATCACCTGGTGGCCGAGCGCGATGATGCCGCTCTTGAGGCCGGCGAGATGGATGGCGGAGGGCCCCATGTCGACGCCGCGGCGCCCGGCACCCAGGTCGAGCTGGACGTTTCCGATCGAGATCTTGGACATCGGTAGCGTCTATTCGACGGCCAGCTCCAACGCCCCTCCGAGATCGGAGTCGTCGTCGTCCTCATCGGTCCAGGCCACGCCCGGGACGAGGTTCTGCGCGTCGAACGGGCGGGTCTCCGAGAGGCTCCCGCGCGGCACCGTGAGCACCCGCAACAGCTCGATTCCGCCGGCCACGCCGTTCCCAGCGCGGCCGAGCCCGGTCGAGGGGAGGCGGAGGCTCTGGCCGATGGTGCCGCGGTTCACGTTGACCGAGCCGGTGCGCAGCGCGTCCCGCAGCTCGGGGAGCACGGGGTTCTGCGGCCGCGTGAAGATGCTCGCGGTCATGCGGTAGGTGGCCTGGTTGTGCAGGCTCACGGCCTCCTCCCAGTTCTTGACCACGTACAGGAGCGCGATGGGGCCGGGCGGCTCGTCGTTCAGGAAGGGGCTCCCGTTCTGCCAGTCCACCTTGTAGATGCCGGGCTTCGCGTAGTTGCCGCGGTACCCCTGCACCTCGTGCGTGTCCCCCTCGAGCAGCGCCGTGTGGCCCTTGCTCGTGACGGCCCGGCAATACTTGCGGAACCGCGTCCGGAAGTTCTCCGAGATGAGCGGGCCCATGAACACGTCGTTGTCGAAGCCGTAGCCGATGCGCAAACGCTGGGCGCGGCGCACGAGCTCCTCGGCGAAGCGCTCGTAGATGCCCTCGGTGACGAAGACTCGCGCGGTCGAGTTGTGGCGCTGCCCGGTCGACATGAAGGCGCCGACGAGCACCTCGTACACGGCGCGGTCGAGCTCGGCGTCGTCCAACACGAGCGCGATGCCCTTGCCGCCGGACTGGTAGAGGGCGGGCAGCTCGGGACGCTCGGCCGTGGCGCGCCGCACGTCCCGCGCGCTCTCGAAGCTGCCGGCGAACAGGAGCGCGTCGAGCCCGGCGTGGCCGACCAGCCGCTGCCCGATGACGCTGCCGGAGCCGTGCACGAGGCTGAAGACGCCGCGGGGCAGCTTCGCGCGGTCCCACAACTCGGCGATGAGCTGGCCCACGCCTGGCGTGAACTTGCTCGGCTTGATGATGACCGCGTTGCCCGCGAGCACCGCGGCGGCGGTCATGCCGACGCCGAGCAGCACGGGCAGGTTGTAGGGGCTCACCACGCCGACGACGCCACGCGGCACGTAGTCGGTGCGCGCGGAGATCTCCTCGACGATGCGCGGCGCGAGCAGGCCCACACCGTCATCCAGGTAGATGTCGACCGTGCGGATCGCCGACTGCACCTCCTGGCGCGCCTCCCAGAGCGGCTTGCCGTTCTCGCGCGTCACGAGGCGCGCGAGCGTCTCCTGCGCGTGGTGCAGCTGCTCGCGGAAGCGGCGGAGGGCCGCGGCGCGATCGTTGAGCCCGACCCGGCGCCAGCGCGTGGCGCCGACGGTGGCGAACTCGATCGCGTCGTCGACGCTACGGGTGGAGAAGGGGAACCGACCGAGGACGTCGGTCCTGTCACCGGGGTTCACGGCGTTGATGTAGCCATCGACTTGTTCCGGCTTGAAGAACGAGCCGTGGACGTAGTCGCCCTTGCGGAGGAGGCGTTCGCGGATGGGGCGCACGGCGCGGAGTATAGCGCACCACCTCGCGGTCGACCTCGGCCTGGACCGTCTCCTGACTTACGGCGCGACCGTCTCCTGACTTACGGCGGGCGCTCGGTCTCGCGGAGCAGCTTGTCGTGCAGCGGCGTCGCGAGGCCGAAACTCCGCGCGGCCCCCGCCACCCAGCCGTTGCGCCAGGCGAGCTCCTTCACCGTGGCGCGGAAGGTCGGGATGCGCGCGGAGTAGGCCAGCAGCCCCTCCACGAGGGGGCGGACCGGGATCGGCGTGTCGAGCGCGCGCGCGAGCACCGGCACGATCTCCTTCGCGAGCGCGACCACCTCCGGGCGGCGGCGGCGCACGGTCTCGCCGACCGGCTGGTCGAAGCGCTGGCCGAGCAGGCCGAAGATCACGTTCCACGCGAGCTTGGCGCCGATCTCGCGCGCGAACTCGTCGCGATCGGTCACGACGCGGGCGGGGATGCGGTCGGCGGCGAGCATCGCCACGATCGCGGCGGCGTGCGGCCCCCAGAACAGGCTGGGCGCGCCGGGCTCGACCGGAGCGGTGCGCGAGGTGGCCGCGAAGTACACGAGCCCCTGGGTGTTCTCGGCGAGGCCGTGGGCCGTGAGGAGGGGCCGGATCATCCCGTTCTGGACGAACACCAGGTCGGCGCGGTTCTCGGGCGCGGTCGCCGCGATGACCGCCGCGAGATCGTCGGCGCGCGTGCACACGACGATGGGGACGCCGGGGTGGGACGTCGTGAGGGCGGTCTGATCGGCGCGCCCCACGGCGACCGTGGCGATCCCCGCCTTCTCGGCGGCGCGCACAAAGGCGCTCCCGACGCGCCCCGGCCCGACGACCACCAGCTCCGGCGCGCGCTCGGGAGCGGTCACGGGAGGGAAGGCCGCTTGATCTTGCCGCCGATCTCCATCCACCCCGAGATGCCCCCGTCGAGGCTCGTGGCGTTGAACAGCCCCTTCTCGCGGAGGAAGTGGGCCGCCTGGAGCGAGCGGGCGCCCGCGGCGCAGTAGCAGACGATCTCGTTGGCGTCCTTGACCTCTTCCCAGCGGGCGCGGAGCTGCCCGAGGGGGATGAGCAGCGCGCCGGGGATGATGCCGCCCGCGGTCTCCGAGGGCTCGCGCACGTCGAGCACGGTGACGGGCTCGCCGGCGTCGAGCCGCTCCTTGATCTCCTGCGCGGAGCACTCGATCATCGAGAGCGCCTCGGCGTTCTCGACCACGGGCTCCTCGTCCCCGGCGACCGCGACCTGGTCGTGCGCGCGGACAAGGGTGGGGCCCGAGCCCAGCGGCGCGTTCCGGTCCGACGGCGCGGCGGCCGATCCGGTCGACGACGGCGTGGACGCCCGGGGGCCGGCGTCGGTGTCGGCGCGGCCGGCCACCTTGCCGATGACCTTCTTCGCGAGGGAGCGGATGAGACCCATGGGAACTCCGGGGGACGCCGTTCTATCGGGGGCGGACGGGAAGCGGGGACACTATCCGCCGATCTCGATGGGCGCGCGCGGCGGGGTCCACCCGTCGCCGTCCACGTCCACGAAGGTGGCCGCGGTGGCCGCCCACGCGAGGTTGCCGGCGTGGGCGCCTTCCATCGCGAGGGTCGTGCTTGCCGCGATCACGACGTAGAACGCGTCGGCCGCGGGCGCCAGCGGCCACGACGCGGAGCACGGCGTCGGCGCCGCGCCCAGGCAGGCCTCGGTCGCGACGGGCACGCCGTCCTCGTAGAGGGTGAGGGTCTCGACGGGCATCCAGCTCGGCGCGCGCACGTCGACCGTCAGGACGCTCCCGGACGAGACGGTGGCGCCCGGCGCCCACTCCCCGCCGATCCGCGCGTCGATGTACGGACCGTGGCTCACGACGGTGCCGCGCGCGTGCATGGTGGCGCGGAGGAGATCGTCGTCGATGCCGGCGAGGGGCGTCCCCGTGTTGAGGAACGTCAGGTTCAGGCCCACGCCGCCGGACATGTGCGCGTGCGAGTCGCTCACGCCCACGGGGGTGACGACGCGGCCGCGGGAGACGAGGTCGAGGTAGTAGGGGAGGTTGTCCTCCCAGTCCCCGTCGTTGAGGAGCTCCATCGCGTCGAAGTCGTCGGACCAGTGGTCGGGCGTGTTCACGCTGCCGTTGCCGTCGTAGCCCGCGAGCGTGAACATCCCGCTCGAGCCGACGGGGTGGTTCGCCTGGACGATGCCCTCCTCGCCCACCATCGTGCGCATCCACCCGAAGATCTCGGCGGTGTCGACGTACCCGAACCACCACCGCGGCGCGCCGCCGTTCGTGGCGCCCGGCGTGACCGTGCCGGGCCACGTGTTGAAGTGCCCGCGCAGGACCGGGCTCACCTCGGTCGCGACGACGCTCACGAGGCGCCCGTCGAGCCCGAGCGGCGCGAGGAGCGGGCGGTAGTCGACCGTGTGGTCGTGATCGGTGCCGACGTGCACGTCGACCCCGTTGGCGGCCGTCACGATCAGACGGTCGGCCATGCTGATGCTCGCGTCGCTGCTGGGCGAGGCGTGGCTGTGCGGATCGATGGTGATGACGCCGTCGAGCGTGTAGGCGGGCACGATGTCGGCGGTGAGCGGAACGGTCTCGCCGCTCGCGATGGTGACGGAGGCACGCACCAGCTCGTCGCGCGCGCCGCGGTACACGACCACGTCGTAGGTGCCCGGCTCCAGACGCAGGCCCAGCTCGCCGTCGCGGATGAAGCCGATGGCGGCATGGCCGCTGGGCCGGCCGGGCACGAGCCGCGCGTCGGCCACGACGGCATCACCCGTCGGGTACGCCGCGTACACGACCGCGGAGCCTCCGTCCGCCACGGTCACCAGCAACGTGCCGGGCTCGACGAGGACGAGATCGGGATCGGTGCTCGCCGCGGAGAAGCCGTAGCCCTCGGCGAACGCCGGGCCCTCGGCGCCCGAGGCGAGCGAGGCGAGGGTGACGGTGGGATCGGCGTCGTAGGGGGAGTACCACCCCGCGCCCGCGGGGAGATCGATCTGGAGGGAGCTTCCGCGCCCAGAGGCCACGAAGGAGACCGGGCCGGCGGGCACCGTGGCGCTCCAGGCGCCCGCGGTGTCGGTGAAGGCGAGGGTGATCGGGGCGCCGGCGCCGTCGAGGACGTGCACGCGGGCGCCCGCCACGGGGGCTCCGCCGGCGGTGACCGTGCCGGCGACGGTCTGGGTCGCCACGGTGCCGCGGCCGAGGTTCTCCGCGGTCAGCGTGGCGATGTCCGGGCCGACGCCGAGCCAGCTGGACCAGGTCATCGACTCACCCGGGGGCAGCGTCGTGCTGGGGCCGAAGCCGACGAGCGCGGGCGTGATCGCGCCGAGGAGGCGGCCGACGGTCCCGCTCTCGAGCGGCGCGCCGTCCCCCGCCAGCACGAACGCGACCTCGTTCTTCAGGCCCACGGCGCCGACCACGTCGACGTCGTCGCCCGAGGCGTCCTCCCGGCCGTCCCCGGGGCGCCACGCCTCGGACACGTCCGACGCCATCAGCGCCACCTGGCCGACGTACAGGTCGACCGGCTCGCCTTCGTCGCTCCACACCGTGGTGGTGGCCTTCAGCGTCCACGCGCGCGGGGCGAGCGTGTAGTCGGTCCGGACGCGCAGATCGAGGTCGGGCACCACCGAGGGGCTCTCCAGCGCGCCCGTGATGAGCTGCATCGGCGCGGCGGGGCCCTCGACGCGCACCACGGCCTCGCCGCTCGCGCCGTCCTGCAGCACGGTGACGCTCGTGGCGTTCACGACGCGGCCGAGCCCCACCATCGGCGTGATCTCGTCGACCATGTCGCGGCCGGGCACGCCCTCGGCGCGCACGATGTCCGCGTCGATCAGGCCGCCGCCGTACTCGACGTAGTAGCCGCTGTCGCCGACGGCCTCGATCACGAACTGGACGCGGTCGTTGTAGAGCTTGATGTCGCCGACCGCGCCCTCCGCGGAGATGCCGCCGAAGAGCGACGCCACGTCGGTGATCACGCCCGCGCGCACCTCGTCGGCGGCCAGGCGTTCGGTCAGATCGGGAGGGACGGGCGCAGTGTCGTCGAGCGTCTTGTCGGCGCACGCGAGGAGGTGCAACAGCATCGTCACATTCTACGCGGGGCGGAGGCGCACGGGGTAGGGATCGGGGCCCATGCAGCTGCGCCAGCTCCTCAACGTCGCGGGCGCGCTGACGTTCTCCCGGCTCCTCCTCGCCGCCGCCATGCCCTTCGTGGTCCCGACGCAGTGGGGCCTCTGGGTGTACCTGTTCGCGCTGCTCACGGACGTGGTCGACGGCGCGGTGGCGCGCCGCACGGGCACCGCCTCGGCCGCCGGCGCGGCGTTCGACGGGTGGGTGGACAAGACCCTCCACGTCAACCTCGGGTGGACCCTCGCGGTGCTCGATCGCATGCCGGATTGGTGGATGCTCGCGTGGTTCAGCCGCGAGCTCATCCAAGTCGTGATGCACCCCGTGCTGATGCACAACTTCCGCACGGGGCGGGGGCCCGCGCCCCGCACCAGCCTGCTCGGGCGTGTCACCGCCGTGCTCCTCGCGGTGTCCGTGGTCACGGTCCTGCTCGATGGCGACGCGCTCGTCCCCACCGTGCTCACCGGCCTGTTCGGCACCGCGGCGGGCCTGCACTACGGGTGGATCCATCTTCTGGCACATCCGCTCTTCGCGCGGGGTGGCGATCGGATTGGTTGATTGGTTCCACGGTCCGCGGGCTTCTGCTATGGTGGCCGCCCTCGCCCCCAGGCACCATGAAGACGCTGACCCTCTCGTTGTTCGCCCTGTTCATCGTCGCCTGCACGGACAAGGGCGCGGACGACACGGGCGCGGCATCCACCGACGACACGGATCAGGACGGCTTCACCGTGGCCGGAGGCGATTGCGACGACGGGGACGAGCTGGTCAACCCGGACATCGCCGAGACCTGGTACGACGGCATCGACCAGAATTGCGACGGCAACGACACCGACCAGGACCTCGACGGCTTCGTCGTGGGTGATGACTGCGACGATCGGGATGCCACGATCAACCCCGACGGGACCGAGGTCTGCGACGAGGCGGACAACGATTGTGACGGCCTGGTCGACATCGGCGCGACCGACGGCGAGATCGCGTATCTCGACGCCGACCTCGACGGCTACGGGGCCCCCGGCGCCGAGACCACCTACTGTGGCGTGCTCCCCGACGGCTACGCCCCCGTGGACGACGATTGTGACGACGCCCAGGCCACCGTGTACCCGGGCGCGGACGAGATTTGTGACGACCTCGACAACGACTGTGACGGCGCGGTCAACGAGGGCAGCCCGGACGAGGTGCCCTACTACCGGGACGCCGATGCCGACGGCTTCGGGAGCGCCGCCGAGTCGGTCCTCTCGTGCCGCACCCCCGACGGCTTCGTGGCCGACGCGACCGACTGCGACGACGCCGCGGCCGACGTGAACCCCGCCGCCGACGAATTGTGTGACGAGTTGGATCGGGACTGCGATGGAAACGTCGCGAACGACCCTGTGGACGGGACCGCGTACTACGTGGACGCGGACGCGGACGGATTCGGCGACATCACGACCGCGGTGCGCTCGTGTGACCCGATCGAGGGGCGGATCGAGGACTTCACCGACTGTGACGACACGTCCGCCGCCGTGAACCCCGCCGCGGTCGAGATCTGCGACGGGCTGGACAACGACTGCTCCACCGCCGCGGACGACGGCCTCGCCTTCACCGAGTGGTATGTCGATGCCGACGCGGACGGCTTCGGCGACGAGGCGGTGTCGACCTCCGCGTGCGCGCAGCCCGAGGGCTACGTCGACGACGCGACCGACTGCGACGACGCGGACGCGCTCACGTTCGTGGGGGCGAACGAGGTGTGTGACCTCGAGGACAACGATTGCGACGGCGCCATCGACGACGGCGCGCTCGACGAGCGCACCTACTATGACGACGCGGACTCCGACGGCTACGGCGACGCCGACCTGTCGGTCTCGTCCTGCGGCCTCCCCGCCGGCTACGCCGAGACGGGGGACGACTGCGACGATGCCAACTCGCTCGTGCATCCCGACGCGATCGAGACCTGCAACGGCCTGGACGACGATTGTGACGCCGTCGCGGACGACGATGCGGCGGACGCGACGAGCTACTTCGCCGACGCGGACACCGACGGGTACGGTGATCCCGCGGTCACGACCGCCTCGTGCCGCAGCGTGCGCGGGTATGTCACCAATGCCGACGATTGTGACGACGCGAGCGCGACCAACAACCCCGCCGGCGTCGAGGTGTGTGACACCGCCGACAACAACTGCGACGGCACGGTGGACGAGGACGCTGCGGCCGACGCCGCCACCTGGTACGCGGACACGGACGCCGACGGCTACGGCACCGCCGCCACCAGCCTCTCGGCGTGCGCGGCGCCCTCGGGCTTCACGGCCTCGGCGGACGATTGTGACGACAGCCTCGGGGCGGTCAACCCCGGCGCCGCCGAGTCCTGCAACGATCGCGACGACGACTGCGACGGCGCCGCGGACGAGTCCGGCGCGATCGGCGAGACCACCTGGTACATCGACGCGGACGGGGACGGGCACGGCGTCTCGACCGCCACGACCAGCGCCTGCGACCTGCCGGTTGGCTACGCGAACGACGCGACGGACTGCGACGACACCGACGGCACCAGCTTCCCCGCGGCGCCCGAGGCCGACGACCTGGCCGACAACGACTGCGACGGCTTCGTCGACGAGGACTTCGTCGGCCTGGGCGACATCATCGTCAGCGAGGTGACACGTCAGCCGCGCTTCGGCGCCGCCGCGACCAACACCAACGGCGCGTGGTTCGAGCTCTACAACAACTCCGACCGCGACATCGACCTGTCCAATTGGTACGTGTCCCGCTACGCGGGCGTCGGTGTGCGGGACAGCTTCTACGTCGACCCCGCCGACAGCGTGGTGCTCGGCGCGGGCGACTACGCGGTGTTCTGCAAGACGACGACCTACACCGCCGCCTCGACCGCTTCGAGCACGTTGGTGTGCGACTACACGTGGGGGGACGCCTCCCGCGCCTCGACCTACGAGGGCACCTACCACGACAACACGTTCAGCCTCCAACGCGACGAGGACACCCTCTCCGTGTGGATCGACGGGGACACGACCACGGGCACGCTCGTGGACGACGTGCACTGGACCTACGACGCGACGGACGGCTACTGGCCGCGCGACGCGCAGCGCTCGCTCTCGCTCGACCCCGCCTTCCTCGACGGGACCGACAACGACGACCTGACGCACTGGTGCTCGACCACCAACACCAGCGCGTACCGCTGGTACTACGCGAGCGCCACCGCGGTCGAGTACGGCACGCCCGGCGCCGCCAACTATGACTGTCCCTAGGCGAGTGCCCCTGATCCGCTCGCCTTCACTTTCCGTATCGAACGTCCCGTGCCTCTCCTTCCGATCCTGGAGATCCCATGCGCCTGATCCCTCTCCTCCTCGCCGCGATCTTCGTCGGGTGCGACGGTCCCGACAAGGACTCTGGTGACACCGACACCGACCCGGTGATCTCCGCCGACGCCGACGCCGACGGCTACACCACCGCGACGGGCGACTGTGACGACGACGACGCCTCGGTCTACCCGGGCGCGGACGAGGTCTGGTACGACGGGGTGGACCAGGACTGCGACGAGGCGAGCGACTTCGACCAGGACGAGGACGGGTACGACGCCGACGCGGACTGTGACGACGAGAACGGCGACATCTCGCCGGGCGCCACGGACGTGTGCGACGACATCGACAACGACTGCGACGGCGAGATCGACGAGGGCGGCGAGTTCAGCGCCTACCTCGACGCCGACGCCGACGGCTTCGGCACCGGCGCGGCCCTCGGCACCTACTGCGAGCTCCCCGTCGGCACGGCGAGCAACGACGAGGACTGCGACGACACCAACCCCGCGTTGTCCCCCGCGGCGGACGAGGTGTGTGACGGCCTCGACAACGACTGCGACGGCGGCGTGGACCTCGACGCGATCGACGGGCGCACGGTCTACACCGACGCCGACGCGGACGGCTTCGGCGACGTCGGCACCGGCATGAGCGTGTGCGACGACGTCGAGGGCACGGTGGACGACGCGACCGACTGCGACGACACGGACGCGTTGACCTTCCCGGGCGCGACCGAGCTCTGCGACCTGAAGGACAACAACTGCGACGCGAGCGTCGACGAGGGCTCGCCGGACGCCCGGACCTACTACGGGGACGCGGACGCCGACGGCTACGGCGACCTCGCGGTGTCCGTCGAGGCCTGCGGCGCCCCCGCCGGCTACGTCGAGGATGGCACCGACTGTGACGACGCCGACGCGGCCTCGTCGCCCGGCGCCACCGAGCTCTGCGACGGGGTCGACAACGACTGCGACGCGGAGATCGACACCGACTCCCCCGACGCGATGACGCTCTACGCGGACAGGGACGCGGACGGCTACGGCGATCCCTCGGCGGATGTCCGCTCCTGCGACGTCGTCGGTGGCTATGTCGCGGACGGGACCGACTGCGACGACACGACCGCCACGGCGAGTCCCGCGGCGAACGAGCGCTGCGACGGGCTCGACAACAACTGTGACGGCGCCACCGACGAGTCGACCGCCACCGACGCCTCGTCCTGGTACATCGACGCCGACGTCGACGGCTACGGCGATCCCTCCGGGTCCGCCACCGCGTGCGACCAGCCCGCGGGCTTCGTCGCCGCCGACACCGACTGCAACGACACCGACCGGACCGTGTACCCCGGCGCCGCCGAGACGTGTGACGGCTTCGACGACGACTGTGACGGCGCGGCGGACGACAACGCGACCGACGCGTCTACCTGGTACGGGGACGGCGACAGCGACGGCTTCGGCGATGCGACGGACACGTTGGCCGCATGCGACGCTCCCGCCGGCTACGTCGCGACCGCCACCGACTGCAACGACGCGAGCGCGGGCACCTACCCCGGCGCCACCGAGACCTGCGACGGCGCGGATCAGGACTGCGACGGCGCGATCGACGACAGCCCGACGGGCGGCATCACCGTGTACGCGGACGGCGACGGCGATGGCTACGGCGACGAGGGCGCCACCGAGATCGCGTGCGCCGTCGGCGACGGCTACGTCTCCGACTTCCGTGACTGTGACGACGGCGACGCCGCCGTGAACCCGGCCGCGGTCGAGACCTGCGACGACCGCGACAACGACTGCGACGACGCGGTGGACGAGTCGGGCGCGACCGGCTCGAGCACCTGGTACCGCGACGTGGACGCCGACGGATACGGCGTCTCCACGACCACCACCGTGTCCTGCGACATGCCCTCCGGGTACACCGACGAGATCGAGGACTGTGACGACGGGGACAGCACCAGCAACCCCGGCGCGTCTGAGCTGGACGACGGCGTCGACAACGACTGCGACGGCCTCTCCGACGAGGACTTCATCGCCATGGGTGATGTCATCATCACCGAGATCACCCGGCAGCCGCGCGTCGGCGGGTCCTCGACCAACACCAACGCCCAGTGGTTCGAGCTGTACAACACGACCGCCACCGACATCGACCTGTCGGACTGGTACATCCGTCGCTACTCCAGCACGCTCGCGGCCGACGCCTGGTACATCGATCCCGCCGACGGCGTCGTGATCGCGGCGGGTGACTACGCGGTGTTCTGCAAGACCGACAACTTCGTGTCGTCGTCGACCTCCTACAGCTTCATGGACCCGTGCGACTATTACTGGGGCGACGAGACCGCGGCGTCCACCTACGCGGGTACGTACGCCGACAATACGTTCAACCTGCAACGTGACACGGATTCGTTGGCAATCTACGCCAACGGCGACGCGACGAGCGGTCTGCTCATCGACGAGGTGGCGTGGACCTACAGCGAGGCCGCCGGCTACTGGCCGCGCGACGCCTCGCGCTCGATGCAGCTCGATCCGAGCGCGTTCGACGCGACCGAGAACGACTCGATCGACGCGTGGTGCTCGACGACCAACAACGCGTTCTTCGATTGGTACTACGCGAGCGCCTCCGCCCGCGAGTTCGGCACCCCCGGGATCGACGGGCACAGCTGCCCGTAGGGCTGGCGGTCGTGTAGCGGGCGCCCGGAACGAGCTCCGGGCGCCCTCGCTACGTCCTCACCGGACCGCTACTCGCAGTAGCGCACGTCCGGCGTGTAGAGGTCGGCGGTGGTCTCGAGCACGAACCCGTCGGGCCACACGATGTCGGCCACGTCCCACACCTTGTTGCGGGACATCACGCGGGAGTAGCTGTCGGCCAACACGCCGTAGAGGTAGATGTTCACGGTCGCCGTGACATCCCCGGCGCCGCTGTCCTCGTAGTAGTGCACCTTCACCGAGTAGGTGTCGTCCGCGGGGGTCTCGATGTTGATGTTCTCGACGCCCGGCGGGCTCGACCGCGCGTCCAGATCGAGCGTCGGATCGTCCGCGCCACCGCTCGTGCCCCAATCGGGATTCACGTTGCAGTAGTTGCAGTCGTTCACCTCGTCGAACAGGACGCCCGCGCCGTTGAGCAGGTGCAGGTCGAGATCGTTCACGTCCTTCCACACGAGCTCGACGTGGAGCTGCTCCTCGGGGATGGCGTCGATCCGGCACACCGTGGGCGCCGAGAGCAGGCCGATGGTGTTCCGCACCTGGAGCGCGACGCGGTACTCGCCGGCCAGATCGAGCTGGACGCTCACGTCGGGGCCGATCGGGGTGATCGCGACCTCCTCGTAGGGGCCGGTCGCGGTCCACAAGTAGGTCAACGGCATGTCGTAGCCGTTCGGATCGTAGCTTTCGCCGCCGCCGACCAGGACGGTCTGGCGGGGGACCGCGCTGGTCGGGCAATCGACGACCGCGACGGGGTACTCGAACGTGCCGCCGCCGTTGCCGACCAGGGTGATGAGGACCTCGGGCTCGTCGGGATCGTTGCTGGAGAGGGTGATCGTGCCGTTGTCCCCCTCCGCGGTGAGCGGGGTGTAGTTCACGAGCAGGGTGATGTTCTGCCCGGAGGGGACCAGGTACCCGGTGTGGTCCTGGGGCACGATGAAGTTGCCGCTGCCGCCCTGGAGCTCGTTCGTGATCTCCAGGACGTCGTCACCGATGTTGGTGCACGTGATGTACTGGATGTTCGACGTGCCCGGCACGACCGTGCCGAAGTCCATCGAGAGCGACGAGCAGTCGATGTCGGGCGTCGGGGCGACGACACCCTTGCCGGTGAGGGTGACCTCGAGCTCGGGATCGTCCTCGTCGTTCGAGTGGATGGTCATCGTGGCGGTGTAGGCGAGGGGATCCGCGGGGAGGAACCACACGGGGAGCTCGTAGATGCTCTTGTTGGCGACCTCGGCGGGCACGTCGCCCACGGTGAACATCGAGGCGCCGTCCCCGCTGAGCGTGATCTCGTCGATCTCGAGGATGCCGAGGCCGTTGTTGTTGATGCGAACGGCGCCCTCACTCGAATAGTCGACCACGATCTCCCCGAAGTCCACGACGTCGAGCGGGACGATGTCGGGCTGCAACGCCTTGAGCCCCGGATCTTCCCCCGTACAGGCCGCCAACAACACAAGCATCGAGACCATGGCGTCTTCCTCTTTTCCAACATACCCGGAGCCGGTGCGGGTATCCTGCACTTCCTGACCCCGGAGCCGGTGGATGGTGCTTCTCCTGGTCCTCGCGGGTGGCTGCAACGGCTGCCGGCCGGCCTTCCCGAACCCGAGCGAGACCGACGATACCGAGGAGGATTCCGCGGAGGACACCAGTCCGCCGGACACCTCCGAGACCGACACGGACACCGATACCGGTCCGCCGCCGAGATGTGACTTCGAGGAGTTGGAGCCGAACAACTCTCCTGACACGAGTCAGGCGCTCCCGATGGAGCAGTGGGCCTGTGGCGATTTCTCCGCGTACCTCGACCTCGACTGGTTCACGATCACGCCGAGCCAGACCGGTTGGATCACCGTTCGCGTCGAGGCGGGCATTCGCGGCTCGAGCGCGAATCCTCAGATTCTTGTCGACGGGGGCGGCGAGAGCGCCCAGGTGCTCGACGGCTACCTCACGACCGACCCGCTGCTCGTCTTCCCCGCGCCCGCCATCGAGCCCTACCGGATCACGCTCGCGGAGACCAACCTGCTCTCGGGCGACGAGTACACCTGGTTCATGCTCACCACGCTCTCCAAGGAGCCCGTGGACTGGGATGCGGAGGAGGTCGAGCCCAACGATCAGCGCGCCGCGGCGCAGGTCTTCACCCCCGGGCAGACCCTGTTCGGCAGCGTCGGCCGCGAGGGCGACTTCGACTGGTACAAGATCACGACGCCGTACGAGGGCGAGCAGACGCTCACCTTCGACGTGACGGCGTTCACCGAGGGCTCCGCCGCGAACCTCATGCTCGTGCTCTACGACGCGACCGAGGGCACCGCCGCCCTGAAGACGTCGTACTCGGGCGAGATCGACTACGACCGCGACCCGTACTTCGAGAAGAAGTTCACGGGCGTGCAGGACCTGTACCTGTTGGCGCGCACCGAAGACGACAAGGGGAGCCGGTTCCACTGGTACACCCTCGCGATCACGGCGACGCCCATCGACGAATGAGAGAGGAGGAGACATGAGCCGTCATCTGGTGTGGGTGCTCGCCTTGAGCGCCTGTGTAGAGAAAGACCTCGGTGCGACCGACGACAAGGACGTGAACGGGGGCGACACCGCCGACTCGGACACGGACACCGACACC
Source organism: Myxococcota bacterium (assembly GCA_040386535.1). Lineage (GTDB taxonomy): Bacteria > Myxococcota_A > UBA796 > UBA796 > SXON01 > CAJBVW01. The sequence goes on along the minus strand of JAZKFH010000024.1, from coordinate 101,257 downwards.
GATACCGACACCGACGTGCCCTGCACGGCGACGGTGATCGGCAACGAGCCGGCCGACGGCGCCACCGCCGTGTACTACCGGGACCCCATCGAGGTGAGCTTCGAGGGAGACGGCTCGACCGCCGCGTTCACCCTGACCGATGCCGGCGGCACCGCCGCGGCCTTCGAGACCACGTGGACCGAGGGCAACGTCCAGGCCATCCTCTCGACGGTGCTCGCCGCCGACACGACCTACACCCTCGGCGTGGACGTGTGCGGCGTCGCCACCTCGTCGAGCTTCACGACCTCGAGCCTCGGCACGCCGCTCACCGAGGATCCATCCTCTTTGGTCGGCCGCGCCTTCGTCTGGCGCCTGTCCGAGTCGACCATCACCGAGCCGTCGTTCCTCGACTTCGTCGCGTCGACCTACCTCACCGTGCCGCTCCTGATCTCGATCAGCTCGGCCGGGAGCAGCGAGATCGACCTGCTCGGCGGCGTCGGCTACCACGAGAACGACGGGAGCTACACCCAGGTGATGGACGAGGAGACCTGGGACTTCCCCGCCGGCTCCTTCGAGGAGCAGCCCTACTTCGAGGCCTACGCCGACTACATCACCGTCAGCTACAACGGGATCCCCATCCCCATCGAGCAGTTCCACCTGTCGGGCACGTTCACCGCCGACGGCACGAGCATCGAGAAGGGCGTGGGCAGCGGTTTTGGGGACTCGCGGCACATGGGCCCCCTCCTGAACCAGGCCGCGGACGACTACAGCGCGGTGTGCCGCATCGCGGTGAAGGCCGGCGTCGAGTGTGTGCCCTGCAGCGACGGCGAGCCGTACTGCATGTACATCGTCGCCGAGGACATCACGGCGCGCTGGGAGCTGGGCCTGACGATGGAAGCGGTCGAGTAAGCAGCGCGCGCAGCTTCCGCCCGGCCCAGAGCCACTCGTCCGGGTGGAAGCACGCGGCGTATATGGCCATCGTGGCCCAGCTGAAGACGCCGACCTCCATGGTGGCCTCGATGCCGACGTGCATGCCGACGCCGAGGAAGAGGTAGATCGCGCGCACGTCGAGCCGGTTGAACGCCGCCCGCACGCGACCGGGGCGGGTGCGGGTGCGGCGGAACCAGAACGCGAGCAAGAGGAGCGGCGCCGCCTGCTCGAAGGTCCACGTGGCGAGGGTCGCCACCTGGGTCAGCGGGAACAGCGGCGCGAGCCACGTCATCTCCCGGCGCTGCCACGTGGGCTGCTGGAGGATGTACCAGAGCGCGTCCGCCGAGCCGCCGGGCACCCACCCGGACGACACCTTCTGCATGCCCGTGGCCCAGTACATGAGCACGAGCTGAAACACGAGGGCGTAGCGCGGCCAGGCGGGCGCGAGGCGATCCGCGGAGGTGCCTCCGTTCCGGGCGGTGCGCCACGCGTCGATCGAGAGCGCGCGCCCACACCCGCTGACCAGCAGGAGCAACAGGATGTTCTTGGCGAGCTCGTCGTAGGCGCCGCCCGAGTGCCCGTTCAGATCTGCGAGCGTGCGAAAGCCGACCCAGGTGACGAGCGCGGCGGCGCGCGTGAACAGCCCGATGGTGAAGGCCGTGGCCGCGAGCACCGTCACGATCACGAGCCCGCGCACGTTCTCGGGGGTGAGCCCCCCGAGGTGGGCCATCCAGCCGGCGTCGAGCGAGCGCAGCCCGCCGTAGGCGGCGTCGGTCCACACGAGCAGGTCTCCGCCGACCCAGGCGAGGTGGCCCAGGTGCGCGACGAGCGAGAGGCCGAGCACGATCCGCGCGAGGGCGAGGGCGGTGGCGGGCTCGCGGTGGTCGAGCAGGGCGACCCAGCGGCGCCACAGGGAGGGGACGCGGCGGATCATGGCGTCGGGGCCGCGGGGAGGGCCTCGGGGACGGCGGCGCCCTTGGGTGCCGAGTCGTCGGGCGGCCGCTCAGCTACGAGCGGTGCGCTCCGACGGACGATGCGCGGGCTGAACCACTTGCCCTCCGGGAGAGTGCCGCTCGCGGCCTCCTCCGGGGACGGCGACTTCGCCTTCCAGAACCGGCACCGCACCTCGTCGACCGCGGGGAAGTCCGCGAAGGCGAGCCCCGCGAGCGCGATGCAGCCCTTGCTCCACGCGCTGGCGTAGTTCGGCCAGCCCCATCGGAAGATCGCGGAGCGCAGGCGCTCGACGCGGAGCAGGTCCTTGCGCCAGGTGGCGGTGGGGGAGGACTCCACGAACAGGACGGACCACTCGCCGCCCGGCGTCCGCCCGGCGATCTCGAGCCGCGTGGGGAAGCGGTGCGGCGCGATGAACATCTTCCAGCTCTGCTCGGACCCCACGAGCTCCTCGTAGGGACGCACCGGGGTGAGCAGCTGCCGGTAGCCGCTCCCGTAGGCGCTCGCGAAGGTCCAGAGCTGGTCCTCGAAGTCGCCCTTCTCCATGCCGAGCCGGGCGGCCCACGCGGAGAACTCCGCCTGCACCGTGGGGTCCGACCACGTGGCGCGGTTCAGGCCCCCCTCGGGGGACGGCAGCGCCGAGAGCGTGATGGCGACGAGGTGAAACGCGACCAGGACGGCGCGCACCTGGGGCCACCACGCCCTCATGCTACTTCCGGGTCTTGAGGTACTCGGCGAAGCCGCCGGTGTAGACCTCGGCCTTCCCCGCGCCGTCGAACGCGATGATCTTGTTCGCGACGGTCTCCACGAGATCGCGGTCGTGCGTCACGAAGATGCACGTGCCCTGGTAGGCCTCGATGCCGTCACGGAGGGCCGAGATCGCCTCGAGGTCCATGTGGTTGGTGGGCTCGTCGAGGAGCAGGACGTTGTGCTGGAGCAGCATGAGCTTCGCGAGGAGGGTGCGCACGCGCTCGCCGCCGGAGAGGGTGGCGGTGGGCTTGTCGCCGTCCTCCCCGGAGAACAACATGCGGCCGAGCACCTGCCGGACGCCTTCCTTGCCGGCGATGGGCTTCTGCTCGAACATCCAGTTGAACACGGTGTAGCCGGGCGGGATCTGGTGCTCGTGCTCCTGCGGGAAGTAGCCGGGGTTGGTCTCGTGGCCCCACTTGATGCTGCCCTGGAGCGCCGGGAGCTCCTTGAGAAGCGTGCGGACGAGCGTGGTCTTTCCGGTGCCGTTGCGGCCGATGATCGCCACCTTGTCGCCACGGCTGATGTCGATGTTCAGGCCGCCGAACAGGCGCTGGTCGCCGTAGCCGCCCGCGAGCTTGCGGATCTCGAGCACGTCGCGACCGCTGGACCGCTCGAAGTCGAAGCGGATGTAGGGGCGGGCGATGTTCGAGCGCTTGATCTCGTCGGGGCGGAGACGCTCGATCTCCTTCTTGCGGGAGGCCGCTTGTGTGGACCGCGTACCGGCGCCGAACTTCTGGACGAAGTCCTGCAGCTGCTTGATCTTGTCCATCTTCCGGGAGTTGGACGACTCGACCTGGGAGCGGACCTGCGCCTTGGCGCGCACCATGTCGTCGTAATTGCCGCTGTACTGGATGATCGCCTGGTAGTCGATGTCGGCGATGTGGGTGCACACCGAGTTCAGGAAGTGACGATCGTGGGAGATGACCACGAGCACGCCGTTGAACGAGAGGAGGAACTCCTCCAGCCAGGCGATCGACTCGATGTCGAGGCTGTTGGTGGGCTCGTCGAGCAGGAGGGCGTGCGGGGCCCCGAACAGCGCCTGCGCGAGCAGCACGCGCAGCTTGAAGCCGCCCTGGAGCTCCTTCATCGGGCGCTCCTGCTGGGCCTGCGTGATGCCGAGGCCCTCGAGCATCACGGCGGCGTCGGGCTCGGCGGTGTAGCCGTCCTCCTCCGCGATGACACACTCGAGATCGCCCATGCGCTCGCCGTCTTCCTCCGTCTGGTCCGGCTTGGCGAGCAGGGCATCCTTCTCCGTCATCGCGTCCCACAGGCGCTTGTTGCCCGCGATGACGGTGTCGACGACACGCATGTCGTCGTAGAGGGTGTGGTCCTGGCGCAGGATGCCGAGCCGCTTGGGACGGCTGATCGTGCCGCTGTCGGGCTCGAGATCGCCGATGAGGATCTTCATGAAGGTGGTCTTGCCGGCGCCGTTCGGCCCGGTGAGGCCGAAGCGCTTGCCAGGGCCAAAAGACGTCGTGACCGACTCGAAGAGCAGGCGCCCTCCGAAGCCCTTCGACACATTGCTCACGACGATCATCAGTAGCTCCTTGCGGGCCGGGCATCTAACGCGGACACGCCTCCTCGACCCTGTCTTCTCTCGCCTCAAGTTCTCACGAGGGAGGGGGACGTGTGCCGGGGGACGCGGTTAGGGCAGCGGCGATGGCGACGACGTTGGCTCAGGCGGTGGTGTTGGTCCTCGGGCTCCTCGCGGCCCGGATCTGGCCACGCGAGGCCCGTAGCGGGCTCCTGACCCAGGAGACGTGGGTGAACCTGCTCAACGGCGGCGTGCTCTTCGCCGGGCGGCAGGCGGTCCTCCTGGCCCTCGTCTACGCGGGGATCCAGCCGTTGGAGGGGCGCCTGCTGGACCTGACGGCGCTGCCCACGGTGGTCCAGTTCCTCATCGCCTTCCTCACGCTCGACTTCGCGCGCTACTGGCTGCACTACGCCGACCATCGCGTGCCGTTCTTGTGGAGCTTCCACCGGGTGCATCACTCGGCCGAGCAGCTGGACGCGACCACGGGCTTCCGCATGCACGTGTTCGACTTCGTCCAGCTCGCGGCCATCCCGCTCCTGCTCTTCGGCGTCCTGTTCCGCGTGTCGGAGGGCTGGCCGCTGCCGGCCGCGCTGATCGTCGGCATCGTCGCGGACTCGATCGAGCACTCGAACGTGCGGTTCACGCCGGACACGCCGTTCAAGCGCCTCTGGTTCCAGGTGTTCAACACCCCCCTGTTCCACTCCTGGCACCACACGCGCGACGGGCAGATCTACGATGGCAACTACGCGAACGCGCTCCCCCTGTGGGACCGCCTGTTCGGCACCGACGTGACGCGCGCGGTCCCCCCCGAGCTCTACGGCGTCGAGGACAAGCAGTCGTTGGACAACTCGTGGATCGGGCTCCAGCTCCTGCGCCCAGGCCCCCGGCAGCTGCGATGGCGCGGGGCTGAGTCCGCCTCGCCTTCACCAGCGGCCCCCGCGGCGCCCGCCGACCGCGAATCGGCGGGTTGATGCGACTGAAGATCGCCGCCGTCCTCGTCGTGACCGTGCTCTGCCTCGCCTGGGTCCTCTGGGGCATCGACCCCGCCGTGGTCGCGGTGAGCCTGGGCGACTTCCGCTGGGGCTACCTCGGCATCGTGTTCGTGTGCTACGCCGGGGCCCACTCCCTCCGCGTGGTGCGCCTGCGCACGATCCTGGGGCGCCCGGTGCCGTTCGTGCGCCTGCTCTCCATCCTCTCGATCGGGTACCTCGCCATCAACGTCGTGCCGCTCCGCATGGGCGAGTTCGTGCGGCCCACGCTGCTCGCAGAGAAGGAGCAGATCCCCTTCGGGGCCGGCCTCGCCGCGATCTTCATCGAGCGCCTCGTCGACATGTTCATGCTGCTCGGCATGATGATGCTCGTGGGCTTCGTGGTCGATCTGCCCGAGGGCCGCATCGTGGTCGAGGGCATCGACGTGCTCCGGGCCGGCCAGCGCGCGGTCGGCACCCTCGTGGCGCTCGGCACCGTGGGCCTCGTCGTGCTGCTCGTCGTCGGCGAGCCGATCCTCCGCCTCACCGACCGGCTGCCCCTCGGGAGCTTCCTGCGGCGCTTCCACGAGGGCATCCGGACGCTCGCCCGGCGCCCGGCGGCGCTGGCGGAGGTGCTCGTCACGTCCATCGTCATCTGGGGGGTCACGATCCTGGCCGTCTACGTCCACCTCGCGGCGTTCCCCGGGCTCCCCGTGAGCCTCGGCAACGCGCTCACCGTCTGGTCCGTCACGCTCGCGGGCATGACGGTCGCCCCCACCCCCGGCTTCTTCGGCGGGTTCGAGGCCTTCTGCTCCGCGGGCCTCGTGATGCTCGGCGCCGACGCCGACCGCGCCCGCACCTTCGCGGTCCTGCTCCACCTCGGCCAATTCGGCTTCACGGTGGGCGCGGGCCTCTTCTTTCTCGTCTGGGAGGGTCTCTCGTTGCGCGAGGTCGTCGGTCGGAGCCGCGCGTCGGCCACGCAGGGGGCCGCGTGAGAGGGGCCCTGTTGGCGCTGATCCTGGTGGTGACGGCGTGCGCGAAGCGGGAGCCCATCGTGTCCTCCGGCAAGCTGGACCCCGACATCGCACGCGCCGTGCGCGCGGAAGGCGTGTCGATCGCGCCGGTGGTGCGCATGCAGGACCTCCCCGCGGCGCCGATCGCCCCGTCGCTCGCGATGGGAGAGATCGAGGCGCGCCTGCGCGAAGGGGAGGAGCACCTCGCGACGCCCTCCGTGCTCGACGTGGAGAACCCGCGCGACGCCGCGTTCCTGCGCAACGAGTTCTTCGGCAACATCCGCTTCGGCGGGGGCTTCGTGCGCACGGGCGATGTGGCGCTCGAGGTGCGCGCGCGCCTCATCGAGTTCGGCCTCGATGCGCGGTACGCGGCTGACGGCACGCGCTGGTTGTCGGACGCGCTGCCCCGCGTGCTCGACGCGGTCGACGTGCCCATTGGCGCGCCCGCGCCCGCGGTCGCCCCGGTCCCCGAACGCCAGCGCTTCCGCGGGCTCCACCCGGAGGACGGCCACGACAACGTGAACCTCCCTCGCACCGAGCTCATCCCCGCGGCGCTCGACAGCGCTCAGCGTGCCACGCTGGGCGGCTCCCGCTGGGTCATCGTGCCCTACCTCCGCTCGTACTACACCCACAACGGCGGCTGGTTCCTCGGCCAGACCTTCGGCTGCACCGCCGGCGCCCGCGTGGAGGCCCTCGTGGTGCTCTACGACACGGTGTCGGGCCGCCCCGCGTGGTCGATGCCGCTCCTGGGCCGCCACATCCAGGCGCAGAAGGGGCAGGCGAGCACTTCGGAGCTCGATCAGTACCTGCTCTGGGCCGAGGGGACGGCCGAGGCGCAGCTCGAGCGCGGCTGGCTGAAGTAGAGCGATCGGGCCCCCCCGCGCGGACCGCCAAAACGACCACACCCTCCGCCGAGTGACCGGGGAGGGTGTGGAGGACGGGCAGCGCGGGCGAGACCCGCGCCGCGCGGACTAGTGCGCGTTCGGGACGGGACCCTTGCCGAGCTTGACGCCGCGGGCCTCGACCTCGGCGCAGCGCTGGCCGAAGATCGGGGTGCCGAACGGGGAGATGCCGGTGACGGTCTCGTGGATCTTGGGGGAGTAGAGGTTGGTCGCCTCGGGCATCTTCTCCATCGCGTCGTACAGCGCGCGGCCGGCCTCGGGCGAGGGCCCGCCGATCGGGAGCATGCCGAGGATGGCGGAGAGCGGATCGCCACCGGCCGCGGCCGAGGCCGAGCCTTGGTTGTCGGTGAAGAGGTGGCCGAAGTCGATGCCGAAGATGTAGGTGCCGCAGGCTTCGGCGCTGGTGGCGCCCATCACGTCGTAGTCGACGCTGGCGAACGGGAGCGGCGCGCCGGGGAACGAGTGGGACTTGAGGTTGCAGCCCGCGAGCGTCGCGGTGGCCGCGAGGGCGAGGAGGAGGTTCTTCATGGATAGTCCTTCGTGTGGCACGAATTGCTCGTTCAGTCGAGCGAGCGGTGACTAACGCACTACCGGGCCTCATGCGCGAGTACGCGTTAGTCTCCGTAGGAATTTGGAGAATCGCGTGCTGCTTGCCCTCGCCCTGTCATCCGTCGTCGAAGCCAGTGACGTAGCTACCACCAAGAAGTTCGGGATCGGAGTCGCCTCCGGGCCATTCGCCATCTCCGCCACCGGGAAGTTCTACCTGAGCGAGAAGTCCGGTATCGCCGCCTACCTGGGAAGCTCCGGCATCTACCACGGCGCCCGCGTCAACTTCGAGTCCGAGTTCGTCGAGTTCGGCGACTGGGACTTCGGCCGCCTGGACATGTACTGGGACGCCGGCGTCGACGTCGGGCTCTGGACCTACTTCGGCTACACCGGCGCCCAGATCGGCGTCGGCGGCGGCGTCGGCATTGAGCTCCAGTTCAACAAGGTCCCCGCGAGCGTCTTCGTCGACGTGGGCCTGGGCGTCTACCCGCTCAACCTGTGCTCGGGGTACGGCGCCTACGCCGGCTTCTGCCTCATCAGCCCCCGCGGCGCGGCGGGCGGGCGCTGGTACTTCTAGCCAGCGCCGAGGAGAGCAAGTGCGGAGGGGACCCTAAAGGATCTCCTCCAGCAGCTCGGTCGCGTAGCTCCCGGCGGGCAGGCGAAAGCGCAGCCAGAACCCGCCGTCGGCCTCGGTCACCGTCGCCTCGACCGGCACCCACAACTTGCGGCGGGTGCCCTGGGTGAGCTTCTCGAAGCGGGTCCAGGCGTTGCCGGGGAGCCCCTCGTCGGCGAGCACCTGTTGCTCCAGGGCCAGGGCCGCGCCGGTCGGCACCTTCATCGTCGGGCCGAACATCGGGCCCGTCGGGATGCCGTCCTCCTCGACATCACCTTCGAGCCGCGCGGGGCCGCGGGCGGCGAGCACCCGGTTGAACAGCAGCGACTGGTACGCCGAGAGCACGAACTTGAGCTGGTTGTGGCGCAGCCGGGGCCCGCCGCCGAGCAGGATGGCCCGCCCCTCGCCGGGCGCGGTGCCGCCGACCCGCTGGGCGCCGTAGTAGTTCGGCATCCCGGTCGCCCGGAGCAGCTCCAGCCGGGCCCTGGCGACCACCGGATCGCCGCCGATCACGAACAACGCGAAGTCGTTGCCGACGAGCTGCCCCGAGCGGAGCCGCCGGGCGTTGCGGGTGCGCTCGACGATGCGCATGCCCTCGGGGAGGCTCGTGACCTCCTTGCCGAAGTGGATCGTGAAGTCCTGGACGGTGCGCGCGAAGCGGTCCTTGAGACCGGCGTAGCCGACGCTGTCGGGGGGCACGCCGGCGCGGAACGAGAGCTCGTCGACCACGTCCTGCGTGGTGAAGCCCACCTTCTCGATGCGGAGCCACTGGTGCTCGCCGGCGCCCGTCGGCACGATGAGCGGCACCTCGGTCACCTGGAAGTCGTCGGGGGACTGCTTCCACGTGCCGCCGGCCCCCGTGCCCGGGGTCCAGCGCGGCCAGTCGTGGGTGGGGCGGTAGCCGGTGGGGCGGTCGGTGCTCACGAGGACTCCGGACGGACGGTGGAGAGGTCCTGCTCCAGCACGATCTTTCCGAAGGCGCCGCGCGCCTCGAGGAGCGTGTGGGCGTCGGCGAGGCGGGAGAGGGGGAGGACGCGGTCGACGACAGGCCGGACGGTGCCGTTCACGACCTCCTGCCAGGCGCGCAGGAGCTCGCCGGTGGAGCCCATCGTCGCGCCGATGATCTCGAGCTGCTTGAAGAACACGGCGCGGAGGTTGAGGCGCACGTCGGGCCCCGCCGTGGCCCCACAACACACGAGGCGGCCGCCCCACGCGAGCGCGCGCACCGAGGCGGACCAGGTGGCCTCGCCGACGCTCTCGACCACCACGTCCACATCGCGGACGCCGATGGCGTCGTACGGCCAGGCGCGCGCGCCCAGCGCCTCGAGGCGGGCACGCCGCTCGGGGGTCGAGGCCGTGGCGTGCACCTCGCAGCCGTAGAGCTTCGCGATCTGGACAGCCATCACGCCGACGCCGCTCCCGCCGGCCTGCACCAGCACGCGCTCTCCGCGGGCGAGGCGCGCGCGGGTCACCAGCATGTGCCACGCGGTCAGGAGCGTGAGCGGCAACGCGACGGCCTCGTAGGGTGCGAGGTGCGCCGGTATCGGGAGCACCTGCCACGGGGGCACGGCCACCTCGGTGACGCAGCCCCCATCGGTGTTCTCGCCCCGGATGCGGAACGCCCGGCAGCGATCCTGCCGCCCGTCGAGGCACGCCGCGCAGACGCCGCAGCCCCAGCTCGGGTGGAGCACCACCGCGGTCCCGACGGGGAGCGCGCCGCCGGGGGTGACCGCGGGGTCGAGGAGCACGCCCGCCACGTCGCTCCCGGGGATGCGCGGCAGGTGGAAGTCATGGCCCGGCACGCCCTTGCGCACCCAGAGGTCCAGGTGGTTCAGGGCCACGTGGGTGACCCGCACGCGGACGTGATCGGCGGCGGGCACCAGGGGCGGGAGCGCGCGGAAACTCAGGGCCTCGGGGCCGCCGTGGTGCTCGATGACGATGCCGGTGCGGGGCGACACGGGAGATCCGGAATGGCGCCCGGGCTAACACCGGGGGGGCGACCGGGCATGCCGCGCGCGCGTCACGGCGCCGCGGTGTCCGCGTGCGCCGCGCCGTCCAGCCGCTGTTCGAACTCGTGGTCGATGTAGAGGCGAAGGATGCCGAGGACGCCGATGCCGATACCGGCGATCCGCGCCGCGTTGCCGTCGAACACGAGCCCGGAGAGGCGGATGCTCCCGGTGAACACCACGGTGGCCGAGAGGGCGAACAGCCCCGCGGCCTGCGCGATCCGCGGGCTGCCGGTGATCTGGAGGGCAAAGAGCCCGACGACGAAGGAGACGATCAGCGGGAGGTACGCGGGCATCTGCGCCCATTATCCCGGTCTGGGCCCACGTTTCGGGATTCGACGCGGTGGAGCGCCGATCGCCCGGTGCGCGTGCCCTCCACTCCGTACACGGGTAGCATGCCGCCGTGGACGACAAGAGCCTCGGCCCGTTGCGCCTCCTGCGTCGTGTCCTCGCGGCGCGCCGGGGGGACGTGCGCGCCAAGGTCGACCTGTACCACCTGCGCGGCGTCTTCACCTTCGTCGGCGTCTTCGCGGCCACGATCGTGCTCCCCGGCCTGTTCCTCGCGTACTACGGCCTCGCGGGCATCCGCGCGCAGCAGCGCGCCGGGGCCGCCGAGGTCGAGCGTGTCGCGACCGGCGCCGCCGACAACTTCCAGGTCGGGGTCGAGGCCCTCTTCCAGGGCTTCGAGGACGGCACGCTCAACCGCCTCAAGACGGGCCAGTCGCTCACGTCCGGCCTGCGCGAGATCTCCGACTCCCTCCGCGTCGTGTTCCGCTACGACAGCGAGGGCGCGCTGGTCTTCCCGCGCTCGCCGGACGCGGAGGACTCGCTCGAGGACCAGGAGCTGTTCTTCTTCGCGCCGTGGCAGGCCGCGCTCCGAGCCGAGCGCCAGCAGGACTACCCGCGCGCCGCCGTGCTCTTCGCGCAGGCCGCCCGCGAGGCCCGGGCCCCCGAGCTCAAGGGCCAGGCCATCTACGCCCGCGCCAACGCGGCGCAACGCGCCGGGGAGCTGTTCCTGGCCGAGCAGCTCTTCACCGAGGTCGGGTCCGGGTACGCCGCCGTGCGCGACGCCTACGGGTTCCGCCTCGGCGACCTCGCGCGGCTCAAGCTCGGGGAGCTGCGCCTCGCCCGCGATCCTGTCGCCGGAGAGGCCGCCGTGCGCGAGCACGTCGAGATGTTGCTCGCGGAGCCCTGGATCATCGGGCGCGGAGGCGAGGCCGCCGTCGCGCGCCGCGGCATCGATCTGATCGCCGGCCGCGCGAACCCCGAGTGGCTCGGGCGCGCGCGCGGGCGCCTCGAGGATCGCGCCAGCCAGCTGTTCTGGGCTGAGCGCCTGCTTCCCGAGCTCGAGACGCTGGGCGCCAAGGGCCGCCTGCTTCCCATGGCGGCGGGCTCGTTCTCCTACAGCCGCACGGAAGACGCGCTCTGGGCCACCACGTGGACCGCGGAGGACCAGTACGTCCTCGGGCTCGACCTGGACGCGGTGATGGTCCAGATCAGCGAGCTGGCGGCGCGGGCGGCGGGCCCCGAGAGCGACGTCATCGCGGTCATCCGCGGGCCGGACGACCCCGGTCGCGACACGCCGCTGGCCCGCCGCAGCCTCGCGCCGTGGTTCCCGAGCTGGTCGCTCGGGGTCTACCCCCGGGACGCCGTGACGCTTCAGCGCCGCCAGGCCGAGGAGCGCCAGCGCGGCATCGGGATCATCCTGCTCTCGGTCGCGATGATCTCGGTGGGGACGGTCTTGTCGGCGCGGCTGGTGCAACGCGAGCTCGAGGTCGCGCGGGACAAGTCCGACTTCGCCGCGAACGTGTCCCACGAGCTCCGCTCCCCCATCACCCAGATCCGGCTCAAGGCCGAGGCGCTCCAGCTCGGCCTCGCGCCAGACGAGGCGGCGCGCGAAAAACACTACGACGTCATCGTCCGCGAGGCGGAGCGGCTCTCTCGGCTGGTCGACAACGTGCTCGACTTCGCGGCGATCGAGCGCGGGCGGAAGACCTACACCTTCCGCCCCGGTGATCTCGGCGCCACGTGCGCCCGCATGGTCGAGGCCGCGATGGTCGCGATGGAGACCCGCGGGATGGACATCCAGCTCACGCTTCCCGAGGATCTACCGGTGGTCTGGCACGACGCGGACGCGGTGAGCCAGGTCCTGACCAACCTCTTGTCCAACGCGGCGAAGTACGGGCAGGAGGCCGGCTGGATAAAGGTGGACGTGTCCGCCGCCGAACCGGGCTCCTCCACCGACGGCGGCGTGCTCGTCGCCGTCTCCGACGGCGGCATCGGCATCGCCGCCGAGGAGCAGCGCCAGATCTTCGAACAGTACTACCGCTCCACCGATCCGCAGGCCCGTCGAAAGAAGGGTACTGGCATCGGGTTGACCATCGTGAAATACATCATGGAAGCCCACGGGGGGCGCGTGAGCGTCCGCTCCGCCACCGGCCGCGGGTCCACCTTCACGTTGCACTTCCCCCTCCGTCCGCCCGGCCCGAACGCCTAGGAGCCCCCACCGATGGCCCGAATCCTGTTCTGCGAAGACGAGGAAGATCTCCTCTCTTCGCTCGTGGCCTTCTTCACCCGGGAGGGTTTCGAGGTGTTCCACGCCCGCGGCGGGCGCGCCGGGCTGGAGATCGCGAGCCGCCACAAGGTCGACATCGCGGTGCTCGACGTGATGTTGCACGAGGGCCCGGAGGGCCCCGGCGGGCTCGACGGGTTCCAGATCCTCTCCGAGCTGCGCCGCACCGGCTTCGCCGGGCCCGTCATCCTGCTGACGGCGCGCACCCTGGAGCACGACAAGCTGCTCGCGTTCGATCTCGGCGCCGACGACTACATCACCAAGCCGTTCTCGCTGCTCGAGCTGCGCGCGCGGGTGAACGCGGTCCTCAAGCGCGCGGGCGGCGGCAAGAGCGTGTACCGCTACGCCGACGTCGAGGTCGACCTCGACAACTACCTGATCCGCCACGGGGAAGAGGTCGAGCGCCTCTCCAACCGCGAGCAGGAGCTCCTGCGCTACCTCATCGAGCACCGCGGCAAGGTGCTCGGCCGCGAAGAGCTGCTCGCCAGCATCTGGAAGTACAGCGCGGGCGTCACGACGCGCACGGTCGACACGCACATCCTCAACGTGCGCAAGAAGCTCCGGGACGACGCGGGCGCGCCCCGCTTCATCGAGACCTACCACGGCATCGGGTACAAGTTCGTCGGGGAGGAGGGGTGATCCTCCCGCTCGTCACCGCGCTCCTCGCCGCCCACCAGGGCGCGCGGGCGGAGGACCCGGTGCGCGCATGGGAGACCCTCTACGACGCCCGTCTCGTCGAGGCGGCGGACGGCACGCCCGAGGTCGCGGCGCTCTACTACGAGGAGGTCGTCTCCGACCTGACCGCGGATGATCCGCTGTACGGCACTGCCTGGTACTGGCTGGGCCGCGCGCGGTACGGCCTCGGGGACACGGGAGCGGCCGTGACCGCGCTCCGCACCGCGATGCGGGACGAGTCCGTGCGCCCCCGCGCCGGGGCCCTCCTCGCGCGCATCGAGCTCAAGTCGCGCGCGATCACCGCGCTCCCGGTCACGTTCGGGTTCGAGAGCGGCATCGGCGCCTTCGTGCGCGCCTGGGACCAGGCCGAGAAGGGCGCGATGGAGGCGCGGAACATCCAGGGGCGGCCGGTGCTCGCGTGGGGCACCACCGTCCTGACGGGAGAGCCCGACCACATCGCGGCGGCGCTCGAGGTGGACCGCGCGGTGACGCGCATCAGCTTCCAGGTGCGGGCTCATGCCTTCCCCGCCGAGCTCCGCGTGACCTTCAGCGACGGCGCGGGCGGGCGCTACAGCGCACCGGTGCTCCAGGTCCCCACCGGCGAGTGGCTCGACGTCGTGATGCCGGCGAGCGCGTTCCGCTCGACGGACGGCGCCCGCGGCGGCGCGGGGAGCGCGCTCCGGCCGGACGATCGCGTGCGCCTCCTCGAGATCGAGGACCTCACCGGGCTCCTCTCGCCGGACCGGGGCGGGAACGTGATCTATGTCGACAGCTTCGAGATTCGATGACTTCGATGTGTGAGATGCGCTAGCCCATGTTGCTCGTGCAGAAGTACGGCGGCTCGTCGGTCAGCGACGTAGCGCGGCTCCGCAAGGTGGCCGCCCGCGTGGCGCGAGCGCGCGCGCGGGGCGACAGCGTCGTGGTCGTCGTCTCCGCGATGGGGAACACCACCAACGAGCTGCTCGCGCTCGCCCGGGAGGTGACCCAGTCGCCGGGGCGTCGTGAGCTGGACATGCTCATCAGCGTCGGCGAGCGGGTCAGCATGGCGCTCCTCGCGATGGCGCTGCAGGAGCTGGGCGTGCCCGCGCGCTCCTTCACGGGCAGCCAGAGCGGCATCATCACCGACACCAGCCACGCCAACGCGCGCGTGGTCGAGGTGCGCCCCGATCGGGTCCGCGAGGCCGTCGCGCGGGGGGAGGTCGCCATCGTCGCCGGGTTCCAGGGGGTGAGCCGCGAGCGGGAGGTCACGACGCTCGGGCGCGGCGGAAGCGACACCACGGCCGTCGTGCTCGCGGCCGCGCTTAGGGCCGACGAGTGCGAGATCTGCAGCGATGTCGACGGTGTCTACAGCGCCGACCCGCGCGCGGTCCCCGCGGCCGTCCGGCTCGACGCGATGACCCTCGACGAGGCCCTCGCGCTCGCCCAGAACGGCGCCAAGGTGCTCTACGAAGAGGCGGTGGCCTGGGCCCACCGGGAGGGCATCACGATGCGCGCGAGCGCCACGTTCGCGGAGACCGGCGGCACCCGCATCCACCCCGGTACGGCGCCCGCGCGGATCCTCGCCATCACGGCCGACACGCAGCTCGCGCGGGGGCCGCTCGCGCTGCTCCCGTCGCTGCCCACTCCGTGCATCCGCGCCGCCGGGCCCGAGGGGCTCCTCCTCGATCGGCGCAACCTCCACGCGGATCTCCCGGGGCTCGTGAACGCGGCCACGGTCGCCGTGATCGGCGCGCGCGCCGGCACCGATCCCGGGGTCCTCGCGCGCATCCTGAACGCCGCCGGACCCGACGCCACCCGGTGGCACGCGGCGACGGATGCGGTAGTCTTCGAGGTCGCCCCCGCGCGCGCGGCGGGGCTGGAGAGGAGCCTGCACTCAGCGCTCCTGGAGTCCCCCTCCGCATGATGCTCAAGCAGTTCCTGAACCCGCCGAACTGGTTCACCTCGGCCAGCTTGTTTTGTGGGTTCTACGCCATCCTCCTCGCGGGCCAGGCCCAGGGGGACGCGGCGTCCTACTACAAAGCCGGCTTGATGATCTTCTTCGCCGGGCTGTTCGACATGCTCGACGGGCGGGTCGCGCGCATGACCGGCACGGGCACCGCCTTCGGCGTGCAGCTCGACTCGCTGGTCGACATCATCAGCTTCGGCGTGGCCCCGGCGTGCCTCGTCTACTTCTGGGGCCTCGCCCCCTACGGCCCGTTCGGCGTTTTCGTCGCGGGTGCGCTGATGCTCGGCGGCGCCTTCCGCCTCGCGCGGTTCAACGTCACCGCCGACGGCAAGGCCCACCGGTGGAGCCAGGGCCTCACCATCACGATGGGCGGCGGCACGGTCTCCTCGCTCGTCATGTGGCACTCGGGTTCGGGCCTGCCCGGGCCGACCGACCCGACGGGCATCGTCCTGTTCGTGCTCGCCGTCGCGTTCCTCGAGGTGTCGTCGATCCCGTTCCGCACGATGAAGACGTTCAAGATGTCGCCCAAGGTGATGGCGACGTTCGTCGTCCTCGCCGGCGTGTGCCTCGCGATCGGCGCGGTGTACGACATCTCGACCGTGCTCGTCCTGCTCGGCGTCACGCACGTGGCGAGCGGCCCCATCGAGGCCATCTTCACGTGGCCGCGCCGAAGGAAGGCGCGGGCCCGGGCGCGCGCGGAGGGCAAGCCGCCCCCGGTCGAGAACGAGTAGCGACGGCCAGCTCCCCCGATCGCCAGGGCCGATGTTAGGCGGCGGCGATCCCAGGAACCGCGCATGGCCGACATCAACGAGACCCGCCGCAAGAAGCTCCTCGTCTACCTCCACCAGGAAGGTGGGGTCATGGCGATCGGGCCGCTTCACGACTGGAGCGGGCTGAAGCTCCTCGCCGCGCACCAGGCCTTCAGCCAGCTGATGGAGGGCCTCACGTCGGACGGGCTCGTGACGTGGGACGGCACGATCTTCACCTTGACCGCCGAGGGCAAGGCGGCGGCGGAGGCCGCGGGGAAGGAGAAGGGGCGGGGGAAGAAGAAGGGCGAGAGCGAGGTGGCTGAAGCGGTCGAGGCGCCCGTCCCCGTCACCGCTCCCGTCGAGGACCCCGGCCACTCCCACGATCACGACCACGGGCACGCCCACGATCACGGTGGCGCGCGGGCCGCGCCGGCTCCAGTCGCCGCCCCGAAGCCTGTTCCCGCGCCCGTCGCCCCCGCCGCCGCGCCCGCGGCCCCCGCCCCCGCGGAAGACCACGGCCATTCCCACGGCCACTCCCACGATCACGGCGCCCGCGAGCCCAAGCCCGCGCCGGCTCCGCGCCCGGCCGCCGCCAAGCGCGCCCCGCCGCCCCCGCCGCCCCCTGAGACCGGCGTGCGCGCGTTGGTGAAGAAGGCGCTGCGCCGGCTGCTCAAGATGGAGAAGTAGCGACCCGTCCCGCGGAGTCGCGCTACCGCGGCGTCTCGTTCCAGCGCCGCCGCACGTCGTCGATGAGCGCGGCGGTCGCGGCACGGCGGGGGTCCCGCCGCGCGGCCTCCTGGAGGGCCACCATGGCCCGCACGAGGTCGTCGCGGTCGCTGTAGGCGAGCGCGAGCTCCTCGAGATCCTCGACCGTCGCCAGCCGCTCCGCCAGCTCGATCGACGGGCGCGCCATCCACTTGCGCAACATGCGGAAGTTGTCGGTCGACGTCTCGACGTGCAGGTTCTTCGGCGCGGAGTACTCGACGAGCAGGTTGTCGTCGGTGTTGAGCGGGATGCCGGTGGTGCGCCACATGACGGTGTCGCGGTCGAAGAGGAAGTGGCAGAGCAGATCGTAGCCGTCCGCCACGCCCACGGACGTGAGCTCGGCGGTCACGGCGGGGTTCTTCGAGGCGAGCGCGTGGGCGGCGGCGAGATCGAAGTCGAGCGGGCGATCGCTGCCGATCATCACTAGATCCGCGTCCTCGATCGTCGAGAACACGAGCACGTGGGGGTACACCGTCGCGAACGTCCGCATGATGGATTGCAGATCGCGCTCGTCCATCCCGTACATCTGCACCCACTGGCTCCAGATGCCGCCGGGCGCGAGCCGCGCCTTCCCCATCTCGAAGAACTCCCGCGTGAACAGGTTCGACACGCCGGTGAGCCACGGGTTGGAGGGCTCGGCCACGATGAGATCGTAGGTGCCGGGCGGCGTGAGCAGGAGCTGGTTGCGGCCGTCGTTCTTGATCACGTTCACGCGGTCGTCCGCGAGCGCGTCGTGGTTCCACGCGGCAAAGAACTGCGTGGCCTCCTCCATGGCGGGCTCGAGCTCGATGACGTCGATGTTCTCGAGCTCGGGGTGCAGCGTCATCGCGCCGAGGGTGATGCCGCTGGCGAGGCCGATGAGGGCAGTGTTGCGGGCGCGGTCCCCCGTGAAGAGGAACCCGGTGTGCGCCACGAGGACCTGCGTCGGCATGTCCGACGTGGTGCTCGCGTCGATCTTGCCGTTGTTGGCGAGCCACACGTTGCCCGTCGTCTTGTTGTGCGCGACGGTGATGACGGTGGAGAGCCCCTCCTTGTAGTAGAGCAGCTCGTACCGATCGAGGAAGCGCTTCTTGATCTCGGCAAAGGTCGGCTCGTCGAGGTTGTCGACGTACTTGTAGACGCCCGACGACATGAGCATCGGGTTCCAGGGCGGCGGGAAGGTCCACGCCACCCCGACCAGGCCGGCGGCCAGCACGCCACCGACCACCAGCCGGCGACGCTCTCCGGCGGCAGCGACGGCCACGGCCGCGCCGACGAGGTTGAGCGTCGAGCAGAACAACACCGTGCCGGTGACGTAGAGCATCGGGAGGAGCACGAAACCGCCGCCGAACGCGCCCACGATCGCGCCGACCGTGTTGGCCGCGTACACGCCGCCGACGGGCCGCGCGGCGTCTCCCTCGTTCACGGCCAGGACGGCGCGCACGAGGAACGGGAACGTGGCGCCCATGAGCACGGCGGGCGGCGCCATGACGAGGAAGGCGAGCAGGCACTTCATCGGCCAGAGCAGCGAGACATCGGTGCCGAAGACGTAGGTGAGCTCCTCGTTGAGCGTCTCCATCCAGAAGAACGCCTTCACGAACGCGACGGGAAGCTCGCCGTAGGCGAACATCGCGAGGTAGGAGAGCAACGCGACGCCGACCTGGAGCGTCGCGAGTCCGAGGAGCGCGGTGCGGGCATCCTTCGCCCGATCGGCGATGGGCCCGCCGACGCGCCCGCCGAGGGCGATGCCCGCGAGGAACGCCAGGAGCATCACGGAGAACGCGTAGGTGCTCGCACCGAGGATGAGGGTGAGGAGGCGGAACCAGGCCACCTCCATGGCGAGGCTCGACATGCCGGCGAGCGCCGCGACGACGAGGACGGCGGCGGGGAGGGGGACGGCCTTGGTCGCGGGGATCGGGGGGAGGGCCGCGGTGCCGCGGTCCATCCAGAAGGCGATCCCGCAGAGGAGGAAGTTTCCGCAGGCCACGAGCAACGTCGTGTCGCGTACGCCGAGGTCCGGCAGCAGCCAGAAGCCTGCCACCGCGACGCCGACCACCGCGCCCGCCGTGTTGATGCCGTAGAGCCGCCCGACGACCGCGCCCGCCTCGCCCGGCTTCGGCGCCACGTGGCGGACGAGCAGGGGCAGCGTGGCGCCCATGCAGGCGGTGGGGATGAGCAGGCCGGGCCCGAGCAGCAGGAACTGGAAGCTCCCGAACGCGAGCGGGCTCGGATCGGTGGCGTGCCAGAAGTTGAGGTAGATGGGCTCGAGGATTCGGACGACGCTCGGGAAGATCAGCGCGTAAGCGCCGATCGTCGCCTCGAGCAATCCGTAGGCCCGCAGGGGGCGCGCGACCCGGTCGGAGAGCCGCCCGCCGATCCAGCCGCCGGCGGCGAGCCCCGTCATGAACGCCGCGAGCACGGTCGCGATGGCGAACTGGCTCGTGCCGAACACGAGGTGCAGCTCGCGGCCCCAGACCGACTGGTAGACGAGGCTGGTGGCGCCGGAGAGGAAGAAGACGACGGGGAGGAGCGGCATCGGGACGCGCCTAACCCTGTGCGTCGGGTCCAGGCGGCAGACGACCCGGCGAGAACCGCGTCCGGGGGCCCACGCCCCTTCCCCAGAGGGGCCCCTGGGCGCACCCCGGCCGCACGCCGGGTCGTCTGCGGCCTGGCCCCGCCCTCATGTCAGGCGCGTCCCAGGAGGGGAGGAAGGCGGGGAGCGGGCGGGGCGCTACCGCGCCAGGTCTCCCGACGCGTACACCGTGCCCGAGCGCTCGCCCAGGCTCTCCATGTCGTCGCCGAAGGTGGCGGCGAGGCCGGCGCCGGCCGCTACGATGGCGATGACGATTACGGAGATGAGGAGGAGCCACTCGGTGGTGGCCTGGCCGCGGCGGCCCGAGGCCCGTGGGGGGTTATGACCGCGGCGCGGCGACGACGTGGGCGCGGTGGGCACGGCTTCCTCCCCGGGGATGGGCTGGGTGCGATAGCATACGCCCCTGCACGTTCCATCGCACGCCCAGAATCCACCAGGCGCCATGTACCCCCATCAAAAACTCGACTGGTCCGCTGGTCGCCTCGAAGCGCGCCTCGCCGAGCACCCGGAGGATGTCCAGGCCCGGCTCGAGCTCGCGCGGACCTGCCTTTCCCGCGGGCTGTACCACGGGGCGGGGGAGAGTCAGTGCTCCATCGCCCTCCAGCACGCCCGCAAGGCCCTGCAGGACGATCCCGCCTCGGTCGAGGCGATGGTGCTCGGCGGCGCCGCGCTGGTCGGGATGGACCGCCCGGAGGCCGCGCAGCGCTACCTCGACGAGGCCGTGCGGCTCGACGCCGAGCGGCCCGATCTGCATCTCGCGCTCGGCGCGATGTACCGGGGCCTCGGGGATCGGCACCTCGCGATCCGCCACCTCGAGACCGCGTGCCGCGGCGCGCCCAACGCCTGGGAGGTCCATCTGCTCCTCGGCCGCACGCTCGCCGAACGCTCGCGCCAGGTCGCCGGGCAGCGCCTCGTCGAGCGCAGCCAGTACCACCTCGTCATGGCGCTCAAGCTCGATCCGAGCCCGGATCTGCTCGCGCCGTTGATGCGCGACCTCGGCGTGAGCTGCCTCCAGACCGGGCGCTACGCCGAGGCGGAGAAGTTGTTCGTCCGGCTGCGCGAGAACCCCAAGCACTCCGCCGTCGCCCGCAAGCACCTCGGGCAGGTGGCGTTCGCGCTCGGCAAGTACAAGAACGCGATCCAGCACTACCGCCACTACCTCGAGGCCCACGGGGACGACGCGAACGCGCTCGCCCAGATGGGAATGGCGTATCTGCAGCTCGGCGAGCTCGGCCGGGCGCGCGAGTACAACAACAAGGCGCTCCTGCTCGCGCCGGACCACCTGCCGGCCCGCCACGCGCTCGGGTGCACGCTCCTCGAAGAGGGGCAGACCGCCGAGGCCCTCCGCGTCTTCAAGGAGACGTTGGAGGACCACCCGGAGGACCTCGCCAGCTACGTCGAGCTCGTGCGCACGCGCCGCCGCGGTGGCGACGGGGCCTGGCTCCAGAAGGCGCTCTCCGTCGAGGTCGGCAACCACGATCGTCTCCCGATCGTCGGGGGAGACGGCGCGCCCCGGGCGCTCACCCGCCGTCGCATCTCCGTCCTGCTCGACGAGCTGCGGGCCGTCGGCCCCTCGTCCGTGCCCGCGGTGCTCGACGCCATCGATCTGACCGACGACGAAGGCCTGCGCTTCACCCTCTGGGAGGCCGCGTGTGGCCTCACCCAGGGGCACGTCGCGGACGACGTAGCAGCGCGCCTCCGCGAACCCGGCCGCTCCTACTCCGCGGCCCTCGCGCGCAGCGTGCTCGCGGCCGCCTCCGTGCTCCCCGAGCCCACGCTCACCGCCGGCCTGAACGTCACGGTCGAGGACATCACGCGCGCGGCGGTCGACCGTCGTGGCGGCGCCTCTGACCTCGTGGCCCACCGGCGCAACGTCGAGGCCGAGCGGGAGGTCGCCCGCGGCTACCAGGCGCTCCTGCTCCTGGCGATCGCGTCCCGGCGCAGCCGCTCGGCCCGCCAGCTCCTCACCTCGTGGGGGCAGAACGCCGACGCGGAGCTGCAGGTGGCCGTGCTCGCCGGGCAGGTCATGTGTGGCGACGCGGACGCCGCGAAGGTGCTCATCCGTCGCGCCCAGGAGCGCGGCGCCGGGCCCACGGTCGAGCGGCTGCTCGCCCACGTCACGCCGCCGAGCCAGCGCACCGAGCCGCGCCCGGTGGACACGCGGAGTGGCTCCGGCGAGCACCACGACGTGCACTGCTCGTCGTGCGGCCGCACGGGCAAGGAGTGTACACACCTGATGTCGGGCACCCGCGCCGTCGTCTGTGACGTGTGCACGGCCGAGATCGTGCGGAACCGCCGCGCCTGGCTCGCCCCGGACGACGCCGCGTGCCACCTCTGCGGTCGCACCCACTTCGAGTCCCGCGGCGTCTACCGCCACGCCGGCATCGACATCTGCGCCGACTGCCTCGATCTTTCGATGGGCCTGCTCGAGCGAGAAGAGGTCGACAAGTTCCTCGCGACCTGGTGAGCGCCCGGGGCTCCGCGCCCTACTTCGGCGCCGCGGCCTCGGCCTCGAGCTGCGAGACCATCGTGCAGCTGATGCGCTTGCGGTAGGTCTCGAAGTCGAACTGCGGGCTGTTGGCCGCGTCGTGGCAGGCCAGGCACGTGGCCTCCGTCACCTTGCGGGGAACCACCTCGGCGCGCTGCGGGTGGCCTGCCGAGGGGCCGTGGCAGTCCTCGCACTGCACGCCCTTCCACGTGCGCATCGCGACGGCCGTGAGGGTCGCGTTCCCGCCGGGCTGGCCCCAGCCGGTGGTGTGGCACGCGACACACTCCGGGTTCAGCTCTTCCTTGCGCGGCAACAGCGCCTCGTAGGCGCGGGCGTGGGGATCGAAGGCCCAGGTGTTGAAGCGCTCGCGATGGCAGCTCGTGCACGCCGCCGCCGTGGCGTAGCCCGCCACCTTCGGCGCCGACGCCGCGCGCACCTGCGCCGCCGCGGTCGAGCGGGCCTTGAAGGTCTCGATGCGGGGGTCCAGCACGCTCGGGCCGTCCAGATCGCTCCCGAGGGGCCGGTCCTCCACGAGCACCAGGTCGTGCCCCGCGCCCTCGGCTTCGAGCCGCGCGCGGATGCTCGCGATCTTCGCCCGCCCGGCGTCCATGGTCGGAGCGTCGTCGTGCCCGGCGCCCACGAGGCGCGTGACCCGCGCGCGCTCCTGGGCGAGCTCGCCCGCGGTGCCGCCGTCCACCACGGTCCAGGCCGCGCCGTCCGAGGCGAGCGCGATCCGCAGCACGCTCACGTACCGGCCGCGGTCGGGGCTCTCGAGGATGGGGGCCCCGGACGTGGCGAGCGGCGCGTCCTGCTCGCCGTTCCGCGTCGAGAGCACGGCGCCGAGCCCGGCCACCTCCTCCGCGACGCGACGGGTGTCGGCGGCCGACGCGTTGGAGAGGGCCACCCACGTGTCGATCGGGCCGGTCCCCGCGGAGACGATGTCCGCCATGGCGGCGCGGACGGCCTCCACCGGATCGGCGGCCACCAGCCCCTTCGCGGGGGCGTTCACGCCCACGACGCCGATGCGCAGCCCGTCCCGCTCGATCACCGTCGCCGTCGGAAACAGCGGCGCGCCCGAGGGGTCCCGCCACGTCGTCGCGAGCGCGTCGGTGCCGGCCAACACGCCGAGGCCGCCCGCGAGCAGGTCCACAGGGCTCGGCGCCCACGCGTCGAGCCCTACGGTGCGCGCCAGGTCGAGCACGGCGCGCGCGCGCTCCGGGCGGTCGCCGGGGTCGGTAGCCACCTGGCCGCGGACGAGCATCTCGCCGGCGTCCAGAACCACCACCGGGAGCCCCTCGGCGCGGAGCTGGTCGAGGAGCGCCGCGCGCCGCGCGAACCCGCCGTACGGCACGGTGGGGCAGCCGCACGGCTCGATCTCGCCGCGTACCTCCCCGGTGAACGCCACGATCAGCTCCCGGAGCGGACGCGCCTCGCCGCGGACCCCAAGGTCCGCCGCGGCCACCTTCGGGGGGAGGGGAGGGAGCTCGGGAACGGGCGGCGCACCGGTGCACCCCGCGAGCGTAAGCGGGAGCACAACCGCGGCGATCAGGGCTGTCAAGGCTTGGTGTGGCGACAAAGGTGACCCGGCGGGGCGATGATACGTCGGCCATCGTAGTGTCACGCGGAGGTCCTGGTGTTCCTTGGTCTGCTCGGCTTGCTCTCTCCGGCCGCATTCGCCTTCGCGCCGTCCGAGGACGTGTGGATCGGCATCGAGCCCAACCGCACCTTCCACGTGCACGACTACCGGCAGGCCCAGCTGCGCGCCGGGCCCGCCTGGGCGGCCTTCGTCGCGGGTGACGGCTACGGATGGCAAGCCCGCTTCGACGAGCGCACCGGCACGGCGCGGCGCGCGTGGGGGCCTGGGATCGATCTCGGCGCGCTCGCGACAGCAAAAGAGGTCGACGGGGCGCTCCGTCGCTTCTTCACGCGCAACCCCGCGCTGGTCGGGGTGCCCCAGGAGCAGCTCCGCATCAAGAGCGCGAACTACGTCGCGCGCCTGGACACCTGGTACGTCGACTACGAGCGGATCGTGGCGGGAGCGCCCATCTGGGGCGGCGGCGTCACCGCCCGCATCCGGGACGGCCAGTTGCTGCTCCTCGGCGTCGAGACCTATCCCGAGCTCAACGGTGTGGAGCCCGCCGAGCTCGATGCGGACGCCGCGATCATCGCCGCCGAGCTCTCCGGCCCCGCCGCGATGGCCGTGCACACCGACGAGAGCGCCCGGCTCGTCATCCTCCCACAGGAGGTCGACGGCGCGCTCCGGTACCGCCTGACGTGGGAGGTGCGATCCCGCACCGCGACGCCGGTCGGGAAGTGGGTCTCCCATGTCGACGCGTACACGGGCGAGCTGATCAACGTCTACAACGAGGTGCGCTTCCTCTCGGGGACGTTGTACGGCACGCACGACACGCGCACGGTGGACGGGTCGTTCTCCACGTCCGGCATCCCGCTCGCGACGCTCACGGGCGCCACCTCGGGCACGAACGTGTCGACCGGGACGGACGGCTCGTTCACGGTCGACGGCGCGGAGGGCTGGTCCACGCGCCTGCGCGGCTCCTACGTCACCGTGCGGAACCAGGCGGGGAGCGACGGCGCCCTCTCCTTCACGGGGGACATCGCGCCCACGTGGACCACGGGCGCCGGCGATCTCGCCGAGATCGGCAGCTACGTGTTCCTGCACCACGTGCGGGAGTGGGGCCTCCTGTTCGGCCCCGAGGTCCCGGTGGTGACGGAGCCGCTCACCTCCTACGTCAACCTCGAGAGCACGTGCAACGCCTACTATGACGGCAACGTGAACTTCTACGAGGCGGGCGGCGGCTGCAACAACACCGGCCGCATCGCCGACGTGAACTACCACGAGTGGGGCCACGGCTTTCACTACTACAGCCTCGAGTCGGGCGCGTTCGACGGGTCGATCTCCGAGGGCATCGGCGACGTCGTGGCCGCCCTCCAGACGCTCGACCCCACGATCGCCCCCTACTTCGCCACCAACGGCGCGGGCATCCGTGAGCTGGAGACCGACTACGTCTACCCGGACGACGTGACGGGAGAGGTCCACCAGGACGGCCTGATCTTCGCCGGTGCGATGTGGGACCTGTACCTCGCGCTCTCCGGGACGTACGGCGAGGCCGTCGGCGTGAAGGGCACCGCGTGGGCCGTCACCTCCCACCTGCTGGCGGACAGCATCAAGGGCGGCCCGACCATCGACGAGAGCTACGACGAGGTCGTGCTCGCGGACGACGACAACCGCGATCTGTCCGACGGCACGCCCCACCAGTGCGAGATCATCGACGCGTTCGGGCGCCACGGCCTCGGCCCCAATGGCGGTGGCGACTCGTTGTTGTCGCTCGCGCACACCGCCATCGGCAACCAGCCCGCGGGGATCTCCATCGCCGTGAGCGGCGACGTGCAGAACCTCTCCCCGGCCTGCGTGACGTTCACCATCGAGACCGTCGACGTCGTCTACTCCACCGACGGGGGCGCCTCCTGGGACACCACGCCGCTCGGCGTGGCGGGCGAGGCCTTCGACGGCGAGCTCTCCGGGATGCCCTCGGGATCGGTCGTCGAGTACTACCTGCGCGCGGTGGCGGACGACGGCACGGAGGTGTCGCTGCCCGCGGGCGGCGAGATCGCCCCGTACACGTTCTACGTCGGCACGCTCGAGGAGCTCTACTGCGAGTCGTTCGACGACGGAGACGGCGGCTACACGCACGCGCTCCTCGACGGCGACGATCAACGTGGCGCGGACGACTGGGCCTTCGGCGCGCCGGATGGCTACTCCGACGATCCCACCGAGGCCTTCACCGGGCGCTCGGTCTGGGGGAACGACCTCGGCGGCGGCCAGTACAACGGCGCCTACCAGCCGAGCATCGTCAACCGGCTCTCCAGCGTCCCCATCGACGTGGCGGGGAACGCCCAGGTGGTCGTGCAGTACCGCCGCTGGCTCAACGTCGAGGACGGTCTCTACGACGACGCCCGCGTCTACGCGGGCGACTCGGTCGTGTGGAGCAACTACGAGACCGGCGAGCGCGACGGCGGCGCCCACACCGAGGATCGGGAGTGGATGCTCCACACGATCCTCGTCGACACGGAGGGCGAGGACCTCACCCTCGGGTGGGAGATCGCGAGCGACGGCGGCCTCGAGTTCGGCGGCTGGAACATCGACGACGTGTGCGTGTACCGCATCGGCGACGACCCGACCCTCGCGTTCGGCATCGACGACTTCGTCGCGTCGGACGATCTGGCCGAGCGCGTCGAGCTCGCCTGGACCCAGCCGGACGACACGCGCGCGTCCGAGGCCGTGGTCGTCCGCCGGGACGACCGCTTCCCCACCGACCGTGACGACGGCGATGTCGTGTGGACCGGGGCCGCGACGCCCGGCGGCGCGATGACCGCCACCGACGCGAGCGCCGGCGGGTACTACGCCGTGTTCGCGGGTGGCGCCGAGGGCTGGCTCTCCGGCGCGGTCGAGGGCGAGAACGCAGACCAGGGCGCCGCTATCGACGAGGACGGGGACGGCCTGTTCGGCGACCCGGACACCGGTGGTGTCGTGCTCACTGGGGATTGCGGCTGCGACGCGGGCTCCGGCGCGGGCGGAGGCTCCCTGCTCGCCCTCGCGGCGGGTGTCCTCGCATTCGCGCGCCGCCGTCGCCTGGGATGATCGTGTCCGTGCTGCTCCTCGCGCTCGGGCTCCCTGCTGCGCGCGCGGAGATCCCGCCGCCCGACTACCGCGACACGCTGATGGCCGCCGCGGCCGACGAGGTGTCGCGGCTGGCGCGGCAGGAGGGCCTCGGTCCGGCCACCGACTTCGCGAAGAAGTGGGAGCGTCAGATCGGTGCGGACGCGCGCCTCGCCTACGAGCTCGGGCTGGCGAGCCGCCTCGCGGGAGAGTCGAAGGACGCCCGCCGCTGGCTGGATCGCGCGGTGGCCCTCGACCCCACGTTGGTGGCGGCCCGCTACGATCGCGGCGAGGTGCTGCTCTCCGCCGAGGAGCTCGACGGCGCGGAGGCCGACTTCCGCGAGGTCGTGCGGCTCGCGCCCGACCAGTGGGCGGGCCACTTCCGGCTCGCGGACGTGGCGGGGCGTCGCCGGGACGCGCCCGCGTTCGAGTCGCATCTGCTCGATGCGCTCCGGCACGGCTTTTCCTTTCGCAGCGTTGTGGGCGATCGGCGCTGGCGCGGCTACCTCGCCGATGCGGAGCTGGGGCCGATCGTGCGCCGTCTCGTCGTGGTGTACCAGGACGGGGCCGTGCTCGACGCGCTGGAGCGACCGCTGGAGTAGGGCGTGCTCGGGATGATGCTGGTGGGCCTCGTTTGGGCGCAGGAGGGCACGCCCTCGTTCAAGATGCCCCCGCCGACGGAGCCTACGTTGAACCGGGACGTCGGGGGCTTCGGGCTCGGGATCCTCCTCGGCCTGCCCACGGGGTTCTCTGCCGCCTGGCGGCCCGCCAAGGGCGGCGTCTATTACGACGGCGCGCTGGCCTGGAGCTTCGACCAGGGCACCCTGCACATGCACGCCGACGTGTTGTTGCGCCTCGCCGACCTGCGCACCGACGAGATCGAGGACGTGCACTTCCCCGTGTACCTCGGGCTCGGTCCGCGCATCCGCGTCGGCGACTCCCCCTACACGCTGAGCACCCAGGAGAGCGTGGGGATCGGCATCCGGGTGCCCATCGGCATGTCGTTCATCCACGACGGCGTGCCCCTCGAGGCCTTCGTCGAGCTGGCGCCCGGCATCGGCCTGTACCCGGCGACGATCGGCACCTTCGACGCGGCGATCGGGGCCCGGTACTACTTCCCGCAGAAGATCGCGACCGCCAGCCCTTCTCCCTGACGCGCGTCTTGCCGCCCTCATAGAAACCGCGCCCCTCGCAGAAACGGGACGGCCAAAAAAGAGACGACCCCCGCCCCGCCGAAGCGGTGCGAGGGCCTCCATCGATCAGGGAGGCCCCCCCGGAGGAGTGCCCGCCAGATCGCGGACTGGACTAGCTAGTGGGAGTGCCCGCCGCCCGCACCGCCGCCGCCGTTGTCGTCGTCCACGTACTCGGCGATCATCGCCTCGGTCGTGAGGAGGAGACCGGCCACGGAGCCCGCGTTCTCGAGCGCGGCGCGGGTGACCTTGGTCGGGTCGATGACGCCGGCCGCGTAGAGGTCCTCGAAGACGCCGGTGGCGGCGTTGTAGCCGTAGCCGCCGGTGCCGTTGCGCACGTTCTCGAGCGTGATCGAGGGCTCGCCGCCCGCGTTCACGACGATCGCGCGGAGCGGCTCCTCGACGGCGCGGCGCACGATCTCGACGCCGAAGCGCTGGTCGCCCGGCGCGTCGATGTTCGCGAGGGCGCGCTGGGCGCGGACGAGGGCCACACCACCACCGGGAAGGACACCCTCCTCGACGGCGGCGCGCGTGGCGTGAAGGGCGTCCTCGACGCGGGCCTTCTTCTCCTTCATCTCGACTTCGGTGGCCGCGCCGACGCGGATGACCGCAACGCCGCCGGCCAGCTTGGCGAGGCGCTCCTGGAGCTTCTCGCGGTCGTAGTCCGAGGTGGTCTCCTCGATCTGCGCCTTGAGCTGGCTGATGCGGGCCTTGATCGCGTCGTGCGAGCCGGAGCCGTCGATGATGGTGGTGTGGTCCTTGGTGATGACCACGCGCTTGGCGCGACCGAGGTCGTTCAGGCCGAGGTTCTCGAGCTTGAGCCCGAGCTCCTCCGCGATGAGACGGCCGCCGGTGAGGGTGGCGATATCCTCGAGCATCTGCTTGCGGCGGTCACCGAAGCCGGGGGCCTTGATGGCCACGACCTGGAGGGTGCCACGGAGCTTGTTCACGACGAGCGTGGAGAGCGCCTCGCCCTCGACATCCTCGGCGAGGATGACGATCGGCTTGCCGGCGGCGTGCACCTTCTCGAGGAGCTTGATGAGGTCACGCATCGACGAGAGCTTCTTCTCGTGGATGAGGATGTAGGGCTCCTCGAAGGTGGCCTCCATCCGCTCGGTGTCCGTCACGAAGTAGGGGCTGATGTAGCCGCGGTCGAACTGCATGCCGTCGACCGTCTTGAGCTCGGTCTCGAGGCCCTTGTTCTCCTCGACCGTGATCACGCCTTCCTTGCCGACCTTCTCCATGGCGTTGGAGATGATGCTGCCGATCTCCTCGTCGCCGTTGGCGCTGATCGTGCCGACCTGCGCGATCTCGCGCTGGTCCGCGACGGGGCGGGACTGGGCCTTGAGGTCGGCCACGATGGCGGCGACGGACTTGTCGATGCCGCGCTTCAGGTCCATCGGGTTGTGCCCGGCGGCCACGAGCTTGACGCCGGCGCGGAAGATCGCCTGGGCGAGCACGGTGGCGGTGGTCGTGCCGTCACCGGCGACGTCGGAGGTCTTGGAGGCGACCTCCTTCACCATCTGCGCGCCCATGTTCTCGAACTTGTCTTCGAGCTCGACTTCCTTGGCGACCGTGACGCCGTCCTTCGTCACCACGGGGGCGCCCCAGGACTTCTCGATCACGACATTGCGGCCCTTGGGGCCGAGAGTCACCTTCACCGCGTTCGCGAGCGTGTCGACGCCGGCGAGGATCTTGTTGCGGGCGGTGACGTCGAAGAGGATCTGCTTCGCTGCCATATGGAACTCCTGAGGTATGCTGCTGGAGCGCATCCTATGGATGCGCCCGGTGCTTTGCGGGTGCCTAGAAAAACGCTGATGAGTGACTACTCGACGATGCCGAGAACGTCGTCTTCGCGGAGGATGAGGCGGTCATCCCCGTCGACCTTGATCTCGGTCCCGCTGTACTTGCCGAAGATCACCTGGTCGCCGACCTTGACGGTCAGGGCGGTGACCTTGCCGTCGTCCGCGATGCGGCCATTGCCGACCGCGAGAACGGTGCCCTCGGAGGGCTTCTCCTTGGTGGTCTCGGGGAGGAAGAGGCCAGACTTGGTCTTGGTGGGCTCTTCGTTGCGCTTGACGAGGATGCGGTCGAACAGAGGGCGGACGTTCATCTTCACTCCGAGCTCGCGTCCGGAGGATCGCGAGGTCATCGGGGGTTCATCCAGAGGAGAACCCCGCGGGGGGATGGAGGTTGGTTTGCTGACCGGGTTCACGGCGAACCCAATCCGGGGCGCCCGTCAGGTAGGCACGGCCCCGGTCGCGGTCAAGACGCGAGGCGCGAAGATTTTTTCTCGGATGCGGGCGGCACCCGTGGCCGCCCCCCGGACGGGCGTTTTTCACCACGATCTGGAGGCGTCATGAGCAGGACGGAGGCGGCAGCCCTGGTCACGGAAGGAAACCTCTTCGACTTCTTTCACGAGCGCGTGGAGAGCGCGGTGCACCATCAACGGGCGCCGGTGAGCGAGAACGCGGTCTACTACCTGTCGAGCCTGCTCGCCGAACAGGCGCGTCGCGAGGACGAGGGCAATGACGACGGGGACCCGACCCTCGTGGAGCTGCGGCACCGCGCGGTGATGGCGGCGCCCCCCGAGGCGGTCTCCCTCTGGCGGAAGCTCGGGGACCGCTCGCTCCTGCTCACGGGGTTCTTCCGCGAGCACCTCGAACGCCGCAAGATCTCGCGCGACTACTGCGCGCGGATGGGCGAGACCGCGTACCGCTCCCTCGAGCGCCTGCTCGACACCCGGAACGGAGGCTTCGCGGAGATTTTCGCCGAGCTGGCCGAGCGGTACCCCGCGTGCGTGGAGGTCATCGCGGAGGTGCGAGACGAGACGCGCGAGCGCTCGGACACCGACATCGTGCGCCTCTACGAGGAGTGGCTCGCGAGCGGATCGCCGCGCGTCGCGGAGCGGTTGCGCCAGCTGGGACTCGTGCCGACGCGCACGGTCGGCTCGGGATGATCGCGCTCATCCAGCGTCACCTCCAGGCCATCTACGACATCGAGGCGCCCGACATCCGCGACTACCTCGTGGACGCCGCGGACGTGCACCAGCTGCTCGGCGCCACCGCGCGCCCGGCGCGGGAGTGGGTGCTGGTGCGGCAGGCGGACGAGGATGTGGACATCGGCGTATACCTGCACGCCGACGACATCAGCGCGGTGGACGCCCGGACGCCCGCCGAGGCCGTACGCGACGCGCTCCCGGCGTGGTGCACCGTGACGGAGGGCGTGAGCCACTTCCTGCTGCTGGTGCGCCGCGCGGCCCGCGAGGAGACCGTGTCGCTGCTCGAGCTCGAGACCCAGGCCGAGGTCGACAAGTACGTGACGGCGCGGCTGCACGTGGGGCCCGACCCCGCGCTCCGGCGGCGCCTGTTCCACGACGCGACGCTCGCCGAGGGGCTCGACGGCGACGAGCGGGACCGGTATCGCGAGGCGGGAAGGCTCGCCGACCGCTACTGCGAGCGGCTGGAGCGGCACCGGGACGTGAGCGCGCTGCTGGCGGAGCTGCGCGGGTTCTATCGACGGACCGGGCACGCCCGCATGGACATGTTGCGCCGGGCGGCATGAAGCGATAGCCGGCAGGGTCCCAGAGAGGTACCGCATGGCGCGCATCACCGTCGAGGACTGCTTGGAGCAGGTCCCGAATCGTTTCACCCTCGTGCTCGTCACCGCGGAGCGCACCAAGCAGCTCATGAAGGGGTCGCGCACGCTCCTCGACGATGACCGCAGCAACAAGGAGATCGTCACCGCGTTGCGCGAGATCGCCGTGGGCCACGTCCAAGCGGACATGACCGGCTTCGACGACAACGAGAACGTGCAGAAGCAGCTCCGCCCGAACGACCTTCCCCCCTCGGTCGACGATCTGCTCCCCCCCGCCGCCGATGATCTCCCGCCCGAGGCGTAGCCTCACCCAGGATCCCCCATGTCCAAGATCAACGAAGCGAAGTTCGACGTCCGCCAGATCGACCGCTTTCTCGCGGAAGATCGCGAGAAGCCGGCCGGAGAGCAGACCTACCTCAAGGAGCTGACGGCGTACGTCGAGAGCCTCGAGGACTGCTCGGAGAACGTCGAGCAGTCGACCATCCAGATGGTCGGTCACGACCGCCACCGGCGCGTCGTGTACTCCGAGGAGGGTGCGCAGGACGAGGACGAGAGCTGATGTCCCGGATCGTCCGCGCGCCGACCGGCTCCACCCTCCACTGTCGTGGGTGGGTGCAGGAGGCCGCCTTCCGGATGATCCAGAACAACCTCGACCCCGACGTGGCCGAACGCCCCGAGGACCTGGTCGTGTACGGCGGCAACGGAAAGGCCGCCCGCGACTGGCCCTCGTTCGACCGCATCCTCCAGTGTCTGACGACCCTGGAGGACGACGAGACCCTGCTCGTCCAGTCCGGCAAGCCCGTGGGCGTGGTTCGCACGCACGCGGACGCGCCGCGCGTGCTCATCGCCAACTCGAACCTCGTCGGGAAGTGGGCCACGTGGGAGCACTTCCGCGAGCTCGAGCGCAAAGGCCTCATGATGTACGGCCAGATGACCGCCGGGAGCTGGATCTACATCGGCTCCCAGGGCATCGTCCAAGGCACGTACGAGACCTTCGCCGAGGCCGGCCGCCAACACTTCGGTGGTGACCTCGCGGGGAAGCTGGTGCTGACCGCTGGCCTCGGGGGCATGGGCGGCGCCCAGCCGCTCGCCGCCGTGTTCGCAGGGGCGGTCTGCCTCGCGATCGACGTCGACCCCACGCGCGTCCAGAAGCGCATCGAGACCGGCTACCTCGACGAGGTCGCGACCGATCTGGAGGACGCGATTGCCCGCGTGAACCGGTACCGGCGCGACAAGGTCGCGAAGTCCGTCGGCCTCGTCGGCAATGCCGCCGAGCTCATGCCGCGCATCGCTGACAGCACGCTCGCGCCCGAGCTGGTGACCGACCAGACCTCGGCGCACGACCCGCTCGCCTACATTCCCGCCGGGCTCTCCCTGGTCGAGGCCGCGGTGCTCCGCGAGGCCGACCCCGCCGAGTACACCCGCCGCGCCCACGCCTCGATGGCCACGCACGTGCGCGCCATGCTCGTGCTGATGCGCCAGGGCAGCCACGTGTTCGACTACGGCAACAACCTGCGCGCCGGTGCGGTCGAGGGCGGCGAGCCCGACGCCTTCGCCTTCCCCGGGTTCGTGCCGGCCTACATCCGCCCCCAGTTCTGCGAGGGCCGCGGGCCCTTCCGCTGGGTGGCCCTCTCCGGAGATCCGGAAGACATCCGCGTCACCGACGAGGCCCTGTTGGAGCTGTTTCCCGACAATGTCGGGCTGCGCCGCTGGCTGACGATGGCGCGCGAGCGCATCCAGTTCCAGGGGCTCCCCGCGCGCATCTGCTGGCTCGGGTACGGCGAGCGGCACCTCGCGGGCCTGCGGTTCAACGAGCTCGTGGCGTCGGGTGCCGTCAAGGCGCCCATCGTCATCGGGCGCGACCACCTCGACTGCGGCAGCGTCGCGAGCCCCAACCGGGAGACCGAGGGCATGCTCGACGGCACGGACGCCGTGGCCGACTGGCCCATCCTCAACGCGCTCGTGAACGCGGTCAACGGCGCATCGTGGGTGAGCTTCCACCACGGCGGCGGCGTCGGCATGGGGTACTCCCTGCACGCGGGCCAGGTCATCGTGGCGGACGGCACGGAGGCCGCAGCGCGGCGCCTGGAGCGTGTACTCCTCGGTGACCCGGGAATGGGCGTCCTGCGGCATGCGGACGCCGGCTACGAGCGCGCCATCGACGTGGCCCACGAGCGCGGCGTGCGCATTCCGGGCATCACGGAGTAGCGCCGGGGCGGAGGATGCCGCGGGATGCCGCGCGTTCTCACCGCGGGGTGCCGCACGCCCTCACCGCGGGATGCCGCGGGCGCTCACCGGTGTTCCAGGATCTCCAGCACGTACCGCTTCTTGGTCTTGCCGCCGATGGCGTGAACGATGCGTCGAATCGCGTCCGCGTGGATCCCCTTCTTTCCGATCACCTTGCCCACGTCGTCCGGAGCCACGGAGAGCTCCAGCACGCTGCTCTGGGTGCCCTCGACTTCGGTGAGGAACACCTGATCGGGGTGGTCCACGATGGCCCGGACGATGGCCTCTACCAGCGCCCTGACATCGACCACGTCGTCACTGGTCCCGCTCTTGGCTTCCACCGCTGCGCTCCCGCTGCCTGCGGCACCCAGGATGGGCCGTCCCCTGCGATTCGTCAAGCTGTGTCATGGGGTCGCAAGGAGAGGCCATCGGGCGCGTACTTCAAATGTGCGCGGCAACGGGGCGCACGCAGGAGAGCTCATGATCACCCCACGAACCAGCGACGCTCTGCCATCCACTTCATCGGGCGCCAGCTGGCTCGACGAGGACATCAAGGAGGTCGCGTCCAGCGACCGGCAGCAGTCCGTGGACCTTCTCGTCCGCAAGTACGGCGAGCGCCTCTACGTCCACGCCTACTGCATCCTCAAGGATGCCCAGGAGGCGCGCGACGTGGTCCAGGAGGTCTTCATCAAGGCGATGCGCGAGCCGCGCTTCTTCGACGCGGACTTCAAGATGCAAGCCTGGCTCTACCGCGTGACGCGGAACCTGTGCTTCAACCTCGTGCGCGATCGTCGTCGCCGCGACGGCATCCTCGCCTCCGTGCCGCGGAGCGAGGAGTTCCTGGCCGACCCGATCGAGGTCGTGTTCGGGAGCGAGCGCCAGGAGGAGATCATCCAGGCGATCGGCCAGCTCACAGAGGACCACCGCACGATCCTGCTCCTGCGCTACTACGAGGACATGTCGTACGCGGAGATCGCGCGCGCGCTCTCCATCAAGCTGGGCACGGTGATGAGCCGGTTGTCGCGCGCGCGCGACCGCCTGCTCTCGGTGCTCGGTGAGGATCCGGAGCTGCTCGCCGCTTCGTGAGGTGGATCGCGCCGGCGGAGCGGGCCATCGTTGACCGGCCGGCGGCGGGTCTGTACGATGGCCCAACGTTGCGCGCCCGTTTCCGGGTGCCCGAGCGAGGCGCTGGTTGCTGTCACGGAACGGTGAGACCCCACAGGACCCGCGCCTCGCCCTGATCGGCACTCTCGATTCAGGGCAGACCGGCTGCTTGACGAGCGATCCGTCCGCGGGCGTGCGGTACCGGGTGTACGTCATGCTGGGCGAGGTGCTCGCGGCGCAGTGCGACCTGGACGACGAGCGCATGCTCGGGATCCTGCGCGCCGCGGGGCATGTCGACGAGGTGCGTCACCAGGCCCTGCGGGACGGAATGACGGCGGGCGCCGGGCTTTTTGAGTCCCTGTTCGACTCGATGCCCGAGGAGCTGCTGATGGAGCTGCTCTTCGAGCGGTTCCGCGAGAACCTCTTCCAGTTCCTGGCGGATGACGGCGGGGTGGACTTCGCGCCGATGGACGCGGTGTTCGTCGAGAACATCCAGGTCGGGCACGACACGCGCGCGCTGGTGAACGAGCTGGTCGCGCTCCACGCGCGCCTCGCCCCCCTCGTCGGGCAGCCCCTGTTGGTGCTCGCGCCGGGCGCCACGCCCCCGGCCACCGGGGTGGAGCGCACCCTGGTCGCGCGCTGCACGCCGCGCAAGCGGTTGGCCGAGCTCGTAGCGGCCAGCCCGTGGGAGTCCACGCGCCTCCTCGAGCACGTCCGCATCATGCTGGACGAGGGCAAGCTGGTCGGGGTCAACCCGCCGGTCGACGAGGAGTCCCTCTCTGACGAGGACACCGCCGATCTGCCGGCGGCTGCGCACGCCCCGGTCGCGCTGGCCCCGGTCGCGCTGGCCCCGGTCGCGCCGAGCCGGTCCATCGAGGAGGTCGCGCCCGCGCCGGTCGAGGTCGCGCCCGCGCCGGTCGAGGACTCCGCCGTGCCGGTCGAGGTCTCCCTCTCCCAGGCGCCCTCGTCCTTCGAGCCCTCGCCCTTGGAGCCCTCGTCCTTCGAGGAGGAGGACGACCTCGCCGCGTTCCAGGACTACGACACCGTCCGCGAAGCTGGCGCGTTCCTCACGGACCGGGCGCTGCTCGATCGTGTAGAGCTCGACAGCCCGCCCGCCGACCGCGCGCCCCTCGACACCGCGCGCCCCGAGCTCGTCGCGTCCACCGAGACGCTCATCGAGATGGAGGACGCCGAGGGCAAGGACGTGATGAAGTCGGCGGTCTCGCTGAACTTCTCCGGTCCGAAGCTCTACGACGAGGAGATCCAGCGCAAGCTCGACGTGACGAATGACGTGCTCGCCACCATCTGCGCCGCCATCGAAGCGGCGGACGGGCGTGGCGCCGGCGCCGCGCGGATGCAGCTGCTCGTGGAGGGCACCTCGGTTCCGCTCGCGCCGCTCTTCAAGAACGTCGAGGTGGCGGCTGATGGCCGGCTGCCCGTCGCCCAGGTGGTGAAGAACCTCCGCAAGCGCCCCGCCGGCGAGCACCGTCGCCTGCTCAACCGCGGCCTCTCCGATCTCATCGAGCGCGCGCTCTCCGCCGCGGACGAGGTCCTCGACGTCGAGGGCTTCGAGGCGATGCTGGAACAGCTCGCGGGATATCAGCAGCGCCTCGGCGTCTAGCGGGATCCGCCCGCGCCGCCGACCGGGGCCTCGCGTGGTGTGGTTGTGGTTGGTCATCGGAGCCGGAGGCGCGGGGGCGTCGGGCGCGCCCGATCTCGCCAACTCCACGGCGGCGCCCGAGGTGTTCCCCGAGGACGAGGGCGCCGGTGGCGCGCTCCCGGGGGGGCCGGACGTTGCGCTCGACGCGCCGCTCGCCGGGTCTCTCGATCCTGGGGCGGTCGCCGCCGCGCCCACGTTCGTACCCGTCGAGCGCGGGCCCGAGCGGTGGACGCCGGGGCCGGGCGTCATTTCGGCGATTCGGGAAGCGCGGACCCGCACGCTTGGCGAGCGCGTCGAGATCGCCAGCCGCGGCTTCCTCGGGCTGCCGTACCTGAACGACGCGGCGGGAGAGGGCCTCGGCATCGATGCGGACCCGCCCAGCCGCTACGACGCGTTCGACTGCCTCACGTTCGTGGAGGAGGTCCTGGGGCTCGCGCTCGCCGGAGACCCGATCTACGCGCCCGCCGTGCGCGACGCCCTGCGCTACACCGGCGGGCCCGCCTACGATCACCGGCGCCACTTCATGGAAGCCCAGTGGATCCCGGACGCGATCCGCAACGGGCTGCTCGAGGACATCACCGCGCGCGTCGGCCGCGCCCGCGAGCTCCGCAAGGACGTGACGCCCGAGGTGTGGCGGCGGTGGCGCCGTCGCGGGCTGTTCCAGCTGCCCGACGCCGTGTTGCCCCTCGGGGAGTGGACCCTCCACTACCTCGACCTCGCCGAGGCCGTGGCCGCGGTGCCGCGCATCCCGGCGGGGGCGCTCGTGGTCACGCTCCGCGAGGAGCGCGCGTGGTCGCCCGTGGTGGTGACCCACATCAGCATGGTCGTGCCCCCCGCCGAAGGCAGCCCGCCCGGCGCGGAGCTGCGGATGCGCCACGCGACGCGCATGGGCCGGCAGACCGTGCGCGACGATCGGCTCGGCTGGTACGCTGCCCACCTGCGCGACTACGTCAACTGGCCGGCGCTCGGGATCACCGTGCTCATGCCGCGCGAGCAGGGGCCGCGCATCTCCGCGCTGACGACGCCCACGCTGCCCGATCCGTACCCGCTCGCCGAGGGGGCGCTCCCCGCGTTCGTCCCGCAGCCGCTCGTGGTCGTTCCGGGCGCTCCTGGGGCCGTCCTGGGCGCGTCGGCGGGCGCGGTCGAGGTCACGGCCCCGGCGCCGGCGGGCGCGCCATGAGGGCCGTCCTGTGGGATCTGGACGGCACCCTGGTCGACAGCGCCGGGGACATCGCCGCCGCCGTGGACCGCACGCTCGTGCGCACGGGGCGCGCTCCGCTCGGCGAGGCGGTCGTGCGCGGCTTCATCGGGGACGGCGCGCGCAAGCTGGTCGACCGCTGCGTGGAGGCCGCCGGGAGCACCCCCGCGGAGCGCGACCTCGCGGTGTTCCTGGAGGAGTACGGCGCCGCGCTGGTCGTGCAGACGCGCGTGTACCACGGGCTCCGCGCCGTGCTCGCCGCGGTGCGCGCGCCGATGGCGATCGTGACGAACAAGCCCGAGGCGTTCTCGCGGGTGATCGCCGACCGGCTCGACCTCGCGCGCTACTTCCCCATCGTGATCGGCGGCGACACGTTGAGCGTCCGGAAGCCCGATCCCGCCCCGCTCCTGGAGGCGCTCCGGCGGCTCGGGTCCGACGCCGGCGTGATGGTCGGGGACGGCCCGGCCGACGTGGGCGCGGCGCGCGCCGCCCGGATGCCGATGATCGGCGTCGCTTGGGGCATCGCGCTCCCCGTCGGCGCCGATCGCCTGGTCACGACGCCCGAGGGCCTCCTGACCGCGCTCCGCGACGCGGGAATCGAGATCGCGTAGCGATCAGGCCCCGAACGCCTCGCGCACCTTCGCGCCTTCGTCCCCGTTCTCCGCGGCCCAGGCGCGCACCGCCTCGGCCACGAGCCCGCGGGGGTCCTTGCCGTAGGGGCGCAGCCCCTCGTCCACCACGCTTTCGAGCGGGGCGCCGGCGGCGATGCGGCGGCGCACCTCGGGGAGGAGCACCCCGGCGAGGTGCTGCTTGAACTCGATGGCGACCAGATCGCTCACGCGCAGGGCCCACAGCGGCAGCTCGATCTCGACGCGCCCGAGCATGGCGTGCGCGAAGGCCAGGGCGAGCTCCTTGGCTTCGGCCGACACGCGCCGGATCTCCGTGGCGGAGGGCACGCCGGGGCGGCCCACGACCTCGACGTAGATCTTGTTCTTGGGCTCGGTGCCCGACGGGCGGAGGAGCAGACGCGCGGTGGGCTCGGTCGCGCCGCCCTCGGCGAGGCGGAACACGAGCACGTCGCGGCTGGCGGCGT
The DNA here is from genome assembly GCA_040386535.1 of Myxococcota bacterium. Classification (GTDB taxonomy): domain Bacteria; phylum Myxococcota_A; class UBA796; order UBA796; family SXON01; genus CAJBVW01. The sequence goes on along the minus strand of JAZKFH010000024.1, from coordinate 62,553 downwards.
CCGTGCCGGACTTGATGGGGCCGAGGGGGCCCTTGGGATCGGCGCGATCGAGCACCTCGACCACGCGCCACTTGCCGATCTCGGTCGGCGGGTTCTCGCGCATGGCGGCCTGGATGCGGTCGATGCGGGCCTTGCCGGCCGCGCCGCGCATCACCGTGCTCACGAGCTCGTTGTGCACGTAGCCCTCGCGCGCCCAGATGGTCTCCAGGGCGTCGGTCAGGGTCCGCCCGTCGCGGCCGAGGAGGCTCGCGTACTCGGCCAGGGCGAGCGCGGCGCCGGCGGCGTCCTTGTCGCGGATCGCGGAGGTCACGAGCACGCCGTGCGACTCCTCGACGCCGACCACCAGATCCTCCGGGCGCCCGGTGACGGAGTTGAACCGCCCGGTGTCCTCGAGCTGCCCGAGGCCGTCGCCGATGTACTTGAAGCCCACCATCAGATCGGTCACCACCTGCGCACCGTGGCGCACGGCGACGCGACGGACGAGATCGGTGGTCACCTCGGTCTGCATGACGATGGGGTTCGACCAGCGCACCTGGGTGAGGCGGTACTCGGCGACGAGCACGGCGATCTCGTTGCCGGTGAAGAAGCGGAAGGGCGCGCCCTCGGCCGAGCTCGTGCGCGCGCACAGGCCGATGCGGTCGGCGTCGGGGTCACACGCCATGACGAGATCCGCGCCGTGCTCGGTCGCGAGCTTGACCGCGCGGTCCATGCTCTGGCGGACCTCGGGGTTGGGCGTGCGGAAGGGCACCTCGGGGAACGCGCCGTCGTGCGGGGCCTGGGTGGGCTCGAGCTCGACGTTGAAGCCCGCGCTCCGCAACACGTCGACCACGGTGGTGTCGCCGGTGCCGTGCAGGCCGGTGAAGACGACCTTGGTGCTGCGCGCGTCGGGCCGCAGGGAGGTGGCGACGTTCACGGCCACGTACGCGTCGTGGATGGCGGGCGCGTAGTCGTGCACGAGCCCGGCGGCCCGAGCCTCGGCGAAGGGCATGCCGAGCACGCGCTCGACCCGGTCGACGTGGCCGGCCATGCGCTCGTCGTTCGGGGGCACCTCCTGGCCGCCGCGCGCGTTGTAGAACTTGCCGCCGTTGTCGTCCGGCGGGTTGTGCGAGGCGGACACGTTCAGGCCGCCGTCCGCCTTCAGGTGCCGGATCGCGAAGGAGAGCTCGGGTGTGGACACGTAGGTGGTGCTGCCGGGCGCGAGGAGCGTGGTCGCCACGCCGTTCCGCGCGTACACGCCGGCGGCGATCTCCGCGAAGTCCCGCGAGCTCAGGCCCAGGCAGGGGTTGGGGAGCGCGGGGTCGTACACACCGTTCGCGTCGCGGTAGCAGCGCACGTCGTACGCGATCACCACGTGGAGCTGCCGATCGCCGAGCACTTCCCGCAGGAACCCCACGTGCCCCTGCACGCTGGCGCCGAGGGTCCAAGGGTTGTAGCGGTTGGGCCCGATGCCGACGGGGCCGCGGCGCCCGCCGGTGCCGAAGGGGAGCACCTGGTAGAAGGAGTCGAGCAGGAGATCCCAGCGGCCGCGCGCCTCGAGCGAGCCGATCTGCGGCAGGTAGGGGGCGAACTCGTCGTTCTCCAGCCACCGGCGCAGGTTGGCGAGGGCGGCCGCGCGCACCTCGGGGCGGACGGGGAGGGCCTCGAAGGCGGCCTTTGCGAGGTCGAGGCGCGCGGGGTCGAGCATGGTCACTCCTGGGTCGTGCGGGCGGCGGTGACGGTCGGCTTGTCGTCGACCTCGAGGGCTCCCGCCGCGAGCCACGCCTCGTAGCTCCCGCCGGTGGTCTCCAGCGCGAGCACCTCGATGCTGGCGCTGGGGAGCCGGAAGGTAGACACACAATTGGGGATCGTCCCGCTCCAGGACGACGGCGCGAAGATGTCGTGAATGCGGTTCCGCTCGTCGCGCAGGCGGATGCGCACGAAACCCGCGTCCGAGTCGACCGTGTAGCCGAACGTGCGCGCCGCGGGATCCCAGCTGTCGACCGTGGCGATGTCCTGGAGCAGCGGGGCGATGAGGTTCCCCTCCGCGTTCTCCGTGGCGACCGCCACGCTGGTCGCGCCGCCGCTGCCGACGCCGCCCACCTGGGCGTAGGCGAGCGCGCTGATCCCGAGGCTGTCGCGCACCGTACCCGCGGGCACCATCCGGATGTCGGTCGACCCGGCGGGCGTGCCCGTTCCGAGCCCGGTGACGACGAAGCCCTCGTCCACGCGCTCCTCGGCGACGAGCACGAAGTACTCCTCGGTGCCGGTGAAGCCGAGCGAGAGCGGGGGGAGCGACACGGTCGCCCGGTCATCGAAGCGGTCGGCCGGGGCGAGGTCGGCCGTGGTCTCGGTGCCGGTGGTGGCGGTCAGGCCGGTGACCTGGCCCCACGACATCGCGTCCAGGTTGTCGGCGAGCAGCCCCAACGCGTCTCCGGAGCCGGTCAGGCTCTCCGTGGCGTCGGTGATGGCGATGGGCCCGCCGAGCCCCCAGACGGCCACGGGGCCGTCGAACGCGGCCGCGACGTAGGACTCGGCGGCGCCCTCGACGAACAGGTTGGCGGGGGCGTCGGCGTCGACCCCGAAGACGGTGATGGCGCGGTCGTCCGCGAAGAGGTCCTCCAGGCGGGTCGACGCGAGCGAACCCTGGATCGACGCGGCGGCGAAGCCGACCACGACATCGGACCACTCGCCGTCGTCCACGCCCGAGAAGTCGACCGCGCCGGTGAGCGTGGCTCCGTTCTTCACCGTGTCCTTCGGGGCCACGGACACCGTGAGGACGCGCCCCACGACGTTCACGACGGTGACGGCGTCGTACTCGTCGTCCACCCACGCGGAGAAGGTGAGGGGGCCGCCGTCGGTGACGGGGAGGAGCGCCACGCCGGACGCGTCGGTGTCGACGGGGGAGGTGAACGGCAACGCGACGCGGGCGTTGGGAATCCCGAGTCCCGTGGACGCGTCGAGCACGGTGATGGTCGCGACGCCGTCCGCCCGCACCTCGATGACGGACGTGGCTTCGAGGCCGCCCAGGAAGACGCGCACGGTGGTCGTGCCTTCGGCGAGGGCGGTCACGAGGCCCGTCGTGTCTACCGTGGCGATCGCGGCGTCGTCGACCGAGAAGGTGGGCGTGCCGGCCTCGCTCGGGAGGTCCCCCCGCGCGCCGTCGGGGTCGGTGCCGACCACGCGGAGCGTCCACATCGCGCCGGGGTGCACGACGAGGGCGGCCGGCCACACGTCGAGCGTGAGCCATGCGGGCACCGTGCCCGTGTCCACGCTCGTGTCGTGCGCGGTGTCGCCGCCCGTCTCGACCGACGTGTCCCCCGTCTCGAGCGACGTGTCGATCGACGTGTCGATCGATGTGTCCCGACCCGTGTCCGCCGGCGCGGTGTCGACGAACACGTAGCCCGTGTCCTCGGGGGTGGACTCCTTCGGATCGTCGGGTTGGCAGCCGAGGATCAGGAGCGGCAAGAGCATGGAGACCTCGAACGCGAGCTTGGTAACCCGGCAGGGCCTGTTGATCGTCAGGGCAAAGGCACGGCGAAGCTGGACGCGAACGGCTCCAGGACATCCCCGTCGACGCTCTGGCAGCCCGTGTCGTCACCGGCCCGCGCCGAGATCCGGTAGGCCCAGCCGCCGGGCAGCGGCGTCGCGTGCGTGAGCTGCACCCGGTAGCCCTCGTCCTTCGCGACCACCACGATGTCGACGCCGAAGGCGACGGTCTCGTCGGCGTTCACGCCGTCCACGCGCAGGCTGTCGAGCGTGCAGAGCGCCGTGTCGATGGGCGCGTTGAAGCGGAGCTCGGGGATGTGCGCCTCGACAACATCGCTGGCGCCGTCCTCGGGGGAGACGCCCACGATGGCGAAGCCGCCGCCGGGCAGGGTGTCCGCGGGGGTGCAGGCGGACAGGACGAGCAGGAGCATCACTCTTCGAACCTCAAGGCGAGGAGCCAGGACTCGGCGTCCTCACGGGCGAGCGCGCCGTTCGCGACGCAGGGGGTGCCAGGGGCCAGCAGCGCGGTGGTGCCGTAGGGGCTCTCCCCGTCGAGGGGGGCGGGCCCGGCCGACGCGAGGAGGAGGCCGTCGGCGTCGTAGACGTCGAGCGAGACCTCGACCGCCTCGCCGGCGCGGAGCCCCGGGAAGGGGACCCGCCCGTTGCCGGCGCCGCGCTCCAAGGTGCCGTGGTCCGACACGCAGACGCGGATGACCTCGGCGCCGGCGGGGAGCGGCGCGACGACGTCGAGCTGCAGATCGGCGACGTCGTAGGTTTCACGTGCGCAGCCGCCGAGCGCGGCCGCCCCGAACGCCGCGAGCCACCCCGGATGCCGGGCGGTGCGCGGCGCGGCGATCACTACTCGCCGTCCCAGTCGTAGTGGGAGAGGTTCCACTTCTCGGTGTAGCCGGTGAGCTGCATCCACGCGGGGCCGTAGCGCTGCACGAGCCAGTAGTCGCCCGCGAAGATGGGGCCGGTCATGTCGTCACCGTCCCCGTCGTCCAGGCGGATGTGGGCACAGTCCTCCCACTCGAGGCCCCAATTCACCGGGCAGTCCTCGGGGCCGATGTAGGTGGCGGTGAAGACGTAGCCGTTGGTCTCCGTCGTGACCGACTCGTCGCGGAGCATCAGATCGTCGTCGTCCGTCATGAGCACGGGCGTGTCGAACGTGACGAAGTCTCCCGTGCCTTCGGAGTACCCGTGGATCTTGATGCCGTTCCCGCTCGAGGACGACCACTTCACCGCGCCGACGAGCTCGCCGGTGTCCTCCCGCGTCCACTCGAACGTGACGACGTCCTCATCGTCCACCCGCTCGACGGGCTCGATCTTCTCGACCATGAGGATCCAGGGCGTGCCCGTTGGGTCCTCGTTGACGTACTCGGCCTGGCGGGCACCATCCATCGGAAAGAAGGGCGACATCTTGGTGCCTGGGAATTTCGGCCCATCGCCGTCGCAAGCGGTGAGGAGGGCGAGAGAGAGCAGCATGGCGAACCCCGTGATCGACAGGTTGATAGCACCGTGGGAGGGGGGGTCGCAAATCCCGGGCCGATTCGATACCTTCGGCCCTCCGGGAAAACCAGATGTCGGACCTCGTCCTCGCCATCGACCAAGGCACCACGGGAACGACCGCCGTCCTCATGGACGCGGGCAGCCGCATCGTGGCCTCGCGGAACGTCGAGTTCCTCAACCACTTCCCGGCGCCGGGGCTCGTCGAGCACGAGCCGGGCGACATCTGGACCTCGATCGAGCGCGCGGTGACGAACGTGCTCCACGGCATCGACCCCGCGCGCATCGCCGCCATCGGCATCACGAACCAGCGGGAGACCAGCCTGTTCTGGAGCGGCACGAGCGGTCGGGCGGCGCATCGCGCGCTCGTCTGGCAGGACCGCCGCACCGCCGCCCGCTGCGAGGGCCTGCGCGCCGAGGGGTGGGAGGACACGATCCGGGCGCGCACCGGCCTCGTCATCGACCCGTACTTCTCCGCCACCAAGGCGGAGTGGGTGCTGGAGCACGTGCCGGGCGTGCGGGACGCCGCCACCAGCGGCGCGCTCCTGTTCGGCACGATCGACAGCTTCGTGGCCTGGAAGCTGACCGGTGAGCACGTCACCGACCCGTCGAACGCCTCCCGCACGCTCCTGTTCGACATCCACCGCATGGCGTGGGACGAGGAGCTCTGCGCCCTCTTCGGCGTGCCGATGGCCTGCCTGCCGCGCGTGGTCGACAATTCGGGCGTGTTCGGCGTGACCCGCGGCGTCGGCTTCCTGCCCGACGGCATCCCCGTGGCCGGGCTCGCGGGGGATCAACAGTCCGCCCTCTTCGGGCAGGCCTGCTTCGGCCCGGGCATGGCGAAGTGCACCTACGGCACCGGCGCCTTCGTGCTCCTGAACACCGGCACGGCCGCCGTGGCCTCCGCGAACGGGCTCCTCACGACCGTGGCGTGGCGGCTCGGCGGCGAGGTCAGCTACGCGCTCGAAGGCAGCGCGTTCATCGCCGGCGCGGCCGTCCAGTGGCTGCGGGACGGCCTCGGGTTCTTCTCGTCCAGCGCCGAGGTCGAGGCGCTCGCCGCCAGTGTCCCCGACGCGGCGGGCGTCGTGTTCGTCCCTGCGCTCGCCGGGCTCGGCGCCCCCCACTGGCGCCCCGACGCGCGCGGCGTGCTCTCCGGGCTCACGCGCGGCACCACGCGCGCCCACATCGCCCGCGCCGTGCTCGAGGGCGTCGCGTTGCAGATCACCGACATCCTCATCGCCATGGCGGGGGACGCGGAGCGGCCGCTAGCCGAGCTCCGGGTGGACGGCGGCGCGGCGCGCAACGATCTGCTCATGCAGTTCCAGGCGGACGTGCTCGGAGTGCCCTGCGTGCGCCCCACCAACCTCGAGACCACCGCGATGGGCGCCGCCTACCTCGCCGGCCTCGGCGTCGGCTTCTGGCCCTCGCCGGACGCCGTGCAGGCCGCCTGGGCTGAGGATCGCCGGTTCACCCCCGGCATGGACCCGACGACGCGGAGCGAGCGGCTCGCCGTGTGGACCGCCGCGGTGGCGAAGGCATGAGCCTCCTCCTCGTGGGGCTGGCCGTGGCGGCCGCGCCGACATCGCCGACGACACCGGCGTGTGATCCCGCGACGAGCGTGGCGGCACTCCCGGAGAACGGCGCGCGGGAGGACTACCTGTGCGTATCGCAGGCCGACACCGGCAAGGATCTGTTGCTGGCCGAGATCGACAAGGATCCACTCGGGGAGCACAACCGCCTCACGCGCGCCCTGGTGTTGTGGCTGCTCGAACGTGCGGACGGCCCCATGGATCCGGACGACATCGCCCGGCTCTCGCCCGGCGATCGGCGTCTGTTGGGGGACGGCATCCGCGCGCGCCGGGGGCGTGCCTCGCCCTCGCCCGAACACGCCGCCGTCTTCGCGCAGCTCCCGTGGTACGCGCCGATGCAGAACTACACGGACGGGCGGCTGCGCCCCATCGATCGCGCCAACCTCGAGATCGTCGACCCCGCGGTGCGGCTCGCGCCGACGGTCACGGTTCTCACGGAGGACACGCTGCTGCCCCCCTCCCCCGCCAAGAAGCCACCGGGCATGTGGGGCTGCGCGGTGGGTTCCGTCGGGACCACGGGCCTCTTCACGAGCGGGCTCGTGGCGCTGTTCGCCGTGGGCCGCCGCCGCCGCTGACCCCCTCGAAGCCGCCCTCGAAGCCGCGTCAGGCCCGCGCGCGCACGCGCTGCACGAGCCACCACGACAACCCCGCGATGACGACGCACCCGAGCACTACGCGCTGGTGCGCGAGCGCGACTTCGAGCGCGGAGGCGGCGCCCTCGCCGAAGGTGTGGCCGAGCCAGAGCGTGACCGGCACGGTCAACACGAGGCCCAGCGCGTCGAGGAGCAGGAACCGGCGCACCGGAAACGCGAGCGAGCCGCCCACGAAGTAGAGCGGCGCGCGCAGGCCGACGGCGAACCGTGTGAGAAACAACATGCGATTGCCCTTCTGCTCGAAGAGCGCGTGGGCGCGGGCCAGCCGCGCCTCGCCGAGCACGCGGCGGACGCGGGGGAGGCGCTCGAGCCGCGGCCCGACGAGCGCGCCGAGGCCGAAGGCGATCAGGTCCCGGCCGAGGGTGCCCGCGAAGCCGGCGAGCAGGGCCGCGGAGAGCGAGAGCTCGCTGACGTTGACCTGCCAGCCCGCCACGAGCAGCGCCACGTCCTCCGGGAGCGGCACCAGCAGGCCGCTCACCAGGCACGCGACGAACAGCGCGAGGGGCTCGCTGGCGGACATGGGGCGCGTCTATCGCGATGGCGCCGCGAGCACGGGCGCACCAGACTAAATGGAACGGATGCGACGTTGGGATCCCGCCCTGCCGCTCCGCGCGGCGTCGGAGCTCGTGCCCGCGTTCCAGGCGGTGTGGGCGGGCGCGCGGCTGCCCGCGGCGGAGGGCCCGGCCGACGCGATCATCGTGCTCGGCGCCACGGTGCTGCCCGGCGGCGTGGCCTCGGGGTCCCTGCGGGCGCGGGCGGAGGCCGGCGCGGCGTTGTTCCACGCGGGCGGCGCGCCGCGCATCGTCACGACGGGGGCGCACCACCTGAACCCGCCCGGCGAGGCCGTGGTGGCGCGATCGATCCTGCTCGCGAAGGGCGTCCCCGATTCGGCCATCACGATCGAGGACAAGAGCCGCAACACGAAGAGCAACCTGCTGAACAGCCGGGGGATCCTGCCGAACGAGGTGCTCCGCGTGTGGATCGTGACCGAGCCGTTCCACATGGCGCGCGCCCTGGCGATCGCGCGGGACGTGGGCTTCGAGCCGCTCGCGTGGCCGGTCGACTCTCCCGCGTGGCGCCGCCCGGCGAGCCGCTTGCGACACCTCGTGCGGGACGGGATCTCGTTCGCGTTCCACCGCGCGGGCGCTTGACTCCCTGACCATCACGGGCGCGCCGTGAAGAGAGGCCTGACGCTCCGGCTCACATCGCGATAGGCCGGCGGTCCGGAGGCTCGATGAGCGTGGACGTTCGGGTGCCCTCGATGGGCGAGTCGGTGAAGACGGCGACCATCGCGCGCTGGCTGAAGAAGCCGGGTGAGTGGGTCAAGGTAGACGAGTCGTTGGTCGAGCTCGACAGCGACAAGGCCAGCGTGGAGCTGCCCTCGCCGGCGGCCGGCCAGCTCGCCGATCAGCTCGCGGCCTCCGGGGACGAGGTGACCGTCGGGCAGGTGATCGCCCACATCACGCCGGGCCAGGCGCCCGAGGTGGCCGCGCCCGCGGCGAGCGCCGCCGTGGCGCCGAAGGGCGAGACCCCGAAGAGCGCGGCTCCGGTGGCCTCGCCCTCGGCCAAGGCCACCGCCACGCCCGCGGCAGCATCGTCCGGCAAGGCGGCGCCCGCCGGCCCCGCCGTGCGCAAGGCCATGCGCGACGCCGGCGTCGAGACCGTGCCCGGCAGCGGCAAGGGCGGCCGGGTGACCCGCGCCGACGTCGACGCCGCTGCCGCCCGTCAGGGCAGCGTGGCGGAGCCCGTCGGCGACGAGCCGATCGAGATCGTGCCGATGACCAACCTGCGCAAGAAGATCGCGCAGCGGCTGGTCGAGGCGCAACAGAACGCCGCGATCCTCACGACCTTCAACGAGGTCGACATGAGCGCGGTCATGGCGCTGCGCGAGCGCTACCAGGACCGCTTCGTCAAGAAGTACGGAATCAAGCTCGGCTTCATGGGCTTCTTCGCGAAGGCCGCGGTCGAGGCGCTCAAAGCGTTCCCCTCCGCGAACGCCGAGATCCGCGGCACGGACATCGTCTACAAGCACTACTACCACGTGGGTGTCGCGGTCAGCGGGCCGCGCGGGCTCGTGGTGCCGGTGGTGCGTCACGCCGACCAGCTCTCCTTCGCGGAGACCGAGCAGGTCATCGCCGAGTACGGCCAGAAGGCGCGCGACAACGCGCTCTCGGTCGACGATCTGCAGGGTGGCACCTTCACGATCAGCAACGGCGGCATCTTCGGCTCGATGATGAGCACGCCGATCCTGAACCCGCCGCAGGTCGCGATCCTCGGGATGCACGCCATCCAGAAGCGCGCCGTCGTGATCGACGATCAGATCGTCATCCGCCCGATGATGTACCTCGCGGTCTCCTACGACCACCGCCTGCTCGACGGGCGCGAGGCCGTGAGCTTCCTGGTGCGCATCAAGGAGTGCATCGAGGCGCCCGAGCGGATGTTGCTGGAGATCTGACCGCGGGGAAAAACCTCCGGCGATGCGGGCGCGTCAGCGCCCGCGAAGCCGGCCTGCTTCCCTGCCTTCAGACCAGCTCTTCCACCAGCTTCTGGTAGCTCTCGAGGCGCTCCTCGGTGCATGCGTCCTCGGCGAGGCAGCCGTCCTCGCCCATGTGCATGCAGTCGCGGAACTTGCACCGCAGCTCCGCGAGCTCGGGGAAGTAGCGGTGCAGGTTCTCGCGGTCGATGTGCTCGAGGCCGAACTCGCGCACGCCCGGCACGTCGATGACGCGCCCACCGCCGGGCAGATCGAAGCGCACCGCCGCGATCGTGGTGTGGCGGCCGCGGCCCCACTGGTCGAGCACGCCGATGTCGCGCACCACGCCGGGCACGATGACTTGGAGCAGGGATGTCTTGCCGACGCCCGAGTGCCCCACGAACACGCTCGTGTGCTGCGAGAGCATCGCCGTGAGCTCGTCGAGCCCCTTCTTCTGGAGCGCCGAGACGAGGAAGATCGGGTACCCGAGCGCCTCGTAGCGGGCGAGCTTCTCGAGCACCTCCGAGGGCATGCCCTGGTCGCACTTGTTCAGCACGATCGAGGCCTTCATGCCCGCGGCGCCCGCGGCGACCAGCACGCGGTCGATGAGGCCGGCACGGAACGGCGGCTCGCGCGCGGCCACGACCATCACCAGCATCGACGCGTTGGCGCACACCACCTGGGTCTTGTGCAGGCCGCTGCGCATCAGCTCGGCCGAGCGCGGCTCGAAGGCGACGACCGCGCCGTCATGCACACGCACACGGTCCGAGATGGCGACCTTGGCGCGCACGGGGAAGACGTGCTCGCCGCCTTCTCCCGAGTCCGACGGGTCGAGACGCACGCGCACGCGCTTGCCGACCATCTCGATGACCTCGCCCCACACGCCCGGCTCGTCCGCGGGCTCGGGCTTCACGGCCCGCCTGGCCGGAGGGCGGGGGGTTTCAAAACGCGACATCGAGCTCCAGGTAGGCGAAGAGGCGGTGGGTGTCGTCCGCGGTGGCGTCCGGGGCGAACCAGGCTCCACCGAGCGCGGCGGCGGCGAACGGCGAGAAGGTCCAGCGCGCGGTCCCGTCGATCTCGCTTCCGAACCCGCCACCGTCCAGGGGGCTCCAGAAACGATGCATCGCGAGCGTCGTGGCGACCTGCGGCGCGGGCCTCGCCTCGACGACGAGGTGGGCGTCGGAGAGCCCGCGATTGTCGCTGTCGCCGGGCTCGGCGAAGCGGCCGAGGAGGCCGTTGAAACGCCGGCTGTCCCCGAGCACGGGCTGCCACGCGGTGAGGCCTCCGGGCTCGGGCGAACGTTCGCCGGAGAGGCCGTCGTACCGCGCGAAGACGACGAGCCGCTCGTTCGGGCCGAACACCCAGCCGGCCGAGAGCGCGAGCAGGGTGGCGGTCCCCGCGGTGCTCGACTGGAGGTACCCCTCGGCGCGCCCGCGCCAACGCCCGGTGTCGAAGCGGAGCCACGCCCCGCCGGTCGAGGTGGTCTCGGTGGTGCGCCGCGCGTCCACGACCCACACGGCATCGGCGGTCCAGGCGGTGACGGGGTTCTCGCCGCTCGCGCCGACGCGGAACACGTTGACGCCGAAGCCGAGCGGCTCGGCCTCGGGATCGAGGAACCGCCGCGCGTTCACGTACTCGACCGTGAGGGGCGAGAGGCGGCCCACGAGCCGCACGGCATCGAAGAACTGGCCCTCGGGCGAGAAGTTGTCCTCGCCCAGGATCCGGCCCTCGTGGAGCGAGAGCGGCTGGCGGCCGATCGTCGCGATCGCGCCGACGTTGCGCGTGAGGTCACCCTCCAGGCGCACCCACCCCTCCGCGATGCTCGGGAGGAAGGCCGGGGGCGCGGCGACGTCGCTGGTGGCGGTCCACTTGCGCACGTCCTGGAAGCTGACGCGGGCGGAGACGCCGAGGCGGCGCACGCCGAAGCCGAGGCGGGCGCGTTGGGCCACGGCGCGGCTGGTCTCCTGGTCGTCGCCGAGGTCGCCGTCCGCGACGTACAGGCGCTGCCGCACCTCGAGGATCGGCGTCCACGTGATGGTCGGCGGCTCCTGCGCGTGCGCGGGGGCCAGGAGCGCGGCGATCACCAGGACGGCGAACACTTCGGCTCCGGCTCGGCGGGGTGGGTCTGGGACCAGCGCACGTAGCCGTCTTCCGGGAGGAGGTTGGGGTCCTCCGCGCGGCGCGGCCAGGTGATGTCGTTCGCGACGGCGCCGGGGAGCGTGGGGAAGCTGGTGAGGTCGACGCGGAGGGCGAGCGCGGAGGGCCGCGCGTTGTCGCGCATCGGGCCGCGTGCGTGGATGCCGTGGGTCATCCCGCCCTCGATGAAGGTGCCGCCGGCGTCGGGCAGTGCGCGCACGAGGTAGCGGTAGATGTAATTGTTGCGGTCCATCGACTCCTCCTCGGTGAGCGGGCGCGGCCCGGTGAGCGGATCGAAGCCGGCGGGGTCGAGGGCGATGGCGAAGCCGCGGAGCGAGGAGGCGCCGGCCCCGACGGTGCCGTCGAGCAGCATGCCCTGCGACAACCAGTCCGGCGGCGGGGCGTCGGCCTGCCGCGGGAGCTGGGCCACCGTCCCGTCTGGCGACACGCGGGCGCAGTGGAGGTGGGCGCGCGAGGCCTCGTCGCGCAGGTCCGGCGGCTCGCCGGGAGCAGAGGGCTCGCCGGGGGGCCGCGGGACGTCACGATCGTAGAGCCCGATGCTCCACGCCGTGCTCTCCGCGCCCTCGACGACGGCGTAGTGGAGCGTGACGAGCACGCCGCCCTCGACCTCGGTGGTGAGCCCGTGGAAGTAGTCGGGCCCGCGGTAGTCGAAGTCGTTGCACAGGCCGCCGATGAGGGTGGCCTGCAGGTCGACGGCGTCGCGAGCGTCGGAGTGCCAGTCCACGCCGAGGTCCATCGCGGCGAGGCAGATGCCGCGGTCGGCGCGCGAGGACGTGTCGATCTCGAAGCCCTGGAGCACGAGGCCGGCGCCCGGGACCGGCGCGGGGAGCTGCACGGTCACGCGCCACGCCTCGCGGTTGTCGCCGAGGAGGCCGGCCGCGGAGGCGTCCCGGCGGATGCGGTCGCGCGGGATGACGGAGATCCGGGCGCGGTAGCGGGTGAACTTCAGCCCGGTCTTCGAATAGTCGGTGAACGCCACGGCCTGCTTGTTGTGGCCGATTCGCGCGCTGCCGGGGAGCCACCGGCTCGCGAGGCCGGCGCTCCCGCCCACCCGGATCTGCCAGAGCCCGCCGAGCGCGCGGGTCCACGCGCCGAACGTGCTCCCCCCGCTGGCGTTGAACTTGCGGTCGAGCACGGCGGCGAGGTGGCCGAGGCGGTGGTCGCGCACCCACCAGCGGAAGTCGAAGCCGTTGAGGCCGAGCGGGAGCGGATCGGGCTGCTCCTGGATGTCGACCAGCTCGGCGTAGCGCTCGTCGCGGGGGCGCGGCGTGCGGGCCTGGAGCACGGTCAGATCGGGGCGGGAGCGCGAATCGGCGTCGTTGTCGAACAGCACGATCGCGTCGAGGCCCGCGCGGCGATTGCCGGAGTCGAGGACCGCGAGGGCGGCGGGACGGTCGACGAAGGGGCCCGGGAGATCGACCGGGTGGAGCGCGCCGTCGTGCACCTCGTGCAGGCGCCCGCCGAAGGCCGGCTCGACGTCGTAGCCGTAGGAGTCCCAGGCGGTGAGCGCCCAGAGCTTGCCCTCGGCGAAACAGAGGCCGCTCACGCCCTCCTCGGGCCCGGTCTCGGCGCCGGCGACGCCGTCAGCCACGACCACGAGATCGGTGGCCCGGCCGAGCCGCGCGCTCCCGAGGTTCCAGCCGAGCACCCGCGCGACCGGCCCGCCACAGCGGCGGAGCCCCACGTAGACGCGCTCGCCGGCGGGATCCCACGCGAGGCCCTCGACCAGCATGTCCCCGTCGCAATTGGCGCGGCCCCAGTCCGACAAGGCGCCGCGCAGCGCCTCGATCTCGGGGACCTCGACCTCCTGCCACGCGTCGCCCTGGCGCTCGAGCACGAACAGGCGCTCGGTCTGCTGGCGCGGGCGGGCGACGAAGTCCTTCTGGTAGCCGGTGCGGCGGCCGATCGTCGTGTACTCGGTGACGCCCATCACCCGTTCGGGGCCGAAGGGGGCGAGATCCTGGACGTTGTAGGGCGCGCTGACGCGGCGCTCGCGCGGGAGCCAGCGGATGGGCTGCTCGCGGAGGCGGACGCTCGCACGGTAGGCGCGGGCGGTGCAGGAGGGGTCGTCACACCCGTCCCGCCCGTCCGTCAGGGGGAAGATGGTGAGGGCGCTGCCCCGGTCCTCGACGCGGTCGGGCACGGGCACGAGCAGGGCGCGCGCGTCGCCCTCGGCGATTGCGACGATGCTGCCGTCCGAGAGCACGGCCACCCCGGTGGGCTCGAGCGCGGCGGCGCCGGGCCCCTCGAGCGTGAGCAGCGGGTACGTGCGGTACTGGGCGCAGCCGACGAGGGCGAGCAGGAGGGTCAACCGCAACGGGGCCCGCCGCTCATGGCCACACCGCGGGGCCGGCGAGGTGCGCCCGCACGAGCATCACGTCACACACGAGCTCTTCTCCCCGGCGCATGCGCAGATGGATCACCGCGGCGCCGCCGACCTTGCCAACCAGCGAGCCCCGCACGACGACGGCGTGCCCCGCCACGGCCGCCGCGCGGAAGCGGACGCGCTCGGCGACCGGCACCAGGCCGAGCGGATCGAAGCCACGGGCGGCGAGCCAGACGCTCACGGCCTCGTCCGCCCAGTCGACGTAGCGGGGGTGGTTCACGTGCCCCATGGGATCCATCTCGGTCCACCACGGGCGGATCTCGAGATCGGGGAGGGCCACGTGCTCGACCTCCTGCCACTCCGGGAGGGCCACCGGGAGGGTGGGGGCTTCGACGGGGAACGCCTCCACCAGCGCTCGGGGGGCGCGGGTGGGGCCGCCCTCCCCGCCGACGTGCACCCACTCGACGCTCCCGCGGAGCACCCCGAGGATGCCGCTTTCGCGCCGCATCAAGAGCTCGCGCCGGCTCTCGACCACGCGGGTGTAGGCGACCAGGTCCTCGCCGTACTCCGCCTCGCGCTCGTGCAGCCCCGTCATCTCGCGCACCACGAAGCCCGACCCCACGTCGCGATAGCGGGACGGCGGCCAGCCCACCTCGGCGGAATGTTGGATCGTGGCCTCCTGGACGAGGCGCCACAGATCGCCGGCGCGGGCGCGATCGCGCGGCGAGCAGGCATGGCGGGGAATGCGGACGGGGTACATCGCCTTCGGGTCTAGCTTGCTGGCGAGCCCGGGGCATGCCGCGTTCGCCGCACAGCCCGGCCGGAAGGGGTGGCGTTCGACCGCGGCACGCTAAGGGGCGGCGCAGATGACGCGGCGCACGCTCCTCGCCCCCCTCGCCCTGTCGGTCGGCCTCGCCGCCGCCGCGCTCCTCTGGTTGTGGCCGCGCCTCGAGTGGGCCGAGGTCGACGCGCCCTGGACCGATCCGCTCCCCGAGAACGCGATCGACGACGGGTATGCGTCGTTCTACCGGTGGCGCGGCGGGCCCGCGTGGCGCGCGTGGGAGGAAGGCTGGCTGGAGCGAACCCCTCCGCGTGCCGACGGTCCGCTGCTCGTGGACGAGGCGCACACGTCAAAGCAGCCGTGGGACGCCGACATCACGATGGACGCGTTCGGCTACAGCAAGATGCACGGCTTCGCGCGCGCGTTCGCGCCCCTCCATGCGGCGGGCGTGGACGTGGAGTCGGTCGGCTGGCGCTGGTCGGGGCGGCGCCTAGCGGGGGCGAGCGCCGTCTTCATGAACCTCGTGAGCGGGGACAATGCCGCCTTGCGCACGTCCGAGGTGGTGGCGCTCGAGGCGTTCGTGCGGCGCGGCGGCGGCCTCGTGCTCATCACGGACCACTCGAATTGTTATTTTCACCAGGAGCTCCTCGCGCCGCTGACCCGCGCGCTCGGGATCACGCTCCCGCCGCTCACCGCGGCGGATCCCACCAACCGGCTCACGCCACGATCGGTGAGCTGGATCCGCGTGTTCGCGGACTCGCTCCAGCCGCGGAGCGAGCACCCGGTGATGGCGGGCGTGGAGACGCTCGGGTTCATGACTGCCGGCGTCGTGGAGGGCCTTCCGGCGCTCGCCACCACCTCCGCCGAGAGCTGGCGCGACCGCTGGGAGCCCTACCGCAAGGCCGACTCGTCGGGCTTCACGGGCAACCTGGAGCACGATCCCGACGAGGTGATCGGGCCGATGGCAGTCGTTGCCGCGGGTACACACGGCGCGGGCCGCGTGGTGGTCCTGGCCGACCAGAACGCGTTCGGCGCCGGGCTCATCGGCTACGAGGACAACGCGCGCCTGTTCACCAACGCGATGGCCTGGGCGATGGGGCGCACCATCCCGGCGCCCGTGCGCGGGCCGGACACGGTCACGACGCTGATGGGATCGGACAAGTCGGACTGCACGAGCGTGTCGGACGGCGGGTTCCGCACCTTCCAGGTGCAGGCGCAGCGGTGGGCGGCGCGGACGGGCAAAGGGGAGGGGTGCACGGCGGGGAGCGTCGGGGCGAGCGGCGGGGTGGTGCTCCTGCCGCAGGGCGATCGCGCCGATCTCGACGCGGTCCTGACCGCGCCCCGCGTGCTCGTGGTGCTCGATCCCGCCGCGCCGATCACCGACGGGGTGCTCGCCCGCCTCGGCCTTGCACGCGGCGCCGCCGATCCCCGCCCCGCCGAGGCCCGGTGGGTGATCGAGCGGCCCGCGCCCGACGGGCCGATGTTCGAGGTGGGTGACGACGCGGTGGAGGCCCGGCCCATGGCCGTGACCGGCGAGATGGACGTCTGGATGGCGGACGCGTTGGGCCGCCCGGTGGTCGCCTCAGTCACCCGCGGCGCGACGCGCGTGATCCTGCTGCTCGACGCCGACCTCGTCCGCAACGGCGCCCTGGGCAAGGAGCGCGACGACCCCCGTAAGGACCTCCCGAGCGGCGGGTCGTCGCGCGCGTTGGCGGCGCACCGGCTGGCGCATCGGTTGTTGGCGGAGCTCTACGGGCCATAGGAATCCGGAACAATCAGGAAGGCAGGAAACCCGGCAGCGGAGTCCGGAAGAAGCAGGAAGGCAGGAAACTAGGAAGGCAGGAAAAAGGAGATGAAGGCAAGGATCGGTCGGGGAGGCGGACGGTCCGTTCCCCCTCCTGCTTTCCTCTATTCCTGCATTCCTGATTCTCCGGATCGGAGCCCGGAAGAAGCAGGAAGGCAGGAAACTAGGAAGGCAGGAAAAAGGAGATGAAGGCAAGGATCGGTCGGGGTTCTGGTCCGTTCCTTCTCCCGCTTTCCTCTATTCCTGCATTCCTGATTCTCCGGATCCGATTCTCCTGTGTTCCCGATTCTCCTGATGTGACTACCTTCGCGACGGAGGTCCCATGGACGTCGTCATCACGTACTGCACGGCTTGAGGCTACCTCTCGCGCGCCACCCGGGCGGTGGAAGCGCTGCGAGAGGGCCTCGGCATGGAAGCGAAGCTGGTCAAGGGGAGCGGCGGCATCTTCACCGTCGCGGTGAACGGGAAGATCGTCGCGAAGAAGACGTCGGCGGGGTTTCCGACGGAGCAGGAGATCGTCGAGGCGGTGCGGAAGGAGCGGGTCGCCTGACTAGCGCCCGCGTCCCATGCCACGTTTGAGCGCCGCGTAGGCCGCGTTGATCGTCTTCATGCGCTCGTTCGCCGCGGCCTGCTCGTGCGGCGTGGCGCGGTCCGGGTGGTGCACCTGGGCCGCGCGACGGTAGGCCGCCCGCACCTCGTCCCAGGTGGCGGTCGCGGTGAGATCGAGCGTCTGAAGATGGGCGGCGGTCGCGGGGGAGGGGCCGGCACGGGACGGGCGGGAGCCGCCGCGCTTCTGGCGCGGGCCGTCGCCGCCCTTCATGCCGAGGCGGGCGGCGAGCGCGGCGATCCAGGCCTCTTCGGCCGGGGCCGCGGTGCCCGCGCCGCTCGCGAGGCCGTAGAGCAGCGCGAACACGCGGGGCAACCCCTCGGGGGCGACGCGCGCGCGCAGGCGGGCCGCGACCATCCGATCGGCCTCGGCGCCGACGGCGCGGGCGAGCTCCGCGGCGACCGCGCGGCCGTCCTTGTCGAGCCGGAACAGGCGCGCGACCTCGTCGTCGAGGCGGTCCACGCGGCCCGCGCTCATCAAGGCGGAGGGGCCGGCGCGCGCCCCGCTCGCGGCCTCGGCCGACACGGCGGCGGCGATCACCGCGGCGAGCGCGTTGTCGAGGCGCCGCACGCCCGGATCGGGCAACACCAGCGGCCAGATCGCCTCCTCGATGGGCTCGCCGTCCTCCACCAGCCACGCCTGGAGGGAGAGCTCGTCGCCCAGGCGGCGGGGGAGCGCGGCGTACGGGAGCAGGGCGTACACGAGGCGCTCCT
Source organism: Myxococcota bacterium (assembly GCA_040386535.1). Taxonomy (GTDB): domain Bacteria; phylum Myxococcota_A; class UBA796; order UBA796; family SXON01; genus CAJBVW01. The sequence goes on along the minus strand of JAZKFH010000024.1, from coordinate 44,479 downwards.
CGCCGCGCACGTGCTCGGGGAGGCCGATGGACACGGTGAGATCGCCGTGGCGGTCCCGGAGGCCGGGCAGCGCGCTACGCACATAGCGGCCGTCATCTCGCGGGCGCAGCTCGATGCCGCCGATCTCGGGGTCCAGATCGGTGCGGAGGGGAAAGGCGAGCGCCGCGCCCGGTCCCGACGGGCCGACCCAGCCGTGCAGGACCCGGAGCGGCCCGAAGGCGTCGATCTCGTCGTCGTCCTCGACCGCGAGCTCCGCGCCCTCGAACAGCGCCGCGAGGTCGTCCGGGCCCGCGAGGTCCGCCCCGCCGAACCGGGGCCCCACGTCGTCGGCTACCGCCTGCCCCCACTCCATCTACCAGTCCTCTGGCGGATGCAAACCCCCGTCGGGCCGCTTCATCCACAGCTGACACCGCACCGCCATGTGCTTGCGGTCGAGCGCCTCGCAAACGTTGGTGTACTTGCACGCGTGGAAGGGCAGGCCCTCGCGCACCTTGCGCGGCCAGTCGGGGTCGGCGAGCAGGCCCCGCGCGATCCCCACGAGATCGCAGGCGCCGCCTTGCAGCGCGCCCTCGGCGAGCTCGTAGGTGTCGATGCGCCCGGCGCCGACCACCGGGGTGGAGAACCCGGCGGCGCGCACGGCCGCGCGGATCGCCGTCGGGAGGTGCAGATTGTAGCCCTCGGCGTAGTGTTTCGTCGGCATGCACATCAGGCCGGAGTGCCCCGTGTAGGGGTAGGCCGCCTCGCCGACGGGCGGGCGCTTCGCGTCCTCGAAGCGGCCGCCGCGGCTCACCGAGAGCACGTCGAGGCCCGCCTCGGCGAACCGCACGGCGAACCAGGCGGCGTCGTCCACCTCGCTGCCGCCTTCCACGTCCTCGGAGCCGAGGAAACGACACCCGACCGTGAAGTCCGCGCCGACCTCGCGCCGCACCGCCGCGATGACCTCGAGCGCGAGCCGCGCGCGGTTCTCCAGCGAGCCGCCGTAGTCGTCGGTCCGCGCGTTGGTGCGCGAGAGGAAGCTCGCCATCGTGTAGGCGTGCGCGAAGTGCAGCTCCACGCCGTCGAACCCGGCGAGGCGCGCGCGCCGGGCGGCGGCGGCGAACAGAACGGGGAGCGATCGGATCTCGTCCAGCCCGAGGTCCTCGACCTGCTGGCGATAGCCGGAGGCGTAGTCCCGCCACTCGCGGGGGGTGAGGCGCTCACGCAGCTCGTCCTCGGTCCACGTCGCGCAGCCGGGGTAGCGGCCCTCCAGCCGGGCCAACGCGCGCGCCGGGTCGCGACGGGCGATCTTGAGAAAATCGATGATCTGCGGGATGACACGCACGTCGCCCGCGTCGTGGATCTCGGTGGCTAGGTCCCGTAGCGCGGGGAGATAGCGGTCATGCCCGATGCGGAGCAGCGGACCACTCGCGACGTCGCGGATGCCCATCGCCTCGAGCACGATCATCCCCGCGCCGCCCTTCGCGTAGCGGACGTAGCGCCGCCGCACGTCCTCGGTGACCTCGCCCGCGTCGTTGGAGAGCCACGTGACCATGGCTGGCAGCCACACGCGGTTCGCCACGGTCGTGCCGTTGAGGCGGAGGGGGGAGAAGAGGAGGGAGTCGGCGGGGGCGGGGAGGGTCACGGGGGTCTCGGCGGCGCGGTCACTCGACGGTTCTGCACCGGTCGCTGAAGTAGGCCGGATCGTGACCCGTGGCCACGCAGTCGAAGTCTCCGCCGCGGCCCGTCGCCTCGAAGCTCCAGGTGAGGCCGTCGCTCCAGGAGGGATAGGCGCCTTCGAGGACCGCCGGGTTGAGCAGCGTGCTCCGGTTCTCCACCTGATCCGCGTAGTTTGTCGTCCACCGGAGAAGAAGCTCGTAGGTCTCCGAGCCGTCCGCGTTCGTGTCGACCAGCGCGAAGGCGTCGTGCGTCTCCACCCAGCGGGAGCTCGAGGGGTCCCCCGTCTCCGCGATCCAGAGCTCCAGGGAGTCCGCGGGGCCTGAGGTTGTCATGCCGTAGATGCATTCGTCGTCGCTGCACTCGGCCGTCCAGTCCAGGAGCGCGAAGTCCACGTCGGCATCGGTGTCGGAGTCGGTGTCGGCATCCGAGTCCGCATCCGAATCCGCATCGGTATCGGCATCCCCCTCCGCACACGCCGGCGACGCCGCACACCCCGCATCGTCACAGTCGAAGTCACCGTTGCCGTCGTTGTCGGCCTCGTCGCCGCAGTCCCCGGCGGTGGTGCCTTCGGCACCATCTTTCGGCGCGGCCGCGCACGCGAGGGAGAAGCCGAGGCCGAGGAAGAAGACGAGGCGAAGGGTCATGGGTTCACTCCGGACGCCGCGTATCGTCGCGCTCGCGTCAGGGCACCCCCGCGAGCACGTACAACCGGTACAACTGCCAGAACGGCAGGAGCGCGAACGGGATGGCCGCGACCGACGCGACGCCCCACTGTTTGCGGTACATCCAGGGCACCGGCAACATCAGCCCCGCGAACGTGAGCGCGACGGGCCACGCGAGGTGGGGGTGCGACGGCTCGGTGTTGCCCGCGTACATCTGCGCGCCCATCGCGAGCCAGGGCCCCACCGCCATCATGGTGACGGCGCCGAGGAGCCCGGCGGCGAAGGTGCTCACGAGCGACGTGCCGGAGACGAGGGCGAAGATGGCTTTCACGCGCCGGGGAGAGTATCCGGGGGCGCACCCGAATGAAGCCTCCTCCCGACTGGACCCCGCCCGCCGCGCTCGCGCCCTCCGCCGACGGGCAGCTCCGCGGCGTGCTCGGCGGCACCGCGCTCTACGACCAGCCGCGCCACGCCGAGGTCCGCGCGCGGGTCGACGCCTTCGTCTCCGGAGAGGGGATGGTGGCGGGGCCGCTCGCGGTCGAGATCGGCTTCGATCACGGCATGCGCATCCTCGACCACGCCCGCCGCTGGCCCGACACCCGGTGGCTCGGCCTCGAGATCCGCAAGCGCCGCGTGGCCGCCGCCGCCCCGCACGCGCCGCCGAATTGTCTGTTGTGGCGCGCCGACGCACGGACGGTGTTCACCGCGGTGCTCCCGCCCGCGAGCGTGGCCTGGGTCTACATCCTCTTTCCGACGCCCACCGACAACCCGCGCCACCTCCTCCTGACGCCCACCTTCGTGGCCGCCGTGCGCCGCGTGCTCGCGCCGAAGGGCGCCGTCTACCTCGCGACGGACGTGGCGGGGCTCCACGACCACGCCGCGGCCCTGTTGGAGGGGTGGGCCGACGCGCCGATGCCGCCGATGGGCCCGGTGTTGTCGCGCCGCGAGCGGGTGTGCGCGCGAGACGGGCTCCCGGTGTACCGTCTGTGCCGCACGCCACCAATCGAACCGACGGAGGCCGCGTGGACTGGGCAGGAGTGACGGCGCGGGTGGTGGTCGAGGCGTGCTCCGCCACGCCCGAGGACATCGTCCTCTACATCGGCGATAACGCCGTGGCTGCGGAGCTCGCCCCCCGCGTGCACACCCTCGTGCGTCGCGACGCCCTGGTCGACCCGCCGGCCGGGCTCTCGATCATCTGTCTCCACGGCGCTCTCCGCCGGCTGCAGCCCGCCGCGCAACGCGCCCTCATCCAGACCGCCGCCCGCCTGCTTCCGCCCCGCGGCCTGCTCGTCGTCGGCGACGTGATGTGGTCGTTCCCGCCCGCCGACATCGACGCGCCCGAGCAGTTCGGCGACGCGTTGGAGCACGTCCAGACCACCGCCACCATCGAGGCCTGGTCCCGCGCCGCGGGGTTCCTGCCCGACCTGCACCGCTTCGGCCCCGGCGTCGCCGTACTCATCGCCATTCGAGGTCAATCTTGAGGATCCTGGTCACCGGCGCCTCCTCGTTCGTCGGGGTGCACTTCTGTTCGCTGGCCGCGGCCAAGGGCCACGACGTGCTCGGGCTCTGGCGCAACACGCCGATGATGGTCGACAACGTGAAGTCCGTCACCGCGGACATCACCTCGTTCTCGCCCGCGAAGGTCGACGTCGTGGTGCACCTCGCCGCCAAGGTCATGGCGCCCGACGCGCGCGAGCAGAACCGCAAGATGCTCGACGCGGTGCTCGAGTGGGGCTTTCCGCTGGTGTACGCCTCGAGCACGATGGTGCACTGGCCGCGCAAGAACGCGTATGCCGACTCGCGCGTGGAGGACGAGGCCCGCGTCATGGCGTCGGACAAGCCGTGGCTGATCGTGCGCCCGTGCGCGCCCTGGGGCCCCCCGCACGCCACGCACAAGCCGACGCACGTCGAGAGCTTCGCCACCCTCGCGAACCTCGTCCGCCGCGCCCCGTTCGTGCCCGTGCCCGGCTCGGCCGAGGTGCTCCGCCAGCCGGTCCACGTGGACGACTTCAACGGCGCCATCCTCGCGCTGCTCGACCGCGGCGTGTGGAACGCCGCCTACGACGCGGGCGGGCCCGAGGCGATCACCGTGCGCGAGATCATCGAGCGCATCGCCGCCGCGTCGGGCCGCAAGAAGGCCCGCATCGTCGAGGTCCCCGAGGTGCTGGCGAAGATCGGGGGCCGGTTCCTGAAGAACTTCTCCTCCGACACGCTCGCGACGTTCGCGACCAACGACACGGTCGATCCGCTGCCGCTCCAGAAGGCGTCGGGGATCACGCCGCGCCGGTTCGACGCGGCGGGGTTGTAGGTCACGACGCTCTTGGGGCGGGGCTCCGCCCCGCAACGCCCGGATGCACGTGCCGCTACGGCCCCGGCCGCGCCCCGTCCCACAACACGTACGCCACCCCGTCCGACCCGCCGAGCCACGCGGCCTCGATCTGGCGGCGATCGTAGGTGCGCGACACCGTCGCGTCCGAGGCGGACGCCGGATCGTTCACGTACACGTCCCCGTCGCTGGTGAAGCCGGTGACGACGAGCAGGTGCCCCGCCGTGGACGAGATGGGCGCGTCGTCGATGTCGCCGGGGTCCCATGCCGCGGAGATGGCGACCGGCGAGCCCGCGGCGATCCAGGGCTCGAGATCGTCGATGGAGTCGAACCAGGCGACCTCGCCGTCGAGGCCGAGCGAGGCGGCATAAGCGACATTGAACGGCCAGTTGCCGTTGCCGCCGTACGTGGAGTCCCAGGTGCCGTCCGCGGCCTCGGGCACGGACACGTCGTAGCGGGCCACCCCCGTCTGGTCGGCCCACCACGCGAGGAGCATGGACACCGAGGTGGGGCTGCACCACGCCTCGCCCTCGTCGAACACCATCTGGGAGCGCGCCGGTACGTCGAGGCGCGTGCCCCAGGCGAGGCCGCCGGCGTCGGCGCCGCGCCCGGCGCTCGTGTCGGCCAGCGCGACGGCGAGGCGGGTCAGGGTGGGGGAGGCCACCCCGTCCTCCGAGAACAACGTGGCGCGGATGCGCACGGCGTCGGCGGGGGACTCGAGCAGCACGGTGTCGGTCCACACCTCGCCGTACGCGTCGTCCTCGTTGTCGAAGGAGTGGCGGGCCACGTCCGTGTCGCCCGAGGCCCACACGCCGAGGCGGTACCAGCCGGTCCACGTGCCGCCCACGCGCGCCTGCACCTGGATGGAGATCCACGTCCCGGCGGGGGTGGTGGCGTTCCACGAGGGCACGATGCCGTCGAAGGCGAGCCCGGGCACGAGCGCGTCGGAGGTGATCGAGCCGTAGAAGTAGGTCCCGCCGTTGTACGCGCCGGTCGTGTCGGTGCCCGACGTGAGCCCGGTGGCGGCGAGGCGCACGTCGTCGGCGACGGTGACCCCGGCGCTGTCCCCGGATGCCCAGTCCGCCGCGGTCGCGAGCCCGCAGCGCGCGCGGGCCGGGCCGAGCGCCGTGCAGCCCGTCACCGTGTCCGTGTCGGTGTCGGTGTCCGTGTCGGTGTCGGTGTCCGTGTCGGAATCGGTGTCCGTGTCCGTGTCGGTGTCGGTGTCGGTGTCGGTGTCCGAATCGGCCTCGCCCGTGTCGTCCGCGCCGCGATCGTCGCCGCGGGGCGCGGTCCGCACCGTGCCGTCCGCCGAGGGATCGGCCGCGCAGGCGGCGAGAAGCAAGAGGACGGGCAGGGCGCAAGACATCTCGTCTCCGGGGGCATTTACGGGATCATCGCACAACTCGAACACGAGCCAGCTCTTGACAGCGCGCCAGAACGGGTTCATACGGCCCCTCAAGGGGCTCCCCTCCATGCGCTTTTCGCCCTACACCATTCTGTTCGTCGTGGCCGCCGCCGCCGGGCTGTTCTTCGCCGGCTTCTCCACGCACGATTTCGTCGAGCACCTGGACCGGCAGGTCCACAGCATCCACTGCTCGTTCATCCCCGGCCTCGACAACCCCGACGCCAGCGGCGCCTCGGGCTGCCACACCACGATGATGAGCCCGTACTCGTCCGTGTTCCGCGGCATTCTCTGGGGCGGGCTCCCCGTCTCGCTGCCCGCGATGTCGGTCTTCGCGTTCCTCCTCTTCCGTGGCCTCGACCTCTTGGTCAACCGCCGCTCCGACGAGCAGGGCCCGCGCATCTTCCTCGTGGCCGCCGCCGCGCTCCCGCTGCTCACGTCGCTGGTGTTCGGGTACCTCTCCCTCGTCGAGCTCGATGCCGCCTGCAAGCTCTGCATCGGCATCTACGTCTCCAGCCTCGTGTGCTTCGTCGCCGCGCTGCTCGAGCTGCGCGCGAGCGGTCAGCCGGGGCTCGGCTCCGAGATCGGCATCCTCGGCGAGGACAACGACAACGGCATCGGCGATCTGCGCGAGCACGGCGTGTCCTTCGGGCAAGGCGTCGGCTTCGTCGCCGTCCCCGTGCTCGTGTACCTCATCGCCATGCCCGACTACTCCGGCTTCACCGGCACCTGCGGGTCGCTCGCGAAGCCCGAGGATCCGTACGGCGTGATGGTGCCGCTCGGGCCGCAGGGCCAAGGCGCCGAGGCCATCGAGGTGTTCGACCCGCTCTGCCCCGCGTGCAAGGGCTTCGAGACCCGCCTCGCGGCGTCCGGTCTCGAGGACCAGATGTCCCGCAAGGCGATCATGTTCCCGCTCGACAACACCTGCAACTGGATGGTCGGCAGCGCGCTGCACCCCGGCGCCTGCACCGTCAGCGAGGCCGTGCTCTGCGCGGAGCCCGGCAAGGCCGATGCGGTGGTGGACTGGGCGTTCGAGAACCAGACCGAGATCCGCGAAGCCGCCAAGGCCGATCCCGCGGCGGCCGGCGCGATGGTCCTCCAGCGCTTCCCCGAGATGAAGAGCTGCCTCGGCAGCGCGGCGGTGAAGTCGAAGCTGAACAAGTCGCTTCGCTGGGCAGTCGCCAACCAGCTCGCGGTGCTCACGCCGCAGCTCTACGTCAACGGCATGAAGCTCTGTGACGAGGACACCGACCTCGGCATGGAGTACGCGTTGACCCGCCTGCTCGAGAACCAGACCAAGGGAGCTGCGCAATGAACACCGGTATCCACCTCGGAATCGCGGCCGCCGCCCTGCTCGTCCCCACCACGCTCACCGGGTCGTGGGTGTCCTCCGCGGGCGACCGCCTGGAAGAGTCCAAGGTCGCGCCCTCCGACGCGCCCGCCGTGGCCGTCGCCTCCGCCGCGGACGAGGGCTACTGCTCGGCCGACCTGAAGAAGGTGCTCCGCCGCGTGCTCCAGAGCTGCGGCCTGCTCTCCAACGGCGAGGTGCGCGGCTGCCAGCCCCTCGAGGCGAAGAACGTCGCGACCGTGGCGGGGGGGGACTTCAACGCCCTGTTCGCGCCACTGGCGGACCGCGCCGGCATCATCCAGTTCGACAAGGAGTCCGCCGAGCTCGACCCCGGGGACGCCGCCCTCCTCGAGCAGCTGTTCGCCGATCAGCGCGGCGCCAGCTACTTCTTCGTGGTCGCGCGCTCCTCGCCCGAGGGCTCGGAGGTCTTCAACCGGGACCTCTCCCAGAAGCGCGGCGAGTCGGTGCTCACCCACCTCAAGACGAAGTTCAACGACCCCGACCTCGACAAGGAGCTCGGGCTCCTCTGGCTCGGCGAGGAGGTCCAGCAGCTCGACGAGGAGTTCTGCTCCTGGCAGCGTAGCGGCGCCACGGAGGCCTGCCAGCCCCAGGATCTGAACCGCTCGGCCTTCATCGCCTGGATCGATTGCCGCCTATGATCACGCTCCTCACGCCCCTCCTCGCGCTCGTGGCCTGCTCCGGCGAGCCCTCGGCCCCCGCGGCCCCGCCCCCGTCCCGCTTCGACGCGATCCCGGCCGCGCCCGTGAAGCAGACCTCGGTCGACGAGTTCTGCGAGGTGCGCGCCACCGCCGAGACCGCGAAGACCTTCACGCTCCCGACGCTCGACGGCGCTCCGATGGCCAAGGGCAACGGCTGGACGTGGGTCAACCTGTGGGCCACCTGGTGCGAGCCGTGCGTCGAGGAGATGCCGATGCTCGTGCAGTGGCAGGCCCGCCTCGCCAAGGCCGGCGTGGACGTGACGCTCCAGTTCCTCTCGGTCGACGCGAAGGCGGAGGACGTGACGAAGTGGCGCGGCAACCACCCGACCGCGCCGCCCAGCATGCGCCTCGGCGATCTCACCCAGCTCGGCGGGTGGCTCACCTCCGTCGGGCTCGACGCCAGCGCCGTCATCCCTGTGCACCTCTTCGTCGATCCCGAGCAGCGCGTGCGCTGCGTGCGGATGGGCTCCGTGAGCGAGCCCGAGTACGCCGCGGTCGAGTCGGTGCTCAAGGGTGGGTAGGGCCCTCGTGGCCGTCCTCGCGCTGGTCGGCTGCACCGATCCGGACGGGAAGGACGACGACACCGCCGTGCTCCCCGCGCCGATCGCGCTGCCGGCCGACTGCGCCACGCTGCCGGCGGGCAACGGCTTCCGCGTCGGCCCCGAGGACGCGAACACCCTCCGCGAGACCCTCGCCACCGCTCCGCCGGGCGCCGTCTACCTCCTGGACGACGGCACGTACACGCTGACCGGCGGCGACAGCTTCCACAACCTCGCGATCGCCCCCGGCGTGACCGTCCGCTCCGCCTCCGGCGATCCCGCGTCGGTCGTGCTCGAGGGCGGGTACGCCACGACCGAGCTCGTGACGCTCGGCGGTGGCGCCCTGCTCGCCGAGGTCACGGTCTCGCACGCCTCGGGGAACGCCGTGGCGATCCGCGGCGCGACCGGCGCGCGTGTGTATGGCGTCGTGATCCAGGATCCCGGGGACATCGGCGTGGCCGTGCTCCCCGACCGCGGCGTCTACAGCGACGACGCCGTGGTCGCCTGCGTGCGCGTGGTCCGCACGGACACGTGCGCCGTCGGCATCGACGGGGTGCAGGCGTCGGGCGCGCACGTGTACGGCGCCACGATCGACGCGCCGGGCTGCGACGAGCCGGGGATCCGGTTCGCGACGGGGAGCCGGGACACGCTGATCGAGCGGATCCGGGTCACGACGGGCGGTGGCGCCGCCATCGCGCTGGGCGAGGCCGAGTACGAAGAGGGCGACGAGCGCGTCTACAGCGACGCCGCCTGCCCCGAACGTACATCGGTGGGCCACTACGGCGGCGAGGTACGCAACGTGTTCGTGGTCGGCGGCGGGGTGCGCGTCGAGGATGCGTGCGGCGGCACGGTCGCGCACGCGTCCATCTGGGGCGGTGACCTCGCGTGGGCGTTCTCCGAGGGGCTCGTGCTGGCGAACAACCTCGCGAGCCTGTCCGACGGCGGCGGCGGCGTGGCCTCCGACAACCTGACCCCGACGGCGGGCGACTTCGCCGACGCGGCCGCGGGGGACCTCCACCTCGCCGACGGCAGCGAGGCAATCGACGCGGGCGCCGTGCTCGCGGGCATCGCGGACGACATCGACGGGGACGCGCGCGACGCGACGCCGGACATCGGCGCGGACGAGCGGTAGGCGGCCCCGAGGCGTCGGCCCGAGCCGTTAGAGAGCCCGTTTACGCCCGCCGCCAGCCCGGCATCCACGCATGTCCTCGCCCATCGGCCGCCTCGCCCCCACCCCCTCCGGCCTCCTCCACCTGGGGAACGCCCTGGCGTTCGGCGCCGCGTGGCTCTCCGTCCGCAACGCCGGCGGGCGCGTGCTCCTGCGCGTGGAGGACCTCGACCGTGGGCGTGCGCGTGACGACGTGGCGGCGGCCCAGCGCGCCGATCTGGTCTGGCTCGGCATCGACTGGGACGAGGAGGTGACACCCCAGTCGCAGCGGACGTACCCGCTCGACGGGCTCGCCACCTACCGATGCACCTGCAACCGCGCGGCGCGCCTCGCGCGGGGCTGCGTGTGCCGGGACGCGGACCACGCCGCGGGCGTGTGGCGGTTCCGCACGCCGCCGGGCTCCGTCGCGTTCGTCGACCGCGCGCGCGGGCCGTGCGACATCGTCCCCGAGGATGATCCCGTGCTCGTGCGCGCCGACGGCGAGGCCGCCTACCCGCTGGCCGTAGTGCTGGACGACGCCCGTGACGGCGTCACGGAGGTGGTCCGCGGCGGCGATCTGCTCGATGCCACCGCGGTCCAGGTGCGCCTGTACGAGGCGCTCGGCCTCCGGCCGCCGACGTGGCTGCACGTGCCCGTGCTCCTCGGCGGGGACGGGCGGAAGTTGTCCAAGTCCCACGGCAGCGCCGGAATCGCGGCGTTGCGGGAGGCCGGATGGACGCCCGATCGGGTGTGGGCGCTCCTGCTCCCGCTGCTCGGCCTGCCGCCCGGTCCGCTCGCGAAAGCGCGCCTCGATCCTTTGCAGATCCCCACGGGTCCCTTCGTGGTCGCGGAGGACGGTCGCATCCGTTCGTGACGGGCTACGTTGCCGCCTCTTCGAACCTGTGCCGCGCGGAGCGCCCGCCATGTCTGCCCCCTTCTCCACCGCCATCATCGTCGGCGCCTCCTCCGGGATCGGCGAGGCCATGGTGCGCAAGCTCGCCGCGGGCGGCACGCGGGTGGCCGCCGTGGCGCGTCGCAAGACCGAGCTCGACCGGATCGCGGGAGACACGGGCGGAAAGGTGACCGGCTACGCCCACGACGTGCGCGACTACGACGCCACGCCGGCCCTGTTCGACCGGATCGTGAAGGACCTCGGCGGCTGTGACCTCATCGTCTACAACGCTGGCGTCATGCCGAGGATCGACGAGAGCGAGTACGACTTCGCCAAGGACCGCGAGATGATCGAGGTCAACCTGCTCGCGGGCATGTGTTGGCTCGATCTGGCGTCGGCGCACATGGAGGCGCAGCGCAAGGGCACGATCTGCGGCATCTCCAGCGTCGCGGGGGATCGCGGGCGCCGCGGCAACCCCGCGTACCACACGTCGAAGGCGGGGATGACCACCTACCTCGAGGCGCTGCGCAACCGCCTGTCCCGCTACGGCGTGAACGTGGTGACGGTCAAGCCCGGCCCGGTCGACACGCCGATGACCAAGGGGCTCAAGCTCCCGCTCATGATCGGCGTCGACCAGGCGGCGGACGGGGCGCTGGCGCTGATGCGCTCCGGCGCGAGCGAGGGCTACGTTCCCGCCATCTGGGGGCCGATCATGTGGATCATCAAGAACGTCCCGTCGGTGATCTTCCGGCGGACGAACATCTGATGCGCCCTCTCGCGCTCGCTCCCCGCCGCGTGCTCGACGGCTTCGGCTTCGCCGTCCGCGGCGTGTCTCCCACGGTCCGGCCCCGCTCCGCGGAGGAGGTCGCCGAGGTCTACGCGCGCGCCACCGCCGAGGGCCTCACCGTCGGCATGCGCGGCAACGGCCGCTCCTACGGGGACGCGGCGCTCAACCGCGAAGGCATCGTGCTCGACACCCTCGGCATGGACCGCGTGTTGTCGTTCGACGCGGCCGCCGGGATCGCCGAGGTCGAGCCGGGCGTGACGATCGAGGGGTTGTGGCGCCACGCGTTGCCGCTCGGCTGGTGGCCCTCCGTGGTGCCCGGCACCATGTTCGCGACGATGGGCGGCTGCGCCGCGATGAACGTGCACGGGAAGAACCACTTCCACGTCGGCGGCACGGGGGACTCGATCGTCGAGGCCGATCTCGTCACCCCGGCGGGGCACACCCTGCGCATCTCCCGCGACGAGAACGCCGACCTGTTCCACGGCGCCATCGCGGGCTTCGGCATGCTCGGCACGATGACGCGGATCAAGCTCCGCCTCAAGAAGGTGCACTCCGGGCGGATGAAGGTGCGGCAGATCCCCGCGCGCACGCTCGCCGAGCAGTTCGAGATCTTCGAACGGGAGGAGGCCAACGCCGACTATCTCGTGAGCTGGGTCGACTGCATCGCCGGCGGCGCGTCGCTCGGGCGCGGCCAGGTGCACGTGGCCCAGTACTTCAAGGAGGGAGAGGATCCGGACGGTGTCCGCTTGCTAGATCCCGCCCGCCAGGACCTCCCGCCGCACATCCTCGGCGTGCCGCGCGCGCTCGTGCCGAAGATCCTCCGGGCCTTCAACAACCGCCACGGCATGGGGCTGGTCAACCTCGGGAAGTACCTCGTGGCCCGCTTCGGCCCCAAGGGGCAGTACCTCCAGAACCACGTCGCGTTCGCGTTCCTGCTCGACTACGTGCCGAATTTCCGCAGCACGTACGAGCCCGCCGGCTTCATCCAGTACCAGCCGTTCGTGCCGAAGGAGGCCGCGCCGTACGTGTTCGGCGAGATCCTCAAGCGCACGCAGGCGGCGGGGATGCCGAGCTTCCTCGGGGTCATGAAGCGCCATCGCCCGGACGACTTCCTCCTGTCCCACGCGCTCGACGGCTACTCCTTCGCCATGGACTACCCGGTGCCGCGCGCGGGCCGCGAGGCGCTCTGGAAGCTCACCGGCGAGCTCTCCGACATCGTGCTCGCCGCGGGCGGCCGCTTCTACCCGGCGAAGGACCTCACGCTGCGCCCCAACGACTTCCGGCGCGCGTGGGGCCAGGAGCGCGTGAGCCGCTTCCAGGCGCTCCGCCGCCAGGTGGATCCCGCTGGCGTGTTGCGCACCGACTGGGCGCGGCGCGTGGGGGTCGACGAGCCGCGCGAGTGAGCGAGGGCACGGTGAACCGATCCCGCGAAACGTAGCGCCACGTTGCGGTCGGTCATCCTTCGTCGCACCTTTCCTGCTCCTTCCATGGAAGATGCGAAGCCGGATATCATCGTTAGAATGATGGCCCGGTACCCGAGGAGTTCCTGATGCAACGATCTTCGAGCGCGCTCGATCCACGGTTGATCGCCGGATTGGAGCAAGAGGCCAGCCGAAGAGCTGAGCTGGTCGATCGGTTGTTGACCTCCATCGAGCAGCTGGGCGAATGGCGCGGCGCCTCGCTCCCCGAGGACCTCCGAACGAACCTCCTCGACCAGCAGCGAGATCACGCGCTGGCGATATCCGAGCTCTTGTTGGGCTGGCGGCGCGCGGGAGGGAGCCTCTCCCTCCTCCCCGACGGTCGCGCCGAGCCCGCCGAGCCGGGGCCGCCGCGTGCGGAGAAGCCGGCCCCGCTCGACGAGCCCGCCCGCATCGTCGCGCTCCCCCCGCGCGAGGAGCCCCTCGAGGACGACGCGCCCACCGAGCGGATCCCGAACGGCCGCCTACCGGGACGGGCGCCCGACTCGCCCCCGGTGAACCTCGCCTCGGCCAACGCACTCGCGGGCCTCAAGGCCCATGTCGAAGGCGGCGGCGGGTTCCGGGTGCAGGCTCCTCCGGCCGATTGGCCGGCGCGCCTCGCCGAGCAGCTGAACGAGCTCCTTCCGGCGCGGGAGCCCGAGGCCGACCTGGTCGCGGTCCTCCGCGTGGTCGACGCGCTGGAGAAGTGGAAGCTCCTCCCGCCCGAGGTCCAAGCCACCCTCATCGGCCTGCTCGCGGCGCGCCTGCGGGCCCTCCAGGAGCACCCGGGGCTGCTGGCCGACCGCCGGGTCGACTTCGCGTTCGGCTCGCTCTCCGCCTACGTCAAGCGCGCGCGGCCCGGGTACGTCTACGGGCTCGCCCGTTGGCACCAGCCCAACCGGGAGACCTGGGAGGGCGAGGCCGAGGCGCTCTATGAGCGGCTCGCCGCCATGGTGCCGACGCCGGTCGAGGCCGAGCCCAACATCCAGCGCAAGCTCGACGTGATCGAGGGCCTCGTCCGCGAGATGGCCACGTGCCCGGAGGAGGTCCGCTCCGCCGTGGCCGCCCAGCTCCGCCGCGAGGTGCTGGGCGCCTTCTCGATGGGGCTCCAGGCACGCAACCCGCGCCTCGTGCGCATCCTCGCGACCATGTCCGAGGTGTTCGAGGCGCCCGAGTTCCGCTCCCTCCGCCGCGCCATCCGGGACGACGCGGACGCGAGCCAGGGCGAGGAGGCGGAGGACGCCGGCGCCGAGGTGTCTCAGATCCCGCCGGACTGGGCGTGGTGGGGCTTCACCAAGGACCAGCGAGCCCTCATCGTCGGCGGCGATCCGCGCGAGCCCAACCGTGTGCGGCTGGAGCAGGCCTTCGGCTTCGCCGAGCTCGAGTGGGTGGGCGCCGAGTACAAGCGGAACAACCTGCATGGCGTGCGGGATCGTGTCCGCTCGGGCCGCGTCGACCTCGTCATCCTCCTGACCCGCTTCACCGGCCACGACGCCGACCAGATCATCATCCCGGCCTGCCGCGAGATGAACGTCGGGTTCGTGTGCGTGCCCCACGGCTACGGCGTGGTGCGCGTGCGGCAGGCGATCGAGCGCTTCCTGGATCCGGAAGACCGCCGCAAGTAGGTCAGGTCTGGCCGCTCAGCGCTGGAAGCTGCGGCGATCGGCCAGCGGCGGAAACGTGCGCCGTGCCTCTGAGATGACGGCGGGATCGATCTCCGTGACGAGCACGGCCTCCTGGGCGGAGGCCTCCACGAGCGCCTCGCCCCACGGGTCGACCGCGACGGACTGGCCGCTGTAGGCGAGCCCGCCGCCCTGGCCCACGCGGTTCACACCGAGCACGTACGCCTGGTTCTCGATCGCGCGCGCGCGAAGCAGGGTCGACCAGTGGTGCCGCCGCTTCTCGGGCCAGCTCGCGATCACCACGTAGGCGTCGGTGTCGTCGGCGGTGGCGCGGAACGGCTCCGGAAAGCGAAGGTCGTAGCAGATGAACGGCGTGATGCGCAGGCCCTCGACGTTCCAGCGCGCGACGCGGTCCCCCGCGACGTAGTGGGTGTTCTCGTCGCCGAACGAGAAGGGATGGATTTTCGTGTAGCGCTGGATCGCGCCGTCGGGTGAGACCAGCGCGGCCACGTTGCGCGGGCCCGGCGCGGCGTCGGACGCGCGGAGCGGCACACCCGCCAGGATCCACATGCCGAGGCCCTCGGCGGCGTCGCGGAGGAAGGTCTCGGTGGGACCGTCCTCGGGCTCGGCGACCTTGCCCGGGTTCATCGAGAAGCCCGAGCAGAACATCTCGGGGAGGATGGCGAGGCGGGCGCCCAGCGCGGCGGCCTCGCGCAGACGCCGGTCGGCGCGCGTGTGGTTCTCCCGGGCGTCCTCCCAGGCGAGATCGAGCTGAATCAGGGCGACGCGCATCTACACGACCTTCCGGGTGAGGATCTCGAGGCGGGCCACGGCGGCGCGCAGGGTCTCTTCGCGCTTGCAGAACGCGAAGCGCACGTAGGATCGTCCGTGCCCCGGAATCGCGGGCGGGGGATGAACGTAGAACACGCTCGGCGGGATGACCGCCACGCCGACCTCGATGAGGTGCTTCGTGAACGCGACGTCGTCGGTGAAGCCGAAGGGCGCGAACCCCGCGCACACGAAGTAGGTGCCCGCCGGCGCGGTCACGGCGAACCCGATGCGGGCGAGCTCTCCGACCAGCAGGTCGCGTTTGTGCCGGTAGTCCGCGGTGAGCTGGCGGTAGAAGTCCGGGCCGGCGTCAATCGCGGCGACGGCGGCGTGCTGGAGGGGCGTGGCGGTCGCGAAGGTGATGAACTGGTGCGCCGAGCGGATCGCGAACGTGAGGTCGGGGGGCGCGGCGGCCCAGCCGATCTTCCAGCCGGTCAGGGAGAAGGTCTTGCCCAGGCTCGAGATGGTGACCGTGCGCTCGCGCATGCCGGGCAGCGTCGCCATGGGGATGTGCTCGCCGTCGAACACGAGGTGCTCGTACACCTCGTCGGAGAGGCAGACGACGTCGTGCTCCTGGCACAACCCGGCGAGGAAGGCGAGCTCGTCACGGGAGAACACCTTGCCGGTGGGGTTGTGGGGCGAGTTCAGGAGCAGCACGCGGGTGCGGGGCCCGAAGAGAGCGCGGGTCGCGTCGCGATCGAACGTCCACTCGGATCCCCCTTCGACGGGCGCCCGCAGCGTCGCGACCCGCGGGATCGCCCCCGCCATGTAGACGCTGGCCCGGTACGAGTCGTAGAACGGCTCGAACATCACGACCTCGTCGCCCACGTCGCAAAGCCCCTGCAGTGCGGCGAAGATGGCCTCCGTCGCGCCGGACGTGACGGTGATCTCCGTGTCGCCGTCGTAAGCGAGCGCATAGTCGCGCGCGTACTTGCGGGAGAGCGCGGCGTTCAGCGCGGGGATCCCCGACATTCGCGCGTACTGCCCGTGGCCGGCGCGGATCGCCTCGACCGCCGCCTCCTTCACGAAGTCCGGCCCGTCGAAGTCGGGGAACCCCTGCGCGAGGTTGATGGCGCCGCGCTCGTTCGCGAGGCGGGTCATCTCGGTGAAGATGGTCGTGCCGAAGCCGGTGAGCTTGCGAGAGAGGCGTGGGCGCATGGCCGCAAAGCTAACGCTCGTCCCGGCACGGGGGCGCCCCGGTTTCGACCACCGCGATAGCGGCCCGCGCATGTCCGATCTCTCGTTCCTGACCTTCGACCAGCTGCTCGACGTCTACTTCGCCCGCGAGGGCGTGGAGGACGAGCTCCAGCGCCGCTACGGGCGCGTCGCCGCCGTGCTCGTGACGGATTTCACGGAGATGGTGGCGCGCACGGACGCGTTCGGCGTCGGGTACGCCCTGGCGCTCGCGGCGGCGGCGCAGCGGGCCATGGCGCCGGTGATGGGCGAGTACGGCGGGGTGCACATCAAGCAGGTCGCCGACACCGCGTTCATCGTGTTCGACGATCCCGCGCGTGCCCTGCTCGCGGCGCTCGACGCCCAGCGCGCGCTCGCGGCCTTCAACGTCGGGCGCAGCGGCCACGCCGGCCACGACCGCAACGCCCCCATGCGCGGCTGTATGGGCCTCGGCTTCGGCCCCGCGCTCATCCTCCCCGGGCGCGACGTGTTCGGCCCCGAGGTGAACCGCGCCTTCGTGCTCGGCGAGGACGTGGCGCGGGGAGGGGAGGTGCTCGCCACCGAGGCGTTCGTCCAGGCGATCGGCGGGCTTCCCGAGGGCGTGGGGGCCTTCCGCGGACCGGCGGATCGGGAGGTCGCGGCGGGCTTCCCGTTCCATGTGCTGGGTGACTACCGATAAGTGACCGTCGGGCCGGAATTGTCCCGGGAGTACGACGGGCGCGCCGTCCTCTTGTGGCGCCATGGCGCGGCTTGGCGTCGGCGGATAGCGGGTCGCGCAACCCGCTACACCAGGATGAGGCCGTCATGACCAGCACGCAGGAAGAGATCGAAGTCTCCTACGACGTGAGCAACGACTTCTTCCGCCTCTGGCTCGACGAGAACATGCATTACACCTCGGCGGTCTACGACCGCGAGGACATGACGCTCGAGGAGGCCCAGGAGAACAAGGCGAAGTGGCTGTACGACTTCGCCGAGGTCACCCCCGACAAGACGGTGCTCGACATCGGCTGCGGTTGGGGCTCGATGATCGACTACGCGGTGCGGCGCGGCTGCAAGGAGGGCCACGGCATCACGCTCTCCACCGAGCAGCTCGAGTGGGCGCGCGCGCGCAACCTGCCGAACTCCAAGTTCATCCTGTGCGACTACAAGGACTACGCGCCGGCCGAGCCGTACGACGCCCTCGTGTCCGTCGAGATGATCGACCACCTCTGCTCGCCCGCCCAGGCGCGCGAGGGCCTCGCGGTCGACATCTACCGCGCCTACTTCAACAAGCTCGCGAGCTGGGTCGAGCCCGGCGCCTGCTTCGGCTTCCAGGCCATCCTGCGCAACCGCATCCCGCGCAACCGCCAGGATCTGCTCGATCTCCAGTTCACGGCCGACGTGATCTTCCCGGGCGGCCTCAACCCCCGCCTCGAAGACCTCATCCAGGCGGTCAACCCCAAGTGGGAGATCCTCCAGCTCAACACCCGCCGGACCCACTACGGCCGCACCACCCACGAGTGGCGCCGCCGCATGCGCGAGAACGAGACGTTCATCCGTGGGAAGTGGGGGAACAAGGTTTACGACGAGTATGAGCGGTACTTGTCGACGTGCGTGAAGGGGTTCGACAGTCACTGGTCGAGCGACGTCCAAATGAAATTGGTCCGCATCTGAAAACGGATCCGGGGCCTCTTCTCTGGTTTCCTCGTCCCCTTCCTGCCTTCCTAGTTTCCTGCTTTCCTGCTTCTCCGGCTCCCGTCTGGACCAGCCGCAGCACCGAAAGGCACCGGAACAGGAGAATCAGGAAGGCAGGAATAGAGGAATGCAGGAAGTAGGAAGTAGGAACTGAGTCCTTTGCCTCGTTTCCTCGTCCCCTTCCTGCCTTCCTTGTTTCCTGCTTTCCTGATTCTCCGGCTCCCTTCCTGAGCGCCCCTACTCCTCATCGAGCAGGTCCCACGCGCTCACATACCCAGCCCCCACCGCCTGCACGAGCCGGTCATAGTGCGGCGAAGTCCCCAGCGTGGACGAGTCCCCAATCCCGACGAACAAGCGCCGCGCCCGTGTCACGCTCACGTTGAGCCGGCGGGGGTCCGCCACGAAGCCGAGCTCCTGGTCGGGGTTCGAGCGCACGAAGCTCGCGAGGATGACCTCCTTCTCGCGGCCCTGGAACGCGTTGACCGTGCCGGCCTCGACGCCGGGGAGCGCGGCGCGGATGCGGGCGAGCTGCGCCGAGTAGGGCGTGATGATGCCGATGTGTTCGGGCTTCACGCCGCTGGCGACCAGGGAGCGGTACACCCGCACGAGGAGCTTGAGCTCGCCGGGGTTGTGGTAGCTGCCGAGCGGATCGCGCTCCTCGTCGTAGGAGAGGCCCGCGGTGTCGACGAAGCGGGCGGAGGGCTCGGTCCAATCGCCGGGGAGCACGCCGGGCAGGTCCTCGACGTGGCGCTCGGCGACATCGGGGTGGGCCCGGAGCTGGCCAGCGTAGGTGTGCTGCGCGAGCGTCATCAGGTCGGTGCGCATGCGGCGCTGCTCGGTGAGCATCGGGAACACGAAGCCGGCGCTCACGAGGCGCTGGAGCAGGCTGGTCTCCAGGCGTGGATCCTGGCTCTTGACGACGGGGCCGAGCTGCATCGGGTCCCCGGCGAGGAGGATGCGCTTGACCCGGGACGCGAGCAGCCAGAGCGCGGGCTCGGAGATCTGCCCGCCCTCGTCCACCAGCGCGGTGCGCGGGGCCTTCAGGTCGGCGCCGCGGGTGTGGAGCGTGCCGAGGGTCATCGCGAGCACGTCGGTGCTCTGCAGGATCTCTCGCTTCGCGGCTGACCACTCCTCGCGGATGGCGCTGCGCACCTCGAAGAGGTCCGAGCCGCTCGCCTTGGTCGCCTGCCGCACGAGCGACTGGATGACCGCCGCGCGCGCGCCGTGCAGGATGCGGTACTCGAGGGTGAGGTGCTGGGCCGCGCCGCCGACACGCGAGGACACGCCCAGTCGCACCACGTCGAGCCCGGCGGCCGTGGCGCGCAGGGCGAGGTGATCGACCGCCGCGTTGCTCTCCGCGAGCGCCCACGGCACCTCGCCGAGGTCCTTGAGGGCCATCAGGATGGCGACGAGCACCTCGGTCTTGCCGGTGCCGGGAGGGCCGTGCACGAGGCCGATCTCGGTGGCGCCGAGCGCGAGCGTGGCGGCCTCCCGTTGGGCGGGCTCGAGGCGGGCGAACGCGGGGTGGTCGTACGGATCGGGCCGGTAGGGCTTCTCGTAGCCGAGGAGCAGCGACTTGAGCGGCGAGTTGAGCCGCTCGGCGCGCTCGAGCGCGGCCTTCTGCAGATCGAGGACGTAGAAGTCGAGCCGGCGGCTGATCGCCCACGGCCCCCGCCCCTCGGGCTCGCCCTCGACTCGGAGCTCGATGGTCGACTCGTCCCGCCCCTCGACGCGTGCGGCGTAGCCCTCGTCGGGCCGGCCCACCGGCGCGAGCACCACGGGATCACCGGGAGAGAACGCGTCGTGCAGGTCCTTCCCGCGCAGGATCACGTTCACGCGACCCTTCGAGCGGTGCTCGGTCGTGACGATGTCGAGCGGCGAGAGGCTGAAGCCCGCGGCGACCCGCTCCGACATGGGCAGCGCCTTGAGCTGCGCATGCTCGGCGATCACGGCGCGTCGCTCGTTCTCCAGGGCGTCCGCTAAGGATGCGAGGTGGTCCACGCCGGGCGTCTAACGCGTTGTCCGGGAGCAGTCGCTGGGCCGAGCGGGAGAACCTCTGCCGGTAGGCGCTCAGGGCAAAAAGCGCGCACGTTCGCCGGGGCTCGGGATCCGGCAGCTCTCCCGGCGCCCCCACACGAGGTACCGGATCCGCGCGAAGGCGCGGTACCCCAGGTCCGTCAGGAAACGCGGCAGGAAGCCCAGCCAGGCGAGGGCGCGCCACGGGCCGGGAAGGCCGGCGCACAGGCGGAAGATGGCCGCGGAGTGCCACGACACGCGCTCTCCCGTGCCGTCTGGCTCCACGAGCAGGATGCTGTCGAGGCCCTGGGGGATCTCGGGGTGGCGCGCGAGGATGGCCGCCGCTGTGTCGCCCTGGAGCGCGGCGAAGCGGTAGCGCGCCGACGTGTCCGTGCGCAGGATCCACTGCACCGACGCGTCGCAGAAGCCGCACAGGCCGTCGTACAGCACGATCGGACCCGTCAGGGCCGGGGTCGTGGACGAAGGGGCCGCGGGCTGGGCGGCGAGGTCTGGCGGTGCCTCTTCCATCGCGAGAACCTAACCACCGGCCGAGCGCCAGCGTCGTCTTCCGCGCCACGCCCCGCGCCACGCCCCAAAAACAGCGAAGGCGCCGGAGTTGCCTCCGGCGCCTTCGGTCTTGCAGAAAGATCTGCGCGAAGCTCGGCTAGCCCGGGGGGGCCGCGGCCGGGGCCGCTTCGCCGTTCGGATCGAGGGCCCTGGAGGGGATCGTCACGAACTTGATCTTCGCCCATCCGGCGTCGTTCGCGGACGCGAGCACACGGCGCACGTTCCGGAAGTCGGTCTTGATGTCGGCCTGGATGATGATGATCCCGTCGTACGGCAGGGTGGGATCCGTCGGAATGCCCGCGCGGACCTTGATCGCCAGGTCACGTTCGCGGCGCTCCTTCAAGCGCGTGGACATGCCGGGGATCACGACATCCAGCTCCGTGCCCATCTCCGACTCCGGGATGGGGAGGCTGTCGAGCAGGATGCTCCCGTCGTCGTCCATCATGATGATGGTGCCGCCTTCTTCGAGCAGGAGCCCGGCCACCGACTTCGGCACCTGGATCCGGTCGTTCAGCGTCACCTCACCCGAAGCCGTGAACAGCTGGATGAGGAAGATGACGAGGATCGTGAACATGTCGACCATGGCCGTCAGGTTGAGGCTGACGAACATGCCTTTCTTGCCGCCGGACAGCGGGCTCGAACGAAGGCGACCGATGGGCGCGAACGCGGGCCGACGCCCTGGAGTGATGATCGCAGACATCGGTTAGCCTCCGCCGGGCATGGGGGCAGCACCTTCCGCCGGAGTGGCGGAGGGGGGACCGCCCGCGAGGAGGGTCTTCGGGTACCCGATCTTCCGGGACAGATCGAGGACCTGGATCATCTCTTCGTAGGGGACGCCGTCATCAGTGTTGATGATGACCATCTCTTCGGCCGGGAAGGTCTCGTGGTCCTTGACCAGGAGCTCTTCCAGCTTGGTGTAGTCGTAGGTTTCCCCCGACTTGGGCACCTGGATGCCCTCCACGACCTTGCGACCGATCCAGTGCCCTTCCGCCTTCACGTGGATCGTGAGGGGGGGGACCGGCTCGATGTCCGGGGGAGGAACGTCCACCGGGGGCTGATTCGAGACGCTTTGCTCGACCTCGAGCGCGGCGATCTGGGTCCAGACCGCTGCGATCATCAAGAAGGCGATGAGGCACGACATGAAGTCGATGAAGGGGACCAGGTTCAGGTCCACCATCATGCCCTTGCCGCGGCCCTTGCCGCCTTCGACAGATACGCCCATGGATTACCCCGAAGCCTGCGCGCCTTCCTGCTTGGCCGCGCGGTTCGAGAGCACGAAGTTGATCTCGGCCACGACGGACTCGTTGATCGCTTCGAGGATGTGCTGGGTCTTCGCCTGCAGGATCGCGTAGGCGAGGAGCACCGGCACCGCGGTGCCGAGGCCGTACGCCGTGCAGTGCATGGCCTCGGAGATACCGGCCGAGAGCAGGGTGGCCTTCTGGGCGGGGTCGGCGTTGGCGACCGCGCCGAAGGTCTTGATCAGACCCATGATGGTGCCGAAGAGCGCCGCGAGGGTCGCCGCGTTGGAGAGCACCGCGAGGTAGCCCGTGCGGGACTCGATCTTGGGGACCTCGGAGAGGGACGCCTGGTCGAGGGCGGCCTGGATCTCCTTGTCGGGGCGGTGGGCCTTGAGGAGGCCGGCGCGCAGGATGCGGGAGAGCGGGCCCTGCTTCTGGCTGGAGAGCCAGCGGATCGCGGCCTGCATGTCACCGCGCATGATGTGCTGGTTCAGGCCGGTGAGGAGCGCGTGCTTGTTCTCGGCGGAGTCGACGTAGAGCACCTTGATGCGCTCGAGCGTGATCGCGACGGAGGCGATGAGGCAGCCGGTGATGAGGTGCATACCCCAACCACCTTCCCTGTAGAACTCGACGGCGTCATGGACAAAGGACACGGGTACTCCTCTTCAGCGCGATTGCGCCATCTGGTTGGAACGGGGTCGAAGTGCCGAAGCGTGACGTTTGTACCAGATGGCGGAGCGCGGTTCTACTGGGAAGCTGTCAGGAGATCGTGAACGGGATGCCCGGCGGGGTGACCTGCATCGCCACAGGGGCGGCCGCGAACGTGCGTGCTTGACACGCTGGGCGGGCGCGGTTGTAATCGCACATTGTACTGGAGACCTGCATGCGCTTTCCCCTGATCTGTGCGCTCGCCCTGCTCGGCACGGGCTGCGTTCCCGAGCCCGAAGCCAAGAAGGCCGACGCGGCGCCCCCCGACACCTGCGGCGTGGACATCGCGACGCTCCCCGGTTCCTCGTGGATCCACCTGAAGCCCCTGGCCCAGGGCGACAAGCCGAACCCGATCGCGCGCATCCGCTTCGAGGACGCCGCGGGCACCTTGAAGGCCCGCTACACCGCCGGCTCCCTGGGCGACGTGTACGACTACAGCTGCACGGTGAAGGGCAAGCTCGCCACCTGCCTCGAGGACGACTTCCACGCCGAGGCGTGGTGCAAGGCCTGGGCGGCCACCCACGACGGCGTGTGTGATCCCGCGGCGCTGGCCGCTGTCCCCGGCCTCGGCGTCCCGCAGGCGGAGATCGACAAGGTCGCCACGAAGATCAACGACGAGCTCAAGAAGTTGAAGCCCGCCGAGCGCGACGCGCAGAAGACCGCGGACAACAATCCGAACAACAAGATCCGCGGCAAGTTCATGGTGGCGGTCGACAAGGGCAAGTGCCAGGTCACCATCCAGGACAAGTACATGACCATGGTCGACGGCAAGGTGAACGAGTACGAGAACGTGCTCGGAACCGCCAAGTTCGAGAAGGCCAAGGAAGAGTACATCTACCAGTCCTGCAAGGACGTCGACTCCGCCTGGGCCCCCGGCGCGGATGACACGCACGCGGCGGTCCAGCCCGCGGGCACGATCAAGTTCTCCGCCATCCTCCAGAAGGAGCAGAAGGGCGCGGCCGGCTGCACCTACTCGGCGGACGTGTACAAGGACTGGGTCAAGTCCCAGTCCGACGTGGCCGCTGTGGAAGACGCGAAGTTCGGCCCCCGTTGGGACGTGCAGGTCCCGCTCTCCGACGCGGGAAAGCACGCGGTCTACTTCGATCGCTACAAGACCTGCGGCGACAAGAAGGAGCAGATCGGGCTCACGTGCGCGGTGGTCCGGATCGACTGAGCGCCAGCGTGCGCTGGTAGACCTCGCGCCGCGGCAGCCCGGTCGCCGCGGCCAGCTGCGCGGCGATGTCGCGCGCGCCCACCCCCTCGCCGACGAGGCGGACGATCGCGGCGTCGAGCGCGGCGGGCTCGATGGTGGCGCCCTCGGGCGCCCCTCCCACGAGGAGCACGACCTCGCCGCGGGTCTCGTCCCCGAGCACAACGCGCGCCTCGGCCGCCGTCCCGCGGATCCACTGCTCGAAGGCCTTGGTGAGGTTTCGCGCCACGCACACGGGGCGCGCGGGCCACAAGGCGGCGATCGTGTCGAGCGTGGCCCCGAGGCGGACCGGCGACTCGTAGAAGACGAGCGTGGCGTGCAGGCCCGCGAGCTCCGCGAGGGCCTCCCGGCGCGGCCCCTCGTCGCGCGGGAGGAAGCCGCCGTAGTAGAAGCGGTCGACCGGGAGGCCCGCGCCCGCGAGCCCGACGATCGCGGCGCACGCGCCGGGCAGGACCTCGATCGGCAGCCCCGCGTCGATGCAGGCGCGCACCACGCGCCACCCCGGGTCGTTCACGAGCGGCGTGCCGGCATCGCTCACGAGGGCCACGCTGGCGCCCCCCTGGATGCGCTCGACCAGCTCGGCGGCGCGCGAGACCTCGTTGTGGTCGTGGTAGCTCAGCAGGGGGGTGCGGATGTCGTGCGCGCGTAGGAGCACGGCGGTGACGCGGGTGTCCTCGGCGGCGATGACGTCGACCTCCTTGAGCACACGGAGCGCGCGGAGCGTGATGTCTTCGGGGTTGCCGATGGGCGTCGGGACGAGGTGCAGGGTGCCGGTCAGATCACACGCCGTGGGAGCTCACCATCTACCCTGCTCGCCCGACGGGAAGCGCCCGAGGAATCCACCGTAGGCGCCGACGTCCTGCGCGGTGCCGTCGCGATCCTGGCCGTCGGGGAGCAGGTCGGCGCCCGGCGAGCGTGTGGACAGGCGGAGGTCCTGGTCGGTCCACGCCGATCCGGGGGTGAAGGCGGAGAACAGTGGGTCGTCGATCACGTTGCCGTCGGCTGGATCGGGAGTCGCCGCTCCGCTGACGATGTCGGAGCTGCCGAACATCGAGTCGGCGACCTTGAGGGTTGCCGCGTCGGTGACGTCGATCCCGTACACGGTGTTGTGGCCGAAGACCGACTGAGCCACCTCGAAGTAGCCGTAGCGCAAGCGCACGCCTCCCGGCGCGTTGTCGCTCACCGTGACGCGGCGCAGGAAGGCGCGCGTGTCCAGGAACACGCCGCCGCCGCCGTTGATGTGGGCGGTGTTGCCCACGACCAACGTGTTCTGGAGCGTGACGTTGCCGAAGGTCGTGTTGGCGTAGAGGCCGCCGCCGTACTCGGCGACGTTGTCCGCGATGACCACCTGCTGCGCGTACAAGCTGGCGTTGCGCTCCACGTAGATGCCGCCGCCGAGGTAGCCGGCGTTGCCCTGCACGACCGTGTCCATGAGCACCACCGACGCGTTCGACCACAGGCCGCCGCCGTCGACGGCGGTGGTGCCGTTGCCCTCGATCACGCAGTCGTGGATGCGGATGTCGGTGTCGGCGTACACGCCGTGTTCGGCGGCGCCCGTGATGGTGAGGTGGCGCAGGTAGCTGGCCCCGGTGACCGCGGTGGGCGCCCCCGCGGCGTCGATGATCACGCCCCCGTCGGGGTCGCCGATGATCGCCGCGGCGCCGTCGATGGGCCCGTAGGTGCCTGCTTCGAGGAACAGGATGGTCTCGCCGGCGGACAGCGCCAGCTCGACCGTGGGGTAGTCGGTCGGGATCCGGGCGCCGGTCTGGTCGGAGACGACGGTCATGGTGACAGGGGCGCTCGACTGGGTCGACGAGGCCACGACCAGCGTGACCGGGCCGCTCTCCCCGGTGTACCAGGGGGTGGCGGAGGTGTCGTTGTCGAAGCTGCCGTTCGTGGCGCTCCAGCGGTACGTCAACGTTGCCCCGGCGGGGTCGTAGCTGCCGCGGCCGTCGAGGCGGATGCTCTCGTCGTGCGCGCCCCACATGCCCTGCCATTTCGGCTGCGCCACGGGCTCCTCGGAGAGGGGGTCGGGGCCAGGACCGGTGTCGCTCCCGGCGCTCGAGCCGGCTCGCGGGGTGTCGGTGCCGTCGTTCGACGGCTCCTCGACCGAGGGGTCCTCGAGCTTCCGGGACCCGTCCGGATCGGCACAGCCGACCACGCAGAGGAGGACGAGGGAGAGGTTCGACCGCATGAGACTCCGATGGCGTGCGGATCGTAGCGCCCGCCCGTGTCTCCCGAGCCTACCGCGCCCGCCGCTACTGGCGCGAGCGGCTCGCCAGGGCCACGTCCGTCAGCCCGGCCTCGCGCGCCTTCGAGATGACCTTCATGATCAACTCGTAGGTGGCTGTCTGGTCCCCACGAATCACCACGCGCGTGGAGGCGGCTCCGCGCTTGATCTCGCCGAGCTTCCCATCCAGCTGGTCGATCGTGATCTGGTCATCTTCGACAAAAAGTGTCCCGTCCGGGAGCACCGAGATCACGATGTCCTTGGGGACGAGCGGGGTCTCGCCCGTGCCCTGCGGCGTCTGGACCTGGAGCGCGCGCTCGGACAGGAGGCCCTTCGCGGCGGCCGCCTGCTTCTCCGCCTCGACCATCGAGGAGGAGACCACCATGAAGATGATGAGGAGGACCAGGAACACGTCGGTGAGCGGCGTGATGTTGATCTCGGCGAAGATCGCGTCGTCCTCGTCGCCGTCGTCCCTATCCTGCGGAGCTCCCTGCATTGCTGGCCTCCCGCGACTCGAGCAGCTCGTTGAGCTCGTCGACCAGCAGGCTCATGTCACGGGCCACGCCACCGATGGCGTTCTGCAGGTAGTTGAAGAAGATGATGGCCTCGAGGGCCACGAAGATACCCGCGGCGGTGGCGATGAGGGCCTCGGAGATGCCCGCGCTCACCACCGCGAAGCCGCCCGTACCCGCCGAGCCGATGGCCTGGAAGGACCCCATGACGCCGAGCACCGTGCCGAGAAGACCGACGAACGGCATCAGCGCGCCGGCGGTGCCGAGCATCCAGATGCCCGCCTTGAGGCTCGCCACCGCACGCTTCTGCTCGCGGTGCATGGCCATGCGGGGCTGGCCCTTCACGCGGCCGAGCGCGCGGTCGAGCCCCGCGGTGAACACATCCCGCGAGGGGGACCCGACGGTGTCGCAGAGGCGACGCGCCTCTTCGAAGTTGCCCTTGCGGGCGGCCTCGATCACCTTGTCGTCGAGGCGCCGCACTGCGCGCCCCGCGCGGATGACGTTGATCCAGCGCTCCAACGCCAGCGCCACGATGAGCACCGACGCGAGGATCATCATCACCATCATCGGCCCGCCGGCCTTGAGGGTCTCGACGAGGGATTCGGGGTTCAGCAGGGTAGGCATCCCGGCGAAGCTATCCTGTGGGGCTCTCTCGTGAAGGAGGCGGCCAGAACCGCAGCCGGGCATGGGAGGAGGCGGAGGATCACCCCCGCTGCACCGTCAGCGCCATGAACCGCGTGATCAGGGGGCCGGGGCCCTGGTCGGAGAGGGGGACCCACTGGAGGCCTTCGACGGGCCAGGGGAGGGCGAGCGTTTCGGGGGTGTAGGCGCGGGCGGCGAGGTGCCGGGCTTCGGCGCGCATGCGGGCGCGGAGGCCCTCGTAGCTGTGGCGGGCGAGCTGCTGGGCGCCGAGGTCGGCGCGGAGGAGCTCCGCGAGGGGCTCGAGCTGGACCCCGAGGCCGAGCGCGCGCGCGATGGTGACGAGGTGGCCGAAGTGGATGCTGACCTCGGGGTGGTCGAGCTGCGTCGTCTCCTCGGGGAGCTCGTCGAGGCCGCCGAACTCGGAGAGCCAGGCCACGCCACCAGGGGCGAGCACGCGCGCGATCTCCTCCAGGAACAGCCAGGCGCCGAGGTTGTAGAGGGCCGGGCCCTCGTGGGGGGTGATGCGGTACCGCCGGAGGCGCGACTCGACCTCGGCGGTGGGGCCGTGTGCGGCGCGGCGCGGATCGTAGGGGACCGCGGACAGATCGGCGATCACCTCGTTCGAGACGAGCAGGCCGACGCTGCGGTCGGGGAGGGGGAGCGAGGTGGCGCTGCCGAGCAGCTCGCGGGTGCCGGGCATCCGCGCGCGCTGGGTGCGGAGGAGCTCGGGCGAGGCGTCCACCCGCAGGTAGTCGACCGGTCCGCCGAGCCGCGCGAGGAACGCCTCGCCGAGCTCGCCGTCGCCCGGGCCGACCTCGACGATCGGGGCGTCTCGCCGAACGTGGCCGCGGCTGTCCAGCACGTCGAACAGGCGCTCGCCGTAGCGTTGCCCGCCGAGCGCGGGGTGCGGCACGCCGAAGGCGTGGGCGATGGTGGTCTCGCGGTCGTCGAAATGGGTGGCGCCGTCGGTGATCGCGGTGTGGTGGTAGTCGCCGAGGGTGGTCTCGCCGAAGGCGCCGTACTGGTCGGCGGGGCGGGGCGCGGCGCCGCGCGCGGGGGCCACGAGGCGCTCGAGGGAGGGGTCGCGGCGGGTGACCGGGCGGTCCCGGAGCTGGATGGCCTGGGCGCTCGCCGCCGTGAGCTCGGCGAGGAACGCGAGCGCGTCCTCGATCGCGACGCCGGCACTGGTCGCGACCTGCGCGGTCGTGCGGGAGCCGTTGCACGCGCGCCAGAACGCGAGGCGGCCCGGGGTGAGCGGGAGCTCTCGCCACGCGTGGCCGCCGGGCGTGCGCACGGCGGGGTCCGGCAACCAGAGCGCGGGCACGTCGGGCAGCGTGAGGACCAGGCGGGAGCGACACGGGATGAGGGCCACCACGTTGGCGGCCGGGCTCTCCCGCAGCAGGTGCAGCTCATTCAGGCGGCGGGCGAGCGGCGCGAGATCGGGGGGCGGCAACAGGCCGGGGGTCCACCGTTCGAGCTCGCGCAGCAGCTCGTCCGAGAGGGGCACGTGGCGGCCGGTGCGTGCGTGCCAGAGCGTGACCTGCCCGGCGCCGGGCAACACGTGAACGTCAGGGGAGAAGCGGCTCAACAGCGAAGTCCTCTCGCGTCAGGACGCGACTGCGGAGTCGGCTGCGGGTTCGGACGCCGCTGCGGACGACGCTGCGGACGACGCTGCGGACGCCGCTGCGGACGCCGCTGCGGAACCGGAGTCGTCGGAGGTGCAGTCCTTTCCGTCGCACGGCACGATGCAGGCCAGCATCCACAGTAGAATCATCCCGGGCCTCCGCGGCCCGAATCATAGCGTGTTCGGGTTAGCCCGGGCGCCGATGCCCCTTGCCCTCCCCATCGACGACGTCATGCCCGCGGTCCTCGATGCCCTCGCGGCGCGCGGCGCGGTCGTGCTCGTCGCGCCGCCGGGCACCGGCAAGACGACGCGGGTGCCGGTGGCCGTCGCGGACACGGTGGCGGGGCAGGTGTGGGTGCTGGAGCCGCGCCGGATCGCGGCGCGCGCGGCCGCCACACGTGTCGCCGAGGAGCGCGGCGAGGCGGTGGGCGAACATGTCGGCTACGCGATGCGCCTCGACCGCCGCGCCGGTCCGCGCACCCGCGTGTTGTACGTCACCGAGGCGCTGCTCGGCCGCCGCCTCGCGGAGGACCCGACGCTCCAGGGCATCGACGCCGTCGTGCTCGACGAGTTCCACGAGCGCAGCGTGCACGTCGACGTGGCCCTCGCCGCGGTGCACGCCCTGCGCGCGACACGTCCGGACCTGCGGCTGGTGGTCATGAGCGCCACGCTCGACGGCGCGGCGGTGGCGAAGTGGCTCGACGCCCCCCTCGTCGAGGCCCACGCGCGCACGTTCCCGGTCGAGATCACCCACGTGGAGCGCAAGGACGAGCGCCCGCTCGAGGTGCGCGTGTCGGCCGCGGTACGGTCCATCTCGGAAAGGGACGTGCTCGTGTTTCTGCCGGGCCGCGGCGAGATCGAGCGGGCCCGCGAGGCGCTCGTGGGGATCGACGCCGACGTGTTGCCGCTCCACGGCGAGCTCTCCGGCGAGGAGCAGGATCGCGCGCTCCGCGTGGGCCGGCGCCGGCGGATCGTGCTCTCCACGAACGTCGCGGAGACGAGCGTGACGGTCGAGGGTGTGCGCACCGTCATCGACACCGGCCTGGCGCGGGTGGCGGGCCACGACCCGTGGTCGGGCCTCTCGACGCTCGCGCTGGAGCCCATCTCGCGGGCTTCGGCGGGGCAACGTGCGGGCCGCGCGGGGCGCACCGCGCCGGGGCGGTGCCTGCGTTTGTACACGAAGGCCGACCACGACCTGCGTCCCGCGGACACGACGCCCGAGATCCGCCGGGTCGACCTCGCGGGCATCGTGCTCGACCTCGCCGGCCGGCCGCTCGTGTGGATGGACCCGCCGCCGCCCGCCGCGTGGAAGGCGGCGGTCGACCTCCTCACGCGCCTCGGCGCGCTCGACGTGGACGGCCGCACCCCGATCGGCGACGCGATGACCCGCCTCCCGGCGTCCCCGCGGGTCGCGCGCATGTTGATCGAGGCCGCGACGCGCGGCGTACCCCGCGAAGGCGCCGTGCTGGCGGCCCTCCTCGAGGAGCGGCGCCGCGGCGACCCCGAGGATCTCGTGGTGCGCGCGCTGGATCCGCGGGGGATGTCGCGGCAGGCGCAGGACGCGGCGCGGCAGCTCGCGGGGATGCTCGAGCGGGTGGGGCTGGAGCGGACCGGGGGCTCCGGGGGGGCGTTGCGGGGGGCCCGCCCCCCGCCCCAAGACGACCCAGGGGATGCCCTCGCCGCGGCGCTGCTGGCGGGGTTTCCGGACCGCGTGGGGCGCCGGAAGGGCGGCGCCGTCGTGTTCGCGGAGGGCGGGAGCGCGGCCGTGGAGCCCGGGACGCCCGGCGGGGACGCGATCGTCGTGGTGCCCGAGGTGGAGCGGGTCGGCGGGAAGGCGCGCGTGCGCTCGCTGACGCCCATCCCCGCGGACTGGCTCGTGGATCGCGCCGAGGTGCGCACGACCGTGCGGTGGGTCGGCGAGCGGGTCGAGTCCACCGAGCAGCTCTGCTACGGGACGCTCGTGCTCGACGAGAGCGTGGGTGGGGGCGATCCCGCGGAGGTCGCCGCGCTCCTCTGGGAGCACGCGCGGCCGGTCGCGCACCGCGTGTTCTCCGACCACGAGCGCGCCGCCGCCGTCGTGTTGCGCGTCGCCTTCCTGCGGCGCCTCGGACACCCGCTGCCGGAGCTCGATCTCGACACGCTCGGGCAGGCGGGCTGCCTGGGGTGCCGATCCTTCAACGACCTCGGTGGCGTCTCGCTCGTGGCGCTCGCGAGCGCCCGCCTGGGCGGCGCGGCGGCCTCCCTCGACACGCTCGCGCCTGAGGGGATGTTCCTTGGGAGCCGGCGACGGGCCCCGATCACCTATCCCTTGGACGGGGAGCCCTACATCGCCGCGAAGATGCAGGAGTTCTTCGGGCTCGTGGACGGGCCGCGCATCGCGAACGGACATGCGCTCGTGCTGCACCTGCTCGCGCCGAACCAGCGGCCCGTGCAGGTCACGCGCGACCTCGCCGGGTTCTGGGAGCGCCACTGGCCCGGAATCCGGAAGGAGCTGATGCGGCGGTATCCGCGCCACGCCTGGCCGGAGGACCCGAAGAAGCCGCTTCCCCTCGATCTGCCGCCCCCCGGACCGCGCCGGTGACCTCCGCGGCGGCACGTCGTGTCGAGCGCGCAGCCGGGGAGACCAGAGTTTACGAACTCCCCACCGTCCTGCCACACGTGTCCGCGGCTACACTCCGAGGGTACGGCGCGGGAACTCGGCGCACCGGCGCGTGTCGGTGGAACGGTTGGAGGTGCGGGTGAGCCCTGAACACAAGAAGGTCGAGGCGCTGCTGGCGCTCGGCCGGAACGAGGAGGCGGCGGCCCTCGCCGACCGGCTCCCGAGCCAGGACACCCCCTCCGTCGATTTTCTCCGGGTGCGGGGGCGCGCGCTCCGCGCGGCCGGGCGGGTGTTCGACGCGGAGACCAGCTTCCGCGAGGCCCTGGCGCTCCAACCGGGGGACCCTCGGCTGCTCGCCGACCTCGCCACGACCCTGCTCGGCCAGCGTCGCATCAAGGAAGCGCTCCCGTACGCCCGCGAGGCCGTGGCGCTGCGGCCCGACGTGGCGGCCTACCACTGCCTGCGCGGCGTCGTGGCCGAGGCCCTCGGCTTCGAGGACGAGGCGGAGGACGCGATGATGGCGGCCCGTGAGCTCGCGCCCCAGGACGCCGAGGCCCACACCGTCTACGGCTACCACGCCCTCCGACTCGATCGTGTGGACAAGGCCGAGGCCGCCTTCGTCGATGCCCTCGCCATCCATCCGGACCGCGCCGAGGCGCTCCGGGGGCTCGCGCGCTGCTCGGTGGCCCGCGGAGACTGGGCTTCCGCCCGCGCCCGCTGGCTCGACGCGCTCTCGGCCGACCCGCGCCAGAAGGACCGCGAGCTCGCGCCGGCCCTGGTCCTCGGCCACCCGATCCTCGCCCCCATCCGCGCGGCGGCCCGCATGCCGATCGCCGCTTCGATCGCGCTGGCGCTCGCGGGCGTCGTGTTGTTCTACCTGTTCCCGCGCGCCCCCGGCGGGATGGCGATGACCGTCATGTTCTTCGCCGTCGCCGCCGTCGGCCCCCTCGCGCGCGCCGGCCTCACCCGCACGGCGCGCGACGGACTGCCCTGAAGGAGCCCCCCTTGGCCGACGCCGTCTCCGCGCTGCGTGAAGCGCTCGCCTTTTCCCCCGACAACGTGCCGCTGCGCATGCACCTCGCCCGTACCCTGCTCGACGGGGGCCGCTGGGCCGAGGCTGCCGCGGAGCTGCGGGAGGTGCTGGTTCGCGCGCCCGATCGGGCCGACGCCCGGCTGGCGGCCGGCACCGCGGCCTCCGAGCTCGGCGACGACGCGCGGGTGGTCGAGCACTGGTGGCCCGTCCGCGGCGATCTCGAGCCGGAGGATCTCCGTGACCTCGCGCGCGCCGCCCTCCGCACCGGCGCGCGCGACCGTGCGCAGCTTGCCTATGATGAGGTGCTGGCGCGTGATCCGTCGCTCCGGGACCTGGAGCTCGACCGCGCGCTCCGCATGCACCTCGTGGACACGCCCGCCGCCGCGCCCGAGCCGCCGCCGCCCCCCCGGCCCGCGCGCCCCTCCATCACGTTTGCCGACGTGGGCGGGTTGGAGCCGCTCAAGGAGCGGCTGCGGATGGACATCATCTACCCGCTCCAACGCCCGGATCTGTTCCGCGCGTACGGCAAGAAGGTGGGCGGTGGCGTGCTGCTCTTCGGGCCGCCGGGCGTCGGCAAGACCCACCTCGCGCGCGCGGCCGCCGGGGAATGTGAGGCGAGCTTCGTCGTCGTCGAGATCCAGCAGGTGCTCGACATGTGGCTGGGCGAGAGCGAGAAGCGCCTCCACCAGATCTTCGAGAAGGCGCGCGACGAGGCGCCCACCATCCTGTTCTTCGACGAGATCGAGGCCATCGGGGCCGCGCGCCACCAGCTCCGCCACGGCCCAGGCCGGCGGATGGTCAACCAGCTCCTCACCGAGCTGGACGGCGTGGGCGCCTCGAACGACCGCGTGCTCGTGCTCGGCGCCACCAACGCCCCCTGGGACGTCGATCCCGCGCTGCGCCGCCCCGGTCGTTTCGACCGCGTCATCTTCGTGCCGCCCCCCGACGTGACGGCGCGCGCGGAGGTGCTCGCCCTCGCGTTCCGCGACCGCCCGGTCGAGAACCTGGACCTCGTCGCGATTGCCCGGCGCACGGCGCGCTTCTCCGGGGCCGATCTCGTGCACCTCGCGGAGGTGTCGAGCGAGCGGGCTCTCTCCGAGGCGCTCAAGAGCGGGAAGGTGCGTGCCATCACCCAGTCGGACGTGCTCGCGTCGCTCGACCGCGTCCGCCCGACCACGGTGGAGTGGCTCGACGTGGCGCGCCGGTACGTGACCTACGCGAACCAGGCGGGCCTGTACGACGACGTGGCGCGGTACCTGGAGAAGGCGGGGGAGTAGGGGCGGAACCGGCGCGCGGAGATCGCGACCGTAGTATCCTTGGGGCTCTGCTCTGGAGTCCGCATGGCCACCGCGCTTCCGTCCGTGTCCCACAAGCATCCCCCCAAGGTCGCGTCCGGCGGGGGAGGCGGCGGGGGGGGTGCATCCGGCGGTGGTGGCGGTGGTGGCGGTGGTGGTGGTGGTGGTGGTGGTGCGGGCGGGGGTGCCGGCGGCGGTGCGGCTGGAGGAGCGGGTGGAGCGGCCGGCGGCGCGGCGGGTGCGGCCGGCGGCGCCGCTGGTGGCGCGGCGGGCCCGTCGGCCTCGATGTCGGTCGCGGCCGGCAGCGCCAACATGAACCTCGAGGTGTCGCCGAAGGGCGCGAGCGCGTCGCTCTCCGCGGGCCCCCTGAAGGCGGACGTGAAGGTCGACAAGAGCGGCGTGAGCGGCTCGGCCAAGGTCGACGCGGGCCCCGTCAAGGCGGACGTGAAGGCCGACAAGAGCGGCGTGAGCGGCTCGGCCAAGGTGGACGCGGGCCCCGTCAAGGCGGACGTGAAGGCCGACAAGAACGGCGTGAGCGGCTCGGCCAAGGTGGACGCGGGCCCCGTGAAGGCGGACGTGAAGGCCGACAAGAAGGGCGTCTCCGGCGGGGCGGCGGTCGACGCGGGCCCCGTCAAGGCGGACGTGAAGGCCGACAAGGACGGTGTCTCCGGCACCGGCGCGGGCAAGGTGGCCGGCAAGGACGTGAGCGTGACCGGCGGGTCGGACGGCAAGTGGGGCGCCGACATCGCCGGGTTCAAGCTCGGGAACAAGTAGGCCGGCTAGAGGGCGGAGCCTACCCGCACGACGAGCTCCCGCACGGTGGAGGGGCCCGGCGGGAGCACCACGTGCACCGTGGTCTCCCGCGCGTCCGAACGCGCGATCACCCGTGCCGCTCCGAGGCCGCGCCGGAGCAGGACCTCACGCGCCAACCGCTCCAGGCGCCGCGCCATCCCGGGACCCGGGGGATCGCCGCCCACGGCGTCGGTGAGCACGCCCTCGAGCTCGGCTTCGAGCGAAAGCGCGGCGACCACGGCCCGGGGCGTGACGGCGACCGGGCTCACGCGGGCGCCCGGGGCGTAACGGCCCCGGCTCACGACCAGACCGCGCGGCGCTCTCCAACGTGGGCGCCGACGACGTTCTTGACGGTGGCCCAGTGCCACGCCGCGTCGGGATCCAGGAGGCCCGGGGCCACCTCGGCGAGCACCGCGCGGACGCCCACCGCGAGCGCCGATCCGCTGCCCGTGGTGCTCTTGATCGCGATGCCGACGCCCCTCTCCGGGAGCGCGATGCACATGAGGCCCTCGGCGCCGCGCTTGGCGGTGAGGGGCTCGCGGGCGCCGCGCATCAGGAGCGCGTCGAGCTCGCCGGGGCTGCTCACGAGCTCGGGCTCCCGGTTCATCGCCCAGCCCACGCGGCCCGCGAGCGAGCCTTCGCGCATCTCGGTCGCGAGGCGGCAGAAGGCCCGCGCCATCGCGCTCACCGGCACGTGAAACGTCGGCACGCCACACCCGTCGACCGCGATGCCCGCCTTGGCGTGGCTCCAGTCCTCGAACCGCGCCGCGTTGATCTGCTGGAGGGGGTGCGCGATGGGGCGGTAGTCCGGGTCCCAGCCGCGCGCGGTGGCGGCGGCGAGCATGAACGTGTGCTTGCCGGAGCAATTGTTGTGGAGGGCGGTGCACGGGAGCCCCGCCCGCACGAGCCCGCGGGCGCTCTCGTCGTGGCTCGGCCAGTGGGCGCCGCACCGCAGGCCCTCCTCGGTCAACTCGAAGCGCGCGAGGAGCGAGGCGACGACGGCGACGTGGGCGGGCGTGGCGCCGTGGCTCGCGGCCCCGATCGCGAGGTCCGCGTCGGACAGGGCGGCGACCGTGGCGGGGGGCAGCTGCTCGAGCGAGCTCGTGAGCTGGAGGGGCTTGCTGGAGCTGCGCCAGAAGCAGGCGTCCGAGACATCCCCGGCTCCACCGATCGACCATCGGGTGCCGGAGAGGTCCGCCACGGCGGCGACGATCGGGTGGCGGGTCTCCACGAGACCACCGCGGAGCTGCTCGACGACGAGGGGCATCCGCGCTCCTATCGTGCTAATCGCGCCGACCGTGGAACATCCGGTGTCCGACTACGTCCGCCCCGTCCTCGCCCGCTACCGTGATCCGTTGGATCTCGTGTGGCTCGCCACGGCGCGTCGGCTCGGCCTGCGCGTTCGTCGCAACCCCGCGATCTTCTCGTCGACCGACGGCACCGGCCTGCTCGAGCTCGGCCCCTTCGACACGTTGGACGCGGACGACACCACCGCGCAGATGATCCTCCACGAGTTCTGCCACTGGATCACCAACGGGCTCGAGACCTTCCACGAGCGCGACTGGGGCTTTGCCCTCGACGCGGAGCTCGACTGGCGCGAGCATAGTTGCCTCCGGTTGCAGGCGGGCCTGACCGAGCGCTACGGCCTGCGCGCGGTCCTCGCGCCGACGAGCCAGTTCCGCGACTACTACGACCAGATCCCGGCCGACGTGCTCCAGCCGATCGACGCTTCCGCGCGCGAGGCCGAGGTCTGCGCCCTGGCGAAGGTGGCGCTGGAGCGCGCGGCCGGAGAGCCCTGGCACGGGCCGATGACCGCGGCCTTCGTCGCGACCGCGAAGTTGCGCGACGCCCTGGCGCCGCTCCTGGCCGACTACACGACCGACCTCGATGACGACGGCCTTCCGAGCCTCTGGGGGCGTTAGTTCGTGCCGGTCTATCGACTGAACGACCTGCCCCTGTTCCCCCCGCCCGAGCTGGCGGAGGCCGGTGGCCTGCTCGCCGTGGGCGGGGATCTGCGCCCGGAGCGCCTCCTGGCGGCCTACCGGGCGGGGATCTTCCCCTGGTACAGCGAGGGCCAGCCCATCTGGTGGCACTCTCCCGACCCGCGGTTCGTGCTCGAGCCGGACAAGCTTCACGTGCCGCGCAGCCTCGCGAAGATCCTCCGCCGGGGGGACTACGAGATCCGCTTCGACACGGCGTTCTCGCAGGTGATGACCGCCTGCGCGCGCACGCCGCGCCCGAACCAGGACGGGACGTGGATCACGCGGGCCATGGTCCGCGCCTACGAGCACCTGTTCGAGCTCGGGCTGGCGCACTCCGCCGAGGCCTGGCGCGACGGCGTGCTCGTGGGCGGGCTGTACGGGGTGTCCCTCGGCGACATGTACTTCGGCGAGAGCATGTTCACCGACGCGCCCGACGCGAGCAAGTGTGCGTTTGCCGTGCTGGTCCGGTGGATGCAGGCGCGCGGCGTGGCGCTGATCGACAGCCAGGTCTACACCGAGCACCTCGCCCGGTTCGGCGCCGAACACTGGCCGCGCGAGCGCTACCTGGTGCGGCTGCGGGAGCTCGTCGAGCGCGACACGCGCCGCGGCCCCTGGCGCCTCGAGCCCGGGGACCCCGCCCTCACCTTCTGACTCCCCTGCCTCGGAGCCCCCGTGCCGCTGTTCCCCGCCCTCGAAACCAACAAGACCGGCATGTTGTCGGTGTCCCCGCTCCACACCGTGTACTGGGAGGAGTCCGGGAACCCCGACGGCATCCCGGTGGTGTTCGTGCACGGCGGGCCCGGCTCCGGCACCGAGCCTACCCACCGGCGCTTCTTCGACCCGGCGCGCTACCGCATCGTGCTCTTCGATCAGCGCGGGAGCGGCAAGAGCACGCCGCACGCCGAGCTCCGCGAGAACACGACGTGGGATCTCGTGGCGGACATGGAGAAGCTCCGCGAGCTCCTCGGGATCGAGCGCTGGGTGGTGTTCGGCGGGAGCTGGGGGAGCACGCTCGCCCTGGCCTACGCGGAGACCTGGCCCGAGCGCGTGTCGGGGATGGTGCTCCGCGGCATCTTCCTGCTGCGCGACAAGGAGATCCGCTGGTTCTATCAGGGCGGCGCACACTTCCTGTTTCCGGACGCGTGGGAGGACTACCTCGCGCCCATCCCTGGCGACGAGCGCCATGATCTCGTGGGCGCCTACTACAAGCGCCTCACGTCGGAGGACGCCGACGTGCGCCTCGCGGCCGCGCGCGCTTGGAGCATCTGGGAGGCCCGTACGAGCAAGCTCCTGGTGAGCGAGGATCTCGTGTCGAAGTACGAGGACGCCACGTTCGCGCTCGCCTTCGCCCGCATCGAGTGCCACTACTTCGTCCATCGCGGCTTCTTCCAGCGCGACGACCACCTCCTGCACCACGCGTCGCGGTTGAGCGGCATCCCCGGCGTGATCGTGCAGGGCCGTTACGACGTGGTCTGCCCGATGACCTCGGCGTGGGATCTGCACGGCGCCTGGCCCGACGCGCGCCTCGTGATGGTGCCCGACGCCGGCCACAGCGCCTTCGAGCCCGGGATCGAGGCGGAGCTGGTGGCCGCGACCGAGGAGATGGCGGATCGGCTGGGCGGGGCGCCGGGAGCGGCGGACGCGATCTGACGCGATCCTTACTCAGCCACTACAGGGCTTGTAGGGGTGGAGGCGGGGGTGTAGGCTTCGTCAAAGCGGAGGTCGGTATGGGTCGAGCCTTTGATGCGTTCATTCGCGACGAAGCCGGCGCCACGGCCATCGAGTACGCGCTGATCGGCACGCTCGTGGCGGTGGCCTGCGTGGCCGCGTTCCGCAATTTCGCCTCGGCGACCAACGTGATCTACGCGGTCATCGAAGGGATCACGACGTACCTGTAGCAGCCGTCGGCGGTATCTCGAGTCAGCGGTACACCTCGAGGGTGTACGTGCGCTCGACCGTGCCGTCGATCGTGAGCGTCAGCCCCCCTGCCGAGAGGTCGCCGGCGGCGAGCGTCGCCACGTTCGTCCCCGAGCCATCCGCCGTCCCATCGGTCGTGTAGGACGTTCCGTCCGCCTCGATGAACGAGCCCGCGGCGCCCGCGAACACGCGGAGGGTGCGGTGCCCGTCGGCGTCGTCGAGCGTGGTGAGGCCAGCGAGCGTCCCGGAGACGAGGGTGTCCGGGGCCTCCGTGAACACCGGCACGATGGCGCCCGCCGGCGCGAAGACCGCGATGTCGGCGACGGCGACATCCACCCAGCCGCTCGTGGCGGGCGCGCCCGTCCACCAGTCGTACCAGGTCGCACCCGTGGGGAGCGCGACGTCGCGCCCGACGGCACCCTCTTCCAGCACCGGCGCCACGAACAGGGAGGCGCCGAGCATCCAGGCGTCCGTACGGCCCCAGGGCTCGTCCGGGTAGAGGAGGAAGGGGGCGAGGACGAGCGGCCGGCCGCCAGTCACCGCCTTCGCGGCGAGCCCGCGGAGGTACGGGTACAGCGCCGTGTGCACGTTCGCCCAGCGAGCATAGTGGGCGACCGTCTCCGCGTCCGTGTCGAACTGCCAGTTGTCGTCCTTGAACGCCCCATGATGGGTGCGCATGACCGGCGTGAAGGCGCCGAGCGTGCACCATCGGAACCACAGCTCCTTGGTGGAGGGGTCGTTGCCGATGGAGTTGTACCCGCCGATGTCGTGGCCGAACATCGGCACGCCCGCGATGCCGGCGCCGATACCGAGGGGGATCACCGTGGGGAAGCCGTCGTCCGCGTCGAAGGAGGTGCGCTGGTCTCCCGCCCAGGTGACGGGCGAGAGCGTGGCGGTGCCGGTCCATCCGCTGCGGGAGAAGGTCACGGCGTCGAACGGGGCGACGGCCTCGGCGTTCGTGAGCTGCCACCACCCGGGGTAGGCGTTGTGGTCGTCGATCGCGTCGGCGGAGGCGAGCTCGGCGTCGGGGGGGAGCCACTCGCCGAAGTCGAGCATCCACCCGTCGAAGCCGAGCGCGAGGGCGTCGGTCATCCGGTCCTGGGCCCAGCTGCGCGCGTCGATACGGGACAGGTCGAGCACGCTGGTGGGGTCGAACGTGATGCCGGGGAAGAGGTAGGGCGCGCCGTCGGCGTCCTCGATCACGAGGGACTCGGCCTCCGCCCAAGCAGCGGAGGTTTCGGACACGAACGGTGAGAAGTAGGCGAGCCACTTGAAGCCGGCGGCTTCGAGCTCGCCGTCGAGCGTCAGCGCGTCGGGGTAGAGCGCCTCGTCGAGGGTCCACTCGGCGGTGAGGTGGTAGCCGAAGGCCGTCTCCTCCCCGCCCTTCCAGTCCTCGGTCCAGATGACGGAGGACGACGCGCCCGCCTCGCGCAACGTGGCGGCCACCTGGCGCACGCGCTCCGCGCCCCCCACCGCGTCGTTCCACGGCGCGAACGCCCAGTTGGGCGGCAACATCGGAGCGCCGGCGGCGAGCGCGTGCGCCTCGACGATCTGGAGCGGGGTTTCCCCGGCGAACACGAGGAAGGAGGGCGAGCCGCTCCAGACGTCGAGTGTCCATCGGCTGCCGGTGCAGAGGTCGGCCTCGATGCGGGGCGTGCCCGCCACCGCGAGCCCGAACGGCTCGGGGCGCACGAGGAACGGGTCGGGGTAGCTGGTGGCGTGCTTTGTGCCGGTGAAGAACCAGTCGTCCGGCTGCACGTCGTCGTCCACCTTGCCGACCCCGGGCTCGCTCACCCACAGCGGGAACGCCTCTCCCGTGTGGTCCACGTCGACATGCGAGCCCAGGCCCGCGAAGGCGTCGTCCCCCGTGCAGGGCGCGTCCCACCGGAGGCGGTTGCCGACGCTGGAAACGTCGACCCGGAGCACGTCGCCGCCCGCGAGGTAGAGCTGGAGGCGCCCGATCTCGGCCTTCTCGCCGTCCGTGAGCGGCACCGTGAGCACCTGCTCGCGGCCCCAGGGGCGGCCGGCGAGCACGGGGGTCCAGGTCGTGCTTCCGCCGGTGGCGCGGTAGCTGCCCGACTTCATCTCGAGGGACTCGTCCCCCGCGCCGACGGCGAACCTCAGCCCGTCGACGAGGACGAGCCCCCGCGGATCGACGATCGTGAGGCCACCATCCTTGCTGGTGGTGATCGAGAACCCGCCGACATCGGCGGGCGGGGCACAAGCGACGAGGAGGAGGGTGAGCACGCCACGAGTCTACCGCGGTGCGCTCGAACCGGACCTACGACTCGTGAGCGGACGAGGGACGCGCGTAGGGGTCCTCCTGACCATCGGCCGCGCCGGGCATGCTCGACGACGTTGACTCGGAGGCGATCCCCTCGAGATCGTCCTCCTCGGCATCGAGTGCGGCCGGGCCGAGGAGCCCGAGGGCAACCGCGACGAGGAGGGGGGAAGCAGCGAAGCGCATTCGGGAGCTTAAGCACCCGAGCGCCCCCGTCATGTGAGAAAGCGTCATCAGACGGAGAAAGAGCCGGCGCTCAAATCGGCCAAATCCACGCAGGGGCGGTCGCGGTGCCGCCGATGGAAGTCGGCGTTCCATCCCGAAGATCGACGCCGCCCGCAAGAGCATCGCGCGTGCCCTCGTAGAGCAGGACGGCGCCGCTGCGGAGGCGGGCCGCGCCCTCGCCATCCTGGGTCGCGCCCGTCAGATCGTCCTCGGCGAGGCGCGCGGCGAGGTGGCGGTACACGGCGGCCGCGGGCTTCTCGGTCGCGCTTCCGTCCCGGGCGCCGGTCAGGAGCGAGTGGCGCTCGAAGCCGCTGCGACGGCCGACCACGGGCGGGTCGGCCAGGGTGTGCCAGAACACCGCGTTGGCGCCCTCCACCGCGCCGCGCCCCACCGCCGAGGCGACCATCCGGGCCTGCCATGTGGGGCTCATCCAACGCTCCTCGCCCTCGCTCGCCACGCTGGTCTCCGTCACGAAGAGGGGCTTTCCCGGGACCAGCGCCCGCGCCGCGCGGAGGCCGCGCGCGTAGGCATCGCCGTGTTCGTCGGAGGCGTAGGTGTGCAGCGAGAGGATGTCGAAGGCGTCGAGCACGCCCGGGACCGCGACGAGCGCGCGTAGATAGGCCTGGCCGCTCTCCGCGAAGGGCCGGTAGAGGCCGCCGTTGAGCACCTTGGCGCCCGGCGAGGCCTCGCGGATCGCCTTGGAGGTGGCCAGGAGCACGGTGGCGGCCTCCTCGGGGGTGCAGAAGCTCCCCGGCGGGACCTTTCGCGTCGCGTCCCGTGGCGGCACGGTGAACTTCAGGTCGGGCTCGTTGTCGACCTCCCAGTACCGCACCGGGCGCGTGAGGCCGGGCATGTCGTCCACCCCGTCGCCGTCGTAGCGCTCGACCAGCGCGCGCACCCAGGTCGTGTAGGCGGGCATGTCCGCGGGCACGTACGTGAGGGTGACGTTGGCGGAACGGTTGCCCGGCCACGGGCTCACCATGAGCACCGGCTCGAGATCGTGGGCCTGCACCGTGCGCACCCAGAGGTCGGTGTCGTCCGCGGCGCCCGGCTCGTTGATGTGCGCCCACCAGGAGGTGCGCGGGAACGCGCCGCTGTTGCCACGGGTGAGGCGAGCGCCGAGCCCCGCCGCGCGCGAGGCGTCGCGATCGAGGTGTTCTGCCAGCGAGGCGGGCGTGAAGTGCCCCGCCCGGAGCAACTTCTGGGGCACCGCGACGGCCTCGTTGATCCCGAGGCCGAACCGCAGGCCGTCGATTCCCACGAGGGGCGCCGCGGGGACGGGCGTGGACGCGGGGTCGGGGAGGGGAGGCGCGGAGGATCCGCCCGCCGTGCCGAAGCCGATCCCGCCGAGGGTGAGGAGGCCGACCCCGAGGGCGAGCAGCGCCCGCCGCGGGATCGTGCGCATCGCTACTTGACGATCCTCAAGAAGGGGGCGGCAGGGCGTACGGGAGCCGGCGGCTCGGGTGTCGTGGGCACGTGCGCCTCCGCGGGGAGCAGGAAGGTGACGGAGCGGAAGGCCGACCACGGCAACGTGCACTCGTACAGCGCGTCGAACGAGAGCATGCAGACCATCGCGTCATCGAGGAAGCGCGCCTTGTTCTGTGGGAACCACCGCGCCTCCATCCGGAGGCGGAGCTGCTCGCGTTGCTCGTCGAGGACCTGGCGGGGAATGCCGCTGCCGACGAGCTGCGTCGTGTCGAGCACCAGGAACAGATCGATCCCGAGGGCGAAGCCGTGCTCGACCACCTGGCGGGAGAGGTTTCCGAAGGGGTCCGGCCCCGCGATGGGCTCGGGGGGCGCGGCGACGAGCGTGTCGATCGGCGTATCGGCGCCTTCGACACCGGCGAGGCCGAGCTCGGCGGGCGTGAGCTCGAGCGCCTTGGACAGCGCGATCAGATCGTCGACGGTGAGGTCTTCATGGCCGGCGAGGCTGTGCTTGAGCTTCGCGCGGTCGAGCCCGGTGCGCGCGGCGAGCTCGGCGGTGTTCAGCCCCTTCTTGCGGACGGCGTCGCGCAGGAAGGCGAGGAGGGGATCGGAAGGACGGGATGCCACGCAGCAGCCTCCGGACGGACCGGTTTCAGGGGGTGAGGCAGCGGAGCGTGATGGAGCCGTTCTGGCCGGGGGTCTTCTCGAGGGCGACCACCTCCCATCGCTCGCCGCCCATCTCGAGGATGGAGCCATGCCCTACCACGACCCGACGGGTCTCCGCGCCGACTTCGAAGTCGATCCGCGCGGTGAGGCCCTTGCGGGCCGCGCCCGTGCCGTCGATGAAGTCCCGCTCCCACATGTTCGCGACGCCGATGTCGACGCCCGAGAGGGTGCCGACCGTGGTCTCCTGGATCTCTTCCATGCGGGCTCCGGGGACCGAAACGTCGGGAGTGGGGGCGGCGGGCGGGGTCATGGTTGGAGGGACCGCCCTGTCTGGAAGCGTCGCGTCCGGAAGAGGCGCGGGAGAACGCGGCGGCGTGGTCGCGCACGCCACGGACGTGAGGAGCGCGAGGCCGCCGCACAGGAACATACGGGCCGTGAGCCTAACCGAGCGCGGTGCGGTCATCGTCGCTCCAAACGGTCACGTTGCGTCGTCCGCCCCCTTCTTGAGCCGCTCGAGCCGCTTCAAGATGTCCATCGAGGGGCCCGAAGATCCGCCGGCGGGCTTGTCCCCGCCCGTGCCCGGACCGGACGGGCCTTCCCGGGACGTCGTGCCGCTGGTGGCCTCGCGCTCGTCGCCGACCCGCTCGGCCCGCTTGGCGTCGACTTCGTCGTGCTTCGGGCTGAACGGGTCGAGGATTGGAGGCCGACCCGTGCCGCCGCCGGACCCACCACCGGCGCCGGGGCCCGCGCCCGCGTTCTCCTTGGCGCCGCCGACCTTGGGCGCGTCGCCTCGGTCCGGGCCGCCCGTAGAGGGGGAGACTCCGCCGTGCCCGAGCGCGCTGTCGGGCGTGGCGTGGGGAGAGGTGCCGCCGCCGCCATGCGACGGACCGCCGTCCGACCCGCCGCTGGAGCCGAAGCCGCCGCTGTGTGAGCCCAGGCCCGGGCCTTCGCCGTCGGAGCCGCCACCGCCGGAGCTTCCGCCACCGCCGCCGGAGCTTCCGCCACCGCCTGAGCCGCCGCCCGAACCACCGCCGCCGCCGGAGCTACCGCCACCGGAGCTTCCGCCACCGCCGCCGGAGCTTCCGCCACCACCGGACCCGCCGCCACCACCGGAGCTACCGCCGCCGCCGCCGGAGCTACCGCCGCCGCCGGAGCCGCCGCCCGCACCACCGCCGCCGGAGCCGCCGCCACCGCCGGAGCTACCGCCGCCGCCGGAGCCGCCGCCCGAACCACCACCACCGCCGGAGCTTCCGCCACCGCCGGAGCCGCCGCCCGAACCACCGCC
>JAZKFH010000023.1:0-143872 GCA_040386535.1 Myxococcota bacterium | reverse complement strand
GTTCGAGCCGAAACTCTATTGAACGTTACAGAAACTACTACCAATTTTTCAAAGATCGGTTGGCGCCATTTGCATGGCTTCAAACCGAGACCGAAGCGAGTGTTTCAACCCGTTTCGCTGTGCGGCGCTTTCTATCTGCGCCGCGCCCCGTCGTCAACCCTCTTTCGGAGGTTTTCGCGGGGTGGATGGCTCCGAGGTTTCATCCTCGTTCCTTCCGCGCCGGCCAGTTAGCTGGCGGGCGCTCACCTGTCAACCATTCTTGCGAGCGGTTTGAGGCGGGGCGAGTCCGACCAGGGTCATCGTCGCCGTGGCCCTTGTATAACCACTGCCCGCCGCGGACGGCAAGGGGCCCAGGACATCGAATCCGTGCGGATCCCCTCCCCTACCGCTCGAGCCAGCGCAGGGAGAAGACCTCCCCCTCCAGCGGGATCGCGAACTTCATGTCTTCGAACACCAGTTCGGTACGGCTATTCTGCTGGAC
Organism: Myxococcota bacterium; assembly: GCA_040386535.1. Classification (GTDB taxonomy): domain Bacteria; phylum Myxococcota_A; class UBA796; order UBA796; family SXON01; genus CAJBVW01. The sequence goes on along the minus strand of JAZKFH010000023.1, from coordinate 143,391 downwards.
CTTGTCCTCGATCACCATCTTCGTGGGAAACTGCCTCCCGCCGAAGTCCTTCACGTCGCTCATCGTCCAGACCTTGAGAAGCATGCCCGAGAGAGCGTAGAGCTCCTGCTTCAACGGGATGCTGGTGGCCTGGTCGACCCAGACGAGGCGCCGGGGGTAGCTGACGTCGGGAGTCGTGGCCTTGAGCTCCAGCTTCCAGACCTTGCGGCCGTCGAGCGTCTCCTCGCCCACCACCGTGCCGGCGTACTGCTTCCGCCATCCGGAGGCCTGCATCATGTCCTCGTAGGACATGTCCGAGCCCATCATGCTCTGGCGGAGCATGTGCCCGGAGATCTTCTGGGTCTTCTCCACCGCGGGCAGCCACATCCAGAGGTCGGCGGCGTTCTTGAGCATCTTGGTGCCCTTGTCACGCGCCGGCTCCAGGTACTCGACCGCCGCTTCGTCCGCGCCCCGGCCGAAGCTGTGCATGCGGTACACCTTCACCCGGTCGCCCTTGGTGACGGTCATCTTCATGGTCGTCTCCCGCGTGTCGAAGGTCATGTTCGCGTCGACCTTCGACAGGATCTCGTCGAGAGATTGCGCGTGCGCGACCATGGGGAGCAGGGAGAAGACGAGGAGAAGGATCCAGCGGAGCATGAGGGACTCCTAACGGCGATGGCGCATCGCCTCGATGGGTTCGATCCGGGAGGCGCGGATAGCGGGGACCAGGCCACCGACCACGGCCATGGCGAGGCCGAGGAGGACCGCCGAGAGGAGGATCTCTGGCGTCACCTGGCCGTAGACGGTGGAGTTCATCGGCACATTCGCGGGCAGCTTGTCTACGACGGAGCCGAGGTTCACCCCGTGCACCTGCAGCCAGTACCCACCCAGGCCCCCGAGCACCGCCCCCAGGAACCCGCCGACCGCGGAGATACCGAGCGCCTCGAGCACGAACAACCAGACGACCTGGGTGCGACGCAGCCCCATGGCCCGCATGACGCCGATCTCTCCGGTGCGCTCGAGGACGCTCATCAGCATGGTGTTGAGCACTCCCAGCCCGGTGATGAACACCATCGCGAACCCAGCCACTCCCTTCACGGTGGACAGCAGGCCCATGATGCTGTCGAACGGCGGGCGCTGATCCCAGGACTTCACGTCCATCCCGGCGAGCTCGGGGAGCGCGGCGATCCGCGTGGCGACGGCGGCCCCCTCGTCCCGGTCGTCACCATAGACGGCCAGCTCGACCGCCCCGTCCGGGATGTCCGCCAGGTACCGTACCTTCTCGAGGGTGACGAAAATCTGCCGGTTCTGCATGGCGTTGCCGAGGTCGACGATGCCGACGAGCTTCAGCTTGGCCGGGGACATGGACCCGTCCTGGGTCTGCCCGAGGATCACCACGTCGTCGCCGAGCTTTGCACCCATCTTGTCGACCAGCTTCTTGCCGATCACGACCTCGTCGTCGGTGGCGAGGAGGCGCCCCTCCAGGAGGTGGCCCGGGAGCGCGAGGGGCCCCTCGAAGAACGCGAGCGGCGCGCCCTGAACGAGGCCGAACTCTTCACCAATCTCGTCCCCGACGGTCGCGGTGACCCCCATCGAGATGCGGGGGTAGACCGCCACGACGCCCGGCACCGTGAGGATCACGGCCTCCAGGGGTGCGCTGGACGCGATGTTCTCGTGGAGCGGGTTGAGCTGCTCGCGCTTCGCATAGTCCGCGTCCACCACACGCACGTGCCCGGCGAGGTTGGCCGCCATCTCCACGGTGCCGCCGAAGAGGCCCTCGAGCCAGGACATGGCGACCGTCAAGCTGGCGACCCCCAACATGACCATGGTGGCGGTGAGGAGCGAGCGGCGGCGATTTCGGAGCGCGTTGCGGAGCGCCAAGGAGAGCAACATTCAGTCTGCCTTGACCGCGTCGGCGGGGTTGAGGTTGGCCGCGTAGCGGGCGGGCCACAGCGAGGCCACGATCGCGATGCCGAGCCCGAAGCACCAGGACACCACGATGGGCGCCCATCGGAACTGCATGAACAGCGTGGCGCCCATCGCGACCTGCCCCGCGTTCTTGATCGCGTCACCGAAGTAGATGCCGTTCCGCTGCCAGTAGAGCACGCCAGCGACGCCGATCGCGGCGCCGGTGAACCCCGCGACGAGGCCCAGCCCGGCGCCCTCCAGGAGGAACAGCCCGGCTACGTCGCGCTTCTTCATCCCGAGCGCCATGAGGGTGCCGATCTCCCGTACACGCTCGTAGGCCGCCATGATCACGGTGTTCGCGATGCCGACTCCGGCGATCAGCAGGATGATCCCCACCAGGAACAGCAGCGCGTAGCGGCGGATCATGTTCGCGGCGATGAGATCCGCGCACTCCTGGTGGACGGTGCGGGTGCTCCATCCGAGCCCGCCGAGCGCAGTCGCCGCGGTTTCGGGGTCCCCGCTCGCGTCGACCGCGACGTGTGTACGGCGGCCGTCGAGCTGAAGGAGGCTCTCCGCGACCCCCATCTCCACCCAGAATCCCATCGCGTCGAGCCCTGCGTTGTCGGTGTTCACGATGCCGGCGACCCGGAAGGTCAGGGCGTTCATGGCACCCGGGAAGGTGCGCGACTCGATGATCACGTCGTCGCCGAGCTTCGCGTCGATGAGGCGGGCGAGGCCGCTCCCCAAGACGAGCTCGGTGGCTCCGTTCGCGGGCCAGGCCCCCTCGATCGCCCAGCCGTCGCGCGGAAACACCTTCCCGTCCGTCGCCGCGTCATAGGCGTTGCCGCTGGCACGCACGGCCTCGACGCCCTTCACGAGGCGGGCGGGAAACACGGTCCGCGCGGTCCAAACGCCCGCCTTCTCGAGCTTCGCCGCCAACGCCGGGGAGACGACCTCGGCCTTGCTTAGGGGAAACTCGATCCCGTCGGTCGGGTACGCATCCGGACGTAGGAGGATCTCGCCGGTCGTGGTGGTGCGCGAGGCTCGCAGCACGTTCTCGTCGAGCCCGTCGACCATGCCCCAGCCGAGGATCGGCAGCGCCACGCCGAACACCACCGTTACGGAGGTGATCAACGTGCGGCCCACGTTCCGGAAGAGGTTCCGCATCGCGAGCTGCGCGAGGAAGATCACGACGCGCTCCCCGCCTGGAGTGGCGTCCGCCGGCTGTCGTCCACCACCAGGCCGTCCACGAGCCGGACCACGCGCCGCGCCTGTTCCATCACCATCGCGTCGTGGGTCGAGAACAGGAACGTGACGCCGTCCCGCGCGTTCATGTCACGCATGAGCTCGAGGATCGCCCGGCCGTTCTGGGAGTCGAGGTTGGCCGTGGGCTCGTCCGCGATGACCAGCGCCGGCGACTTGACGAGCGCGCGGGCGATGGCGACGCGTTGCTGCTGCCCGCCCGAGAGCTGCGCGGGGCGGCGGTACATGTAGTCGCCGAGGCCCACGTCCCGAAGCGCCTTCTCGACGCGCCCCTTGTTGTCCGTGTGGTGCCCCGCGAGCCGCAGCGCGAGCTCCACATTCTCGAACGCGGTCAGGACGGGGATGAGGTTGAAGCTCTGGAAGATGAACCCGATCCGCGCAGCCCGAAGCGAGCCGAGCTCCGTGTCACCCATCTTCGCGACCAGCTTGTCCTCGAGCAGCACCTCGCCGGAGGACGGGCGATCGAGGCAGCCGATCAGGTTGAGTACGGTCGACTTGCCGGAGCCCGACGGGCCGGCGATGACGGTGAACTCCCCTTTCTCGACGGTGAGGTCGACCCCACGGAGCGCCTGGACCTCGAGATCTCCCATGGGGTAGATCTTCTTGACGTTTCGCAGCTCGCAGAGCGCCATGACAATCCTCGGGAGGCCGTGGCCTCGGCAGATGCCTCGAAGGGAGAGGACTTAGAAGCTGTACCGGACCCACCCGAGCACGGTCGCGTCCGGAACGAGCCCGGACAGGTCGGCCGTGTAGGTGCCGGCGGTGTAGCTCATGTCTTCGTCAGCCGGGCGGAACTCGCCGTCCTTGCCGAAGGGGATCTGGGCGCCGATGTGCACGGTCGCGTGGGCGCCGACGTTGGCGTAGGCGTCGGGCACCGCGTAGCCGGTACCGTCGAGCAGGTTCACGATCGCGACGGCCGACACGCCGATGTCCTCGGTGAACCCGAGGCGCACGATGCCGTCGACGTAGTGCTGGCCGAGCGTCGCGCGGGGCTCGCCGGTTTCGGCAGTGGGGAGGAACGCGCAGTCGAACGGGTTGGCCGTGCCGGTCGAGCGCGCCGCGAAGTCGTAGTCCTCCGGCAGCGCACCCGTGCCGTCATACCGGTACTCGGCCGCGAGGTAGAGCACGCTCAGGACGTCGAAGGAGTAGTCCACGCCGGCGACGACCTCGGCGGCGCCTGCCTTTCCGTGCCATCCGCCCTCGACCCACCAGCCCACGCCGAGGTTGCCGCGCAGGTCGGCTCCGGCAAACCACTCGCCATCACTCCCGAGGTGGCCCACCGCGGAGAGGTCCGTGCCGGCGGCCCGGAATGTCGCCTTGACCGCTCCGGACACGGCGGGGGCGGCGATCTTCTCGGCATAGAGCGGCGAGAGGTCATCGTCGACCGCGACGACGGCCATCACCTGGTGGTCCCCGATGGGGATGGCGGCCTTGACCGCGTTGACGCCCCGACGCTCGCGCCAGGGCTCGGTCGCGACGACCTCCGCGTACAGATCGGTGGGGTGGAACACCAGCCCGGAGCCCCAGTTGAGCGCCTGGCGGCCGATGGTCAGATCTACCGCGGCGAGGTTCAGATCGATGTGGAGGCGCTCGACGGAGAGGTAGTCGCTGACCTCGTCGTAGCGGGGCTCGGGATCGTAGGAGCAGCCGCCTGCCTCGAGGAGGGGGCCGAGGTCGGAGGCGAGGATGAGGGCGGCGGCCTCGTCCGTGTTGTCGCGGCCCTGGGAGAAGGCGGCCTCGACGACGGCCTCGACGGTGACCCGATCGCCGATGGGGATGGCAAACCGCGGGCGAGCCCGCTCCACCAGGGTCCATGGTGTGCCCTCGACGCCGATGAGCCCGCTGGCGCGGACCTCCGCGTAGCCTTCGATCTCGACCGCTGGTGTCACGAGTCCCCCCCGACGCGCCGCCCGATCGCCGGCACTCCCACCCTCTCGAAATCGAGGCCCCACTCCTCGATGAAGCGCACCTCGCGGACGATGGCGGACACGGTCTCGACCATGCCCCCCGGCTATGTCCATCGATCCGTTCAGTCAAGACTGAACGAACTGCCGCCCATGGAACGCGGATGGCGACGGGAGTCCGTGGTAGAACATCGCCATGCGCAAGTTGGCTGCCCGCACCGACCCCGGAAAGAAGCGGAATCACAACGAGGACGCCCTCCTCACTCTACCGGAGTCCGGGATCTACGTCGTCGCCGACGGGGTCGGCGGGCGCGCGTGCGGAGAGGTCGCGTCGGCCCTCTGCGTGGAGAGCTTCCGAGACGGCGCGGAGCTGCTCGGGATGCGCCTCACCGCCTTTGCCGACACCCCCACGCTCGACACGCGCAACGCCGTGCTCGCGACGATGGACGAGGTGCTCCAGACGGCGAGCCGCCGAATCTACGAGACCGCCGAGAGCGAGGGACGCGCCGGCATGACCACCACGGTGGTCGCCCTCGTCGTCGGGAATGGCACTGCGTTCCTCGCGCACGTGGGCGACTCGCGCGCGTACCTCGTCCGCGACGGCGAGCTGCGCCAGCTCACCGAGGACCACTCGATGGTCAACGAGCTCGTGCGCACCGGCAAGATGTCGTACGAGGAGGCGCGGTCCTCCCGACACCGCCACGTCATCACGCGCGCCGTCGGCCTGTACCCCACGGTGCAACCCTCCCTCGCGGCGGTCGACCTGCACCCCGGGGATCGACTCCTGCTCTGCTCCGACGGGCTCTCCGACGTGGTGGCGCCCGAGCTGATGCTCCAGGAAGGTGGCTCCGACGATCTCGACGGCGCCGTCGAAGCGCTCCTCCAGGCCGCGCTCGATCGGGGCGGGCCCGACAACATCACCGTCGTGCTGCTCGATCCCGACGGCACCGATCGGGGCGACGACATGGCCGCGCGCGCCGGGATGCTCGAGGCGCTCTTCCTCTTCGAGGACCTTCCCTACGCCGCCCGCCTCCAGGTCGGCCGCATCGTCGAGGAGCACTATTTCGCGCCCGGCGAAGTGCTGGTCGAGCAGGGTTCGCCCGGCACGAGCATGTTCGTGATCCTCGAGGGCGAGGTGTCGGTGAAGGTCAACGGGGTGGAGGTCGCGCGACTCACCGCGGGCGAACACTTCGGGGAGCTCGCCCTCGCGGACGACGAGCCGCGGTCGGCCTCGGTGGCCGGTGTCAGCTTCGGCGCCGCCATCAGCGTCTCCGCCGAGCAGCTGCGCGACTTCTGTCGCCGCGAGCCCGAGCTCGGCAACGCGCTGTTGTGGAAGATGATGGGCGCGCTCGGCCAGCGCCTGCGCCGCACGAACGCGCGCATCGCGGATCCGCTCACCCTGTAGCAGCGCGATAGGGAGGGGCCCCGAAGCCGGAGGCTCCGTGAAGCTGCGCTGCGCCATCTCTCCCGACGCCGACGATCTGTTCATGTTCCGGGCGATCACCGAGGGGCTGATCGACACGGAGGGCCTCACGTTCGAGGTCGTCTCCGTCGACACGGACAAGCTGAACCGCATGGCCGACGGCAGCGGGCCCGACGTGACCGCGATCTCCATCGCGCACTACCCGATCGTCGCCTCGAACTACCAGCTGCTCGCGCACGGCGGCAGCGTCGGGCGGGGCTACGGGCCCGTGGTCGTCGCGAAGCCGGCGATGCTCGCGACCGCCGGCGAGCAGAAGATGAGCGCGCTCCTCGAAGGGCGTCGCATCGCCGTTCCCGGCCTGACGACGACCGCATGCCTCGTGCTGCGCATGATCACGCGGTTCGACCCCATCGTCATCCCCATCGCGCCCACCTCCCTGCAGTTCGACGCCCTGCGCGCCGACGAGGTCGAAGCCGCGCTGATCATCCACGAGGGGCGGCTCACCTACGCCGCCGAGGGCTTCGTGCAGCTGCTCGACATCGGCGACTGGTGGTTCGTGAAGACCTCCCTCCCCCTCCCCCTCGGCGGCAACGTGATCCGTCGCGACCTCGGCGCCGACGTGATCGCGCGGGCCGATCGCGTGATGCGGGCGAGCATCGCCCACGGGCTCGCGCACCGGGAGGAGGCGATCGATTGGTTGCTCGCGCGGGGCGGCACGCTCAAGACCCGCGAGGCTGTCGACCTGTACCTGTCGCTCTACGCGAACGCGGACACGCTGGACTACGGCGCGGACGGGCGCGAGGGGATCCGCGAGCTGCTGCGCCGCGGGGCCGAGGGCGGATGGCTGCCGGTGTGTGAGACGGTGGACTTCGTCGGCGATCGGCAGGACTGAGAAGTCCCGATTGCTGGGCGTCCAGCCCGCCGGATCCCTGCGAATCCTGGGTTGCACGCATCTTGCATCCGGTCATGGCATGCAACACCCCTCCCCCGTGTTTCTTCCCCTCGCCCTCCTGGCCGCCTGCAATTCGGGCTTCGAGACCCAGCAAGGCCAGATGCTCGTGAGTGACGCGGACGTGGTCGGCATCGAGGGCGGTGGCCCGTTCCTCGCGCAGACCCAGCTGTGTCCCTCCTTCACCTCGATCGCCGACGACTTCCCCGAGGGAGGCGGCGACATCACGGCCTGTTTCACGGACTCGCTCACCGGGCCGGTCGTGGATGACGGCCAGTGCCTCACGTTCACCGAGCCGGGGGCGGTCGAGTGGACGTTCACCCCCACGTCGTGCCAGGCGCAGGACCTCGGGTGGGTCGCGGTCGAGGACCACGTGACGCTCGACGTGGTCGCGGCCGCGGACGTTGAGGCCTACACGCCGATGATCTACGAGGACTACGCGGAGCGGGCCCAGGAGGAGGGGGGCCTCGTCGGGGAAATCCCGGGCGATTGGCGACACGTGGAAGGCGAGCCGTGGCGGATCGTGGCGGGAGAGACCTACGCGCTGAACGCGCGCCTCCGTACGCGCGAAACGGGCGAGGAGGTGGCCTGGAGCGGAGGGTCCTACACGCCTGGGTGGCAGGCCGGCGCGTTGCCGAACGTCGCCGTGCGCGCACCGGGCGTTGTCGAGGTCACGCCGTGGCTCGGTACGCGCGCCGGACTCACCCTATTCGCCGGCGGCGCCTCCTTTCCGTTGGCGGAGGTCCTCAGCGTCCCCGTCTCGGCGGCCGCCTCCTTGGAGATCGTGCACTTCTACCTCCCGGCCCGCGAGGCCCCCTCCTTCACGATCCCGTACGCGGCGCGCGCGGTGGTCCGTGATGGCGATGGGAACCTGCTCTTCGGGGCTCCTGTCGTCTGGGAGAGCGGCCCCATCGACGTGACCACGACGACCGACGCCTACGGAACCGCGCAGGAGTACGCCTTCCTCTACGACGCCTGCCGGGACCCTTCAACGGTCAGCGGCCCCCAGGCCACGACGATCACGGCCACGCTCGGGGATCTTCGCGCGGAGCTCGACCTGACGTGGACACCCCCGCTCACCGAGCCCGATCCCGAGTGGGAGCCCTCGCCGAGCTGTACCGCCGAGACGGTCGTGGTGGAGAACGAGCAGGCGGCGCCCATCCCCCCGGCGCATGCCCGTGCCGCGGCTGGTTGCTCGTCGACCGGCACCGCGCCGACGGGTGCGGCCGTGCTCGTCCTCGCCGCCCTGCTCGCCCGCCGCCGCCGCTCCTAGATCGGCGGGCTAAGCCGCCGGCCCGGTCTTCCACTGGCGACTACGCGCCACCTCGTTCCGGTAAGCGTTCGCCGAGTGGCGGCGCTGCTCGTCCGACCATCCGAGCAGCTCGGCCATCCGCTCGGACACGACCGTGAGGGCGCCGAGCCCCTGGTCTGCGTCGCGGAAGAAGAGCTGCGTGCGCCGCGCCATGAAGTCGGTGACGGTCAGCGCCATCTCGTAGCGCACGGCCCAGTCGATCTGGCCGAGGATCTCGGGACGACCGGCGATGATGGGCTGGAAGAGCCGCTGATCGTGGGCCGACTCCCGCACCAGATCGACGGAGAGCGTGCCGTAACGATCGGCGAGGTAGCGGCAGGTCGCCAGCTCGAGCCGGCCGTCGGCGGCGGCGAGCACCTTTTGGGCAACCTCGGTCCCGTCGTCCTCCGCGGGCCAACCGACCGCGCCCGGGAGCGGGAGCTGGGCGGTGTTGACGGGGCGGAGCGTCGCCGGCGGGTGCCCCGACTTCTTCATCCACTCGACGGCCTCCTCGACGACCTCGGCGCCCATGCGCCGCGCGGTGGTGAGCTTGCCACCGGCGATGCTGACGAGGCCGTCCGCGTCCGTCGTGATGACGTGTTCGCGCGACACCTGGGAGGGCGACACTCCCTCGGCCCGGATGAGCGGGCGCAGGCCCGCCCACGTGGCGGTGATCTCGTCGGGGCGGATGTGCACGTCGGGGAAGTAGGCGTCGATCGCCTGGAGCAGGTAGTCGATGTCCGCGGCGTCGGCGGCGACGTCCCGCGGGTCCCCTTCGTAGTCGGTGTCGGTCGTGCCGACGTAGACCTGATCCCCCCACGGGATCACGAACATCACGCGTTGATCCTTGGGATGGAAGCAGACGACGGTGTGCTCGAGCGGGAGCCGGGCCGCGGGGAGGACGATGTGCACGCCCTTCGTCAGGCGGAGCTGGTGGCTCTGCTGCGTGGGCGACGAGCGGACGGAGTCCGACCACGGGCCGGTCGCGTTGATGACGGCGGAGGCGCGGATGTCGACCGTGCGAGGCGCGCCGCTCCGGTCGGCCAGGTCGATCACCCGGACACCGGTGATGCGCCCGTCCTCTCCGCGGCGGAGCTCCGCACGCCCGTACGTGAGCACCGCCGCGCCCGCCTGGCGCGCGTCGAGCACGGTTTCGAGGGTGAGCCGCGCGTCGTCCGTCATGCAGTCCCAGTAGAGCGGGCCGCCGTGGAGGCCGGTCTTGCGGAGGAGCGGGACCTCCTCGCCCACCTCGGCGGCGGACAACGTCTTGTGGCGCTTGGGGGAGCGGAACAACGCGAGCCCCTCGTACACGATGAGGCCGAGACGGAGCGTCGCGAGGCGCACGGGATCGGAGGCGTAGATGGGGAACAGGAAACCGAGCGGACGCACGAGATGGGGCGCGATGTTCATCATCGTGCGGCGCTCGCTCACCGACTCGAACACCAGGGAGAGATCACCCTGTTCGAGGTACCGCAGGCCGCCGTGGATGAGCTTGGACGAGCGGGACGAGGTGCCCGACGCGATGTCGTCCGTGTCGATCAGGGCGACCTTGAGCCCGCGCAGCGCCGCGTCCCGTGCGGAGGCGGCGCCGATCGCCCCGCCGCCGATGACCACGAGATCGAAGGGCTCCGCGCCGAGCCGCTCCCAGACGACGCCACGATCGTAGGGGTTGTCGTAGTACAAGGCGCCATCCTCGGGACCGCGGAATCTATCCTTGGGTTGCCGTCCTGTCGCGCCCCGGACGCTACGCGCCTACCCCACCTCGACGAGGCTCCTCAGCCGCTCGGCGACCTGCCCGAGATCGTGGACGAAGTGCACGTAGGCTTCGCGACGCGCGGTGTCGTCGGGGGCGCGGAGGATCGAGGAGGGGTGCACCGTGGCGAGCACGTTGGGCGCGAGGGGCGAGGGCACGAAGGTGCCCCTCTGGCGGCTCACCCGGAACGCGACGCCCAGCAGCGCCTTGGCGGCGGTGGCGCCGAGGCAGACGAGCATCGTGGGGCGCACGACCCCGATCTCGGCTTCCAGCCAGGGCAGGCATGCCTCTACGTGCTCGTCGCCCGGCTTCTTGTGGATGCGGCGTTTGCCGCGCGGCTCCGACCGGAAGTGCTTCACGGCGTTCGTGACGTAGACCTCCGAGCGGTCCAACCCCACCTCCGCGAGCGCGCGGTCGAGGAGGCGGCCAGCGGGGCCGACGAACGGGCGCCCGGTCAAGTCCTCTTCGTTGCCGGGCTGCTCTCCCACAAGCATCACCTGCGCGTCGGGCGGGCCCTCCCCGAACACCACGCGCGTCGCGCAGGCCCAGAGCTCACAGCCGCGGCACCCCTCCCCCGCCTCACGCAACGTCTCCAGGGTCACACGGGAGGGCAGGAAGTCGGCCGCGCTCGTCACGACGGCAATGTAGGGTCCGTCGCAGGCGCAGGAAAGCTCGGGCGCGTCTGATGTGGCGACGGGACGCCCCGATCAGCCCTCTCCACGCGCGGATCGCGCCGCGCGCCGGACCGCCTCCGCGTCGACGCCCAACGCGCGGAACATCTTCCGCTCCTGCCAGTCCTGGAACACGCGGAGGTGGCGGTCCGCCGCCAGCTGACCCGTCGTGAGGTACACGAATGCACGGTAGGGCGTGGAGACGGCGTGGGGTGGGATCTCGCGATGGGCCTCCCAGAAGAAGCCGTCGACCGAGCGGTTGTTTCCGTACCAGTAGCGGGCCAGTCGGAGGTAGGCCTTGTAGTCCTTTGCCACGTCGGCGTCGTATGCGGCGAGGAGCTCGGCCCGATCGGCGCCCTCGTCCCCGTACGCCCGGAGCAGCGCGAGCGCGGCCTGGCACCCGCCGCGGATCGCGAAGTCGACCCCGCCGGAGAGGATGGGATCGACGAACGCGGCGGCGTCCCCCACCAGCATCCAGCCGTCTCCCGCGAGCCGGGCGTGCGTGAACGACCAGTCCCGGACGAAGCGGAGGCGGCCGGTCCCCTCCCCGCTCGGGACCGCGCGGGCGCCAGCGAGCGGCAGGCCGGAGCTCGCGAGGATGTTGTCGAAGCGGGCCTCGTCCATCCGCGATCGATCCCTCGTCACGACGCCGACGCTGGTGCGGTCGGGGCCGATGGGGATGAACCAGATCCACCCATCGGGCACCGTTTCGATCCATTGGACATGGCGCCCGAGCGGCCCGGGAAAGCCGCCCGCACCGTCGAACCACGTGTAGGTCGCCGTGGCCTGCAGGTCGGGAACATTGCGGGTGAGGCCGAAGTGCCGGCCGACGAGGCATCGCTGGCCCGACGCGTCGACGACGAAGTCCGCGCGGACCTCCTCGTGCCGTCCGTTCGCCAGCAGCCGCGCCCCGACGACCCGCCCCTCCTCCTCCAGGATGCCGACAGCCTCGACCTCCTCGCGCACCTCGGCGCCACGACGCGCCGCCTCTTGCAGGAGGAGATGATCGAACGGCGCGCGCTCGACGTTGTAGGCGTGCTCGTAGGGGCCCGCCAGCAGCGCGGCCTCGGTCAACGTGGGGAGGTCGGTCTCGAGTTTTGGGTCGAACAACACGGTCCACGGGGTCCGTGTCTCCCCCCAGACGTAGGCGGCGCCGTACTTGCGCGGAAAGCCCATGGCATGGATCGCGGCGCCCAGCCCCAGGTGGCGCTCGAGCAGCGCGATCGACGCGGGCTGGAGCGATTCTCCGACGTGGTGGCGCGGCATGCGCGCGCGCTCGACCAGGGTGACCCGGGCGCCGTGCTGGGCGAGCACCGCCGCGGTGGTGGCGCCGGCCGGACCGCCGCCAAGGACGAGGAAGCGGGGGGACATCCGCGCAGCTTACGCGGCTCGCCCGCCCCCGTCCGTCGGATCGTCCTCCTGGGGAAGCCGGTCCTCGGAAAGGGTCGGATCGTCCTCCCGTTGCGGAGGAGGCTCGAAGGGAGGCGCGCCGACCGGGTCCGCGGGATCGTCGCGCACCAGGGTGGGCGGATCGACGAAGATGAAGCCGTTCTGGAAGAGCATGAACATGCTCAGGTTCTTGCACACCGGGTAGAACAGGCACGTGAACGCCACGGTCGCCGGGATGATGATGTTCTCGGATCCCTCGAGGCGCCCCGTCCGGTGGAAGATGTAGCCGAGCACGATGGCGAAGATGGCGCCCGACGCGTAGCCCATGACCGTCGGGATGGTCCAGCTCCCGCTCCAGCGCTCGAAGCGGACGTGACAGACGGCGCAGGTCTCGTTCAGCTTCATGAACGACTGGTAAAGCGAGCCGCGGCCGCAGCATGGACAACGACCGAACAGCGCCGAGAAGAATGCGGACATCATGGCGCCACCGGCGGGCGCTTGACGATGGTTCCCATGAGCTCGCGTAGATCGAGGTAGGCGTCGGTCCACTGGCCCGTCGAGTCGCGGATCTGCAGCGGCTCGCGACGATCGCAGGGGCCGGCCATGTGACGGCCCGCGAACAACGTGATCATCGGCGCCTGCCCGGCGCGGAAGACGACCTCCTGCCGCACGTGGAGGTGCAGCCCGGCGGCGGCGTAGGCCTCGTCCCCCCGCGGATCGGCCGCGGCGAAACAGGAGACGAACCAACCGTCGGGGTGCATGGCGCGCGCCGCGGTCTGCGCGTAGTCGATGATGCTGCCGCGCAGCTCCATCCGGCACGCCGCACGCTGGGCCACGGGGGACACCACGCCCTTGCCGAGCGGGATGTAGGGGGGGCTCCCGGTCACGAGATCGAAGCGGCCGGCCTCGGTGACGATGTCGAGGTCGCGCAGGTCGCCCAGGCGCAGGCTCACGCGGGCCTCGAGGGCGTTCGTCTCGACGGTCCGGCGCGCGAGGCCGTGGCTGACCTCCTGCGCCTCGACCATCAGGAGCCGGGCCGCCGGCGCCATTCGCCACAAGGTCATCAAGCCGACGGACCCGATGCCCGCGCCGAGGTCCAGCAGATCCACCGCTCCCGGCGCGACGCCGGCCGCCATCCAGGCGGTCAACATGTCGTCCGCGGAGAAGCGATGTCCGCGGCGGAGCTGCCAGATCTGCCAGTCTCCCGCGAGACGATCACAGGTAGCGTCGTCGTCGCGAGGAGGGGTCACGGCGGAGTCCGGAGGCGCGTCGGGCGCAGGGTCGGCGTACATCCGGCCCTCTTATCCCGGTGCACGGGCGCGTGAGGCGGCCCGATCAGGCCCCGAGCTGCGCGAGAAGCGCGGAACGCTCGGCCTCGTCCAGCCGATACTCGACCTCCATGCCGTCGGCCAGGACCCGCGACACGCTCGCGGGGATGACGAGCGGCTGGTCGAGGCCGGGCCCGTTGATCTCGAAGACGCATTCGCGCCCGCTGGCCAACGGCTTCTCGGTGCGGATGAGCGCGCCGCCCCGGCGGAGGTTCTCCGTGTACTCGGCCACCATGAGCTCACGTTCGCGGTAGTGCAACTTCACGCGGGCGGGTTTGCGCAGCCCCTTCTTCCCGTCGGCCTGGCGCGCGTCCCGGTCGTCGTCGGGCATCGGGAACGCGAAGCCGTCGTCATCGAGGACGGGCCGCCGGAAGATCTCGGTCGCGTCGTCGTTCGGGCGGCGGCCGGCGGCCTCCCGCGGAGGGGTCGCGCGGGGGGCGGCGGCCACCGGCGCTGGCGAGGGGGGCTCGCGATCCGCCGCCTCGTCCCGCGCGAGGTCCGCGAACGAGAAGCCGAACAGATCGTCGTCCGACGCGGGCTCGCTCGGCGCGGACGGGGGCGCGAAGTTGGAGGTGTCCTCCTCGAATGCGTCGGCGAGCGCGAAGCCGAAGTCGTCTCCCTCGGCGACCGGGTCCGAAGGAGCATCGAGCAGGCTCTCGAAGTGGAGCCCCACCAGCGGCGCCTCCGCAACCGAGGGTGCAGACGCGGCGACGGCGCGGTCGGCGACCGGGAAACTCAGCCCCGGGTCCGTCGGCGGGTCCTGCTCATCCTCCGCGAAGGAGCTGGCGAAGAGGTCGGCCGCGTCCGCGCCGCCGAACAGGTCATCGGCGTCCAGGCTCTCCGGGAGCTCCCAGGTGGTCGGGGCCGGCGCGCGCGGCGGCGGCGCGCCGAGATCCGCGAACGGATCCCCGCTCGGGCCCTCGGCGCCCACCTGGTGCGCGCCCGCGAGGCCGAAGTTCGCGGCCGTGGCCGGCTCGTACAGATCGTCCTCCAGGGCGCCGTCCGACATCTCGTACGCGGAGTGTTCGTCGAGCTCTTCGAGCTCGTCGAGGGGCTCCGGCGCGAGGATGGCGTCCTCCGGGAGCGCGTCGAGCTCCTCGACGGGCTCGACCGGGGTCGGAGGGAGCGGGAGCGACGCGATCACCGGAGGCGGCGCGAGCGTGGCCGGCTCGATCAACGGCACCCCGGACGCGACGGCCGTTCCCGCAGGCTTGGCGGGCGCCTTCTTCTTGCCCCCGCCCCCGAAGAGCTGGTCGAAGAACCCCGCCTTCTTCTTCACCCCGGGCGTGGCCGCCTTGGACGTCGGCGCGGCCGTGCCGGGCGTGATCCCCCCGGGCGGCGGCGTGGGCCGCACGATCGAGCGGGTGCGCTCCGAGTAGCTCCGGATGCCGATGTTGCGCCGCTCGCCCGAGGTGGGCTCGATCGCGGTGACGTGCAGCATGCCGTTGGCGTCGATGCGGAACGTGACCCCGACCTTGGTCTGCATCCGCGGTGCCGGCGTGAGCCCCTCGAACAAGAACTCGCCAAGGAACTCGTTCTCCTCCGCGACACGGCTCTCGCCCTGCCGAACGGTGACACGGACGGTCTCCTGGTTGTCGTGCACCGTCGCGAACGTACGCGACTCCGTACACGGGATCCGCGCGTTCTTCGGGACGATCCGCGAGAACATGCCGCCCGCCGCGTCGATCCCCAGGTCGAAGGGGGTCACGTCGAGCAGGACCACCGGGCTGCCCTCGACATCACCGAGCGAGGCGGCGTGGACGGCGGCCCCGATTGCCACGGCCTCCTCGGGGTGCACGCTCCGGCTGGGCTCGCGCCCGAACAACCCAGCCACCGCTTCGCGCACGAGCGGCATGCGGGTCTGGCCGCCCACGAGGATGACCTCGTCGATGTCGGAGATGCTCAGCCCCGCTTCGGACACGGCGTCGCGGGCGATCTCGACACAACGCTCGACCATGCCACGACACAGCTCCTCGAGTTGGGTGCGCGACAGCGCTGTCTCGAGGTTCTGTCCGGGGGCCACGTGTGGCACGATCACCGTGGTGCGATCCGAGAACGAGAGTTCACACTTGGCGCGCTCGGCGGCGTCCTTGACACGTTGGAGCGCGGCGCGGTCCTCGCGGATGTCCACGCCGGTGCGCGTCCGCAGCTGATCCGCGAGGTAGTCCACCACGCGGAAGTCGAAGTCCTCGCCGCCGAGGAAGGTGTCCCCGCTCGTAGAGAGGATCTCGTAGAGGCCGCCTGACAACCGGAGCACGCTCACGTCGAACGTGCCACCGCCGAGGTCGAAGATGACAAGTGTCCGTTCGACGTTGCGTCGGTGCCCGTACGCGAGCGCCGCGGCGGTGGGCTCGTTGATGATGCGATTGCAGCGCAGGCCCGCGATCGCAGCGGCCTCGAGCGTCGCCTTGCGTTGCGCATGGTTGAAGTGGGCGGGGACGGTGATCACCGCTTCTTCCACGGGCTCGCCGAGGGCCTTCTCCGCGATGCCACGGGCCACCTGGAGCACCACCGCGGCCACTTCCGACGGTGTCATCCACGTGTCACCCACCTGCACCTGGACGCCCCCGTCGGGCGCCTCCTGGATGAGGTACCCGACGCGCTTGATGACGCGCTGCACCTCCGGCGAGTCGAACCGCCGCCCGATGAGCCGCTTCACGGCGTAGACCGTGCGGTCCGGGCGCGTCAGGATCAGGTTGTGGGCGGCCTGGCCGACGACGAATCGGCCTTCCCCCTTCGCCGAGAGGACGGATGGCAGGACCTTGTACCCCCGGTCATCCTCGATCACGCGCGGACGGCCGTTCTCCAAGACGGCGACCGCGGTGTTCGTGGTGCCCAGATCGATCCCGATGATGTGCGGCATGGGCCGGGGACTATAGCAGAAGCCTCCCGCGCGGCTCCGCCGCTTGCGACTCGTCGAGCAGCGCGTCGGGCGGCAGATCCGACGGCGCCTGGAAGAGCGGGAGCTGGGCCGGCGGCTTGGGTTCGACCGGCAGCACGGGGTAGTTCCCCGTGAAGCACGCATCGCACATCCGGGTGCCGTCCTCCTGCACCGCCTCTCGCAGGGACTCGATCGAGAGGTACGCGAGCGAATCACAGTCGAGGAAGACGCGCGTGCGCGCCACGTCCATGCGGTGCGCGACCAGCTCCTCGCGGCTCGGCGTGTCGATCCCGTAATAGCAGGGGCCTGTCATCGGGGGGCTCGAGATGCGCATGTGCACCTCGACCGCGCCGGCCTCGCGGAGCATGCGCACGATCTTCTGGGAGGTGGTGCCGCGGACGATCGAGTCGTCCACCACCACGACCCGCCGCCCTTGCACGACCGACTTGACCGGCTGGAGCTTGAGGCGGACGCCAAAGTCCCGGATGCGCTGACTTGGCTCGATGAACGTGCGGCCCACGTAGTGGCTGCGGAGGAGGCCGAGGTGGAAGGGCAGGCCGCTCTGGCGGGCGAACCCGAGCGCGGCGGGCGTGCCGCTGTCGGGCACGGGGATGACGATGTCCGCCTTGGCCGGGAACTCGCGGGCGAGGATCTCGCCCATGCGCACGCGAGCCGGATACACCTCGCGGCCGAACAACGTGGTGTCCGGGCGGCCGAAGTACACCAGCTCGAAGATGCAGGCGCGGCGGGGTTGGCGGGGGAACGGGCGGATGGACTCGACCCGATCGTCCTCGAGGATGACCATCTCGCCGGGCTCGATCTCGCGGACGACCTGGCCCTGGGCGAACTCGATGGCGGCGGTCTCGGAGGCGACGATCCAGGCGTTGCCGCGGCGCCCGAGCACCAGCGGGCGGAACCCGTGCGGATCGCGCACCGCGACCATGCGCCGCGCCGTGAGGAACAGGAGGCAGTAGGCGCCCTCGACGCGCCGAAGAGCGTCGACGAGGCGGTTGATGAAGGTCTTCTGGTCGCTTGCGGCGAGCAGGTGGAGGATGACCTCGGTGTCGGAGGTCGAGCTGAAGATCGACCCGCGCTCCTCGAGCTCCGTACGGAGGGCCTCGGCGTTGGTCAGCGTGCCGTTGTGCGCGACCGCGATCTGCCCCTCCTTGGTCCGCACGAGAAAGGGCTGGATGTTGCGGGAGTCGCTCCCCCCGGTTGTTGCGTAGCGGACGTGCCCGATCGCCGCGTCCCCCTCGAGCGCGCGGAGGGCGGGCTCGTCGAACACCTCCTGCACGAGTCCGGCGCCGAGGTGGGCCTGCAGCGCGCCGTCACGGCGCGACACCATCCCCGCGGCCTCCTGCCCTCGGTGCTGCAAGGTGTGCAGCCCGAGGTAGCAGAGCCGCGCGGCGTCCGGATCGTCGAGGATCCCGAATACGCCACATTCGTGCTTCAGTTCGTCCGCCCCCAAGATCAATCCCCCTTTGTCTGGAGAACCGCGCCGCCAACGTACGTGGACGAGCGCCGGGCTCGCGGTCGACGTATTACACGTGCTCGCAACGACCCCTCCAGAGGCCGACGCTTCTAACGCGCGCATGCCGCGCCGGATCCCCCCATGCGATTGTTCCTCGTCACGGCTCTTCTCGCTGGTTGCTCGGACTACGACCTCTCGGCCAAGGAGGAGGAGCCCAAGGCGGAGCCGACCGAGGACACAGGCACGCCCGCGGAGGACACGGGCACCATCCCCGACACCGCCGGCAACGAGGACACCGACACCGTCATCGTTCCCGACACGGATGAAGTCGCGACCGAGGCGGTGTACGTCAACACATCCTCGACGCTGTTCAGCTACGATCCCGCCACCGGCGTCGCCTCCCGCATCGGCGAGTTCATGGACGGCACACGCCCGGTCGACGGCGGGATGACCGACATCGCGATCGACCTGGACGGCATCATGTACGGCGGCAGCTACACGTCGCTGTACCGCGTGAACCCCACCACCGCCGACTGCACGTTCGTGGCCTCGCTGGACGACGAGATGACGGGCCTCACCTTCGTCTCGGACGGGCGGCTCGTCGGCGCGGGGAGCGCCGTCTCGTTCGTCGACACCCGCACCGGCGCGCTCACGCCGCTCGTGCGCGCTGGCGAGTTCAACACCTCCGGGGACATCATCGGCCTCCCCGACGGCATGTTGTATTGGACCGTCACCGGCGGCGACGGGCTCGTGCAGGTCGATCCCGACACGGGCACCGCGCGCCGCCGCGGCACCATCGGCGTCACCGGCATCTACGGCCTCGGCTACGCCTATGGCGAGCTCCTCGGGTTCACCTCGGGCGGGCGCGTGCTCGTGATGGAGTCCTCGAACGGCCGCGCCACGGAGAACGAGGCGCTGTCGGGCACGTGGTGGGGAGCGACCACCAACCCCGTGTTGTGGTGATCGTCCGCGACACCGGCGTATTGCGGCTCGCGGACGAGACCATCGGGTCCGGCCCCGGCTACTTCGACCCCCACGGCCAGCCCGGCCGCCACTGGCGCGCGAGCGGCGGCGGCATGTGGATGCGCGAGGCCGATGACACCCGCGGCCGCTCCCTCGTCGTGACCGCCTGCATGCCTGGCGGCCAGCTGACCTGGCTGGAGCTCTGCTACGCCATCCGCCGGCCCGTGGAGGGCCTCGAGGGCGCCCTCGCCTGGGAGACGGCCCGGAAGGACTACCAGGACGCGATCGTGCGCGAGTGGTTCGCCAACAGCGTCCACGAGCTGATGTACGCGCCGCCGCCCCAGCCCGGACCCGTGCGGTACACCTTCCCGTGGGGGTCGGTCCATTCGGACCTGCGCTCCCCCGCCCGAGGCGCGCGGATCGAGGTGCGCTATGCGGTCGGGGCGGACTGACACATGCAGGTAGACAGCCGTGAGATCGCCGTCCTGGACCGCGGCCAGGGCGCCCCCGTCGTCCTCGTCCACTCGTCCGGCCTGAGCTCCCAACAGTGGGGCCCCATCGTGCCCCGCCTCGCGGCCGCCCACCGCGTCCTCGCGCCTGACCTGCTCGGGTACGGCGGCAGCGATCCGTGGCCGGACCGCGACAACTTCGAGTTGGAGGCCGATCTCGCGATCGTCCGCGCGGTCCTCGAGCACGCGGGCGCGCCCGTCCACCTCGTCGGGCACTCCTACGGCGGCGTCCTCGCGATGCTCGCGGCGCGCGAAGCCCCGACGCGCGTGCGGTCGCTGGCGCTCTACGAGCCCGTCACCTTCCACGTGCTCGTCGATCGCGACGCCGAGGGCGGCGCCGATCTCGCCGGGGCCGACGACGGCACGTTCCTCGACGCCACGACCGGCGGGGACACGCGTTGGGTTGGGCGCTTCGTCGACTACTGGGGCGGGCCGGGAGCGTGGAGCCGCCTGGCGCCCGCCCGGCAGGAGGCGCTCGCCGCGGTCGGTCGGAAGACCTTCCTGGAGGTGCGCGCGTTGATGGGCGTGAAGTTGCGCGCCGAGGACTGGCGGATCCCCTGCCCCACCCTCGTGATGTCGGGCACCCGCTCTCCCCGCGCCGCGCGGGGCGTGTGCGCCATCCTCGCCGAGTCCCTGCCCGACGCCCGCCTCCACGTTTTCGAGGGGGCGGGCCACATGGCGCCGGTCGAGGAGGCGCGCCGGTTCTGGCCCGTGCTCGAGGCGTGGTTGACCGAGCAGGCGTAGCGTTCGGGCGCGCCCTACGCGCAGCTCACCAGGGTCCCCACCGCCGTCTCGTCGAACGAGAACCGCACGTCGAGGAAGCGCCCGATGATCTCGGCGTTGGTCGTGGTGTGGAGGGTCACCGGCCCCGTGCGGAACCGCCCGCCGCGCGCGAGGGCGAGCGGGATCAGGAGCTGGTCGGCGAGGTGTTCGCCGACCGGCATGCCCGTGTCGATCCACGCCTGCGCCTCGTCGCCGACCGCGCGCGCCACCTCCTCCGAGGTCACCCCCTTCTGACCGAACGCCGTGAACACCTCCGTGACGTGCTCACATTCGACCTCGACAAACACGACGTTCCCGGGCCCCACGGGCCGCGGCACGTCCTCGCAGATGAGGGCCTCCCGATCGAGCCCGAAGCGCTCGGCCAACACCCGCAGCTCCCGATGTGCGACGCTCGTGGGCACCGCCGACACCACGGCCCGCGCGCGGATGGCCCGCACGGCCCCCCGCTCCACGAGCTCGAGGGGAGCCAGCTTCGCGGGAGCGACCTCCACGAGCACGCGCCCACCACCCGCCGGGTAGAAGCCGGGGCGGTCCAACGTGACACGGACGGAGGCGCCCATCCGGGCGAGGATTGGGAGGAACGTCCGCGCGACGAAGTCGAACGGGGGCGCCGACGGGTTGTGGGTCCCCCCTTCGACCACCAGTCGCGACGGCTGATCCGCCGCCAGCAGCGCCGGGAGCACGGCCTGGACGACGAGCATCGCGCTGCCCGCGCTCCCGATCGACGCGTGGTGGTCGCCCGCGACCAGGGCCCGCGGAACGAAGGTCAACGCCCGCGACCCAAGCGTGTCCCCCACGACCTCCGCGCGGCCCACCGTCGCCGCGGTGCGGACCGCGGTGAGGTGTTGGCGCAAGAGGCCGGGGCGCCCACGCCCGGCACGAATGTTGTCGATGCGGAAGGGCGTGCCCGTGGCGAGGGACAGGCCGAGCGCGGTGCGGAGCACCTGCCCGCCGCCCTCGCCGAAGGAGCCGTCGATGTAGAGCATGATGACTACCCCTTCACACAGACGACCTGGCGGAGCGTGTGCACGATGTCGACGAGATCCGCCTGCGCGGCCATGACGGCGTCGATGTCCTTGTAGGCCATGGGGATCTCGTCGATCACGCTGGCGTCCTTGCGACACTCGACCCCGGCGGTGGCCCGCACCTGGTCCTCGACCGTGTATCGCTTCTTCGCCTCGGTCCGCGAGAGCGTCCGGCCCGCGCCGTGGCTGCACGACGAGAAGCTCTCGACGTTGCCCTTGCCCCGCACGATGAACGAGCGCGCGCCCATCGAGCCCGGGATGATGCCGAGATCTCCGGTGCCGGCCCGCACGGCGCCCTTGCGGGTGACGAGCAGGTTCCGCCCGTAGTGGTGCTCGCGCGCCACGTAGTTGTGGTGGCAGTTCACCGCCTCCATCGTCGCGATCACGGGCCGACCGAGCGCCTCGGCGACCGCCGCGATCGTGCGCGCAAGCATGACGTCGCGGTTGGTCCGCGCGTACTCCTGCGCCCAGCCCACGGCCTCGAGGTAGTCGTCGAAGTACGCCGACCCCTCGGAGAGGTAGGCCAGGTCGCGGTCGGGGAGGTTCACGAACCAGCGCTTCATCTCCTGACGGGCCAGCTCGATGAAGTACGTGCCGATCGCGTTGCCCTGCCCGCGGCTGCCGGAGTGCAACATGATCCAGACGTCGCCCTTCTCGTCGAGGCACAACTCGATGAAGTGGTTGCCCGTGCCGAGCGTGCCGAGCTGGCCGGCCGGGCGCGGGTGCCGCACCTTGGGGTGCTTGTCCATGATCACCGCGTGGCGCGCGGTGAGGCCCTTCCAGGCCTCGCCCACGTCGGTGGGGAGGCCGCCGGACCAGCCGCCCTTGTCGTTGCGGCCGCCGTTCTCGGACCGACCGTGCGGCACCGCGGCCTCGATCGCCGAGCGCACACCGAACAGGTTGTCCGGCAGGTCCTCGGCGCGCAGGTCCGTGCGTGCGGCGACCATGCCGCAGCCGATGTCGACGCCGACCGCCGCGGGCACGATGGCCCCGAACGTGGCGATGACGCTCCCGACGGTGGCGCCGATGCCGACGTGCACGTCGGGCATGACGGCGACGTGGGGGTAGACGAAGGGGAGCCGCGCGAGGTTGGCGAGCTGCACGCGCGCCTTCTCGTCGAACGGTACGCCCTTGATCCACGCCTTGACGTGCTTGCCGCCCTCGATGTCGAAGGTTTCGTAGTTCGCGGTCTCGTGGTTTGCCGTCTTGCCGGATGCGTCGTGTGCCATGGTGGCCTCCTGCACCCCCTATTCGCACGGCGCGTGCCAATCGAGGAATCAACTACTTAGCACCGATCCGTCCGCGATTCTTATCTGCTGGGATATAGTGACGCTCCAGCTGGATACCCCGTCGATGGACACACCCCGCCCCACCGTCGTCCTCGGCCTGCTCGGGACCAACCTCGATCGCGGCGTCCGGGGCCCCGAGCGCTGGAACAAGTGGCGCCCCACCGTCGGCCTGTGCCGCCAGGACGACCTCGTGGTGAGCCGCATCGAGGTGCTGCACCCCTCCCCGTGGGCGTCGCTCGCGGCGCTGATCGCGGCGGACATCCGCACGGTGAGCTCCGAGACGGAGGTGCGCCTGCACACCCTCGAATTGCCCGATCCCTGGGACTTCGAGGCCGTTTACACCGCGCTCTACGACTTCGCGCGCGCGTACCCGTTCGACCCGGACGCCGAGGACTACCTGGTCCACATCACGACCGGCACCCACGTCGCCCAGATCTGCTTGTTCCTCCTCGTGGAATCGCGCCACCTCCCCGCGCGGCTGGTGCAGACCGGCCCGGGGCGGACGCCGGCGGGGCGGTACGGCGTCATCGATCTCATGCTCTCGCGTTACGACCGGCTGGCGCGCCGCTTCGAGGCCGAACGTCAGGAGGCGACCTCGTTCCTGAAAGACGGGATCGAGACCCGAAACGCCGCCTTCAACACCCTCATCGACCGCATCGAGCTGGTCGCCCTCCGGTCCTCCGCGCCCATGTTGCTCACGGGGCCCACCGGCGCAGGCAAGTCGCGGCTCGCCCGGCGGATCTGGGAGCTAAAACGGGCGCGCCGCCTCGTGAAGGGCGCGTTCGTCGAGGTGAACTGCGCCACGCTCCGTGGCGACGGGGCGATGGCGGCGCTGTTCGGGCACCGTCGGGGCGCCTTCACCGGCGCGGTGGCCGACCGCGCGGGGCTGTTGCGCGAAGCCGACGGCGGCGTGTTGTTCCTCGATGAGATCGGCGAGCTCGGCCTCGAGGAGCAGGCGATGCTCCTGCGCGCCGTCGAGGACAAGCGCTTCCTCCCGGTGGGCTCCGATCGGGAGGTGGAGAGCGACTTCCTGCTCCTCGCGGGCACGAACCGGGATCTGGGGCGCGCCGTGGCGGACGGGCGCTTCCGCGAGGATCTGCTCGCCCGCCTCGACCTCTGGTCGTTCGCGCTCCCCGGCCTCAAGGACCGCCCCGAGGACATCCCGCCCAACGTGGACCACGAGCTGGAGCGGGTCGGTCGGGCCAGCGGCCGCCGGTTGACGTTCAACCGCGAGGCCCGGGAACACTTCCTCGCCTTCGCCGCGACGGCGCCGTGGCCGCGAAACTTCCGGGACCTCGGCGGCGCCGTGGTCCGCATGAGCACGCTCGCGCCCGGCGCCCGCATCGACCGGGACACGGTCGACGAGGAGATCGGCCGCTTGCGGGCCACCTGGGCGGGCGGGGCGGCGCAGGAAGTGCGAACCGACGCGCCCGAAGACGACCCGGTGGCCGAGCTGCTCGGGGACACCCCCATCGATCGCTTCGACCGCGTGCAGCTCGCGGAGGTCATCCGGGTGTGCCGCGCGGCGCGGAACCTCTCCGACGCCGGGCGCACCCTGTTCGCGGCGTCGCGCGCCCAACGCACGTCGGTCAACGATGCCGATCGACTGCGGAAGTACCTCGCTCGTTTCGGACTCGACTGGGACACCCTTGCGCGACGACGGCTGTCAGGGGGGGTGACGGACGTCGGTCGGGGGTGACGGACGTCCGTCACCCTGCCGACGAGCGAACGCCGTGTATTCGATGGAACGGTTCGTGCTTAGCCTCCGCGTCGCCACCGGAGCACTCCCATGTCCCCTCGCCCCTCGGTCCTCCTCTCCCTCCTGACCCTCCTCGGCCTGAGCCTCGCGGCCTGCACCAGCTCCGGCGTGCAGGACACCGGCACCCCGGCCGACACCGACACCGACACCGATGCCGATACGGACGCGGACACGGATGCCGACACCGACACGGACACCGACTCCGATACGGACGCCGACACGGACACCGACGAGCCCGAGCCGCCTCCCGTGTACTGGGAGCTGGGCGATCCGTGCTCCGGCGGTACCCCCTACGCGTTGTACTTCCAGGACGAGACCACCGGCTGGGCCGGCTGCGGCAGCGGGATGGGGCTCTGGGCCACCAGCGACGCGGGCGAGAGCTTCTCCGCCGCGCACGGCTCGAGCGGGGGCGACGACCTCTACATCAATCGCATCGTGCCCGACCCGAGCGGCGGCCTGCTCGTGTGCGGCCACGACTACTCCTCCGACCCGGACCCGCTCCTGTGGCGGCTCCAGGACGGCGTGACCACCGTGCTGCTCACCTACGGATCGAACACGAACGACCCGGGCTCGGCCCAGATGTCCAACTGCGGCGCCGTCGCCGCGGCGGGAGACGGCTCGATCCTCGTCGCGAGCGAGACCGTGGGCGACATGACCCGGTCGACCGACAACGGCGTGACCTGGACCGCGGAGTATCGCTACTGGGAGGACGAGAACCTGAACGACGGCGGGTACGCCTACTACTACATGCTCAACATGGTGGCGGCGGGCGGGGCCTACTACGGCGCCGGGACGCGGATCGTGGAGCCGCCGGTGTTCTACGGCCCGAGCCAGCACGAGGACGGCGAGTGGTTCAATTTCCACGCCACGGACATCGACACGTTCCAGGGCGAGGTCTGGGCCCTCTCGACGCCCGATGACGGGCTGACCTGGTTCGCCGGCGGGCGGGATCAGCAGCGCGCGAGCGAGGCCTCGGGCTTCTTCTACCGGAGCGACGACGGAGGCGCGTCCTGGACCGACATCTCCCTCGGCGGCACGGTCGACGTGATGCACGACGTCGTGTTCGCCCCGGACGGCCAGCACGGGATCGCCGTCGGGCACCGCTACCCGCCCGCCACGCTCGGCGGGTTCATCGCGCTCACCGAGGACGGGGGCCTGACCTGGACCGAACGCGAAGAGGACGTGCCCCCGCTCTACGCGGCGGCGATCTCCGGCGAGACCTTCTGGGTGTCGGGGGACGGGTACCTCGCGCGGGGGATCTACTCCGCGGGCGAGTAGTCGGGCGCCGGCTCGGGGCGGGGCGGCTCGGGGCGGGGCCCTCGAACGCCCGGGCGGACCCGATGCGCGTCGCGGCTGTGCCCCCGGAGATATTGGCGGGTGGTCGAGTGAGACGGGGGTGGCGTCGGCTCGGCCTCAGACCGCATCGGGGGCCCGCTCGAGCCCTCGCGGGTCATGGTCGTCGTGCCGGGCATCTCCGGCTCGACCATCACCTCGGGGGGGCCGAGGCTCCCGGCCAGGGGCGCGTCCCCCTCCCCTGCTGGCGTCGGGAGATCGACGCGAACCGCCGTGCTGTAGGTGCTCGCGAGCTCGTCCGCTAGGAACGCCCGCTCGTCGCTCATGGGTCGACACGCGCCCAGCAGGACCACCGCCAAGACGCTCCACAGCCGGTCCCACATGCGACACCCCCACCCGAAGGGATAGGCACATCCAGGACGCCCGCGAGGTCAGTCGGCGAGGTACGCCGTGCCGAAGACGCGCTGGTACAGCTCGCGGTAGGTGTCCCCGAGGTCACCCAGGTCACGACGGAACACGTCCTTGTCGAGGTGGCGGCCGGTGCCGCGCTCCCACAACCGCGAGCCGTCGGGCGTGATCTCGTCCGCGAGCAGGATGGCGCCGCCCGCGCGGCCGAACTCGAGCTTGAAGTCGACCAGATCGATGCCGCGGGCGTCCCAGAACTTCAGCAGAACGTCGTTCACCTGGAGCGCGCGCTCGCGCATGCAGGCGAGCTCCCAGGCGGAGGCCCAGCCCATCACGATCGCCGCGTCCTCGTTGATCTGGGGATCGTTCAGGGCGTCCGACTTGTAGAAGTGCTCTACGACGGGGCGCGCCAGGCGCTCGCCCTCGGTGCGGCCGAGCTTCTTCGCGAAGCTGCCGGCCACGACGTTGCGGACCACGACCTCGACCGGGACGATCTCGACCTTGCGGAAGAGCTGATCGCGCGCGTCGAGCGTCTTCGCGAAGGCCGTCGGCACGCCGGCCTCGGACACGAGCGTGAGGAGATGCGCGCTGATCTTGGAGTTGATGGCGCCCTTGTCGCCGATCGACGCCTTCTTCACGCCGTTGAACGCGGTGGCGTCATCCTTGAAGCGGATGACGACCCAGTCGGCGTCGGCGGTCGCGTAGACCTGCTTGGCCTTGCCTTCGTAGAGCAACGTGGTGGGGGAGAGCGTCACGGTCCTTCCGAGAGAGCGCCCCCCTATCCAGATCGGCGCAAGCTCCCAAGGGCCATCCCGATCCGTTGCACGGCGTCGGTGAGAACGTCCCACGGTTGGGCAAAGCTGACGCGCAGCAGCCCGGTCTGCCCCGTGATCTCGCTCGGCGTGACCAGCACGTTGGCCTCGGCGAGCAGGAAGTCGGCAAGGTCGCCGCTGGAGTCGATGACCCAGCCCACCGGCGTGATGGCCCCGAGCCAGGCGCGAAAGTCGAGCAGGCAGTACATCGTGGCGGGAACAGGCCACGCGGTGACGTCGGGGAGCGACGCCACCTGCTCGAGCAGAAAATCGCGGGAGCTCTGCAGCTCGTCGAGCAGGCCGATGTCGTAGGGGGACTGCAGCGCGGAGAGGGCCACCCGCTGCACCACGCGGCCCGGCGGCCCCGACCCGTGCTCCTGCGCCGTGGCCGCCGCGGCGATGACGTCCCGCGGGCCGCACGCCCAGCCCACCCGCAGCCCGCCCGCGCCGCGGAAGGCGCGCGACAGGCCATCGATGACGAGGCACCAGTCCCGCACCGCAGGCCGCGGCTCCAGGTAGGGGAAGTGTTTTCCGTCGAACACCAGGCGGCCGTACAAGCGATCGACGATACAGAACACGCCGTTCGCGGCGCACACGTCGATGATCCCGTGCAGCTCGGCCGAGTCGTACACCTGGGCCGTGGTGTTGACCGGGTTCGCGAGGACGAGCGCGCGCGCGCCGGGCATGAGCTCGAGCTGCTGCTTCACGTCGGCCGCGGTGAGCTTCATTCCGCGCTCTTCGGCGCCCGGTCCGGGGCGGCACGGCACGGGGGTCGCGCCGGAGACCGCGATCATCTGGTGGAAGATCAACCACGCCGCGCCGTCGACCAGTACGACATCGCCAGGTCCGGACAACACAGCGAGCACCGCGGCGAGCGCCGCTCGGCTGCCCGGCGCGATCAGCACGTCGTCCGCGGTCCGGATCTGACGCATGTCGAGCCACTCGACCACCGCGTCGCGGAGCGCCGGCAGCCCCGGGCCGCCCATGTAGGAGTAGTGCCCCTCGCGCCAGGAGTCCTCGGCTACGCGCCGCAACTCGCGCGACAGCTCGCCCGGCAGGTGCCCGGAGGCGAGATTCAGGACGGGATGGCCGGCGCGCACGAGCGCCTGCGAGGATCGCGCCAGCTCCGCCATCACCGACGGTCGGATGCGGTGGTAGCGCGGGGAGAGGCGTGACGGGGAGGACATCGGGTGGGGCAATCGGATGAGGCAATTGTGCCAGAGCACGAACGTGCGTGGGAGGTGGGTACCACGCACACCACCCCTCACCGCCGGCCATTGTCGGGCTACACTTTGCGGGATGCCTTCCCTGTCCCTGCTCTTTCTGTCCGCTGCGTGCACGTCGGTTTCCAGCGGCGGCGCGGCGCCGATCCTGGATGGTCCCGACTTCTTCGACCGCCCCTTCCCCTCGGACGTGCGGCGCGTGGACAGCCATCCCGACGTGAGCGACTTCCCCGGCGCCGGGGACTACCCGCTGGTGGACGCCTACCTGGACGCGGCGACCCAGATCGACGGGTTCGGGACCAACTCCCCGATGTACGTCCGTTTTGCCGCGCCGATCGACACCACGCTGCTCCCGAGCCCCGAGGCGTCGCTCACGCTCGAGTCGCCGGTGATGCTCCTCGATGTCGACCGGGACAGCCCCCACCGCGGCGAGCGCGTGCCCGTGACCTTCGAGTGGACCGAGGCCGAGACCACGTTCCAGCCCGGCAATCTCCTGGCCACGGCGCCGGTCTTCGGCTTCCCGCTCCGTCCGAGCACCACCTACGCGCTCGTGTTCCGCCGTCCGCTCGTCGCGCCCGCCGCGGAGGGCTGGGGCGTCGGCAGCGACGCCGACCTGCTCCCCGTCGAGGAGACGCTGGCCGGGCTCGGCCTCACGTCGGACGACGTTTCGTTGGCGGTCCCCTTCACCACCCAGGACCCCGTGGCCGAGACGACGCGCATCGCGCGCGCCATCCGCGACGAGATCGGCGTGCCGAAGCTCGACCAGGAGCTCACGCTCCTCGACGAGCGGGACGCCTACAGCCTGTACGAAGGCACGGTGGCCGTACCCGTGTGGCAACACGGCGAGCGGCCCTACCGGAGCACGGGCGGGGCCTTCGTCTTCGGGGCCGACGGCGCGCCGGAGATCGCCTACTGGGAGCGCGTCAAGTTCGCGCTCACGATCCCGACGGACGGGCCGATGCCCGACGGCGGCTGGCCCGTGGTGCTCTACAGCCACGGCACCGGCGGCGACCACCTCACCTTCTGCGACTCCACGAGCAACGAGGAGGAAGGGACGGTCATGGCCCGCGAGGGCGTTGCGATGATCGGCATCGCGCAGCCGCTCCACGCGGACCGCGCGCCTCCCGGCACCAACGCCGAGCTCGACAGCTTCAACTACACCAACCCCGACGCCGGCCGTACCAACTTCCGACAGGGCGCGCTCGACCAGGTGTACCTCGCGGAGGCGCTCACGCACCTCCAGCCGACGTTCACCGCCCTCGGCGAGACGATCGCGCTCGATCCGGAGCGCGTGGCCTTCTTCGGCCACTCCCAGGGGGGCCTCGTGGGCGCCATCGCGGCCCCGTACATGAGCCACGACCTCGTCGCCGCGGGCTTCTCCGGCACGGGCGGCGGCCTCGCGATGACGGTCGTGCTGCGCAAGGATCCGTTCGACATCGCCGCGCTCATCGCGTCCCTCCTCGAGTTCACCGAGGACGAGGAGCTCACGACGTTCCACCCGGTGGTCGGCCTCATCCAGATGTTGTCCGAGGCGACCGATCCGCTCAACTACGCCCCGTGGTGGTTCGCCGAGGAGCCGCGCTGGGATGCGCTGCCCATCCCGATCGTGCTCACGGAGGGCCTCGCCGACGTCGCGACCCCCTCCGTCACCACCGAGGCGCTCGCCGCGGCCGGGCGTGTGCCGGTCGTGGGCCCGGCCGCGACCACGCCGGATTCGTTCGACCTGCGCGGGCTCGACTCCGCGGACCTGCCCACGTCCAAGAACGCACTGGACTGGAACGGCGCCGCAATCACCGCGGGACTCGGCCAGTACCCGGACGACGACCACTACGCGATCTACGACAACCGCGACGCGAAGCGGCTGTACCGCGACCTGCTGGTCACCGCGCTCAACGGCGAAGCGCGGTTCGAGGACTGACCGGCGTTAGGATTCGGGGCATGCGAATCCTCCTCGGCGTGACCGGCGGCATCGCCGCCTACAAGAGCTGTGAATTCACGAGCCTGGCGGTGAAGGCCGGCCATGACGTGCGCGTGATGATGACCGCCAACGCCACCCGCTTCGTGGCGCCCCTGACGTTCGAGGCGCTCTCGGGGAACCCCGTGCTCCTCGACACCTTCGTCGGGGCTCCCCTCCCCGGCTCCACAAGCGCGATCGATCACATCAGCTGGGCGAAGTGGGCCCAGGCCGTGCTGGTCGCCCCCTTGACGGCGAACACCCTCGCGAAGCTGGCGTGCGGCCTCGCCGACGACGCGCTGACCACCGTGCTCCTGGCCGTCCCCGCGTCCACCCCGGTCGTCCTCGCGCCCGCGATGAACACGGTGATGTGGGATCACCCCGTCGTGCGTCGCAACCTGGAATGGCTCCGTGCCCTCGATCGCTACGTGCTGATCGACCCCGTGAGCAAGCGGCTCGCGTGCGGCGACGTGGGGACGGGCGGGCTCCCGGACCCGTCGGATCTGCTCGGGCTCGTCACCACGACTACATCTCCGTCGTCTCCCATTGCCGTGTAGGTCCGCCGATCCTACCTTCGTCCGCTGTCGCCCCATGCTCGTCGATCGAATTGGAAACACGCCGCTCGTCCGGCTTTGCCACATCCTCGACGGCGTCGTGCCGCCCGAGGTGGAGGTGTGGGCCAAGCTCGAGTGGTTCAACCCCGGCGGCTCCGTAAAAGATCGAGCCGCGTGGGCGATGATCCGGGACGCGGAGGCCAGCGGGCGCCTCCTCCCCGGCATGCGCCTGCTCGACTCGTCTTCCGGCAACACGGGCATCGCGTACGGGATGATCGCCGCCGCGCGCGGGCACGCGATCACGTTGTGCCTGCCCGCCAACGCCAACCGCGAGCGCAAGAAGATCCTGCGGGCCTACGGGGTCGAGATCATCGAGACCGATCCGCTCGAGGGCAGCGATGGCGCCATCCGTCGGGCGCGCGCCCTCTTGGCGGAGCACCCGGACCGCTACCTGTACCTCGACCAGTACAGCAACGACGCCAACTGGCGCGCCCACTACGACACGACAGCGCCCGAGATCTGGCGGGACACCGGCGGCCGCGTCACCCACTGGGTCGCGGCGCTCGGCACCACCGGCACGTTCACCGGCACCAGCCGGCGCCTCAAGGAGTACGACCCGCGCATCGAGTGCGTGTCGGTACAGCCTGACTCCCCGTTTCACGGCCTCGAAGGCCTCAAGCACCTCGAGAGCGCCATCGTCCCCGCGATCTACGACCCCTCGCTTGCGGACGCCGACCTGGGCGCCCCCACGGAGGCGTCCATCGTCCTGATGCGTCGCCTCGCCCGCGAGGAGGGCCTGCTGGTGGGGGTCTCGGCGGGGGCGGCGCTCTGGGGCGCCATCGAGGTCGCGCGCGAGCTCGATCGCGGCGTCGTCGTCACCCTCTTCCCCGACTCCGGCGAGCGCTACCTCTCCGAGGAGCACCTGTGGCCCTGATCCTCCCCCCGCTCGAGCTTGCCCGGGTGCACGCCCACGCCGTCGCGGGCTACCCGCACGAGGTCGTCGGGATCCTCGCCGGCCACCGTGCCACGAACGTGGTCACCCATGTCGTGTCGCTGGTCAACGAGCGCGCCGACAGCCCGGCCAACCGCTACCACGTGAGCGCGCTCGTCCTCTACCGGGCCGAACAGGCGCTCGAAGCCGAGGGGCTCGAGGTCGTCGGCTACTACCACTCCCACCCCGATCACCCGGCCCGTTACTCGGACTTCGATCGGGATCACGCCCTTCCGAACATGAGCTACGTCATCACCTCGGTGATGGCCGGGGCCATCGCCGACACCCGTTCCTGGCGCCTGCACGACGACCGCGCCGCCATGGACGAAGAGCTCATCCACACCGAGGACTGACCCATGGCCATCTCCATCTCGATCCCGTCCGCGCTCCGCGCCTACACCGACGGCAAGGCCAGCGTCGCGGTGGACGCGGCCACCGCCGGCCAGGCCCTCGACGCCCTGACCACGGGCTACCCCGGGCTCGCCAAGCACCTGCGCGACGCGGAAGGCAAGCTCCGCACCTTCGTGAACGTGTACCTGAACGACGAGGACATCCGGCACCTCCAGCGGGACGCGACGGTGCTCAAGGAGGGGGACACCCTCATCATCGTGCCGTCGATCGCCGGTGGCCGGGGGCCCCTGTGAGCGCCCCGCTGACGAACGAGGAGATCGCGCGCTACTCGCGGCACCTCATCCTGCCCGAGGTGGGCATGGCGGGGCAGCAGAAGCTCAAGGACGCGAGCGTGCTCTGCGTCGGCACGGGCGGCCTCGGCTCCCCGCTGCTCTTGTACCTGGCGGCCGCGGGGGTCGGGCGCATCGGCATCGTCGACTTCGACGAGGTGGACGCGTCCAACCTGCACCGCCAGATCATCCACGGCACCTCGTCGATCGGCAAGCCGAAGGTGATCTCGGCGCGGGATCGCATCCTCGACATCAACCCGCACGTGCAGGTCGACCTGTACGAGGAGCCGCTCACCAGCGAGAACGCCTTGCGCATCGGCGCGCCGTACGATGTCATCGTGGACGGCACGGACAACTTCCCCACGCGCTACCTCGTCAACGACGCGTGCGTGATCCTCGGGAAGCCGAACGTCTACGGGTCGATCTTCCGGTTCGAGGGGCAGGCCACGGTGTTCAACTACCAGGGCGGCCCCAACTACCGCGACCTGTACCCCGAGCCTCCGCCCCCGGGCCTGGTCCCCTCGTGCGCGGAGGGCGGCGTACTGGGCGTGCTCCCGGGCATCGTCGGCACCATCCAGGCCACCGAGACCATCAAGATCCTCCTCGGGATCGGCACCACCCTCTCGGGGCGGCTCCTCCTGTTCGACGCCTTGAACATGCAGTTCCGCGAGCTGAAGCTCCGGCGTGACCCCGACTCCCCCAAGATCGAGCATCTCATCGACTACGACCAGTTCTGCGGCGTGCCCAAGGCGCAGACGCCGCGTGAGGAGGCCCCCGTGATCCAGTCCGAAACGTTCGGCCGCATCTCCGTCGACGAGGCCGCGCGCCGCTTGAAGGAGGGCTGGAAGCCCTTCGTCCTCGACGTGCGCAACGACGCGGAGGCCGCGATCGTGCGCTTCCCCTTCGCCGACGCGCTCATCCCCCACACCGAGGTGGCGAACCGCCTCGCCGAGGTCCCGAAGGACCGCGAGATCCTCGTGCACTGCAAGCTCGGAGGCCGCTCGTCGCAGGCCGCCGCTGTGTTGGCACAGAACGGGTACCGCGTGATCAACCTCGAGGGCGGGATCGTGGCGTGGGCCAAGCAGATCGACACGAGCATGCCCGTGTACTGACGATGAGATAGCGTGCGGCCGACCGGGACACCCCGACGATGCTCCGCACGCACATCCTCTATGACGACGGCCGCGTCGATTGCGACGCGCCGTTCGACGCGACCTCGACGCCTCCTCCCAACGCCACCGTGTGGGTGGATCTGCTCGCGCCCACCCCCGAGGAGTCGAAGCTCCTCACCGACCTGTGGCGCTTCCACCCCCTCGCGGTGGAGGACGTGGCGCACCTGCAGAAGCGTTCGAAGTACGAGCGCTACCCCACCCATGGGTTCCTCGTCTCCCAGGCGCTCGACCGCACGACCCCCAACGATCCGCTCGACACCGTGCCGATCTCCGTGTTCCTGCGGCCTTCGCTGGTGGTGAGCGTCCGCCCGAAGAACGTGGCCGCGGTCGACCGCGTGGTCCAGGCGCTCGCGACGTATCCGGAGCGGGTGGGGACCCACGCCGATCGGCTGGTCCACGCGCTCATCGACGCGGTGATCGACGAGTACACAGCGACGCTCTACGAGTTCGAGGAGCGCGTGGACGAGCTCGAGGCGTTGGCCTCGCGCGCGGACGGCACGCAGGTGGTCGAGGGCCTCGTGCGGACCCGCCGTGACCTGCTGATGCTACGGCGCATGACGCTCCCGCAGACCGAGGTGGTGCGTCGCTTCGTCGACGCCGAACCCGCGGAGCTGGGGGGCGGCGCCCGGATCTACTTCCGTGACGTGCTCGACCACCTCAACGTCATCGTCGATCAGACCAACCTGCTGCTCGAGGTGTGCAACGGCACCCTGCAGGTGCACAGCAACGCGGCGAACGAGCGGCTCAACAAGGTGATGAAGTACCTCGCCATCGTGAGCACGCTGTTGCTCCCGATGACCGTCATCTCGGGCATCTTCGGGATGAACTTCGACGTCATCCCCATCGCCCACCACGGGTACGGCTTCTGGATGGCCGTCGGGATGATGGTGGCGTCGGCGGTGATCCTCCTGGCGGTCTTCCGCGTGCGGCGCTGGTTCTAGTCTCGGCCCAGACGGCGCTTCCGCGGCGTGGCTTTGCGGGCCGAAGGCCACGCGTTATCCGGCATGAATCCGCTTGGATAGCCGAGGAGCGTCGTGTCCACACAAGGTTTGGGGGGTCTGCTGGAACCCGATGCGCTCATGGACCTCCTCGAGTCGGCGTACGCCGGGGGTGACCTGGACGCGGTCGTCGAGCGCCTCGCAGGGCCCGTCACGGCGGAGCTGCTGATCGCGGGCGCCGCGGTGCTGCGCCGCCATGCCACCGAGGCACGCACGCCGCCAAACCGGGTCGTCGTCGACATCGCCGTGGCCGGCCCGCGAGACGAGGCGCTGTTCGACCTGACCGTGGGAGCGGGGCTGCTGGTGGCGGCCTGCGACGGGACCGTGGCCGAGTGCGGGCTCCTGCCCGATCGTGCGGGCGGCGAGGCGCTGCTCGGCGCCCTGGGGCTGCCGGTGCAGGACAGCCCCCGGCACGCGCACGACGCGCTCGAGCGCAGCGGGTTCGCATGGCTCCCCGGGGACCCGTTCCACCCCGAACCCACGCTTCGCCTGCTGCGGCTCGGGGCGGCCGCGCCGTTGCTGGCGCTGCTCACACCCCTCCTCAATCCGACGCGGCCCCGGTCCCACGTGATCGGCGTACGTGATCCCGCTCACACCGAGGCGCTCGCACGGGCGTGCGGCCTGCTCGGCGCGGAAGCCGCGCTGGTGATCTCCTGCGGCGGTACCCCCTTCTTCGGCGCCCATGCAGACACGATCGGCCACCGGTGGAGCGACGGGCGCGTGTCGACCTTCCGCCACCCGGCCAGCAGCCGTCCCGCCGATCTTTCGCCCAGCGGCGGCGCCACGGTCGACGCCGCTCGGCTCGAGTCGGTGTTCGAGGGGCTCAAGGGGCCCCTCGCCGAAGCGATCGCACTGAATGCCGGCGCCGCGCTCTGGATCGGCGGCGTGCTCCCGACGTTCACGGAGGCGTGCCGCTGGGCGCGGAGCCGCCTGGCCCAGAAGGTGGACCTCTCCGACTTCTGCGAAGGCGCGCCCGTCACTTCTCCGAATCGAACATCCCCCGCATCCGACTCCACCAGTCGCCGGTCTCCTCATCTCCCTCGGGGCGGGACACGGCGACCGCGGGATCGGAGAGGATGACCGCGTCTCGACCGGCCGCCACGCGGTCGTCGAACAAGGCGACTCGGCCGCCGTCGAGCATCAGGGCTGTCACCCGGGGAGGCTCGAGCGCGAGAATGAAGTCCTCGACCGAGCCGAGTCCGGCGCCGCGGCGAGACATGACCTTGGTCCCCTTGTAGTCGGAGGCCCAGGCGCGCCCCTCCACCTGCCCGCGCGCGGCGCCGGTCCACTCGATGGCGGCCTCGGCGGTCACGTAGATGAGGTCTCGACCGAGGCGCACCACGGCGCTCGCGGGTACGCCGCCGCTCTTCGAGAACACGCCCTGCTTCAGGCGACAGCCGTAGATCGCGCCCGTCTCCAGGTCGAACTGGAAGTCATCGAGCTTTCCCACGAGCGCGCCTTCCGCGATCGTCGCCACCGTCATCCCCTGCGCTTTCTTGAAGCTCTTCATCTCCCCCCCGCTGGTTGCCTGCGCTTGCCATCCGCCATTCGCTCGGACGGAGCGCCACCAGATCCATTCGGTTCTTGCGCGCATAGTGACGCGCGGACCACTCGCCGGGCGCGAGCAGGAAGAGTCGAAGGGAGGCGAAGCGCGACAACACGCCCCAATCTATCCGCGGGGGGCGCCCCCGGCCTCGCCCGGCACGACGGAGCCGCGTGTTAGCCCGGCCGATGCCGTCCCCCCTCGCCGCCGCTGGAATCCTGCCCCTGGCCGACCTCCCCTACGACGAGCAGCTCGCGCGTCGGGAGGAGAGCGTGCGCGACACGATGCGGCGCGGCCACATCGCGGCCGACGTGCGTCCCATCGTGCGGTCGCCCCGCGAGGTGGCGTCGCGGGCGCGGGTGAAGCTCCGCGTCGGGCCCGGCGGCGCGCTCGGCTTCAACCTGCCCGGCAGCCACACCTTCGTGGAGGTGCCCCTCGACGAGCTCGCGCGCCCCGAGGTCGTCGAGGCGGCCACGGCCTTGCGCGGCCAGCTGAAGACCGGCGAGGTCGAGGTGCGGAGCGACGGCGTCAAGGTCACCCTCGTGCTGGACACGCCCGCGCCCGTCGAGGGGAACGTGTGGAGCAAGGGCAAGGTGCTCTCGGGGCACCCTCGGCTTCGCGTGATGGGCCTCTCCGTGTCGCCCGCGTCGTTCTACCAGGTGAACCTGGAGGTGAACGAGCGCATCGTCACCGACGTCGATCAGATCCTCCAGGACCTCGCCCCCGCGCGGCTCCTCGACCTGTATGCCGGGGTGGGAAACCTCTCCGCGCGCGCGGTCGGACGCGGTGTGCCCGCCACGCTGGTGGAGAACGAGCGGTCGTCCGCTGCCGACGCTTCCTACAACCTCCCGTCCGCCGAGGTCCTCATCCAGGACGCCGGGCGCTGGGTGCCCGGCCACCGCTTCTTCGACGTGGCAGTGCTCGATCCGCCGCGCGCCGGAGCGCCGGGGCTCCTCCAGAAGCTCGCCGTCACGAAGCCACGCGCGATCGTCTACCTCTCGTGCGACGCGGTCAGCCTGGCCCGTGACCTGCGCGGCGTGGTCGGCGCCGGATACCGCGTCGAGCGGCTCCAGCCCTACGACATGTTCCCGGGCACGGACCACGTCGAGACCCTGGCCGTCCTGATGCGCGGCTGATCGGTGCGCTCCGAACGCACGATCATCTTCCTCGTCGGCGCCGTCCAGTTCGTCAACATCCTCGACTTCATGATGGTGATGCCGCTCGGGCCGGACTTCGCGATCGCGCTCGGCATCCCGGTCTCGGCCATCGGCGCGGTCGGCGGGGCGTACACGGCTTCGGCGGCGGTCGCGGGGCTGCTCGGGGCCGCGGTGCTGGACCGGTTCGACCGTCGCAAGGCGCTCGCCGTCGCGATGACCGGCCTCGTCATCGGCACCGCCGCCGGCGGCTTCGCGACCGGGCTGTACACGCTCCTGGCGGCGCGCGTCCTCGCGGGCTTCTTCGGCGGTCCGGCCACCGCGCTGGCGATGTCCATCGTCACCGACGTCATCCCGGCGGAGCGGCGCGGCAAGGCGCTGGGCGCGGTGATGGGCGCGTTCTCCGCGGCCTCGGTGCTCGGCGTCCCGATGGGCCTGGAGCTAGCGCGGCTGCTGGGCTGGCGGGCCCCGTTCTTCGCGGTCGCGGGCCTCGGCCTGATCATCGCGGCTGGCGCCATCTGGTTGCTTCCGCCCATGCGCGGCCACCTCGCGGCGGCACGGACCCACCCGGGCGTGCTCGAGCTCCTCGCGCGGCCGGTGGTGCGCTGGTCCTACCTCCTCACGGCCAGCGTGATGATGTCGGGGTTCATCCTGATTCCGAACTTCTCCGCGTTCATTCAGGGCAACCTCGGCTACCCGCGCGATGGGCTCGGCACCCTCTACCTGTTCGGCGGGCTGTTCAGCTTCGTCGGCCTCCGGGCGTTCGGGGGCTGGGTCGACCGCGAGGGCTCGGTGAAGGTCGGCGTCGCCGCGACCCTCTGGCTGATCGGGCTGATCGTGTTCTGGTTCCTGGCGTACGATCCGCGCGTGCCGATCCTGGTGCTGTTCATCGGGTTCATGCTCGGAATGTCGGGGCGCAACGTCGCCTACAACACGCTCGTGAGCAAGGTTCCCCTCCCCCACGAGCGGGCCCGCTTCCTGTCGATCCAATCGGCCGTGCAACACATCGCATCCGCGATGGGCGCGTTCCTGTCCGCGGAGCTCCTCGTGGCGAATCCCGACGGTTCCCTCGGCAACATCGAGACCGTCGCGCTCGTGTCCATCGGGATCTCGCTGCTGGTCCCGTTCTTTCTCGTCGCGGTGGCGCGCCGCGTGGCGTCGGCGGCCGCGGTCGCGGTCTGACCCATGCGTTTTGCCCGCAAGCTCGCGCTCGCCTTGTGGCTCGGCATCTGCGTCATCTACGTCCTCAACGCGATCCACCGCATGAACGCCGAGATCCAGTCGTTCGAAGCCGACATGCGACGAGACCACGCGGTGATGGGCCGTGGGCTCGCGCCCGCCACCGTCCTGTTGTGGGAGGGCGAAGGTGTGGAGCGGGCGTTGGCGGTGGTCGAGCAGACCAACCGCAACGAGAGCCAGATGATGATCCGGTGGGTCGATCTGGGGGCGTCCGCGGCGCCGGCCGACAAGCCGGCCGCTCCGCCGGAAGTGCTCGAGCCCGTGGCGCGCGGCGAGGCGATCTCGTGGGCGGACCGGACAGGCGTAGGGGCGCTCCACACCTACGTGCCGCTCGAGGTGCGCGGCGAGTGGCGCGGCGCGCTCGAGTTCACCGAGTCGTTCCAGGCCGAACGCAACTACGTCCGCAGCAGCGTCAAACGGGTACTCCTCACGACAGCCGGCATGGCGCTCGTAGCCGGCGCGCTCACGCTGTACCTGGGCATCCGGTTCGTCGGGCGGCCCATGCGGCTGCTGGTCGAGAAGGCCCGTCGGGTCGGCGCGGGGGACTTCTCCCAACCGCTCGAGCTGCACCAGGACGACGAGTTCGGCGAGCTGGCCCAGGAGATGGATCTCATGGCGGCACGGCTCGCGGACGCGCGAACGCGCGCGGACACCGAGGCGGCGGCCCGCATCGCGGCCCTGGAGCAGCTCCGCCACGGCGAGCGGCTCGCGACGGTCGGGCAGCTCTCCTCGGGCCTGGCACACGAGCTGGGCACGCCGCTGAACGTCATCACCCAGCGCGCCAAGATGGTGGCGAACGGCGAGGTGGAGGGCGCCGAGGCGCGGGTCAACGCGCGCATCGTGGCCGAGCAGAGCGAGCGCATCACCCACATCGTGCGGCAGCTCCTCGACTTCGCCCGCCGCCGCTCGCCCGAGGCCGCGACGCTCGACCTGCCGCAGGCCATCGAGCGGGTCTGCCTCCTGCTGTCCCCATTCGCCCGCAAACAGGGCGTGACGCTGATCGTAGAGCCCACGCCCGCCCGCGCCCGCGCCAACGCGGACCCCGTCCAGCTCCAGCAGGTCCTGACCAACCTCGTCCTGAACGCAATTCAGGCGATGCCGGACGGCGGCACGGTCACCGTCTCCTTCTTCCACGAGCACCGCGCGCCGCACCTCGGGGGCGCCCCGCGCGCCTGGGTCGGGGTCTCGGTGGCCGACCACGGCCGCGGCATCGCCCCGGAGCACCTCTCCCGGGTGTTCGACCCCTTCTTCACCACCAAGGAGGTGGGCGAAGGTACCGGCCTCGGCCTCTCCGTGGCCTGGGGCATCGTGGCCGAACACGGCGGATGGATAGACGTGGAGAACCGACCCGACGCAGGAGCGCGCTTCCGCGTGTTCCTCCAGGACAGCGAGGCCTGATGGAGACCGCAACGCGCGCCCGGGTGCTCGTCGTCGAGGACGACCGGGACATGCGGGATCTGCTCGCCGACGCGCTCGGCCGGCGCGGCTTCGTCGTGATGGCCTGTGCGTCCGGCGTCGAGGCGCTCGAGAGCCTGGAACGCGCCGACCCGGACGTCGTCGTGACCGACATCCACATGGCGGGTTTGGACGGGCTCGAGCTGTGTCGCCGGCTCACCGCGCTTCGCCCCGCCGTGCCCGTCATCGTGATCACCGCATTCGGCTCCCTGGAGACCGCCATCGGCGGCATCCGCGCCGGTGCGTGGGACTTCGTCACCAAGCCCTTCGAGATCGAGACCATCGCCATCGCGATCGACCGGGCCGCCCGCCACAAGGCGCTCACCGAGGAGGTGCGTCGCCTCCGCGAGGTGGTGGCGAGCTCGACGCGCTTCGAGGGGCTCCTCGGGGCGAGCCCGGCCATGCTGCGGCTGTTCGACCTGCTGAACCGGGTCGCGGACTCCGACGCCACGGCACTCGTCACGGGCGAGAGCGGCACCGGGAAGGAGCTCGTGGCGCGCGCGTTGCACCGGCTGAGCCGGCGGCGGACCGGGCCCTTCGTCGCGGTGAACTGCGCCGCGGTCCCGGAGACGCTGCTCGAAAGTGAGCTCTTCGGGCACGCGCGCGGGGCCTTCACGGACGCGCGCGCCCCCCGCGCCGGCCTGTTCCTCCAGGCGCACGGCGGCACGCTGCTGCTCGACGAGATCGGCGAGCTGCCGCTCTCCTTGCAGCCGAAGCTCCTTCGCGCCGTCCAGGAGCGCAGCGTCCGCCCCGTGGGCGGCGACCGCGAGGTGCCCTTCGACGTGCGCATCGTCGTCGCGACCAACCGGGATCTCGCGACGGCGGTCGAGGAGGGGCGCTTCCGCCAGGACCTCTACTACCGCTTCGACGTCGTGCACCTCGAGGTGCCGCCGCTGCGCGCTCGCACGGGCGACGCCCTGCTGCTGGCCCAACACTTCCTCGAGGGCTTCGCGGCGCGTGGCGGAAAGCGGGTGACGGGAATCGCCCGGCCCGCCGCCGAGAAGCTCCTGGCCTACGACTGGCCGGGCAACGTGCGCGAGCTCCAGAACTGCATGGAGCGGGCCGTGGCGCTGACCCGGTACGAGCAGGTGACCCTGGAAGACCTGCCCGAGCGGGTGCGCGGGTGGCGCCCGTCGCAGATCGTGCTCGGCTCGGACGACCCCTCGGAGCTCGCGCCGCTCGAGGAGATCGAGCGCCGCTACATCCTCAAGGTGCTCGGCGCCGTCGGCGGCAACAAGACCGAAGCCGCGCGGGTGCTCGGCCTCGACCGGAAGACCCTCTACCGCAAGCTCGAGCGGTACGGGGTCTCCTCCGACTGAGGGTGCCACGGGGCATTTTGCCCCGTGGGGCGTTCTGCCTCGCCGGCCCTCGTTACGACGAAGCCGGTTCTACCGTTCTTTTTTGCCGGCACGCCGTTCACCCGGTGTGGCACGCGCCTTGCTCTCCTTCGGGCCATGCACCTCGCCCCCCGCGCCCCCCGCGTGCTCGTCGCCGAAGATGACGACGCCATGCGCGCGCTCCTCGAGGAGGCGCTGGAGCGCCGCGGCTACCTCGTGGAGACCGCGGCCACGGGCGACGCGCTGCTCCGCCGGGTGGCGCACTCCGTCCACCGTCCGACCTCTGCGCCGCTCCCCGATCTGCTCATCACCGACGTGCGCATGCCGGGGCGCTCCGGGCTCGACGTGGTGGCGGCCCTCCGCGGGGCCGACGCCTGGCTCCCCGTCATCGTCATCACCGCGTTCGGCGACGCGCCGACCCACGCCCGCGCGCGACGCCTCGGCGCCGCCCTGGTGCTGGAGAAGCCCTTCGAGCTCGAAGAGCTCTGCCGTGTCGCCCGCCAGCTGCTGCTCCCCCGACCCAACTGATCTCCCCGGAGTCCCCGTGCGCATCTTCGCCCTCGTCGCCCTCGTCCTGCTCACCCCGGCGTGCAAGAAGGCCCCGCCCGCCTCGCTGGACGCCGCCTACACCCCCGAGCCCAG
This sequence comes from Myxococcota bacterium, assembly GCA_040386535.1. Lineage (GTDB taxonomy): Bacteria > Myxococcota_A > UBA796 > UBA796 > SXON01 > CAJBVW01. The sequence continues at coordinate 101,401 of JAZKFH010000023.1, read as the reverse complement.
CGACCCCGCGAAGGAGGCGCCGCCGCCCGTGGTGGCCCGCGTCGCGCAGAACTTCGCCCGCGTCCAGTTCGCCTACGACTCCGCCACGCTCGACACCGTGTCGAAGGCGGCGCTGAGCGAGAACGCGGCGATCCTGACCGCGAACCCAGCGGTCAAGGTCGAGGTGCAGGGGCACGCGGACGAGCGCGGCACCACCGACTACAACCTCGCGCTCGGAGACAAGCGCGCGGCGGTCGTGCGCGCCTGGCTCGTGACGGGCGGTGTCGGCACGAGCCAGATCGCGACCGTGTCGTACGGCGAGGAGCGCCCCCTGTCGAGCGGCCAGGGCGAGTCCGTCTGGGCAGCCAATCGCCGCGCCGAGTTCCGCATCACGTGGAGCGGCGACGCGCTCGTCGAGGGGACGACCCGCTAACCCACCAGTTCTCGGGAGCCCCTCCGCGCGCGGTGCCGGGGGGGCACCTTTCCTTGCAACCAGGGGGCCCTCTCACTCTCTTCCGTGACCGAGGGGGCCCCTTCTCCTGTGAATCCGAAGGCTTACCCCTAATACCCGTAGGTGAAGCCGTAGCACATCTCGTCGCCGGTCCCCTCGCCGAACACCACGTCCTGCGGCGGATCCGAGGGCTGGTTCGGGTTGGACGCGCTGTTGTCGTAGCGGCAGTTGACCGTGACCGTGTCGCCACCCTGGATGAGGACCGGCTCGTTCAGGCGGACGGCCTGCTGGTTGTGGAAGTCCCAGTCGTTCAGCTCCACGACACACGTGTTCGAGCCGTCCGCATGGCGCACGTTGAAGTCGAAGCCGGTGCCGAGCATGTGCATGTGCGGGAAGACGCCCACGACGGTGACGGTGCCCCAATCGTCCTGCCAGGGCACGAACATCTCCTCCTCGGCGTACTCTCCCGCCGGGATCTCGAAGTCCTCGACGCCGAGCGGCAGCGCGAAGATCCGGGTGTCGACGCTCTCCGCGAGGTGCAGCCCGTAGCCGCTCTGGTCGACCTCGGCCGCGGCGCCGTCGAAGCTCTCGTAGTAGTGCATCTGCAGCACGAGACGCGAGCTCGCCCGCATCGCCATGCCCTGCCCCTCGTCGAACAGGAAGGGCCGGCCGCCCGGCGCCCAGCCCGCGAAGAAGTCCCAGCCGCTCTCGCCGAAGCCGTCACACGCAAAGCCGGCCTCGCTGCTGCTCTCCTCGGGCAGCGTGGTGGTCGCTGCCACGGACCACAACACGACGTGGTGCACGATCCGCGGGTTGTCGACAAGCGCCTCGAAGCCGGTGACGTAGGCGACGTCGGTGTTGCCGACATCGAGGACGAAGCAGCGATAGTCGTTGCCCGTCTCGTCGAACGTGGGCTGGTACGGGGCGCTGCCGCGCAGCTCGACGTCGAACGGCGCCGTCGTCAGCGGCGGGCCGGCGGGGGGCGCGGTGTCGGGATCGCCGAGGGGGGCCCCCGCGTCCGCCCAGTCGGAGAGCAGCTGCTTGTCAGCGTCCGACAAGAACAACGCGTCGGATCCGTCGTAGTCGGCGCAGCTCGGATCCGGGGCGGGCGGCGGCATCGTGCCAGCCTGGGTGCGCGCCTGGATGGACGTCGCGAGGGCCTGAACACTCGCAGGGTCGTCGAACGAGGTGGAGAGCCCCCGGTCGGTGTGGCAACGCGCGCAGCTGTTGTCGAGGATCGGGCGCACGTCCCGGTAGTAGGTGGGACCGCCGGCCGCGGAGTCGTCCTTCGAAACACAGGCAATGAGCAACAGGACGAGCATGGGGTCGGTCTCCTGGGGCACAAGAGAGCCCGTCCGACGCGATCGCGCCAGCGAATTCCGGTGCAACCGCATCCGGGTCGGTTAGTTCGCGCGCCCGGAGCCGAACATGATCCGCTCGACCTTGAAGAAGCTGCTCGGCCAATTGCTCGGCCGCAAGACCCCGCCGCCCGCCGCCCGACCCACGCCGCCGCGCCAACCGCCCGCGCCGCGCCCGCCCGCCCCCGAGGCGGAGGAAGACGAAGGCGGAGGGCACGACCACGGTCACTCCCACGGCCATTCCCACGATCACGGTGGCGAGCGGGCCGAGGCCCCCGCGCCTGCCCCGAAGCCCGCCGCGCCCGCCCCCAAGGCCGCGCCGGCTCCGGTCGCCGCAGCCGCACCGAAGGCCGCCGCCCCGGCACCGAAGGCGCCCCCCGCCGAGGACCACGGGCACGACCACGGGCATTCGCACGACCACGGTCGCGCCGAGCCGATGGTAGCCGCTTCGGCTTCCACGCAAGCCGCGTTGGCGATCGAGCCCGCGGAAGCCGCGGAGCCCGCTGAGAAGAAGGTGGCGAAGAAGCCCGTGGACGTCGTCGCGGAAGACACGCCGAACCCCAACGCCCGCAAGTTCACGACCACGACCACGGTCGTGGAGAAGGGCTCCCTCTCCTTCAACTCGGCGGAAGACGCCGAGAAGCACCCGCTCGGCAAGGCCCTCTGGGCGTGCGGCGGCGTGAAGGGCGTGTTCGCGGTGAAGGACTTCGTCACCGTCACCAAGGAAGACACGGCCGACTGGGCGAAGCTCTCGCCCAAGATCGTCAAGGCGATCAAGAAGGTCCTCTAGGCGCTCGCGCTGGGCGCGCCCTGCTGTGGGCGGGGCGTCCTCGGAGCGGTCCGCGAGCCGCCCCGGTACGGACGTGCTCGCGCCACACGCGACGGGGAGAAAGCCCCGCGAGAGGATCGCGTGCGGCACGGCGCTCGGGAGCAGGACCGTTCGTCGCCCGTGCGGTGACGACTCGAGGATCGAGGTTCCCCGCCCATTAGGGAATCCCGCCGAGCCGCTCGCCGCGCACTGCCGAACGTGCTGTCGGCACGTGCCGACTTCGCGCCCGAGGGCGGCGGGTTGCGGCAGGTGCACCGTGGCACTAAGGTTCCGCGCCGACGGCATGCTTCTTCCCCTCCTCCTCTCCCTCGCCGCTCCCGCCGCCCTCGCGGCGGATCCGGCCGTTGCACCACCGGTGCTCCCCACGGTCGCCGCGCTCGAGGGCACCCCCGTCACATGGACGGTCGTGCTCCAGACAGCCGGCGCCATGCGGCCGGTCGCAAACGCCGCCCGTGAGCCCGTCGCGCGCCTCGTCGAGTCGCTCCCCCCGGGCGATCGCATCGAGATCCTGGTCGTGCACACCCGATCGAGCCCGGCGCTCTCGGTGCGCACGGTGGACGAGGCGGGGCGGGCGGCCCTCGCCGCCGAGATCCGGGCGCTCGAGTTCCCCTCGGCGAAGAGCACCGACCTCGGCGCGGGCCTGACCGCCATTGCGCAGAGCCTCGCGGCGGCCGGGGCGGACACCTCGCGGCTCGTGCTCGTCGTCGGCAACCTCTGCCACGCGCCTCCGCTGGAGTCCATCTACGCGGACGGCGGCTTCGGGTGTCGCAGCATCCGTGGTTTCGAGAAGTTCGACGCCGCGTTCGACGCCAGTGGCGACCACGCCACCGTCGACGTGACCGTGTTCCCCGTCGGAGCGCTCGCCGAGCCGGTGCACACGTCCGGCGTCGAGGAGGTCAAGGCGTTCTTCGAGCCCAGCGCGGCGGTCGAGGTGGCGGCAGAGCCCTTCGCGCCGTGGATCGACAGCGTGCGCCAGCGACTCGCGACCGCGCGGCTGCGCCCCCTCGCCCGGGCGGACGCGGCGCGGCTCGCCCTGGTGGCGACAGTGGAGCGGCAGCCGACCATCGACACGCCCACGGGAACCCTTTCGCTGGGCTCCGGGCTGCGCCATCTCGGCTTCGCGGCGACCCGGATCAGCCTCGAAGGGGCGCGCACCGAGCTTCAGACGTTGAACCTCGCCCCCGACGGGCGCGTTCCCTTCACGGTCGACATCCCGAAGCCCCCGTTCTCGTTGGTCCCCCGCACCGACACGATCGACATCCCCATCACCCTCCGGGTCGACGGCACGCTCTCTCCCCCCGATGCGCTGCGGACGATGGGCATCGCGGCCGAGCGGACTGCCCTCGAAGCAAAGGTGACCGTGCGTGCCGAGCGGCACTACGGGCTCTCCCCGACGCAGAGCCTCGGGATGGGCGCAAGCGTCCTGGTCCTCACGGCGGCCGTCGTCTTCGCCCTCCGCGGCCGGCTCACCCCCGCGCGGCTAGGCGGCAGCTTCAGCTATCGGCGCGCCGGCGGTCCTCGTCAGGCATTGGCGATCGAACACCTCGGCGAGGCACACCTCGTGGTCCTACCCGACGGCACCCTCGGCCTAGGTCGTCGCGAGGACGCGCTGTTGGTCCTACGCGCCGAGCGCCCCCTCTGGAACACGCGCATCACCGCAGAGATCCGGTCGGACAACGCGGAGATCAACGCGAGACCGGTCACGCAGGGGCGCCACACGGTCGTACCGGGCGCGACGTCGTTCCAGTTCCGAGACTATCGGCTTAGCTGGGAATGAATTTCGATCGAGATCGCACCAGATCCGTTGCCGTTCGTTCGACTGCGCGCTACTGTTTGCCGTGAGTGGTGCTTGACTCTCCGAACCCCTCGGCGAATCGGGTGACTCATCATCTGGCAGGAAGCCAACCGCTCCGTCTCCCTCGGCAGAGGTAGGCGAAACGTGAATCCAAAGAATGGAGATCGTCACGATGACAGGCGAAGAGATCTACAACCTCCTGAACAAGATGTCGGGGCGCGGTGACTCGCCCCGCAAGCGCGAACGCCAGCTCCGCAAGGTGGCCGAGAAGATCGGCCTGTCGAGCGATGCGCTCCGCGCCAAGGCCCGCCGCTACGCAAAGAAGATGGGGTTGCACTACCCCCTCATGCGCAAGCCCGCGAGCCAGAACCGCGAGAAGGAGCGGGAGGACCGCCGCGTCGAGCGCCGCGGCTGGCGCGACGAGCGGATCAAGCAGGGCGAAGAAGCCCTCGCGCGTGGTGCGGATTGGGCCGAGATCGCTCGGCTCTTCAACATCAAGACGCCCGAAGGCGCGGCTCAGTGGTGGCGTCGCAACCACGACGGTGTCGCCACCCCCAAGCGCAACGCTCGCCGCCGGCGTCGTCGTAAGGCGGTCTCGGCCTAAGGCGCCCGCGCGTAGCCAGGCCTGGGGGCGCTCCCCTCACCTCGGCCTGTAGCACCCTGCCATCGTTGCGCTCCTCGGCTCCCCTTGCGTGGCCGGGGAGCGCAACACGGTTTTGGAGAGGGGCGCCACCGCGTCGCTGCAACCCCGCCCCCCTGCCGGCGCCGCCCCGCGGAGTGGGGTATCCTGCGCCGATGCTCTTGCTCCTCCTCGCGGCATGTACGGGCGAAGCCCCCCAGGACACCGCGCCGATCGAAGAAGTCGAGGACACCCCCACGGTGGATCCGTGTGAGGTGCTCGAGATCCACGTCACTGGCGACGACCCGCCCCAGGTCGGAGACGAGTGGACCCTCTGGATGTGGTGCGACGACGCGCTGATGACCGGGGCCATGCGCCTGTCCTTCGACCCACCCGAATTCGCCACGGTGTCCGAGAACCGGGCGCAGTTCCTCGTCGTGGGTGACGCCACGCTGATGCTGCAGGTGGGCTCGCGGCGCCTGAGCCGGGACGTCACCGTGACCGAGGAGCAGGGCACGGAGGAGTGACGAGCCCGCGGGGGCTTCAGGGGCCCCGCGGGCTCGCCGGACCCCGAGGCGTCAGTCCATCCCAGCGATCGACACCGAGATCGTGGGCGTGTTGATCACGCCGACCGTGGTGATGCGCGACGTGAACCCCGCCTCGGCGGTGATCCACTTGAGCTTCAGGCCGACGCCGACGCCCCACTCGAGCTCGTCACCGAACGGGAGGGACTTCACGTGGCGGTCCTCGTTGAAGAGGAACGACGGGGTGACGCCGCCCCAGACGTAGTACTTCTTGGGCCCGAGGACGAGCTCGACGGGGATGTCGATGCCGACCGAGGGGTCAAGGGTGGGGTCCGACGCGTCCTGACCGATGTACCCGTTGTAGAAGCCGAGCACGCCGGCCGACAACCCCCACCACTTCTCCCGCCGACCGAACTCGTTGCCGATGTGCACGTCGTACCCGTTGAGCGTGCTCCCAGAGGTGTAGCTGCCACCCGCCTGCACATCACCCTTCCACTTCTTCTTCCAATACTTCACACCGACGTCGGCACCTCCGGTGATGGCGGTGCCACCGTTCCCGATGGTGAGCCCGCCCCCGGGGGTGACGTAGGGGCGGTAGTTCCAACCCCACATCTTGCCTTTCTTGAAGAAGGAGCCGCTCGACGTGTCGTCCGACTTGGACGAGCCGGAGCCCGACTTGGTCGACCCGGAATCCCTGGATGCACCAAAGGACTCCTCGGCGGGCCGCTCGACGGTGAGGGTCGGATCGGCCGTCGTCCCTTCGATGTCAGCGGCCTTCGCCATCGCAACCAGCAGCATCAACGTCATCCAAACCTCCGGAACTCTGGCTAACCTGTAGCATCATGAACGATCTGTTCCCCCCTTCATTCAGGCGCGTGCGCCCACTCGGGCGGGGCGCCTCGGGCCGCGTGTGGCTCGCCGAGGGCCCCTCAGGGGTCGTGGCGGTCAAGCTCGCGTCCACGCCGGGGGGCCTGCGCCGGGAGTTGGACGCGCTGCGGGCCGTCCAACATCGGTATGTGACACGCCTCATCGACGCCTCTCCCAACGGGGATTGGATCGCGATGGAATTCGCCGCCAACGAGCGGGCCGACGCGTGGGGACGTGGGCAGCCGATGCCCGTGCTCGTGGAGCTCGCGGCGCAAGTGGCTGAGGCGCTCGCGCACATCCATGGCCTGGGGATGGTGCACGGGGACTTGAAGCCGTCGAACGTGCTCGTCGCGGAAGACGGCACGGCGCGCCTCATCGATCTGGGGCTCGCCCGGGGGCGCGAGCTGCCCCCGCTCGACCTTGGCGGGACCCTCGGCTTCATCGCGCCGGAGATCCTGCGGGGGGAGCGTCCCGGCCCCGAGGCGGACATGTACGGGTTGGGCGTGCTGCTCTACCACCTGCTCACCCGGCATGCCCCCTTCCGCGACGCCGATCCGGCGGCGCTCGGCTACCTGCCGCTCACGACGCTTCCCGAGCCGCCGAGCTCGCTGCGCCCGCGCCTGCCGCGGGCCCTCGATGACCTCGTGCTGGCGCTGCTCGCGCGTCGGCCGGCCTCCCGCCCCGCGCCCGCGCTGAAGGTCGCCGGGATCCTCCGCGCGGCGCTGTCCACGCCCCCCCGTGCGCCGCTCGTGGGCATGACCCGGGAGCGTGAAATCCTCCGGCGGCACGTCGTCGACCTGTTGGACGGCAAGCCCGCCACCCTCGTGCTCCACGGCACCGCCGGAAGCGGCCGCCGCACGCTGATCCGCGAGTGCGTCCGCGCGGCCCAGCGCGAAGGTGTGCGCGTGGTGCCCGGCGGGACCGACCGCCGCGCCCTGCTCACGGAGCTCGGCCAGGGGAGCCCGGCGATCGTGGCGCTCGACGGAAACGCGCCCGGCGTCGAGGCCCTCGTGGTGCGGATCATCACCGAACGGCCGCCCTGCCTCACGCTCGTGCGGGCCGATCGCCCGATGATGAAGACCGCGCGCCTCGGCGGTCGCCACCTGTGCCCCTCCCCGCTCTCCCTGGAGGACGTTGCGCGCGTGCTCGAAGGCCTGGAGATGGACCGTCGGCGAGCCGAGGAGTTCCACAAGCTCTCCCGGGGCACCCCCGGCACCCTGCTCGGGCTGGCGCTCGGCATCTCGGTCGCCGACGACACCCTGGAGCCCATCGCCCGGCAGGTGCTCGCGTTGATCTCGACCGGCCCGCAGACGATCACGACGTTGGCCGAGCGCGTGGGGCTCTCCGAGCATCGGCTGCTCGATCACGTCGAGCCGATGATCGATCGGGGGCTGCTGACCGCGAGCGGGGACGGCGCCTGGCTCATGGAGGCGCGCACCGACAACGGGTGACTACCCGCCGGGATGCGCGTCCAGGTACCGCTCGAGCGACGCGTTCACCTGCTCGAGGTTGGGCCGGATGAGCGCGATGATGAACTTCTCGACCTGGGGCGCGATGGTCCCGGCGAGAAAACGCGGCACCCCGGGGATGTCCTTGAGATGGATGTCGAGGTTGCCGGAGAGGATCACGCGCGTGGCACCCGGCCCCGCCTCCTCGAACCGGTTGGTCCCCCCACACTTCATGTTCTCCGTGAACGCGCGGATCTTGATGCTCCACGTGCACAACCACCGCGCGTCATCCCACTCGGCGTAGTCGTCCCACTTGACCATCTCGGGCTTGATGATGCCCTGGACCATCTTGGGGATCTCGCCCTTGCCGGCCCACACGTTGTGGAGCGTCACGCCACCGGGCCGATCCTCGCGGCCCTTGACCACGATGTCCTTGATGTTGGCCATGAACGGGGCGATCGCGGGGAGCTCGTCACGGTACGCACGGTACACCCGCTCGCGCGGGTGGTGGATCACGGAAGAGGCATTGATCTGCATGCGGACTCCACCGGAGAAGCCCGCCGGGTTAACCCGCGCGAGAGCCGGGAACGGGAACTTGGTCCACACCGACGCGCGTTTTTCGGCCGCGATCGAGCGCGCCGTGAGCGAGATCGAGGTCCATACCGACGCCGAGGTGGTGGTCGTCGCGGCACCGTATTCCGGGTCGTATGCGGATCTCGCATGGATTGGCGGGGGCCTCGTCGCGGTGGCCGTGCTCGCCTTTTTGTGCTGGAGCCCCGTCGTGTTCGACGCGGTGTGGTTCCCCATCGACGTGCTGGCGGCCGGCGCCTTCGTCGGGTGGATCCTCCTGCGCTGGCCGCGCCTGGTGGTCGCCTTCGCTGGCGCCGCCCGCACCGCGCGGCAGGTGCGTCAGGCCGCGCTGGCGGCGTTCACCGAGGAGAACGTTCACGCCACGGCCGACCGGACGGGGCTGCTCGTCTACGTCAGCGCGCTCGAGGGCCGGGTAGAGTTCGTTCCGGATCACGGCCTGCTCGGGAAGATCCCCGGCGCGAAGTGGAACGCCGTCGCCTTGCGCGCGGACTCGGTCGATGAGCTCGTCGCGGGGCTCCACCGCCTCGGCGTCCTGCTCGCGGCGCATGTTCCGGCGGCCAGCGAGAACCGCGACCAGATCGCCAACACCCCGCGGGTGCGCACGTGATCCCCTGGGTGCTCTGGCTGGCGGCCGCCTGGGCGCGCGCGGGGGGCGGGCAGGGCTACTCGGGCGGCGGGAGCTCCTCCAGCGGCGGCGGGGGCGGCTTCTCGGGCGGCGGGGGAGACGGGGACGGGGTCGGCCTCCTCATCTGGCTCGTGTTCGAGCACCCCGTGATCGGCGTCCCCCTCGCGATCGGCGTGGCGATCGTGTTCTTCTACATGAAGTCCCAGCAGCGTGACGTCCGGCAGGTGCACCGCACCCACCCGGTCCGCGCCGCGGTCCCCGGCGCGGGCCTCGCGCCGCTCCGCGCCCGGGACACGAACTTCTCCGAGCCGCTCTTCCTCGACCTCGCGCGGCTGGTCTACACCCGGGCGCACGAAGCACGCGGCGGGGGCGATTGGGACGCGCTGGCGCCCTTCGTGGCCGAGCCCGTGGTCGCGGCCCTCAAGGCGCGGGCGCCCGGCAAGCCCGTGCGGGACGTGGTGATCGGCACCACCCGGATCGAGAGCGCGGCGGTCGCCGGTTCGGCGGCGCGCCTCGCGGTGCTGTTCGAGGGCAACCTGACCGAGGGCACGAGCAAGCGGTTCGTCCGCGAGCGTTGGACCTTCGTGCGCGCGGCGGACACGCTCTCGCCGGGGCCGGACCGCATGCGCGTCCTGGCCTGCCCGAGCTGCGGGAGCCCCATCGACACGACGCCCGAGGGCCGGTGCCGCAACTGCGACAACGTCATCACCGACGGCCGGCTCCAATGGCAGGTGGCCGACGTGCGGGTGCTCCTCGACGAGGCGGCGCCGCCGCTCCAGCTCACGCGCGGCGCCGGCGTGGAGGTCGGCACGGACCTCCCCCTCGTCCTCGCGCCCGACCTCCCGATGCAGCTCCGCGCGTTCCAGGCGCGCCACCCCGAGTTCCAGTGGGAGGGCTTCCGTGCCCGCGTGGTCGAGGTCTTCACCCGCATCCAGCAAGCCTGGAGCGACGGGAAGTGGGAGCAGGCGCGCCCCTTCGAGACCGATTTCCTCTTCCAGCAGCACCGCTACTGGATCGATCGATACGCGGCGGAGGGCCTGCGGAATGGCTCCTCCGACATCCAGGTCACCGACGTCGTGCTCGCACGAATCACGGTGGACGCGTACTTGGAGGCCGTCACCGTGCGCATCTTTGCGCGCATGCGCGACTGGACCGAGGAGCGGTCGGGCCAGGTCGTGGGCGGCAGCAAGACGAAGGATCGCACCTTCTCCGAATATTGGACCTTCCTCCGCAGCGCGGGCAAGACCGCCCGCCCGCGCGACCAGGTGGACGCCTGCCCCAGCTGCGGCGCTCCGCTCGACAATGTCTCCGAGACCGGCGTGTGCGGCTATTGCGACGCCAAGATCACCGGCGGGGAGTACGACTGGGTGCTCTCCATCATCGACCAGGACGAGGCGTACCGTGGCTAGTAGAACATTCGGCGGAGCTCACCGTGGCTGAGCGCAAGACCAAGCGGAAGCAGCGCCTCGAGCAGGAAGAGACGACCCGCATCGACGCCATCCTGGGCGAGAAGGCGAGCGCCGACAAGTTCCAACGCGAGGCGCTGAGCCAGCGCGCGGGTGACTCCGTGCGCTCCGGCGACGACGGGCTGGCGCGCTCCCTGGACGCGGCGCTGCGCCACCGCGGGCGCGTGGAGCGGGCCACGCACGGGTTCCACACCTACCCGGCCGGGCTCAACCCCGACGCCGCGCGGGATCTCGTGGCGCTGGGCTCCGGCGCCCTGCTCGACCCCTTCTGCGGCGGCGGCACCGTGCTGATCGAGGCCATGCTCGCCGGGCGGGACGCCCTCGGGCTCGACGTCTCGCCGGTCGCGAACCTCGTCGCGCGTGCCCGCACGGCCCGCACCACCGAGGAGGAGCGCACCACGCTCCGGGCCACCGCGCGCCGCGCGACCGAGGCCGCCCTCGCCGCCCGCAACACGCCGAACGTGCCCGAAGAGCTCGTGCGTTGGTACGAGCCGCACGCGCTCACCGAGCTGGCGACCATCCACGATCTGATCGGGAAGGACCTGCTCCTCCGCGCCGTGTTCTCCGCGATCCTGGTCAAGACGAGCCGCCGCGAGAGCGACACGTCGAGCGCGCGCACGGGGGAGAAGCGGCCGCCCGGCACCGCCGGCGTGTTGTTCCACAAGAAGGCGCGGGAGTACGCCCGGATGTTGGAGTCGCTCGCCGAAGCGGCGCCGGCCGGCGTACGCGCACGGGTGCACCGCGAGGACGCCCGCGAGCTGCGCGAGAAGGGCGGCTTCGGCCTGGTCCTCACCTCGCCGCCGTATCCGGGCGTGTACGACTACGTCACGATGCAGCAGCTGCGCCTCGCGTGGCTCAAGCTCGAGGTTGCCGATCCCCACGCCGAGATCGGCTCCCGCCGCCAGTTCCGCGCCGACCGCGCGACCGCGCTGGTCGCGTGGCAGGCCGACAACCGGAAGTGGGTGCGCGCTGCGGCCCGCGCCCTCGACACCGGGGGCCGCCTCATCGTGGTCATCGGCGACGGGCAGGTGGGGGGCAAGCGCATCGACACGTACGCCGCGATGGAGGACGCCGCGAAGGCGGCCGGCCTGGTCCGGATCGCCCGTGCCACCGTCGAGCGGTGGGACGAGGGCGTGAACGCCATGCGTCCGGAGCACGCGATGATGTGGGAGAAACGCGAGCGCACGCCCGAGGTTGCCGCCGAGTAGGCGCCCGGGGCGGCCCGCCGACCGTACGCTACGAGCGGCGGCGGGTGGACAGGGCCACCGCGATCGCGGCGACGAGGAGCCCGCCGCTCCCGTTGCCGGTCGCGCAGCCCGTGCAGCCCTCGCCGTCTTCCTCGATATCGCCGGTGTCCGTGTCGGCGCCGCTCGCACCGGTGTCGGTGTCCGAGTCCGCATCGGTGTCCGCGTCCGTGTCGGTATCCGAGTCCGAGTCGGTGTCCGTATCGGAGTCGGTGTCCGTGTCGGCGTCACCACCGGTGTCGGTGGGCGTGTCGGCCAGGACCCGCTCGACCCAGCCGAGCGTATCCGCCTCGATGTAGCGGGCGCCCACGGCGGCCATCCAGCCGTCCTCCACCGGGTCGGCCGCGGCCGCGTCGACCAGGAGCTGCCCGGTGATGGGGCTCGCGTACAACAGGTCGAGGTGGGAGAGGTTGGCGACGTAGGTCTCCTCGACGGTGGCGCCGCGGGCCAGGAGCCGGTCGGACGCGGTCGAGCTGGTGACGAACACCAGCCCGTCGCTCGGGCCGCTGATCTCGCCGAGGATGAGATCTCCGGTCGCGAGGCCCTGCACCTCGTCGCGCGTGACGCCCACCGAGAGGAGCCCCTCCCCCACGGCGTCCGCTAGGAGGGAGGCCCACACGTCGGTGCCGGCCGTGGCGAGGTCGACCCAGGTCTCCCCGAAGAGGCCGACCAGGATGTCCTCGACGCCGTTCGGCATCAGCGGGTTCTCGCCGGCGAGCACGAACAGCTCCACGCGCGGATCGACCCCCGCGGCGCCGAGGTGCTCGAGCAGATCGCCGCCCTCCGCGATGGCGGCGTCGATGCCGTCGGAGAGCGTGTAGTACCCGTAGCCGCCCTCGTAGCTGGTGTACCAGTCCGTCTGGAGCGAGTACGCGCCGAGCCACGGCATGCTCCCCGGGAGCGCGTAGTCCTGCCGCGCGAGGAGCTGCCGCTGGCCGGGGAACAGGTCGCCGCCGTCGGCGAAGAAGTCCTGCTCCGTCAGATCGGTGTTCCAGGCCGGCGCCCCGGTCCCGTACGGGTAGTACGTGCGCCAGGACGTCGGCGCGAGCGCGGTGTCGGGCGTGAGGCTCGCGACGTTGCCCAGCGGCCAGCGGAACGCGGTGTCGATGCCGCCGAGCGGCGTGGCGATGAAGACGGAGCGCCGCACGTCGCCCCGGTAGGCGGTACCGACGGAGGCGTAGGCGCGGCTCCGCGCGTCCGCGCCGCCCCAGTCGGCCCCGGCGTGGTGCGAGAGGTACACCGCGACCGAGATGCCGCCCTTGGAGTGGGACACGAGATCCACTTGCGGAGCGCCGGTGAGCTCGCGGACACGCGCGATGGCGTCCGCGACGATCTCGGCCTGCTCGAACACGTCGCCGTGCGGATGCGCGAACGTGATGGCATAGACCGGGCGCCCGGCCCAGTCCATCTTGGTGGCCATCGTGACGAAGCCGCGGCTGGCGTTGTCGCCGGCGCCCGGCACGAACAGGATCGGGGTGCCCGACGCGGTCGCGGCGTGGACGCCGTGGTGGAGGAGGAACGTCCCGCCGGAGGGCGTGCCCGTGCCGAAACACGTGCCGATCCAGGGCGCGAAGGCGGCGTTGTCCTGCCACTCGGTCGACGTGTTGAACTCCCCGGCGGTGAACAGGGTGCGGTCAGCGTCCACATGGCGCTCGATCGTGCTCCAGAGTTGGACGGTCTCGCCCTGGTCCCAGGTCTCAGACCCGGTGAACGTGGCGCCGACGGCGGTGGCGTCGAACCCGGAGGTGGCGAGGGCGGGCGGGGCCGACACGAGCGAGGCGAGCAGCGCGATCATCGGAGGAACTCCTGCAGCGCGGCGTTGAAAGCCTCGGGTGCATCGTGGTGGACAGTATGGCCTGCGCCGGGGAGCAGGACGACGCGAGCGCCGGGGATGCGCTCTTCCGCGATGCGGGCGACCGAACGGGTCGTGCCGCCGTTGAACACTGGGTTGGGGATCATGCGGTCGGCGGTGCCGAACACCACGAGCGTGGGCGCCTTGATCTGCCCCAGGCGGTCACGCACGGGGTGGTCCAGCATGCCCGCGATCGAGCGGGACACGGCGACGCTGGTGCCCGCGAACCGCGGTGAGAGGCCGAGGCGCACGCGCTCCTCAATCATGCGCTCCACACCCGCGTCCCGACGGTTGAACACCTGCGTCGTGAAGTTGGCGCGCACCTGCTCCTCTGTCGTACCGAGCGCGCGACGCTCGGTCCAGAAGTCCTTCATGAACCGCGCGGCCCCGGGCTGGAAGGGCTCGAGCCCGGCCGGCGCCGAGAGGACCAGCCGCTCCACGCGCTCGGGCGCCGTGATCGCCAGCTGGATCGCGATCTGCCCGCCCATCGAGTGCCCGACGATGGTGGCGCGATCGACCCCCACCGTGTCGAGCCACGCGGCCACCACCGTGGCGTACCAGGGGGGCGTGCACGGGGCATCGGGCCGCTCGGACGAGCCGTAGCCGGGCAGATCCAGCGCGAGGACGCGGTGCGTGTGCGCGAAGGCGGGGATCTGGTACTCCCAGAACGCCAGGGACGACGAGAGGCCGTGCACGAACACCAGCGGCGGGCCGGAGCCGCCGCTGTCGACGTAGGCGATGTCCATCCCCATGACCTGGACGTGCTGGCGCGGGAGCGGCGACCAGAGGTCTTCCGGCTCCATCGGGCCCTTAGCCGTGTAGCGGGGCGCGCAGCCCGCCAGCGAGGCGGCGGCGAGCGAAGAGGCGGCGAGGGACCCGAGGAAGAGCGCACGGAGCATCAAATCACCAGCCAGTCGAAGGAGACGAGCGCGATCCAGGGGGTGACCGGGAGGTCGGTGTCCAGGAGCACCGCGCCCTTCAGGCCGAGATCGGTCAGGACCCAGGGCTTGCCCGAGATCCGCGCGTTCAGCTCGGTGCCGAGGGGCTCGAAGCTGGCGGTCCGCGCGTGCCCGGCCCCGACGCCCACCGTTAGGCGATTGGGGATGGCGTCGAAGGCCACGCCGCCGGTCACCGCGGCGACCCCCGCCCCGGCACCCGACACGTCGTACACCCGCGCGACCTGACGGTTGATGGCGGTCACGTCGGGGAACAGGAGCAGGCACCCGTGCGTGCCGTGGACAGCGCCCACGGCGGCGTACGCATTACCGGTCACGATGCCCTCGTAGGTGTCGGTGGCGGGATCGTCCCCGCTGGAGGCGAGGAGCTCGACGCGCGCGATGCTCCCCTCCCCTGGGGCGATCCGGGCGCGGAGCTCGACGTCGGCAAGGAAGCCGCGCACGTTCCGATCGGGTAGCTCCTCGACGTAGAGGCGACCGAGGTTCGCGACGGCGAGCGCCGTCAGCCCCACGCGCCCGCGGTCCAGCCCGGCGTTCCACCCGTGGTCGACGCCCACCCAGAGCAGATCCGTGTTCACGACGGGCGCGGCGCCCTCTCCCGTGGGCCGAAAATCGAGGCGCGGCCCGCCCTGGAGCTCGGAGAGCGGGCTCGTCGGGCCCGTGCCGAAGGAGCTGCCGAGGCCGGCCGCCTTGTCGCGGAGGTACCAGGCGTGCACGCCCAGGCGGTGCGCGTACGCGGGGCTCCACGCGGCGTCCGCCATGTAGAGCGTCACGTCGTCCGGGGAGGCGAGCCCGAGCTCGACGAGCGTGTAGGCGCCGAGCTTGTAGCGGAGGGGCTCCCCGATGGTGCCGTAGGCTGAGATGCCCGCGGCCTCGGATCCGAAGAACATCAAGCGGCCACCGCTGCGGAACAGGTCGTCCGGCTTGCCCCGAGTGGGATCCGCGGAGCCGTCCCCCACGAATTGGAGGCCGGCGACGATCCAGGTGTCCTCCCCCAACCGTGCGCGGGCGCCCATGCGACGGGTCTGGAGGTTGACCTGGTCGGCGCCGAACCCGCCGCCGGTGTTGCCGCCGATCCCGTACGCCTGGTCGCCGAAGGCGAAGTCGACCTCGAAGGCGGCGTCGAGCTGGAGCCGCCCGTCCCAGAGGGGCGGCGCGTACGAGAAGAAGGCCCCGACCCGCTGCTCGGAGGCGTGGCCCAGCTTGTCGGTGGTAGTGGTGGTGTTCGTGCCGCCGAGCTCCCCCACCAGCTGCCCGTTGAGGAACGGGTTGGTGGTGGAGATGTTCGACGCCGCCGTGCGCAACGCGACGATGCCGAGGAAGCGGAGCCCGCTCCCCGGCGGGTCGGAGGCGGGACGCACCTCTTCCCGACGCGCCTCGGGGGGCGCGCCGCCCTCCTGTGCGAAGGCGGGCGGTGCGAGCACGGCGGCGACGAACAGCAGCATCTACTGCCTCTGGTAGATCTGGAGGTTCGACCCCGCCACGATGCCCGTCCCGGCGGTGGTGCCGAAGCCGGTCTCGGGGGTGGGGGGCGTGAACCCGTAGTCGGGCACGGTCTGCACGGCCTCGTAGGTCAACGTGTCGGCGTCGACCTGGTAGATGCCGACGGAGGTGGCCGCGTAGGGGGTGCTCTGCGTCAGGGTGATGGTGCCGGGGCGGGTGCCCGCGTCCACCACGAACGTGCCGGCGAAGTTGGTGGCGGCGCCCTCCCCGTCCATCGCGACGACGGTGTAGCTGAGGTCGGCGTTGAAGGTCGCCGCGACGCTGACGAACGAGAACGGCGCCGCCTGGAAGAGGGCGCTGATGTCAGCGCCTTCGGAGAGCCAGGCGTCGTTGATGTCACCGGCCGTGGCGGCGTCGGTATCGGTGTCCGTGTCCGTGTCCGTGTCGGTGTCGGTGTCGGACTCGGCGGTGTCCTTCTGCTCGTCGGTAACGTCGTCGGGGGTGCAGGCAAACAGGGCGAGGGCGAGGATCATCGAGGCTCCTTGGAGAGGTTGACGCGGTCGATCTTTCCGGAGGCGGTGCGCGGCAGCGTCGGGAGCACGCGCACATACCGGGGCTGCTTGAAACGAGCGAGGCGGGGCGCGACCCAGGCGCGGATGTCCGACTCGGTGAGGGTGTGGCCGGGGATGAGCTCGATGAACGCGGCCCCCACCTCGCCCCAGCGCTCGTCCGGGACGCCGATGACGGCGGCGGCGGCGACGCCAGGGAGGGCGTGAAGGACGGCCTCGACCTCGGGCGGGTACACGTTCTCGCCGCCGGAGATGTACATCTCCTTGATGCGGCCGCGCACGCGGAAGTAGCCTTCGTCGTCACGCGAGAGCATGTCGCCGGTGTGGAACCAGCCGTTCACGACCGCCCTGGCCGTGGCGTCCGCATCGTTCCAGTAGCCTCCGAACACGGCGGGCCCGGCCAGGAGGAGCTCGCCCGGCTCGTCCACCCCGCACTCCGACCCGTCGGGCCGCACGACCTTGGCCGCGACGTGGGGGATGGCGAGACCCACGGTCCCGGCCTTCCGGTCGATCTCGGCGGGTGGCAACGAGAAGCAGTTGGGCCCCACCTCGGTGAGCCCGAAGCCCTGCCGGAGCGGGATGCGGCGCTCCCGATAGCGCTCGAGCAGCGGCATCGGCAGGGCGGCGCCGCCGACGAGGGCGTCCCGGACCAACGAGAGGTCCGCACCCTCGAACGCCGGATGGTCGGCCATCATCTGGAAGATCGTCGGGACGCCCATCAGGATGGTCACCCGCTCCTCGGCGATGAGGCGGAGCGTCTCCGCGGGCTCGAACCCGGTCGTGAGCACCACCCGGCCGCCGCGGTGCAGCAGGGGGGTCGTGAGGCAATTGAGCCCGCCCGTGTGGAAGAGCGGGGTGAACGTGAGCGTCGCGTCCGCCGGCTGCAGATCACACGCCAGCCACGTGTTGACGCTGTTCCAGTGAAGCTGGCCGTGCGTCAGCAGCGCGCCCTTGGGCCGCCCGGTGGAGCCCGACGTGTAGAGGAGCACCCACGGCGCCTCGAGCGGCGCGCCGGGGCCCTCGATCGGATCGGCGCCGGGCTCGTCCTCGAGCGGGAGGCCGCCGATGCGCGCGCGCTGAACGGCGTCGGCGAAGACCACCCGGGGTGCGCAGTGCTCGATCTGCCACCGCAGCTCGGGCACGGCGAGGCGCCAGTTCAACGGGGCCAGGATGGCGCCCAGCTCCGCGCACGCGAAGAGCAGCGCGAGGGTCTCCGCGCGGTTTCCGGCGACGACGACCACGCGGTCCCCCGGGACCACCCCCTCGGCCTGGAGCCGGCCAGCCCATCGCGCCGACCAGGCGCCGAGCTGCGCGTAGGACCACCGACGCCCGGTCGACACGTCGAACAGGGCCTCGGCGTCGGGGCGGAACCGGGTGTGGAACGCCAGCCAATTGCTCGTGGCCCTCATGCGCGGACCTCGCGGAACCAGCTGTCGAGCAGCGGGTAGAAGGTACGCGGCCCCTCGCTACCCACGACCACGCCGATGTGACCGGTGTTGAGCACGGTGGTGGTGGTCGGGCCGCCGGTGGCCGCGGCGAGCGGGAGGGCGGCCGCCACGGGGGTGATGAAGTCGCGGCGGCACGCCACCACGTGTACGGGCGCGTGGATCGCGCCGAGCACGACACGTTCGCCGCGGATGTTCCACGTTCCCGACAGGAGGGCATCCTCCTGGTACGCCTTGCGGATGAACTCCCGGGCGAACGCGCCCGACATGGGGACGTTCTCCTCGACCCACCGCTCGCGCGCCAGCACCCGGGTGAGCTGCCTCGGATCGGAGGAGGCGGCCTCGACGGCGAGAAACTTCGTGAAGTGGCCCATCGGGTCGAGCATCTGGAACGCGGGCTTCATCACGTCCACCGGCACCAGCCCGTCCGCCGCGACCGCCCGATCCACGTCGAACACGCCCGGCGCCACGAACTCGCGGAAGCGCCCGCCGTTCGAGAACGACACCGGCGCGGCGAGCGCCACGAGCCCGGCCACGCGCGCGGGCCGGAGCGCCGTGTACATTGCCGCGAGCGTGCCACCGAGGCAGTAGCCGAGCAGGAACGTGTCTGCTGACCGCGCGTGGCGGCACACGCGGTCGATGCTGCGATGCAACAGTTCGAGGAGGACGTACCCAACGTCCTCTTCGGCATCCTCCGGACCCGGCTCGCCCCAATCGACGAGGTACGTGGGGTGCCCCATCGCCGAGAGTGCCTCGACCAGCGAGCGCCCGGGCTCGAGATCGAGGATCCACGCCCGGTTGATCAGCGATGGCACGAGGACCACCGGCGTGGCGCGGGCCTGGCCGCGGGGCGGGTAGTAGCGGACCGCGAGCTTGTCCTGTGCGTGGATCACCGTGTGCGGCGTGCCCCCGACGGGAGGCCGCGGCGTGGTGGCGAGGATATGCATGCCGCGGCGCACACGGGCCGCCTGATCCAGGCCCGGAATGCCCGCGAAGAAGGCCTGCAAGGGATCGGGGAACATCATGGGGGGCCCCGACGTGCGCGCGACTTCCGGGGCGCCGCGGGCGCCGAGGGCGCCGGGCCCTCGAGCGAGCTCGCCGCGGGCGCGACCGCGGCCGGCGCCGCCGCCCGCAAGGAGGCGATCTCTTCGCGAAGCTGCCCGAGCTGCTCCTTGAGCTCCAAACGCGCCTGAGCGGCGTCGATCCGCGCCTGTACCGACTCCCGCTGCGCCGCGGCGAGTTGGTCCTTGAGCGAGAGGAGCAGATCCTCCTGTGCGAGGAGGCGCTCCTCCAGCAGGGTGGCCACCCGCGCGACACGCCCGATGTCCTTGCGCGTGGGGAGATGCATCCGATCCATGGCGCCTTCCATCGTGCGCTCGTAGGTTGCGCGGGCCTGGGTCCGCGCGGCGAGGTTCTCGCTCATCGCGCCCAGGAACGCCGGCGATTGCAGCACCTGGTCCCACCACGCGCCCATCGCCTTCTCCCAGCCTTGGTAAAGCTGGTCGCCGAAGCGTGGGGGGCCAGGGGGTTTGCCGCGGGGGGTCGCCAAGAGGAGTCCGGGGGCGAAGAGGAGAGACGAGAGAAGCTGGACGAACGCGCGGCTATCCGGCCGTGCTCGTGGAGACCGCCGAGGACTCGCGCGGCGCGACCGCTTCCGCCGCGGCCTCTGTGAAGCGCAGGCTCGCCTCGAGCCCGACCCGATGGAGCTCGAACCAGCGTGCGACCTGGCCCTCGGTGAGCCGCGCGTACGCCAGCTGCCACGCGGTCACCCGGCGGTGGACCCCGAGGATGTGCGCGGCCGAGCGACCGAGGACGGCCCGGGCGAGGCTGGAAGCAGACAGCTTCGGAGCGGACGAATGGAGGGAGGACGACACGAATACCCCAAGCGCCGGCGCGATCACCGGCCCCCGAACCGTAGCGCTCGCGCCGCAGCGCGTCAAGGATTGTCTTGCACCGCAGCACAGCAAAATGACGCACCGCGAGATAGACGAGCGGATGCCCGCCATCAAGAAGTACGAGAACCGGCGCCTGTACGACACCGAGGCATCCAAGTACGTCAACCTCGATGACATCGCGCGGATGGTCGCCGACAACATCGACATCTCGGTGGTGGACGTGAAGACCGGCCGGGACTTGACGCGGGAGGTCCTGCTCCAGATCGTGCTGGAAACCGGCACCAGCGCCGACCTGTTCCCCGTGCCCCTGCTGCGCCGCGTCATCCGCGCCGGCGGTACCGAGGCCGCGCCGCGCATGTTGCGCGAGCAGCTGGTGATCGGGCTCGACCTGCTCGAAACACAGCTGGATCAGTCAGAGGCCTACCTGGATCGGCTCTACGAGCCCCTTCGCGGGGCGTCGTCGAGCGGGGCGCCGGGCGGCCTCCAGAACGGCTCCGCGAGCGACGCCTACTACGTGGCCGAGCCCCCGGCCGCGCCCTACGGTGCGTGGGGCGGCGCCGGTGCAGTGACGGCCCCGAGCCCGGCCGCCGCCGCCTACCCTGCCTCCTCGGCATTCGACGCGCACGGAGGTGAGGAGCTCGACGAGCTACGAGCCCAGCTGGCACGGCTCGAGGAGCGGCTCAAGCGCTGACCCGAGGAGGCCCTACGGGTTGGCGTTGATCCCTTCCCACCGCTCTTCCGCCAGCTCTTCGGCGGACGCCCGCTCGACCTTCATGCCCATGCCTCCCACGGTGGGCTCCACGCGGCGCACAGTGGTGATCCAGCCGCCGCGCGCGGGGCCGGGAGGGACGAGGCAATCCGGCGTGTTGCCGATGAGCTCGGTGTGCCCCCAGGCGTGCAGCGCCTCGCGGATCGCCGGCCACTCCTCGCGCTTCCACCAGAAGAGCATGGAGCGCTGGCGCGAGCGCTCCTTGTGGCCGCGTGCCACGGCGACGGCCTGCTTGGTGTAGGGATCAAACCCGCTCACGTACATGGCGGTGGAGATCGTGCCGGGCGTCGGCATGAACATCTGCACCTGCCGGCATTGGAGCCGGTTCTTCTTCATGTAGACCGCGAGCTCGATGGCCTCCTCCGGCCCCGTGCCCGGGTGCGCACACTGGAAGTACGGCACGATCAGCTGCTTCTTGCCCGCGTCCGCGCTCGCCTTCTGAAACCGGTCGAGGAACTCCGAGAAGTGGGTCACGTCGGGCTTGCGCATGAAGTGCAACGTCCGCTTGCTCACGTGCTCGGGCGCCGTGGTGAGCGAGCCGGACACGTGATGCGTAGCGAGCTCCTCGACGAACTTCTGGTCCAAGCCCGCGAGATCGTAACGAATCCCGCTGTTCACGAACACACGCTTGATGCCCGGGAGCGTCCGCACCTTCCGCAACAAGTCGATGTAGGGCTTGTGGTCCGTGCCGTAATGTTTGCAACGAACCGGGTGAAGGCAGCTCACGCGGCGGCACACCTTGTTCGCCGCCTCCGACATACACTTCATGTGGAACATGTTGGCGGTCGGCCCACCGAGGTCCGAGATCACCCCGTTGAAGCCCTTCTCCTTCGTGAGCGACTGCACCTCGCGCACCACGCTCTCCGGGCTGCGGCTCACAACTTCCTTGCCCTGGTGCAGGGTGAGCGCGCAGAAGGAGCAGCCCCCCGAACAGCCGCGGTTGACCGTCAAGCTGCCACGAATGGACTCGAACGCCGGGATGGGCTCGCGGTAACAGGGATGCGCGGCGTTGGCGTAGGGCAGCTCGTAGAGGCGGTCCAGCTCCTTCGTCGTGAGCGGCGTGTCGGCCGGGTTGCACCAGATGGCGCGGTCGGCGCTCTTGTGGAGCAACGCCTCACCGCAGTGCGGGTTCGCCTCGCGGTACATCAGGAGCGTGAGCCGGTTGAACGCCAACGGATCGGCGACACACTGTTCGAACGAGGGAACCTCGATGTGGGGGGCGTCGGGCACGGGGCTGGTCCGACCGAGCGCCCATGCCGTGCCGGGGATGTCCCGGCAGCCCTCGATCCCCTTCCCTTCCGCGAGCCGCCGCGCGATCTCGACGACCGTGCGCTCGCCCATGCCGTGCACGAGCAGATCGGCCTTGGCGTCGAGCAGGATGCTGCGCCGCAGCTTCTCCTGCCAGTAGTCGTAGTGCGCGATGCGGCGCAGGGACGCCTCGATCCCGCCGAGCACGATCGGCACGCCCGGAAACGCCTGCTTGATGCGGTTCGCGTACGCGATGCACGCCCGATCGGGGCGGAGCCCCGCCTTGCCGCCCGGCGAGTAGGCGTCGTCACTACGGATGCGGCGCGCCGCGGTGTAGTGGTTCACCATCGAGTCCATGTTGCCGCTGGTCACGCCGAAGAAAAGGCGGGGCCGGCCGAGCACGGAGAACCCTTCGGGCCCGTCCCACGCGGGCTGGGAGATCACGCCCACGGAGTACCCATGCGACTCCAGCCAGCGCCCGATGAGCGCCACGCCGAAGGAATTGTGGTCCACGTAGGCATCCCCGGTGACGAGGATGATGTCGAGCGGCTCGCCGGCCGTCTCTTCGAGGGTCATCGGCAGAAAGCGTCGCGCCATGTGCCGCGCCCTAACCCGTCGGATCAGCCGGGGAGCGGATCGATGCGCATCGAGAGGTCCGCCCAGCGCGCCTGGTGGATGAGCCCGCCCATGCTCACGAAGTCGAGCCCAACGTCACGCAGCCCAACGATGCGCTCGGCCGTCATGTTGCCGCTCGCCTCGAGCACCACGGGCTGCCCACCGGTGGCGCGGTGCGCGGCCCGCATGGCGACGGCCTCCCTGAGCGTGTCGTCCTGCATGTTGTCGAGCAGCACGACGTCGGCGCCCGCCGCGAGCGCCTCGGCAAACTCTTCGAGGTTCTCGACCTCGACCTCGACGCGGAGGAGGTGGTGCGCAGCCGCGCGAGCGCGCCGGACGGCCGTCGTCAGGCCGCCCGCCGCGACGATGTGGTTGTCCTTGATGAGGACACCGTCGTACAGCGCGTAGCGGTGGTTGGCGGCGCCGCCGTGGCGCACGGCGTCCTTCTCCAACGCGCGCAGCAGAGGGGTGGTCTTTCGCGTGTCCACCACGCGCAGGCTCCCCGCGGCGCGGACCACCATGCGCGTATGGGTCGCGACGCCACACAGGCGCATGAGGAAGTTCAACGCGGTCCGTTCGCTCGTCAAGAGGGCGGCCAGCGAGCCGTCGACCCGGCCTACGACCGTGCCGGCCGTGACCTCCTCGCCGTCGGGAACCACCACCTCGTACCGCGCGTCGAGCTGGCGGAAGACCTCGGCCGCGGCCGACTGACCCGACACCACGAGCGCCTGCTTGGCGACGATACGGGCGGTGCCCCGGGCGGCAGGATCGACGACCGCGCGGGTCGTCACGTCCCCCGGGCCCACGTCCTCTTCCAGCGCGAGACGAACGAGCTCGGGCAGGATCACGTGCGCCTCATCCGATGTCTTCCCCGCCCGCTTCGATTTCGGCGAGGCGCTCGCGGATGACCCGCCGCGCGATGGGGCCGATCTGGGCGCGCACCGCCTCGTCGACCGCGACCTCGATGAGGTCCCGGAGGGCGGGCGAACGTGAAAGGGCCTTGTTGAGGATGACCTCGACCACCTCGGGGAGCACCTCGAGGATGGCGCGCTCGAGCGCCGGGCCGACGACATCGGGATCGACCCGCACCGGAGGGTGCGAGCGCCACTCGCGCGGCAGGAAGCTGGCAAGCCGCTCGTCCCCCACGGCGGTGCGGGGCGCGGCGACCGGCTCGGGGGCCGGGGCGGGCGCGATGGGGCCGTCATACGCCTGGATCGCGTCCGACGGCTCGGCGGGCGAGTCGACCGCGGCGCGCCGGATCGGAACGGGGTCGAACTCGGGCGCCGGCTTGGCGGGCTCCGCCGAACTGCCCTGCGTCAGCGCCCCCTGCGTGAGAGAGCCCTGCGTGAGAGATCCCTGCGCGAGCGGCCCCAGCGCCGCCTCGAGGTGACGCACCAACGTGTCGACCGTGAACGGACGGTTGATGCGCCCGTAGACGCCGACCTGGTCCGCCCGCTCGCCGTTGAAGACCTCGAACCCGCCACAAAGCAGGAAGACCACCGCCTCGGGGCTGCGGGACTTGACCATCCGGGCGAGCTCGTAGCCGTTGCCGCCCGGGAAGCTCAACGCAGCAAGCGCGACGGCGATGCCCCCTGCTTCGACCGCGACTTCCGCGTCGGCGTTGGTCGCGGCGACGACCACGGAGAATCCGGTGCCACGCAAGGCCTCCTGCACGCGGCGCGCGGAGAGGGGCGATGCATCGACGACGAGCACGGTCCGGGTGGGCATGAGCCAAACTCCCTATGCCGACCGCGCGTTGCGATCAATCCTGGACGACAGCGACATGCATGGCCCTCGTCGCCGTGACGACCTTCTGCCCGTCGGCGGTGGTCGACCCGCCGCTCACCTCGAACGCGACGTAGAGGTTCGTGACGTCGACCTCGACGGCATCGGAGAGCAGCGACCACACGTCATCGTCGACGGTGAAGCTCTCCTCGCCCGTGGTCGCGCACGTGACGGACTCCACGAGTACGCCGGCGTTCTCGCGCCGGATCTGCACCCAGCTGGAATCCCACCCGCTGGCGCTCCAGGACGCGGTGACCTGGGAGCCGAAGGGGATGCCGCTCCGCTCGTCGACCTCCCCCGCGAGGACCACCTCCTCGACCGAGCCCGGCGCAGGCGCGGTCGCCCCCGAGAACGCCCCCGCGTCCGAGAGCGTGGCCCCCTCGGCCAGCAGCTCGGCGGCGTCCGTGCATCCCTTCCGGTTCTCGAACACGTCGTCCGAGTAGAAGCCGTCGGTGACGTGCTCGAGCACACCGCTCTGGTCCGCCGTGGTCCACGCGGGCGCGCTCACGTCGGGGATGTCCACGCCGTCGGCTCCCGCGTCCCCCGGGAAGATGTCGAGGCCACGGGTGCAGCCGGACGCGGGCACGTCGCGGTCCTCCAGCGCGTCGGGCGCGTACTCGAGGCTCAGCTCGTAGGCGAACACGCCCTCGTAGCGCTGCGCGTCGCTGTCCTCGCACACCCAGGTGTACACATCGGCGTACAGCCGCGCGTCCGGCGGCTCCCCACCCCCAAGGGGGATGGACTTGTCGGTGCAGGCGGCGAAGCACAGCGCCGCGATGATCAGGAGTCGCATTTCGTCATGCTACGCCTCGGCGCTTGCGGTCCGAGCTCTACCGTGTAAATTTGGTGCAATCATGTGCGCTGCAAGCCACGTGAGCTGCGGGGGCGTGGCGGAATGGTAGACGCGCTCGACTCAAAATCGAGTGGATTGCATCCTTGTCGGTTCAAGTCCGACCGCCCCTACTCTCTCCGATCGGTTCCCTTGCCGCGCCCGGTGCGAACCCAAGGGCCCGAACGTACAACGCCCGGTCCGCCTCCAACGAGGCGGACCGGGCGTTGTCGTATGCGGCACCCGCGGCAACGGCCCCGTGAGGGGCCGTCACCCGTCTAGCGGATCAGCCAGCGCTCGCCGGTGTGCTTGAGCTTGCGCTCGCGCTCGAGCTTGCGGAGCTCGGCCTTGACTTCCTCTTCCGTGAGGTCCTTGTAGGGCGACCGGTGCATGATGCCGGCGACGAAGATGGACTCCTTCAGCCCGCGCTCGGAGTACTCGCGCGAACCGAGGCGCGTCACCGCGTCACCGCGGATCCACTCGGCGCGGCGCGGGTCGATCATCGACGCCGGCGTCTTGACGACGCGGGGCTTGGCCGTAGTGGTCTTGGCGGCCGGGGCCGCCTTGGGCGTGGCGACGGGCACCGCGAGCTTGACCGGCGTGGGGTCGATGTCGGCCCAGGAGACGCGGAGGCGCTCCACGAGCTCGGTGGTGTCGGCGATCGACACGGGCGCGAGCGCGAGGATGGCGCGGCGCAGGCCGTTCGGCACGGACTCGGGCGGGATCTCGGCGACCTCGGCCAGGAAGGTGGCCCGGGTCTCGCCGTCGGGGATGTCGAGGATCTCGCGGGCGGCGCGCGCCGCCCACTGGGAGAGGTCGGCCGCGAGGGCGCCGGGGAGGCGCGTCTCCGCGAGCGCGAACAGGTCCGCGACGCAGGCGGGCTCGATGCGATCGATGTGCTGGCGGATGACGTCCTGGGTCAAGACCTGGATCATCGAGGGAGAAGAGACGCGCAGGCGCTCTACGTGGAGGCGCTGGACGCGGTGATCGGACGAGCTCAAAGGGACCTCGGGTGCATTACGGGCCCCCTCTATCCGATAAACTCGTCGCTATCCGCTCTTGCCCGGTCGCTCCCAAAGGAACTCGGGCTCCCCGAGCTGCTTGGCGGCCCACCGGCCTGCCACGAAAAGGTAGTCGGAAAGCCGGTTCACGTAGCGCATCGGGCCCTCTCCGGTGCCGGGTTCTTCGCGCAACAATGCCACCAACTCCCTCTCCGCGCGCCGACACACCGTGCGCGCCTGGTGGAAGAACGCGCCGACGGGACCGCCGCCCGGGAGGATGAACTCGCGGAGCGGACCCACGTCCTCGTTCAGCGCGTCGATCCAGTCCTCGAGGCGTTTCACGTCCACGTCGCCCACGCGGTACATCCCCTCCCAGCGGTCCTCGGGGCGCGTCGCGAGGTCGGAGCCGACGTTGAACAGGTCGTTCTGGATGACGTGCAACATCGCGTCGATACGCTCGACCGCCTCGGGCGCCGCGCCGCTCTGGCGGTTCGTCACGCGGATGATGCCGATGATCGCGTTGAGCTCGTCGGTGGTGCCGTAGGCGGCGATCCGCGGGTGGTCCTTCGGGACCTCCTGGCCCCCGACCAGCCTCGTGGTGCCCTTGTCGCCTGTCCGCGTATAGACCTTGGTGATTCGCATGCAGCCGAACTAGCGCGTCAGGGCAGGCGCCGGCAGGTGCCTAGGCCACACTTGTAGGTGATCCGCTCGCCGCTGGCGACCGCGATGGTCCCTTGCGACTCGAACTCGCCGTTGGGGCGGGTCTGCGCGTACAGCTCGTAGCTGCCGGGCGCCACGCTGCCGGTCGACATCCGCCCCGCCGGCCCCATCAGGAAGGCCTGGCCGCCGCTGACGAGGAGCACGCCCGACGCGGCGCCGCTGTTGGCGGGCGGCGGCGTGCCGATCCGCTTGGGGACGATGTCGGAGGGCTTGGACGCGGCGACTGTCGCCCGCTCGGGGACCGGAGCCGGCGAGGCAGCGGCCGCCGACGTAGGCGCGGCCGCCACGGGGACAACCTCTGGGGCGGGCACCGCGTCCGTGCCGCTCCCGACGACGGGAGGCGTGGTCTCGATGAGCGCGGCGAGCGCGGGGGCCGTGGGCGGCGCCGCCGAGGCCATCGCGAGGGGGCCCGGCTGGGCCGGAGGCGCCAGGGTGAGCGCGGGGGCCGCCGGAGCACGGAGCGCGAACACGAGCGCGGCGGACGAGACGCCGATCTGGACCACCTGGAGCGCGAGGACGCCGACCAGCGCGACGCCGATCCACGGCGGCACCCGCGCCGCCCCGCCGCCCTGGAGGGTGGCGCCCACGCCCTTCCTGCCGCTGCCTTCGTCCACCACGATGTCCTCCGAGATGAGCACGTGGGGCGCCGAGGCCCCCGCCTGGGGTGGTTCCGTAGCGCCGCGTGCGGGCGGCACGGGGACCGCGGCGGGAAACGGCCCCGAAGCGGTGGGCGAGGCCTCCGACGGCGCGGCGCTCCCCGCGATCCGGCCGGAGCCCCCTCCCCCCTCGGCTCGTAGCACGAGCTCGCGAAACCGTTGGGCGAGCGCCTCGAATTCGCCCGCCATCTCGAGCGGATCCCGGAAGCGGAGGGCCGGATCGATGCGGAGGGCGCGATCGAGGAGGTGGAGCGTCTCCGTCACGAGCACCCCTTCGAGCGTGGGGTGGGACGCGCCGAAGACCCCCTCCATCGCCTCTGCAATCGCACGGCGGTCCTTCTCGGGGAGGCGCTCGGGCGAGGTGAAGTGCACCGGATCGAGGTCCTTGTCCACGAAGAGCGCCGGCTTCCGCTGCTGGAGGTCGCCGATGAGGGCCACGCGGTTGGTGCGGAACAGGTGCGCGTGCGTGCCGTTCGCCGGCATCTTGCCACCGCCGCGGAGCACCGTACGCATGCGCAACAAGGCGAAGAAGGAGCACCCCAGCGACCAGGTGTCCATCGCGGCCGGGTGCGGCTTGCGCGCGTTGAAGAGAGCCTCGGGCGCGATGAAGTTCTCGGTGCCGAGGATCATCCGCGTCGCGACCCAGTTCGTGTCCTCCACCGACCGGAACTTGGACGCGCCGAAGTCGGTCAACAACCAACGCCCGTCCGCCGCGCGCAGGACGTTGCGCGGCTTGATGTCGGCGTGGATGACCCGCTTGCCCAGCTCCAGCTCCGCGACGGCCTCGTACTCGCGCACGCGGCGGCAGATGTCGGCCATCGCCTCGGTGAGCTCGAGGAACGACCGCGGGGCCGACCAGGTGGCCTCCCACCAGCGCTCCATGTCGGTGGGGCACCACTCCATGACGAGGCCGGTCACGGGCGTGCCGACGATGTCGTAGAGCCGCGGGCACGGGGGGCTCCCGGGGGCCCGCGACAAGGCCACGAAGGTCTCCACCTCGCGGGCGATGGCCTCGGCGGCGAGCCGATCGTCGGGGCTCGCGATCTTGAGCGCGAGGATGGTGCCCTCGGGCACGGTCGACACGGCGTTGGGCGCGTTCTGGGGGAGCACCCGGCGGATGCTGGCCATGCCGCCGTCCCGCTGGTTGCCGCCGGGCTCCAGGACGTAGACGCGCCCGGAGCGGCCGACCCAACGGTCTACCTCTCCCCGGCTCGCATCCGCCCGGTTGCCATCAGAAGTGACCGGCAATTCCGACTCCGCCGCCTCCGTCGAGGATGATGCCCCAGTAGCCGATACCGGCGCCGAGGAGGAGCACGCCACCCGACGCGATGACGAGCGCGTTGGTCATGGTCCGGGTCTTCTCCAGATCCTCGGTGGTGTTCGCCTGGTCGAACTGCGAACGCGCGGCGAACGACGCGGCGTACACCCCGCCCGCCCCGAGCACCCCGATCACACCGCCGATGAGCAGCGGTGTCTTCTCCGCGGGCCGCATGCGCGCCACGGTCTGGACCTGGAGCCCCTCGCTCGACTGCATGAGGTTCTCGGAGCCCTTCTTCGGCTTCTTCTTCGTCTCCGCGACGACCGCCGGATCCGCCGGCGCGGGCGCCATCGCGTCGCGCAGGAACTGGGCGGGGATGGCGTTGCCCTCGATGAGCCAACTGCCACGGACGCCGCGGTCGTTCGCGACCTGCTGGATGACGTGGGGCCGATCGACGGTGGCGGCGGCCTCGGTCAGGGGGCGCCCGTCGATCGTGACCTTGGAGCCCGCGGGCTGGTTGACGACGCGGCCCTCGATCGGGGTGAGTCCCGTGGGCGCGATCTGGCGCTCCTCCTCGAAGATCTCGCGCATCGGGTGGTTGAGCTCGAGCTCGGTCGCGTCCCAGGCGTAGGTGGGATCGATCTCGAGCGCGGTGCGGAACCAGCGGCGCGCCTTCACCGGATCGTTGTTCACCATGAACTGCCACGCGCCGATGTAGCGGTAGGCGCTCGCGAACACCGGGGACGGCGCCGGGCTGGTGAGGCACGCGATGCCGACGTCGAGACGCTTGCCCGCGGCGGCGAACGTCGCGTCGTCGAGGTTGCGCAACGAGAGCTGCATCACCTGCAGATCGTTGACGAGCTGGTCACCCGGGTAGGGCTGCGTGCACTCGGCGCGGGCGGCGGGCGCCCAGGCCAGGAGGGCCGCGAGTGCAACGGTCGAGAGCAGGATCCGCAACGGCTACCCCATCGGAGAAAGATGGCCGGGAGGATAGCACGGGCCCACGCGGAGTCCGCGGCGACGTCGGCCTCAGCCGGGACGCACCCACGCCACGACGGTCCCGGCGGCCACCGGCGTGCCGTCGACCAGCGCGAAGCGTTCGAGCACGCCGGCCATTCCCGAGCGCACCGGCGCGAAGGTCTTCATCACCTCGATGAGCCCGACGGGGGTGGCGGCCTCGACGGTGGCGCCGACCTCGAGGAACACGGGGTCGCGGGGGGACGGGCGGCGCCAGAACGTGCCGTCTGTCGCGACGCGCACCGGCACGAGCCCGTCCACCGGCGCCTCGACGGCCACGGCGGCGGCGGCCTGCTCCTCGGCGGCGCTCTGCGCCCGCACCCGTGTGAGCACGGCGAGATCGTGGAGCGACCAGATCCGCGGGTTCCGCGCGGGCCGGGGGGTCTGCCAGGCCATCTCGACGGCGGCCACGAGGTAGGCGCGGAGCGCCACGAAGGGCACGACCTCGTCCGTGTCCATGCGGGCGGCCGCGGCCATCGGGTCCATGTCGGTCTCGATGCGGGCGGCGGTCTCGTCCATCTGCGCGGCGATGGCGGCGCGCTCGGCGGGATCAGCGGAAGCGATCTCGAAGTTGTCGTCCAGCTTGGTGTTGAAGGCGGCGATGGCGAGCGTGCGGCCCTCCATCACCGCGAGCCGCGTGAGCGGCGTGGAGAGCTGGAGCACGGGATCGTAGGGCATCCCCGCCATCGCGTAGTAGCCGGCGCCCGACGCCTTGCGCAGGAGCACGGTCACCATCGGGACCTTGTTGGTCGAGTTGGTGTAGATGAGCGACGAGCCGTAGCCGAGCAGCCCCTGCGCCTCGGCCTCGATCCCGATGTCGAAGCCGGCGATGTCCTGGAGCCACACGATCGGCAGGCCGTCGGTGTTGCAGGAGCGCGAGAACGCGC
Organism: Myxococcota bacterium; assembly: GCA_040386535.1. Classification (GTDB taxonomy): domain Bacteria; phylum Myxococcota_A; class UBA796; order UBA796; family SXON01; genus CAJBVW01. Next base: position 70,660 of record JAZKFH010000023.1, on the reverse strand, counting down.
TGATCTTGGCGATGCCCTCGCGGTAGAGGATCCCGCCGCCGCGGACGCGCCCGGGCTGGTCCGGGTGGGGCGTCGGCAGCAGGTTGTTCGCGATGAAGCCGCACCACAAGCCGCCGACGCGGCCCACACCGGTGATCATCTCGGCGCCGCGATCGGCCATGACCTCGCAGAACAACGAGTCGTCAACGAGGCGCGCGAGCACCTCGCGCATGTCGTAGACCTGGCGGTGATCGTCGGGGAGGATCGCCGCGATCTCCGCGGGGTCGAAGCGGGGCGGCGCGGCCTCGGCGCCATGGCGGTAGAACGGCGCCGCGGAGGTGGGCAGGCGGGCGACCTCGCGCCGGATCATCGCGAGCGCGGTCTCGTCGTCCGGCACGCGCACGTCGGCGCAGGCGGACTGGTGCACGTGCACCTCGGGCCCGCCGATGTCGAGGCTGGTGAGGTGCTGGGACTTGGCGCCCTTGATGAGGGCCGCGCCGGCGATGACCATGTAGGCCGACTCGGTCATGTAGACGCGGTCGGAGATGATCGGCATGTAGCCGCCGCCCGCGATGCAATCGCCGAACACGCCGGCGATCTGCGGCACGCCGCCCGCCGCCAACAAGCTGTTCTTCTTGAAGATGTGGCCCGCGCCCGTGCGCCCGGGGAACGAGAGCGCCTGCTCCGGGAGGAAGAGGCCCGAACAGTCCACGAGGTAGACGACGGGCACGCGCAGATCGAGCGCCATCTGTTGGGCGCGCTCGATCTTCTCGGGAGAGAGCGGCCACCACGAGCCGCTCGCGACGGTGTTGTCGTTGGCGATGACGATGACGCGGCGCCCCTCGACCGTGCACCAGGCCGTTACGACGCCGGCACCGGGCGCGCGGCGCTTGCTGCCGCGGAAGTCGCGGCCCCAGTTGACGTAGGAGCCCACCGGGAGGACCTCGGTGCCGGGGTCGACCAGCCGCTCGATCCGCTCCCACGTGGGGAGCTTCCCCTTCTCGCGGACACGGGCGGCGGCCGAGGCGCCCCACCCCTCGCGCACCTCCGCCTGGGCGGCGGCCAACGTGGCCTCGCGGGCGCCGTTGCGGGCGGCGAAGGCGGGGGGCGCGGGGAGCGGCGTGCCGATGGGGCGGAGCGGGACAAAAGCCATGGCGCGGGGCTAACCACTGGGCGAGCCCGAGGCACCGAGAGACCGCGCCGTCAGGGCGCGACGGCCGCGCTCGGCGGCGGCGGCGGCGGCGGCACCTCGCCGGTCCCGTGGAACGACACCTCGTAGTAGTCGTCCATCCACACCGCCTGTGCGACGCAGGCGCGCCCAGGGGGCGGCACCGGCCCCCACGGCGCACACCAGAAGCCGTCGCCGTGCCGCGCGTCGCCGAGGCCCTGGAGGATCTCGCACCCATCGTGACGCTGGCGTGTTCCCAGGTCGGTGCGGGGCGTGATCAGCCAGTCGCAGTCGGGACGCTCCAGCATCGCCGCGAGCAGCTCCCGTTCGGGAGCCATCCGCGAGAACTCGGCCCGGGTGCCCCGCGCCGCTTCGAGCACGCCGACGGCGATGAGCAGCGCGCCGAGGAGGACGAGCACGGGCCGCGTCCGCTCGGTGAGGCGGGACCACACCACCGCGGCGCCCACCGCGCCGAGCAGCCCCGCCACCATGACGGGCACCACGAGCATCCGGTAGGTCGCGATCTCCAGCCCGGCGAGCCACCCCGACACCGCGGCCACCTGCGCGAGCCCCACGGCCGCGACGAGCAACACCCCCGGCCGCCGCCACGACGTGGCGATCCCCACCACGGCCGCCACCGCGTAGCTCACGCCGCCCGAGTTCCACGCGCTCATGAAGAGGCGCATGGCGTCCTGCGCCCACGAGGTGAACGTGGTCCGGTCGCTCATGCCCTCCCAGTCGTCGAAGTCGGCGGGCGAGGCGTGGAAGCCGGCGAGATCGAGCCCGTAGCGGACCGTCACCCACACCAGCATCCCCCAGAGCGCGACCAGCGCTCGCGGGTCACGACGCCACATCACGTACAGGGCGACGCAGGGCCAGCCCTCGTACCGGACGAGACCGAGGAGCCCGATCACCAGATCGGCCAGGATCCACCGGTCGTACAGGGCCAACGCGAGCCCGCCGAACAACACGAGGAGGAAGGTCCCCTCCTGGTAGGGCGCGGCGCTCCACACGACGAACGGGCCGTAGCAGGCGGGCACGAGGAAGGCCCAGGCGGCGACCGTGCCGCCCATCCGCCCGGCCACGACCACGCCCGCCGCGACCGCCCCGGCCGCGAGGACCGACAGGGCGACCCGCGCCTCCATGATGCCGCCGCCGAGGGATGCCACCGCGTTGATCACGAGCTGGGTGGCCGGGAGCCAGGCCTGCACCAACACGTGGTCGCGCCCGGCCCAGCGCTGGAAGCCGTCGAAGCTGTAGTTGCCCGCGTACTGCGCGAGCAGCACCAGGCGCAACACGAGGGCCGCGACGAAGCCGACGGCCGCAGGGAGGGCGAGCCCCTCCCGCCATCCGCCCGTCCGTTCGGGGCCCTGGCGGGGAAGGGTCAGGGCAGCGCGTCGAGGAAGGACGTGTCGTAGGTGCCGGCGACGAAGCGCGGGTCCGCCAGGATGCGACGCTGGAGGCCGATCGTGGTCGGCACGCCCTCGACGATCATGGCGGCGAGCGCGGCGTCCATGCGCGCGATGGCGGCCGCGCGGTCCGGCGCGTGGACGATGACCTTCGCCACCATGGAGTCGTAGAAGGGCGAGATCGTGTCGCCCTCGCGCAGGTGGGTGTCGACGCGGACCCCCTCCCCCTTCGGGAGCACGAGCCGCGTGACCCGGCCGGGCGCCGGCTGGAACCCCTTCTCCGGGTCCTCCGCGTTGACCCGGCACTCGATCGCGTGGCCCGACACCGTGTACACCGGCTTCACGACCTCGTTGGCCGCGACGCGCAGCTGGAGCTCGACGAGATCGAGGCCGGTCACCTCTTCGGTGACGGGGTGCTCGACCTGGAGGCGGGTGTTCATCTCCATGAAGTAGAGCGCGCCCGAGGGGTCGCGCAACATCTCGACCGTGCCCGCGCCGAAGTAGCCCGCCTTGCGACACGCCTCGGCCACGATCCCGCCGAAACGGGCCCGCTCCTCCACCGTGAGCGCCGGGGACGGGCTCTCTTCGAGCAACTTCTGGTGCCGACGCTGTACGCTGCACTCGCGCTCGCCGAGCGTGACCAGGTTGCCGTGCCGATCGCCGAGCACCTGGAACTCGATGTGGCGGCCGTTGACCACAAGCTTCTCGAGGTAGAGCGTGCCATCGCCGAAGGCGCTCTGGCCCTCGGCGCTGGCCTGCCCGAAGGCCTCCGCCATCTCGGACGGCTCGTTCACCCGCCGCATCCCGCGCCCACCGCCGCCGGAGCGCGCCTTGAGCAGCACCGGGTACCCGAGGCCCGCGGCGAAACCGAGCGCCTCGTCGACCGTCGTGACGTTGCCGGGCGAGCCGGGGATGAGCGGCATCCCGAGGGCCCCCATGGTCTCCCGGGCCACCTGCTTGTCGCCCATGGCGCGCATCGAGGCCGGCGAGGGCCCGATGAACGTGACGCGATCGGCCTCGCAGCGGGTCGCGAACACGGCGTTCTCGGAGAGGAACCCCCACCCGGGGTGCAGCGCCGAGCAGCCGTGCTCGCGCGCGGCGGCGAGGAGCGCGTCGGCGTCGAGGTAGCCCGCACGCCCGCCCACGTTGGCGACCACGTCGACGTCGGCGAGCCACGCGAGATCCGCGTCGGGCTCGGTGACGGCGGCGACCGTGCCGATGCCGAGGCGACGGCACGTGCGGGCGACCCGCGCGGCCACCTCTCCCCGGTTGGCGATGAGGATGCGGCGGAACACCCTATACGCCCGAACCCGCGCCCAGCTCCTGCTCGAGGAGCTTGCGGGCGAGCGTGCCGTCGATGTCGGCCTTGTGGGCCTTCATGAGCGCGCCCATCGCCTTGCCCATCTCCTTGGGCGAGGTGGCGCCGCTCGCGGCGATCGCTTCTTTGACCCAGGCGCGGGTGGTGGCCTCGTCGGCGAGCTGCGGCAGGAAGGTCTCGATGACGGCGAGCTCGGCGCGCTCGACCTCGGCGAGGTCCTCGCGGTTGGCCGACACGTACGCGCCGATCGAGTCCTCGCGCTGCTTCTTCAGGCGACGGAGCGCATCGAGGCAGCGCTCGTCGGTCACCTCGCCCTTGCCCTCCTTCTCGAGCTCGATGAACGCCGCGCGGATGAGACGCAGGCCCGTGGTGCGGGGCGCGTCCTTGGCGAGCATGGCCTTCTTGAGCTCGGCCGAGACCTGTTCCATCAGCGACATGACATTCTCCGGGCGCCGCCTCTATACCGGCGAAGGGGCGCCCCGCCAGGGGTCGAGGACCGGGGGCTACTCGGGGGCCGCCTCGGCCGCGGGCACGCCGCGGAGGACCCGGACCACCATGCCGAGCAGGCCGATGGCGAGCAGGCCGATGCCGATCACGGACAGGCCGCGATCGACGAGGCCCGGGGTCGGCGCGGACAATGGCCGCTCCTCGCCCAGCGTGGCCACGGCGACCGGCATGCGGCGCACATCCTCGACCAGGAGCGACAGGTCGTAGTCGGGTGCGCGGGACCCCGGCGCGCCGTACACGAGGCGCGCGCCGCCCTCGGGGATGCGGGCGCGGAGCTCCCACCGCGGCGTGGTGACCCGCACCGAGTCGATGACGATGGGCGGGTTGTCCCCGTTGTCGATCCGGATGAGGAGCGTGTCGCCGATGCGCTCCCCGATCGCGACGGAGAGCGTGTTGCCGCGCTGCGGCCCCTCCCAGCGCACGTGGCGGATGGCGACGGTGGAGCGCCCCGCGTCGCGGAGGATCTCCACGTCCCGCTCGAACACCGTCTGGCTGGTCTGGAGCAGGACCGACGCGACGGGCGCCGTCCCGTCGAGGGGAACGCGCAGCTGGGTCACGGTCCCCTTCTCCTCGCGCTCGAACGGGCCGGTGTCCCACGCGTCCTCGTCACCTGTGCTCCACAACAGGAACGGCACCTGGCGCCCCTGGCTGTCCACGAGCCGCACGTCGCCGAGATCGGCGCGGGTGCGCGCGAGGACCGAGCGATCCAGCGGGATCCGCGCCCAGCCGGGCTCCGCGACCACGTCCCGCTCGAAGTGGAAGCGCGCGAGCGAGAGATCGGGGCCGGGGCTGTCCACCCCTTCCCGGGTCGGCGTCGGCACGAACGCGGGGTTCGTCGCGGCCGGGCCCGCCGTGACGATCGGCGGCTCGGAGGCGAGGAGCTCCGGGGCCGCCACGCCGAGATCGTAGGATGACGAGACCGCGGACGCGGCGCCGTAGAGCGTGTGCGGCCCCGGGCCGGCGTCGCGCACGAGGATCTGCGCGCCCTCGGACACGACCTCGATCCCCTCGATGGCGAGCGGCTCGCCGCGGTCGGTCGCCACGTCGAGGACGAGGATGTCGGTCGAGAACCCCACGGGCACCTCGATCTGATCCACCCGGCCGCCGCCGACCCGGATGCGGCGGATGATCCCCGAGGTGTCGCCGCCGTAGCCGTAGGACGCGTCGATCCCCTCGACGCCGAACGTGCCCCCGAACGTGGGCTGGAGCGAGGTCGGCCGCCGCACGCGGACGGTGCGCTCGAACACGTCGACCCCGGCGGGCACGGCAAACCGGATCGCGGTCACCGCGCGCGGGCCGTCCAGGCGCACGGTGTAGCGGGCCGTGCTCTCTTCGGTCACGACGGGCGCCGCCAGCGGGAGCGTCTCCACGACGGGAGGCACGAAACCCGGCGCCTCGCGGACGCTCGAGACGTCGAGCAGGCGGGGGCGGGAGCCGTAGCCGGCGAGGGCGATGCGGAAGGGCCCGGCGACATGGGGCACGCTCACGCGGCGGTCCTCGGCGCCGTCGGCCAGGTGGTAGAGCAGATCGGTCGAGGCGCCGACCCACTCCCCGCCGCGCCGCCACTGCACGGTCGCCGTGAAGGGGCCGATCCCCTCCAGGTCCATCACGTCGAGCACGAGGGCGTCGATGGGGGTGTCGGACGTGTCGGTCTCCCAGACGTCGTCACCGACGGGGCGGAAGTCGAGGTCCTCGGTCCACGGCGTCGGGTCGTCCCGCGTCGAACGGAGGACGGCGTACGGCACGGCGGCGCCGCTCGCGTCCGTGAGCAGGAGCCCCCCGGACAGGAGCTCCGGCTGGGCGCCGACGAGATCGGGCCCGAGCGTGATGCGCACCGGACCGCCGGGGGGCACCGTCACTGGGGCCGCGAGGGCGTAGACGGAGGGCTCGGCGGCCGCCGCGTCATCGAGGAAGGCGGGCAAGATCAAGATCATGGCTTCCGATCCTTGAGCACGATTCTCTGGAAGGCGACGGCCCCGACCAGCAGGGTCACCGCGAGCCCGGCGAAGGAGCCGACCCGCGCGAAGCCGGAGAGGCTCCACAGGTCGACCACGAAGACCTTGAGCGCCCCGAGCAGCGCGAACGACAGGCCGGCGAGGCGCGCGCCGCGCGAGTCCTTCATGGTCCCGACCGCGATGAGCACGAGCCCGTAGGTGGCCCAGGCGATCGAGCGCGTCATGCTCTCGGCGAGGTCCTCGCTGGAGAACGAGAGCGTGTCGTCATGGGCGAACGCGTGGGCGACCTCGAGGTTCACGAGGGCGAAGAACAGGAGCACGGAGATGACGCGGAGCCCCGTGCGGAACCACACGGGCTGATCGAACAGCTTCGCCGCGACGAGGAGGCACACCGCGGGGATCCCCCAGGTGTAGAGCGTCCAGTTCAGGAGGATCATCCCCTCCCCGCCGCCGTAGTCGAGCGCGTCGGGGTTCAGGAGGAGCCGCACGGCCACCGCCATCGCGAGCGCCCCGCCGAACACGCGGATCACCGGGTGCGTGAGCCGCTTCGACAGCGCGCCGAGCAGCGCGACCTCGACCGCCCAGCCCACGGTGAGCCACGCCTCGGAGAGCTGCAGCGGCACGGCCGCGGAGACGAAGAGCAGCACGACGGTGACGAGGATCGCCAGCTCGCGGTCGTCCGCGCGCACCTTCACCGCGCGCACGAGCGTGACCGCGGCGAGCAGCGTCACCATGCCGAGCAGCACGGGGAGGGCGCCGATCGCGCTCTCCCCGAGCGTGTCCACCCACAGGCGGTGGAACACGAAGAACAACATCGGCCCGGCGAGCGCGGCCGCGAGCGCCCCGTAGAGGTCGCCGGCACGGGGGCGCCAGAACGGGGCGAAGGAGAAGCTGACGTACACGATGGCGGCGCCGAGGAACCACATCCCCGCGTCGTCTGGCGCGTAGCCGGTGGCGAGCGGCGTGAGGAGCGGGAAGGCGGCCGCGACGAGCGCGGGGACCAGCGCGGGCCGCGGGCCGCGCACGAGGCCCATCGTGGCGCCGAGGACCGCGAGCGAGGCCGAGACCACAGCGAGCACGTCCATCGGCGGCGCTTCGCCGGGGAGCGCGATGGCGGCGAGGGCGAGGCCCGCGGACACGATCGGGACCACCCAGAACGCCGTGCCCGTGAAGGCCGCGAGGAGCGGCACCCCGACCAGCGCGGCGGCCACGGGGCCCCAGCGCGGCGGGTCCGGCAGCGCGTAGCCGAAGGAGAACGCCACGAGCAGGATCGCGCCGAGGGTGACGCCGATCGCGTCCATCCACGGGGCGACGCGGCGGCGCGCCGCGAGCAGCACGATCGTGGGTGCGACGAGCACGTAGGCGAGCGCCATCCACGCCGCGTCGGCCAGGCCGCCCGAGAGGGCGAGCCCGCTGACGGGGTCGGTGCGCAGCGCGTCCGCCGGCACGACGAAGGCGACACCGCACAAGAAGAGGATGCCCGACGCCGCGGCGGACACGACGGCCTCGGCGAGCGGCGTGGCGCGGCGGGCGGCGACCCCGAGGTAGAGGAGGCCGAACACGGCGGGCGCCACGAGGCCGACGACCACCTGATCGGGGGCGCGGTACTGCGTCATCCAGCCGAGGTAGAGCACGGCGGTGACGAGCCCGGAGACGCCGAGCAGCGTGGTCCACCGGCGCCGCGACGCCGCCACGATCAGCCCCGCGTCGAGCAGCGTGAGGTAGCCGAAGAACGCGACGGCCTTGTTCTCGCCGGTCGAGAGCAGGATCGGCGTGAGGTACCCGCCCACCAGCGCCAGCGACGCCATGAAGCGACTGTTGCGACGCTCGGCGACGAGCAGCGTGACCGCCGTGGTCGCCACCATCAGGCCGAATGCGACCTCCTGCCCGAAGAGCGCGTAGCGGGCGTGCCCCGCGTAGATCACGGCGTAGAAGATGCCGGCGCCACCGCCGCCGAGCGCGGCCGCGGGCACGTCGTAGCGACGGGCGCGCGCGAACTCGCTGGAGAGCACCGCGATCATGCCGACGCCGGCGCCGAGCGCGAAGCGCGCGCCGGGCCCGACGAACCCGGCCGCGATCGCCTCGCGGAGCGCGAAGATGGCGGCGAGGAGGAGGGCGAGGCCGCCCGGGATCGCCAGGGCCCACACGCCGAGCGCGTCCGCGCCGAGGCGACGGGGCGGCGGGCGGGGCGTGGCCGGCGGGGGGGAGACGGGCGGCGGCGCGATCGGGGGCGCGATCGGGGGCTCGATGGGAGCCGACGTGACGGGCGTGATCGGGGGCGCCTCGACGAAGACCGGCGGCGCCTCGAGGGGACGCTCGATCGGCGTCTCGACCGGAGGGACGACGATCCGAGGGACCTCGATCCGGGGCGCGGTCGGCACGGCCCGCACGGGCGCAACATCCGGGCGCACCGAGAGCGCCTCGAGCTCGCCCACGCGGCGCTCGAGCCTCTCCACCGTCTGGCGCAACCGCACGCTGGTCACCAGCGCCGCGATCGGCAGCAACGACGCGAACAGCGCGAGGACCGAGCACAGCAGACCGAAGAAGACTTCCACGCAGGCCTCGCGGGCGGATGATGCGCGTCGGCTGAACGTCGCGTCAACCGAAGAGCTTACGGCACCCCTCGCGCGCGGTGCCTCACCGCAAGGGGATTCGACGATCGGGTCCCGCGATTTGCGAACGATCCGCTGGCCCAGCGGGGCTGGAGGGGCGCCGCCTCGGCGCGTCGGCGGCTCCGCGCCGACCGAGCGCAGCGAGCCCGGAAGACACGCGGCGACGCGCGCCTCGCGCGGCGCGGGCCCCGAACGCCGCTACACTCGCCGACAACATCCGGTAGCGCCTACGCCGCGACCTGCACCTGCACGCTCCCCTTGCGACGCAGGTACGCGAGCAGCGCCAACGAGCCGACGAACATCAGCATGCAGCCCCACTGCGCGGGGGTGAAGCCGGCCCAGCGCACGTCCGCGCCGCGCAGATCGGTGTTGCGGAGGAAGTCGAGGCCGAAGCGTGCCGGCGCGTAGATCAGGCCCCAGGTGGCGAGGAAGGTGCCGTGCACCCGCGGCTTGCGCGCGAGCACGAGGAAGGTGGCGCCGATGACCGCGGCGACGAGCGCTTCGAGCAGGCCGAGATCGAAGCGGGTGCCGCCGGGGAACTGGACGCCGAGGATAAAATCCGTCGGGCGGCCGATGTGGTCGTGCACGCTGAAGCAGCCGAGCCGGCCGAAGAACCAGCCGAACGGGAAGCCGAACATGATCGCGTCCGCATGCGCCCAGAAGTCGCGCTTGCGGACCAGCTTGTAGAACACGGTCGCGCCGAGGAGCGCGCCGACGAAGCCGCCGAAGCTCGAGAAGCCCGCCCACACCCGCAGGAGGGCCATGACGCCTTGCTCCTGGAGCTGCTGCGGGTTGTAGGCGAGCACGTGCACGAGGTGCCCGACGATGAAGCCGGTGAGCACGGTGGCGACGATCCCGTCGACGACGTCGCGCACGTCGAGCCCGGTCTTGATGCCGCGCGCGCGCGCCATCTCGAGCCCGAGGATGAAGCCGAGGCACACGAGCGTGCCCCACGGATCGATGGGGATGGGGCCGAGGTGGTAGACCGGCAGATCGAAGTACGGGATCACGCGCTACACCCGGAGGGGCGCCCGTGATAACACGGGGGCCCTTCCGATTCGGAGCAGCGCCATGGCCGTCATCACCACCGACATCCTCATCGAGGGCATCCGCCGGGACGACGTGCTCGAGTGGCTCGGCAACCGCGAGAACCACGTCCGCATGCTGGACGGCGCGTTCGACGCCATGAAGGTCAAGGCGCCGGGGGAGTTCGACCTCACGCTGAAGACCAGCCCCCTCCCCCGCACGCTCGGCTACTCGTTCGACCACGTCGACAACGAGCACGGCGGCCGGCGCGTACACGTCAAGACCAGCGGCCGCCGCCTCGAGGGGAAGATCCACTACTCCCTCCGCACGATGAAGCCGGCGCTCAACACGCTGGTGACGCTGCACGCCGACTACGACACCGGCGGGCCCCTCGGCGGCATCATCGACTCGACGCTGATGCGCAAGCGCCTGGAAGACGGGTTCAACAAGGTCCTGGCGAACCTCAAGCGCGAGATCGCCAAGGGATAGGGGCCAGCGGCCCTCCTCCCGAGCGGAGGATAGGGCTCGGGATGCTCCTGCTCCTCGCCCAGCTCGCGCTCGCCCCGACCGCGGTGGCGGCGCCGACCTATCCCCCGCCCCGCGCCGAACTGGTGCTCGGCGGCGTGCGCAGCACCACGCTGGATCTCTGGCGCTCCTCCCCGGGCGCCGACAAGATCTACGTGCTCGCGAAGCTGCCCGACGGCAGCGACGCCCTGTTCCTGCTCGACACGGGCGCGTCGATCTCCGTCATCCACCGCGATGTGGTCGAGCGCCTCGGGCTGCCGATCGTGCCGGTGGACGGGCGGATCGAGGGCCTCTCGGGCTCCGTGGCGTGGAAACGCGCGGTGTTGCCCCGCATCGGGCTCGGCGCGTTCCAGCTCAACGCGGTGGACGTGGCCGTCGACGTGCCGGGCGTGCCCGAGTTCGCGGGCGCGCTGCCGATCGCGGGCATCCTCGGCAACAACGTGTGGACCAACTTCACGTGCGTGATCGACTACCCCGCCGACACGCTCGACCTGTACGCGCCCGGCGCCCTCACCGTGCCCGGCAAGGCCGCGCCGCTCGTGGTCGACGGCCAGCACGCCTACACCCCGGTCGTGGTGCGCGCGACGGACGGGACGCAGGCCACGGTGATCCTCGAGGTCGACACCGGCGCGAACGACGTGTTGTTCAGCGGCGGCACCGGGGAGCCGTTCCGCGGTTCGAGCACCGAGGGGGTGGAGCCCGTGCTGGGCATCGGCGCGGACCTCGACGAGCTGCCCCTGGCGAGCTTCCTCCAGGTGACCCGACGCGTGCCGCTGAACCGCGTCCGCATCGGCGGGCGCACGATCAAGCACGCGGGCCCCGCGCGCTGGTACAACGCGGACACGCCCCCCAACAACCGCCCCGACATGCCGGGCCTGCTCGGCTACCGGCCCATGGGCGCCTTCACGGCGGTGCTCGATTTTCCCGGCCAGCGCTTCCTCCTGCGCCCGTCGCGTCGTGTCCCCCGTGTGTTCGACGCGTACGGGGAGTACCTGAAGCTCGAGCGGGCGAGCCACGGCGAGGACCCCGCGCGCGCCGCCATCCGCGGGCGCCTGCAGTACGCCAAGGGCGACGCCGCCGGCGCGCTCGCCACCGTGCTCGAAGCGCGCAAGTCGCTCCCGGACGACGCCGAGCTCGGCGTGCTCCTGTCGTGGATCCAGCGCAACGGGGCCGAGTGGGACGCGTCGAACGCGACGCTGGAGGCGCTCGATCCGCTCGCGCTCGCCGAGGAGGGCGAGTGGGTCGCCTACATCGACAGCCTGCTGGTCGCCGGACACACGGCGCGCGCGGTCACCGAGGCGACGGACGCGCTCACCGACGCGGCGCCGGACGCGGAAGGGCGTGACGATCTGCTCGTGGCGCTCTCGGACGCGCTGCTGGCCGCCGGCAAGGCCAGCCAGGCCGGTGCCGCCATCGGCGAGGCCGCCGCCATCTCGCCCGGCGGCAGCGCGCACCTGCTCCGAAAGGCCCGCGTGGCGATGGCCGAGGGCGACCGCTACGGCGCCATGGTCGCCACCCGCGAGCTCATCGGCGTGTACCCGCTCAACGGGGTCCCCATCTGGATGCAGGCCACGCTCGCCGCGCCGGAGGATGTCTCCACGCTCGTGTCCGACATCGAGGGCGCGCTGGCCCGCCTGCATCCGGGGGACGAGCCCTGGGACTTCGTCGGCGCCGCCTACCTCACCGTGGGGCGTGTCGAGGAGGGCCGCGCCGCCTTGCAGAAGGGCTACGTCCGCGACTGCGAGCCCTTCCCCGAGGGCCCCGATCGCGCCAACTGTGACGCGTGGTACTGGGCACTCGGCGGCGAGCGCCTCGACGAAGCGCGGGCGCGGATCGATCTCGCGCTCACCGGGCGCGAGTGGAACTCGGCGTACCATGACACCGCGACCACCGTGGCGATCGCCGCGGGCCGAGGCGAGGACGCCCGCCGCCACGCGTCGACCGCCGCACGATTGTCACCCGGCGACCCGTATCTGTTGTGGCAGCTCGACCGCGTGGATGCCAAGTTCCCTGTCCTCCCCGCCCCCCCGTAGTAGAGAGGCCCGATGCGCTGGCTCATCCTCGTCGCGACGCTCCTCGCCGCCGCCCCTCCCTCCACGGCCACGCCGCCGCCCTCCGCGTCGGTCGCGAGCGTGTACGACGGCGACACGTTCACCCTCTCCACGGGCGACAAGGTGCGGCTCAAGTGGGTGAACACGCCCGAGCTCAAGCCGCCCGAGGCCTACGCGATCGAGGCGCGCGAGGCGACGAAGGCGTTCGTGTCCGGCAAGACCGCCCTGCTGCAGTACGGCGACACCGTGCGGGACGGCTACGGGCGCCTCATCGCGGGCGTCGAGATCGAGGGCAAGAGCCTCACCGAGCACATCCTGGAGCTCGGCCTGGGCCACCTGTTCGTCATCCCCCCCGACGAGACCGACCTGACCGGCTTCATCGCCGCCCAGGAGCGCGCCCGCAAGGCGCGCCGCGGCCTCTGGAGCACCCCCGAGTTCCAGGGCGTCCTGCACATCACGTCGTTCCACGCCAACGCGGACGGGGACGATCGCGAGAACGTGAACGGCGAGTACCTCCGCATCTGCAACATCAGCGCCGAGACCCTCGATTTGTCCGGCTTCCGCATCGCCGACATCTCCGGCAACTCGTGGGAGTGGCCCAAGGTGCTCCTGCCGCCCGGCAACACCGTCAAGGTGCACGCCGGCCGCGGGGCCACGCAGGCCGACCCCAACGATCAGATCGCGATCTACCTGGGCAGCGCGACGCCGATCTGGAACAACAAGCTCGATCGTGCCACGATCTACGACCGCTTCAGCCGCGTGGTCGACGCGCGCGAGCACTCGGTCCAGCAGGAGACCCCGTAGCGCCACCCCTCGACCTGGCGCTGCTACGCGCCGCCAACGGGCTGCTCGCCGGACCGACCGGCCCGCTCTGGGCGTGGCTCGGCTCGGACATGGCGGCGGGGATCCTGGCGCTCGCCGTGGTGGGCTGGGCCCTCTGGAGACGGCGCTGGGGCTGGATCGTGGGGGGTGGGCTCGCCGTGGCGCTGGCGGATCCGTTGTGCGCGCGGGTCCTCAAGCCGGCGATCGGGCGCGAGCGCCCGTGCCGGGAGCGCTCGGACGTAGCGACGGTGCGCGCGTGTGGGGCTGGCGAGGCGATGCCCTCGGCACACGCCGCGAACACCGCAGCGCTCGCGGCGGCGACCGGCTCGCCCGTGCTGGTCGGCGTCGCGCTGCTGGCCGGGGCCTCGCGCGTGGTGACCGGCCAACATTGGCCGAGCGACGTCGTCGTGGGCTGGATCGTCGGGGGCGCGCTCGGAGCGGGGGTGGGCCTCGGCACGCGGGCCTCGATGCGGCGGCTGCGGCAACGACGCGGTAGGGAGTCGGCGCTGGAGCGCCCGTGGACGTAAAAGCCCTGTTCGTCGACGCCGCGGGCACCCTCTTGCGCCCGCGCGAACCCATCGGCATGACGTACACCCGCTTTGCCCGCGCGCGCGGCCACGTGGCCGACCCCGTGCAGGTGGAGCACCGCTTCCGCATCGCGATGAAGGGCGCGGGCCGGCTGCGCCAGCGCGGCGACGGGCGGGACTTCTGGGCGCGCATCGTGGCGGACTCGGTGGGGGTCGACGACAACCGCCTGTTCGAGGATCTCTACGACTGGTACGGCCACCCGAAGGCGTGGTGGATCGACACCGAAGCGCTCGAGGTGCTCGGCAAGATCGCCCGGCAGGGCGTGCGCCTCGGCATCATCTCGAACTGGGACCGTCGGCTGCGCACGTTGTACCAGCGCTTCGCGCTCGAGCGCATGTTCACCGTGCTCATCTGCTCGGCGGAGCTCGGGGTGGAGAAGCCCGACCCGTGGATCTTCAAGATCGCGTGCCGCACCGCCGGCGTGTCGCCGCGCCAGGCCATCCACATCGGGGACGATCCGGAGAAGGACGTGGCGGGCGCCAACCGGGCGGGGCTGGTGGGGATGCTCTACGACGACGACGAGGGCTGGCGCGGGCTGCCCGACCGCATCGCGGTGCTGCGCCGCGCGGTGTTCCGTTGAGGCTCGAGGACGGCCGGGTCGCCGTGCGTGTGCCCGGTCGCGTCTGCCTGATCGGCGAACACAACGACTGGGCGGGCGGCGCCGCGGTGGTGGTACCGATGGACCGCGCCGTGACCGTGCAGGCCGAGCCGGCCGCCACGATGTCCGCCACCGCGGTGCTGGAGGGGCGCTCCCTCGCGTGGACCGAGGGCGAGGAGCCGGGCCTCCTCCACTTCGTGCCCGCCGTGTCCGCGGAGATGTCCGAACGTTTTGGCATCGTGACGGCCGCGCACCTCCACATCGGCGGCGACCTCCCCGCCGGGCGCGGCTTCTCGTCGTCCGCGGCGCTCTCCGTCGCGTTGGTGCGCGCGTTCGCCCAGCTCGCGGGGCGCACCCTCTCCCGCGAGGAGGAGATCGAGGCCGCCTACGCCGCCGAGCGCCACCGCGTCGGTGTGCCGTGCGGCCGGCTGGATCCCGCCGCGTGCGCGTGGGGCCTGCCGCTGCACCTGCGCTTCCTCGGCGACGAGATGCTCGCGGAGCCGCTCCCGGCGCGGCTCGCGCTGGCGGTCGGGTCGTTCCGCGCGCCACGGGACACGGCGGGCATCCTCGCCACGCTGGGGCGCCACTTCCGGGGCGAGGTGCCGCTCCGCGATCCCGACGCCGTGCGCCGGGTGGGTGCCGTTCGGGGCGCGATCGAGGGGTTCGGCGCCCAGGCCTCGTTCGCGCGGCGGGCGCTCCTCGACGGAGACCTCGCCGCGCTCGGCGGCGCGATGGACACGTGCCAGGAGATCTACGAGGAGGAGCTGATGCCGACCTTCGACACGCTCCGCGCCCCCGGGCTCGTGCGCGCCGTGCGCGCGCTCCGTGCGGCGGGGGCCCTCGGGGCCAAGTTCTCGGGCGCGGGGGGCGACGGCTCGGTGGTGGGCCTGTTCCCCGTGCGGGATCTGCCGCCGTCGGAGGCGCCGGTGCACGGCTCGGTGGGGGCGGGGGTCGCCGCGCTCGACGCGCTCGGGCTCGATGCCTTCGCGATGGAGGTCTGGAGCGCGGCCTGAAGGGGGTGCACGGAAGGGGGGCGGACGGGCGGGACCGGGATAACGAGGACGCGATGCTGCTGCTCGTCGCCCTCGCCGCGTTCATGTCCGGAGCCGCGTCGGCGGACGACGGGCCCTCGAAGCGCACCGGCGCACCGGAAGACGCGGCCCCGCCCCCGGCGTTCGGTACGGATGTCACGGTCGGCGTGGGCGCTGGTGCCCTGCTCGGCGCGTGGCCCGACGCGGGTCTTCACGGCACGTTGGGTGGGCGGGTGGACCTGTTCATGGTGAGTCGTGACACCCCCGGCCCGCGCCTGGGCGCGTCGCTCTGGGGGCGCACCGCGGTGTGGCCCCTGCAGACGGCCACCTCGGACGACAGCGTGACCACCCCCTTCGGTTTGACCCAGTACGGCGCCGGCGTCGTGATGCGCTTCGATCCCACCACCCGGTTCACCGGCACCTTCGGCTTCGGCTTCGGCCGCACCGATCTGGACGGCTACCAGGGCGGCGTGTGGGCGATCCCGACCTTCACCGTCGAGGCGGGGGTGCGCCAGTCGCTCGGCATCCTGTACATCGACTACGGCGCGCAGGGCGGCTGGGGGAGCGCGCGCGGCCCGTCTACCGACTGGGAGGACTGGTGGACCGTAGGGGCCGGGATCGGCGTCGGGTTGCACGCGCGTTGAACCGCGTCGCGGAGCGCCGGGTCAGTAGCTGACGTACCCGGTGCCCACGCGCTCGATGCTGCCGACGGTCTCGAGGGTCGACCCGTCCGGGAGGACGGCCTCACCGAACGTGTAGCGGGTGATGCGGATGGTGAGCTGCGCGCCGTTGGAGAAGCCGGTCACGGCCGACGCGGGGACGAGCAGGGTGCCGTCATCCGTGCTGGTGCACGTGGTGCTGCCGCCGCTGCTCGCGGTGAGCGTGACCACCACCAGATCGCCGACGCTGAAGGGCGCCCAGCTGACCGTCGTGCCGGCGGCCCCGCCGAAAGGCACGCTCCACGCGCCCTGGGTGGTGTCCGCGACGATCCCGCCGGGCTGGATGTAGGTGAAGTCCGACGGGGTCACCAGGACATCGTCGAGGCGGAAGGCGTCAACCTCCGTGCCACCCCGCCCCGCGACGTCCCAAGCCCCGTTGGACGACCAATTGGCCGTGGTGAGCCCGCTGGCGGCGTAGGTGACACCGCCGCTGCCGGTGGCGGACGCCAGGATCACGTCGTCCGTGCCGTCGTTCAGGATGACGTTCCCGCCGGCGTTGGAGGTGGTCGTGGCGAGCGGCGTCGCGGCCGCGTCGGCGACACAGGCGCCGTCCGCCGGGATCCAGGACCACCACGAGCCGCGCTCGGGCGTGTGGAACGCCGCGGTGGCGCTCACCGTGGGGGGCTCGGTGGAGGGGAGGCCCACACAGACGGGGCACGCGAGGTCGGACCACGCGAACGTCACGTAGCCACCCACCTTGCCGGTGTTGTCCACGTCGATCTCCTCGCCGCTGTCCCCGCCCGAGTCGCCGCCTTCCCGCCGATAGGTGAAGCCGTCGGCCACGGTGTCCGTGCCGTTGTCCGCCTCGACCACGACGTCGACCGCCAGCTCGATCCCGATCCCCGGCGTCGTCACGAGCAGGGTCGACGGATCGACCACGGTCACGTCGCCCCAGACACCGTCGAAGCTCACCCGCACGTCACCCGCGAAGCCGGATCCGGAGATGGTCACCTCGGTGCCACCATTGGGAGGACCGAACGCGGGCGTGATGGTCGCGATCTCGGGCACGCTCTCCCGCGCGTCCTGGGTGACGGCGGTGAGCCCGAACGAGCAGCCGAAGGTAAGCAACATCAACATGGCGGGGGACCTCCGGCGACGCGATCGCCGCGGAGTGTACCGGTCGTTTCCTCCGGATACCACCCCCGACTCCAGGTGCGGCGGCCGCCCCGCGGTGCTACCGTCTGGCGAGGCCGCGCCCCGTATGATCCGACCCGTCGTCCCTGCCCTCCTGGCGTCGGCCCTGGTCGCCTGCTCGGGCCCGACACCCGGCGGCGGCCCACCGCTCCCCGACACCGGGGAGGACGCGGTTTGTGCCGCGTGGACCTTCGATGTCACACCCACACATTGGGCGCTCCCGGCGGGCGCGTCGAGCGGCGCGTTCACCCGCGCGGAGCGCGACGTGGCCGACTGTGTGGACGGGCTCCCCGCCACGCGCCTCGTCGACCTGACGGGTGACAATCGGCTCGATTTCGTCCAACTCTCGGACTGTGACGACCCCTCGGTCGGCGCCGCCACGTGGCGCGTCTGGCCCGCCGTGGGCGCCGCGGAGGGGGCCGGCTTCGGCGAAGAGGTCGCCTGGCAACTGCCCGGCGCCGATCCCGGGGCCTTCGCGGCGTTCCGCGACGACGCCGTGTGCACGGACGGGGTCACGCTCCCCGCCTTCCGCCTCGAACACCTCGACGATGACGGCCGGTTGGACCTCGTCGTCATCGAGGGCTGCGAGGACGACGCGCTGGCCGGCGCGTGGCGCGGGTATCCCAACACGGGCGCCGGGTTCGGCGCGGCCCAGCTCCGTGAGATCCCGACCCCGTACGCCCCCGGCAGCTTCGGCGCGCCCCGCGAAACCGAGCAGTGCGGCGACTTCGGAAACGCCCCGGCGTGGGGCGTCGTGGACCTCGACGGAGACGGCCCGGTCGACATCGTCCTCACCGACACCTGCGACACACCCGATGTTGGGAGCACCTACTGGGCCCACCTGGCCAACGACGGCGCCACGTTCGCGCCGGGCGCGCGCTGGGGCGTCCCCCCCGAGTTGCGCGCCAACCGCCTCGGGCGGGCGCTCGGGTGCGGCTTGGGAAACGCGGACTACTTCCTCCTCGACGTCGAGGGGGACGACCGGCCCGATCTCGTCGTGCCTCGCCGGTGCGGGGCGGAGGGCAGCGACTGGACCGTCTACACCAACGAGGGCACCGGCTTCGCGTCGGTCGGCGCCGTGCGGCGCGCGCCGTGGTCGCTGAACCTGCTCGTCAACCAGCGGGAGCACCCGGCGCCCGAGTGTGACCTGGCGCTCCCCGCGTGGGTGATGGACGACGCCGATGGCGATGGCGACGCGGATGTCACCGTCACCGCGAGCTGTGTCGATCCCGCGGTCGGCGATGCGCGGTGGGACCTGCACGCCCTGACCCGCGAGGGCTGGTCTGCCGCCGCCCCCGTCGCGCTGCCCACGGGCTACTCGACCGGCTCCTTCGCGGGCGGCACCGGTGACACGCCCGGCTGCGCCGGGACCGCCAACCGCCCCGCGTGGGTGCGTCGTGATCTCGACGGGGACGGCGCCCCCGAGCTCGTTGTCACCGAGGCGTGCGCGGACCCGTCGGTAGGCGTGGACGGGTGGTTGGTGTACCGGATGACGTGTATCGAGGGGTGAGCGGCGCGCGTGCGGCTATGCTCCCGCTTTGCCGGAGCGGCGTTGGCGACAGGGCAGGATCCGGACTGTAGGTGGCTCGAGCGCGCGCTCGCCGACATCGAGACGCGCAGCGCGAGCCTGCCCTGGCATCGGGACGCCGCCACGTCCTGGGAGGTCGCGGAACGTGTGGACGTCGAGTGGTCCGACGAGCTCGGCGCGGTGCCGCGCGTGGACCTGCACGGGCTCGATCAGCGGCTCGCCCGCGAGGTCGTGGCGCGGGTGCTCGCCGGCCGCTCGAAGCTGCGCGCGCCCGCCGTGCGCTTCGTGACAGGCTCCGGCACCCACTCCCGCGACGGGCAGGGCGTGCTGGGAGAGCTCGTCGACGACTGCGTCGGCGGGGCCGCGGGCGTGTCCCTCCACCCCACGGGGGACCTTCCGTGGCGGGACGTCGTGTTCGACGATCGACAGTCCGGGAGCTCCGCGCGCGTCGCCCCGAACCCCCTCCCCGCTTCGCGTGGCACCCGCCCGGATTCGCGTGGCACCCTCCCCGACTCGCGTGGCAAGGGCGCCCGCCGCCGCGCCTCGACGCCGGCCCACGCGCCCCAGCAGGGTGTGCTCGGACGCCTGTTCCAGGGCCTCGTCACCGGGCTCCTCGGCGCCCTGTTCGGTGCGGTGCTCAAGACGATCGCCGGCGCGTTCGGCCCCCCGGGCCGGGCGTTCGCGCGGATGCTCACGCGGCGTCGCGTCCGGAAGCGCCGCCGCCGATGAGTCGCCTGCTGGCGCTGTCGGTGAGCGCGCGCCCGATCAGACCACCCCGAGCGCCTCGAGCTCCGCTTGGAGCCGGGACACGAGCGCGTCGAGCTGGCCTTCGACCGCCTGCACGGCCTCCGGGCGCGCCAGGTCTACGCCGGCGCGCTGGAGGAGCGCCATCGGATGGTCGCTGCCGCCCGCGCGGAGCAGATCGAGGTAGCGCTCGCGCGCGGTGACACGTGCCTCCGGTGCGCCGCCGGTGATCTGGCCGACCAACTGTGCGGTGGACGCGTAGCACGTAGCATATTGGTAGACGTAGAACGGCGACCCGAAGAAGTGGGAGATCCGCGCCCAGGTGGACCCGGAGGGGGCCTCGTACTCGACGGCGTCGCCATGGTAGGCGCGCACGGTGTCCATGTAGAGCGTGGACAGCGCGTCCGCCGTGATGGGCTGCCCCTGCTCGACCAGCCGGTGCGCGGCCAACTCGAAATCGGCGAACATGACCTGACTGTAGAAGGTGCCGACGATCTCGTCGATGGCATGTTGGAGGAGCACCACGCGCTCGGCGGGATCCGAGGTCCTCCCAAGCATGAACTCGAGGAACAAGGCCTCGTTCAACGTGGAGGGCACCTCTGCCACGAAGATGGTGTACCCCGCGTACGCGAACGGCTGGTGCCGGTGCGCGAGCAGGGTGTGCATCGAGTGGCCCATCTCGTGGGCGAGGGTGAACACGGCATCCAACGTGTCGTTGTAGTTCATCAACACGTACGGATGGACGCCATAGACGGACGCCGAGTAGGCGCCGCTGCGCTTGCCGGGGTTCTCGTACACGTCGATGTAGCGGCCGCGCACCGCGGCCTTGAGCTCGGCCTGGTAGTCCGCGCCGAGGGGGGCCACGGAGGCCTCGAGCCAATCGAGCACGTCGTCATAGCTGTACCGACGATCGTCGGGGACCAGCGGCAGGGCGCCGTCGTAGGAGTAGTACCGCTCGAGGCCCAGCGCCTTCTTGCGGAGGGTGTGGTACCGCTGGAGCGGCGCCACGCCGGCCCGGGTTGTGGCGATGAGGTTCTCGACCACGGAGGTGGGGATGTTGTCGCCGTGGAGCGCGGCCTCGAGCGTCGAGGTGAATCCGCGCGCTTGTGCCAGGAACCAATCGCGCTGGAGCACGCCGTCGTAGAGCGCGGCGTAGGTGTTCAGGTCGTCCGCGTAGAGCCCCTGGAACGCGCGGAAGGCCGCGGCGCGGTCCGCCTGCACGCGGTTCGTCGCGAGCAGCTTGCGGTAGGTGCCGTAGGAGAGCGTGACCTCCTGCCCGTCGGAGAGGCGGAGCGTGGGGAACTTGATGTCGGCCGTGGAGAGCGCCGCGTAGGCCTCGGCCGGCGAGCCGGAGAGCCTCCCCGCGAGCGAGAGGAGGTGCTCGCCCTTCTCGTCCAGCACGTGCTCCTGCTGCCGATACAGGTCCTCGATGGCGAAGCGGTAGAGCGCCAGCTCGAGGCTGACCGCCATCCACGCGCGCACGGTGGCGAGCGGGATCGCGAGCAGCTCCGGGCTGAACCACGCGGACGCCTGCGCCATCCGGGCGAACAGGATCTGCACCTGCTGCCGACGCCCGCCGACCTCGTTGTCGCGCTGATCCTCGTCGTGCATGAGCGAGGCGTAGTACCAGACCTTGTAGGAGAGCTGGCCGAGCGCGTCCCCCAGCCGGTAGGCGGCGAGCAGGGCCGCGGGGCCGGTCGCGAGGGTGCCCCGGAGCGCCGCGTATGCGTCGACCTGGCGCGCGAGCTCGTCGTAGCCGGCCTTCCACGCGGCCCAATCCGGGTAGATCCGCGACAGATCCCACTTGTGGCGATCGTCGATGTCGACGCGGTTCTTCAGGGTGGTGGGCGCGGGCACATCAGGAATGGAGGTCGTGGACATCCCCTGCCCCTAACCCACGACTCCTCCCCCCGGGGCCTACGCGGCCGCGCTCTGTCCGGGCGCCATGCGGGGCCGAAGCGCGGCGTAGGCGACCGCGAAGACGGCGATCCCGAGCAGCCCCGCGCCCGACTCCACCAGCAACATGCCCGTGGCGCCGTACCGCCCGACCGCCCACGCCAGCACCATGCCCATGTACCCGATGGGGATGTTGGAGAGCGACGCGTACATGTTGTACTTGGTGGCCGCCGCGCCGGTCCCGATGGTCTCGAGCACCAGCCCGGAGAAGGCGGCGTAGGCGAGCCCGGTGACGAAGGCGTACACCAGCCCGAAGACGACGAACGTGGTCGGCACGAGCGGGGACATCGCCATCGCGCCGGTGACGACCGCCATCAGCGCCCCGACCGCCGCGTACATCCGCGTCGAGCCGAAGCGCCCGCAGAGCTGGCCGCCGAGGATGCAGCCGATCGCGGCCACGATGCCGGAGAACACCCCGTTCACCATGCCGACCTCGGACTCGCCCGAGCCCCAACGTGCGGCGACCTCGGCCTGCGCGAGCACGCCCGACGCCGCGCCGGTGCCGATGGGGAGGAAGCAGAGGATGGCGGCGGTGAGGGCCGAGCGGGAGCGCACGAGGCCCCAGAGGTCGAGCCCCACGGTCTTCACGGCGCTCCACACGCTGCCGATGCGCTCGGCGCGGCCGGGATCGTGCACGCCGAGCAACGCGAAGCCACAGACCACGAACAGCGCGGAGAGCACGGCGCCGCTGATCCAGCTCGCCTCGAAGGTGGTCGCGAGCCAGAGCCCGAGCCCCCCGCCAATGCCGTTCCCGCCGAGGTTCCCGGCCTGGAACCACCCGCCGACGCGCCCCCGCTCCTCCGGCGCTGTCGCGTGGGCCATGAGCCCTTCCACCGCCATGCCCACCACGGTGCTGGCGAGGTTGGTCACGAAGATGACCACCTGGAGCAGCCGGAGGTTCTCCGGGCCGAGGGGGATCGCCGCCATGAGCAGCACGCCGAGGGCGCACAGGGCGTTGGAGACGACGTACCACCCCTTGCGGGAGAAGGTCATATCGGCCACGGGCGCCCAGAAGAACTTCCACGCGTGCGGCAACATGCCGATGGCGATGAGGGACGCGCCCTCCTCCACCGTGAGGCCGCGCTTCGTGGCGAGGAACGCCAGGACGACGCCGACGAACCCGCCGACCGCCCCGAAGGGGATGATCAGGAGGGTGAACAGGAAGGGGTGCGGCGAGCGCGCGATCGACGGGGTGCCGGTGGACGGGGTGCCGGTGGACATGGTGGCGGCGTTCTACCCCAACCACGGGACGAAGGGGCCGCGCGCCGCCGTCAAAGATACGCTCGGCGCCCGCGGAGGCTCCCCGATGGACGACGCCCTGGACACGCTGCTTCAGGCGGCCCTCGCGGGCCCCGCGCGCGGGCCGCAGGAGGACGGGGGCGCCTCTCTCTCGATGCCCGCCTTCCGCACCGCCTGGAGCGCGCTCGCCGCCCGCTGGCCGAGCCCCATCGACCACGCGATCGTGGGCGGCGCCCTCGCGGACCGGCTCGGCTACGCGTACGCCGCCGGCTACGGGGCCGCGCTGCGGAGCCTCGTCCCCACGCTCGGGCGGGACACCACTGCGTGCCTCTGCATCACCGAGGCCGGCGGCGGCCACCCGCGCGCGATCCAGACGGCGTTGGTAGCGGACGGGGAGGGCTTCACGCTCACCGGCGCCAAACGGTGGGCAACCCTCGCGGGCGACGGTGACGTGCTGCTCGTGGCCGCGTCGACGGGGTGGGACGCCGAGCGCAACCAACTCCGGCTCGTGCGTCTCCCCGCGGACACGCCAGGTGTGCGCTTCGTGGCGCTCCCGCCCACCCCGTTCACCCCCGAGGTCCCCCACTACGAGGTCACGTTCGACGCCGTGCGGGTCGACGCGAGCGCGGTCCTCCCGGGCGACGGCTACACGACGTACATCAAGCCGTTCCGGACGATCGAGGACATCCACGTGTCCGCCGCGGCGGCGGCCTACCTCCTGGCGAGCGCGCGGTCCGGCGGCTGGCCTGTCGCGCTCGCGGGGCGCCTCGCGGCGCTCGTCGTGACGCTCAGGGCACTGGCCGGCGCGCCTCCCGACGCGCCGGCCACCCACGTCGCCCTCGGCGGCGCGCTCGCCCTCCTGGACGAGCTCTCCGCCGCCGCGGCCTGGGCTCCGGGCGACCCCGCGGCGGCCCGGTGGCATCGTGACGCGCCCCTGCTCCGCATCGCGGAGAAGGCACGCGCCACGCGCCTGGCGGCGGCCTGGGCGGCTGTCAGCCGCTAAGGCCGCGCCCCCTCACCGGGTGCCGCGGGACCGTCCGCCACCCTGCACCGGCTCCCCGCGCAGGTCGATCTTCTCGCCCTTCACGTCGAGCTCGTCGGCCCACACCACGAGGTACTCGCCCACGGGGACCACCTGGCCGTTGATGGTGATGGTGTCGCCCTCCTTGATGTCGAACGTCGCGAACTTGTCGGCCGGGCCGAGATCGATGGGCATCGCCCCCTGGTTCTCGATCGCCACCAACGCGACGCTGTGCGACATCCCGTTGTCCAGCCGCACCTCCTTCAACTTGAGGATCTCCCCGTTGAAGTCCTGGGCGCGCGCGGGCTGACGGGGCAGCGGCTGGCTCTCCAGCTGGAGGTCCTGCTGGATGTTCAGGGGCTCCTGGCCCTGCGTGGTCAGCTGGTCGGCGAAGAGCACGGCGCGGGGGCCGACGCGCCCGAGCTTCCCTTCGACCGAGATGTTGTTGCCAACGTCGATCGTGACGTTCTCGAGCGCCTGGGCCGGCCCGAGGTCCACGACGTAGCGCATGTCCCCATCTTCGAGCAGGACCACCGAGTGAGGCCCGCCCTCGGCCTCGCCGCCGACCTCCACCTGCTTGATGCCCGCCACCGTGCCCTTGAGGTTGATGTTCTCCTTGCCCTGCCCCTGGGCACCCTGCTGGCCCTGTTGACCCTGTTGACCCTGCTGACCCTGCTGACCCTGCTGACCCTGCTGACCCTGTTGACCCTGGCCCTGCTGGCCCTGTTGATCCTGCTGGCCCCGCCCCACACCGGGGCGCGGGTTCCCGCGCATTCCCTGGCCGCCGCCCATCATCTCGTACGAATCGAAGAACCAATCGTTCTCGTCCGCGCTCCCCTCGTACGCGCCCTGCAGGTTGCTCCCCTGCATGAAGTCCGACCCGAACCCCTTCTTGGTGGTGTACGTGTCGTAGTACCAGTCATCCTGCATCACGTCGTTGTCGTACGTGCCTCCGCCGAATTGGGTGTGTCCGGCCTCGGGGCGCGCACCCCGACCTCCGCGCCCCTGCCCGTCCTGCTCGGGTTGGGGGGCCGGCTCCGGCACCGATTGCGCGAACGCTGGCGAGCCGAGGCCCATCAGCGCCGCCAAAACGACCCAACTCCCAATACGCAAGCCCATCGTGTCCTCCATGGTACCCGGGCAGAGTATGGACACAGAAGACTCCGCAGTGGGGATCCAATTTGCGTCCCCTTGCCGCCGATAAACCTGCAATCAGGCCGACAGCAGACGGTCGAACGCGACGCTCACCTCGTCCGGAATCCCGCGGGCCTTGAGCGGCTCCCCGTCGACGAAGACGGCGACCATCGTGGCCGTGCTGCGGGGCGCCCCGTCGGGGCCGGCGACCTTGAACACCATCGTGAGCGACGAGCGGCCGCGGGTCACGTCCGCGATCGTGACGGTGAGCGTCTCGCCGAGCCGGGACGGGGCGTGGTAGTCGACCTCCCACCGCACGATGGGCGCCTTCCACGAGGATCCGCCGAAGTAGGCCGGTACCGAGAGCCCCGCGGCGGAGACGAACGCCTCGTAGGCCGCGTGGCAGTGCTCGGCGACGCGGGAGAAGAACAGGATCCCCGCGGGGTCGACCTCCGCGAAGCGGACGACGTGCGTGTGGACGAAGGGCGTGCGCGGAGAGGACATGACGGTCCGGGTGGAGCGCCACCGTATTCGGGTCGATAGGGGGGGGCGTGCCCCGCCGCAACGTTCCGCCCGCCTCCCTCGAGCTCACCTCCGACGAGATGCGGGACATGGTCGACCGCGCGATGGATCGCATCGTGCCGTTCATCGAGTCGTTGCCCGAGCAGCCGATGCACCGCCTCGACCGCGCGCACAAGCTCGCGCGGGCGCTCCGCGAGCCGCTCCCGGAGGGCGGCGTCTCGTTCCGGCGCCTGCTCGGCCAGCTCTTCGAGCGCGTGCTCCCGATGAGCCTGAACACCGCGGGCGCCGGCTACCTCGCGTACATCCCGGGCGGCGGGATCTTCCACGCCGCCGTGGCCGACCTCATCGCGGACGCGACGAACCGGTACGTCGGCATCTGGGCGGCCGCGCCGGGCCTCGTCGAGATCGAGAGCACCGTCATCCGCTGGTTCGCCGCCATGGTCGGCTTTCCGGCCGACGCGGGCGGCGTGCTCACCTCGGGCGGCTCCATCGCGAACCTCACCGCCGTCGTCACCGCCCGCCACACGAAGCTCGGCCCCGATTTTCTCCGTGGCACGATCTACACCTCGCCCCAGGCCCACCACTCGGTCAAGAAGGCCGCGCGGATCGCCGGGTTCCCCGACGCGAACGTGCGCGAGGTCCCGGCCGACGCGGTCCACCGCCTCCTCCCCGACGCGCTCCAGGCCGCCATCACCGCCGATCGCGCCGCCGGGTTCACGCCGGCGATGGTCGTGGCCTCCGCCGGCACCACCGCCACGGGCGCCGTGGATCCGCTCGGCGCCATCGCGGACGTGTGCGCGCGCGAGGGCCTCTGGTTCCACGTCGACGCCGCCTACGGCGGCTTCTTCCTGCTCACCGAGCGCGGCCGCGCGGCGCTCGCCGGCATCGATCGCGCCGACTCCGTCACGCTCGATCCGCACAAGGGCCTGTTCCTCCCCTACGGCACCGGCGGGCTCGTCGTGCGCGACCTCGACGCGCTCCGGCGCGCCCACCAGGTCTCGGCCAGCTACCTCCCGCCCGCGCAGGCCGATCCCGACTGTTGGGACTTCGCCGACCTCGGCCCCGAGCTGTCGCGCGATCCCCGCGGCCTGCGCGTGTGGTTGCCGCTCAAGATGCACGGCGCCGCCGTGTTCCGCGCCACCCTCGACGAGAAGCTCGACCTCGCCCGCGACGCGATGACGCGCATCGCGACGCTGCCCGGCGTCGAGATCGTCTCCTTGCCCGTGCTGTCGCTGTTCACGTTCCGCGTGGTGCCGCCGGGCGTCACGGATCCTGTCGCCGTCGACACGATCGGGCGGCGCGTGCTCGCCGGGGTCAACGCGCGCCAGCGGGTGTTCCTCACGGGCGTCGATGTCGACGGGCGCCACGTCATCCGCGTGTGTGTCCTCTCCTTCCGCACCCACCAGGCCCAGATCGACGCCCTCGTGGACGACTTGCGGGCGGTCCTCGAAGCGCTGCCGCGGTAGAGGACCGGCCCGTGCCGCCGCCCACCCTCCCGTCGATGCCCCGCGACCTGCTGCGCGGCGTGGAGCGCCTCGCGGTGCCCCTGCTCGACGGGCTCAACGGCCCCGGCGGCGCCAAGGCCGCGGTGCAGTGGATCGTGCGGCACGTGAGCGCGCGCTGGGTGCGCGCCTGCACCCGCAACCTCGTCACGATCGACGGGCTGGAGCCGCTGCGTACACTCGCGCCTCCGAACGGCGTCATCCTCGTGTCGAATCACCGCAGCTTCTTCGACATGTACGTCGTGAGCGCGTTCCTGTACGAGAACGTCGGCTTCCTCGAGCGGCTCTACTTCCCGGTGCGGTCGAACTTCTTCTACGACCACCCGTTCGGCGTCCTGGTCAACCTCGCGATCTCCGGCGGCGCGATGTGGCCCCCGGTGTTCCGCGACGACCGCCGCGGCACGCTCAACCCCGTGGGGCTCGACCAGATCGCGCACGTGCTCACGACGCCCGGCGCCGTGGTCGGCATCCATCCGGAGGGCACGCGCGGCAAGGGCCCCGACCCCTACACGTACCTGCCGGCGCGGGCCGGCCTGGGAGAGATCATCCTGGCGGTCCCCGAGACCGTCGTGATCGTCCCCCTGTTCGTGCTCGGCCTGAAGAACGCCTTCGGGGGCCAGGTGCTCTCGAACTTCGGCATCGGCGCCGCGGAGCCCGTGCGGGTGCGGTTCGGCGCGCCCCTCACCGTCGGCGAGGCGCGGGCGCTCGGACCCGACGCCGCCTCCGTCAGCCGCGCCGTGTTCGCGCGCGTCCAGGCGCTGGGTGAGGCCGATCGCGCCGCGACGAGGGACTAAGCCTTCTCGAGCAGGCCTAGCTCTTCCCGAGGAGGACGGCGCGCATGTCCAGCCGCACGGTCGGCAAGGCCGCGGGGCCCTTCCCCTTCGGCGGCGGCGGATCCTCCCGGTCGACGAAGGGCTCGACGAGGCGCTCGTACGGGCTCTCGGCACGCAACATGCCGTGGTCGCCCACGACGGGGCGGTAGAACACGAGGCGGCGGCGCGCGCGGGACGTCGCGACGTAGAAGATGCGGAGCTCCTCAGCCATCTCCTCGGGGAACGCCGCGTAGGGGGACGGAAAGTGCCCCGCGACGAAGCTCGGGAGGTGGACCGTGTGCCACTCCAGGCCCTTCGCCGAGTGGATGGTCGAGAGCGTGAGGGGCCGCTCCTCGGGCCGGGGCGCGGTGCCGCCCCGCTCGCGGGCGTCGAGCCCGTAGTCGATGGTGATTGCGGCGAGAAACGACGTGAGCGAGTCGTGATCGTCGGCGAGGCCCGCCACAACGTCGAGATCCCGCCGGCGATCGAGCCACTCGGCCTCGTACCGCGCCTCGAACACGGGCTCGAACGCGACGAGCGCCGTACGGAGGCGCGCCGACACGGGGCCCGTGCCGGAGAGCACCGCCAGCGCCTCCCGGAGCGGCGCCGGATCGGTCTTCCGGGGCCACGGGGCGCCTTCCAGCCGGTCCGACGCGGCGCCGTCGGGGCCGGCCCGCACGTGCGCGACGAGCTTCTTGATCGCGGCGGGCCCGACGCCCGGCAGCAGCCCGAACAGCCGGGCCCAGGCGGGCTCGTTCAGGGGGTTGTCGACCACACGCGCGAGGGAGAGCGCGTCCTTGACGTGCGCGGCCTCGTCGATGCGGAGCCCGCCGACGACGCGGTACGGGATGCGCATCGCGATGAGCTCGGCCTCCAGCCGCCGCGCGGCCCACATCGAACGCACGAGCACGGCCTGGTCGGCGAGCTCGACGCCCTGGTCGCGCCCGGCGAGGATGCGGCGGCACACCTCCTCGGACTGGACGCGGTCGTCCGCGCACACGACCAACAGCGGCCGCTCGGCGTGCGCGGGCGAGGCGGCGGTGAGGGTGCGGTCGAAGCGCGGCGTCATCGCGCTGTCGATGGCGTTGACCAGATCGAGGATGGGCTGGGTCGAGCGGTAGTTGACCTCGAGCGGCAACACCCGCGCCGCGGGCCACCGCTCGCGAAAATGCATCAGGGTGGCGGGCGCGGAGCCGCGGAACCCGTAGATCGCCTGCGCCGGATCGCCCACGACCATCACGTTGGGCGCGTCCCCCGGGCCGCCCAGCCCGTACACGATCTCGAGCTGGAGCGCGTTGGAGTCCTGGTGCTCGTCGACCAGCACGTGCGGCCAGCGCGCGCGGAGCCACGCGCCCACCTCGGCGTTGGCGAGCGCGTGGGCGAGGTAGACGAGCAGATCGTCGTAGTCGAGCAGGCCCCGATCGAGCTTCCAGGCGGCGTAGGCGTTCCCGATGGCCTCGAACCAGGCCTCCTTCCCCGCGTAGTCGGGCGCGCGCCGCGCCACCGCCGCGGAGAGGGTGCACCGGGTGTTCGCGCGCAGGGACAGGACGGCCGCCACCGTGGAGGGGCGGGGGGCGCGGCCCTTCTCCGGAAACGGGGTCTCCGCGACGGCGACTTTCACCGCCTGCTCGACGTCGTCGGGGTCGAGGATCGTGAAGTTCTGCGGCAGGCCGAAGACCGCGTGCAGCTCGCGCAGGACGGTGTTGGCGACGGAGTGGAACGTGCCCCCGGTCACGTCGCGCGCCTCCGGCACGAGCCCGCGCGCGCGGCCGAGCATGTGGGCGGCGGACGCGCGCGTGAACGTGAGGAGGAGGATCGACGCGGGAGGTACGCCCGAGCGGATCATCCAGGCGACGCGGCGGACAAGCGTGGTGGTCTTGCCCGACCCCGCGCCGGCCACCACGAGCATGGGGCCCGTGAGCGCGGTCACGACGGCGCGTTGATCGTCGTTCAGGTCGTCGAGGAGCCCGGCCGGGTCGGCGTGCACCCCCGGCGTCTAACCTGGACGCGGCCGCCGTGACACCCCGCCGCCGTCCTCAGGCGGCATCCTCCCCCGCGGCCTCCTCACCACGGCCTCGTCGGAACGGACGCGACGAAACACGACCCGCCCGTCCCGCCCGCGTGGCTACCCCAAGAGACGACGCGGAGGGCGGCATGGCACGCAACGGGGATGAGGGCGAGCGGAAGCCGGGCCAGCCGGCGGGGCCCCGGAAGGAGAGTGGCACGCCCGCACCCGACGCGAGCGCGACGCCGGACAGCGGCAACATCCGGGGGTTTCCGCCCGAGCGCCAGGATCGGTATCCGGTGGCCGGCGGCGCGGTCGAGAGCGCCGATCGCCGGGCGGACGAGGAGGAGGAAGCGGCGGCGGGCCACGATCCGCTCGGCCCCGGCGGGTTCGTGGAGGAGCGGGACATCACCGGGGGCCCGGCCACGGCGCTGCCCGAGCGCTCTCCCGATGCACGCCACGAGCCCGCGGACCCCGCTTCGAGCGTGAACCTCGAAGGTCCGGATGCCGGGCCCGAGATCGACGTGCAGCCGGAGGTGCCGCCGCTCGGCGAGGCGGTGTCGCGCCACCGGCGCGCCTCCGAGCAGGAGAGCAAGTACCGGCTGGACGCGACGCTGGGGAGCCGCTGGTTGTTGCCGCTGACCCCCACGCTCCAGGTGACCCGGATGTGGGTGCGGGACACGGCGCTGGCCCTCGGGTCGGACGACCCGCGCGAGGCGTGGCACGCCCTCCACGCCGTGCTCGCGACGCTCCGTGACCAGCTCCCCGCCGCCGAGGTGGCGGACCTCGCGTCAGAGCTGCCCCTCGCCGTGCGGGGCATCTACTACGAAGGATGGACGGGAAGGATGGAGCGCGCGGAGAGCCGCGAGCGCCTGCTGGCGGCGGTCGAGGCGCGCCTCGGGCGGGACGTGGAGGTGGAGCCGGAGGCCGCCGTGCGCGCCGTGGTGCACGTGCTGGGGGAGCGTGTGTCCGCGGGCGAGATGCGGCACGTCCTCAACGTGCTGCCCGCCGAGCTCAAGGGCATCCTGCAGCCCGCGTAGGCGTCCTCCGAGAGGGGCGGCTCGCGCGGGCGCGAGGGATGGGCTTGCGTCGTGGTACAACGCCGGGAACGGAGCTTCCCGATGTCCACCGCGATCACGTCCCGCCTCACCCAGCTCGTCGGAGACGGCAACCTCGACCTCGAGGACATCCTGTTCGCCCTCCAGGCCGCGCGCGCCGACGGGCGCCTCTCGGCGGACGAGCTGACGGAGCTGCGGTCCGCGCTCACTCCACACACCGATCTGCTCGAGCCCGCCGCGCGCCGCCTCGTGGACGATCTCGTCGCCGGTCGCGCCGCGCTGCTCCCCCGCCGCGTGTTGCTCGCGGCCGTGCCCTCCGGCGGCTCCCCCGACATGTACCAGCCCCGCGCCGAGGTGGTCGCGCTCCAGGACGCGCTCACGGCCCTCGGTCATCCCACCGCGGCGGACGGACTCTACGGGCGCGGCACCGCCGCGTTGGTAGCGGGGTTCCAGGCGGCGGCGGGCCTCCCCCAGACCGGACAGGTCGACACCGCCACGCTCCTCGGGCTCAACGAGCGCCTCGTCGCCGCGGGCCACGAGCCGCTCGATCTGACGCCCCGCGCCCGCATCCGCCCCGACCAGGTGGTGGCCGTGCGCAACGGCACGAACCGGGACGACAACCGGGCCATCCAGGCCGGGCTGGCCCGCCTCGGCGCCCAGTGGGGCGAGCTCGCCCTGCGGGTCGAGGCCGACGGCGCCTTCGGCCCCGGCACCGAGGCCGCGGTGAAGGCCTTCCAACACCGCCTGTACCTGCCCGAGAGCGGCATCGTCGACCGCACGACCCTCGCCGCGATCGAGGACGCCTTGGCGGCGCACGGGCTCGCCGCGGTGGGGGTCAGCGGGCCGAGCGCGGGCGCCGGCCTCGGCGGCAATGTCGAGCTCCACTTCTACCCGGGCAACGACGAGCGGAAGGTGTACGTGGTGAAGGGCGGGCGCGAGCTCGAACGGTACGGGATGGTCGGCGGCCAGAACCGCTTCGCCGACGATCCGAACAACCCGAACGTCGACTACGGCCCCTCCCCCTCCGGGACCTACGCCGTGATCCGGGTCAGCCCCCATGCATCGTACTCGTGGGCGTGGTCCTACGTGCCGTACGGCGCTCCGCTGGAGGAGGTCGACGGGGAGGTGCGCTTCCGCGACGTCGACGGCACCTGGCGCTTCGCCACCGGCCCCAAGGGCACCTTCGCCACGCGCAACCCGCCGCCGCTCGCCGCGGCGTCGTACCGCGACACCAAGGGCAAGGTCTACGAGACGTGGCGTCTGAACGACTTCGGGCACCTGCGCGGGCAGCTCAAGAGCACGCGCACGGGCACCGTCCAGGGTCACATGATCCACTCCTCCCCGCACCAGGAGGGCACCGCCGCCTACTTCCGCGACACCGACGCGCTGCTCGATCCCGCCGCGGCGCTCGACGTGCTCGACTGGTCGCACGGCTGCGAACACGTCCACCCGCGCGACTTCGACGAGATGGTCGCCCGCGGCTTCCTCGCGCCGGGCACCACGTTCGTCATCCACGGCTACGACGAGGTGCGCGCGTAGGGGCGTTCCGGGAGACTGCCCCGGCGCTGCTCGCGCCTGAACAGGTGAGCAGGTTACGCGGGGAGCGTGGACACGCTCGACAAGCTGCGCATCCTCGCCGAGGCGGCCCGCTACGACGCGTCGTGTGCGTCGAGCGGCGGGAAGCGCGGCCGCACGGAGGCGGGGCTCGGAAACGTCGAGGGCATGGGCATCTGCCACAGCTTCACCCCCGACGGGCGCTGTGTCTCCCTGCTCAAGGTGCTGCTGACCAACCACTGCATCTACGACTGCCGGTACTGCGTGAACCGCCTGTCGAGCAACACGCCCCGGGCGCGCTTCACACCCGACGAGGTGGCGTCGCTCACGGTGTCGTTCTACCAGC
Organism: Myxococcota bacterium; assembly: GCA_040386535.1. Taxonomy (GTDB): domain Bacteria; phylum Myxococcota_A; class UBA796; order UBA796; family SXON01; genus CAJBVW01. Next base: position 37,797 of record JAZKFH010000023.1, on the reverse strand, counting down.
GCAACTACATCGAGGGGCTGTTCCTCTCCAGCGGCATCGTGGGCAGCCCGGACGAGACGATGGAGCAGCTCGCCCGGGTCGCGGAGCTGTTGCGCACGAAGTACGATTTCCACGGCTACATCCACCTCAAGGCGGCGCCCGGCGCCTCCGCCGCACTCCTCGCCAAGGCCGGCCGGTACGCCGACCGCCTCTCGGCCAACATCGAGCTCCCGACCCAGGCGGATCTCGACGCGTTGGCGCCCGCCAAGCGCATCGACGAGACGGAGGCGACCATGGCCTCGATCGCGGCGTCGATCGCCGACCACGCCGCCGCGCCCAGGCCGGGCACCTCGTTCGCCCCCGCGGGCCAGAGCACCCAGCTCATCGTCGGCGCCACCCCCGCCACCGACGCGACGCTGCTGCACACGGCCGACCGTCTGACGCGCACCCACGGCCTGCGCCGGGTCTACTACACCGCCTACAGCCCCATCCCCGAGAGCCCGTCGGGGATGCCCGCGGCGGGGCCGCCCCTCGTCCGCGAGCACCGGCTGTACCAGGCCGACTGGTTGATGCGCCGCTACGGCTTCGGCGTGGACGAGATCGTGGACGAGGCCGCGCCGCAGCTCCGCCTCGACGTCGATCCCAAGCTCGCCTGGGCGCTCCGCAACCGCGCGTGGTTCCCGGTCGACGTGAACACCGCGTCGCGGCCACGCCTCCTCCGCGTGCCCGGCATGGGCGTCCGCAGCGTCGACCGGATCCTCGAGACCCGGCGGCACCGGCGCCTCACGCTGGTTGACCTCGCGCGGCTGAGGGTCGCCCTCGGGCGTGCGCGCCCATTCGTCGTGACCGACGACTACAACCCCGGCCTCCGCTGGCTCGACCGCGCCGATCTCGAGGAGAAGGTGGCCACCCAGTTGCCGCTGTTCGGGCGGCGATGATCGCGGTGCCGTTCGCCCCGCGCTTCGATGCGTGGCGGGATGCCGCGCGGGACCTGCTCGCGCGCGGCGTGCCCCCTGACGAGGTCGCCTGGATGCCCCAGGGCGAGGCTCAGGGCGCGCTCACGGGCCTGTTCGCGCCCCCGCTCGCGACTCCCTCGGCGCCCGCGCTCCCCTCCCCCCTCGGCCCGGCGCCGCGGGTCCCGCGCGCGTTCCTCGACCGCGCCCGCGTCGCCGCGTGCTTCGACGACCCGGCGCGCTGGCGTGTGCTCTACCGGATCGTGTGGCGCCTGACGCACGGCGAGCCGGAGCTGCTCTCGGTCGCGGTCGACGACGACGTGCACGCCCTGCAGCGCTGGGAGCACGCGGTGCGTCGGGACGTGCACAAGATGCACGCGTTCGTGCGCTTCGTGCGCGTGGACGACCCGACCGCGCCGGCCGGCGAGGCCTTCGTCGCGTGGCACCGGCCGGACCACTGGATCGTGGAGGAGGCGGCCCCCTTCTTCGCGCGGCGCTTCGGGGCGATGCGCTGGTCGATCCTCGGGCCGCGTGGTTGCGCCTGGTACGACGGCCAGTCCTTGCTCGGAAAGGTGCGCTACGGCCCGCCGGTGCCGCGCGAAGAGGCGCCGCCCGCGGACGCGATGCAGGACCTCTGGTGCACCTACTACGCGGCCACGTTCAACCCCGCGCGCGTCAAGGAGCGCCGCATGAAGGCCGAGCTGCCCTCCCGCCACTGGCCCACCTTGCCCGAGACGAGGCTGATCCCGCGGCTCCTTGCCGAGGCGCCGGCGCGGGTGGCGGCGATGGCCGGGCTCGCGCCGAAGGACGCCGGGGCGTGGGCCGGGAGCGCGACCGACCTCGCCTCGCTCGCGGCAGCGGCGCGGGGATGCCGCGCGTGCACGCTCTGCGACATCGCGACCCAGACCGTGTTCGGCGAGGGCCCGGGCGACGCGCGATTGATGCTCGTCGGCGAGCAGCCCGGCGACGAGGAGGATCACGCGGGGCGCCCCTTCATCGGGCCCGCGGGGCGCGTGCTGGACGACGCGCTCGCCGCCGCGGGCATCGACCGCGCTGCGGTCTACGTGACCAACGCGGTGAAACACTTCAACCACGAGCGGGTCGGCAAGGCGCGGCTGCACAAGCGGCCCGGTGGCCAGCACGTGGAGGCGTGCCGGGGCTGGCTCGAGCGCGAGCTGCGCGTGGTGGCGCCGCGCGTGGTGGTCTGCCTCGGGGCCACAGCCGCCCACTCCCTGCTGGGCCGGCAGGTTGCGGTCGGGCGGGCGCGCGGGGCCGTGTGGCCGGGCCCGCAGGCGACCCGGGTGCTGGTCACGTGGCACCCGAGCGCCATCCTGCGCGCCGGAGACACCGGCGGCGCCTTGTTCACCGGACTGGTCGAGGACCTGGCGAGGGCGGAGGCGGAGACGACGGAGGCGGCCGGGTAGCGGACGGCCTCCGTGGGGGAGCTAGTGCAGGGTCGCCGCGTACGCCGCCGCGTCGAGCAGGCCGGCGACCTCGGCGGGGTCCGTGACCTTGACCTTGAACAGCCAGCCGCCGCCGTGCGGGTCCTGGTTGACGAGGGACTCGTTCCCGTCCAACGTGCCGTTCACCTCGGTGACGGTGCCGGTCACGGGGGCGTAGATGTCGCTCACCGCCTTGACGGACTCGACCTCGGCGGCGCCGGCGCCCTTCTTGACGGCCTTGCCGACGGCGGGGAGCTCGACGTGCACGATGTCGCCCAGGGCGTCCTGCGCGTGGTGGGTGATGCCGACGGTGGCGATGTCGCCCTCGAGGCGCACCCACTCGTGGGACTCGGTGTAGCGGAGGTTCTCGGGGATGCTGCTCATGGCGGTGGCCTCGGTCGGTGGGTCAGTAGGGACGGGTGTAGAACGGGGTCTTCGAGACGGTGGCGTCGGCGAGCTTGCCGCGCACGTCCACCTGGACCTTGGTGCCGATCTTCGCGAGGGCGGCGGGCACGTAGGCGATGGCGACGTTCTGCTCGATGCTCGGCCCGCGGCTGCCGGAGGTGACCTCGCCCACGACCTGGTCGTTGTGCACGATCGTGTTGTGGGGGCGGGCGATCCGCCCGTCGACCACGAGGCCCACGAGGCGGCGGGGCACGCCCGCGTCCCGCTGCTTCACGAGGGGGTCGCGACCGACGAAGTCACCCTTCTCGAGCTTGGTGACCCAGCCCAGGCCCGCCTCGAGCGGGGTCGTGTCGTCGGTGATGTCGTTGCCGTAGAGGCTGTACTTCATCTCCAGGCGCAGCGTGTCGCGCGCGCCGAGGCCGATGTTGGCGAGCCCGAAGGGGGCGCCCGCGGTCTGCACGGCGTTCCACAACACGTCCGCGGCGCCCGCGGGGAGGAAGATCTCGAAGCCGTCCTCACCGGTGTACCCGGTGCGCGCGAGGATGCAGCCCTCGATGCCCGCGACCGTGCCGACGGCGAACCAGTAGTTCTTGATCGCGGCGAGCTGCACGGGCGTGAGCGTCTGGATCAGGGCCTCGGCGTGCCGACCCTGGATGGCGAGCTGGCCCCACTGGTCGGACTCGTTGCTGATCTCCGCGCCGAACGGGTTGTGCGACACCATCCACGCGTAGTCCTTGGCGCGGTTGGCGGCGTTGACGCAGATGAGGATCTCCTCGTCACCGAAGCGGTAGACGATCAGGTCGTCCACGATGCCGCCGCGCTCGTTGCACATCGCGGTGTACATCGCCTGCCCGTCGACCAGCTTGGTCACGTCGTTCGTGACGAGGTGCTGGACGGCGGCCATCGCGTGGGGGCCGCGGAAGCGGACCTCTCCCATGTGCGACACGTCGAACAGGCCGACCCGGGCGCGCGTGGCGAGGTGCTCCTCGATGATGCCGGTGTACTGCACCGGCATGTCCCACCCGCCGAAGTCGATCATGCGGGCGCCCGCCTCTTTGTGGAAGGCGTGAAACGGGGTGCGACGTACGGTCAAGGATGCCTCGGGAGGCGCGCGAACATGCCCCTGCGATGATGCGCCGTCAAGGGGTGGGCGCCATGTCGGCCACGGTGCGGCGTAGCACCTCCACCCGCGGCGCCGTCGGCTCGGCCCAGGCGTTGTCGACCGCGTCGTAGAGCAGCGCGTGGACCTCCTCCACGAGGCGCTCCCCGCCCCCCGCGGCCGACAGCCGGAGGCGGAGCGCGGCCCTCAGCGGATCGGCGCCCGCGTACCGGACCCCGCGCGCGCCGAGCGCATCCCGGGCGTCCTGCACGAAGGCGCCCTCCGCCAGGGGGTGCCACACGAGGCCGAGGGGGCCCCACGCCTCGAGGAACAAGGCGTCCCCATCATCGAGCGTGCCCGCGGACCACAAGAACCCGTGCCGAGGAACATCCGCTCGACCGCGCGGGTGGACGCCATGGCGACCTCGACCGCCACGAAGCGGGCGGCCGGGAGCACCCGAGGGTCGGATGAGCGGCGTGAGGGCACGAGGCCGATCGCCAACGCGTCCGCCAGGAGCCCGCGCAGATGGGCCTGGATGCCCTCGGCCGCCAACGTGGCGAGGAGCGCATCATCCGCCACGCGCGGCCCGGGATCGACGCCGAGCAGGGCGAGGATCGCGCGCACGGCGAGCCGGATGGCCCGCTTGGCCGGGCCGAAGCCATCGGGCGACGTGTCGAGGAACCCGTGGAGGGGCAGCTCGGGCCGGGGGATCTCGGCGAGCAGGATGCGGGCGGCGGCGAGGCGGGGGGGCGATACCCGCGCGACGAAGGCCTCGGCGACCGCGGCTGCGTCCGTTCGGGCCCGGCGGAACGACGTCCGATCATCGACCGAGAGGGAGAAGGCGCCGAGGTGGAGCCGCCCCTCCACGAGGCCCACTCCGAGCACCCCGGCGCGTGGGAGCGCGCGCACGAGGCGACGCATGTCTGACGCGGAGACGTGGGCGTGGCCCTCCTCCTCCCCGCCGTTCATCTCCCCCGTCAGCCGGGGATCCGGGGCGGCCACCGTGAAGGTGCCCGGCCCCCAGGTGACCACGACCCCCTCGGCCCCGAACGACCACCCCGCCGCGCCGGCGCTGGTGCCCGCCACCTTCGCCAGCCGCGCCAACCCCTGCCGCAACGTCCCCGCGTCAACCTCGAAACCGGCCATGGAGAGCTCCTCCCCACACCCTATCCGGGGGATACGCCAGAATATGTCCGCCGACTGATTCACCTGTCTCCGTCGTTTGGCGATTACACATCGTGCATGAACATGCTCGTACTGCTCAACCGCGCCGCCGGATCGGCGACAGACGACGCGCCCGAGCGCATCGTCGCCGCATTCGCGCGGCACGGGGTCACCGCCGACGTGCGCGCCGTCGACGCCGACGCCCTCGGAGCCACCGCGCGCGCCGCCACGAACGAACCGTTCGACGCCATCGTGGGCTGCGGCGGAGACGGCACCCTCAACACCGTCGCGGCGGCCCTCGCCGGCACCTCGATGCCCTTCGGCGTGCTGCCGCTCGGCACCTACAACCACTTCGCGCGCGAGCTCGGCATCCCGCTGGAGATCGACGAGGCGGCCGCCGCGCTGGCGACCGCCGCGCCGTCGGACATCGACGTGGCGGAGGTAAACGGGCGGTTGTTCCTAAACTTCACCGGCATCGGGTTCCATCCGACGATGGTCCAGCGCCGGGAGGAGGAACAGCAGAGCGGGCGGCGGAAGTTCGTCGCGATGCTCCTGGCGATCGTCCGTGTGCTCGGCCGCCTCCCCATCCTCCGCGTGGGCCTCGCGAGCCAGGGCGCTCGCCCCGAGTGGCGGATCACGCCGTCGGTCATCGTGTGCACCAACGCGTTCCAGATGAAGGCGTTCGGCGTGGAGCGCCTCTCCTACCCGGACCGCGGCGTCCTCAACGTCTACCTCGCCGCCACCACGCGCTGGTACGACCTCGTCGTGTTGTTCGTGCGCGGCCTGCTCGGCGCGCTCGCGTCGGCCAAGAACTTCGAGGCACGGGTCCTCCCCGACCTGACGATCCACCTGCACCGCCGCCAGGTGGAGATCTCGATCGACGGCGAGCTGACCGAGCTCCGCACGCCGCTCGTCTTCAAGATCCGGCGCGGGGGCCTCCGGGTGCTCGTTCCTGCCCCGGCCGCCGAGACGGCGCCGCTCCCGCCAGCCTCGTAGGCCGCGCCCGGTCACTGCTCCGGGTGGAGCCAGGGCCCGAGGTGCGCGAGGTCGGCGCGCGCCGCCAGCGAGGCGATCACGCCCTCGATCACCCCGGGATCGAGATCGGCGCGACGCGCGTAGACGTCCAGACCTTCGGGGGTCACGCCAAAAGTGGCCCGCGCGAACCAGGTGACCGCCCATTCGCCGTCGGGATCGACGGCCACGAAGCTCCAGCGGCTTGTCAGGAGCCCGAGCACCCCCGCCCCGCGCCACGTGAAGCTACCGGGGCGCTCGGCGTCCCCCGTGTCGACGCCCAGGATGCGGCGCGGCGTGAAGGCGCCGCCGAACAAGCCCCGTGCCTCGAAGGTGACGGCGTCGGACCAGCGCACGCCCTCGCCGGGGAGCACGCCGTAGGTGATGACCGGCGCCTTCTTGCCGCGCCAGAACGGCAGCGTCGTGGCGACGACGTGCCAGGCGCCGAGGAGCTCGTCGAGTGCGATGTCCGCGGGAGGATCGATCATCTCCCCCGCTACCCCGGCCGGGCCGGCGTCGCGACCGTTCCCGCCGCGCACGCCTCCGCGAGCGTGCCGATCAGCCAGCGGCTCGCGGGGCCGAGCCAGGTGTCGGTGCGGGTGAGCACGGACATGCGCAGCGCCAGGGTGTCCTCGGCCCACGCCGTCGGGCGGAGCCGGACGAGGCGCCCCGCGGCGAGATCGTCGCGGCACAGGTGCTCGGGCAGGTTGCCCCAGCCGAGCCCGGCCAGGAGCAGCTGCCGCTTCGTGTGCAGGTCGTGGATGCGCCACGTTCGCGCCGAGAACACCGACTGATCCGGCGTGGGCCCGGCCCCCCGCGCGCCGCCGCGCTCCGAGAGGACGATCTGCACCTCCTCGGCGAGGCGCAGGGCGTCGATCGGGCCCGCCTCCCCGGCGAGCGCGTGGCCCGGGGCCACCACCGGCACCATGTGCACCACGCCGAGCGGCGCCGCGGTGAGCCCGGCCTCGCCCGAGGCCTCGCCCGCGACGCCGAAGGCGCACGTGCCGTCGCGGACGAGGGCGGCGACATCGGCGAGCGCCTCGGTGTGCAGCCGGAGGCGCACCGTCGGGTGGCGCGCGGCGAAGGCGACACACGCGGTGGCGAGGGCGTCGGAGGGGAAGAGCACGTCGACGACCGCGGACACGACTGGCTCTGTCTCCCCGGTCAGCCCGGCGCCGACCTGCCGGAGCTCGTCGGCACGCGCGCACAACCGGCGTGCCTCGGCCAGGAACACCTCACCCGCGGCGGTCGGGCGCGCCGAGCGCGTGGTGCGCTCGAAGAGGCGCACGCCGAGCCGCTCCTCGACGGCGGCGACACCGTGGCTCACGGCGGATTGGACGCGGTGCAGGCGACGGGCCGCGGCGGTGAAGCTGCCCGTGTCGGCCACCGCGACCAACATCCGGAGCTGGTCCAGCGTGGCGGGGTCATCCATCTTCGTTTCTCATCAATGGCATCCACATTCATCGTATCGACGCATCAATGTCCGGTCCATACATACTCGGCACCAAGGAGTTCACGATGACCACCCTCCGCCGCTCCAACGAACGCGGTCACGCCGATCACGGCTGGCTGAACAGCTTCCACACCTTCTCGTTCGCCGACTACTACGATCCGCACCACATGGGCTTCCGCAGCCTGCGCGTCATCAACGAGGACCGCGTCGCCCCCGGGGGCGGCTTCCCGACGCACCGCCACCAGAACATGGAGATCGTCTCCTACGTGCTCGACGGCGCGCTCGAGCACAAGGACTCGATGGGCACCGGCTCGGTCATCCGCCCGGGCGACGTGCAGCGCATGAGCGCCGGCACCGGCGTGGCGCACTCGGAGTACAACGCCTCGAAGACCGACGGCGTGCACTTCCTCCAGATCTGGGTGATGCCCGATCGGTCCGGCCACGCGCCCGGCTACGAGCAGAAGCACTTCGACGCCGCGTCCAAGCGCGGCCAGCTCCGGCTCGTCGCGTCGAACGACGGGCGGGACGGTAGCGTGAGCATCCACCAGGACGCCGCGATCTACGCCGGGTTGTTCGACGACGCCGAACGCGCCGAGCACGTGGTCGCCCCCGGCCGCGCCGTGTGGGTGCACGTGGCGCGCGGCGCGGTCACGGTGAACGGGCAGCGCCTCTCGGCGGGAGACGCGGCGGCCATCGCCGACAAGGTCGTCCTCGAGGCGGGCCAGGGCGCCGAGGTGCTGGTGTTCGACCTGCCGTGAGTCAGGTGGGGCGGGGCGTCATCGGCAAGGCGGCCTACCCCCCGTCCCGCACCATCCGGCCGATCGCACGGCGCAAGTCACCCAGCGCGGTCACGTCCCGCGGGCGGGGCGCGTCCACCACGAACTCGGCGCGCACGCTGGCGGGGCGGGGCCCCATGACCACCACCCGGTCCGCGAGGCGCACGGCCTCCTCGACCGAGTGGGTGACGAGGATCATCGTCTTGCGGTCGCGCATCCACACCGCTTCGAGCACGTCCTGGAGCCGCTCGCGGGAGAGCGCGTCGAGCGCTCCGAAGGGCTCGTCGAGCAGGAGCACCTCCGGGTCGACGGCGAGCGCGCGCGCGAGGGCGACGCGTTGGCGCATGCCGCCCGAGAGCTCCTTGGGGAAGCGATCCTCGGTGCCCCCGAGGCCGAGCGCGTCGAAGAGGGCGAACGCGGGCGTGACGTCCCTGCCCTGGGCGCGCGGCCCGAAGCTGACGTTCTCCGCGACGGTGAGCCAGGGAAACAGGGCGCCGTCCTGGAACACGAGCACGCGGTCGGTGCCGATGGCGGTGACGGGCACGCCGCCACAGGTGACGGAGCCCCCGTCCGGCCGCAACATCCCGGCCACGAGGTGGAGGATCGTCGTCTTGCCGCAGCCGCTCGGCCCGATGAGCGCGACACACTCGCCCGCGGCTACCGTCAGGTGGACGCCCGCGAGCGCCTCCACGCGCCGCCCTGTGCCCGCCTCCACGAACGCGTGCCGCACGCCGACCAGCTGAACGTCTCGACTCACATCCACCTCGTGAGGCGCGCCTGGAGCGACCCGAGCCCGAGATCCGTGAGCGCGCCGCACGCCGCGAGCGCCCCCATGCCGACGAACGTGCGCGCGGGCTCCAAGAGGTCTCGCCCCTCCAGGATCAGCACGCCCAGGCCCTCCGAGGCGGAGAGGAACTCCGCCGCGACGAGCACGAACCACGCGGTGCCGACGCCCTCGCGCACCGCGGCCGCCACGCCCGGCAGCGCGGCGGGGACGGACACCCGGCGCAGCAGGCTCGCCTCGGGCACGCCGAGGTTGCGCGCCGCGGCGAGCAGCGACGCGGGCACGCCCGCCACCGCATCCGCCGTCCCCGCGCTCACGACGAACGTGGCCGCGAAGAACAGGATGACGACCTGCTGGAGCTCGCCGACGCCGAACCAGAGGATGGTGAGCGGCACCCACGCCACCGGCGGGATTGGCCGCACCCAGCCGATGGGGCCCTCGAGCACGGCGCCGAGGCGCGGCCGCGACGCGACGACGCCGCCGAGCATCACGCCGAACACGACGGCGGCGCCGGCGCCCAGGGCCACCCGCGCCGAGGAGCGGCCGAGGTCGACGAGGAGCGATCCGTCCCGCGCCATCGCCCATGCGGCCGCCGCGATCGTGGACGGGAGCGGCAGGAACAGCGCCGTGCGCGGATCGGTGACGAGCGTGCGCCCCAAGATCTCCCAGAGGATCAGCAGCACGACGACGAGTCCCCAGCGGGAGATCGCCCCTCCGAGCCGCTTCATGGCCGCCACCGCAACACGTACCGCTCCGCCCGCACGAACAGCGCCTCCGAGCCCGCGGCGAGCGCCCCGATAGCCACCATCCCCGCGATCGCGAGGTCCGGACGCGCGAGGTTCCGGGCGTCGAGGATCAGCTGCCCGAGCCCACCGTCCGCCCCTACGAGCTCGGCGGCGACGACGCTCATCCAGGCGAGCGCCCACCCGAGGCGCAGACCCGTGAAGGCCATGGGCGCGGCGCCGGGCAGGACCACGTCGATCCAATAGATGCGCGGGCTCGCGCCCAGGTTCCGCGCCGCGAGGACCAGCGCGGGCGGCACCGCCGCGATCCCGGCGCGGGCGTTGCGGACGATGGGGAAGAACGCCCCCGCGAACACGACGGCCGCGGCGCTGCTGTCCCCCACCCCGACCCAGAGCAGCAGCAGCGGCGTCCACGCGAACGGCGGGATCGCGCGCAGCAGCGTGAGGAGCGTGCCGACCTGGCGGTCCACGAAGGCGGAGGCGCCGAGCACGCCGGCGAGCGGCAAGCCGATCGCGACGGCCGCGCCGTAGCCGAGGAGCACCCGCCGCGTGGTGCGCACGGCGTGGTCGAACAGATCGGCCCGCTCCGTCACGATCGTCCCGACCACCACGGCGGGCCCGGGGAGCACGTGGGGCGGCCAGCGGTAGGCGGCGACGGCCCAGAGCGCGAGCAAGCCCACGAGGCCGACGGCGCGGTACCCGGCACGCGTCACCGGCGCAGGTCCCCCTCCGCGGGGAAGGGCTGGGCCGTCGGGAGCGTACGCGCGTTGTCGTATGGCGGGTACGGCGGCTTCCCCACCTCGCCCGCCCAGCCGGCCGGCAGGAACACCGGGCGCTCGGGCACGCTCCAGCCGAGCTTGCCGAAGGTGGTGGCGAGGTAGGTGGGGGCGAAGTCGGTGGCGAGGTCCGTCGCGTCGCGTGCACGCTTGAGGCGGCCGGCGGCGTGTTGGGCCGCGACCACGCGGGCGTCCTCCGCGGCCCAGAACTCCGCGTGGATGTACTTGTACGTCGGCTTGTACAGCGTGATGTACCGGTCGATCTGGGTCCGGGCCGCCGCCTTCGTCCAGGCCTTGGCGCGCGGGTCCTGCACGAAGAGCGCGGCGGCGCGATCCGGGTCGTGGCGGACGGCCAGGAGCGCCTCGATCGAGGCGTCCGCGAGGGCCTGCGCCACGTCGGGCGCGTGCTCGTGGATCTCGCGCCGCACGAACTCGTAGCCGGTGGCGAAGTAGTACGGATACACGTCGTCGATCCGGCGGCCCAGCCCCTTCTCGAGGGCGAAGCTCACGTGGGGCTCGAACACGGCGACCGCGTCGATCCCGCCGGGGAGGAGCTGGGCCTCCCGCATGCTCATGCCCGCGAGCCGGTAGTGTTCGTTCGCGACGAGCCCGTGCTGCGCGCCCATCGCGAGCAGGTAGAACTCGCAGTAGCTGCCCAGCGTGGTGCCGATGACCAGCGGCTTGTCGCTGCCGGCCTTCAGCAGATCCGCCGCGGTCTGGAGCGGCGAGTCCGGCCGGACCAGCAGCGCGGCCTCGACGTTCGTACCGGTGAGCCCGTACGCCACGGCGGGCACGCCCTTGTCGACGGTGTTCCAGAACGGGAAGTCGCCGTAGTGGGTCACCTGGGTCTGCCCGGCGAGGAAGGCCTCGAGGATGGGCGGCCCGGACTGGAACGACGTGTAGGAGACCTCGAGCCCGCGCGCCTCGAGCAGGCGCAGATCCTTCATGACGGGCATGTGCGCGGAGTAGCCGGGCACGTCCGCGAAGTAGCCGATGGAGAGCGGCCACCAGCCCTGGGTCTTCAACCACGCGATCGACGCGTCGGACACGCGCTCGTAGGGGATCGGCCAGCCGCGCGCGGCGGGGTCGTCCGGCGCCGGCACGGACGCGGTGGACGCACCGGAGGAGGTCACGTTGGGGGCGGCGGGCTCCGCGCAGCCGCCGGACAGCGCTATGGCGAGGGCTAGCGGTAGCAGGCGGAGGAGCTTGGAGGGGGCGAGGGACACGCGCGGGAGCCTACTCCGATGCCCCCGCCCCTGCCCGCCCGGGGGGTCGACGCTCCGCGTCCGCCCGCCTCACCGAAGAGGATGAGGACCGTTTCGACCTGGGCCTTTCCGGGGCCGGGCGGGGACGCAGGATCGTTACGTCCAGGGACGAGGCGAGACGGACGGACGGACGGACGACCCGTGTTCGTCCACCCGTGCCGTCCCGGGCCTTGCCGCCCGGCCGCGCGTAACCCCGGGGAAAAATGAGCCACGTTCTCGACTCGATCTCGTTCGGCGCCATCGTCACGGTGCGCGACCGTCTGCTCGCGCAACAGGCGGCCGGCCGCCGCATCTACCGTCTGGAGAGCGGCGATCCGTCGTTCGACACGCCGCCCTACGTGCGCGACGCCATCGTGGCCGCCCTGGAGAAGGGCCACACCCACTACACCGCGTCCGCCGGCATCCAGCCCCTCCGCGAGGCCATCGTCCGCAAGGTGCAGCGCGACAACGAGCTCCCCATCCACGATCCCGATCAGGTCGTCGTCACGTCCGGCGGCATGCACGCGCTCTACCTCACCTTTCGCGCGCTCCTCGACCCCGGCGACGAGGTGATCCTGCCCGATCCGATGTGGACGGAGATCGCCGAGAACATCCGCCTCGGCGGCGGGGTTCCGGTGCGCTGCCGCATGGATCTGGAAAGCCCGACGCCTTGGACCGCGGCCCAGATCGAGCAGCTCATCACGCCACGGACCAAGGCGATCTTCGTGAACACGCCCCACAACCCCACCGGGGTGGTGCTCTCGCGCGCCGTGCTGCGGGACATCGTGGCGCTCGCGAAGAAGCACGACCTGCGCATCATCAGCGACGAGGCCTACGAGCACGTCATCTTCGACGGCGAGCAACACGTCAGCATCGGCTCCCTCCCCGGCGCCGAGGACCGCACGATCTCGCTCTACAGCTGCTCCAAGAGCTACGCGATGAGCGGGCTGCGCGTCGGATACCTCGTCTCGACCGACACGGCGTTCCTCTCGCGCGTGAAGAAGCTCCTCCGCTGCACGACGAACGGCGTGAACAGCCTCGCGCAGTGGGGCGCCGCCGCCGCGATCGGAGCGCCCCAGGACACGCCCCGCCTGATGGGCGCCGTGTACCAGGAGCGTCGCGACGCGCTCCTCGCCGGGCTCGAAGGCATCGATCTGCTCGTGCCCTACGTCCCCAAGGGCAGCTTCTTCCTCTGGGCGCGCATCCAGCCCTCGTGGCGCGGCTACCGCGGATCGCGCGGCGACGAGGCGATGACGGACTGGCTCATCGACGAGGTGGGGGTCGGCTCGTCTCCCGGCTCGGCCTTCGGGCCGGCGGGCGCGGGGTGGATCCGCTTCGCGTTCTCGTGCGACACGAAGGAGGTCCAGGCGGCGGCCGGGCTCGTGCACCAGGTGTTGGCGGGCGGAGGGCGAACGAACACGCGTTCGGCCGGGGCCGACCTCCGACCGTAGCGCTTCGGCCGTAGCCGGCGCCCCCTACTCGGAGGCGCCCTTCTCCGCGGTGTTCCGCGCGCGCGCCGCCAGCGTGTCCATCACGCCCATCGCGCGCAGGACCCGCCCGTCGAGCCCGGGGAAGAGCTGTGCGAGCGCGAGCAGCGGCCGCACGGGGGTCGGGGTCACGAGCACCTCGGCCGCCCCGTCGAGCACCGCGCGCATGCCGGCGACGACCTTGGCGAGCGGCACCTCGCGCATCATCCCCGGCGCCGCGAGGCCCGTGTCGTGCCACATGCCCGCGTCCGCCACGAAGCTCGGGCACACGACGCCCGCGTGCACGCCGCTCCCGTGGAGCTCCAGGCGAAGGCTCGACGCGAACCCGTTGAGGCCGTGTTTGGTGGCCGCGTAGATGGCGTTGAAGGGCGTCGGGGACTTGCCCGACATCGACGACACCAGCACGATGACGCCCGCCTTGCGCGCGATCATGCCGGGCAACAACGCGCGCGTGAGGAGCATCGGCGCGACCAGGTTGACCGCGACCTGCTTCTCGATCTGGTCGGGGGTCTGCTCGGCGACAGCGCTGGGGACCTCCAGGCCCGCGTTGCTGACGAAGGCGGCGACGGGCCCGGCGGCCTCGGTCGCGGCGACGATGGCGGCGCGCCCCTCGGCGGTGGCGACATCCGCGGCGACCAGGGTGGCGCGCCCGCCGGCCGAGCGCACGTCCGCGGCCACACGTTCGAGCCCGCCGAGGTCGCGCGCGGTGAGGACCACGTGGGCGCCGGCCTCGCCGAGGTTGCGGGCCAGGGCCACGCCGATGCCGCGGGAGGCGCCGGTGAGGAGGACGATCTTGTTCGCGAGGTTCACGGGCGCTCCGGCGGGGAGCGACGTTCTACCGCGTCCCGACCGGGGAGGCGGCGATCACCTCCCACCCGCGGCGAAGCTCCTCCACGTCCATGCCCCGGCCGATGACCACCAGCGCGCTCTCCGCGGGCGGCGGCAGCTCCCCCGGCCCAAGCTCCAGCCACTGATGGACCCCTTGCGCGACGACGGCGGTGGCGATCCCGGGACAGCGGAAGATGCCCTTGAGGCGGAGCACCTCCCACCCGCGCCGCGAGGCGACGAACTGCAGGTACATCTTGAGGCGGGACAGCTCGATGGCGCCGCCCCGGAAGCTCGCCGTCACGACGCCCGCCGAGTGGGTCACGACCGGCGGGAGCACCCAGCGCCTCGGATCGGCGCCCCCGATGCGCAACAGCGGCGCCACGGGCACGTCCGCCCGCACGCACCGCAGCACCTCGGCCAGGGGCGCCACCGCGCGCACCGCCGCCTCCGCGGCATCGACGTCGTCGGCGTGATCGAGGTGGTTGAGCAGGATGCGGTCCGCGCATGCCAGCTGGGCGGGCACCTCCGGGTGGGTCGCGAGCTGGCGCACCACGAGCCCCGCGTGGGCGAGCGCGACGACGCCGTCGACGTGCGTGGCCGCGGCCAGCGCCGGATCGAGGAGGAAGGTCTGCACGAGGGGGCCGGGCGCGGCCAGGCCGGAGGTCTCCACCACCAGCCGGTCGAAACGGAGCGGCCGGAGCCAACGCGTGCGCTTCTGCAACAGGTCGAGGACCGTGCGGCGCAGGTCCTCCCGCACCTCGCAGCAGATGCAGCCGTTGCGGAGCTCGATCACCTCGTCCGAGGCGCCCACGACCAGCCGCCCGTCGATGCCGAGCGCGCCAAACTCGTTGACGATGACCGCGGTGGGCGGCGTGGCCGGATCGGCGAGGAGCCGGTTGAGCAGGGTGGTCTTGCCTGCACCGAGAAAACCCGTGACGAGGGTGACCGGGATCGCCGCGCTGGCGTCGGCAGGCACCTCTACAGGTACCCGAGCGCCTTGAGCCGCTCGATCTCCTCGGGATCAGCGCTGTTCTTCAGGTCGTCGAGCGCCGCGCGGAAGCTCGGATCCTCCGGGAACCGCTTGAGCCCGGCGTCGAGCACCGTGACCGTGCCCTCGCCGTCCCCCGCGATCTTCAGCTTGTCGGCCAGGGAGCGGTACAAGGCGGGTGTCACCTGCTTGTCGTACGCGCCCGTCAGCCGTTCGAGCGACGACGCCACGTCCGCGCCCTTGCCCCCGTCGGCGAGCGCCTGGAGCCGCATGGACTCGAAGCGCCACGCCTTCGCGGCGTCCTTCGCGATCGCTTCGTTCTTCAGCGCCTCGTCCGCCTTGGTCACGGCGCCCGGGTAGTCCTTCGCGGCCATCGCCGACTCGACGCCCTTCTGCAGGTCCTCGGCGGACGGACCGCTCTCGCAGCCGGTGAGGGCGGCGGTGAGGAAGAGCGCGGCAAGGAGAGGGCGAAAGAGGGACATGGTCGAGCTCCGGTCGTGACGTTCTGTGGCCCGCGAGAGGTAGCCCGTCCCTGCGGCCGAGACTATACGGGCGAGCACCCATGGAACGCCCGAACCCCTACCAACTGCTCGTCCGGCTGGCCCTGTTGAGCCTGCTGATGTGGCCCTCGGCAGCGCTCGCGTACATCGGCCCCGGCGCGGGATTCGCCTTCGCCGGCTCGCTCGCGGTGATGGTCGCGGCGTTTGCCCTGGCGATCGGTACGATCCTCTTGTGGCCGATCACCTTTGTCATCCGCACGGTGCGGGTGGGGAATCCGTTCAAGAAGGCCCTCACCAAGCGGGTCGTCATCATTGGTCTCGACGGCATGGATCCCGGGATCGCCACGCGGTTCCTGCACGAGGGCCGGCTCCCGAACCTGCAGCGGCTGGCCGACACGGGCGTGTTCCGGCCCCTGAGTACGTCGAACCCCTCGATGTCGCCGGTCGCGTGGTCCACGTTCGCCACCGGGGTCGACCCCTCCGGGCACGGCATCTACGACTTCATCACGCGGGACCCCTGCACCTACGCCCCGATGCTCTCCTCGACCGACATCCGCTCGGCCGAGAAGGTGCTGAACATCGGCAAGTACATCGTGCCGCTGGAGAAGCCCAAGATCAAGCTGCTCCAGAAGAGCCAGGCCTTCTGGAAGCTGCTCGGCGAGCGGCACATCCCCTCGATCATCCAGCGCGTGCCGATCACGTTCCCGCCCGTTCCGTTCCGCGGCCTGTTGCTCTCCGGCATGTGTGTGCCCGATCTGCGCGGCAGCCAGGGCACGTTCAGCTTCTTCTCGACCGCCAACAACGAGGGCAAGGCCGCGTTCACCGGCGGCGAGCAGACCGTTCTCCGTCGCAAGACCGCGGCCAACGGGGAGACGGTCATCCGCTCGCGCATCGTGGGCCCCGACAACGGGATGGTGAAGGACGGCGGGCGCATGACCCTCCCCTTCACGCTCACCGTCTCCGCCGACAGCACGAAGGCCACGCTCGCGATCGACGGCGGCGATAGCTTCGAGCTGTCCCTCCAGACCTACTCCCCTTGGATCCACCTCACCTTCACGGCCGGCATGGGCGTCAAGGTCAGCGGGATCGCCAAGTTCTACCTCACTTCGCTCGCGCCCGACGTGAACCTGTACATGACGCCGATCCACATCGATCCGGAGAACCCGGCGATGCCGATCAGCCACCCGCAGGTCTACAGCGTGTACCTCGCGAAGAAGTTCGGCCCCTACGCCACGCTCGGCCTCGCCGAGGACACGTGGGCGCTGAACGAGCGCGTCATCGACGAGAAGGCGTTCTTCGACGCCGCGATGGAGATCTGCGACGAGCGCGAGAAGATGTTCTTCGACGCGCTGGAGCACTCGCGCACCGGGCTGGTGACGACGGTGTTCGACACGACCGACCGCGTCCAGCACATGTTCTACCGCTACCTCGACCCCTCCCACCCCGCGAACCGCGGCAAGGAGAGCACGGCCTACGCCGACGCGATCGCGCGGGTGTACGAGCGGATGGACGGCCTCGTCGGCAAGGTGCTCGCCTCGGTCGGCCCCGACACCGTGGTGATGGTGATGAGCGACCACGGCTTCACCAACTTCCGCCGCGGCGTGAACCTCAACACCTGGCTGCGCGACAACGGCTACCTCGTCCTCAAGGACGGCAAGGCGCTCTCGGGCGAGTGGTTCGAGGACGTGGACTGGTCGCAGACCCGGGCCTTCAGCCTCGGCCTCACCGGCATGTTCATCAACCGCAAGGGCCGCGAGGCCTCCGGCATCGTCGAGGAGGGCGCGCCCTACCGCGCCCTGGTCAAGGAGATCGCCACGAAGCTCGAGGCCCTGGTCGACCCGGAGACAGACGGCCGCGCCGTCCGCAAGGTGGAGTGCGCGTTCGAGCTGTTCGACGGCCCCTACCGCCTCGACGCGCCCGATCTGCTCGTCGGGTACGAGGGCGGCTACCGGAACTCCTGGGAGTGCGCCACCGGCTCGGTCACGTCCGAGGTGTTCTGCGACAACACGAAGAGCTGGAGCGGCGATCACTGCGTCGATCCCGACATCGTCCCCGGCGTGTTCTTCTGCAACCGGGCGATCTCGCAGGAGGCCCCGCACATCTCCGACATCCCCGTGTCCGTGCTGCGGCTCTTCGGGCAGGCGGTGCCGAAGTACATGAAGGGCCGGATGCTGTTTGCCGGCGCAGGAGAGACCGCCACGGTGACCGGTCCGCTCGATCCGCGCACCCTCCCCCAATCCGGCTCGGCGCCCGGCGCGCGGATCGACGGCGCCCGCATCGACGGGGCGCGGGTCCAGCAGGAGCGCGGCGATGCGGCGTAGTCCCGGCCTGATGGCGGGCGCGCTCGCCCTCTCCCTCGCGGGCTGCCCCGGCACACCCACCCCTCCCGCGGGCCCGGGCGTATTCGTGCTCGGCGTCGACGGGATGGATCCCACCATCCTCGCCCGCATGATCGACGAGGGGCGCATGCCCCACTTCGCGGCGCTCGCGGCCCAGGGCGGGTTTCAGCCGCTCGGCACGTCCAACCCGCCGCAGAGCCCGGTCGCGTGGTCCAACTTCGTGACCGGCCTCGATCCCGGCGGCCACGGCATCTACGACTTCGTCCACCGCGACCCGAAGACCTACCTGCCGATCTCCTCGGCCACCCCTCCCCCAGGCGACGCGGGCACCTCCCTCGATCTGTTCGGCTACTACCTGCCGATCGGGGGGGACGCGGTGGTGAACAACCGCACCGGCACGCCGTGGTGGGACGCGTTGCACGCCGCGGGGGTCGACGTCGAGGTGTACCGGGTACCCGGCAACTACCCGCCCACCCCGTCGGACGCCCGGGTGCTCTCCGGCATGGGCACGGTCGACATGCGCGGCGGCTACGGCCAATACAGCTGGTACACGGACCAGCCCGTCGCCTCGCGGGGGGACCTGAAGGGCGACATCCAGCTCGTCACCGTCGAGGACTACGATCTGGACGGCGTCCCCGACACCGTGAAGAGCACGCTCAAGGGCCCCCCGGACATCTTCCGCCTGCCCCCAGGCCAGCTCCCCGGCGACAACGACTACCTGACGGTGCCGATCACCGTCTCGATCGACGCCGAGGAGGAGGTCGCGCTCCTCCGCGCAGGGGACGCCCAGGCGGTCGTTCGGGAAGGCGAGTGGACCGACTGGATGCCCGTCAGCTTCGACGCGCTGCCCGCCGGCGCGATGCCGCTCGCGGGCGCCGTGCGCTTCTACGCGAAGGAGCTGCGCCCGGCGTTCAAGCTCTACGCGTCGCCGGTCAACCTCTCGGCGGAGTCTCCCCCGCAGGACCTCTCCACCCCGGGCGACTTCGCGACCGATCTCGCCGACGCGATGGGCGGCCAGTACTACACCCAGGGCATGCCGGAAGAGACGAACGCGCTCAAGGACACGACGTTCTCGGACGACGACTACGTCAAGCAGGTGGCGCTGGTGCAGGAGGACGCCGAGGCGATGCTCGACGTCGCGCTGGCCCGCTACCGCCCGGGCGACGCGACGTTCTTCTACCTCTCGGACATCGATCTGCAGTGCCACATGTTGTGGCGTCACGGCGATCCCAGGCACCCGGATGCCCCGGCCCACCCGGCGTACGAGGCCGAGGCCGCCGCGAAGCACGACCACGACATCGAGGGCTACTACGAGAACGTGGACCGCCTGCTCGGCGAGGTCGTCGCCGGCCTGCCGACAGACACCCTGCTCCTCGTGATGAGTGATCATGGCTTCCAGCCGTTCACGCGCACGGTGCATCTGAACAGCTGGCTCCGTGACAACGGCTGGCTCACGCTCCTGGACGGCAAGCGCGAGGGCCACATCGCCCACGGCGACGTCGACTGGAGCAAGACCAAGGCCTACGGCCTCGGCTTCAACGCGCTGTACCTGAACCTCGAGGGCCGCGAGGCCCAGGGCATCGTGGCCCCGGCGGACGCCCCCACGGTCGAGGCCCAGCTCCAGGCCCAGCTCACCGCGCTGGTCGACCCCAAGAACGGCGCCAAGCCCATCCTGCGGGTCGACCGCGGGGTCGACATCTACCATGGGGCCCGCGTGGCCGAGGCGCCCGATCTGGTGGTCGGCTACGACCGCGGCTACGGCAACTCCGACGAGTCGACGCTCGGCGAGCTCACCGCGGACATCCTGTCCGACAACACGTCGCGCTGGTCCGGCAACCACCTGATGGCGCCCGAGGTGGTCCCCGGGGTCCTCCTCACGAACCGCCCGATCCCGGGTACCGGGCACGATCTCACCGACATCACCGCGACCCTGCTCGCCTGGTACGGCGTCGCCCCGCTCCCCGGCATGACCGGCGAGCCCGTCCTCACCCGCTAGCCCGCCCCGAGAAGGAGGCCTCATGTTCGGCTTCGGCAAGTCCGTCAGCGTCAAGATCGACAAGGACCTCCACGCGCGCATGGCGAAGGTGGCCGACGTGGCCGGCTACGCCACCGTCGAGGAGTTCATCCAGCACATCCTCGAGAAGGAGATGCTCCACTTCGAGGACACCAAGAACGACGCCGACATCCGCGCGAAGCTCAAGGGCCTCGGCTACATCTCGTAGGAGCCCCCGTGGCAGCCGCTCTGGCCCTCTTCAACACGATCAGCAGCATCGTCTTCGACGTAGTGCTCGCCCCCATCGGGCACGGCCGTCCGTGGTTCGATCTGTTCGTGTGGCCGATCCTCGCGGGGGTCGTCGCGTTGCTGGTGTACAAGCGGATCAGCAACCAGGCCGGCATCACCCGCGCGAAGAACGGCATCGCGGTGCACCTGCTCGAGGTCGTCCTGTTCAAGGACGATCTGCGCGTGGTCCTCCCCGCCACCGCCAAGGCGCTCGGCAAGAACGCGCTCTACCTCGGCTACAACATCGTCCCCATGGTGGTGATGTTCGCGCCGATGACGATGATCCTCGTCCAGCTCGTGTCGAACTACGCGTACGCGCCGCTCCCCGTCGGGAGCACGACCATGTTCGTGGTGAAGCTCGACGCGGACATGGCGGGCGCGGTGTCCCCGCGCGACGTGACGCTCACCCTGCCCGAGGGCGTCTCCCTCGACGCGCCCCCCGTCCGCACCGCCGACGGCGAGATCGCGTGGCGCCTGCGCCTCGACACCGCGGGCGACCACGTGCTCTCGGTCGCGGCGGGCGGCACCACCGAGACGAAGATCGTCGCGGTCGGCGGCGAGCCCCGCAAGGTCCCCGTGCTGCGCACGAAGGGCTGGGAAGCCCTGCTCTACCCGGCAGAGGCCGTGCCCGCGGGGGACTCCCCGATCGAGCGCCTCTCCATCGACCGCGCGGACCGCGACCTCGGCTGGCTCCCCAGCGGAGAGGGCGGCATCCTCGGCTGGTTCTTCGGCTTCTCGTTGCTCGCGGGCTTCGCGCTCAAGGACCGCTTCGGCGTCACGCTCTAAGTACCCTCCGAGGGGGGCGAGAGGATCTCCATGGCCGGCTTCATCGGTGAATTCATCAACCAGCGCCGCTACGGCGATCCCCTCGTCATCGTGTCGGGCCTGCCGCGCTCGGGCACCTCGATGATGATGAAGATGCTCGAGGCCGGCGGCCTGCCGATCATGACGGACGCGATCCGCGCCGCCGACATCGACAACCCCAAGGGCTACTACGAGTTCGAGCGGGTCAAGGACCTCGAGAAGGAGAAGGACAAGAGCTACATCCGCGACGGGCGCGGCAAGGTGCTCAAGGTCATCTCCTTCCTCCTCAAGGACCTGCCGGACGACAACCGCTACAAGGTCATCTTCATGCGGCGGGACCTGAACGAGGTCATCGCGTCGCAGAACAAGATGATCAAACATCGTGGCGAGGTCGACGAGACCAACGACAAGATGATGATCGAGGCCTACCTCAACCACCTCGCGGCCGTGCGCATCCTCGTGCGCAAGCGCCCCAACTTCGAGATGGTCGAGGTGCGGTACGACACGGCCGTGCACCAGCCCGCCGAAGCGGCGAGGCAGGTGAACGCCTTCCTCGGCGGCACCCTCCCCGAGGACCGTATGCGCGAGGTGGTCGACGCCGAGCTGTACCGCAACCGCAAGGGCGCGACGGTCTGACCTCCGACCGTCCCGCCCGTGACGGTTAGACCGGCTCCTTCTTCTTCGGTACCCCGGTCTCGGTCCGCACCCCGGTCTCCGTCCGCACGCCGGACGTATCGAGATCCACCCGCTCCTTGCGGAGCTCGGCCTCCACCGACTGGGTCCCCTCCACCCGCGTCTTCTTGATCACCACCTCCTCGGTGGCGACGACGTTCTTGTGGACCGTGGCCTCCTCGGCCATCAACGGGATGTGCACCTCGTCGTCGGTGATGGTGACATCCCCGGAGCGCGCCTCGCCCGGCGCGAGCGTGCGCCGCTCGATCGTCACGTCCTCGTGCATCACCGGCACGTCCTGGCGGATGTGCTCCGTCTCGACGCGCTTGCGCACGACCGCCTCTCCGACCTGTACGGGGTGCTTCTCGACCTCGAGCCGCTCCTCGTGGAGCGTGAGGTACTCGTCCCCCTGGGCGCGCTTGCCCATGAACCGCTGGGTGTCGTAGTCGGCGTGGGCATACCGATCCTCGCCGCCGCCGAACAGCGTACGCTCCTGCTCCCAGTCGAAGCGCCCCTTGTGGTACTCGGGGAACGCGTTCAGATCCGTAGCGGTGAGGCCGTCGAGGTACACCCGGTCCGCCACGTCGTCGAGGCGCGCGCGCCCGATCGGCACGATCACCTCACGACGCCCGATCCCCAGGAACCCGCCGCCGACCGCCGCGACGAGGTACCGCGCCTTGCCGGCCGCCGTGTCCACGATGAGCTCGCGGACCTCTCCGAGGTGCTCGTCGCCCGTGCCGTAGATGTCCCAGCCGCGGATGTCCGGATTGCCGGGGGCCACCCGGTAGTCGCCCAGGTCGCCCAGGGGGACGAGCCTGTCCTCTGCACGCAAATCAGCCATTGCTCCTCCATGCGGCCGCACTTTTCGGCCGACCGGAATTGGGGTAGGCACCCATTCCGGCGAGGTCCGCGGCCCCCGGCGTTCGTCACAACATGGGAAGAGCCGCCGCGCCTGCGCCGTGTGGGACGCCCACCGAAGCCGCGGCCGCGCGGTGACCAGCGAGCGTGTTGTCGCCCGCGTAGCGTACGAACCTGATGCCCACTGGGATCGTTCTGTACGCACGATTGACCTTCTGTTGGCGACTGGTAGTGTTGGACCTCGCCAGAAGGGACGATGACCGACCGAAGTGGGGAACCGTCCGGCACGACGACCGCCGACCCGACACCGGCCCGCTGGGAGAAGCTCGACCGCTCGGCCCTCGACGACTTCTGGAGCGTGTACACCACGCACTACGACGCGCTCCAGGGCGAGATGACCGCGGAGCTCCTGGCCCACCCGGTGTTCGGCCCGATGCTCGGCGCGATGAGCGAGGCGCAGCTCGGGGAGCAGAGCCGCGTGGGCAACGAGCGGCTGACGCAGGCCATCGCCGGGAACTGGGGTCCCTACGAGGACAACCTCCGTACCCAGGGGGCCGTCTACGCGTTGAGCGGCATGCCGTTCAGCGTCTGGTACGACCTGGTGCGATCCCTCCAACGCTACCTGACGCCTCGCCTCGTGACGACGTTCATCGCCGAGCCCCTGCGCCTCAGCAAGGCGCTCCTGACGACCCAGGAGTTCTTCGACATCGCCATGACCTTCGTCGCCGAGACCTACCTGGCGACGAAGGAGGCCGCGCTCCGCCAGAGCGAGGAGCGGCTGGCGACCACGTTGGACAGCATCGCGGACGCCGTCATCGCGACGGACGAGGCGGGACGGGTGGTCCGGATGAACCCCATCGCGGAGCGGATGACCGGCTGGAGCCTCGAGGAGGCCCGCGGGCGGCCTCTCCTGGAGGTGTTCGAGATCCGTGACGAGGGGACGGACGCGCCGGTCGAGAGCCCCGTGGACCGGGTGTTTCGGGAGGGGGTCGTGGTGGGCCTGGCCAACCACACCGTCCTCGTCGCGCGGAACGGCGCCCGGGCTCCCATCGCGGACAGCGGCGCGCCGATCTGGGGCAACGATGGCGCGATCACCGGCGTAGTGCTCGTGTTCCGCGACATGACCGAGGAGAAGAACGCGGAGGACATGCGGATGCGCAGCCTGCTCCTGGAGGCCGAGAACGAGCGGGTCCTCTCGGCGAGCCGCCTCAAGAGCGAGTTCCTCGCGAGCATGTCGCACGAGCTCCGCACCCCGCTCAACGCCATCATCGGGTTCACCGAGCTCATCCACGATGGGCAGGTGGGCCCCGACTCGCCGGACTTCCGGGAGTTCCTCGGGCACGTGCTCACCAGCGCCCGCCACCTGCTGCAGCTCATCAACGACGTGCTCGATCTGTCGAAGGTCGAGGCCGGCAAGGTCGAGTTCCACCCCGAGGACATCGCGCCCGCCGCGATCGTCGGCGAGGTCGAGACCATCCTCGGGAACACCGCCACGGCACGCGGGATCACGCTGACCTCGTGGATCGATCCGGCCCTCGGCCCGGTGCAGGCGGATCCCGGGCGGCTGAAGCAGCTGCTCTACAACTACGTCTCCAACGCGCTCAAGTTCACCGACGAGGGCGGCCGGGTGATGGTGCGGGCCATGGTCGAGTCCGAGGACACGTGGCGGTTGGAGGTCGAGGACACCGGCATCGGCATCCCGGCGGAGGCCCTCGATCGGCTGTTCGTGGAGTTCCAGCAGCTCGACGCCGGCCCGACGCGGCAGCACGAGGGGACAGGGCTCGGCCTCGCGCTCACGCGCCGGCTGGTCGAGGCGCAGGGCGGCTCGGTCGGGGTGCAGAGCGAGCACGGGGTCGGGAGCGTGTTCCACGCCATCCTGCCCAAACGCGCCCGTGTCGGAGCCCCGCGTCCCCTCCCCCGCGCGTTCGACGGCGGGCGCATCGGCGCGCCCCTCATCCTGGTCGTGGAGGACGATCCGCGCGATCAACACGTACTGGTCTCTGCGCTGGTGGACGCCGGCTACGCGGTCGAGACCGCGGCCACCGGCGCGGTCGCGCTGGCCCTCTGCGCGACCCGCACCTTCGACGCGGTCACCCTCGACCTGATGTTGCCCGACATGAACGGCCTCGACGTGCTCCGGGAGCTGCGGGCGATGGATCGCTACCGGGACGTCCCCGTCCTGGTCGTCACCGTCGTCGCCGAGCGCGGGGCTGTCGCCGGGTTCGCGGTGCACGACATCCTGCCCAAGCCACTGAGCGCCCCCACGCTGCTGGCCTCGCTCCGGCGGGCCGGCGTGACGGTCGAGCGGCAGGGCGAGGTGCTCGTGGTCGACGATGACCATGGCTGCGCCAGCCTCATGGCCGCCACCCTCGCGCAGCTCGGCTACCGGGCCCACTGCGTGCACGACGCGGAGCAGGGCTTGCGCATCGCCGAGGAGGCCGAGCCGCTGGCGGTGGTGCTCGATCTCCTCATGCCCGGCATGGATGGTTTCACCTTCCTCGATCGCCTCCGGCGCTTCGACCACTGCGCACGCACCCCGGTCATCATCTGGACCGTGAGCGACCTGACGCCGGCCGAGTCCGCCCGCCTCCGCGCATCCGCCGAGAGCATCGTGCTCAAGGGGCGCACGAGCAGCGCCGAGCTGCTCGCGGAGCTGCGCACCTTCCTCCCTCCCAAGTCAAACCAAGGGCTGTCATGACCGACATCTCCGTCCTCATCGTCGACGACAATCTGCTCAACACACGGCTGATCCAGCACATCCTGGTGGCCGCGGGGTTCCATGTACGGACCGCCGCCGACGCGCCGGAGGCGCTCGCGCTGCTCGAGACGTTCCGGCCAGGCGTCATCCTCATGGATATCCAGCTGCCGGGCCTCGATGGGCTCGAGCTGACACGCATGCTCAAGGCCGATCCCCGTACGTGCGATATCAAGATCCTGGCGGTCACCGCCTCCGCCATGGCGGGCGACGAGCGACGAGCCCGGCTCGCGGGATGTGACGGGTATATCACCAAGCCTATCGATACACGTACACTCGCGGCCCAGGTGTCGCGCCACGCAGCTGAGGCGGGTTCACCCAAGGCGGCGGCCGACCCGTCCTGACGACGGGGATCTTTGACTCCGTCATGCCACGCGAACGAACTTGCGCTCCGGCAACACGACGGCCGTGAGCGCGCCGCCGACGATCGTCCCCGCGCCCGTGTCGATGGCGAGCACGTGCCCGATGTCGAGCGGCGAGCGCCGGCGCACGTGCCCCATGACGACGGGGCGGTCGAGCGCCAGCATCTCCTCGGGATCGTTGGCGCCCCACAACAGCGCGTCCGGGTGGCGCGCGGCGAGGAACGGCACCACGTCCGCGAACGCCACACCCCTGAGGTTGACGTGGGAGGGCACGCCCGCGTGGATGATCCACCACGCGGTGCCCATCACGTGCAGGTCGATGGCGTGCGGGCGCTCCGAGAGCCATTCGCGGTGCGCCACGGGGACACGCCAGGCCTGGGCCTCGATCTCGGCGGCACCGCGCCCCACCACGTCGTAGGACGCGAGCGTGGCGTGGCCGCCCATCTTCGGGGAGAGCGCGAAGGGGTCGAAGCCCTCGCCCGACGCCCACCGGGTGAGCCACTCGTCGTGGTTGCCGCGCGTGCCGTCCGCGCCGCGGGCCACGAGCAGGTCGAGCACCCCGCGGGTGTCGGGGCCGCGATCGCCGACATCTCCCGTCACGAGCACGGGAATGTCGGCCGGGAGCGCTTCGAGGAGGCGGGCGAGCAGATCGGCGCGGCCGTGGATGTCGCCGATCACGGCGACCGGCTTGTCGTAGCGGAGGGTCCGCACCGCGCCGGGCCGTCCCGACCGGTGTTCGTCCATCCCGAGTGAGTGCATGTCTCTCGGTAACCCGACGCTTCCTTCTATCGGGATTTCCGTGGAAACGGCCGTTGCCCGCAATTCGGCCCCGCCCGCGGTTCTCCCGGCGCCCGCGGTGGATAGTCCTCCGCGCCGCAGTACATCTCCGAGGCCCGCCGATGCACCCCCTCCTCGTCCAATGGCTCCGCTTCCGCGACCATCTCTCCACCGACCTGTTCGGCGGCCCCAAGGTGCTCAAGCTCGCGTGGGTCATCAACGCGCAGAAGGGGGGCACCCTCCCGTTCGTGCTGATGCTGATGGCGGTCACCGGCAACTGGAGCGCCACCGCCTGGACCTACGCGGCGCTGCACGGCAGCTACGGCTTGTGCTGGCTCCTGAAGGACCGCGTGTTCCCCGACCCCGGCTGGGAGCAGAAGGTCACCTTCGGGGCCGCGCTCAGCGCGTGGCTGCTGGTCCTGGGCCCGTACTGGATCGCCCCGGTGCTCATCGTGGTCGGCCGAATCGAGGCGCCCCCGAGCCTCCTTGCCATCGCGACGCTGATCTACGCCCTCGGCGTGGTCCTGATGATGGGGAGCGACGCGCAGAAGTTCTTCGTGCTCAAAGCACGGCGCGGCCTCATCACCGACGGGTTCTTCGCGAACGTGCGCCACCCCAACTACCTCGGCGAGATGATGCTCTACGGGAGCTTCGCCCTCCTCGCGCAGCACTGGGCGCCGTGGGCCGTGCTCGCCTGGGTCTGGGGGGCGGTGTTCCTCCCGAACATCCTCCGCAAGGAGGCGAGCATGGCGCGGTACCCGGAGTGGGCTGCGTACAAGGCGCGGAGCGGGTTGTTGCTGCCGAGGCTCTCCGCGCCCGCGAGGCTCGCGACGTGAGTCCCGAACAATGCGAGATGGCCGTGTTGGACACGCTCGCGGCGCCCGCGGCGAACCCCGCGCGGCCGACGTTGACCAGCGGGCGGACCGTCGCGCACGGGGTGGACCTCGCGGGCGCGCGCGTGGTGATGGTGAGTCAGCATGGGCTGCCCGCGTGGAAGAAGGTGCTCCGCAGCCCGGAGACGACGGACGACTGGCACCCCGATTCGGTCGGGACGAAGCGGGTGGAGCGCCTGGACCCCGCCCACATCTTCCAGCAGCTCGATCTGACCATCCTGCTCGGCGCCATCCACATCCGCCGCCAGATCGTGGTCGGCAGCCGGTGGCTCGCCGACTCGGCGACCGAGCTGCGCACCTGCTGGTACGGCGCCGACCCCGCACGCTACCAGGCCCAGGTGGCGCCCTGGGCGGACGACTCCACCTGGGAGACCGTGACCTACGGCAGCTGGCATCTGCGCCCGCAAGCCGACGGCACGACCTGGGTCTCCTACCAGATGTGGAGCCCCAGCACGACCGTGCTCCCGCAGATCCAGGCGTGGGCGATGTCGCGCACCCTCCCCGAGCTGCTCTCGGCGTTCGAGGCGCATGTCGGGGAGGTCGAGGCCACCATGGCGCGCGGGGGCACGGCCCAGCCGTAGCCCCCGGCCGTGCATCAGAGCCCGGACTTCTGCTCGCCGCTGATGACCAGCTCGAAGTCGGCGAGATCGCGGCCCGTCGAGGTCACGCGGATGTCCGCGCTGGCGGCGGGCACGTAGTACACGCTGACCTCGCGGTTCGACTCCTCCACGGCGAGGTTCTGCTCGGTGAGCTGGAAGCCGGCGACATCCACGGCGATCGCGCCCTCGAACACGTAGACCTCGATCCGGAAGTAGTTCAGCTCGCCGCGCAGCACCTCGCGCTGCATCACGAGCCAGTCGTCGGGCATCACCTCTCCGTCCGCGTCCTGGAGGCCGAGGCAGGGCGGGGGCCGGGTACCGCAGCCGCCGGGGGGCACCACGATGATGGGGGGCTTGAGGACGATGTCACCGGCGTTGGCGGTGTTCGCGGCGACGAGGGCGGTCAGGAAAAGGTACATTGTGATGCTCCTGCATCCGTCGATTGCAAGACCCGGGCCAACCTCCGCCGATGTCCGCCAAGCGCCCACCCGCCCAGAGCCCCACGCTCGATTCCATGTCGGACACGCCGCCGGGAGCGGTGCAAAAACAGCCAGTTATGCCGGGGCGGCGCGCGGAGCAGCAGACCTGGTCCGGCGCGTCCATCGCGTCGGTGCCCACCGATGCGCGCGCGCCGCTCGCCGATGCGCGCGCATCGGGCGGCCGCGCATCCACCCCCAACGAGCGCCCCCTCCTCCCCGATCGGTACGCGGACCGAGGGCTGCTCGGGATGGGTGGCATGGGCGAGGTGCGGCGGGTGTACGACCGTGTGCTCGACCGCATGGTGGCGATGAAGCTGGTGCGCGCGGATCGGATGGACACGCCCAACCTGCGCGAGCACTTCGCGGCCGAGGCGCTGGCCACCGCACGGCTCGCCCACCCCGGCATCGTGCCCGTGTACGACCACGGCGTGACCGAGCAGGGGCGCCTCTGGTTCACCATGCAGGAGATCCGCGGCGAGAACCTCTCCGAGCTCATCAGCCGCCTCCATGACGCCCGGGTCCTCGACGAGGCGCGCTCGGACCTGCCGGCGGGGTTCCGGCGCCTGGTGGACGTGTTGGAGCGCGCCGCGCGGGCGGTCTCCTACGCGCACGCGCAGGGGGTGGTGCACCGCGATCTGAAGCCCTCCAACCTGCTCGTAGGCGAACACGGCGAGGTGATGGTGGTCGATTGGGGCCTGGTGCGCCCGGCCGGTGTCTCGCAGGGGGGCGTCGCGGGGACCCCCGTGTACATGGCACCGGAGCAGGCGCGCGGGGGCACGGTCGACGCGCGGAGCGACGTGTACGGCCTCGGCCTGGTGCTCTGGTCGCTCTGCGCCGGACACCACCCCTTCCCCGAGCAGGAGACCACCACCGTGCTCGAGGCCCTGTGTCGCGGCGACGTGCCGGGCCCCCCGCCCACGCCCTGGCTCATCCCCGACGAGCTCTACGCGCTCATCGCCACCGCCACCGCCCCCGATCCAGCGCTGCGCCCGGCCGACGGCGCCGCCTTCGCCAACCTCGTCCGCGCGTGGCTGGACGGCGAGAGCCGGCGCGAGGTGGCACGCGCCAGCATCCAGCGCGCCCGCGACGTCGAGGCCGCGATCGCGGGGCTGGTGCTCGCCGCGCGGGGCGCGCGAGAGCGCATGCGGACGCTCCAGGCCGGGAGCCAGCCGTGGGAGCCCGACGCCACCCGTGCGTCGGCATGGGCCGCCGAGGACGAGGCCAACACGCTCGCCCGCGCGATCGCCGTCGCGAACCGCTCGGTCGAGGACGA
This sequence comes from Myxococcota bacterium, assembly GCA_040386535.1. Taxonomy (GTDB): domain Bacteria; phylum Myxococcota_A; class UBA796; order UBA796; family SXON01; genus CAJBVW01. The sequence goes on along the minus strand of JAZKFH010000023.1, from coordinate 8,073 downwards.
GCTCGCCACCGCCCTCATCCACGATCCCGACGCCATCGAGGCCCACGCGATCCTCACGCGGCGGATCCGCGCCGCCCAGGCCCACGCGGAGGCCGCTGGCCTCGCCGACGCCGCCGCCGACCTCGAGGTGCGCCTCCGTCGCCATGCCGGCGCGCTCCCCGCCGAGCACCCCGAGCGCCGCCGCACCACCGCCTGGCTCCAGGGGGACGGCACGGTCACCCTGCACACCGACCCGCCCGGCGCGCGCGTGGAGCTGTTCCGGTACGTCGCCGTGCGCCGCCGCCTCGTCCCCCAGCACGTCCGGACCCTCGGCGTCACCCCGCTGGACAACGTCCCCCTCCCCCGCGGGAGCTGGCTCCTCGAGCTGCACGCCGCCGACCGCCCCGTGGTGCGCTACCCGGTCGCCATCGGCCGCGAGACCGACTGGAACGGCGTCGCGCCCGGCGAAGCGGCGCCCACGCCGGTCTACCTGCCGCGCGCCGACGAGCTGGGCCCCGACGAGGTGTACGTGCCGGCCGGATGGGCGCCCGTGGGCGGGGACACCGAGGTGCCCGCCGCGCTCACCGCGCGGACCGTGTGGGTGAACGGCCTGGTGATGCGACGGTTCCCCGTCACCAACACCGAGTACATCACCTTCCTCGACGATCTGGTGGCGCGCGGGGACATCGCGGGCGCCGAGCGCTGCGTGCCGCGCGATCGCGGGCGCGCTCTGGGCGTGTGGGGCGAGATCCTCTACGGGCGGACCCCGGACGGGCGCTTCGTGCTCCAGACCGACGCGGACGGCACCACGTGGCAAGGCGACTGGCCCGTGGTCATGGTGGACCACGTGGCCGCCTGGACCTACGCCCGCTGGCTCGCCGCGCGGACGGGCCTCCCCTGGCGGCTCCCCGGCGAGCTCGAGTGGGAGAAGGCAGCCCGCGGGGTCGACGCGCGGGTGCACCCCTGGGGCGACTTCATCGATCCCACCTGGTGCTGCAATCGCCTCGCGTTTGCGGCGGCCACGCAGGTCGAGCCGGTGGGCACCCGGCCGACCGACGAGAGCCTGTACGGCGTGCGGGACCTCGCTGGCGGCGTGCTGGAATGGACCGCCGACCGGATGACGATGGAGGGGCCGACCGCGGCGGGCGAACGGGTGCACGCCTCCGACGGCTCGGCCGAGACCGAGGCGATGTGGCTCGCGCGCACCGCCACCTGGCGCATCGTGGCGAAGGGCGGGTCGCGGCTGCACGATCTGCGCGCCACCCGGTCGGCCTTCCGCCTGTGGGTCGAGCCGTGGAGCCGGAGCTCGAACATCGGGCTCCGGTTGGTGCGCTCCGTCGGGTGACGGTGGACTCCGGGTGACGGCGGTTGGGACCGTGTAGCGGGCGGTGGATGTGCGTATCCACGAACGATGCTTCCCATTTCGTGGGGCATCGAGGTGGGCCGTGCCCGGATCTCTCACCGACAAGGTGGCGCTCGTCACGGGGAGCAGCCGTGGCATCGGGCGCGCCATCGCCGTGCGGCTGGCGCGGGACGGCGCCGACATCGTGCTCCACTACAACCGAAGCGCCGACGAAGCGCGCGCCGTCGTCGCAGAGGTAGAGGCGCTCGGCCGGAAGACACACCTCGTCCAGGCAAACCTCGCGCACGTGGAGGACGTGCGCCGCCTGTTCGCCGAGGGCCTCGCCCACTTCGGACACGTCGACCTCCTCGTGAACAACGCCGGGCTCGAGATCCGCGCCCCGTTCCGGGACGTGACGGAGGCCGAGTACGAACAGGTCCTCGCTGTGAACCTCAAGGCGGTGTTCTTCGCGAGCCAGGCGGCGGTCCGCCACCTCCTCGACACCGGGCGCGCGGGCAAGATCATCAACATCAGCTCGGTGCACGAGGAGCTCCCCTTCCCCCAGTTCGCATCCTACGCGGCCAGCAAAGGCGGCGTGCGGATGCTCACGCGCACCCTCGCCGTCGAGCTGGCGGGCACCGGCATCACCGTAAACGCGGTCGCGCCGGGCGCCATCGCCACGCCCATCAACCGCGATTTGTTACAGGACCCGGCCCGCGTCGGCGCCCTGCTCCGACAAATCCCGCTCCGCCGCCTCGGACGGCCTGAGGACGTGGCGGGGATTGTCTCGATGCTCGCATCCCCAGACGCCGACTACGTGACCGGCGCGACCTGGTTCGTGGACGGCGGGTTGACATGGAACTACGCCGAATGACGATCTACGAACCCATCCAGGACTACGGCGTGATCGGCAACATGCGCACGGCGGCGCTGGTGAGCCGGCGTGGCTCGATCGATTGGCTCTGTTTTCCCCACTTCGATTCGCCGAGCGTGTTCGGGGCCCTGCTCGACCACGAAAAGGGCGGACGTTTCTCGATCTGCGCCGTGCACCATACGTCCGACCCCACGTCGCCCGACACGGAGATGGTCTTCAAACAACTCTACTGGCCGGACACCAACGTGTTGATCACCCGCTTCCTGTCGGAGTCCGGGGTGGGCGAGGTGGGCGACTTCATGCCGGCGGGCATCGTGGGTGCCCCCGAATGGCACGATCAGATCCTGCGGCGCGTGAGCGTGGCGCGCGGCCGCGTCGAATTCGAGCTCGTCTGCGCGCCCGCGTTCGACTACGCCCGCGCGCGGCCCCGGGTCACGCTCACGCCGACCGGAGCGGTTTTCGAGGGTCCCGACCTCACGCTCGCGCTCACGACGGACATCCCCCTCCGGGCCGGCCCCGACGGTGTCACCGCCCGGTTCGTGCTCGCCGAGGGGGAGAGCACCACGTTCGTGCTCCGACGCACCTCCCCGAGCGTCGGATGTGGCCTGCCCCCGTCTCGCGGCGAGGCGACGGAGCTGTTCGAGTCCACCGTCCAATTCTGGCGGCGCTGGTTGGCGAAGAGCACCTACCGCGGGCGCTGGCGCGAGATCGTCAACCGCTCCGCGTTGGTCCTCAAGCTGCTCACGTTCGAGCCCACGGGGGCCATCGTCGCGGCTCCTACGTGCAGCCTCCCCGAGGAGCTGGGAGGCGTGCGGAATTGGGACTACCGCTACACGTGGATTCGTGACGCCGCCTTCACCTTGTACGCCCTGCTGCGGATCGGCTTCACCGAGGAGGCGGCGCGGTTCATGGAGTGGTTGGAGGCGCGCATTCGCGACGCCGGCGGGGATCGACCCCTGCAGATCGTGTACGGGATCGACGGCCGGAGCGACCTGACCGAACACACGCTCGGTCACCTCGACGGGTACCGCGGCTCGCGGCCCGTCCGCATCGGCAACGGCGCCTTCAATCAGCTCCAGCTCGACATCTACGGCGAGCTTATGGATTCGGTGTACCTCTCCAACAAGTACGGGACGCCCATCTCCTCAGACCTGTGGACGTACCTCCGCACGTTGCTCGATTGGGTGTGTGGCAACTGGCGCCGCCCCGACGAGGGGATCTGGGAGACCCGCGGCGGCCAGCAACACTTCGTATACTCCAAGCTGATGTGTTGGGTGGCGCTCGATCGCGGGCTGCGCCTCGCGGACAAGCGCTCCTTTCCCGCGCCCCGCGAGCGTTGGTTGGCCGAGCGGGACGCCATCTACGAGGAGATCCAGCGGCGTGGGTGGAGCGAGGACCGCCAATCGTTCGTCCAACACTACGGAAGCGACCACCTCGACGCGTCCAACCTCATCATGCCGTTGGTCTTCTTCTTGTCACCCAGCGACCCGAAGATGCTGAAGATGTTGGAGGTCCTCTCCAAGTCGCCGCGCGAGGGCGGCCTCGTGTCGGACGGCCTCGTGTATCGCTACGATCCCGAGCGCACGCAGGACGGCCTGACCGGCGGCGAGGGCACCTTCAACATGTGCACGTTCTGGCTCGTCGAGGCGCTCACGCGCGCCGGGCGCTCCGATCGAAGGAAGCTGGAGAAGGCCCGGCTCCTGTTCGAGCGCATCCTGGGCTACGCCAGCCCGCTGGGCCTGTACGCCGAGCAGACGGGCCACGCGGGCGAGGCGCTGGGGAACTTCCCCCAGGCCTTCACCCACCTCGCCCTCATCAGCGCCGCGTTCAACCTCGACCGCGCGCTCGACCAGGCGCGGTGAAGCCGCCGGAGACTCCTCCGAGGACTACTGGAGGACCACCAGCCCGTGCGCGCCGTCGGTCGAGGGCACGCGAGGCCACACCCCCGGGGTCCCGCCCGTGCCCGCGGTGCCATCCCACATGACACTGGTGCTCCCGCCGGGGGTCGCGCCCACGCCCGAGGTCACCGTGCCCGCCGGGCTCCAGCTGGAGCCGCCGCCGCCGCCACCCCCGAAGTAGGTGTAAACCGAGGCACCGCCGCCACCGCCGTACCAGCCCGATCCGCCGCCGCCGCCGGCTCCGTTGGTGCCGCCGACACCCGCGCTGTCCGCGTCCGCGGGGTTGTCCGTCCCGCACGAGGACCAACCGGAGGCGCCGCCGCCGCCCAACAGGGAGGCGCCGTTGCCTCCGGTGCACGCCGGCCCGCTCGCCGCGCCGAGGGTCGGGGCCCCGCCGGTTCCGCCCGCCACGTCCGAGCCCCCCTCACCGCCGTCCGCGGAGCCCCAGTAGCCGTCGAACTGCGTGTTGCCCGCGACGCCCAAGGTGCCGCCGCCCGCGCCGCCGTCGCCGCTGCCGGCGAGCGTCGAGCCCCCGTCCGTCGCGCCGCCACCACCCGCGCCCGCGACGAGCACGAGCGTGCCCGCGTCGTCCCACACGAGCGTCGCACCGCCGCCGCCGCCGGGCGTGAACCCGCCCTGGCCGGGGCGCACGGTGATCACGTCGCCCGGGCTCACCACGAGCCCCGTGGACGCGTAGCCACCGCCACCGCCGTACCCGGGGTAGGCGCCGCCGAAGGAGCCCGAGCCGCCGCCGCCGCCCCAGGCCTCGACCGTCAAGGAGGTCACGCCGTCGGGCACCGTGAACGTCTGGTCGGCGCCGGTCCACGTGTACGAGGCGGGCAGGCCCTCGCCGCCCTCCGAGAGGCCGGTCCCCGTCAACGTGGCGGTGAGGATCCCGAAGTCCGCCACCGACACGTCGAGGCTGCCGGCGAACACCCCTGCGGAGACCGGCGTGAAGGACACCTCGAACGCGAGGGTGCTCCCAACGTCGAGCGTGGTGGGCAGCGACGAGGGCGCCGTGAGCAGGTAGCCGCTTCCGGTCACGCCGGCGTCGACGGACAACACGGTCTCCCCCGTGTTCTCCAGCGTGAAGGACGCCGTCACGGTGTCCCCCACGTACGCTTCGAACGTGGCGGCGGACGGATCGAGCACCGCGGCCGTGACGGGCACGTCGGTGTCGGTATCCGTGTCAGTGTCGGTATCGGTATCCGTATCGGTATCCGTGTCGGTATCCGTATCGGTATCCGTATCGGTGTCCGTGTCCGTATCGGTGTCACTGTCCGTGTCGGTGTCGGTGTCCGCCTCCTCGGGGCCCTGGAGGGACACGGGCACCAGGGGCGTCTCCGGGTCGTTGCTCACGATGTCGAGCCAGCCCGTGGTCTCGCCGGCTCCGGGCGCCCAGGTGACGATCAGGTCGACCGTGTCGCCCTCGGCGATCGTGCCCGGCAGGCCGTCGGCGCTGGTGAGCGTGAAGTTCCCCGTGGCGCGCAGCCCCACCGAGGTCACGTCGAGCGGCTCGTCGCCGACGCTGGACAGGGTCACCGTCTGGCTGCCCGCCTCCGTGAACGTGAGGGACGACGGGCTGACCTCGATGCCAGGATCCTCCTTCGTGGCGGTGAGGAGCTGATCGGCGCAGCCGAAGAGGAGCGGGAGGAGGAGGGTGACGCGCATGGGAACCTCGTACAGGGCGGTCATCGTAGCCGCGGGTCCGTCCCAGCCGCTGGACCCATCACGATCCGCATCCCGTGCGGGCCCGCGCCGACGCCCCGATCCGACCGGCGCGCTACCTTGCCGCGCGGCACCTTCCGGCGCCCCGAACACCCATCCTCGCGGGGCAGCATGGCGATCAACTGGTTTCCTGGACACATGGCGACGGCCAAAAAAGAGATCCGCCGGGCCATGCCCGACGTCGAGCTCATCTTGGAGATCCTCGACGCGCGCATCCCGTTCAGCAGCGAGAACCCGATGGTGGCTGCGTTGCGGGGTGACAAGCCGTGCATCAAGGTGCTCAACAAGGCGGATCTGGCCGATCCCCAGCTCACCGCGGCGTGGCTGGCCCACCTCGAACGCACGCCGGGCGTCAAGGCCCGCGCGATCCACTCGGCCCAGCCCGGCCAGGCGCGGTCGCTCCTCGAGCTCGGCCGCACCCTGCTCCGCCCCGACCGCACGGCCTCGCGCAAGGTGCTGGTGATGTGCCTCGGCGTCCCCAACGTCGGCAAGTCGACCGTCATCAACGCCCTCGCCGGCCGCAGCATCGCCAAGACCGGCAACAAGCCCGCCGTGACGAAAGAGCAGCAGCGCATCCACAACGTCGGCGACTTCACCCTCCTCGACACCCCCGGCTTCTTGTGGCCTCGCCTCTCGCCCGCCGCGTGCGGCTACCGCCTCGCGGTCACCGGCGCCGTGGCCGACACGGTGGTCGACTACCAGGACATCGGCGTGTTCGCCGCGAAGTTCCTGCTCCACGCCTACCCCGACGCCCTGCGCGCCCGCTACGGCCTCGACGTGTTGCCGCCCGACCCCCAGGGCCTCCTCGAGGCGATCGCCGCCCGCCGCGCCTGTGTGGGCAAGGGCGCCGTGGTCGACTACCAGAAGGTCTCCGAGCTCCTCATCCGCGAGCTCCGCCAGGGCCTGCTCGGCCGCATCACGTTGGAGAGCCCGAAGGATTGGGAGGTTGGGGCGGCGGGGGATGCGAGTGGGGGGGATGCGAGCGAGGCGTGAGCTGGATCCTCACGAACGGCCGAGGTCGTGCAGGAAGGTCATGACGCGCTGTTCGCCATGCCGAGCGAAGTGTTCCGCGGTGAGGGCGATCTCCGCGGAGTCCTCGACGAGCACCACGAGATCCAGGTCTGACCACACATCCATCCCACCCGTGACCGCTGATCCGCTGATGATGACGGCCTGGACGCGCGTGTCCGACTGGAGGATTGGAAGCGCGCCCTGCAGGAACGATTGGTGGGCGTCGGGGAGGAGATGCATCCCGTGGCCGTAACCCAAACGCCCGCGAACACGAAACAACACCACCCCACAACAACCACCCCTTCCCGACACACCACCGAGGCGGGCGATCGATAAGCATCCCCACACAGAGGTGCTCGATGAGCAAGGCGTTGCGTGGGCTGGCGGCAGGGTGGGGTGCAAGCAAGCTCGGGGGCGGTTGCCTCGGCACCGTCGTCGTGTTCGTGCTTCTCTGGTTCGTCCTGGGGTACTTCCAGATCTTCCAATAGGGTTCCAGGACCGCGAGGGTGTGTGGGGCGGCGGCACGCGAGGATGACCGTCCGAAGTCCGGGGATGCGCACTCATCCCACGAGTTCGGACGGATATAGCGTCCAAACTCGGGGGATACGCGCCCATCCCCCGAGTTCGGACGGACATAGCGTCCGAGGTCGGGGGATGCAGGTTCATCCTACGACTTCGAACGGAACGAAGCCCCCGAGCGCCGCTACCCCGAGCGCAACCGCCCACCCGCGGCGGCGGCGCCGCTCGGGGCGCCGGGCACCGCCGCGCGCGCGGTCGCCCAAACAATCAACCCTGCCAGACAATTCCAGGTGGCCGCACCGACGCGCAGACCGGCATGCCACACGTGTCCGTGAGCCCGAGGCTCGCGCGGAGCTCCCCGCTCTCCAGCGCCGCCGCCAGGACCTCGGCGCTCACGCCCTCCCAAACCAGCTTGGCGCGGCGGAACATGGCCGGCTCGGCACCGTCGAGGCGCCCAACCCACACGAGGTAGAAGAACCGCTGCTCGCGTGGCCCGTGCACGGCCGGGCCGCGGACGACACCGCCCTCGCCCACCTCGATCACGGCCTCCCACGTGGCGTCGGGCGCGTCCGCGGGGACAAGGCCGACGTGCGCTTTGCCGACCTGGAGGCCCACGTGCACGTCGGTGTAGGCGCCACAAGCGCGCCCCGGTAGCGTTTGGCCGCGGATGACCCAATGCCGTTGACTTAGCGCGAAAGAGATCGTCCAAATTCCACTTTGGC
>JAZKFH010000022.1:0-83315 GCA_040386535.1 Myxococcota bacterium | reverse complement strand
TTCTACCGGTGGGCAGGACTGGGATTGGAGTGGGTGGAATTGATGGGACGGGACAGCTAACTCCCGCGTATGGTCGACGCGGACGTCCTCATCGTCGCGGGCGACCTCGGCGACGCGCGCCACGTCGAGGAGGCGCTCGCCCGCCTGTGCGACAGGGCTCCGGTGGTCGTCTACGTCGCGGGCAACCACGAGTACTACGGGGCGTGCCCCGAGGAGACGAGCGAGCGGCTTTCGTGTGCGGCGGCCCGCCTGGCCAACCTCCGCTGGCTCGACTCCTCGGTGGTGGACGTGGCCGGCCTGCGCTTCGCCGGCGCTACGTTGTGGTATCCGGGACGCGCCTGGGCGGGACGCCTGCTCGATGCGGTCACGCCCGACGCGCTGTTCGTCCGGGACCTCGTGCCGTGGGTTCACGAGGAGGCAGCGCGCGCCGCCGCGTTCGTCGCGAACGCGGACGCCGACATCCTGGTGACCCATCACCTCCCCACCTGGCGCAGCGCGTCCCATCGCCTCCGCGACGCGCCCTTGAACGCGTACTTCGTGCACGACCTGGAGGCCCACCTCGGACGGTTCCGCCTGGTCGTGCACGGACACACCCACCGGGCGATGGACTACGAGATCGGGCCGACGCGAGTGTTGTGCCATCCCTGCAGGACAATGCCCCGAATCCTCGACGTGTCGCCACACTTCGAGACAGTTTGCTCGAGGCTGTCCGTTCTGCCCCGCTCGAGGCGTCTCGAGGTTGGAGGTTCCAATGGGTCTGTTCAGCAAGCTGGTTTCGAAGGCGCGGGGCGCCGCCAAGTCGGTCGCCCGGAAGCTTTGGGGCGCGGTCCGCGCTGGTGTTGAGTGGGTTGGTCGCAAGCTCGGGATCGGGGACGCCATGCAGCACACCTGTGACGCTTTCGAGGCGGGGGTCGAGGCAACCGTGGCCGCGGCTGAAGACCTCCTGGGGCCGGTCATCCGCGCCCTCCTCGACCGCGCCGAGGACCAGCTCCGCCGGTGGGTGACCGACCGTCTCGGCGTGCAGGCAGCGGTGCTGAACGCCCTGATCGAGCAGCTCGCCGCGCACCTGGGCGAGTCCACCGCCCAGCGCGCGCCGCGCAACAACCTGACCGTCGGGCTGGAGGCTTAGATGTTGTTCGGATCCAAGCGTAGGGACACCTGTCGCTGCGGTACGCCCTTCGAGCTCACGAAGCAGGCGGGGACGCACATCGAACATGGGGCGTCGGTCGTCGTAACTGTGCACGGCGCTCCTTCGCTCCGGTGCCCCGCTTGCGGCGCGGACGAACGCGTCGCCATTCGCCTGGCCCACGCCGTGCAGGACGCGCTCGTTGCGTCGCGCGCGGAGGCGACGTTTCCGGGGCTCCTCGATGCGCTCGAGCACGTCGGCTCCGTCGACGTGCGGGTCGCTCCCGACACACTGGGTTCCTCCCCGGTAGCCAATCCCGCGGAGGACCAGCTCGAGGAGATCGCGCCGGACCGCGCGCTCGAGGAGCTCGTCCTGCCGGATCAGGTACGCGAGACGGTGGAGATCCTGCTCGCGCAGCTCCGCGATCCCGAGCTTGCCGAGCGCATCCTGGGTTCACGCCTCGGTGGGCGCGCACGACGCGGCCGACTCCTGCTCGTCGGGCCGCCGGGCACGGGGAAGACGACGCTCGGTGCCGGCCTCGGTCGACGGCTCGGCCGTCCTACGTTGCGCCTCCGCGCGGGGGACGCGCTCGATCGCCATCTCGGCGCGACGGAGAAGCGCCTGACCGCCGCCTTCAGCGAGGCCCGGCGTCGCGGCGCCATCCTGTTCATTGATGAGGCGGACAGCCTCTTCTCCCACCGTGTACAGGACGGCACAGCGCAGGGCCAGACGCAGAACGACTTCCGCAACCACCTCCTCCAGGAGCTGGACGCGCACGAGGGGATCGTGGTGCTCGCGACCAACTTCCCCGACGCGATCGACCACGCGGTCCGGAGCCGGTTCCCCGCGACGGTGGCGCTCCCGGCGCCAGACGCGCTGATGCGCCGGGCGCTCTGGGCCGCCGCCCTGCGCGGCACGCGTGTCGAACCCGAGCCGGACGCGGCGTGGATCAACCGCCTGGACCAGCTCGTCGAGGAACACGAGCGCGTGCGCGGCGACGCCCGGTGTCCGTTCGGTGCGCGCGCGATCGACGAAGTCCTTCGCAGCGCGTTCGGACGCGCCGCGCTCCGGGGGCCGATGGACGCCATCCTGCGCCTCGACTTCCAGCGTGCGCTCGAACAGACGCTCGCAATGCGCGCGGAGCGCGCGTCCATCCGGCCCGAGGAGCAGGCCCGGGTGGCTGGGAACGTGGTGGGAATCGTCGCGGATGGCCTCCGTGCCGGTGCCGTGCAGTTGGCGCGCGAGATCGCGTCTGCGCGCGGAACCCGCCCGCAGGTAGGCGATCGCGACTACGTCCCCCGGGCCGAGGCGACCATGGCGATTTTGCGGGGCGCACTCGAGCTCGAGCTCCGCGACAGAGAGGCGCTGGCGCGCGCGCTGGCCGGACTCAATCTGCAGCGCCCGTTGGATGAGCAGGCGATTCGCGGGATGCTCGCCCACCTGAAGGGCCAGCCATCCCCCGCGGAGGCGAAGTGACGCCTCGTGTGTTGGCGGATGCGTGCGTTCACGTCGTGTTGCGCGATGCAGACGGACGCGTTCTCGTCCAGACCGACGGCACCACGCACGTGCTGGGCGAGGGCGCGGTGGGTGAGCCCGCGGTCTGGACGTTCGCCGGCGGGGTGCGCGTCGCGTGGAGGCGCGCCGATGGCCTGGTCTACAAGGCCAGCCACGCCCCCGACCTGGGATGGATTCGGGCGGGGGCGATCGCCGACGGCGCCGTGGGCGACCCGTCGGGGTGCGCCGGCGATGGAGGAGACCAGGAGACGTTGGTGTTCAGCCGCCGCGGCGGAGGCGCCCAGGTCCTCGGCAACTTCGCGGGCTCGGACTTCTGGCGTGACGTCGCGCGCGTTCCCACCGAGCCCGGTGACGGCTTGGCAGTGTGGGCGTGGCCGGGCCTGAGACACGTTGCGTGGGTTCAGTCGAGCGGGGCGATCCGCCACATCGCCTGCCCCGGAGGGGCGCCGACCTCGCCTGAACCGTCGGCGCGTGCGGTGGGTCGGCTCGCGGTGTACGCATGGCCACACCCGGAGGAGCGTACGGATCACATCGTGTTCCGCGGCCCGGACGGCCACGTCCACGAACTGTGGCTCCGGCCCGATGGCGAGTGGAACTGCCATGCGCTCACCTCGGCCGAGGATGAACGGGGGGAGGGGTCCCCCACGGCGTATGTCGGGCACGCCTCGGAGAACGAGCACGTACTCTACCGAGGGTCCGATGGAGTCGTTCACCACCGTTGGGCGCGGGCAAACACGGGGAACTGGCGGCACGAGCGCCTCCATGCCTTGCCTCCTGCGCTCTCCGACGTGGACGGGTGCGTGTCTCGGGACGGTACCCACTTGCTGACCTATTGGGGTGCGGAGGGCGTCGTGATCGCGACGCAGACCCCAGGAGACGGGTGGCGGTGGCACGTATCCTTCGGGGGCGGTTCCGCGCGGTGGTAGAAGAGTGCCAAGGGCGCCGGACGCTCGCCCAGGAGTGCTCGCGGGCGGTTCAACGGTATTGCACCACCGTCTTCGCGCCTGTCTCCTTGTCCCAGAGGATCTCTCCGAACTCGAAATGGCTCACGGCCCCGGTTTTCGTTTCTCGTTCATCTGCCACCGGCAGCCCGAGCTGGGATCTCTCCGCACCGAGTTCCTTGTATGCCACACCGATGCCACCCGTCGTGAAGTACGTTCGACCGACATGGGGGCCCTCGAGGTGGTGGTACAGGCCCCGGCGGTGATGCGACTCAGGGCCGACGGTGAAACGCTGGAGGAGGGCGCGGAAGCCGGAGAGCGATCGGACGTGTACCTGCTCACGGAGCGGGCAGCCGAGCGTTGCGATCATTTTGTCTTGCCTGTATTTCTCCGCGAGCTTGCCGTGCACCGACACGGCCTTGGGCAACCCCTCCTGCCATGCCAACAGAGGCCGGCAGACTGCATGCTCCTCTCCACTGAAATCTTGTGTTTGGAACAGCAATTTATACGCAGTCCGGTTCTTAACGCGGTCGACGGGCCGCCCCAGGATCGGCCGGCTGTTGTGAAACCCGCTTTCAAACGGCTTCGAATCGACCGCGCCCTCGCCGACAGTCGGGCGAAGCGTGCTCGCGAATGCATCCGAGAGCCACTGTGGGAGCCTCCTGTGGGCTGGGCGCTGGAGATAGTCACCGAAATACCAATGTTCGAGCGCGGACAACGAAAGAGCAACGATGCCCGCCGACCAATCGTCGACGACGGGGTGACGCTGGTGGACCTCGCCCTTGTCGTGAGCCGCAATGTTCCGCCATGCAGCGATGGTCTTCAGATGGCGTTCGATGCAGACGGTTGCGGGAGGGACGCTGTTGAGCCGGTTCGCGAGTGCGTGCAACCCACATTGATCGTCGTATGTCACTCCTTCACGCCTCAGAACGGTCTTGCAGATTGCCTCAGCCACCTTCGAGGCCTCCGCCACGAAGTGCTCGGCGGGATGCATGCCCGGCATGTCCGCGAGTAGTCTCGCGATGGCCCGTGCGTTGCGGTCGTCCTCGGCTGGCTCTTTCGTCATGGTCAGCGACATAGCACGCGCTGCTGCACGAGCCATCTCTGCGCCCAGGCAAGCCGATCAGCTTCCCGTCAGCCGACGCAAGCGCGCGCGCCTCGCGCCCCGAACGTGGTACGTCTCCCCGCCCATGGACATCGACCGCGACTTTGCACGCCTCCGCACGCAGAACGTGTCGATCGCGCTCTCGACGGCCGACCTCTGCTGCCTGCTCGTCCTCCGCGTCCGCGAGGCCGACGCGGCAGCGCTCCTTGAGCGGGACGTGCTCGACCTGCTCACGAGCGTGCACGACCAGTTTCCCGAGGCCGACAACCCGCGAAAGCGCGCGACCCACGGGCTCCAGCGGTTGCGGGAGCAGCGCCTCGTCACGCTGGTGAGCCTCGGTGGCCTCGCCCGCGAAGGCGAGTACAGCCTCTCGGGGCTCGGACGCGCCATCGTGGACTTCTTCGTGGAGGACGCGAAGCTCACGAAGGAGAGCCTGAAGGTGCTCACCGCCACGCTCGCGGCCCAGCTGACTCGGGTTCGTGACGACGCCCGCGCGGCCACGACGCCGGAGCAGTGGGACGAGAAGGTGGTGGTGCCGATCACGGTGGCGTCGCGCTCGCTGTTGGAGGGGATCGAGCGGAGAACGCGGGGGCTCGACGAGGACCAGGAGGCCGTGCGTGCTGACATCGCGCGCCTGCTCACCGAGCGGTGGCTCGAGGCCATGGAGCAGACGCAGGTCCTCCTGCAGGCGACGACCGCGCGGCTGGAGGAGCTCCGCGACGTGATCCTGGAGGAGCAGAAGGGGCTCGAAGCCATCCTCGACGACATCGAGGGGCTGGCCCAGTCCGCGGGTGCGGGGCGAGCGGAGCGGGCCGTGGGAGAGCTGGTCGCCGACCTCTTGCGGCTCTCGGGTTGGGCAGTGAAGCGGCACGACGAGTGGTCGGCCTACTACCAGGCGATGCTCCAGACGCTCCGCTCGTTGGTGCGGCTCGACCCGGATCGAGCGCTCACCCAGCGCCTGCGCGATTCGCTCCAGGGCTGGCCGGATCGCCCCTGGACGCTCGACGTGGCGCCACGCCTGCGCATTCGGGTGCTCCGCCCGGTCGAGCAGGTCGTGGACCGGCCCCTCGTCGAGCGGACGCATCGCGCGGAGGAGGAGGTCGAGCGCGTGCCGGCGACGGCGGCGGTGCCGCTCGAAGCCCTGGTGCTCCGGGCCGTCGACGCGGGCGCCACCACGCTCGCCGGAGTGCTCCGCGAGGTGCTGCCCGAGGTCCCTGTGGAGGCGCGCTTCCGGGACGCGGGACGGGTGGCCGAGATCCTTGCCACCAAGGCGCTGGTGCAGACGCCGCTCGAACGCGATTGGGTACACGTGAAGGACGGGCTCACCGTCGAAGATTGGCGCGTGGAGGGGAGGCGATGAGCGTGTATGCCAGCCTGGAGGCAGTCATCGATGACCGCTTGTTCCCCTCGGTAGACGTGCGCCTCCGAGAGGGCTGTCACCTCTGCACGGACGATCGCGAGGCCTTCGCGTTCGTCACCTCCGCATACCCGTTCCTGGAGCGGCTCTACGATCGGTACGGCTACGACCTCGTGCGTGCCGAGGCCGGGTACGTGTATCTAAAGCCCAATGCCGCCGTGCGGCAGTCCAAGCTCTCTGCCGCGTGCATGCTGGTGGGCCAGGCGCTGGCCGCGCTGCTCCTGGACCCGGCGATCTTCGCGCTGGACCGGCGCGTCTACCGAACGCGCCTGATCGACACGCTGCAGCAGGTGGTCGGGGAGGAGCGGCTCCTCAAGACGCTGAAGGTGGCCAAACGAAATCGCAACGCGGCGGTTGAGGCGCAGAACCTGCGGCGTGAGGTGGACGCGGCGCTCCGAACGTTGGAGCAGCTGGGCTTCGTGCGCCTGCTCGACGAGGCCATCGAGCTGCGCCAGCCCCTGTACCGCTTCGTCGAGGCGGTGAAGGGGGCGGGTGACGAGCGCGCGGCGCTGGGCGAGCTGATCGCGGGCGAGGCAGGCGCCCCGGACGGCGACGAGCCGGACGTGGACGAGGACGGCGAATGAGCCGCGCGCGCATCGAAGCCCTCGCCCTGGTGAATTGGAAAGGCGTTTTCTACGAGCGCTACCAATTCGACCGCGCTGTAACCGCGCTCGAGGGAGCGAACGGCGCGGGCAAGACGACGGTGATGATCGCGGCGTACGTGGCGTTGTTCCCCGAGATTGGGAAGCTCCGGTTCACCAACCTCGGGGAGCACGAGGCGACGAAGGGCGATCGTGGCATCTACGGCCGCCTCGGGCGAGAGGGCTGGCCCTCGTTCACCGTCCTCGATCTGCGCTACGGGCGAGACGAGCGGATCCTCGCGGGCGTGAAGATCGACCGGAAGAACGAGCCCGTGGTCGAGCTCGAGCCCTTCCTCGTACGAGGGCTCGCGGAAAACGTGCGCCTCCAGGATGTTCTGCTCGACATCCGCCAAGAGGATGACCGGACGGTCGACCGGCTGCTGGACAAGACACGCCTCGCGCAGCGCGTGGCACGCGCGGGTGGGACGCTCCGCTGGCTCGAGCCCCGGCAGTACTTCCGGGAGCTGTTCGAGCTGGGGCTCACCCCGCTGCGGCTCGACACGGACGAGGAGCGCACCCGCTTCAACGACATGCTCCGCACCAGCATGATCGGCGGCATCTCCCGCACCCTCTCCGGGGGCCTCCGCGACTTCGTCCTCCGCGAGGACTCCAACCTCGCGGAGAGCCTGCGGGCGATGCGCGACAACCTGGCCGCGTGCCAGGTGACGCGCCGCGAGGTGGAGGAGTCGGGGCTCGCGCAGAAGGAGATCACCGAGGTCTACCGGTCCGCGGAGACGATGTTCACGCGGGCCGTGCACGCGGCACGCGTGCGGTCGGAGGAGCAGGCGCTCGCCCTCGAAGCGGCGCGCACCCGCCAGGAAGATGCGCTTCAACACACGCAGCGCGTGACGGAGCGCCTGGAGGCGAGCCGTGCTGAGGTGTCACGTACGGAAGACGCGGAGCTCGCGGCGCAGGACGGGGCGAAGCGGTCAGGGGAGTGGCGAGAGAAGATCGAGCAGGCGGCAACGGCCACGAAGCAACGTCGGCAAGCCGAGACGACGCGGGCCGAGCGTCGGGAGAGGTGGGCGCATGCCAGGGACCACGAGGCCAGGACGATGGAGGCCCTCGAGGCGGCTCGAGGCGCCCGGGACGCCACCGTGGCCGAGCGGGATGCGCTCTCCCTGGCGCTCTCGAATTCGCGGACTGCGTGGGCCGAGCTGTCCCGACGAGCGGGGCTGTACGCGGAGGCTGTCGAACGGCACGCCGCCTTGATCGAGCGCCTCGGCGAGCCTGCGCGGCATCGAGCGGCCTTCGAGACGCTCCTCCGCGAGAAGCGGGCGGGCGTCGGGAAGCTCGACGACGCGCTCGCCGAGTCCCGCCGGACCATCGCCGGGGCCGAGACGGCGCGTCGGGACTTCAACGAGGTGGCCTCCGCGCTGGACCGGGTGGTTGCGGCGCTCGCGGTCATTGGCGAGGCGCCGCCGGGCCCCGTTGCTCCGACGGATGCGATGGACCGTGGCCAGGCTACGGACGCGTTGCTCCGCGAGCTCCGGAGAGCGGTCGGCGAGCGGGAAGAGTTGGGGAAGCGCCTGAGGGTTGCGACGCAGCGGGCCGACCAGCAACGGGTGCTCCGAGAGCGGCTCGACGCGCTCGGCCTGGAGGTCGCGTCTGCAGGAGAGCTGGTCGGCGCCGCAAACCAGGCCAAAGAGGAGCGCGACGTCCGCGTGGCGACGCTGGCTGAGCAGAAACAGCGGCACGAGGCCGCGCAGGCCCGGCTTGTCGCGGTGCGGGCGCGCCTCGTCGAGCTGGACGCGGAGCTGCCGCGATGGCGGGCGATCCAGGCGCTCGGGCGGGAGATCGCGGAGTGTGTGGGTGGGCTCCCAGCCGACGTGGCGGGGCTCACGACGTTGGAGGCCCGGCTTCAGACCGAGGAGCATCGGCTGCGTGCCGCCTCCGAAGCCGCGGCGGCCCTCGCGCGAACCCACACAGCCGAGGCGGACCGGCTCGCGTCCTCCGAGGGAGGCCTCGCCGCCGACCTCGTCGAGGCGTGTGAGGTCGTGGACGGGGAGCTCGTGGTCCGTCGCTTCGACGAGGTCGCCCTCGAAGATGCCGCCACGACCGAGGCGCTGCTCGGGCCGCTCCGCAAGGGGATCCTCGTCCGCGATCCGGTGGAGGCGGCCGCGCGGCTGGTGGCCCACGGCGATCTTCCGGAGGAGGTGTGGCTCGTCTCCTCCGTCGCCGACGTGCTCCCAGGTGACCGGCACGCGCCCGGCGTTGTCGTCCATGAGGGTGGGGCCGTGCGAGTCAGCAGGAACCCGGTGCAGCCCGTGCTGGGAGCCGAGGCGCGCCGGCGGCGGGTGGCCGAGCTTCGGGAAGGGGCCGGGGCGGCCACAGGCGACTCCCTCCGCCTGGCGCGAGACGCCAACGCCGCGGGGGACTCCGCCGCGACCCTCCGCAAGCTGGCGAGCGAGGCCGCGCGTTGGCTCGCGCCCGACCCCTCGCTCGAGCTCGAGCGTGGCCGTCGGGACGCCGCGGTCGCCGCTTCGGTGGTCGAGGACGCAGCCCAGGCGCACACGGCAGCGGTGGCGGCGCACGCGAGCGCCGCCACCCGGGACGCGCGCCTCTCCAAGCTCGTCCCTGACGCGCACCTCCTCGACGCGGGCGACGCCGCCGCGGAGCGGGACGCCGTCAAGGCGCGGCTGGAACGGGTGTTGCGTGTCGCCCCAGCGCTCGAACGTTGCCACGAGGCGGCCGCCACCCTCGTCCGGCGCTTGTCGGTCCTCCAGGTCGTGCCGCCCTCGGTCGCAGAGGTGATCGGGCTCCGCGCGCGATTGGCGAGCCTCGAGGCTGCCCGCGACCGCGAGGACGCCGACGCGCGCGCGCTCGACTGGCTCGTGTCCAACGGTGACGCGCTCGCGTGGGTCGACGCACCCGAGCAACTGAGGAGCGCCGAGACCGGCGAGCAGTCGCTCCGGGATGCACACACCTCCGCCACGGGGCGCGCCGTGCTGGCCGAAGCCGCGTGGACGGAGGCCGAAACGGCGTCCTCCAACGCGAGGCTCCGGGTCGGTTCGACACGGAACGACCTGGAGGCGGCGGAGCAGCACGTCGTGCGGCTCGAGCAGATGCTCGCGGCGCTCGGCGTCGGCGAGCCGGATGCACGGGCCGTCGAGGCCGCGCGGGAAGCGGTGACGGCGTCCACGGAGGCGCACCACGCGGCGAAGGGACGGGCGAACGAGGCGCGTGAAGGGCGCACCCGCGCGGAGATCGCGCTCGAAACCGCCGCGCAGGCCGAGGCGGAAGCGAAGGACGCGTTGGGGAAGGCGGAGGTCCAGGCGAAGCCCGCGCAGGATGCCTGGGTGGCCCTCGGCGCGGAGATCGAGGCCCGCTCCCTCGCCGCGGGCATCTTCGCCGAGCCGGTGATGGAGGCGGTGCGCGACTCCGCGTCGATCCAACTCTCGCAATTGGCTCGGCAGGCCCAGGAGGTCCTGCGCGCGCACCTGAAGCACGCCGCCCACGCAGGAACCCTGATCACGCTGATGGAGGGCGGCCACGGCGACGACCTGCGTTGGGAGCACTACGTCCGCACCTGGCTTGGGGTCCGCGCGTGGGTGCGCGAGCGGGTGCCACCCAACGTGAGCGAGAGCGACGACCCGGTCAAGGCGCTCTCCGACCTCGGGCGCCACCTCGTCGCCTTGCGCGGCACCCTGATGCGCCAGGAGGACCAGCTCAAGGGGAGCTCCGCGACCGTGGCGAACCACATCGGGCAGAGCCTGCGGCGCGCCACGACGCTGATTTCGCGCCTGAGCGGAGAGCTCGAAGCCGTCCACTTCGGCAGCATCCGCCGCGTGGACGTGCAGGCCCGCCGCCGCCCCGAGATGAACAAGCTCCTCGATGCCCTGCGCGGCGAACAGGCCCAGGGTGCCTTGTTCCAACCCGGCGTGACACTGGAGAACGCGCTCGCCGCGATCTACCAGCGAGAGACCGGCGGGCGGATCGCGGGTGACCGGCTGCTGGACTATCGCGAGTACCTGGATCTCTCCGTGCGGGTGCAGCGCGAGGGCAGCACCGAGTGGGAGCCCGCGAACGCGACCCGAATGTCGACCGGCGAGGCGATCGGTGTCGGCGCGGCCCTGATGATGGTCGTTCTCACGGCCTGGGAGCGCCGTGAGACGTTGGGGCGGGCGGCCCGCAAGCACGGCTCGATCCGGTTCCTTTTCCTGGACGAGGCGAACCGCCTCTCCCAGGACAACCTCAAGACGCTGTTCGAGCTCTGCGACAACCTCGAGCTGCAGCTCCTCGTGGCGGCGCCCGAGGTCGCCCAGTCCGAGGGCAACATCACCTATCGGCTCGTCCGTCGCCTCGTGGCAGGCGAGTCGGTCGTGGACGTGTCCGGACGCCGGACCGAGGCGTGAGCGCCCCCAGCGACGCGACAAAGCTGGCCGAGTGCCTTGCCTGGCTCCTGCTGCTCGAGGAGGGACGGCTCGCCCGGAACCAGGGCAACGCCCAGGCCTGCGACCTCGCGTCTGAGGCGGGATGGGTGGACGTCACGGCGCGCCGCGGGGAGGTCGTCCTGCGGGAGGGCCACCGCACCGACGTCGAGGCGCGCCTCGACGTGCTCTGGCCAGGGTGGCGCGAGGGGGCCGCGGCGCTCCGAGCTGCGGGCCAGAAGAGCACCACGGCTGGGTGGCGACGATTGGGCGATGCGCGGAGGCGGGAGCAACTCCCCGTCGGATTGCCCGACTCGCTGAACCGTCGCACCGTGGCCGCGGCGCTGCGGAACCACTCCAAGGCTGGCCTGGGTGAGCTCGAGCTCGCGGCCCTCGGCGAGACCGCCGTCACCCACGATAATCTCCTTCGCCTCCGGCCGCATCCAACATTGGCGCTGGAGAAGGACGGGTTTTGTGTGAGCGCCGTCGAATTCGTGGCGCTCTGTGGCGAGGTGTGTGTCACCGATCGCGCGTTCCGGGCGGGAACGCGCCTTGGTGGGGAGCCCCCGCGCGCGATCCTGCTCGTCGAGAACCTCGGCGTCTACGTCGATGTGCCGCTTCCTCTGGGGTGGTGCGCCGTGCACGTCCCCGGGTGGAACACCCGGATGGTGGCCCAGGTTCGCGACGCGTGGCCAGACACGCCGGCGCTGCTGTTCGGAGACCTCGATCCGAACGGCGTCGCCATCGCTCGCGTGTTGCTGCAAGCATGGCCCGGCTTGCGGTGGTTCATCCCCGAATTCGCGGAGGAGTACCTGCCGCGCGCATTGCTGGGAGAGTGGCCCGAGGGGTTGGGGGAGGTGCCGCCGATCGTCCGGGTGTTGATGGATGCGGGGCGTTGGCTGGAGCAGGAGGTGTTTGTGCTGGATGGGCGGTTGGTGGGGGAGTTGGAGAGGGCGTCCGATCCTGTCTCCAACCCTCCTTAGAACGAACGCGACCACGGCGGTGGCAGACAGTGGGCGAGTTGGAAGTCGATGCGCCGGCAGGAGCCCATCCCCGCCGGCCGTCATATCGGTCCACCGCCAACGCCTCCGTCCGCCTCCTCCATTTCGAGGCAGAACCCGCCGATGTCACGGACACTATTGACGGCGCGCTCCCCTGGCATGGTCAGGCCCCTCGTGCAGATGGGACCGATGGCAAAGCGACATCGGCTACAAGAGATCGCGTTCATGGGGGGACTCCTCCCGGTCGAGCCGGTTGCCAAACTCGAAAGCCTTTTGGGCATGCTCTGTGGCGGCTGCAGGGTCTGATGTACGGAGGAGCTCGGCGAGCGCCCGATGGTTCAATTGCAAGCCCAGGAGGTCGAAGTGCTTTTGGTTGAGTGCGAGGCTCTCATGAAAGGCTTCGAACGCGCCTGGGCGCCCCGCGCGCTGAAGAACGTGGCCGCGACAGTACATTGCCTTTTTGACGCCCTTGACGAACCCCTGAGCGCGGTGGCGTTCCAACGCGCTATCCACATGCTGTAGAGCCTCGTCGAAGCGATCCACGGCGCAGGCCACCAGCCCCAGTTCGAGTTCGATTTTGGCTAGCTCGGTTCGGTAATTGAGTCGCAACGCGATGGCCTCGGCCGCAAGCAATGCGCTCACGGCGAGCGGATATCGCCGGGCCAGACGTGCGGCGATGCCACGCTTGATGTGAATGTTGCATTTTACCGTCGGCGCGTCGGCCTCGCCGATGAGTTCGAGGGCGTCGGCGAGGTGCTCCAAGGCCTCCACCTTCTGTCCTGTCCAGATCTCACATTCTCCGAGCGCAGCCAGTGCGAGTGCCCGAACGGAAACATCGACGGGCATTCCGACGATGCCCGCATAGGCGCGACGAGCACTGCGCCACCGCCCCTTGTCGCGGAGCAGTTCAGCGCGCTGGAACCCGGCGGAGCACTCCAGATCCGGCCGCGCTGCGATGACGGTTTCGAGCCAACTCTCAGCCTCGGGGACACGTTCGGAATGTCGCAGGATTCGGGCCACCATCTCGACGGTGGCGGCGGACTGCTCCTCCATGGGGAGTTGCAGGAGCTGCTCCGCGAGGGGCAGCAGCACCTTCTGCTGCCCGGCGCCCCAAGCCGTAGCGAGGAGAAGCGTCGCGAGCAGCTCACGTTCGGCCTCGTCCAAACCGGGAAGGGGGAGGACGCCCCGAGCCGCTTTGGCATCCGCGAGTACCCGGAGCAGAAGCCGGGCTTGAAGGCCGACGTCGAGCCTCTCTGCCGCGCTGCGAACCGCGCCGAAGCCATCCCGTGTCGCCCGAACGCTCAGTACTTGAAGCGCGGCGTCCGACACGCACGACCAGAGAGGGGTCGATGCCTGTGCCTCCACACGGGTGACCCAACCCTCTGGAACACCGGTGCGGAAGGGATGAGCGTTCGCGAGGAGCGCCACGGCCATTCCCTCACTCGCGGGGCCAACGACCAGCGGCCCAAAGGGATCGTGCGGGTCCGAGCCCTCGACGGACAAGAGCCCCACCGACTGCAGCGCCATCAACTCCTCTCGGGGGGAGTCGCGCAGGACGAGCGGCCCGGTTTGTGGGTCCGCTTCGAGTGTGTGGAGCGGCACGAAGAGGCGGCCCTGGTCGAGCTGCGCGGCGGCGAGCGCGTCGAGGAGCCGCACGCGCCCGGGGTAGAGCGGACGCCCCCCCACCAGCGCGAAGACCTCCCGTCTCACGAGTACCTCCCAGAGCTCCGCTGCCCCACCCAGCGCCGGAACTTCTCGGGCGTGGTACTCCGACAGCAGTTGCACCATCCAACGGGGGTTGCGGCACGCGTCGCGGACGGCGGGAGACAATTGGTTGAACGGCGTCAGAGGGCGCCGGGAAGGGACGCCCGCTCGATAGGCCTCGTACCGCGCGTCGACCTCGTCGGAATCTGGGTCGAGTGGGAGGAGGTAGATGGCGTCCTCGACGGCATCAGCGCCCCTCGCCCCGCGGCGCGTGGGGCGATAAAGGCGATCGGCGATCGGCGCCAAGGGTTTCGATGACCGCTGGGTCGCTGCGAGGTAGGTGCCCCGCACAGCGAGCACGACGCGCAGCTGTGGTAGGGCGTCGGCGTTGCGACGCAGCCAGTCCGCCAACTCGGAGAGGACCCCACTCCCGCGCGCTGGGCTGCCCACCTCGTCGATCCCGTCGATCAGGAGCACAACCCGCCCTGCGTCTCCCCGCTCTGCCTTCACTGCGGCCTGCGCCAGGTTCAACAACGCTTCCGACGCGCCGAGGAGAGCCAATTGTCCCTCCAGGGCGACCCTCAGGGAGCTTCGGAAGGCGCGCGTTGGATCCGACAGGACCATGCGCGCGTCCAGATGGATGACCGCACCGCCTCCCGCCAGCACCCGCTGTCCAAGCGCGACGAGGTGAGTGGACTTCCCCATCCCGGCCTCTCCCGCCAAGATCGCTATGCGCGCTGGTGAGGCGACCGAGTCGTTGAGCGCGCCTACCGCGGCAGGGTCGAGACGTTGGGCCCCGCCGTCGAAATCTCCCTGCGCACGTAGGAGATCGACCGTCTGTAGGAAGCAGGTACGGAGCCGATCGAGAAGCTCACCTCCCGGAAGCTCCTGGGCCTGGCAGGGGACGAGCGCTACGGACCGCTCCTGTAGGCGACGGCGGTAGTCCTCGAACCACCGCTTGCCATGCCCGCGGCCGTGTCGTCCCACGTAGACGATTCGCGAACGGTCTACGTCGACGCCGTCGTACACCAACACCGTCTCGGTCTTCCCTAAGTCAAAAGCCGGGACATACCCGTCGAAGGTACCCACCACCAGAGGGAAGAGCGGGAGGTCTCCGAGCGGTGTGTCGAGGAGCACGGCTGGGTATGGAGCGTTTACGCCCAGGTCGCGCGTCTCTGGGGTCGGAGCGGGGCCCATACAACGCAACCAGATTCCGAGCCGAGCGTCGTAGACCACCAGCGGCCACGCGGCGAGCGGGGCGAGCGTCTGGAGGACGCTCGCCACCAGAGGGAGAAGCTCGGCACGCACCACCTGCTCCAGCTCGGGCGCGAGCGGGGCGCCCACGTGCCCGTGGGCCGCGTTTCGCAGCTCGATGATTCGATTCACGTCCTGGGCCGGGAGCGCCTCCAGGATCGTCACGATGCCCGGGAAGCCACCTGTCAGCGCGCCGGAGCGAAACAGTGGCAGGCACCCCCTCAAGAAGTTCCACCAACTTCCAGTCGACGGCCAAATTAGGAAACGTCGTATCAGGTCGTTGACCTCCTGCGAGGGCCTGATCGGCCCAGCCAAGTAGATTGCCTTCACGACGGCGGCGAGGAACCGCAGCGCGCTTTCGGCGCTGAACAACAGCGTTGGAATGTCGCGCCGGATCCCTCCGACACCGAGGCACTGAGCGATGGGCAGGGGCAGAATTCGGCTGAGCTCGTCGAGCGCTCGCTCGAGCTCCGCCTCGGATTCTACAATGAGAGTGGACGCGTTCAGATTGTCGTTGCTCACCCCCGGTCCTCCCCCGTGAGCACGAACTCGAACCGGTCGCACTCCTCGGCGAGCCGGGCCACGTAGAAGGCAAGTTCCTCGTCGTCGAGGGTCGCGAGAAGCGCCTCGATTCGCCCCACGACGCGCCCGTGCCGGTCGAGCGAGAAGCTCACGGTGTCCACCCGGGCGTTGCGCGCCCACAGGTCGGCGAGGACATCAGCTTCGCTGCAACGGCTTCCGCGAGCGTCCATGAGCTGCGAGCCGCGGGCGACGACGCTGCTGAACACGACGTGGACGCCGTCGAGTCCGATGCGGAGGCGCTGGGTGCGGGCACCGACGGGTACGACGTACTCGGCGCCGTCTCGCTCTACCAGGTTCGGACAGGCGTTGATCAGTGCATCCAGTCGAGCACCGAGGGCCTTGAGGTCAGACATCGCCGCGCTCCCGTCGAAGTTGGACCACGAAGTGCTCGATCGGGAGGTCGTGTCGCAAGAGGGCCTGCTCCATCTGATCGGCGAAAACACAGACGCGGCGGAGAACGTCGCGGACTTCCGCGTGTTGCGTAAGCCCTGCACCGAACGGCAGGTCCACGCGCGCGGCGAGGTTGTAGCCATCGCCGGTGCGCGGCGGGGCACCGGAGAACACGGCCACAGACGGCATTGCTCGCTGGAGCACGCCGATGCGGGAGACGGTCACGGCGTCGCGCTCCGCCACGATGCCGACCGGGCTGACGATGCGCAGGAGCACACGGCCTGTGCGCCGGGCGGGGAGCAGGAACGCGTGGAACGGCTGCTGACGGCGCCCTGACGTGTCGGCGCCTCGCGTGCAGAGCTCACGGTCCGCGATCCACGCCGTTCCGAGGCGATGGTGGGCGCCGTCGCGGTCGCGCCAGATGATGGAGCACTCGCGATCGAGCGCGTCGCACTGGTCCGCGAACAATTTAAGGATCTCCTCCTCCCGGGCGGCAACGGGCGACGACGGTCCGCCCTCGCACCACTCGGGTTTGATCGCAAAGCGCGTGGTCAGCGTGCCGGTGATCGGCGCCACATCGGCTACCTGGTGCATGACGCGGGCGATGTCGAGGTCGCTCCGCTCGCTCGCCGCGCCGCTCGCGCGGTCGTGCAGCAGGTCGACGAAGCGGTTCATGCGCCGGTACACTTCCCGCACCTGGAACAGCTCCACTGTGTCCGTGAGGTGCGGGTACTGGACCTGGAGCCGGTCGGTCCCCTCGGCCGTGACGAGGCCTGGCCGGGTGAGGCGGCGGTGGGTCAACGAGCCGATGCGATCCACGCGACCGGTGCGCTGCTCCATTGCCGACGAGGTCCACTCGATACCGTAGTGGACGACGTGCGCACAGAACGGGTGGAGGTCTTCGCCCTCGCGGAGGAGGTCGGTCGTCACGAGCACATAGGGGTAGCCCGGCATGCGGAACTGCCGGACGACCTGGGTGTTCACCGTGCCGAACATGCCGGCCACTGGTGTCTGCCGTCCGAGCGTGCGCTGGTAGTACTTTGGAAGCTCCGAAAGGGACGTGTCGCGGAGCTGGTCGAAGTTCACGTCGCAAAGCAGCGGGAAGTGCGCCGCGATATCGTGGAGTTCGCGCCAGGACGTGAGCCCCGGCTGACCCTGTTGTTCCTCCAGCCGAGTGAGAAACTCGATCGCGAGAGAAGCGGCGCCATCCTCGTCGCGCTCCCCAGCGGCGAGCGAGCGAAGCGAACGCACGGCGAGGAGCCAGAGATCGATGTAGGCGTGCCCGAGCAGCATCGCGCTCACCAGGAGTTGGCGTCGCCGCTCACGCTCGACGAACCGCGCCTCGAAGGTCGACGCGGTGGATGCCGGCCAGAGCTGCGCGCAGAGTGCAGGCCGGGCTTCGAGCTCCGAGAAGAGAGTCGGCGCGCCGAGAATGTCGTCGGGGCGCGGAAAGCCCTCTGGGATCGGACCGTCGGTGTCCGCGGGCGGGTCGGCGAACGTGCGTCGTAGAATGGCGCGGGCTTCCGCGGCGACGCTGTCTTTCCCGTCCGCGACGAGACGGAGGGCCGCCTCCTGGTAGGCCGTGAAGACCTGGGCGCGCGGATACCGGACCTGGTGGGGGCGCCGGAAGGCCAGCCAGGCGCCCTTGCGGAGGAGAACGGGAGCCGTGGCCCCGAGGCGTCCCGCCAGCGCACGCAACGGGTCGGCGCCCAGCACGAACCGTGCGTAGTTGTCCTCGAGCAGCGTGCTGTGAACCGACCCTTCACCGCGGAGCCGGTTCTTGCGGAACGCGGCGGCGCGTCCCCGAAAACTGGCCTCTCCCGCGAGCGCCTCCCCGCGGAAGAACCAGGCGAAGAAGGAGTCGCCGGCGCCGTGGTCCTCGTCGGCGTCTGCCGCTGCACCTCCGTGTCGGTCCCGTTCGCGCAGCTTCGCCAGCTGGTACTCCGCGACCGCCTGGCGCAGATCGGAGACTGGCCCGGTGCGGAGCTCCCGCTCGAGGTAGGCGAACACCCAATCGTCGTACCGTTGGGCGATTTTCGCGCACAACTCGGGGACGCTCGCGATGCGGCGCACGAAGATCAGCGACTTCTCACCCCGGTCGAGCATCGCCTCCGCGGCGGCGGCCGCTACAGCGTCCATCTTCGGGTGGGGAAGCGAGGTGTGGAAGCGCTCGAGGTAGCGCCGTGCCATCCCGTCGATGGCGTGACGGTCCACCCCCTGGCGGTCTTCGCTCCGCTCCGCCTGGTCGGACTCCTCGAAAGTCCGTTGCTCTGATTCGCCGTCCTCCCCCTTGATCTCCACGCGCGCTGTCGCGGCGAAGCTCTCGAACGAGGCGAGCATGCCCATTTGAAAGCTGCGCGAGAATCGGCCCGCCGCCGGATCCCGCCGGGCCGAGAGCACGTCCATCACCTTCTTCTGGGCGAGCGCGACGATTAGCCGCTGGCGGGTGTCCGATAGCGGAAGCGGCTCATCATGCGTCGCGACGCCCCCCTGTCGCCACTCTCGCCGGTACATGTTCTTGGTGTGAATCTGTCCGCCGATCGGGATGCCGGTGAGGCGGCGGACGATGAACCGCCGCGCTGCCGCGAGGCGCTCGCCCTCCGACACTCCCGCTTCTTCGCCGCGCCGGAGGATCGGGGCGAGGTGGCCCTTCCCGAGCACGTTCATCTGGTTCCAGAGGTCGCCCCAGCCGACCTCGACCGGAGTCGCAGAGAGGACCAGGATCCGGTCCGCGCGGGGGCCCCCGCCGTCGAGGTATGGCACCTGCGCGTCTTCCCGCCCGAGGACCAGGCCGAGCACGCGGTTGCGGGCCGCTACGCGCTCGCTGTAGCCGTGCTTCAGGTTGTGGCCCTCGTCAACGATCACCAAATCGTACACCGGCAGCGCGACGTTGACGGCGCGGGCATAGGCGTCCTTGAACGCCTTCTTGCTGTAGAGGGCGAACTGCGCGGGGTCGAGCCATGGGAACAGGCGGAGGAGCTGGTCCCGCTTCGCGTTCCACGTGGTCGCCTCCTTGGAGAGGCCGACGCTGAAGCTCGTCATCCGGACAATGACATCGCGGTTGGCATCGAGCCGCGCCTTGGCTGCAAGGTCCTGAAGGCTCTCGGCCATCACGACATCGAAGCCCGGCCGGCCCAGCGCCCGGACGCGGAAATCGTCGTTGCGCCAGTTGTTTGCGACGAAGTTACCAAGCTCCTTGTACCATTTCCGCTGGATGTTCTCCTTCGGCGCGATGTAGAGCACTCGCAGCCCGGGGTGGGCGTGGCGCAGCAGGGCCATCACCCCGAGCGCTACGTACGTCTTTCCCATCCCCACCTCGTCGGCGAGGTAGGCAAACCCCTCGCGTGCGAGGATGTTGTGTAGCGCGACTGCCCCCTCCAGCTGGGCGTCCGCGAACGCAGAGGCGGCAGCGCTCCGGCCCCGGAAGTCGAGGAGCGACCGCGCCGCGTCGGGGGAGAGGGGGGCGATATCAATCACGCGGACACCTCTGGTCGTCCAAAGAATTCACCTTCGAACCATTCGATGAAGGCGGCGCCGTCCTCCGGAAGACAAAGGCGCGCGCGCAGTTCGGCGACCCGGTCGAGGCGGGCGCGCAGCTCGACAACCGCCACCGAGTGCTCCGCCGCCCACGCCGGATGGGCTGCGAGGACGGCGTCGGTCACCTCCCGTGCACAGAGCAGCTGGACGTACCGCGAGGTGAGGTCCCCCAATTCGTCGTCGAGCACCCTCTCCACGAGCGCGCCGAGCGAGTCATGCTTGCGCCCGAGGAGACGGTACGCGGCCTCCTTCTTCCGGCCCGATTGGAGCGCGTTCTGAACATGCTCGCGCAGGCACGAGAATGCATGGAAGATACCAGCAAATCGGTCGAACAGGGTTGTGCCGGACCCCTCGACGGCGGTTGGCGCGGGCGGAGCACCATCCTCGGACAGCTGGGGCAGGCGGTAGCCGTGCTGCTCGAGGAACGCGTCGCGCTGCTCCTGGGAGAGCAGGGCCCAATACTCGAGGATCTGCTCGGGCGTGAGGTCGCACACGAGCGGCGGCCGGTTCTGCATGCCCTCCTCCCGTACCAAGACGCGAAAGGTCTCGAGTTCAATCGTGACGGAGACGCAGGCACTGGCGCGCAGTCGGTCCCTCAAGCCGAGGACTACCTCCGGCGGCACGGGTACCCACACGCCCACAACGATGGGCGTGATGCGGAAGCCTACGGCTCCAGTGGAGACGTCCACCGCGGCGGCGGCGGCCTCGCCGGGCTCCCAGAAGTAGGCGAGCAGGTCGGTGCGCCAGTCGTAGCGGAGGTGGAGGGGAGGCGCGCGCCCGCGGACGGCCTCCTCCTCGCCGACGCGCGGCGCGAAGTGCTCCGGGAGCGTGTTCCGGCGGCTCATCCACCAGTCCCGGCGCGCGTTCGCCACGGTTTCCACCAACACCGCGGACTCGAAATTGCCCGCGCTCGCGTCGGAGTGTGCCGCCGCCGAAAGATTCACCGACCCCACCACGAGCACCTCCCGACGGTCGTCGAAGAACCGGTACACCTTCGCGTGAGTGAACCGGTGGCCGCCGCCCGCCTCCTTCGTCCAGTGGGTGAGGGCAGCCGGGAGCTCGCCCCAGCTCACGCCTGGGAGCGCTGCGACGGCGCGGGCGTAGGCCTCGCTCACCGCCGCGTGTGCATCCTTGTCGATCGGAAGGTGGATGCGGGTCTCCGCCGGGCGGACAGCGTCGAGCAGCCGGCCGAGCGTCGGAGCGGCCTCGATGTCCTCAACGTAGGGCGCGACGATTTCGAGCCGTAGGCCGGGCCGGACGTGGGCGGCAAGGAAGGCGGCGAAGGTGCCGCGGCCGGCCCAGAGCACCGGACCCGGGGCCGTGCCTGTCGGCACGTCGCGGAGCAGGAAGTCACGGATCGCGTCGAGGGCGCTGTGTGCGACCTCGGTCCGGTCGTGTTCGCGGATACGACGGACAAGCCCGCGGGCACCGCCATCGTCCAGGAGCGCGGACCGCATTGGATGGGGCACCCCCGCCCGGATCTCCTCGATCTGCGCGGCCTCGACGTTTTCCCACCACCCGGAGCGGGTCAGGTTCGCCGACGTGGTGACGACGAGGAGGGCGTGCTCCCCGCGCACGGGACCCGCGCTGGACGAAGGCGGGCGCTCGACGAGGAGGAGGAGGTGTTTTGCGTGGAAGCAGCCCGTCCGCCGAGCCACGCCGAATCGCGTGTAGTCCAGCCCGACCAGCCCACCGTCGAACTGCCCGCGGTCGTAGTACACCGCGACGTTGTCCACGTCCCGGAGGGCTTCCTCCAACTGCGCGCGGCGGACGTTCGGATCCCGCGACCACGCGCGCTCGAACAGGGCCGGTAGGACGAAGAGCTCGAAGAACTCCGGATCGAAGGGGAACGTGGTGAACACCGCCGCGCGCACCGAGCGCCCGCCGATCGCCTTGCGCAGCTGCGCGGTGAGGACTTCGGGGGTGGGGCTACTCACCGTCCACGCTCGTCTCCCGGACGCCTCGCCGCAGCAGCGAGCCGCCGACATGCTTGAGCGCGCTCAGGTAGTAGGGGTTGACCCAGAGATCGGGCAGGTCTGCCGCGACAGCGAGCCCATCCCCGTCGGTACGGAAGCGCACGTCGAGCGTGCCGGCCTTTTCCGTGGCCCAAGGGCCCGCGCGGCGCGCCTCCATGACGGCCTTGTTCTGTGCAATCACCAGCGTGATCGCCTCCGCCCATGCGCCGTCCCGGAACGCCACGCTGAGCGCGTCGAGGCGCTCGGCGGTTCCGTCCGCGGCAATCGCCGCGACCTGGGGAATGGCGGCGCGCACGCCGTCGACGTCCACGTGGCCCAGGCCGGCCCCCCAGCGCGCTTCGACCTCGGCCGCCACGTCGGCCACGCGCTGTCCATGCGCGCCGAGCACCGTCGAGAACAGGAGCCCGGCGGGCGCGAGAACGGCCTCCACATCAGCGATCCAGGTCAGCCGCTCGACGATGTCGGTGTCTCCGGCTGCGCCGGCCGCGGTCCGGACCCGGCGGAGTTCCTCCATGCCGAAGCCTGCCTTCCAGGTGCCGTCACGGTCATTCACGGTCGCAAGGTGGCCCCAGAGGCGCGCCTGCCGGCCGTCGGCGCCCCTCCCCGCTTGGACGAGGTGATCCAGGTAGAACACCTCCTCCTCTCCCGACCACGCAGGCTTGGTCATCGCCGCCAGCGCGCGTCCGAGAGCCTTGTGGCGGCCCGTGGGCTCGAAATGCTGGTCGCGTCCGAGCAAATCGATCACGACAGCGTCGTTCCGTATCCCCTCGGCGGAGAGCGCCGCATCGAGGCGCGGCAAGAGGTGCTCCCGGGCGGGCTCCGTGAGCCGTGCGGAGACGCGCTCGCGGAGGCGGGAGTCGCGCGCGGGCATCGAGAAGAGACCCCAGAGCCCATAGGTCTTCTGGTCTGACAGGATCTGCGCGTCGGGACCGAGGCCGAGCGGCGGCTTCCGCTCCCCGCCCTCCCAGGTACGCCGTACCCGTCGAATGCCCCGGATCCCCTCGACCGTGTCACCTGTCTCGTCCTGCCAGGCGTAGCGGCTCCACGCGACCATCTGTTCAAACTTCAGGAAGTAGCGGATCCGCTGAGCCTCGTCGTGGCCCGCCTCGTCGACCAGCCGGGATGCGTAGTGGAGGCCCAGCATCAGCGTGGTGAAGCCGCGGACCGATGTCGCGACCGTGGTCAGGTTGGAGACGAGCTCCCGGCCAAGGTGGCCCCAGATCGGTTGCACGCCGAGCGGGTCGCGCGAGCCGGCGACGCGGGCTTGCGGGTCGAGGGCGGTGAGGAACGGGAGGGGCATCTGGCTATGCGTCCTTGTCGGTGTGGTGGAGGCCCACCGCCACATCCGCCTGATCCGGCGGGAGCAGCGCCGGCCGGGCGAGATCTGGACGCGAGGCACCGAGCGCGACAGCGAGCAGGCGGTATCGTTCCGGCTTCCAGGCCGCATACAAACCGGATGGGGCCAGTGGTGCCGGGGAGGCGCCGACGACGTTGCTCCCCCTGAGCGCAGCCTCGACGCTGCTCATAACCGCACCGACCACCGAGGAGCCGCCAATCAACCAGACGGCCTGAAGCTCTCGAGCCCGCGAGAGCTCGACGGCGCCGTTCAGGGACGTCTCGAGGAGCTTTGCGAACGCTTGATCGGCTGCGCGCGCGACCACCGTATGCACGCCCCCGGCCAACGCCGCGACTCCTGGCGCGACATCCTCGGCCGTAATGTCGAACGCCAAGCCGGGCAGTTCGAATTCCGCGGGGTCGAAGCTTGCCTCGCCCTCCAGTATGTCCCGCTTTGCAGCCCGGGCCCACGTGCGTACGTCCCCCTCCCTGTCCTTCAGTCCCGGAAATTCGCGCACCACCCGGAGCACGATGGCGTCGTCGATCTGATCGCCACCAACGACCACGGAGCATTCGACCACGCGAAAGACGTGGGCGCCCCGACGCCAGAACACGGAGACGTCCGTCGTGCCCGCCCCGCAGTCTACCAGCATGGTGAGGCCGGCAGGAAGCTCGGTGACATTCACGTCACCGACTACAGCCGCGGGCTCGCTGGTGGTGGCCGCGCTCCGGCGCACCGACTCCCAATTCTGACGAGACCATAGCTCCAGGGCGTCGAGGAGCACGGTCTGGGAGCTGGGGAATTCCTCCCTGCCGAACGTGAGCGCGATGAGCTGGGCGGCACGCAGTGCGTACGAAAGCCAGATGTCGTAGGTGCGTGGGCCTTCTACGAACGGCGCTCGCAGCCCGTCATTGGCAACGGAGGCGTCAACGAGGGGCATGGACAGGTTCATCGGAAGGTCCATCGGAGATGCGCCCAAATCGGCCCTGCGGAGCGCCTCGTGGCAGAGCCACGCCATGTACAGGGTCGCGAGCCCCTCAGTGGTCATGCGGGGCGGGAGCCGGTAAGGGTCGACACGGCGCCCCACAATGTGGCGCTTCAAGCTCGTGACCAGCTTCCACCCTTGCTTGCCCCGGCGCGCTTCGGCCGCCTCACCAAACTCAATTGCGCCACCATCCTCCTCG
Source organism: Myxococcota bacterium (assembly GCA_040386535.1). Classification (GTDB taxonomy): domain Bacteria; phylum Myxococcota_A; class UBA796; order UBA796; family SXON01; genus CAJBVW01. The sequence goes on along the minus strand of JAZKFH010000022.1, from coordinate 59,236 downwards.
ACAGCGAGCACGCTCGGGACATCCCACGCCACGACGGAGTCGGCCGCCTGTGTGAACCCACCGCGTGGCCGGAACACCACTTTGCTTCGCGCGGTGCCGAAGTCCACACCCCAAACGCCCGCACCGTGTCTTGGCGCCGAGCTGGCGATTGGCTTCAACGCCCTGATCCGCTCGATCAAGTCTGCGCTGACGGGCGTCGGTGGCGGAGGGGGAGCCGGCAGGCTCGGGCTGGGCGCGTGCAGCACAGCGCCCTCTCCGTCCGCCGAGGTGGGATAGGCGATCGGCGTGACGAGTTCGTGCCAAATGAGCAACCGAGCGTCGTCCTGCAGTTCGGCTTCAAAGCTGTCGAGTTTCCCGGGCCATGTTGGGTCCAGGTATGTGCCCGCATCGAGGTTTCCGAGGGCGTGGGCTATCGCCGCGCGCAGCTGCCGCTCCACCACCGCGTGCGCCTGCATCAGCCGGTCGCGAAAATTCGCTCGCTCGCGCTGTTCGCGCAGGGCATCCACTGCCGCCCGCGCCTGTCCGAGGAGGAGCGCGACATCCCGCTCCTCCTCGCTCACGCTGGAGAAATCGAGCTCCGAGAGGAATGTCCGCAGCTTGTCCAGATCCATCAGTTCGTCTCCAACGGCCCAATTTTGCCTTTGACCAAGAGCTCGTGTACGTCGCGGATGCCGACCGAACGTATCGTCCCTTCCGACGCCACCCCCGCAGCCAGTTGATGCAGTGCCGGGTCAGATGGGGCCCGTTCCCCGACGCGCCCAACGAAGGTCATGTCGAGACGCGCTGCCAGCTCTACCATACGCCGCTCCAATGCGTCCAACGCCGTAGCCGGAGTAGCCTCGCGCGTGCGGCCCACGGCTGTTTGTACTTCGGCGAGGATCTTCGCGACCGTTCGCCGCTCGGCCCGCCGCTCGTCGGCCACTTCGTCACGAGCGCTCGCCAGGAGCGTTCCGCGGTCGGCGCGGATCCGCTCTACGTCGTCTCCGCGAAGCACCCGCTCGGCGTTCTGCTTGTCGTCCACCTTCGCCAGGAGCAGACCGTTCTCCGCATGGATGCGCGCGACCAGCTCGGCCAGCGCCCCCACCGTGCGAGTGAACCACTCGAGGTTCCGAGTCAGCCGAGCGCCTTCCGCGTGACCCTTTACCAGTTGAGCGAACGAGCCTTCCTTCAAGGAGGGCAACGCGCCCGGCGCCTCCCAGTCGTCCCGAAGCGCGAGCGCCTGCTCGATCCACCGCGTGAACCCGGCCTCGAGCTCCGGCGTGGTGATCGACAGGGCAGCGAGGCCCCCTTCGCCACGCAGCCGGTGAACGGTTCCCCACGCCTCCGCGATCTCCCAGACCGCCGCGTCGCCGCCCAGGAGGTTGAGCCAGTCGCGAACCGCTCCGCCGAGTGCCCCACCCGCGAGCGCTCCGCGTGCCGCCTCCAGGAGCAACGGGGTGCGGTCGAGCGTCTCCAGGCGCTCGTCCAGGAGGTCGGCCGTCTCCTTGGTGATCTCTGCATCCGCACGGTTGCTCATGCATGCCGCGACACACTCGACGATGACCGCCGGACTCTCGGCCAGGGCAGCAAGCTGGCCCGCCACCCGCACCGCGCCGGCCTTGTTCGCGGGGCGGCTCACCTCGCGGATCACGGAGCGGATGGCCTCGTCTCCATCCTTCAGCTGTTCCACCGCAGCCTTCCGGACCGCCAGTGACACGGCAGGCTCCCGCGCCATGCTTTCCGCCAGGTCGGGGGAGTCTTTGAGCATGTGCAGCAAGGCTTCCTCGCGCACCTGGCGAAAGCCGGTACGTCGCCGCGTTTCCTTCCAGACCGCGACCAGGCGCTCCAGCGCCCCGGCGCGCACCGTTGGTGGCAACCAACGCGTGGTGCGAACGCGCCCGAGGAAGGGCAGGTCTGGTGCTGTTGCCTCGCACAGCAGGCGCAGGGCAGCCACGGCCGCGTCTTCGTCTTGAATCTTTTCACCGCCGGCAAAGCCCACGGGTAGCTCGGCCTCGATCCAACGCTCCCGCCAGTCCCTCACGTGACCGCCGCGCACGAAGCCCCTCTCGGCTCCCGTGCCCTCTCGGCCCCACTCGTCGCTCCCCTCGAGGTAATCCAGCAGGCGCGTCTCGAGTGCCGCCCCCTCGGGCAGGCCGGCGGTGGCTTCACCCACGGCGCGCGCACGAAGGACGGTCCACCCGCGCGCCCGCTCGTCGAGCATCAGCCACTCGGCAATGCGCTCGGGGCCCGCCGTCAGGACCTGCTCGGGCCCGTCGTGCGCGAACCGCCAACGGAAGCCGCCCTCCGCCACCTTCGGGGCCTTCTGGATGGTGCCGACCGCATCCGAGCGCCATGTACGCCCCGACGGGACGTGCTCCACAAAGCATGTGTCCTTCTCGACGGCCACCACGCGAAGCAGGAGGCCGAACACGGTAGAGAACCGCAGCTCGCCTACCTGAATGGGATCCTCTGGCTCTGGTGGGCGCCGCGGCTTCCGTGTTCGCCCCTTTCGCTCCTTGGGGTCGCTCAACGCACCCAGCCCGCAAACGAAGCCACCACCTTCACCACCCCCGACCCCGGAATGACGATCGGCACGTCACCTTCCCGCAGGCCCTTGAGCACGATCCGCGCCTGGGAGCGCTCCGGCGTGGGCGGCTCGACCGTGAAGGTCCGCACCGTGAAGGGTGCGTCGGTATCGGGATCGGCGATGCCGGCGTTGTAGAGGAGGTAGGAGCCGCCCTCGGCGGGCTCCTCCGCGGAGGGCTGGAAGAGCGCGTACTTGCCCGCCACGGGTGCGACGAACATGCCGTCGGCGAAGGCGGGCGCGCCGTTCCAGGTGACCCACTCGACGTTGGGATCGCCAAGGTCCATCAGCGCCGGCTTCTGCCAGCGACGCACAGCGCCGAGGAGGCCCAACATCGGCACGCAGCTTCGGTAGCGCTCGGCGGCATCGGGCTCGACGCGACGGTAGGGGAGATAGCCGGGCAGCTCCGCCGAGTGTTGGATGAGCTGCTCGCGCAGCTTGGGAAGCTCGCGGCAGATCTCGAACGCCCAGGTGCCGTACCTCTTGGCGTTGTTGACCGCCGCCACCCACTTGCGCGCGGCGGCGTTCTTGGCGAGCACCTCGTCTTCGCCGTGAAGCTCGCCCTTGCCGCCTTTGATCTCCAACACCACGATGGTGCCCCCGCGCATGCGCACGAGGAAGTCGGGCTCGTAGCGGCGCGGGTGGCCGAGGTACTCCCACGGGATCTGGAAGCCGATCTTCCGGGTGTTCGGCGCGAAGGCCTCGACACGATCGAGGTCTTCGAGAACCTCGATGGCGCGCACCTCCCCGATGTCGCCCCCCTTGCCTTCGCTCAGCACGACGGCAGCGTTGAGCTCGCTCTTGACGAGCGGGACGGTGGGCCGCGTGGTCTGTTCGTCCACACCGTCGGTGCTCGTGGTCTCCTGGAAGGTGTTGACTACGGGGAGCAGCGGCGCTTCCTTGCTACCCGCGGCGGGGTAGATCCCCGCGCGGACCCGCTCTCGGACGAGCCGGGCATAACGCTCCAGTGCCAGCTCGCGCCGGTCCACTCCCGGGCCGAACGTGACCCGCTTCTCGACGTACGCTCCGAGGATCCGCACCACGTCCGGAAACACCTGATGGCGCGCGAGCAGCGTCTCCTTGACGAGCTGGGTGGGAACCCCCTCCCGCACACCCATCACGAGGTCATCCGTGATCTGCTGCGCGATCCGGAAAATCACCTGCTGGAACCGCGTCTGCTCGTAGAACTCGGCGCGGGTCTGACGGATGAAGTCGCCCGAGTCGACCCGGGCGCCCTCCTCCTCGTAGCCGCGCGTGATCGACAGGAACACCTCGGTGGGCTCCACGTTGACGATCATCCCCTCCAGGGTGTCGACGTCACACTCGATGCCGCTGCTGCGCAGATCGTACGTGTAGCTCTCCACGATGGGCATCGTGAGGCGCAGCTTCTCGCGCCCGGGGACTGTGTAGACGCGGTGGTACTCGGGGGTGTTCTCCCCCTTTCCTTCCGGGGTCTTCTGGAACGGGATGAGCGAGAAGGGGATGCCGTAGATGTCGGCGTACTCTGGCTCCATGAACCCCTCGGGGTTCACCTCGTAGTTCATGCGACGCAGGCCGCGGCCGACCACCTGCTCACACAACAGCTGGGTGCCGAACGCGCGGATGCCGAGGATGTGGGTGACGTTGTTGGCGTCCCACCCCTCGGTGAGCATCGAGACCGACACGACGCACCGCACCTGCTCGCCTGGGAGCCCGCGCTTGCCGACGGTGTCGATGAGCGTGCGCAGCGCGAGCGCCGCCTCGTCGCGGGTCTGGCCGTCGGCGCCCTCGAGCTTGCCGAGCAGCTTCGAGTCGATGCGGATGGTGTGGCGCGTACCCTCGCTGTTCGCGAGCTCGGGGAACAACTTGCTTCCTTCGAACACGGTGGTCGCCTTGATGACTCCTTCCTCGTCGGGCACGGACTTCACGCGCTCGCCGCTGATCATCTCGAAGACGAGCTTGGACAGCTCGGTGTTGTCACACACCACGATGAGGACCGGCGGAAGGAACTCGGCGCCGCCGGCGCGGAGGCGCATCTCCTCGTAGAGGATCTTCCACTGCGAGGCCAGGGTAGCCAAGGCGGACTCCGCCGCACCGTACAGGGACTCCGGCTTCCAACGCTTCCCCACCTTGTCGCTCGGCGTCATCTTGTCGATGACGTGTTTCCACAGGCGGAAGAACTTCGGGTCGGGTCGTCCAGCGTCGTCCTTGTTCCGCTCGCTGTCGCCAACGGGCATGCGGGGCACCTTGACGATGCCGCTCTCGATGGCGTCGACCAAGCCGAAATCCGATACCAGCCACGGGAAGGGGCTGCCCTCGGGGTACCCGCTGTTGCCAAGGTAGAAGGGTGTCGCGGAGAGGTCGATGGTGGCGAGGATGCCGGGGAGGCCCTTTCCTGCAAGGCCGCTGTTGTTGATGCGGTCCAGGCCGGCGAGCCACACCCGCGCCTCTTCGGCATCCTCCGTCGCGGCTGCCTTCTCGTCGGGCGAGAGGTCCTTCAGGTCCAGCGTGGCGTCGGGCTTGGGCCGCCAGCAGTGGTGCCCCTCGTCGTTGAGCACGAGGATGGGCAGGCGGTGGGCCAGCTCCGCGAGGCGGTCACGGGTGAACGCCTCGGGCGTCTCCTCGCCCTTCTGCACGACCGGGAAGGTGGTGTCTCCCTCGCGGTGCTCGCTCTTGGGCGCGAAGGCGTGCCAGTTGGTGACGAGCACCTTCCCCATCCCCAACAGGTCCGCGAAGGCGCGCGGCACCAGGTCGAACAGGTCGTAGTAGTTGCCGGGCTCGCCGGGGCGGAGCACTTGGAGGCGGGTGCGCACGGTCAGGTTGGGCGCGCACACCAGCACCGCGTTGGGGTACTGGGTCGAGGCGCCGTTCACACCACGGTTGCAGAACGCCCAGGTGATGAGCATGGCCATGACCAGCGTCTTCCCGGAGCCGGTCGCCATGCGGCAGCCGAGCCGACGGAGCGCGATGGGGAGCTCCACTGCGGGATCCACCAAGCGCGGCCAGTGCTCGGCGTCGGCAGCGACGAAGGCCGGCTTGCCTCCCACGAGGAGCGCAGCGATGGCCTCGGCGTCGAGGTCGAACTTGCGGAACCCCGAGCGCCCGAGGTGGCCGGGGATGCCGAGCTCCAGCAGGTAGATGAGGGTCTCCACCGCCTCGCGTTGACAGAAGAACAGCCGGCGGGGCCGATCGGGATGGAACCAGTAGGCGAACAGCGCCTTGGTCGTGTTCGAGGCTCCCTTGTAGTTGGCCGCCCGCCACCGCCCGACGTCCGCGCGGAGCCGATTGACGAGCTCGAGCCGGTCCGCCCGCTCCTCGGCCCACAGGCCTTCCTGACGGGTCCCGATCTTCTTGGTGATGTAGTAATAGCTGGCGGGCCGGCGGGTTGGCACCTCGCGCGGGATGCCCTTCTCGTAGAGCCAGTGGCGCGTCGGCTCGTCGTAGGGGCGATTGAGGATCGGGTTGGCAACCGGCTGGGTGGGGACCCAGTCGTCGGCAGGCCCGGGGTTGGCGCTCGGATTCGCGGAACGGGGAGGGCGTGCCATGTCAGCGCCCCAACGCGCGGATGGCCATGACCTCGTTGCCGCGCGGATCGACCACCTTCACGGCGACACGCTTGTGGCGGCCGGCCTTGAAGGGCACCGACGTCGTGCCGGAGAAGGCAGCGAACGCCTCCGGGTCGGCCGAGCCCTTCAGGGCCTTGGCGATCTTCTCCCACGCGTCCTGATCGGGGAAGAAGGCCTGGGTGACACAGAAGCAGCGCCCGTCGAAGTCACTGTCGAGGAACCACGCTGCCACCTTCTCGGCCTTCGTGGAGCGGACCACGTTGTTGACCGGGTCGTAGATATCGACGCCCTCGAGCTCGCACACCCACTCGTCCCCATCCCGGGAGAGCTTGATCTCCGGGGTGCCGAACACGGTGAACAGCTGGCTGTTGGGGGTGTTCTTGAGCAACCCGTCCATGCCCGGGTTGATGTCGGGGCGGATGTGGGCCTGGTGGATGCGCAGCTTCGGGTGCGGGTTCTCCTTAATGTAGGCCGAGGCATCCGCCTCGAAGCTGAAGCCGGCGATGACCAGGTCGTCGTAGCGGCGGCTGGCGCGGATGAGCTCCTCGACCTGACGCGCGGTGACCGGGCCGCACTGGGGGCCGAACCCGATGGCTACGGTGCTCGGCTGGTCCGCATCGGTGCCCTCCCACGCGCCCTCGGCGTGCACCAGCGAGCCGGACTGGTTGAACGGATCGACCCGCGCGAATGCCCGATGCTTGTTGTTGGGGAAGGTGACGCCGTCCCGGCGCAGATGGTCGACCATCTGGGCGAGGTAGGCGTGCAGGTTGCCGAGGTCACGTGCCTCGTCGCCGTAGGGAGCCGGGGGCCGCTCGGCGGCGAGGAGCACGCTGTCTTCGGGCTCCTCCTCGTTGGGGGTGGCGTCGAAAAGGCCGTCCTCGCCGAGCGAGAGCTCCTCGGGACGCACACCCTCGACGGTGAAGGGGCCGGAGACGCGGACGACGCCCTTGACCACCTCGGGCTGGTCGACGAGCTCTTCCTGGTCGGCGTTACGCTCGATGCACGCGTTTACCTCGTCCATCCTGGCGCGCCACGCGCCGCGGTAGCCGGTCACGGCGTTCTGGAGGGACTCGGGCCAGTCGGGATCGGTGTCGAACGGGACGGTCCAGTGTTCGAAGGCGTCCTTCGGGAGCATCCAGCGGCGAGTGTCGGCGTCGGTGACGGCGCGCTTGCCTTCCTTCGCGGTCTTGTCGGCGAGCTTGTCGGCGAGGATTCGGCGGAGGCCTGGGGCGACGTTCTTCAGCGACGTGTTTGCGCGGGTGAGGGCGGCGTCGAGGAGGGGCTGGTGGCGGGCGAAGATAGGGTCGAGGTTGGTGTTCTGGGCGATGCTTCCCAGCTTCACGTGTGCCACGGTCTTGTAGACGAAGCCCGATTCAGGTGTGTGGCCCTTAGTTCTGAAGTGCTCGAAGCGAGCGGTGAGGACGCGTTGGCGTGCAATGGAGACAGCAACGCGACTCGTGTCGATGGTGATCCAGCGGCGGCCCCACTGCTCGGCGACATACGCGGTGGTGCCTGATCCGCACGTCGGATCGAGGACGAGGTCGCCAGGATCGGTGGTCATCAACATGCAGCGTTGGACAACCTCTGGGAGGGTTTGCACCACATAAAGCTTTTCATCGCCGAAGCCGCTGATGGAGACGTCATCCCAGAGCTCATTGATTTCGAAGTACTTGTAGTCACGAAGGAAACGAAGGTACCGCAGCGTCCTCCCCATTGCCATCACACGGCCTGCTTCGATCAGCCGACGCAAGTTGACGGGCGAAGGCTTATAGGTCCCCTTGAACTCGGTACCCTCGAATTGGATGCGATACTCGGCATTTCCTTGCGACGTGAGGTTGTCATGACTCAACACCTCATCCGTACTTGCGGCCAGAAGCTCTTGCGAGCTGAGTTCCTTCAAAACCCCCTGCCAAGGCATCAGATACTTGAACTGGGTGGCCCCCGGCGTACCCGGTCGTTTTTCCTTGTATACACTCTTGCAGCGGACCTTGCTGGCATCCTTCGCGTACCAAAGCAGGTAGTCACCGACCGACGCAAGTCCCTTGCTCTTCAAGCCACCTGTCTTCCGAAATAGGATCTGCGCCACGAAATTGCGCGGGCCGAAGACCTGATCCAAGAGCAGGCGCACGCGGTGGAGGTTCTCATCACTGATCTGCAGGAAGATGCTGCCCGACTCCGTGAGCATTTCCTTGCAGACAAGGAGGCGATCAGTCAGGTAGCGCAGGTAGGTGTGTGCGCCTAAAGTCCAGGTGTCACGATAGGCTTTGACCACTTCAGCTTCGCGACTCAAGTTGTCGGACGTATCCTTGACCTGCTTGTCTGAAACCGTCCCCTGGAAGTTACTCCCAAACTTGATCCCATACGGCGGGTCGATGTAGATCATCTGCACCTTCCCCGCCAGCCGCTCGCGCTGCGCCAGGGACGACATGACCTGCAACGCATCCCCGAGGATGATGCGGTTGGCCCAGTCGACGTCGTGCTTGTAGAACTTCACCGCGTCCGCGTACTTCTGCTCCGGGTCCGCGAACAGCTTGCGCTGAGCGTCCTCGCGCATGGCCGCGCCGATAATCGCGCGGGTGGAGAGCCGCTCGTGGATGTGGAGCACCACCGGGTCGACCGTGAAGCCGCCGCGGTCGTGCTGCTCCTGCTTGTTCGCCCACTCGAGCCAGGGCTGGTGCACCGAGAGGGCCTCGCGGAGCCGGCGCTGCTCCTCGGCGGTGAGAGCGCCCTTGCCCGCCTTGTCGACGAGCACGTCGAGCTCATCGGCCTTACCGGTGGAGTCGAAGCGCAGCACCGGCGGGAGGTGCGGGTTGTAGCGGTAGGTGGCCTTGGGCACCCGGGGAACGCGCCCCTCGGACGCGATGCGCGCGGGCGGATTGTTCTTCCGCGTCGTGCCCTTGTGGACGAAGTCGGCGGTCTCAACGGCGTCGGTCTTGGGGGTGCGGGCCATGCGTCGTCCTCGGGGGGCGGGAGCATAGCAGACACGGGTTGAGGGACGGGGCTCGGCTCATCAAAGATGCGTCCGGACGATCTACGGGCCAACGAGAGCCCTCGCCGTGCTACCGTCGATGGATGAACACGGCCCCCGACAAGCCTCCCGTGGCCTCGGAGCTCGACGCGTGCAGGCGTCGCCTCCGTTCGCTCCGGGCGAGCGGGGTGTCGACGGCGAACTTTTCGCGCCTTCTCGTCGAGCCCATCGTGCGCTGGATCGGCTTTGACACGACCTCGGACCAGAGCGTGCGGCGGGAGGTTCCGTCCGATCCGCGCCTGCCCCCGATCTCGCTGCTGTGTATACGGGCCGGCAAGCCGCACCTTGCGATCGTCGTCTGCGCCGACTTCGACGGGCGCACGACCCTCGCCTACGCCGCCTCCTTCGCGCGCACGGCGGGCCCCGGCCCCGAACTACTGGCGTTCACGGATGGCGACGAGTGGCGGGTCTTTCGGGTCGCCGACGGGCGCCGCGCAATTCCCCTGTTCGGTGCGTCGCTCGCCGCCCCGCAGCGCCTCCTCACGCTCGGCCCCGCGGCCGAGGTGGGAGGGGCCACCGACCCGATCTCGGCAACGCGGCCCTCTCGGGGACCTGCTTCCTCGCTGGCGCGCATCCCACCCAGGCTCGCGGACCCCCTGCACCCGTCCGCGGCTTCGCCGAACTGGAAACTTCCGGAGAAGCCTCCGGTGACGCCTGCAGGTCCGCGGAGCGATCCAGGGCATGCGGCGCCCGCCCGAGAGGCCGCCCGCGTCCGCTCATACAAGTACATCCGGGCGGACGAGACGCACACCTCTCCAGCCTACGTCGAGGTTCAGGGAAGGCGCAGGTCCATGACCACTTGGGCCGATGTGGTGATGTTCGCCGCCGACGAGCACCTGAGGCGCCGGAAAAGCTTGCCCGAGCAGGTGCTGGAGCATCAGCGATTTCCATACGCCTCGCGCCGGCCCGGTGCGCTGCGCCGTCCGCGGCTCGTGCGGGACGGTTGGTTCGTAGAGACGAACATGAGCGCGCACCTGGCATGTCGGGTGTCCGCCGAATTCCTGCTGCGCGCGGGGCTCGCCGACAGTGAGTTCAACATCATGTACAACCCGCGGGGGTAGCGCTTCAGCGGGCGGCCGCGAAGCTGCACACCTTCCGGAAGTCACACGCCCCGCACCGATCCACGGTGGGGACGGGCGGCAGGTCCCCTTTGCGTACCCGGCCCACGAGCTGGGCGACTTCGCCCACGGCCGCGTCCGTCACGGCCGGGCTGACGTCGACCGGGTGCCGTAGCCCATCGCGAAGCTCGTGCAGGTAGGCCCCGCGGACATCGAGCCCCTCGGCGCGCCCGGAGGCGGCGTACACGGCGAGCTGGAGGCGGTAGAGCGCCTCGCGGCGCGGATCGCTCGCGACCTTGTAGTCGACGACGTCGAGCCCCTGGTGATGACCATCGGCACCCAGGACGATGTCGGCGCGCCCAGCGATGACGCCACCCGCGACGTGCAGGGTGAACGGGCGTTCTGCGGCCCATACATGACGCAGGTCGTCCCCGTAGTGGGCCACGTACAGGGCCACGACGCGGGCGGCGGCGCCGCGCATCGTCGTGAAGGCCGCCGCGGAGGCGAAGGGCACGTACATCTCGGCGTCGAGCAGGCGGGTGAGAGCCTCTTTGTCGGGCACCGCACCTTCGGCGCGCGCGCGTTCGGCCACCTGCCGGAGCACATGATGGACGGCCTTGCCATACCCGAGCTCGGGGGAGAGCTCGGCCTGGAACCCGAAGGTGGCGCCGAGACGCCACGCGTGGCCACACTCGGCCACCCGCGCGAGGTCCGAGAAGGAGACCTGGAGGGGCGGAGCGTCACCCGCGGGGGCGGCATCGGGGGGCGGGGGGAGCGGGAGATCGCCAGTGAGCAGCGGTCCGCCCACCACCTCCCGCAGGTAGGCCGACGGCTCGAAGCGGCGTGCGCGCTTCTGGAAGCAGGAGAGGTACACGGCGTCCCGAGCGCGGGTGAGCGCCACGTAGAAGAGGCGGCGCTCCTCTGCATCGCTGCCTTCGTAGCGGGCGCGCACGCCCGGCGGGAACACGTCGGGCGGCAGGAGCCAGTCCTGCGGCTGGCCGGCGCGCCCCGAGGGGAAGCGGCCCTTGACCAACGCGGGGAGGAACACGATGGGCCACTCCAGGCCCTTCGCCTGGTGCACGGTGAGGATGTCGACCGCGTCGAGGTCGGGGTGGACTTCCCCCGCGAACTCCTCGTAGGCGTCGCGCGCCCAGTAGACGAGGTAGCTGTAGAGCGACTGGAAGTAGGGCTTGCCGCGGTCCCGCCCGCCCACGAAGACGCGCTTGCCCTCACCCTCCGCGGGCAGGGCGAGGTGGCCACGGCGGTGGACGTGCTCGAAGTCCCCGAGCACCTCGGAGAAGCGGGCGAGGGCGCCGAGCCGGGCGGCGCCCGCAGGGGTGTCGGCGTCGGCGAGGTGGGCGCCGAGCCGCGTGAGGAGCGCGTAGTAGTCGCCCACCAGCGACACGGGCCGGATGCCCCGGAGCTGGAACGCTTTCCAGTCCTCCAGGTACTTGCGGAGGCCGGGGAGCTCGGTCCCACCCGGCGCAGAGGCCAGCGGAAAGATGCGGGAGAGCCCGGAGACGACGTTGTCGAGGCTGGCGGGGCGCCACTCGGTGAAGCGGGCGTCCTGCCAGTCGCCGTCGACGAACCAGGCAAACGTCTCGGCGAAGAGCGCGATCTCGGGCACGAGGAACAGCCCCGTGCGGCCTCCGCAGGTGTAGGGGATGCCTAGCCGGTCGAGCACCTGGAGCAGCGGCGGCGCGGAGGTGCGCACCGAGCGGAACAGCACCGCGATGTCGCGATACCGGACCCCCTGTGCGTGCAGCCGCTCGACGGTGGCAGCGAGGTGCTCGGCCTCGTCTTGTTCGGTCTCAGCCGTCCACCCGGTGATCTCGGCCTCGGACGGAGGGCGTGCGGCGTCCATGTCCTTGTCCAGGCGGCCTGGGATCGAGGCGGCGAACTCGGCGGCCGCGGCCACGATGGCGGGGCGGGAGCGGCGGTTCGTCGCGAGCGTCTCGGTGTGGGAGCCAGACCGGACCCGGGTGAACTCCACGATATTGCGCACGTCGGAGCCGCGCCATTGGTAGATCGACTGGTCGTCGTCACCCACCACGCAAAGCTGCACCTGACCCCCTCCGGTGGGGGGCGCGAGGAGCGCGATGAGGCGCTCCTGGGCGGGGTTGATGTCCTGGTACTCGTCGACCAGGAGGTGCCGCAGGGGCGCGCGGACGCGGGCGGCCACCGTCGGGTCTTCGAGGGCCTCGATGGCGGCGGAGATGAGGAGCGAGAAGGTGAGGAAGTGGAAGCGATCGAGCCGCTCCCGCCAGGCGCGGTAGCATTTGCCGAGCGGGGTGTCACCGAGCGCCTCGGCCCGAATCCCCTCGTTCCCCATCACGTCGACGGCCCTAGCGAAGTCGCGGATCGGCTGCCAGCGGCGCGCCGAGAGCTTGTCGAGGCCGATGGCGCGGAACTCCCGGGACAGGAAGCCGGCGTGGCGGTTCTCGTCGAGGATGTCGTAGTTGCCGTAGCGGGGAACGTGCTCCTGGAGGAGCTGGAAGCAATAGGCGTGGATGGTGCCGACGTACATCGGGCCGAGGCGGTCCCGGAACGCGGGGCCTTCGGCCTCGGTGACGCGGCGCACGATGCGGTCCCTCAACTCGGCGGCGGCGCGGTCGGTGAAGGTGAACGCCACGATGGAAGCGGGCGGAGCGCCCTCGGAGAGGAGCGCGGCCACGCGGCGAGCCATCGCCTCGGTCTTGCCCGAGCCGGCGCACGCTATGACCTGGAGGTCGGTGCCGCGGTGGGTGATGACGCGGGATTGGGCGGGGGAGAGGGTGAGGGGGGGCGTCACGCTTGTTCTCGTTCGCGGGTGCGCGCGGGTTGCAGCCGCCGTGCCGGGTTGTGGGGGGCCGGGGCGAGCTGAATCTACCTCGCCAGCGGCCGTTCAAACTGGCGATAGGAAGGGCTGAACTGGGGCATGGCTCGCTCCCCTCGAGGCCTGCGTGGGGAGTTGTCGTCGTGCCGCACGAGCCCGCTCATACTAACGGGTTGCCCCCCCCCGAACACACCGAACACACCCAGGAACGGGACTCGGGTTGGCGCACCGCCCACACGCCGGACAGATCATGTTGTGGGTGCCAATCCCCTCCAGGCACCAGTCGGCGAGCAGGTCGGGGCCGGCGATGCGCTCCTGGAGGACAAGGCGCTTGGGAGCACCCTCCGCACGGAAGACCAGCTTTTCGAGCGCGTCGGCGTTCGGTAGGTGAGGGAGGAGCTTGGGGATGTGAGCGCCGCATGGGTCCGGGCACCTGCGCCAGCCCCACTCCGCGCCGCAGTCAGGGTCCGAGCACACCCGATCGTTCGGGCGCGAACCCACTCGTCCCGCCGCCCCGCAGGCTGGGCACCACTCGACCGGCTCGCCGTTCGTGAGCGAAACGCCGACGGTGAGGGCGCGGACGAGGCGGAGGAGGCGGTCGCCGGACGCAGCCGACCAGGGGGCAATGGGGATCGCCCGGGGCACACGCCGGAGCCCGTCGTGGGAGAGGCCAGCCGAGCTCCTGGCGACGACCGCGGGGTACGGGAGGGCGGCGGAGGGGAGCGCCTCGTCGTCGCTGGACGGGATCTGCGGGTGAAGCCAGACGACGTCTGGATCCACGGGCCTGTCACCCTGTGCAAACGTCGGCGCGAAGCGAACGGTGACAGGCGGGGCTTTGGGAAGGGTGACGACAGGGCCCCGGGACCGCGCGGCGGCCGCCGCGGCAGGGCGAGTGCGCTCGATCGAGAGCTCGAGCATGTCGTTGCCGCGGGCCAGCCGTCGCGACACGGTGGCACGCCAGCTCCCCGAGGGGGCGGGCCGCTCGAAGACCAGGTCGGCCGGTCCTACGGGTTGCAGCGTCAGGGCTAACGTGGGGTCGCCAGCCGGCTTGAAGCCCGCATCGAGGAGCGCGCGGAGGAGGAGCAGGTAGGCGTAGTCCGCCCAGACGCCGTCGGGATCCTCGCGCACTGCATCCAGCGGGCGACGGTGCTCCCGCTCCTCGATCTCGAGCGCTTCCCAGAGCTCCAACACGACGCGGAACTTGCCGTCGAAAGTAAGGATGTTGGTCTCGCGGAGGGGCGCGCGCACCTGAGGCCGGTCGCGAAGCGTGAGGGCGAGCGGGCTGGTAAGGCAAGCGCCGAGGGAGCGGAGCTGGGTGCGGAGCGCCGACTGGCTGTCCTCGCCGTTGGCCCGGTGCGTCGCGAGGTCGCCCTCGGCGTCCAACCACTTGCGGAGCCGGCCGGCGCGCCGGTGCTGCCCGCACGCCTTCGCGGCGTCGAGATCGGCCAGAAGCTCGTACAGCCCGCTCAGCGCGAGCTCCACCCGAGCGAAGCGCTTTCGGGCACGCTCCTGGAGGCGCGAGAGCAACGTGACGAGGACGCGGTTCTCGTACAGATCGAGCTCCTCTTCCTGGAGAGAGGCGAGGATGCGCTCGGGATACACACGGAGGCCATCGTGACCGGCGTGCTCGGTGTGGCGTTGGAGGTGGGTGACTGCGTCGCGAGCGGGGCGGCGCACGCGGCCCACCGGCAACACCGCGGTCTCCTCCCGCAACCAGGAGCGGGGGCGGGTGCAGAGGTCGGAGAGGGTGCCCAGGCGGCTCGCCTGCAGCGTGTCGAGCGGGGTGACCCGGACCGCGTCGGCGAGCCCGGCGATCGCGAGGAGCGGCAGCGACCGCACCTGCCCGACGGTGACCGTTCCCTTGCCACAACGCTCGGCGAGCATGTCCCCGAAGGCGCGGAGAGCCTCCCGACGGGGCTCGGTTCGCTTGGCGGGCGGCAATTCAGGATGGTCATCGGGGCGAAGGCGCTCCGGGAGCTCGATGCGCACGCGGTGGGCGCCCGCGCGATCGGACCACTCCAAGTCGCCACGGAGCCACGGGATCCTGCCCCTGCCACCCTCCACGGGCCGCCGGTTCAGGCGCACGCCGAGGGGTGGGTCGCCGCCGGGATCGAGCCAAAGGGGCTCGGCCCACGGGCGCGTGGTGGTCACGGTGGCGGCGGTGACGGGGCGGTTGCCCTGCCGGAGCGTGGCCATCAGGAGAGCCGGATGTAGAGCTTGTCGAGCGCGTCGAGCGAGCGGACCGGCCTGCCGCCGTCCCATGGCCACTTCATGTCCACGACCTCCCGGAGATCGCTCGCGGCCTGCCGGAGCCCGGGATCACGCACCCGGTCTACCTTGCGGAGGATGCGCGTGCGCAACAGGTGATCCGCTCCCCCTGCGAGCGTGCCACCGAGGGCCTCGTAGACAGGGAGGAACAGCTCGGCGTGGTTCACGAACCGGTTGCCGAACCCGACCTCGAACCCGCCCTGGAGCGCGGCGTCGAGCTTCGCCACCCACTCGGCGAGCTTCGTCCGCTTGGAGGTGGGCCAGGCCCTCTGGACCGCCCCGAACTGCCCGGTGAGATCGCCCCACGCGATGGGCTTGAGGGGGGTTCCGGGGACCTTCCCCAGGTCGGCGCGCGCGTCCATCTGGAGGATGCCGGCGCGGTCGTAGGTCTTGTCGGCGATCTCGAAGGTCGATTCGTCCTCGTTCGCCGTCGCGATGATCCATACGTTCGGCGGCAGGCAGAGGAAGCGCCCCTGAGGCAGGAATCGAGGCGCCATCGCCGCGTCGCCCGTCTCGGAGACGCGGATCAGGTGGGGCGGGCGGCCGTCCCCCTTGAGCGCCGTCCACTCCTCGTGCTTGAGCTTGTCGATGCCGCCCTTCTCCGGGTCGAGCTC
The DNA here is from genome assembly GCA_040386535.1 of Myxococcota bacterium. GTDB lineage: Bacteria > Myxococcota_A > UBA796 > UBA796 > SXON01 > CAJBVW01. The sequence goes on along the minus strand of JAZKFH010000022.1, from coordinate 43,345 downwards.
GAGCTCGGAGAGCAGATCCGCGAAGTAGTACTCGAGGCGGGAGAGGTTGCACTCGTCGAGCACGATGAAGAACGGCCGGTCGCGGAAGTCGGGCGAGTTCGCCTTGTACACGGCTTCGGTGAACGGCTGCGCGCGGAAGCGGTTGTCGAAGGTGTTGAAGTAGCCGAGCAGATCCGCGCGGTCGCGCCAGCCTGATTGCACCGGCACCACGACGCGCCCGCCGCCGACGGCATCGGCGAAGTGTACGGGCAGGCTGGTCTTGCCCGTACCCGATCGGCCCTTCACCACGATGAGCCGGTGCGCGGCGAGCGAGGCGATCCAGGCGCACAGGGTCGGGTTGTCATAGGTGCGGCCCCCGGCGGCGAGGGTGGCGCGGGTGCGAGCCACCAACGCGGCGAGCGGGGGTGCCGGCTCCGTCGGACCGAATTTGCTCTTCGGGGGATCCTCGTCCATCTCGGCGAGCACCGGATAGCGCTGCTTGGCGTTCTTCTTCAGGAGGCGCGTCCGGTCGTCGAGCACGCGCCGAGCCTCTTCGAGCTGGGCCTCCAGGAAGTCCCGATCGATGCGGATGCGCTCGATGTCTTCCTTGCCGCGCCGTGCCTCGTCCGCGGTGCCGGCCAGCGCCGCCCGCTCCGCGTCCACCACGGCCAGCATCGAGGTGACCCGATCGACCTCGGCTACCTGTCTCTCGAGCTCGGCCTGCGCCTGCTTCACCAGTCGGTCGGCGTCCTGACGCGTCCTCGCCATCGCGCGGTCCGCCTGCTGTTGGGCCTCGGCCATGTCGCGCGCGTGCTGGGACGCCGCGAGGGCCTCGGCGCGCGCCCCGAGGAGGCTGTCGCGCTCGCGACGCAGCGCGTCGGCCTCGTCGGCGGGCAACATCTCGGCGACCTTCGCCCGCAGCGCTCCGTTCTCGCGCCGGAGCCGCTCGACGTCCTCTTGCCGCGCCTCCACGTCGGGCCCGCCGGCCGCCGCCAATGCGTCGCGCAGACGATCGCGCTCCTCCGCGAGCTCCCGGTTGCGACGCCGCGACTCGGCCAATGCTTCCCCCGCCTCGGTGAGCGACTGATCGAGCCGCTCACGCGCGGCGGCACCGAGGCGGCCCTCAGCCTCCACGAGAGTCTCCCTGCGCAAGGCCTGTTCCTGCGCGTCCCGCTCCACGTCGAGCTCCCGTTCGGCCAGGCGGCGGCTCCGCGCGTCGAGCGCACGGTCTCTGCGGGACAGAGCGGTGTCCTCATCCTGCTGCGCGCGCTCCCGATCCTCCTGCTCAGCGTGCCGCGTGCGCTGCTGGTCCTCTCGCGTCGCGACCCTCTCCAGGCGCTCCTCGGCCTCGGCCTCGGCCTCGGCAAAGATACGTGTACTCTCGATTCGCGATGCCCGCACCGCTTCGAGCTCGGCGGTGGCGATGCGCTGGGCGGCCCGCTCCTCTGCAGCGATCCGGTCGCGCTCGGCGGCGCCACGCGCCTGTTCCACCTCACGCGCCGCTTCGCCTCGCAATTTCGCGGCGTCGCGCTCCGCCTTCTGCCGGAGCTCGTGGGCGTCTACGCGGGCCGCTTCGAGCGCCGCTGCGCCGTCGCGACGCGCCGACTCCCGCGTGATCCCCGCCTCGAGATCCGCCTGGCGCCGGTGCTCCAGCGCTTCTTCCTGGGCCTGCAGACGCACGCGGCAGGCTTCCTCCACGCCGAGGCGCCGCGCATCGCCGGCCTGCTGATCCGCCCCTCGCAGCAGCTCTTCGACCTGCCGCGTGGCCTCCGCTCGCGCTGCATCGGCCTCGCCGCGGAGCCGAATCGCGTCTCCCTCCGCCTCTCGCCGCTTCCGATCGGCCTCCGCGCGTATCGGCGCGGCGTGTGTCTCCGCATCCACACGCACGCTCGCACCATGCGACTCCGCATCACGCCGAATGTGCTCGGCAAGCGCCCGCGCCGCTGTCTCGGCCTCCTCGGCGCGCTTCCGCACATCCCCCGCCTCGCGATCCGCTTCTGCGATACGACGGCCCTTCTCTGCGTCGAGCCATGGCGCGGCGTCCGCGACGAGCCGCGAGCGCTCGCCCTCCAGACGCTGCCGCGCGTCCTCCACCAGCGCCTGCTTCCGGGCGAGCTCGGCGAGCTCCACGTCCTTGGCGAGCTGCTGGCGCCCGAGGTCAGCCTTGGTCGCTCGTAGCTGCTGGTATTCGGGGGTGATCCTATCGAGTTCGGCCTGAAGCGACGCGACCCGGGCGCGCTCGGATGCGAGCTCCTGGCGGGCGGCTTGGGGCCACGCCGGTTCGGTCGGCTCGACGGGTGGGGCGGGGATCGATGTCGTGGCGGCCCTGGGCGGCACACCCCTCGCGGGCTCCTGTTCCTTGACGGGCGGCTTCTTGTCCTTCCATGCCATGAGAGCTTCCGGGGGTAGGGGTCAGGGAGACGCTGGAAACGCGGCGTTCAGGACAGCACGCGCGGACGATCGCGCATCCACGAGCATGCGCTCGAGCGTTGCTGCGTCCAACCGATGCGTGTGGGCGCCCACTTTGTTTCGGAGATCGAGGATCCGAGCGATCGTGCGCCACACCGAGGGATCGCGGGCAAGCGTGGCTTGCCAGGCGTTCGCCCGGTGGTGCGCCTCGGACTCCCCCGGTGTCTGCGCGAGCATCGCCGCCGCCAGGGAGGGGAGGAGGAGCAGCCGCGCGCCGATGAGCTTGTCACCCTTGCGGTGCCAGCTGGGCGTGGCGCGGGGCCGCCAGCACAGGAGCTGCGACGCCTCGTCCCGCTCCGTCTTGAGCAGCGCCCGCAGGAGCTGCACCACCACCTCCGGATGCCGCGCCGATCCGGGCGCGTCGAGGGGGTGGCCGTCATCATCGACGAGAAGACCGCCCACGAGCCCCAGCGCTGCGGTCGCGGCGGTCTCCGGCCGCTCGGGGAGCGTGGACGCCCACCGGGCAAGCCAAGCGGCGTCGGGACCCGCGCCCGCCGGCGGGCAGAAGTGGTGCAACACCTCCTCCGCGAACAGGCCCCACTCCAGGATCGCCTTGTCGGCGCGCGCACGCCCCCGCTCCGCGCGGAAGCTCATGTCCTCCGCCTCTTCGAGCTGGCGCTGCACGTAGTCGGGCAGCGCGCGCCCGGCGGTGAGCGCGGCCTTCCGGTCCGCGCGGATGGCCACCAGGGTGAGGTCGCGCTGCTCGTCGTGCCACTCCTCGAGCTTCTGGCCGCCGATGGTCTGGAGACCGTCCAACGCGGCCTGCACGGCCGGATAGCGCCGCGCGTTCGCGAGGAGCCGCTGGAGGTATCGCGCGCCGTCCGCCTTCCGGCCGAACGGGCACCCCGCCCGGAGCTCGATGCCTTCCGATGCGAGCTCGGCCCACACATCCACCGCGATCTCGTCCCACAGCCCGTCGCCGAGCAGCTCCACCCGCCCGTGGGCGCGGACGGCCTCGGCCTCCTCCATCGTCCGCGGAACATCGTCGTCCTCCCGGTCGGCGATCGCCAGCCCCCGGTCGAGCCGGGACATCGCCCGCAGCGCGTCGGGGAAACGACCTCGGGCCGCGATCTCCGGATCGGGCGGGCGCTTCATGCCCTCGGGCCAGAGCGGGAGCGCCCCCGGCGGCCACGCGCCGAACGGGAGATCTCCCTCGAAGAAGGTTGGCAACACCGTGCCCGTGAGGTCGTCGCGGAGCATCCAGCCGATGCGGAGCTGCTCCTCGTCCTGGTCGAGGCGTCGCATCTGCCCCACGTCCGTGAGCCTGCCCTCGGAGTCCAACGAGCCGCTGCCCTTCTGCGTCGCGACGAGAGCGCGCACGAACTCGGGCTCGAGGCCGCTCATCTTCCCAATCCAGACCGGATCGCGGCGATCCAGGGCGGACAGATCGAGGATGAGCCGCGCGAAGGGGTCGAGGTCTTCGGGGACCGACACGCGGAGCCGGACCCGCCAGGCGGTGACTGGCCAGCGGAGCGTCACCGCGGTGGCGGCGCCGTGGGGAGCGATCACGCGTCTACACCGAATCATCGTAGAACCCTCTCTCCCGGCAGAGCGCGAGGAAGCCGGCCAGCGGCGCGACCTGCCGAACCGTTCGGGCATCTCCCACCGCCACGAGGAGCCGCTTCGCGCGGCTCATCGCCACGTTGAGGCGGTTGGGGAGGGCCAGGAACCCGACCCCGCCGCCCGACCGCACGCAGGAGAGCAGCACCGCGTCGAACTCCCGCCCCTGGAAGGCATCGACCGTCCCGACGCGAACACGCTCGCTCCACCCGCGCGCCTTCGCGTGCTCCTCCAGCAAGGCGGCCTGCTGCGCGTAGAACGTGATGACCCCGATCGTCCAGTCCGGCGCGTCCGCGAGGAGGAGATCCACGCGATCCGCCACCACCACGGCCTCGTGCGGTCGCTCGTACCGACGCTGCTCACGACGCCCCTTCACGTTGAGAAACGCCACGTTCCTTCCGTCGAACAGCGCCGTGGTGTTTTGCAGATCCTCCGCCTTCGTGGCTGAACGGACCGCGCCGCCGTAGAACGTGGCGCTGACGAAGTCACCGATGATCGGATGCATGCGAAACTGCTCGTCCAGCAGCCGGGTGCGTGGAATCCCGCCCGGCGGGCACTCCCGGTACAGCTCCCACAGACGCGCGAAGAGGCTCTGCCGCAACACCGCCGAAGCGTCCGTCGCGCGACCGGAATTCACGGCCGCCTCGAGGCGCGGCTCCAGCATGTGGGGGAGCTGGTTCTGGTCGCCGACGAGCACGATGCGCCGTCCGAGGATGAGGGCGATGAGCAGATCCAACGGGTTGGCGCGTGCCGCTTCGTCCACGATGACGGTGTCGAACTCCGCGTGCAGCTCCGACATCTCCCGACCCACCGCCTGCTGCACGGTCGCGCCGACGGCCGTCGCGTAGCGTTCGAGCACGCGTGGGAGCACCAGTGGATCCTCGAGCAGGCGGTTCAGGAAGCCCTCGAGCGCGTCGGAGATGCCCTCGCCGGCCTCCGCGGCGCGCTGGTCGACCCAGGCGAGCACCGCGTTCAGCGCAGCGTCAATCTCGGAGGGCACCGCGAGCGCGAGCGCGGGGGGCGGGGGCGGCGCGAGCCGGAGATCGAGCGCAGCCTGCACGGCGGAGAGCGCGTCGAGGAGCCCGGGGGGCGCGGGCCGATGATCGCGGCAAACGCCTGCGCGCAAGAGGGTGGAGGTCACTTCGGGGTCGATCGCTCCGGTATGTTCGAGCTCGTCGCTCGCGGCGCGGAGGGCTCGCTCAAGCCGACGCGCACCCGCGGGCCCGTCATCGCTCCACCGCTCGGGCGTGGTGGCGAGCCGCGACACGAGGACCGACAGCTCCCACCGCATCGCCTCGGGAAGCGCCTCGGTCACGACGTTGGTGTCGAGGAGTACGTCGGCAGCGTCGAGCCGCTCGGCGAGCGGCGCGGGCAGCTCTGCGCCGATCTCCTCCCGCACCTGCGCCAGCAGCGCGTGCGCCCCCACCTTGCCGCCGCGCGCGCTCCGCCACCCGTTGACCAGCCGCCACAGCCGCCGCTGGCGCTCGTTCCAGGGGGTGTCGTGCGCGTGGTCACGCGCGGCCTCCGCGGCGGCGGCCTGCAGGCGTTCGAGCCACTCCGTGAGCGGCCGGATGCCAACCGAGGGATCTTCCCCCCGCCGGCCGCCGATGCGGACGCCGGGCACGCCGCCCGTCTCGACGCCCTCGAGCACCCGGAGCACCGCCTCGTGCTGGTAGCTCGTGAGCAGCACCGGGGTGCGCCCCTCCTCGTGGAGCCGCGCGGTGATCATGCGGATCACCGTGGTCTTCCCGGTGCCCGGCGGACCCTGGATCAGCGCGATGTCGGGCGTGTTAAGGGCGATGCGCACGGCATCACGTTGCGCGGATGTGAGCGGGTAGGCGAGGAGGCGCTCGGTGGCGGGCGACAAGGGCCGGCGCTCCGCTCCGGTGTAGGCGGTGCGCCCCTCACCTTCGAGGACCGCGAGGAGGTCGGGCATCTGGCTCTGCCCCCGCTGGAGGCGATCGAGGGCGTCCTCCCTGCGACGGAGCCGCTTCTGGTCGCCTTCGATCGCCACCGTCAGCTCGCCCTCGTCCGGCGGCACCAGGGCGCCCTGGCCGAGCTCCACCAGGATCGCGGCGCCCTCGATGGCGCGTAGGCGGCCCACGGCCTGCTCCTTGCCATTGACCAGCACCGCGAGCTCGAGCTGGGCCTCCTCGGCCGCCCAGCACTCCGGTGGCGCCTCGCGCAAACGGAAGCGCACGTGCTCGCCATTGTGTTCGAGCGTGCAGGAACGGTACGGGAGCGGGGTGAGGCGCTGCCGAGTCTCCTCCAGAACCTCGCGCTCCGCGCGTTGATATTCGGCCCACAGCCCCCACCAGCCCGATCCCGCCTTCGCCGCGGCCTCGACCTGCGCGATCGCCTCGCTCGCGACGGCCTGGCGACCGGGGAGCAGGTCGAACGGCGCCTCCAGAATCGTGAGCGCGGGTGCGTGCTTCCTTACGCGCTTGAGGCCGGTGACGGTCAGCCCCTGCGGCGTACGCTCGACCGCGAGGATGCGGTCCCGGCCCCAGAGCTCGAACGGGCGAAGCCCGTCGGCAGGCTTCCCGCCCGCGTGTGCAAAGGCGCGTCCGTCCACGAGGAACTCGGCGTCGAACCAATCGTTCAGCCGCCCGCGGGACGATGCAGAGATTTTTTCCTCGATCTCGGGCGGGACCAGGAGCGGCATCCTCGTCGTGAGCGTGGCCTTGTTCGGGAAGATCCGCCCCACCACCCGAAGACGGTCCCCCGCGGAGGGCTCGGCTTGCACCAGCGCCACGACGCCCGGATCCGCGAGGTCCCGGAGCCCGGCGGACCCGCCCGCGGGGATCACGGCATGGAGGTGCCCGTCCGGCGTCTCGATCCAGTAGCGATCCGTCGCGGTGTCGAGGGCAACGCGAAGCCATCCCTCGATCCGTGTGGCCAGGCCGGGCTTCGTCGTGACCGTTATCCGCACGTCGACCTGCACCTCTCGCCCCCATCGGAGCTCGCCCCACCTCATCGTTTCGCCCCCACGTGCTGGACTTCCACCTCTACGCCCTTCGGGCCGAGCCGGAACACATCCCCGAGGGCGAGCGGCGCCCGCGCGCCCGGCTCGACACGCACGGCCCGCCCATCCTCCGAGCGCAGGTCGAAGGCCAGCTCCGCCCGGCTCTCGAGGGTCAGCTGATCCCCGACGAAGCCGACCTCCGCGAGAGGCGCCTCCCCGAGCGTGTCCCGGCGGAACAGGAGGTGGCGTGGGTAGAGCCGGCGCCGCTGCTCGACGACCACCGGGCGGCGCCCGTCCGTGTGGCGCAGCACCAACACCGTGGGCGGAGCGACCGGCTTGCCGCACCACGCGCACTCGCCGGCTCCCAGCCAGTTGGTGTTCCGGCACGCCGGGCAGCCCACCACCGCATCGACCGCGCGGCCCAGCACCTCCGCCCAGGTGCCCTCCGAGGGGCGCCTGGTGCGGTCGTGCAGCCCATCGCTGAAGGCGCGGTCAAAGGTAGCGGCGATGCCCGGGGAGAGCACCAGGTGTCGAGGGAGGCCGCTCCCCGCGCGATTCCGTGCATCGTCCGGCGCATCGATCCAGGGCAGCACGCCACCGCCGGGCCAACGCCCGCGCAACGCGGCGTCTTCGGCGTCCGTGGTGTCGGTGCGGATCGCATCTCCGAGCAGCGGGTGAGTCAAGACGAGCAGGTGGTAGAGCAGGACCGCGAGCGAGTGGACGTCGGTGAAGATGTCCGGCGAGCTCGCCCCGGAGAGGATCTCGGGCGCGATGAACCACGGCGTGCCGGCCACGTTCGAGCCGGGCGTGCCCGGTAGCGTGAGGTTGTCGCAGTCGATGAGCCGCACGCGGGGGAGCGGGTCGCCCGACACCAGGACGTTGTCGAACGAGAGGTCGCAGTAGGCGAGCCCGCGCGCGTGCAGATCGCGGAAGGCGGCGCAGAGCTCCAGGCCGAGCAGGAGCCGTCGGCGGAGGCCGCCCCCCTCCGCGTACCAGGGTCGAACCGAGGCGCCGGACGGCCGCGTCGACAGCGCGCCGATCGAGCTGTGCCCGATCACCTGGTTCATCACATACCCGAGCTTCGGGGCGCGGAGCACCTTTCGTGGGAGGACGAGCTGATCGGTGGCCGGGAGCTGGCGGAGCTGCTCCAAACGAGTCCGCATCCGTGCCGCGCGCGCGTCGTCGAGGCCGAGGTAGATCTTGGCGCAGAGCGGAGCCGCGCCGGCGGGGAGCCGAAGGCTGAACACCGCCCCCTGGTTGCCGCGCCCGAGCGGCTCGCCCAGGATGAACCGGGCCCCGTCGGTGGTCTCGACCGCGTCGCCGGGGGTTGGGAGGCGTTCGACGAGGGCGGGGCGGGTCATCGGGGCATCCAGAGGAGCGCGAGCGCCCGGTCGTCGTGAGAGTTGGGGGTCGGCCAGCGCGTGAGCCAACCATGAAGTCGTGTCTCAAGCGCGGTTGGATCACGACGAGCTTCCGCGAGGAGCGAGTGCACGAGCTCCGGGAGCCGCCCGGCGACGAGGTCGTCGGCTACGCCGTCGCTGCAAAGGAATACGCCATCGACCGTGTCGAGCGGGAGGTCGGAGCAGCGCGGAACGGAGCGCGGGAGGGCGTCCGTCTCGTTGCCGAAGTCCTTCTCCACGTCCATGGTCCAGAGCGCGCCGCTCGTGCAGAGCACCGCCACCAGTCCGTCGCCGACCTGGCCCACGACCAATCGATCGCGCGTAGCGATGGCAAACAGGCATGTCGTCGCGACCTCCCTCGCACCGCCGGTGGCCTCACCGTAGAGGCTGTGAAGCCTTGTCGCGAGGGCCTCGGTCGGGAGGCCGGCCCACGCATCGTCGCGAAGCGCGCCGAGCACGATCGCCGCCACGGTGTAGCTGCCGAGCGAGCCCAACGAAGCGCTCCCGAGCCCGTCGGCCACGACGATGGCATCGCCGCGGGGGTGGCGATCCGCGCAGTCCGCACAGACGACGCCTGCCCGCCCGGGCACCGCGACCGAGAGGGCCGGCATCAGTAGACCAGGTCGCCCGGGTCGAAGCCGGCCACCAGCGGCACGGCGGTCGCATCGGGGTTGCGGGACTTGGTGCGCACCTGCACGGAGAACGTGACCCATCGAAAGAAGTCGCGGATCTTGGCGGTCTCTTGTGCGCGGAACACGGGGATCTCCGCGTTTCCCACGAAGCGCTTGAGCATGTCGACATCGGCGTCATCCCCGATCGCGAGGGCCAGGCGCGTGGCCTTCCGACCGCGGTCCGATCCGAGGAGGCGCTCGATCGCCTTCTCCGCGCCGTCGGTCGGCTGGCCGTCGCTCACGAGGACCAGCGTCGGGGTGTACGCGCGAGACGGGATCCGTTCCCGGTCCTCCAGCATGGCGCGAGTGGCGTCAATCGCCGCGCCCATCGCCGTTTGCCCATCGGCGCGGAATTCCTCGGGGACGAACTGGCCGGCGGCCACCGGGTCTCGTGCGTCGACGCCCGAGGAGAACACCACCACGCCGATGTGGATTTCGCCTTGGGGCGTGGTGCTCCCGGCCAGGTCCTGAGCGAGCTCCTTGAGCGCGGCGTTCAGGGCGGCGATCTTCGAGCCCTGCATGCTCCCGCTCACGTCGAGGAGCAGGATCACCGGGAGGGGACGTGGGGTGGCGGTCACGAAGCGGTCGAGGTCCATCGGTGAGCTCCTTGTGGGAGGGGAGACGCGGGTGGGGGAGGGGACCGGACAGGGGTGGGCCGCAATTTGTGACGCCTTTCTGAATCCGTCCTCAGATAGGCCTTCCCATCCCGGGCGTATTCAACCCTTCGCGCAGCTCGGCGACCGACGCGCCGGGCCACAGCTCCGCCAACGCGGCGTGCCGCGCGAGCGTGCGCGGATCCATTCGGTCCACGAACAGCACGCCGTCTAGATGGTCGACCTCGTGCTGGAGGATGCGAGCGGACCAGCCGTGGTAGTCGCCCTCCACAACCTTGCCGTCGAGGCCCAATGCGCGGAGGTGCACCGACCGGTAGCGCGTCACCACGGCCGCGAGATCCCCGACGCTCAAGCACCCCTCGAGGAAGTCGGTGCGCTCCTCGCCCAGCGGCGTGAGGACTGGGTTGACGAGCACCATGCGGGGCAGGGCCGCGCGTTCACGCTCGCGAAGCTGCGTCTCGGCCGGCGGGGGCTTTGCGCGCTCCCACTTCTCGGGGCCGTCCTCCACCACGATCACGCGCACGCCGAAGCCGACCTGGGGGGCGGCGACGCCGACGCCGACGGCGAGGCGGCGGACCAGCTCCGCGACGAGACCCCTGAAGATCGGGAGGTCGAGCTCCGCCGGATCAACTTCGACCGCTCGCCGGCGAAGTACGGGGCTGCCGACGTCGACGATGCCGTAGGGGGTCTTGATGCAACGATTCGGACAGAGGGACGTTTGGATACTCATCGGTGAAGTTTAACGCGGAGGGATGCGGCCGTGTTTGGCGGTCCTCGGTGTCAAGCTGGTTGAGACGTTGAGACACTGACCTATCGCACGGCGAGCCACAACATCGCCGCCGCCGCGAACCATCCCGCCATGCCGACGATGGCCGCGAGTGCTGCTCCGGTTCCGATCCGCAACAGTTGGCGCTCCGTCTTCTGACGGCTGGCTTCGGCGCAGCCGCGGAGAAGGTTCAACTCCTCCGTGTGCCCTTGTAGGGCAAGGGTAGCCGCCGCCAGCTCTGCGCGTGTGACAGCGACGGCGCCGGCGTATTGCTCCCGGCTGGCTTCCTCTTCTGCGCGGACGGCCAGCAGTCCCTCGGCCAATGCGCCCGCGAGTCCGTCCAGCCGTCGGGTGACTTCGGTCCGAGCCTCTGCCGCCTCAGCCAGCCGCGCCTCGCGCTCCGCGCCGGTCCCACGGCGGAACACCGCGAACTCGGCACCCAGAGCTTTTCGAGACTCGTCGGTTTCCGTGCGGACCGCCGCGATCTGCGCAACGAGCGCGTTGCGAAGCGGTTCCATCGCCGCCCGCGTGGCAGCGATCTCCACCCCGCATTCGAGACGCAGATCCTGCATCTGTGCCCGCCGCGTCTCCCGCTCGGCCGAAGCCTCCACGCGGGTCGCGGCGACGTCGCCGGCCAGCGCCGTGATCTGCGCGTTGAGCGCGCCCCGAATCGCCGCCATCTCTGCTCGCCGGGCCGAATGCTCGGTCACGGCCTCCGCCCTCGCCGCGACGATCTCCGCCCCCAGCCTTCGGCCGAGCTCGTCCACGCATCCGTCCAGCTCCCTCAGGGTACGACGGCACTCGCCGATCCCGCTCTCCGCTCCCACCAGCCGGGTGCGAACCGCCGCAACCGCGCTCTCTGCCTGTGCCGCCACCAGCACTCGCAGCTCCGCCTCGAGCCGGGGCCCTGCCGCCGATTGACGGTCCAGCAGATCCGCGATCAGCTTGGCTTCCTGCGCATCAATGGTCTCAGTCAATTTGTCTTCCCTTCCAGTTCCAGGACGCACCGCCGCAGCGCATCGGACATCCTTCGGGCCGCGGGCTCGAAGCAGCGAAGCGACTCAAGCTGCCGTTCGATCTCTTCGAGTCGCGCGGCGCGATCTGAGGCGCTGGCCAAGCTCGTGGCTCGTCGCGATGTCAGCTTGACGTGGAGCGCATCGCAGGCCGCGTTGACGGAGTCGCTCATTCGTTTGCCCGCCGCCTGCGCAGCGACAGCGACCTTCGCCACGAACGCGGCGTCGGCGTACCGCGCGCAGAGCAGGCTCCGCTGCGTGGTCACATGGTATTCGAAGTTGAACACCGCGTGCCAGAACCGGCTCCAGCCGCCCGGCCAGTCGCGAACCACGGCGGCGGCATCGTTTGCCAGCGCGTCGGGAGCGAGCGTGGGGAGGAGCGCGACCTCCTCCGCCGGGCGGTCAACCTTGGGCCGGTCGCTCACCCATTCGCCTCCGAGCCGCTGAAGGCGCGCGTCGATCCCCGCAGGCACATCCCCAATCAGCGCAAGGCGCCCCGCGTGGTAGGCGCGGATGAAGGTGGGCCCGATCTCACCCGCCTGAGCGAAGTCATCCTTGCCTTGATAGTCGCGGGAGAGCTCGCGGTTCAACTGCAGGATCGGGGAGGTGACCGCATCGACGGCCTCCTGGATCGACGTCGCGAGGGCCTTCCGCGCGGAGCCGCCTGGGGCAAGCGTCTCGATGGCCAGGCCCAACCGCTTCATGTCGTCGGCGTTGTGTCCACCCCGCAAAGGGATTGCCTCGTTTTCCAGGTCCCGCTTCCGGCGCGTCAGAATCGCCGCGAGCTCCTGCAGTGCATCGGAGAGTTTTCCGCCGAGCCCGCGCAGGGCGAGGAACGTCCGCAAGTCGCGTTTCAGGGGCGCGAGCGACGGGTAGCCGAGCAGCTCGTCCGGATTCTCGTGCGCGCGCGTGGGAGCGAGGTTGACCACGTAGGTGCGCGGCGAATCCGTTTCCAAGACCGCGCGCAGCCGCCCGCGAAGGTACTCCACGCTCGCCTTTGCGAGCTCGGAAGTCCGCGCGCCAACCTCACGATCCTTCCAGTTCATCACGACGAACACCCGATCGCGCCAATCGCCGCGGGGAACACGATGCGCCTCCAACGACTGCCGGATCATGTGCAACACGCGCTCCATGGCCCCTGACTTGGTGTCCTTGCCAAGGAGCACCATGACGAGGAAGGCATGCCCATCCTGGATCACCTGCTCCGTGATGCGGTCATGGTGTTCGCTGATCGAATTGAGCCCTGGCGTGTCGGCGAGTGACACCAAGCGGAACAGCGGCGTGTCAAGCCGGATATCTGCGCGCTCGATCAGCCACGCGGCGAGGGGAGACTCGGCGAAGCCGCGCGGGCCGTCGCCTTCGGTGGAGCGGGAGATGGCAGGGCCCTGGAACCAGTTCCAATCCGCGTCGGTTTCCAGCACATGATCGGCCGGCACGCAGGTTGCGGGTCGGATGCGGGCTTGGATCGCCACGGACATAGGATAGCGCGCCCGTTTGTGCGGGATTGCCACGCGCAATTCCTTGGCGTCCTCGTACCCGCGCGCGATCTCCTCGAGCACGCGCAAGACCTCCATCCCCCGAGGCTCATGGGGAGAAAGCACTTCGTCCAAAGGTGCGAACGGATCGCCCATTATCCGGTCGCGGCGCAGCTCGCGCCAGCGCACGCTCAGGCGCACGTCATCCAGCCGCCCCTCGGCAAGAAACCGGATCATCGACAAGATCGCCCACGGGCGTGCGGATAAGGCCCGGCTGGCGGGCTCCGAGAGCAGGCCCGCCATCTGCGCGTCCGCGTCGAGCCCGTCCGTCAGTGCCTGCCCATGGCGAACGCGGAAACCCTTCCGTACATCCGCGAGGAGGCGGCGATTGTTTGGCACGGTTGCCCACCGCAGCGCGCCGTCATCCGTACGCACGGTCACCATCCTGCCACCATCGCCGCTCGAGGCCACGGATTCGATGACGCCCCCGCCGGGGGAGGCGATGGGGCGCGCTTCGGGGTCATCATGGCGCAGGAGCTCGAGATCGACCCTGTCGCGCCACTTGAAGCTGACTCGGTTCTGTTCTTCCGGGCTCTTGAGGTGGAAGTGGGCGAGCAGCGCGGTGTTGTGCGCTTGCGATGTGCGTAGCAGCGGGTGCCCATCTGGGGTGCTGCCGAGAATGTGATTGATGAGAGTGGTCTTCCCGGAGCTGAACAGCCCGACGATCGGCAACGTGATCCCCGGCGTCGCGAGCGTTAGCCGCAGGCTTTGCGTCCACGCGACGAGCTGGCTGCAAGGGGGGCTGGCCAGGTCGAGCTCCAGGCGCAAGGCCACGTCCGCGAGCAGCTCGGCCACGCCTTCCACGATGTTCTCCGCGCCAACACCGTGGTATTTGACGCCGCGCGCTGCGGCGAGGCATCGGTCGCGGTACCGGCCGGCGAGCGTCTCCCACTCTCCCGTCCTCAGAGAAAAGTCTCTTGTTTGGGCGGAGAGACTTCCCTCAGCCGCGCTGGTCCCCTGACGCAGTTGCTTGGCCTGGGCGGCATCGTCGATGGCTGTAGCCAGCGAGGCCAGGCCGGAGTTCGTGGGCTGGACGCGGCGCAGAAGGGTTCGACCGGCGCCGGTGAGCCGAGCGATCTCCGCGCGCGAGCTACGGCAGGCCGATGCCACATGGGCGAGCTTGAATACGAGCCGGATGCTGTCCGCTACGGTCTCGCGCGGATCGGCCTCGACCACGAGCATCAGCGGCGCCCGGTAGCTCCGGCGAACCGCTGCAATCAGCTCCTCGAAGCCAAACCCGGCGCGAGGAACCTCGGCCAGCAGATTGCTGTCGACGCCCGCGATGAACAGGCGATGCCCCGTGAGCGCGCGCGTCGCGGTTGCGTTCTCCTCCTGGTCAAAGACGCGATCCGGAACCAGCCCGATCAGCACATCCGAAGGGGGGAGGGGGCCGGCCGGAAGGCGCAGCATGCGGGTCACCAATCCCTCTCGCTCGAGCGTCACTGCTTGGCCGAGGGGCAACGACGGCCCTCCGAGCGAACTCCACGCGTCGCTGGGGTCGTAGACGAGCACGAGAGGGCTCGGACCCGACGCCGTGCTCATCGGAGCTCTGTGTGCGCGGCGCCGAGGGAGGCCAAGCGGCGCGCGGCGTGCGCTCGGAGCGCGGCAAGCGTGTCCGCGCGATCCCGGAAGCCGACAGCCGTCAGCTCGGCGATCTCGCTGCACCACCCGAGTAGCGCCGTCCGCAGGACTTGCTCGACGCGGTCGCGCGCGTCGTCCAGGATCTGCCGGGTGGCCGTCACCAGGTGGATCCGAAGCATCTGCTCGGGGATTCGCGCGAAAATCGAGCGCGTCAGGGGGGCCTGCGCGTCCGGGGAGGGCGCTCTGGCGTCCTCACTGCCAGGCTGATTTGCCGCGCTGGAGCCGCCCCGAAGAAGCTCACTGAACACCCGCAGCAACGCCGGTTCCAGCACCGCGGCGTTGACCTCCTCGGCGATCGCGTCGAGTCGAGCTGCAACGCGCGCGAGCAGGGCATCCGACGCGAGGGGCGCCGATTGCGGAGGGAGGGAACCAGGGAAGCGGGCGACAAATGCCTCATCGAGGCGGCCCAGGTCTGCGAGCACCAGGCGTCGAAGTTCGTTGAGATCGGCGCGCAGGTGCGCCTCCACCTCGTGTGTCGGGAGGGCCACCGCGCTGCCCATCTCCTCGCGAAGGCGTGCCGCGAACGCCTCCGCGAGGGGCGTGGCGCGTGCGTCCTCGTAGACACGGGCGACCATCGCCTCAGGGTCCAGCTTGGCCAGCGCAGCGCCGATCGACGACAGCGGCTGAATCCAGGCGCCGACGTGGCGGCGCGCGAGGACATCCACGCCGAGCTGACTCTCACGGATCAAGCCGGCGTGCTCCGCGGAGAGCGAGGCGAGCGCGGTCACGTGTTGAAGCTTGACCTCGATCCAGAGCCTGGCTTCCGCGGCGCGGAGCCTGGCTAGCGCTCGGCTCCTCGTTCCGGGGTGGTGGAGAGCCACGCCGCGCACCACCGCTTGCGCAAGATCGGGTCCGGCCACCCGCGCATTGCCGAGGCAAACGATGTCGCGCTCGGGCAGCCGGGTCCGGCCAGCGCCGACGCCCTCCGCCAAGACCTCGTCGAGCTGGCGGGGAACTCCCGCGGCGACCGCCTCGGGTTCGCGCACGCGGTCCAAGCCATCGACCAGGAGAGCGACAGGCACGTCGGAGCGGGCTGCGTGGATCAGCGCCGCCGCCAGCGTGCGCGGCAAGAGCTGTCCGGCCGTCGTCAGCGCGACCAGGACGCCCGCGCGCTCGATGGCGGCGAGCTGTTCGGGCGACCACGTCCCCACGTCGCGAAAGGCTGGCAACGAGACAGCCCGGGGAAGCACGTCCGCGAGGCGTTGCGCGCGCTCGGCATCGCTCGCGAGCCAGACAACGGGGAAGCCGGCGGCCTCGACCAACAGATCTGCCGCGAGCTGCTGCTCCAACTCGGGGCTGCGATCGGCTGGGTCGAGTCCGGCGAGGCACGATGCCGAGGATTGGAGCGTGCTCATCGGCTACCCCGGAGCAGATCGTTGAATGTCTGGATGGACGTGCGCATCGACTCCTCCCCTTCGGAGAGCACCCCGCGAAGCTCGTGAAGCAGGCCCAGGCTCTCTGTTGCCCGGTCGCTCCCCGCTTGCAGGGCAGCGCGAACCGCCGCCTCGATCACGGCATTTCCCTCCAGCCCGGCCTCGAAGAGCCGGTTCTGGATCTCGTGCTGCTGGGCGTCGGCTTGTAGCCGCACCCGCTCCACCGCCCGTCGGCGGGCCCCGGCGAGTGGGTCGCTGATCGCCGAGAGGATCAGCAGTCCGAGGATCGCCACCACGTCGATGATCACGCCACCCGGAATCATGGCGAGCATCCCCCCGATCGCGATGATTCCCAACACCCGCGCCAGCACGTTGAACACCGCCTTGACCAGCGCTTGCCCGAGCGGACCAATTTCAATCCGGGGCGTCGGGATGTTCGCGCCCGATCCCGTGTACGCCGGCAGGCGTGCCAGCAGCTGCCGCCACGCAGGCACCACCACCATGCGCACCTCCTCGGCGTACTCCGCCCCCAGCTCGTCCAGCCAGGAGGGTTGCTTGTCCAACTGCAGGTACTCGGCGAGGAAGCGTTGCTTGAGCTGTGCCTCGAGAAGCTCGCGCCCGCGCCACCGGAGGGTCGTCCCGATGTCGCTCCAGTTGTCGATCTGAAGCGTGTCCTCTACGAATGCCGCGCCCGCGGCCCCGACGTGGTGGGAGATACGAATCGCCCGCTCCCGCGCCAGCCCACGGACACGCCCACGCACGTCGTCATGCACCGAGCCGATGTCGTCGAAGCGGCTGGTGGCCTGCGTCGAGGCGGCGCCGATTCGCGTGATCCAGGCGTCGAGCGTGTCCACGGACCCCAAGAGGGTGTCGCAGGCCTCATTCCCGAGCGCGATGCTTGCTCCGCACACCCGATGCAGGCGATCGCCCCCAGTACCGTTGCCGCGCAGCGCGTCAACGACCTGAACCAGATCGTCCCAACCCGCGCGGCGCAGCACGTCCCGGGAGGGAGCGCCCTTGGCCCGCTCGAGCTGGATCACGCGTGCGGCGACGCAGATCGGCTCCCCCGCAAAGAGGGTCCCGAAGTTCTTCTTCAGCCTCGCCACCGCGCGCGCGACAGCGGCCTCGTCGCGAGCGATCCCGACCTCGGGATCCTCCCAGACGTTTACGAGGGGGTGCACGCGCTGCCGACAGTCGCCGAGCACCCGCAGGTCGTGCACGGACTCTGCGGACGGCTCGGGCTCTCCGACCACCCAAAGGATGGCATCGGCCTCCTTCATCTTTCGGTGGGTCAGGGCCGTGTGACGCTCCCAGTACCGCGAGCCCGTGCCGGGCAGATCATTGATCGCGATCCCGGCGAGAACCTCGCTCGCAACGAAGTATTCGATCTCGACGAGATCATCGGAGACCGACGCATCTTCGGGGTGGTCGGCGAGCCACACCTGGCTCGCGAGCCGGGACGCACGCTGCCATGTGGTGTCCTCCCGGGTTCCGTCCTCGAAGTGCAGGCGGGCCTCCGGATCTCCCTCGCCTCGACCACAAAGGAGCACCGAGCAAGCGGTGTCCGGGTCATCCTTTGCCGAGAGCGCCACGCTGCCATCGAGGTTCAACAGGGCGTTGACCACCGTCGACTTACCGACCGAGAATTCGCCGACCAGCGCGATCGTGAACGGGCGGTCGGCGGTGCGAAGCTGGCCGTCAAGCTCCCCCGCGATCCTGCGGAGAGCGGTCGAGGCATCGAGGCGGAGATCGGGGTAGTCCGCCTTGAGGATCGAGTTCTGGCTGACCTTGACGAGAGCGTCGGCCGTTCGGCGAAGGCGGTCGCGCTGGCCGGCGAGGGTGAGGAGGACTTCGGGGAGGGACATAGGTTCCGGGGGATGTACCCCTTTCTACGCCATGCGGGTCGAATACCGGACACCAGAGAGGTGAGAAAATCGCGGCAGTGCATTCCCTCAGCCCGCGTGAGGCTCCACCCGAATGAGCTTTTGACGCAACCGCCGTCACGATCGACAACACCGTCCCCCGACCAACAGTGAGCACCTGGCGCACCGCGTCGGCGTCGATCCGCCGGAGCTCCCAGGTCTTGCCGTGCGCGATGGCGTTGCGGTGTTGAAGCGGCGTGCGCACGGTGGTGCCGTCGACGCCCGACACGTCGCTGCGCAGCGTTCCGAGCGCGGCGAGCCCGTGGTCGGCTGGAAGGATCCGCTCCGCGCGGTGGGCTGGCGGCGCTGCTCTTTGCGCTCGCCGCCGCAGGGTGCCCGGTCCCGACGCCTTGCGGGCGCCCGGTGCTCTTCACTACTATAGTCTCTCCGTTGCGATGCATTGTGCATCAGGGGGGACGTTGGGAGTGGGGAGGAGCGGACAGGGGGGAGGGCCGATCCTTGCCGCCGCCGCCGATTCCCCCTACACTCCCGACGCCAAACAGGGGGACGGATGCCGACGTGCTGGTCGCTGTTCATCGATGAGTCGGGAAAGTTTGAAGGCGGGGACCCGTCGGTCGTCGCCGGCATCCTGGTGGTGGGCCGCGCGGACGCCTACGCCTGCGGGCGCCTGCGGGCGGTCCTCACGGACATCTGCGGCCCGGGCCCGTGGCCGCCGCACGCGTCGCATCGCAACATCCCCGCTTCGCGCGTGCTCTATGCGGCGCGGACCCACACGCGGGACATGCCCCCCGGGCGCTACGCCGCCCAGCTCGAGCCGGCGATTCGAGAGCTGACGGCCACGCTGGAGCGCTCCACGATGCGCGCGCGGCTCGAGGCGATCCGCGGCGGCGAATTTCCCACCCGCAACGACTGCGAGGCCGCGGACGCCATCCTTCATCGTGAGTTGGCCTATCGCACGGTTCGGGCCGTCGCGGAGCACCAGGACACGGACATGGGCCGGCTGGTCCAGCTGGTGTGCAGCCGATCGGGCGGGATGGTGGTGGCGGCGCTCGCGGACGACGGCCCCCCCGGACCCGCCCCCGCGCCGCTCCAGGTGCGGGAGGACGCCTACGTGCGCGCGCTCAGCGTGGTGATCGAGCGCGTGAGTCGGCTCGCGGGCGCGCATGACGCCGAGTGTTTCCCCCTCACGCGCCACGTCGAGGCCGGCGGGCTGGGGAAGGAGGTAGACATGCAGGGGTTTCTGCTGCGCCCGCTGCTTGAGCAGGCGGCGGCGGTCACTCGGAGCCCTGTCCGACTGCGGGCGGGTGGCGGCAGGCAGCGGTATCGGGACCACGCGGACCAGGGCGATCCCCTTCATCCGCTGCATGTCCTCGCGGACTGGCTGGCAAACAAGCTCCGGGCGGCGGCCGGGTGGTACGGAGGGAGATATCCGGCCTTGGAGGCCACGCTGGCGAAGGATCTGCTGCTCGGCCGCGCCTTGATGCGCCGGGACCCCTCGCGCGCGCCGGCCCTCGGGGCGCTGCCCACCTTCGCCGTGGCCGGCGGCCCCG
The DNA here is from genome assembly GCA_040386535.1 of Myxococcota bacterium. GTDB lineage: Bacteria > Myxococcota_A > UBA796 > UBA796 > SXON01 > CAJBVW01. The sequence continues at coordinate 23,926 of JAZKFH010000022.1, read as the reverse complement.
AAGACTCCGTGCGCACGGCGCTCTCCGGCGGCACGCCTCGCCACGCCGCGCCGGGGGGCCCGGCCTGGGGCTGGGACCAGGCGCGCGAATGGTCCGACACGGCGGGGAGGTGGCCATGACCCCCAAGGAAGCCCTGGATCGGCTGCGCGTCGCCCCTGACGACGCGCAGGCGTGGGCGGAGATCGACCGTCTTCTTCAGAGGCTCGCGGCGCGGGAGACAAAAGAGGGCCGCTACCGCGAGCCAGCCCTCGCGGCGGTCCGCGGGAAGCTGGAGGACCAGCTCCTGTCCGGCGACTTTCCCGAGGTCGACGCTCCAGTCGCCTACTTCGCCACCGCCCTCCGCTGGAAGGTGCGGGACGCCGTGCGAAAGGCGGAGCGCGACGCGCGCCTGACGGAGCGGGAGGCGTTGAAGGCAAAGGAGCAGGCGGAGGCCGATCGGCTCTCCCCCGAGCCGTTCGGGACCGAGCTCGTCGCGGCGATCGAACGGGTGTTCGAGCGCGCCGTCACCATGCGGCTCGAACACCGCGAGCCGCTCCAGCGAGCGCTGGCCCAGATGCGCGCCCTGAACACCGAGCCGCGCACCCTGCGCGAGATCGTCTGCGAGGACGATGGCCTGAACCCCACCGACCTCCTCGCCGTCGGCAAGGCCGTGCAGCGCGCCCACAAGTCCCACCAGCGCGCGCGCGGCACGTTGGCGGCGGCGCTCGAATGGCTCATCGAGAAGAAAGAGATCGACCCCGAGACCGGGGAGGCCGTGCGTAGGGCGCTCGGCCGGCTCAAGAGGCGTCAGGATCGCGCCACCCCGCGCGTCTCCGCAGCAGAAGGAAAAAACGATGCCCGTTGATCGCGAGCTGCTCATGCTGCTCGGGCTCCCTGACGCGGATTCGCTCCGCGCCGTGGAGTCCGTTCACCCTCCCCCCGAAGCCACGGCACAGGGCGCCGGGCTGCCCGACCTCGTCGCCCTGCTCGCCCTCCTCACGGCCTGGGGCCCCGTCGGCGCGGGGGATGCGCCCGTGTACCGCGCAAAGGGGTTCATCGCGGTGCCATCGGAGTACTCGCTCGAGGTCCTCGCTGGAGCTCCGGTGCATGGCGAGCAGCTCGTGGGGTTCGACACCCGCGAGCGGCGGGTCGTCTTACGCGTATCTGATGACCTCGGCCAGACCTGGATCGTCGACGCGCGGAGTGACAGCATCGATACGTACGGTGTCGTGGACGCGCTGGCGGACCTGCCGGACCTGCCCCTGCCCCCGCCCCTGGTCGACGCACCCGACCTTCGGGGCTGGGCCTCCCGGATCGGCGCTGAGCCCTGGCTCGCGGCGGCTGCGGCTCAACACGCGGACGCACCCTCGTCGGTCGACCGGATGGCGGCAGTGGGCCTCCTGGCTCGCCTCTGGACCCCCCCCGAGGGCGCTGCTCCGCCCGCCCACCCGCGGGACCTCGCGCGCGCCTGGGCGCGGGCGGTCGAGCCCGCGGTGCTCGATGAGGCGGAGTCCGTCGCCGTGCGCCGTGCATGGAGGCTGTCCGAGCGGATCGCGGAGGTCGGCAGCCTGTCCGCGGGCAACGCCACGGACGAGATGACCGCGATCGTCCTCGATCGCGACGATCTCCAGTCGGTGCGGCGCGTGTTGAGGCTGGTCGGCGCCGGTGACCGCCTCGCGGACGCGCTCGCTACCGCCGATGCGGTCGCGAACGAGCACTTGAGCGCGCTCGCCGATCTGCTCCCGTCGCTGGCCGACGATCCGGAGGCGGATCGCTGGAACGCCGTTGCCTGGCAGGAGCCCGATGCCTGGTGGGTCGGCGCGTGAGCCTCTGGCCCCTCCTCCAGTCGCGACTCGACGTGATGCGGCGGGCGCACCTCGAGCTCGTGTGTTCGCATGTCGGGGCCCTGGGCGTGGGCGTACAGGCAGAGCTCGCGCGCCTGCGCGTGGCGATCCCCTTGGCGCGGGTGGGCGATCCGCTGATTCTCGCGGCGACCGGCACCGAAGGCTCGCTCTGGCGCCTCGCGCGGCCTGGAGACGAGCGCTCGGTCGAGCTCTCCGAGCATGCCCGGAGCGCCTGGAGCCTCGCGGGACGCGTGGCCGCGCGCGCCCTGCCCGTGGTCGCTGATCCGAGCGCGCTCGCCCCCCTGCCGCCCCCGCGGCTGACCGCGCTGCGCCCCTTGAGCGATGTCCGGGACGTGGACGGCCCCTCGGTCGGCCTCGCGTTCGCGCTCCTCCATCTGTCTCGTGCCGCGGGCGTTCCCATCGCCGAAGACCTCGCGGCGACCGCGGAGATCACGCCGGACGGGCGTCTGCATCCCGTGGGACTGCTCCCGGAGAAGCTCGATGCATTGCGACGCTGGGCGCCTGGAGTACAGCGGGTGCTCGTCGCGGAGCGCCAGGTGGTCCCGGCCCATCCGGGCGTGACGATCGTGCCGGTGGCCGATCTTGCCGAGGCGTGGGCGGTCGCGTTCGTTGAACCAGGGTTCGACGCGGGGCTCGTGGCCGCGTGGAAGGCCGATCCGCGAGGCGCCGCCGAGGCCGCGAGCGGCTTCTATCGCCTGGTTCTCCGGGAGCCGTTCTCGCCGCTGCGGTGGGGGGCGGTGAAGCGCGCGACGGCGGAGCTTGAGACGTGCGTGCAACAAGGGGAGGACCTGTGGCGGACCAAGGTCGCGAACGCGATCGCCAGCCGGCACGACGGGGAGCCTCTCTTGTTGCCCGAGTTACCCGTTGGATTCCGCCCGCGCCGGCCCCATCGCTTGCAACTGTCGGCCCACCGTGTGCAAGCGCACAACGATGCTGTCGAGCCCGGTTGGCGCCAAGTGGCCGAAGAGGCGCTCGCGGACGTGGCTCTCCCAGGCGAGGAGCATCCCGGGGATCTCAAGGTGCTCGGCGCGGTGGGGCGTTTGTATGCGGCCTGGGGTGAGTGGGATGCCGCGGCGCCGCTGCTCACCCGCGCGATCGATGCGTGGTTCGACCTGGAGGAGCCCGCCGAGGCCTCCTACCCGATCTGCGAGCTGGTGCGGATTGGGGGGCTTTCGGGTGATGCCACGCGGTTGGGCCACGCGGTGCGACAGGCGGCCCGCTGCGCTGACCACCCGCGAACGAGCGAGCACGCACGCACGTTTTTGCAGCTTGCGATTGGGCGGGCGTACGCAGTGCGTGGGGATTCGGCGCTGGCGTTGGAGGCGTTAGCTGCGGGGGCCGCGCTTTGGGACGAGACGTACGTGCATGTCAAGGCTTCGCGGCTGCGGTTGCTGGCGAGGGTGACGGGGGGCCCGCTGGAGGCGTTGAAGGCGCTTTCGTTGGTCGACGGGGATGGGCTATTTTCGTATCAGTTGGCGTTGGCGGATAGGGGAGACGAGTCTGGGTTGGTGGAGATGTCCGCGCAGGACAGGCGGGTGTTGGATCGATGTGCCAGGATTTCCGCCGATAGGAAGCTGGATTTGTTTCCCTATTGAGGGGGGGCGGGCCAGGAGACGTGGAACCAATCGACCCTCGCGCCGATGGGGAGTGACACGGCGCCTTCGATCAGGCGGGGGCCGATGTACTGGCCCACCAGCACGGAGTCGCCGGGTGCCAATTCGAGCGTGACACGCGCGGTTTCTACCGGGCGACCGAGCAGATCGGCGAGGACCGTGGCGGTTTCGGCGTGGCCGACGGCGGAGCGGGCGTCGACCGCGAGGGCTCTTGCATCTCCGAGCTCGATACGTCGTACTTGGAGGTCGGCGGCGGTGGCAGGGCCGAGCATGTTCAGGCTGAAGGCGTTGCAGAGGAAGGTCACTTGTTGAAACCCAGTGCCGCGCGGATCGCGGCGTGGAACGGGGCGCCAAGCATGCCTTGGCCGATCAGTGTTACGCCGCGCCCGAATTGGATTTGGAGCGCTTGGATGCTGGCCGGCGTCCAGCGTGGATTGACGATGAAAAGGTGCGCGAAGCCCCCGAGTGTCTCCCGCATCCGGCTCACCGCCTCTTGGGCGGTGCCCGACATCCGCTCGCTCGCGTGCGTCTTGGCCTCGATCGCGACGAGTCGCGCGCCTCGCGTCAGCGCGACATCGATTTCGCCGAGCGTCTTCCCATTCACCGTGCCTCCGTCGAGCGAGAGATCCGCCCACACATCGAGCCGCTCTCCCACGTCGAGCGCCGTGTAGGCCTGCCAGAGACAGAGCTCTTCGAGCCAACCGTTGAGTTTGAAGAACCTGTCTTCCTTGGCTTCGCAGAGGTAGCCCTTTTCACGGGTGAAGCCCCGCGGGGCTGACTGCCCGAGATCGGGGCATCGCCCGTCCAAACGCGCCTCGTGTGAGGCCGTCGCGAACCCGGGGTCCCTCCCGAACTTGTCTGCCAGCACGCGCGCCAGCGTTCCCCGCTCCCCGAACGAGGCCGCCGCGCTGGACAGCGGACCGGTCCACGCGGAGTCCTTCAGCACCGCGCCGTGCCTCTTCCATGACACGAATTCCTTTCCCTTGATCACCACACGGGCGTCGATGACATTCCCCGAGTCGCCGTCCTCCAGCCGGCCGTCAGGCTGGAGATACACGAGTCGCAACCTGTCGCCGATCGCAGCGCGGAGGCCCGACCAGGCGCCCAGGGCCATCGGCTTCGTAGCGCCGGTAATGTCGAGCAGGACTTCATCATCGGGCTGCGGATCCACGACCTTCACCACCTCGTCCTGCACCTGGCGCCAAGTGGGGTTGTTCGACCAGGTGTGCGTAACGACGGGGACACCGAGCTGCGCCTCGAGTACCCGGGCAATCGCGGCGGTGCGGTCGGTGCAGAGCAGCACGACCTCGTCGACGGGGAAGTGGCGCGCTGCGATCAGGGCGCTGGCGGGGTTTTCGCCGACGAGGGTTACGAGGACGTGGGGCATTCGGGGGCCTCGGGGGCTCACTTGTACGGAGAGGGAAACACGACGGCGTGGACACCGTCCCAGGAGTAGACAGGGATGCCGAACTCATGACACTCGGCGGCGAGCCCCGCGGCGCGAACCGGGTGAACGGTGAGCCAGACCCTTACGGGCACCCCGATCTTGCACTGCTTCTTGAAGGTCTTCTCCGCCCAGCCGGGACTGACCTTGGCGCCCTCCTCGAGGGGAGAGAGCTCCGTTCGACTGCCGTATGGCGTCGGCGGGGGCATCCCCGAACCGCACGTGTTGTCGACGAGCCACATCGCCGACACTGCAGTTCTGACCCGGGTCAAGTGCTGCCACCAATCCTTACTCTCAAGCTTCGCCGAGAGCTCCACAACCCACTCCTGGGACACGATTTCTCGGACGTTGTCGGCGGTGATTGGCTTGTCCGTCGCTCCAGCATGTGAAATAGCGTTCCGAACATCTCTGACTGCCTTCCACCGAACACCCCAGACCGTTGGGTCGCGAAACCAGGCACGCTCCGCCTCGAGACGGGCAGGCCGCGTGTGGGCCGCGAGCAGCGGAACGGATTTGCCTGCGGAGCGGTGAAGCGCGAGCGCCATCAGCGTGACCAGCGTTTCACGGAGGAGGCGAAGCGCGTCCGCATGGCGGTCCGCCTGGACCAGGCGGTCGATCAACTCGAGCTCGTACCGCAGGCTGGCCTCGTCAACCTCGCCCGTGCTTGTCCGCGGGCGACTACTGATCAGCGGCCGGAGCAGGTCGGCCGTGATCGTCCAGAGGTGGTCGCGTCCGTCGCTGGCAGGGGCATCGAGTATGGGCTCCAAAACGCCGAGCGCATCGGCGAGCGTGCCAGGCCAGCCCATGTCGATCGCGTCTGAAACGGGTCGCAGTCCTTCGGCGAGGCGGAGGCTGGACTCCGTTGTGAAGTGTGCTGTGAGGTAGGCGACAAGAGGCCTCGGGTCGATACGATAGCGCAGGGCGGCCACGGCGGGCGCCTGACTCGCGACCTGAAAGAAAGAGAGCAGATTGTAGATGGTACCGCGTCCGGTGCCCGGGGGAACCTCGGCGTAGGTAGCCGCGACGACGCGGACCTGGGGACGAAGGCTCACCAGCAGCACCGCAGCGAGCTGAAGACCCGTCGTGATGGACCGAAGGCCCCCCGTCGTCTCAAGCCACACCATGTCGCCATCGTGGACCACGGAGCGCTCAAGGACGCGACCCACGACCGTCCAGATGCTTTGAGGGTCCCGAGCGTCGGGGAGAAGCTTCTCCTTTACCCCTAGTTCGGCGTTGGTTGGGACGCTTGGCTGGGCCCATGGCGGTAGGTCTTGCCGGAACATGTCGATGGGCGCCGCCCCACTCCCTGCCTGTTGTTTCAACACATCCTCGGTGATGAGGAGGTGAAGCTTCAATTGATGCGTCAACTTCAACGTGCCAAGCAGGTGAAGACAAGCCGGCAGGGCGCTATGCTTTTGCAACTCGACCACGCCACCGTCGAAAAACTCACGCAAGTCGTCGAGGGCTGCCAGGCCCTCGGTGTAGGTCACCGAATGATTAACGAGGCCCAGGGAAAGGAATACGTGGAGGGCAGGCTTCCTGGGCCCCGATTCGCTCGCCTGACCATCGAAGCTATTATCCGAGCCGGTCATACGCGCTCACGATCGCTACGAGCTTCTTCTCCGGCGTTCCAAGACGCTTGAAGTATGCCAGGGCCGCCTCCCGGGTATCCTGGCGATATCGACCTCGCGCCACGTCTCCGGCGAATTGATAAGGATCGAGCTTCCCCTTGAGCGCGGCGAAGTCCGGGAGCCCGCCGGGTAGCGGAGTCGGAACTTCCGGAGCGACAATCGGCGGAGCTGGCACGGGCGCGGGTAGCGGCTCCGCCTCGGGTGCCGGATAGTGCTGATCGGCGACAGCCCGCTGCGCGTTGACCTGAATCAGGTTGGCCAGACGGATCCCGCGGTCAGGCAGCGCGATCCTCCCGTATCCACTGTTCGTCTTGGCCCCCACCCCGATCTCCGCGAGGCCGATGCGGAGAAGCTCCATGGCCTCGTTGGCCCATGCCGCGGGCCCCGCGATGGCGAAGAGAAAGTGACCCGACGCGGTCAAGAATGACACAGGGTTCGGATCGTCCATGTCGGAGGGCGGCTCCTCCCCCCTCGCGTAGTAGGCGTCATGGTGTCCGGTCATCACGTCGAGGTGGAGCGGAACGGGGAGCGACCCCGGCACCCACCAGGCGTCCAGGAAGTCGACCGCGCCCGCGGCCTCGGTGGTACCGAAGAGATCGTTGAAGTCGTCACCGCCACGTAGCCAAGCGGGTTGCGACGCCCATCCGGCCGCCGCGCGAGCGGCGAGTCCCTTTTGTGCGGTGCCAGGAATGACGGGTACACCCCACGTGCGATCAAGGTGAATCCCGATCTCCGACGGACCCTTTGCCCCCAGGCCAACGATCACACGCCCCGGGCAAACACCGACAGTTGTCACGACATCCGAGAGGCTGTCCTTCCAACGCGCGTAGGCCAGAGCGTACCCCTCGGGGACCGCGATGCTCGCCACCTCGCGGAGCAGCTTGGTCTTCGCCGCCGTAACGACGGCGGGGTCCTTCTTTCCCGTCGTTTGGTGTTCGAGGAACCGGTCGAGCCAAAGGCCGGCGTTCGCGGTCGGCGGGCACGGGAGCCCCGCGAAGCTGCTACGTCGGGCGCTCATGGCTTGCTCTCCAGTTCGATCTGGGCGTACCTGCGAAACCACGCTGCGATGTCGATGAGCTGCGTAGAGAGCGCCATGTAGGGTGCGAGCTCCGCCTCTTGCACGACTTTGAGAAGCGCGGCTCCGTCACCATGCTCCGCCACTTTCGCAAGGTCGTCGGCGAAGACCTTTCCCGCTGCGCCGCCCCGAGAAAGCACGAACGTGATCGCCTGAACGGGGCCGGACTGATGAAGGAGGGTGGGCATCTTCAGCGCGAGGGTGCGATACGCCGCGGCGTCAGGCAGACCGCGCTGAGCTTTGACCTTTGCGTGCGCTCCGAGCGACCACGCCTGAGCACGCATCAAGCCGCACCTCCCAGGACGAGCCGGCAGCGCCCACGTCCGACCGAGGCTTTTCCACCGAGTTGAATCGGTGCGGCGATCAGCGTAGTCAGCCGCTGCAGCGCGACTTGGGGCGTAATCCCCGCAGCGGGCGTCGGCTCCGCCGCCACCAGCGAGACGAGGATTGACTCGGTGGGCAGGTGCTCCTCATACCAGAGCTGGCCGTCGGCCACCGTTTTCGTGTCATCCTCCAGCCGAATCCGCGCGACGACATCGGTAGCGTGCTGGGCGAGGAAGCTGAACACGTCGTCCGGCACGATCGCGAATCGCGCCTTGAGGAACCCTTGCCAGGCGCCGTCCGCCCCGAACAGAGCCGTCGCCAACCACGTTGCCCACGAGGTTGCGATGGGCTCGATCCTGCCGGTCAGATCGAGTTCCTCCAGCACGACCTTCAGCGGCGCCGTGACGGCAATGCTTACCTTCTGACCAGCTCCGAGCAGCGCTTCGGTGGACGCCGGCGCAGGAATAGCAGGAAGCCCATGCATGTCAGCTTCGCTCGCATCCCGCCGCAGGCGAGCCAGGACCAACGGGCACGTCACCCATGCGTACGTGCCCGCAAGCGAACGAACAGGAAGGAGAAGCAAGTTGGCATCCCCGAACAGCGCGGAGCCGGCGTGGTCTTTCGCCGCGGCCGTATCGGGGCCGAACACAGCCTTCGTGCTCGCCGCGCCGAGCTGGAGCTCCGAACGAGCCCGTAGCGCTCCCTTGAGGGAGGAGGCGGGCAGATACGGGATGCCGGTGGAGCGGTCGCGCGCGATTGCCAGATCGATCGCGCCGGTTGATTGCCCTGTGCCGGCATGGAGCGGGCTGATCGCGTGAACGAAGAGGAGTCGAGCGGGCATGAGAGGTTGACTCCGGAGTCAGAGAGAGAGGGACTTGAAGAGGTTGAGGAACGCCGCGAGAGGGTCAACAAAGCCCCGATTGGCACCCATCGGTTCCACTGCGCTCGCCTCCGCCGGCGTCAGATGGGCGGATTCGACGGGTACGGGGGGGGCCCCAGCAATGCTTAACGCTAGCCCTGGTCCCGCGACGGTACGCAGATCCGCGCCGGGGTCCCGGATAATGACCGCCAGCGCCGACCAACCCCCTGTCGTGCGGATCGGCCGCAGGAACAGCGGAGAGGCCAGCCGCTTGCGACCCACGGGCTGTAACGTCGCGTCAGGGCCGTCATTGTCCCCCCTCTTGAAGTGGAAGATGATGGGAAGCCCGAAGGCGGCTCTTGGGAACTTGCGGACGGAGTGTTCGGGGGGGTGCTTCGGGCCGGGCGGCCTGGTCCAACGCTTCACCATGTCGGCGTCTGGCCAGAATGTTCGCCCTGGAAAACGAGCATCGGGTCCCGGTCGGGCGACGCCCACACCCTGGCGAAATATTTTGAGCGCTCGCAGCGCGAACCGATGGGCTGTCGAGGCGTCAGTGAAGGGCGCTGCAATGTGGCGATCCGATCCACTGCGCGCGACCACCTCCCCCTCCCTCGGGTGACCGGTCAGGCCGACCGGGTCGTTTGCTCCGACCAAGAAACGACCGGGGGCGACGGGAATCGGCTGGTTGTCATCGCCGACCTCGGCGACGGCTCCGAACCCCCGCCGGGTCCGGCCTCCAATGCCACCGAAGGTGAGCCACGCGCCGACGGCGGCTTCCGCTTCCGTTCGCAGGTCGCCCGCGCCAGTAATCCGAATGGTGAAGACACCTTGAAGCGTGGTCAGCGAGCCGTTCTCGGTCTGCCGAGGCTGGCTCGCCTTGTGCTGCAGGGGAAAGCCTCCGTATGCGTAGTCCTTCATCCCCGCTGAACTCTCGGGGTTCCAAGTTGGATTCAGACCTCTCGACGGGCTGCTGACATAAATCTCCAACCGCTCCGGCTCGGGCTGCCCAATCACCTCGAGCGCCACCCTCCCCGGAGCGGATGCCGAACCCCAAACTTCAGCCTCGCGGCGCCAGAGCTCATCCACCGTCCTGCAGGTGTGGGCTCGCGCCACCCGCCACCAGAACCGGAGTTGTCCCCTGATCGACGCCGCGCGAATCGGCGTGAGAGGGTCGGGTTGCTTCATGTGCGGAGCATCGGGATCGATGTACACGCCACCCGCAAACATGGGCGTGATCACCTGCACCCTCCAGTCCCGCCGGAACTGGCCGACCGGGAGGGCCACCTGTTCCACTTGGCTCGGCGTCCGATCAAGCCTTCGCATCACGCACCTCCCACAACGCAGAGTCCGAACCCGTCCAGGCAGTCCTGCGGGTTGTCCGAAATGCAAGTGAACCAGAGGTCATCCGCCCACTTCGCAGCATCGACCCCTTCGGGGAGGTCAACCCAATACACGCTGCCTGCCGGAGCTAGGCGCCGGCTCGGCTTCGGACTCCCCGGACGCGCGGAGAAGTCCCATCCGGACACCGTTTGCGGGCGCCCCACCGCCGCCGCCGCCACTGGAGCCCCGGCGATTCGCGTTGGCGCGTAGCCCCGTTCAAAGATGGCAGGCGTCAAGAGCAGGACCCGAAGTCGACGGGCCGCAGGCGCGGGTTTTACCACGCCGAGCGGCTCGCCCGCGCTCTTGCGGAGAAACGACAGCCGCGCCTCCCCCCCCAGCGGCACAAGCCCCTCCTTCAGCCCGGCGTGGGGACAAGCCATCGCGAGCGCCAAGCGGCGACTGCCCTGCTCTTTCGGCGTGTGGAACCGCAGACCGTCCGTGCTGAACAGGCGGCCGTCCTCTCCGGTGCCCGTTTGCGCCTGGATGCTCACGTGCGTGCGGCGCTCGTGTTGGAGCGGCGCAAGCCCGAAGTCGGACCCGACGGTGTCGTCGGAAGGCGCCCTCAGCCAGGCGAGCAGGTCGCTGCCACGCCAGAAAGACGGCCCCGCAACTGGCTTCGACCGAGGAAGCGTAACCGCGGGGGTGACGATTTGGCCCAGCGGCGAATTACTCAGAGCCGGCTTGGCCTGTGTCGTCAGGCGGTAGCGCGCGCCTCCCTCGAACCACACGACATCCCGCGGCGCGGGAAACCACCAATCGAGCAGAGCGCCTTTATCCGAGAGCTCGGCGAGCCACGGGCCCACGACCGGAATTTGCCTGGCGGCCTCCGGAGTTAGGTTGAACCGCCCGAGGGCGTCACGACCGATTCGAGTGCGGAGACACCCCGCCACCGTCGAGGGGAGCGGAAAGTCGAGCGATCGCAAGGCGGTGGCGCCGGCGCCGAACGGACGCCCGTCGCGCACCACCAACGTATCACGCGGCTCGATCGTCCAAATTTGCATGGTCATTCCGACACCTCGCCCCACGCCACTTCGTCCGCGCGCGCGAAGATCCGTGCGATTTGGAGTTCCTGGCCGAGGGCCGCAATCCCAATAGCAGGCCGGCCGCCCAAGCGCCCCTGGAGCAAATTCCGTACGGACGCACCCATTTCGTCAACACCGCCCTGCTCGCGTTTTCGCTTGAGAATTCGGAGGGCAAGCGCTTCCGCCGCGGCGGCCGCCGACGCGCCCTCCGCGCCCTCCGCGCCCTCCGCGCCCTCAAAGAACCGCGCGGACTGCTCAAGCTCGAACGCCACACCGTGCGGGAGGGCGCCCGATCGAAGCAAACGTACCCACTGCGCCAAGCGTTCGTGGAGGGGAAGCATGGGGACACCATCTGCCCCGGTGGCCTCCACCCACCGGCCCGTCACCGACACGGTTCCGCCGCTACGCTTGCTCACCACGACGGCCAAAGAGTCCCTTTCGACCTTGGCGAGAGACTCCGCCTGCTTGGCGAGCGCGCGGGCATCCTCCATCGGCTCCATGTGGTGCGCGATTCCCAGCCCGACCGAGAGGGTGGGGCGCACCTTCTCGAACGTGAGTTCCTCGAGCGCCTTGTCGAAGGCATCGCGCAATGCCGCAGCGCACCTCAGCGCCGTGTGCAGCGGAACGAGCGCGAGAACGTCGTCCCCCCCCGCGTAGATCAAGCTCCCCGCGTTCGCCTCGACGATTTCGCGGCAGCGGACGGAGAACCCGTCGAGGCGAGTCCCGATGTCCTGATGCTCACCGATGGTCTTCATATCGGAGATAGCGAGCCCCATCCGGTCGCCGTCGGCCAGGAGGAAGGCATAGTAGGCAGGCACTTCGCCGCCAAGCTGCGCGGCATCCAGGAAGACCGAGATCGCTTGCCGCACGGCATCGGCCGACTGCCCAGGGGCACAGTATCGCTCCACCAGCTCATCCGCGCGGCTCGCGTAGGCGAGCACGAGATCGTGGCCCCGCTCGCCCCCGGCGAGCACCCTGGGCACGTTCAGAGGCGCGCCCCCACCAGGCCCGGTCAGCGTGGCAAAGCTGCGCGCTCCCGCCCGGATTCGAAAGCGGTCCATCTTGACACCGAGCGCATTCAACGCGGCGATGAACGCGCCCTCTGCGGCGCCGCCCCCCGGCACGCGCGCCAGTCGGGTGAGCAACGGCGCAGCCGCAATGTGGGACGTGCTGTGGAACGGCGGATGGTTCGCCCCATACGGCCTGTCGGGCGCGTCGAGATCATCGTCGCCTCCAACGCGCTTGAGCAGCCCGACCCCGCACAGTCGTTCACCGGGCCCGACGTGGTACCGCATCCGGAGCGCCTCAGGCCTGTCACGCAGCCGGTCGTACACCGCCTCGTCGATCACCGACTCTCGCACTCCGTCGAGCGACGACTTCGGCACCGGCCCCCCCCAAGTCACCGGGCCCCAGTCCCTCGTGTTCTTGCGCGCCGCGAGCAAGGCCTCTGCCTCGTTACGCGCTTCCTGATACCGGTCACCACGCACCTCGACCGCCACCCACTGGAACTCCATGAGGTCGTCGATCTGCTCCCGCGCCGCTGCGAGATGCACGTCCGGATCGTTCGCAAATCGGTCGAACGCCGCCTCCCGAAGCTCGCCCAGCCTCGAGTTCATCGCCGTGCGCGCGCGCTCCGCTGTTTCCCGCGGATTGGCTCCATCGAGGTACGCCAGGATCTTGTTCGCGACGGCGGGCTTGTCGCTCCAGCGGCCGGGCTCGGACCCCGGGAAGATCAACGTCGTCTGCGCGCCGGTGCAGGCGATAGCGGCCGCGCGCGAGAGCTCGCTCAGCAGCCAGGACCCGTACCACAGGTCCTGGCAACGCCGAGCGGTGGCGATGAAGTCCTGAATGGGTCCCAGGCTGATCAGTATGACGTGGGCCATTTGTTCTCGGGGGTGCAGCAGGCTTCGACGCGAACGCACGCTCGCTCAGATACGACACCGAGTCAAGAGCCGATTCCGCACGCATCGTGGTGGAGACGTGCGCGCAGCCTCCAATCGGACACCCGCCTACCCGACAGCGCCCCCCAGTCAGCTCCGCCGCCTCCCGCGCGTCCCCGAAGCGTGCCCCACGCCTGCCACCCCCCCGCGCCCGGCTCGATCCTCCCGGACCGCGACGGTTCCCCTCGCTGGACGCTGCTCGAGCAGGTGGCGGAAGGCGGGCAGGCACTCGTGTTTCGCGCCTGGGATGCGGTGCGGGCGGGTGAAGTGTGCGTGCGGGTGTACCGACACCCCGCCGATCTGGCACCCCACGCCCTCCAGCGCTGGTCGCAGCTAAAGGCGCGCTACGCGCTCGCCTTTCAGCGGCAGTGTCGCGCGTACGTCATCGACCGGGGGCTCGTGCCCGAGCCGATCGCCTACCTGCCCGACGCGCTGGTCCGTGCACACGACCGCGCCATCCTGGTGCCCTTCACGGTGATGAGCTGGTTTGCAGGCGGCAACCTCCGCTCGCGCCTGATTGCTCTCGCTGTGCCTGAGCGTGTCCGGCTCGGGTATTGGGCGCTCGAGCGCGCGCTCGCGTGCGTGGCGCAATACCACGCGCTCGGGGCCAGTCACGACGATTGTGTGACTTGGAACCTGCTCGTCCGAGAAGAACCCGGCGGCCGGGTCGGGCTCGCGCTCTGTGACCTCGACGCGGGGCACGAGGCGGGGCACGAGGACGACGACTTCCGCCTTCATCCCCCCGTGTACCAGCACCCGGACAAGGACGCGTGGGTAGCCCGCCGGCTGGCGGCGCCCCGTGTCGAACGACGCTTCGCGTGGGATGTGGTCGAGCTGGCCTCCTCGGTGCGCGCCGTGTTGATCCAGACTGGGGAGACGGGGCGAGGCGAGCCCGGTGCCGGGCGCGACGCGCTCGGACACGAATTGGATGAGCTGCTGACGAGCCTTCAGCGCGGCCAGCACGCAACCGCAGCCGCGGCGCGTGACGCGGTCTGCCAGGCCCACCGCCGGGCGCCCGAAGGCTACCCGATGGAGTGGGCATGGCACGCCCCGGGAACCATGCCTCCCCGCCAATCGCGGCGAGCCCTGCTGCCCCGCACCGACACTCCCGAAGCACCCGCCGCGGGGGCCGCGAAGACCAATCTCCCGGAGCCCCCGGCTTCGCGGCCGCGCCCCGCGCGGCCGGTCCCGGTCCCCGCGCCGCCGGCGCCCGCGCGCCGATGGCGAGGACCGGTTGGGCGGGTGGCCGCAGGGATCGGCGCCACCGTCCTAACCGGAACAGCGCTCGCGTGGGCTGCGGATCGAATGCTGACATCCAAGATCAGCCTCGCGCTCGATTGGTGCGAGGGCAAAAACCCGGCAGCGGTGACCTGCACGCTCCTCGACACGGGGGACCTGGGCGTGGCGACCACGCGCGCGAGCTTCGAGGCCGCTCGATCGGACGCACAAATGCTTGCGCGGTGGGCACGCTGGTCCTCGGGGGCCGCGCTGGCCCTCGGCCAGCTGGAGCGACAAGCGTGCGTGCTGGACCACACGGCGGCCGCGTGCGTGGACGCCGAGGAGGCGCTGTCGCGGGCGCTCTCCGCGAAGGGACGGGGGGCCGTGGACGCCGCCAGGTCGCTCGCCCTCCTGCAGGAGCACGCGCACTACTGCAACGCCGGGCATGGCGGCATCGAGGACGCCCACGCCTGGGATAGCGCCGTCGAAAAGTGGGTCGCCGGCGCCGAGGGCGAGGACCACGCGCTGGCGATGCGAGCCATCGGGCGAATGTCGTGGCTCTGGGACGAAGATCCGGAGCCCGCGCTCGCCGCGCTCACGACGAGCACGGCGGAGGCCCGCGGCACGCCGCTGGCGAACCGCAACGCGCGGCTGGCCGCAGCCTGGCGGCTGGGGATGCCGGGGCCCGGCCACCTCCCCACGGGCTCGGCCGAAGAGCTTCTGCTGGTGGGCTGCGGTTACCTCGAGCTCGGCATGGCGGCGGAAGCGACAACACCGCTCTCCCGCGGCGTGGAGGTTTGGCGCACGCGCGGGCGCCACTCCGACGCCTCGGTGATCCTCGACAAACGGGCGCGCAAACATGTCGTTGCATTCGCCACCCAGCTGACGGCCGGGGCGCGTTGCCCCCCCTTCGCGCGCCCGCGCTGCGCCCCCGACCACTCCTGCTCCGACTACCCCCTGGCGAAGGATCCGCGATGAACCGCTTGCCCCCGTTTGCCCGCTATTGCCTGCTCCTCGCGGTCATCGCGACGTGCGCCTGGACAGCCATTGCGCGCGCCGTGCGCGAACACGCGGCCGGAACGCTCCTCACCAAGGAGAACATCGAGGCCGCCATCTCCGACTCCCTGCCCGCGCAGGTCGGAGACGCGGATCGGGCGTTCCTCGCAACCGCCCTGGCCGCCGGCGGGAAGCCCGCGCTCACGGGAGATCGGCAGAGCGCGTCGCTGGCCGGGATCGCCCGCGGGCGCGTGGACCTCGACGGGGTGCCCGGGCTCGCGACGGCACCGCTCGTTCCTCTCCGGAAGGCGATCGTGAAGGCGCGGAGCGCGGGGAGGTCGACCGCACCGCTGCTCTCGCCCGAAGCCGCCCGCGCGCTCGAACTTGGCCTGGCCGCCGAGGGGTGGAACGTCCGCACGCCCGATCAGCTCTACCGTTCGTTCGGCACCGCGCTGGGATGGTGGGCGGCAGCGTGGCTGCTACTGGGCGGGGTTCTGCTCCGCCGGACAGGACGGACCGGCCTTGCGCCCGTGGCGTCGATGGCGGGGCTGACGGCTGCGAACCTCGTCCTCCAACTAAGCTGCGCGGGGCCGCTCACCGGGGCTCCCGTGTGGAGCGCGGTCGCGACTCATCTTCTGCTCGGCGCGGTCGCTGGCGTCGGAGTCACGCTCGCCGCGCGTGCCCTCGCCGGGAGGCCGCTGCCCGAGGCCGTGACCGACGGACGCGGGGCCATCCTCGCCGCCGCCGGGCTCTTCATGCTCCTCGCCGGGGTAAACCTCGCGCTCGGGCGCACGGGGCCGTGGATCGACCTGCCCGTCGGCAGCGGCAGCGTACAGCCGATGGAGTGGGTGAAGCCGCTCGTCGTGATCGGGCTCGCGAGCTTCATCGGGCGCTACCGCGCGAGCCTCGGCGGTCGCGCGTGGGTCGCCGCGGCGGTCGCGGGGCCTCTGATCTTCCTGCCGCTCTCGGGCGCCCTCTTCGATGACTGGGGCGTGGCGTTCATTCTTCTCTTCGCGCTCGCCGGACTGCTCGTCGCGATCACGGGCCGCATGAGCCTGGCGTTGCTCGTGGTGGTGGCGACGCTCGTGGGCCCGCATGCCCTCGCGGCCCTCCGCATCGCTCCGGGGCTCACCGCGCAAAAGCGCATGGAGATCTTCGAGCATCCCTGGGCAAACGGGCTCCCGGGCGGCGGTCAACTGGCGAACGGGTTCCGCTCGATGAGTCGCGGGCGCTGGACGGGGCAGGGCATCGCGCACGCGCGTCCCGAGTCCCTCGAGGAGGCCTCGAAGGACATGATCCTGCCGTACCTTGCCGAATGTTGGGGAGTCTTCGGCCTCGCCGTCGCCGTCGCTGCGCTGCTCGTCCTCGTGCGCGCGGCGATGCGCGCGGCCGCCACGCCGCACCCGCGGCCGGAGGCGCGCTTGCTGCCCGTCGCGATCGGCGTGTTGCTCGCGGCCCAGCTCGCGGTGATCGGCCTCGGCGTGGTCGGTGTCGTGCCGCTCACCGGGGTCGTGACCCCCTTCCTCTCGCGCGGGGGCACGGCGCTCGTGACGTGGATGATCCTCGGGGCGCTCGTCGTGAACCACCAACGGGCGGACCAGGCCAACGCGAGGGCGGGCGACCCCTTCCTGCGCGGGCTCCTGCTGGCAGAGGCGCTGGCGTTCGCAGCGGCGCTCGCCTTGGTGGGGCGCGCGACGTGGATCGGCGCGATCAACGGGCGGGAGACGCTGGTCCGGCCCATGGTGGTGCGGGACGGAGACGGGAACATCCGCGCGAAGAACGACCCCGCGCTCGTCGCAGCACGGAACGAGCTGTCGGGCGCCATGATCTCGGACACGCGCGGTCTGCCCATCGTGGATGCGGCGCTGCGCGAAGGCCCACGCTACCCCTTCGGCGCCGCGCTGGCGCCGCTCGCGGGTGTTGGTGGAGGCGGACGCACGCCCTACCCGGACACGCTCGAAGACGCGGCGGTCGACGGCTGGGCGCCGTTTCGACGGGTCCCAACCCCGATCGAGCCGGTCCTGATCTGCGCCAAGGAGCCCTGCGCCGACAAGGACTGGCGCCTGTGGGACGTAGCGCCGCGCGAAGGCGCCGCGCGAGAGTCCATCCTGGCGGCCGCGGCGCCGCACGGCCGCATGGTGGCCGCCGCCACTGAGGTCGAGGACCTCTCCGCGTTGGTCGGAGCGGCGATGCTGACGGGCCCCGCCCGAGACGCGGAGCTCGCGCGCCTCGGGAAAGAGATTCCTCGGCTCAAGACCACAATCGATGCTTCTCTGCAAGCGGACGTGTACGAGCTGCTGCTCCAAGCAATGCGTCGTAAGGGCGTCAACGCTCCGGCCGCCGCCGCGGTCATCATCGACGCGCAGACCGGCCACGTGCTGGTGCAGGCCTCGGCGCCCGCTCCGGACCCCGACGCCGTCACCTCCGCCGACGTGACGACGCGCGCGTTCGACGGACGGATGGGCGTGCTCACCGACCGCGCCCGCCTGCCGCTGCCCCCGGGCAGCATCTTCAAGGTGCTCGTCGAGATCGCCGCACGGGAATTCGGCCACCCGGACTTCCACTTCAACTGCCTCGGCAAACTGTGGTTCGGCACGCGTGAACACGGCCGGTCGATCAGCTGCGACGAGGGGGAGCGGCACGGCTGGATCCACAGCCGGGAGGCCATCTCCCATTCGTGCAACCTCTACGAAGGCCAGCGCGCCATCGCGATCGGGGCCCCGGCCCTGCGCGAGTTCTTTTCCCGCATCCCGATGAGCCGCTTCGACGTGCCCGAAAACAACCTCGTCGCCCTGGCCCAGACCGGCTTCGGCCAGTGGCACGTGGAGATGACGGCCACCCAGGTAGCGGTCGCGTTCAGCGCCGTGGCCAACGGGGGCGACGTACCGCTGTGCGAGCTCCTGGCGCCGGAGGGCGAGGAGGTTCCCTGCACCCCGCTGCACCTCGCGAAGCGTCGTTCGGTGTTGCCCGTGCAGGACTACATGCGCGACGCCGTCACGGGTGGAACCGCGCGCGAAGCCAAGGAACCCGATGGCGCGCGGTGGGAGGTCCGGGCGAAGACCGGCACGGCGCAGCAGAACGCGATCGGCGCGGAAACCGGCGCGAACCACGCGTGGCTCGGCGGGTATTACGAGGGCGACGACGGCCGTCGTTATGCGTTCGCGTTCCTCGTGGTCCGCGGCGGGTACGGCGGAAGCTCCGCGGCCTGGCTTGCCCCGCGCGTGGGCGAGCTGCTCTCGCAGCATGGCTACCTCCCATGACGGGCCCGGTGTCAGGTACGGGGCTCGATCGGCGTCCCCTGGGCATGACCATGCTCATTCAGGCGATGACCGCGTGCTTCTACTCCCTCGCGCGGCCGCTCCAATCGGCCGCGGGCGGACCGGCTGGCGCGGACGAGATCGCCCGGGCCGTGGAGCGCGAGGTGGCGCGCCGGGCGCGGGTGTCGGGCGCCCCGGCCTGGGTCCGGGTGGAGGTGGGGGGAGACGGCCTCTCGGCCATCGTGACGCAGCGGCTGGAGTCCACCGCCTTCGCGGCCGAGCTCGCCGAGCGCGCCCGCGTCGCATCCGGCGCGGGCGTAGCGCCCACGCTCGCGGTGCGCTGCGTACCCGGCGCGGCCCATGGGGCGCCCCGCGTGTGCTTCGACGGTCGGCCACCCGCTCGGGCCGAGCTCCACTGGCAGCCCGGCGGCAGCTATCTCGTCGACGGCCGCCGCTGCTCCCTGCTCGCCGGCCGCGGCCCCTTCGGCGTCGAGCTCCCGGGCGCCCCCAACGACATCCAGCTCCCCGCTGCCCTGACCTTCATCGGGGGCGACGCGTTCCGCCTCCGTTGGGAGCCCGCCGTCGAAGCGTGGCTCCTCACGCCGAGCGAACGTCATCGTGACCGGCTTCGCGTTCGGCGGGGCGGAGTTGACTGCGTCCTCCACGCGCCCCTCCCCCTCCAAGGCGGCGACACAATCTTGATCCTCGGGGCCAGCCGCCGGTTCGAGATCACCTTCCACCTCTTGCCGGAGACCCCATGAAAAGCTTCAAAGAGCTGCTCGATCGCCTTGCCGCAGCGCTGTACGCCGGCCCCAGCGCCGCCACAGGACCCGCCTTGGTCGAGCCCTTCTTCAGGGATCTGTGGGTCGAGCTCGAGCGCGCTCTGGGAGAAGGGCGGGTGTGGATCACGCCCGAACACCAGGCCTGGCACGAGCAGGTCGACCTGGTGCTGCACCCCGAGGACTACGCGAAGTGGATCGCGCCCTGGCTCGGGCAGATCGACGCCGCGCTCGCCAGCCAGCGCAGCGCCATGCTCACGCGGCTGCGCTACCCGGCGGAAGCCAAGGTGCGCGTGCAGTTCGTCGCTGCGGCGCTCGACGTGCACCCGATCCAGCGCGGCGCGCCCATGGCTTTTGGTCGGGCGCGCGGCGGCCCGGAGGGCTCCAACTACGGCGTCGTGCGCTCCAGCACGGACTTTGGTCCGCCGCCCACCGATCTGGGCCGCGTAGCGGAAGACGTCCAGCGTCGCGACCCTACAGGAGGGACGCCGGGGAGCCTCGTCCGCCTGTCCTGGCGGGACCATGGGGGGGCCCGCACCGCCGAGCTGCGGCCGGGCGAAACGCTGGGGCGCGAGCCCGACAACACGGCGGTGGTGCGCGCGCCTGCCGACGCCGCGGGCGACCTTGGCCTGGTCAGCCGTCACGCCCTTCACTTTTCCCGTTGCCCCACGGCCCGTGGCCTACTCGCGCGCAACATCGGCAGCCTCGGCCTGGTGGCGGAGGGGACCGATGGCGAGCGGGTTGCGCTTGCTCCCCAGCAACCGAGCCCGGTGCTGCTCCCCCGCTCTGGGGTCGTGGTCTGGCCGGGAAAGCGAGCCGAGCGTGGCTTCGAGCTGCGCTTCGAGACGTGTGTGGCCGGGTGGGCGATCCTGACGGGCCCCTCGGGAGCGCAGCGCGTAGCGCTCCAGCGTCCCGCCTCGGAAGTCGTCGGGGATGCCCTCGCCCTCGGCGTGGACGGTGTGCGCTTCACGGTCGATCTCGGCTCGGAGGGCACCCGAATTCGCAACACGGGGAGCGTTCCGGCGTCCTGCGGGGGTGACGTGGCGGCCGAGCTGTTCCCGGCCACCGGGAAGCCCGTGCAGTTTGGCCGCGTGCGCGTCGAGATCCAGGTCGAGGGCGACACATGACGCTTGACGCCTGGACCGAGAGCATCACCGGCGCGTGGCGCGACGGAAACGAAGACGCGGTGCTGTGCCTCCCGGGGCGCGGCCTCTTCGTGGTGGTCGATGGCATGGGCGGGCGAGAGGCCGGGGAGGTCGCCGCGCGGCTCGCCCTCGAGGCGTTCGAACGCGTGTGTATCGGTCCGCCCTGCCCCTCCCTGCTCGAGCGGGCCTTCCTCTCCGCCAATGCGGCCATGCTCGCGGAGAGCGCGCGCAGCGGCCTGACACGACCGATGGGCGCCACGGCGTCGGCCGCGTGGGTGAACGTCGATCATCCCGACGGGGAGATGATTGTGGGGCATGTGGGGGACACGCGCCTGTTCAAGTTCGACGCCGGGGGCTCGGGCTGCCAGCTCTCCGAGGATCACACCTGCGAAGACGACGCGGGACTCCCCGACATCGTCGCCATGCGGTCATCGCGACGTCACCTCGTGGCCCGCGCGCTCGGCATCTCGGCGCGCGCCCCCGGCGAGGATGCCTGGCTCCAGCTCCGCGAGGCGACGCTCCGCGAGGGGGAAGCCCTGTTGATCTGCTCCGACGGCGTGGGCGACTACGTCGAGCGCGCCCGGCTGGTCTCGCTCGTGGGGGCCGGGGCCGCAGGGGCCCGCGAGACCGCCATGTCGGTGCGCGACGCCGCGACGGCCATGCAGGCCGAGCGCGGCGCCGGAGACAACGTGAGCGTGCTTGTGGTGCGCCGGCTGTCCGAGTGGAGGGCGTTGCCGGAGGCCCACCAACCCTCGGCGCCCCTACCTGGTCACGAGGCCGCGTTCGAGCCCGCGGTGGACGAGGCCGTGTCGTACGCCCCCGTGACCCAGCTCCCGGGCTCGTCCCGGCGCCGCCCGCTTCTCGGCGTGCTCCTACCGCTCGCGACAGGCGCCCTCTCGTTGCTCGCCGCGGCGGTGTGGCTCTCGCCCCATCCTTCGAAGGCTGATGGCGACACCGGCGGCACGGATCGCGGCGAGGCCGCGCAGGAGGACGATGCGCTCTACGTTCCCCCTGGCGCGGACTGGCGGATCGCTCATGATGCGACTGCGTGGCGCTCTGTACGTATAGGTGCCGGGGCGCGCCTGGAGCTGTTCAGCGCGGATTGGTCGGCCCCTGGCGGGGAGCTCGTGGTCTATGTCGAGGAGTCCGCCACCGTGCTCGTGGAGAACACGACGCTCCGCTTCGAGAGCCTCCGGTTCGAGCTCGAGGAGGCAGCCGAGCTGCGCATCGTGGGTACGAGGCTCGCGACGGAGCGCGGGGGGCCGGTGTTCAGCGCGCCCCGCGGCGGACGTGTAGTGCTCCTCCTCTCCCACTCGCTCGTCGAGCTCGGTGACGCCGCGCTCGCGGAGGGGTGGACCCCGGGGAGGGTCCTGCCCGACTGGTTGGAGATCGAGGGAGGCGCGATTTCGACGGGAGGCGCGGGAGGGGCGCGCGTGTGGAGGGGGTGGTAGGTGCGGTTGTCATCACCTTCCACACCACATCAGCGGATACCCCTGCCTTCGCTCCGGTGTCAGGCGCCTGGCGATCGAAGGTGGCCAGGCGCATGTGTTACCGCGCACACTTGGTGCTGCGTCCAGGAACAATGCGGCTCTTGGGCTGCCTCGGTGCCGTGGGCGAGGCGGGCGGCGGCATTCCGCGACCTCTGCTCTGCGACAACTCGGGACGAGCCGCGACCGGGCGTGACTGGGGAACGGCCGCGACCGTATTGGGCGTGGGTACGCCATCGCCCAGGTTTCAATCCCCTCCGCACGGGAATCCATCGCGAGCCCCCATCATCTTCTTCGAAGGCACGGTCTGCGTGTACGAGGTTTCAATCCCCTCCGCACGGGGATCCATCGCGAGCCTCTGTCCCAACTACAGCCGCGTTCTGCGGGACGTTTCAATCCCCTCCGCATGGGGATCCATCGCGAGCCCCGTCGCTCTCGCCGATCACGACGTCGAGGACGGGAAGTGTTTTCAATCCCCTCCGCACGGGGATCCATCGCGAGCCCCGTCGCTCTCGCCGATCACGACGTCGAGGACGGGAAGTGTTTCAATCCCCTCCGCACGGGGATCCATCGCGAGCCGCATTCCACACTCAGATGGTCCGCACGGCGGTACCACATTTTCAATCCCCTCCGCACGGGGATCCATCGCGAGCCTACCGCCAGAAGCGGTGCATTCCACACTCAGATGGTGTTTCAATCCCCTCCGCACAGGGATCCATCGCGGGCCCGACATCTTCCCCGGCGCCACGGAGCGCAACAAGTTTCAATCCCCTCCGCACGGGGATCCATCGCGAGCCTGGGGACGAGGCCGCCGCGCAGTTCGCCTCCGACATCAAGTTTCAATCCCCTCCGCACCGGGATCCATCGCGAGCCGGTGCCATCGTGATCGCGATCGGCTTCGGGATGTAGTTTCAATCCCCTCCGCACCGGGATCCATCGCGAGCCGGAAGTGCCCTCGTGGCTCCCATTCGCAACGGGTTTCAATCCCCTCCGCACGGGGATCCATCGCGAGCCCCACCATCGTGCGCGGCGAGGTGGAGGGCCTCGCCTAGTTTCAATCCCCTCCGCACGGGGATCCATCGCGAGCCCTCTCGGCGATCCCCGGCGGAATCCGGGAGTGGAACGGTTTCAATCCCCTCCGCACGGGGATCCATCGCGAGCCTTGTGTCATGCAAGAATCCTTTGGTGAGCGGATGAAGGTTTCAATCCCCTCCGCACGGGGATCCATCGCGAACCTCGGGGCCAGGAGAAGATCCTCCTGGCCTTGGAGACATTGTTTCAATCCCCTCCGCACGGGGATCCATCGCGAACCTGGACCCCCGCGCCGAACGGTACGCACGGGTGCAGAGTTTAATCCCATCCGCACGGGATCCATCGCGAACCCACACCAATGACACGATAAATACCACCGCCAACCCGACGTTTCAATCCCCTCCGCACGGGGACCCATCGCGAACCCCGACGGACGCCCACGCGGCGCTGTGACCGTTGGGGGCGGAGGTCACTCACCCCTCGGACGACCCAACGCCGGCGCGCTCCCTGCGAAGCCGCCCTCCTCGCAGGGAGCGCGCCGGTGGAAACGATGCTCGCTACCCCGCCAGCCTTGCAGGTCTCCACTCGCACAGATCAGGTGTCACCCCCGGTCTTCCAAACGCATCGGCATCGAGCATACGTGCGTCACGCCGATCAAGTGCGCGGGTGGCCGAAACGATGACCATGGCCGCCGGCTCCGGTTCGATCGCGGTCGATCACGCGGACTGGGTTTCAATCCCCTCCGCACGGGGACCCATCGCGAACCGAGGATCGAATCTTCCCGTGGTACAGCATGTCACTCGAGTTTCAATCCTGTAGGCGCTGACGCTCAACCCGGCCCACCAGCCGTTCCCTGCGCACGTCCGACGCGGCTGGGGGC
>JAZKFH010000021.1:0-20311 GCA_040386535.1 Myxococcota bacterium | reverse complement strand
ACTCGGGGGATGCGCGCCCATCCCGTCACTTCGGACGGTATATCCGTCCGAACTCTGGCGATCCGCGCCCATCCCGTCACTTCGGACGGTATATCCGTCCGAACTCGGGGGATGCGCGCCCATCCCGTCACTTCGGACGGTATATCCGTCCGAACTCGGGGGATCCGCGCCCATCCCGTCACTTCGGACGGTCGGCCGGTTCCATGCCCGTGGATCACCGCCAGCGCGGCGGACTCCAGCGCCGACTGCACGCGCGGGCAACCCTCGGCGCCATGGAGTAAGGGCCCGCTCCTCAATAATGTCCGCATTCGGCCGCCCCTGGGCTCGCGTCCGCGGCGTCGCTCGTCGGTCACATGCCTACGGGCATGCTCCCTCCTCGCTCCTTGCGGCCGCGGCCCAGGGTCGCCCTCGGTGCTGGACATTATTTCCGGGCGGACCCGGCCAGGACCTCGTCACCGCGGTCGGCTCCTCCATCACGCGCGAACCCCACGTATGCTCCCACCTTGGACGCTCCCGTCGCGGTCCCGCAAGCACCGGCCGCGCCAGCCATGCGCAGGGCGCGCCCCGCGCTCGGGCGGGGCGCGGTCCCGGCGGCCGCCGCCGGACCAAGGCCGAAGGCCGCGCCCGCAGCACGGCGACGCCTCGCCCGGCGAGGCGGGGCGCCCCTACGATCCCGACGCGCCGCTCACAACACGCTCCGCAGATACACGCTCCAACCCCGCTGCCGCGCCGCCCGCGCGAGGGCCGCGAACCGCTGGAGCGCGGGCCACCATCCCCACTCACCGTCGAGGGTCGGCCGCGCGGTTGCCGGCACCACGCCCCGGTACGCCGGGATCGTGCCGAGATCCGCGATCCACAGGTCCATCCAGCGTTCGCCGACGCGGCGCAGCTCCTCCTCGTCCGTGGCCGCGAGCGCCTCCAGGAGCAACGGGCTGACCTCCGTGTACAGCGCGTCGTCCCCCTCGTCGTCGTCGTCCGGCTGGATTGGATCGGCCCCCGGCGCCCGGAGGGCCGCGGCCAGGCACTCCAGGGCCTCGTCGTCGACGTGCTTCACCAACAACGCGCCGTGCTCCCCGCGGGCCGCGCGGTGCCCGCCCCGGACACACATGAAGAGCTCGTTGATCACCCGACCCTCCTACGTCAGGACTCCCATCCGCCGCGCCCGCCACCGCAACAGCGGCACCACCTTGCGCCCGAGCGCCATGCGACGGATCGACGCGTGGGGATCGACGAGGTGGGTGGTGGGGAGGGGCTCGCCGCTGCGTCGCATCAACTCGCCGAGCGGGATGGCGACCTCGTCCTGGAGGCGCACCCAATCCGCCAGGAGGAGGCCGAGCGGGCGCAGCAGCGGGCCGATCCCGTAGCGCACCTGCAATCCGCCCACGACCCAGAGGTGGCGGTGCTCGGGGCGCAACATGCCCGCGTACAGTTGTGGCACCTTGCGGACCACCGGCACGGTGCCTTCGGGCAGGAAGGGATAGGAGAGGTCGAACCCGGTGCCGAGGGCCACCACGTCGTACTCGCCGGTGGTGCCGTCGGTGAACGTGACAATCCGGCCTGCCACGCTCGCGACGTCCGGCCGCGGGGTGAGGCGGCCGTGCTTCAGGTAGTGGAAGATCTCCGTGCAGATCGACGGATGCGCTTCGAACAAGGCGTGGTCGGGCTCGGGCAGGCCATAGTCCGAGTATCGGCCGATCACGATGCGGATGAGCGCGCGGATCACCTGGCGCTGGATGGGCACCGGCATCCAGGGGTGGAGCAGCTCGACGGTGGGGCGGCCGAAGATCGTCTTGGGGAGGAACCAATATCCGCGGCGCAGGCTCCAGTCGGCGGAGAGGCCCACCCGCGCGGCCTCGGAGGCGAGGTCACACCCCGAATTGCCACCCCCCACGATGAGCACGCGCTTGCCTGCCAGCTGATCGGGCCGCTTGTAGTCCTTGGAGTGGAGCACCTCGCCGGTGAAATCCTTCGTCCAAGCGGGGAATACGCGCGCCCAATGGTGGCCGTTGCACACCACGACGCCCTTGTAACGCTCGCGCGTGCCGTCCCCGAGTTGTACGACCCACCCGGCCCCGTCGGGCGCCACCTGCGTCACCTCCGCGCCGAACCGGATCGTGTCACGCAAGCCGAACGCTTCTGCATACGCCTGGAAATAGGCGTGCATCTGCTTGCCCGACGGAAAGTCGGGGTACGTGGCCGGCATGGGGAAGTCGGCGAACTCGGTGGTCTTGCGCGAGCTGATGATGTGGGCGGTCTCGTACACGCCGTGCGCCCAGTTGCCGCCCACGTCGTGCGTGGCCTCGACCTGCGTGTACGGGATGCCCGCCTCGGCGAGCGCCTTTGCCATGGCGAGGCCGGTCGGGCCCGCGCCGATCACCAGGAGGCGTTCGCTGTGGTCGACCGGCACCATGGAGTTGAATATAGTTCAACTTCGGGCGCGCGGCAAAGGCGCCCGGAGGAGCCGGCATGGACGTTCGCGGGCGAGTGGCGGTGGTGACGGGCGCGGCGGGCGGGATCGGCGCGGCCACGGCGGCGGCGCTGGCGGCGCGCGGGGCGCGGCTGGTGCTCGCGGATGTTGATGCCGTGGGCCTCGAGCGGGTGGGCGCCGCGGTGGGGGCGCTCTCGGTGCACCGGGTGGACGTGTCGGACGCGGCGGCTGTGTCCGCGCTGGCCGAGGAGGTCGGTCGTCGCCATGGCGGTGCGCACGTGCTCGTCAACAACGCGGGCGTGACCGTGCTCGGCACCTTCGAGGAGCACGACGCGGCGGATTGGGCGCGCGTGATGGGGGTCAACTTCAACGGCGTGTTGAACGGCTGCCGCGCGTTCCTGCCGCAGCTCCGGGGGCACGACCGCGGCTGGATCGTGAACATCTCCAGCCTGTTCGGGCTCGTCGGCGTGCCGGGGCAGACCGCGTATTGTGCGTCCAAGTACGCCGTGCGTGGGTTGTCCGAGGCGCTCTACGAGGAGCTCCGCGGCGGCCCCGTCGGGCTCTCGGTGGTGCACCCCGGCGGCGTGAAGACCCGCATCGTGGAGGACGCGCGGCTCGCCGCCAACGCCCCCGCGGACGACGCGACGCTCGGCCGCCTGAAGACCTTCTTCCAGCGCCGCGCCGCGCCCCCGGACCGCGTGGCCGACGCGATCGTGGCGGCCATCACCGCCGAGCGCCACCGCGTGCTCGTGTGCCCGGAGACCACCGCGCTCGACCTGTTGCGTCGCCTGTCACCGGGGCTCGGCAACCGCCTGGCGGTGCTCGCCATGGAGCGCACGATGGGGCTCGGCGGGCTGCGGGCGCGGTTGTCGGGGTAGGGGCGGGCGTCCCGTCCGCGGCTCGCAGTCAGGTCGCGACCGGCCCGTGCTCCCCGGCCGTCCCCTCCGCGAAGAACGCCTCCGCGAGCGCGTCCCCGCCGGCGTCCCGGGGGTGGAAGCCCGGCCGCAGGTAGGCGAGCAGAGCCCGCGCGAACGCCGGGCCGTGACGACGCCAGTAGGTGCGGACCTGCTGCCCCGCCGCCCGCTCGACCGCGCCTCGGGGTGGGTCCTGGCGGCGCAGGTGGCGTACGCCCGAAGACCAGAAGAACGCGAGCAGGCCGCCCGCCATCACGAAGCCGAGCGCGCGCACGGCCCAGCGCGGATCGACGACGAGCAGCACGTCATAGGCGACGTCGCGGTGCTCGATCTCCTCGGCGGCGTGCCACCGCAACAGGGCGCGCATGGTGGGGTGCGCGGTGTCGAGCATCTCGGTGCGGAGCACGAGCTCGCCGAACGTGGCCGTGAAGTGTTCGAGCGCCGCCGTCGTGGCGAGGCGTAGCACGGGCGGGACGCGGGGCTCGATGCGGCGGTAGCCGACCGACTCGTACCAGGCGAGCCAGCTCGCGACCTCGTAGCCCTGGGCCTCGAGCAGCTCGAACGACGCGAGGTGCGCCCGTTGGTGCTGGGCCTCCTGGCCCGCCAAGGCGGCGACACGCACCTTCAATTCGGGGTCCAGCCGATCGGCGTAGTGGCGCACGCTCCGGATGAAGAACCGCTCGCCCTCGGGGAACACGAAGTTCAGCCCGTTGGCGAGGTGGGTGCGCAGCGCGCTGCCGCCGAACCAGTGGCGGCCGATCCCCTCACCGCCCTCACCACCGACGTTGCCGCCGACCGCCTGGCTCCCAAAATCGAAGTGTGGGCGGCGGACCAGGGGGACCGGGGAGAGGGCCATGGGCTTCACCGATTTGAATCGTGTTCAACTTTACGGGTGGGCGCCAGGATGTCAAGTGGGCGGATGGACGAGCGCGAGCGCACCTACAAGTCGCGGGACGAGCGGCACGCACAGCTGCTCGCGGTGGGGCTGCAGCTGTTCTCGACGCTGCCCTACGATGACGTGTCCATCGATGCGATCGCCGCCGGCGCAGGGGTCAGCAAGGGCCTGTTGTACCACTACTTCGGCAGCAAGCGAGCGCTGTACGTGGCGGTGGTCCAGTACGCCGCGGGTGAGCTCCTGCTCGCGCTCGCGCCCGATCCGAAGCGCCCCGGCGTCGACAACGCGCGCCGCGGGCTGGAGGCCTACCTCGGCTTCGTGAGCGAGCGTGCCGACGCGTACCTGACGCTGATGAGCGGCGGGCTCGGCGCCGATCCCGAGGTGCAGGCCACGTTGGAGGCGACCCGCGAGGTGATCGCCGCGCAGCTGCTCGTGGGGGCGAAGCTCGACAAAGCGGGCCCCGCGGCCCGGCTCGCGGCGCGCGCGTGGCTCGGCGGCGTAGAGGCGGGGTCGATCGACTGGCTGCGGCGCCGCGACGTCGACATGGCCGTGCTCGTCGATCTGTTCTCCGCCTCGTTGTTCGTACACCTGCTCGCTGCCGCGCGCTTGTCGGGCGACACGTCCGGCGTGCTCGACGGGCTCCCCCTGCTCGCCGGACTGCTCAAGGTGCCTCCGCCGGCATAGGCCCCCCCATGCCCGACGCCCGCCGCTACGCCGCCGCCACCCAACGCAACCGCGAGCCGCTGCTCACCGTGCTCGCCCGCCACGTCCGCCCGGGCGATGGTGTGCTCGAGATCGCCAGCGGCTCCGGCGAACACGCCGTGTACTTCGCCGCCCAGCTCCCCGTTTCCCGCTGGCAGCCCACGGACGCCGATCCCGAGGCCCGCGCCTCCATCGACGCGTGGGCGGCCGTCACGCCGGTCGCGACGTTGGCGCCCGCTCTCCCGCTCGACGTGTGTCAACGTCCCTGGCCCGTCGAGGCGGCGGACGTGGTCCTCGCGGTCAACATGATCCACATCTCGCCCTGGGAGGCCACCGTGGCGCTGTTCGCCGGCGCCGCCGAGCTCTCGCCGCGCATCGTGGTGCTCTACGGCCCCTACCGCCGCGGCGGCGCCCACACCTCCCCGAGCAACGAGGAGTTCGACCAGTGGCTCCACGCGCGCGACTACCGGTGGGGCGTACGCGACCTCGAAGCGGTCGAGGCCGAGGCCGCCAAGAACGGCTTCCATCTGGTCGAGATCGTGGAGATGCCCGCCAACAACCTCACGGTGGTGTTCGGCCGTGAGGGCGGCTGATCAACGCGTGACCGCGATGTTCGCCGCGCTCTCGACCACCACGTGCACCCACGGATCGCCCGCGACCCAACAGTCGACACACCCGGCCTCGCCCTCGGGCAGCGCCACGCCGTCCGCGGTGGCGCCGGTGATCCCGCCCTCCACCCACACCTCCAGGTCCCAGCCGTCGTAGGTCGATCCCGCTACGAGCGTGGCGCCATCGGCCTCCCAGGTGAGCGCCTCTCCCGTGCGCAGGGTGAAGGCCGCGCCCGCCATGGAGTCCGGGCCCGGGATGACACGCGCGTGCAGGCGGCCCGGCTCGTCCGCCCAACTCTCGACCGTCCCGTCGGTCGCCGCCAATGTCATGATCTCCGGCCGCAACAACGGGATCGCGCTGCCCGCGCGCTGGAACAGCGGCCCCTCGCCGAGCGGCGCGGGCACAGTCACCGCGCCGGTATACCGCTCGCCGGACCACCAATGCACCCAGTCCCCCGCGGGCAACACCACGTCCTTGGTGGAGACGCCCGCCTCCGCGACGGCGGCCACCAGCAGATCGTCGCCGACCAGGAACACGTCCTCCGGGTGCAGGCCGTCGTCGGGGTAGGCGAAGCCGCGCGCCATCACGATGGGCAGGCCGGTGGTCTCCACCCGCTCGGCGAGCAGCTTGAAATACGGGAACAGGCGGGTGTGGAGTACCGCGTAGCGGCGGAAGGTGTCGAGGGTGTCACTGGTGAACACCGACTCGCCGTCAGGCTCGAAGTTCCAGGGGTTGTGGTCGTCGCCGCTGCCACCGTATTGGAAGATGGGGAGGAGGGCGGCGTACTCGGTCCACCGGAGGAACACCTCCTCGGTGGGCCGGGCGTGGCGATACCCGCCGGTGTCGGACGCGTAGAACGGATAGCCGCTCGCCGCGAGGCTCGTGCCGCCGCGCATCGCCGCGGGCAGGCCGCCGACATGGCCGTCGTCTCCGAAGTGGCGGAAGTCACTGTCGAGATCGCCTGGCCAGATGGCGTCGGTGATGGTGTGGCCGCCGCGTACGCCGGCGCGGCCGAGCAGGAATTTGTCCCCGTCCTCGCCCGCGTACACCGTGTGGTAGTAGCGCACGAAGTCGTGGTGCATCGTGCGTTCGTCCTCGCCGTTGGCGAAGTCGGCGTTCAGTTGGCCCTCGCCGAAGCCGAGCTGCACGTCCTCGCCGTAGTCGAGCTTCCACCCTTCGACCCCGCGCGCGTGCGCCGATGCGATGCGGGCGGACCACGCGGCGGCGGCGGCGGGGTTGGTCAGGTCCACCAGCGGGCCGAATTGGTTGAACTCGATGGCGATGTGGACGAACCAGCCGTTGGCCGCGTAGCTGGCGTATTCGGGCTCGGCTTCCTCGACGTAGGGAGTGGTCCACGTGAGCATGCGGAAGCCCTTGGCCTCCAAGGTGGCGATCATCCCGTCCCAATCGGGGTACAGGCCGTCCTCGTCGGGCACCATGCTGTTGTACGAGGTCTGCCACGGATTGTCGATCCACACACAGCCACCGGGGATACCCAGCGCGCGGATCGCGGCGGCGTCGGCCAACACGTCGGCGGCAGTGCTCTCGTCGCGCCACTGGAGCGGGGCGAAGGCCCAATCCGGGGGCACCTCGGGCATGCCGGTGCGTTGGTGGTAGCGGGCGAGCACCTCCGCCGGCTTGGGTGCGCCGTACAGATCGAACGAGAAGCCGTCGCGCTGGTTGAACAGCACATGCACGGCGTCGGGATCCGAGGCCGCCACGTCGAACGCGCCCGGCCACGTGCTGTCCGCGAGCACGCCCCACCCCGCGGTCGAGACCAGGAACGGCACCGGCACGTGGGCCTCGTTGTAGCTGCTCTCCAGCGTGGGATCGATGCGGATGTGCATGGGGTGCACGTGGCCACGGTGCTCGGCGCCGTCGAACCACTCGCCGAGGCCGTAGAACGCCTCGTCCTCCGTCACGGGCACCGTGACGCGCACGTAGGGCGCCCAGACATCTCCCAGCGGCGTGACGGTGAACCGCATGCCCGGCCCTGTGTCATCCACGGCCAACGTGGCGGACCACCCGTCCTCCAATGTCAATTGCCACAGGGCCCCGTCCCACGTGGCGGCCGTGGCGGTGCGCCAATGGAACCCGGCGGGATCGTTGCCCTCGATGATGTTGATCGGGTCGTAGTTGACCGTGTCGTCGGGGCTCGCGACGACGCCGATGGCCACGGTGACGGCGCGGTCGCCGAAGCGCAGCGTGCCGTCGGGCTCGACCACCACGACGTTGCCGTCGGGATCGGTGTAGGTCGGGGCGGCGGAGTCGGTCGGCTTGTCGCCGGTGCAGGCCAGGAGCGCGAGGAGGAGCATTCGGGGAGTGTAGAACATCGGGTGTACAACAAGGCTCGCGCCCGGCGCCCCTACAACCCCAGCACCCAGAACACGCCGCGCCCCTCCGCGTGGTCCTCGAGGTGGGCGCCGACCAGCAGGCGGCCGTCTTCGAGCACGCTCGGGTAGGCGCCGAGCGCGCCGTAGGTGGTGCCGTACAGGCGGGTGGCGGCGGCGCGCACGTCCACGACGCCGGTGGGGAGCCCCTCGAAGACGTAGACCGCGCCCCGCAGCGGCTCTCCGCCGACGCGGCCGGGCCAGTAGGTGTCGGTCACGACGAGCTCGCGCGCGCCGTCGGCGCCCAGGTCGCCCGCGGTGGCGAACAGCGCGCTCTCGTCGAGGTCGTCGCTCTCCGGGCCGACGCGCGTGGCGGCGAGGTCGGCGGCGACGCCCGACGCCAACGGGCCGCGGAGCACGTGGATGCGCTCCCCGCGCAGGCCGAGGTCGTCGTACCCGTCCCCGTCCAGGTCGCCGAGGGGGACCAGGTCGAACAGCGCCTCGGTCACGATGTCGGCGCTCGCCGCGGGGAAGGGGTCGCCCATCGGCCCGGCGTACACCGACACCGCGTCCGCGTCGTCACCCACGGTGAGGATGCCGAGGTCGGTCAGGCCGTCCCCGTCGGGATCGCCGAGGGGGGTGACGTGGTAGAGCGAGCCCTCGACGGTCGTGCGCAGGAGCTCGGTGACGCCGGTGTCGCTCGTATCGGTCACGCGCCACAACGCCGCGTCCCCGGCGTGGCCCGGGATCGTGCCCGAGGCGTACCAGGCCTCCACGATCCCGTCCCCGTCGAGGTCGGCGACGAACAGCGACTCCTCGACGTAGCTCGTGTGGATGGGCTCGAGGGGCCAGGTCCAGGCGGCCGCGGCGTCCGCGAGGGGCGCCCGGTACCCGCGCAGGGTGGGCGTGATCGTGAAGAACGCCTCGGAAGGGTCGTCGGAGTCGGGGACCGCCTCGTAGCTGGCCTCCACGAGCGCGATCTCGCCGGTGTCGCCGTGCGGTCGGAGCGCGCGGTCGGAGTAGGGGGTCAGCGCCAAGGTGCCGATCAGCGCGTCACTGTAGCGGGTGTCACCTCCCGCGGGGAGCGTCAGGAAGGCGAGGCCCGCGGGGGCGGAGAGGACGAGCTCGTCGCCCGGCGCCGCGTCCACATCGGCCGCCCCGACCAGGGTCCACGCGATCTCGTCGTCATCGTCTCGCAGCCGCGCTCCATCGAGCGCGACGACGGCGCCCTCGGCGCAGTCCAGCCCGCGGTCGACGTCGTCGGGATCGCAGTCTTCGCCGGTGCGCGGGCGGTCCGCGGGGTCGCACACGCAGGTGGACGCGCCGCCGCCCAGGCCATCGCCGTCGGTGTCCGCCCACACGTCGGTGCACCCCTCCGCGCCCGCGGGGTTGGCGACGCCGTCACAATCGTCGTCGCCGGGGGTCGCGCAGGACTCGATGGCGTCGGGAAACACGGTGGGATTGGCGTCGTCACAGTCGCCGCCCTCGGTCACCGCGCCGGCGGGCGCGGTGCAGGCCTCCCACGCGCTCTCGTCGCCGCCCGCGCCGTCTCCGTCGGCGTCCACCCAGCCCGAGACGAGCACGCCCTCGTCGATCCTCCCGTCGCCGTCGTCGTCGCGACCGTTGCACATCTCGGCGGTCAACGCCGGCGTGCCCGTGTCGACCTCCTCGGCGGGTCCGGTGCACGCGAGCAGCGCGAAGAGCAGCATGACACAGGGTATCCCGGACGCCGCCCCATCCGCGCGCCTCCCGGATGGGCCCGCGCCGCGCTACATGGACCGCCTCCGAATCGACCCCGCGCCCGAGGCTACCGTGGAACTACCCGCCTTTCTCGACCGTGTCCTGCCCCACCTGCCCGCGTCCCCGCCCACGGCGTTCACCTTCTCGCATTGGCCGCACGGGGGCCGCCAGACGGATGAGGGCTTCGCGATCATGCCCATCCCCGGCCTCGATCCGCAGCGCGCGATCGACGCGGTGATGGATGTCGATCATTACGTCGGCAACCTCGAGCACGTCGCCGCCTGCCGCTCCATCAAGGACCCGCGCTTCGTCGCGCCCGACAAGGTGCGGTTCTACCAGCGCATCGAGATCCCGATGCTCGGCGCGGTGCACCACGAGCTCGTGCTGGAGCGCCTCGCCCCGCAGCGCGGCTACCTCGCCGCCGGCTGGGCCATCCTCCCCACTGAGACCAGCGCGCTCTCCGCCAAGGAGGGCTTCCGCAGCGACTACAGCCACGGCGTGTGGTTCGCGGCCCCCGGCGTGCTCGGCTACGCGCTCGGCTCGGCGCCCCGCCGGGACGACGTGGGCTTCCTCAAGTGGAAGGCGCTCACGGCCGGCGCCGACGCCGCGGCGTCGCACGTTTTGCGGGCCAACCTCGAAGGGTTGGGGCGGTGGGCGGCGAAGCGGTAGTTCCGGAGTCAGAGCCTGGGCAGACGGACCGCGCGGACGCGGCCGCTGCGGCGGCGGGGAGGGCGGGGCGAGCGCCGGAGGGGTGATGGCGGGGTTGATCTTCGCGGCGCGCACGATCACGTGGTGGGTTCCGCCAATCGAACTCGCGTGGTTCTTCGACGATCTCCTGCCGTTCCACCCGGAGGAAGACGCCGACACGATGCTCCCCGTGGTGGACGCCGCGTACGACTATCTCACGCTGGACGACGTCCAACCGTTCGCCGCGCGCCTGCCGGACACACTTCCGCGCTACCTCGAACGACTCGCGAGCGATCCTGCGTACGGATCGTGGCCGGTCTGCCCGGTGGAGTTGCCCGAGCGCGACGAGAACCTCCTGTTTCGGAGATCGCACCGCGACCACGTCGAACAGCTCCTGCGAATCGTGCGCGGTGGCACAGGCGACGAGGTGTGTGAGCGCCTGGTGCTGGAGGTGGCGGTGCCTGGCGCCCTGGCGTCGATGACGCTGCTCTGGACGGGCGCGGTGCGCTGGGTGCGGGTGGATCCGGCGACACACGTCGAGCAGCGGGTCGAGATCGCACAAACGGTCCTGCAGCCACGCACGGCGGCCGACGAGCAGCTGGTGGACCTGTCCCGCTACCGGGCGCGCCTGCCTTGGTCCGATCGGCACGATTGGATCGACGCCGTCTCTGGCGTGTACGTCGAGGTCGCGCGGGCGCTCCTGGCGTTGTCCCCGCCCGAGGATCCGCGCTCCGTGCGCATCGTGGACGGGGTACGCAGCCTCACCTGGCACCGCTGGGTGAAGGGCAGGATCGCGGAGGCGCGGTCCGTTCCCCTCGCGAACGTGTCACCCGCGGTGCGAGAGGCGTTCACGCGGATGGGTGAGATGGCGGAGATCGTGGCGGCGGGCGTGCCGCGCGAGGGTGGCGGGGCGCGGGGGTACGCGTATACGTACGCGCCGATTGTCGGGTGAGGTTCACCGGGGCCAGGTGTTCGTCAGCAGGCTGACCTGAGTCGAGTCGGACATCCCGACCTCGTGGCCTCGGTCGGGCTCGGTGAGACAGGGTGGACAGAGCGCCCTCCCGACCGCGGCCGTGCGGGTGCACCCTGCCGAAAGGCAGGCGCTGTCGGAGAGGCCCAGCGAGTCCTCGAGGCGGAGTGCCTTGGTTGCGAGCGCGGCGTCGCATTGCCGCTGAGCTTCGGTGACGGCCGCTGCCAGCTGGATCTCGATAGCCGCGGTCCGGAACTGTGCAGACCAGGAAATCCAGATCGCGTCGCTGCGGGCGCGGGCCTGGAGCGCCTCCATTGGTTCGACACACACGCCGGGCCTACCCAACACGTGCGCCAGGAACGCGGGCGGCACGAGTACACCGTGATGCTGCACGTAGTGGGCGAAGCCTTCGGGCCACACCCAGGTCCCGTCGGAGAGGTCGTCGTGGCCGAGATCTCCGGCGCAGCCGTAGCGGCAGTGGGAATGGCCGCGATACCGCTCGGCCACGGCTCCGGACGCGAGGTGGTTGGCCACGGCCGCCCGCACATCGGCGTCGAGCGGCCCTTCGATTTCCATGGGGAAGGGGAATTGGTCGGCGAGGCGTTCCTTCCGCAGCCCGATCAACAGGAGCGATTGAGCGGGAGTGTCGGCGGTCATG
The DNA here is from genome assembly GCA_040386535.1 of Myxococcota bacterium. Classification (GTDB taxonomy): domain Bacteria; phylum Myxococcota_A; class UBA796; order UBA796; family SXON01; genus CAJBVW01. The sequence continues at coordinate 8,378 of JAZKFH010000021.1, read as the reverse complement.
GCGGGAGTATTGGCGGTGGGGTGGTTGTTGGCAAGCGCAGCGGGGATGATGGGGCCGCCCACCGAACGTCACCCGTTGCGTTGAGGGGAACGAGTTCGACGTCCGGCACGACACCTGATCGGGTACGCGCAATCCTGGCCTCCAATTGGCGGCCCGCGGCCATCGTCGGGGGACCTTTGCCGAAAGGGGGTGCCTGGATGGCCGCCCCGCGGCCAAGGTCGGGGGACCTTGCCGACAGGGGGGGCCCGGATGGCCGGCCCGCGGCCAAGGCCCGGGGACCTTTGCCGAAAGGGGGTGCCCGGTTGGCCGCCGCGCGGCCATCGTCAGGGATCGTTCGCCCGAGCAAAGCTCACGCCCGCCTTGTTTCTTGACGCCCGGCCCTGGGCAGCGTCGCCACCTGCCGACGCGGGCCCGACGTCGTCGTCGCGCGGTCGCGACGCAGCCCGCGCGCCGACTCCACGGCGAGGTCCGTACCGGCGTTTGCCGCGCTGGCCGCAGTCGACCCCGAGGACTTCGTCGGGAGTACCACCACCATACCGAAAGCCACCGCGAAGCCCCTCCCAAACCACGCTCCCAAATCGCCCCCTCCCCCGCGCCAGGGGCGCGCAAGGCGGCCGCCCTCGGGGCGGACGGTCCCGGCCGCGCGCCGCGCGCGGACGGACCGAGCCCGGAGGGCGAGCCTGGAGCCGACCCGCCGCCGGCGTCCGCGCCGGCGGGGCGCCCCGACGCTCGGATCACCGGCGCGTCACAAGCCCTCGACATCCACCCGCCCCACCCCGAGCCGGATCTGGCCCGAGCCGCGGCGGCGCTCGATGACGCCGTCGGCGCCGGGCACGCCGGCCTCCTTGAGCTGCTGCCGCACGCGGAACACGCCCATGTTGAAGTGGCCGATGGCCAGGCCGAGGCCGCGCGCGAGATCGTCGTGGTACAGCCAGCCCTGCTCGGAGGCGGGCAGGTCGGGTTCGGCGTCGTGGCGGGCGCGGGCGAGCGTGAGGAACAGGTAGCTGTGGGCGCGGTGGGCAAGGCGCCAGGTGCGGCCGCCGACGGCGGCGGTGACCTCGATGTGCTCCTCGTCGCGGCTCACGTGGAAGGTGAGGGCGAGCTCGCCCGCGCGGGCGGCGTCGATCTCTTCGGCCTCGCGCGTGGGGGTGGGCACGGTGGGGAGCGAGAGGGTCCACACGCGGTCGCCCGCGGTCAGCTCGTCGCCGTCCCTGACGGGCCAGAGGCGATCGCCGGCCTCGGCGGTCCAGCCGCCGCGACCGTCGGCATACACGCACACCTCTGCGCTCGCGTCGGGGAGGAGGAGCAGGTCGTCCTCCGCCCACTGGTGCTGGCCGTTGGCGGCGGCGCCGGCGACGGGCGGGGTGTCGTCGGTCAGGATCCAGGTCTCGGTGGAGCGGCCGAACGCGACGGGTACGCCGACCTCGAGCCGTGCGCGTTGGCCGGGCTCGAGGCGGTGGGCGCCGACGAAGGTGCCGTTGCGGCTCGCGAGGTCGCGGATCTCCCAGCCGTCACCGGTCCAGCGGATGGCGGCGTGCTCGGTGGAGACGTACGGAGCGTCGATGCGCACGTGGCAGGGGCCTGCGCGCCCGAGGAGCGTCTGGGCGGGGAGCCGGTAGCTCGTGCCGTTGGTGGTGTCCTTGAGCGTTCCCATGGCCCGGCATGGTACGACGGCACGAGCCCACCTGCCGAGCCGATGCCCGCCTCCTCCGAGCGCCCCCCCCTTCCTCCGCGCGTGCCCGACGGCGCGGGGCGCTACGAAGATCGCTTCCTGGTGGGACAGGGCGGCATGGGCGAGGTGCGGCTGGTCTACGATCGGCAGCTGCACCGCACGGCGGTGATGAAGGTGGTGCGGCCCGAGCTGGCGGGGACCGCGGTGGCGCGCCGCCTCCAGATCGAGGCCGAGATCACCGCGCGGCTCCAGCACCCCGGCATCGTGCCGGTCTACGACGCGGGCGAGCTGCCCGACGGGCGGCCCTTCTACGTGATGCGCGAGGTGCACGGGCGCACGCTGGCGGACGTGATCGTGGCGGTGCACAAGGCCTCGCCGGAGGGGGAGTGGCGGCCCGACCCCGAGGGCTTCACGTTCCGGCGCCTGGTCGACGCGTTCCGGCGCGTGTGCGAGACCGTGGCCTACGCCCACGATCAGCGCGTGGTGCACCGCGACCTGAAGCCGGCCAACGTGATGCTAGAGGCGTTCGGCTCGGTGGTGGTGCTCGACTGGGGCATCGCGAAGCGCGTGCGTTCGGTGGTGCAGCTGGGCGGGCCGACGCCGGTGGTGCCGGTCGCCCCGCGCGGGCCCGACACCCACGAGGCCGGCACGCTGGTGCTGGAAGTCGAGGGCGGCCCCGCGTGGGACAGCGCGCCCACGCCGCCCGGCCACGGCGACGATCCGCCGCTGCTCGACACCACCCGCGCCGGCGCGGTGCTCGGGACCCCCGGGTACATGGCGCCCGAGCAGGCCGCCGGCCTCCCGATCGGGCCCGCCGCCGACGTGCACGCGCTCGGCGTCACGCTCCACGTGCTCCTCCATTGCACGCGTCCGCCGCCCCCGCGCGAGCTCGGGACACACGGCGGGGCGCCCACCGCGGACGAGACGCCGCCGCCCCTCGACGCGCGTGTGCCCGACGCGCTCGCCCGCCTCTCCCGCCGCGCGATGGCGCACCACGCGGATCTGCGCCCCACCGCCGCCACGCTCGCCGTCGAGGTGGCGGCGTGGCTCGACGGTGTGCGGCGGCGCGACGAGGCGCTGGAGCTCGTGGCGCGCGCCGACGTGATGCTCCCGGAGATTGCGGCGCTGCGCACCCGCGCGGACTCGCTCGACGAGCAGGCGCGCGTGCTCCTCGAGCCGATCGCGCCCCAGGCGCCGACCGACGAGAAGGTGGCGGGGTGGCGCCTCCAGGACGAGGCCGAGCGGCTCCGCGCCGAGGCGGTGGGGCGCGAGGAGGTGTGGACGCAGCTCCTCCACGGGGCGCGCGAGCTCGTGTCCGAGCTGCCCGAGGCCCAGTCGCGGCTGGCCGACTACTACCGGGCGCGCCACGCCGACGCGGAGGCCGCCCGCGACCGCGCCGCCGCCACCCGCGCCGAGGTGCGCCTGCGCGCCCACGACCGCGGTCGCCACAAGGCGTGGCTCGACGGAGACGGGACCCTCACGCTCGACACGGACCCGACGGGCGCCGAAGTGACGCTGTTCCGCTACGTGCTCCGCGATCGGCGCCTCGTGCCCGAGCACGTCGGATCGCTCGGCCGCACGCCGCTCGTGGGGGTCAAGGTGCCCTGGGGCAGCCTGCTGCTGCGGATCGCGGGGCCCGCGGGGGACGTGGACGTGCCCGTCATGGTCGGGCGCGCGGAGGCGTGGAAGCTCGTGCCACCGGGGGCGGAGGCTCCGCTTCGACTGTGGTTGCCCCGGCCGGGGGACCTGGGGCCGGACGACTGCTACGTGCCGGCGGGGTGGTTTTCGGTGGGTGGGGATCCCCAGGCGTCCGATGCCCTTCCCGCCGGGCGGTGGTGGTCGGACGCGCTCGTCGTTCGTCGCTTTCCGGTGACGAACGGGGAGTACCTCGCGTGGTTGGGCGCGCTTCTACGGGCGGGGCGGGAGGAAGAGGCGTTGGTGCGGGTGCCTCGGCGTGGCGTGGGGGCGGACCACGAAGCGGGCGAGCCCCTGTTCCGTCGTCGCCCGGACGGCGCGTTCGAGCTTCCGTCGGACGGCGTCGCGGCGCTGGGGCTCGACGAGCCCGTGGTGTGCGTGACGTGGCACGACGCGAAAGCGTACGGCCGTTGGTATGCCACGTATACCGGGCTCCCCTGGCGCCTGCCGCACGAGATCGAATGGGAGAAGGCCGCGCGCGGGCCCGACGGGCGCTTCCTGCCCTGGGGCGACTTTCTCGAGGCCACGTGGGCGAATACGCTCGAGGGCCCCAACCGGCCGCCGTGCCGGACGCCGGTGGACAGCTTCCCCGTCGACACGAGTCCGTACGGCGTGCGCGGCCTCGCGGGCAACGTCCGCACGTGGTGTGGAAACGGGTGGCGTCGAGACGTCCTGCGGCCGACGGACGGTCGGCTGGATCCGACGCCGGCGGACGAGGAGCCGCTTGACGGCTTCGTCTCCCTGCGCGGCGGCGCGTTCTCGAGCAGCCGGAGCATGTGCCACCCGGCCACCCGCTTCGGCGCTCCACCCTCCCGCCGCTACTCGGTTGCCGGGGCGCGCCTCGTGCGACCCTATGGGTTGGTCGAGAGCGGGTCGGTCACCACCGACACGTTGTAGAGCGTGCCCGGCAAGCTGACCTGCGCGAAGCGGAGCATGGGCCCGCCGACCGTGGCGATGTACGGGGGCGCCGAGCCCGCCGCGACCTCGTACCAGGTGGTGCTCGTGGGCGAGCCGTTGGTCGGGTTGGGATTGAACCAGCCGATGCTCGTGGTGGTCGGCGGCGCGTTGATGGCGAACCACGGCCCGCCCAGCTGAGGCGTGACCTGGCCCGTCGTGGAGGGGAACGTGTTGCTTTCGAACGTGATCGCGTTGGCCGGGATGGCCCAGCTCGGGAGGGTGCCGGTGAAGCCGGCGAGCGTCCACCCGCTCGTGGGGAACTTCGCCGACGCGTTCTGCCAGACCCAGTACTCGTTGCCCGCCTTCCAGCCGTTCTTGTCCACGGCGGCGGCCACGACGTAGCCGAGGGTGCTGGTACCTTGCAGGTTCTTGAGGATGTAGATCCCGAGCTCGGTCTCGGGATCGATCTCCTGCAACGGGCCTCCGTTCGCCTCCTCCGAGCTTGGGGCGCCAGCCGCGCTCGACGGGTACCCGAACGGCACGGCGGCGTCGCCCTCGGGGCCGGTCCACCGCGGGACCTGGGAGAACGCCGCGCCCTTCAACACCGCCGTCGTGCGGGCCAACAGCTCCGCGTAGTCGATGCTGATGTAGTGGGCGCCCTCGCTCTCGTTGCCCGGCCAGCGCTCGAGCACCGTGGTGGCCGCCCAGGTGAAGGCGCCGTGCCACACCCCCTGGAAGTGGTATTCCTGGGACGTCCCGCCCGCGCCGCACGCGGCGAGCACGCGGTCCTGGCTGCGCACCTTCGGAGTGGCGGCGGCGGTGCCGGGGGCGCCGAGAAAGCGGGTGGGCTGGGGCAAGAGGCGGCCGCCGAAGCGGGAAGGCGCGGCGTGGCAGGTGTCGAGCACGATGGTGAGGGCGTGCGCGGGCACGTGGGCGTCGAGCGCCGCCGCGAGCTTCGTGTACGAGATCGCGTTCTCGAGCGTCGTCCCGGTCACGTCGGAGGGGCAGAGGAGCGCGCCGTCGGCACCCGAGGCGCCGTGGCCCGACCAGGTGAGCAGCCCCTGCGCGAGGCCGCCGCTGCCGAGCCGGGCGCCGAGGGCCTGGACGCCGTCGAGGATCGCGTCGTGCGTGGCGGGGCCGAACCGGGTGCCCGTCGCGTCGATGGGCATGTCCGCCGCCGTGAGGAGGGGCGAGGTGCGCACCTCGATGTTTTCGGCGGGGATGCCGAGGCGGCGGGCGTTGACGTACCAACACTTCACGTCGGCGAGGGCGCCGCGCAGGTTGCTGGTGCCGGGGGCGTTGGCGAGGGAGGCGTCGTACGCCGCGTAGTCGTTGACACCGACGAGGAGGGCGGCCTTGGGCGAGCTGGAAGTCATGCGGGCTCCGGATGGCGGCGGAGTATACGCCCGGGCCTCGGTCCTTCCGGTAACAGGCGGTAACGGTGCGCGGCCCCGGCTCATCTCCCCGGGCGAATCCGGCCGGCTCGGGGCAGCTCCCGTCGGGCATACCGTTGGAGCAACGCCCGCCACGCCGCATCCTCGATGAGGGCTGGGCCAGCGGTGAGCGCCAGCTCCTCCTCCGCGCGCGTGCCGACGCCCTCCCGCGTCACGAACCACTGGAACACGCCCGCGTCGTCGGCGATGAAGCGCACGTCGGTCCAGGCGCCGTCGAGCTCGAAGTACCAGAGATCCGCCGCGGACTGTACGAGGCGCACGCGTTCGCCGCGGTCGACGAAGCGGGCCCAGAGCGCGTCCTCCTCGAGCGAGACGTCGATGGCGCCGTGCACGTAGGGGTCGCGGTAGGTGCCGACGTAGGGCGCCCATGTGTCGGGCTCGGTGAGCCAGGTGGGCTCGGCGGCGTCGGCCTGGTCGAGGAACAGGTCGACCGCGTCGTACATGAGCGCGTACGGATCGGCCCAGTCCGCGTTGGCGACGACGACCACGCCGAAGCCGGCCTCGGGCACGATCGCCCAGGTGCTCACGAAACCGGTCACCCACCCGTCGTGCCACACGAGGCTGACATCCTTGTACGGGCTGCTGAATTGGCCGTAGCCCACCTCGAATTGGTCGTCGGGGAGCAGGTGGGTGTCGACCTGGGCGTGCATGGCCGCGGTGTTCTCGGCGGAGAGCAGGCCGTCGCCCCCCGCGAGCTGCCATTCGGCGGTGCGCGCGAGATCGGTGGCCGTGCCGTGGAGCCAGCCCGCGGGGCGGGACCACGCGCAGTCGTACTCCTCCAGATCGTAGAAGAAGGCCTCGTCGTTCCACCAGGTCGTGCCGGTGGCGTGGGCGCCCGCGCTCGCTTCGGTCGCGTCGTAGGTCGCGGTGCTCATGCCGGCGGGGTCGAGCACGCGCGCCTGCATCGCGTCCACGAACGAGTCGCCGGTGAGCTCCTCGATCAGCGCGCCGGCCCACACGTAGCCGGTGTTGGAGTAGTTGTAGAAGCTGCCGGGGGGCGCGTAGAGCGGCAGCTCGGTCGACTCCACGCGGCCGCGCAGGCCGCCGTCGCGGGTGGCGCAGGCCCAGTCGAGCGCGTCGGGGAGCGCGGCGGTGTGGGAGAGGAGGTGGTGCGGGGTGATCGTGCTCGCGTCGAAGCCCTGCTGGAGCGACACCTCGTCGAGGTAGCTGGTGACGGGCGCCTGCAGATCGAGCGCGCCCTCGTCGACGAGCTGGAGCACCGCGGTGGCCGTGTGCATCTTGGAGACCGACGCCCAGCGGAACACGGTGTCGTCGGTGACGGGCTCGTCCGCGCCCCAGGCCACCACACCCGCGCCGCCTGCGTAGCGCAGCGCGCCGTCGATCACGACGGCCACCTGGATGCCGGGCACCTGGTGGCCCACGACCTGCTCGTCCACCTTGCCGAGGAAGTCGGCCCAGTCGCGGTCGGCCGCGGCGTCCTCGTCGGGCGCCGCGGGGTCGGGAGGCGCCGTGCAGGCCACGAGGAGAAAGAGGTTCACCATCGCCGCAGGCTATCCTCGCGACGCCTCCTGGAGATTCCATGGATCTGCCCCCGATGAACCCCGGCCCCGAGCACGACCGGCTCGCCACCTTCGTCGGCGACTGGTCCGGCCCCGTCTCCACGTGGTTCGACCCCGATGGCGCCCCCGAAGAGTCGGCGTGGCGCCTGTCCGGCGCGCTGGTCCTCGGCGGCCGCTTCGTGCGCCTGACGTACAGCGGCACGGCGATGGGGAAGCCGCACGCGGGCGAGATCCTGCTCGGCTACGAGCGCGACGAGAAGCGCTACACCGCGGCCTGGATCGACAGCTTCCACTCGGGCACGCAGATCATGGTGTCCCATGGGCAGGCGGAGGGCGACGGGATCTCGGTGCTGGGCAGCTACCCGGCCGGTGACGAACGGTGGGGCTGGCGCACGCGCTTCCGCCGCGACGGCGACTCCCTCGTCATCGCCATGACGAACCTCGGCCCGAGCGGGCCGGAGGACCGGGCCGTCGAGGCCGTGCTCACGCGGGCGTAGGCACAGATGTGCTGGCTGTCGACGGGGCCGGTCTCCGGGCAGTAGCGCGTCAGCAGCGCGCCGCTCGTGAAGCCCACGACGATGAGGCGCACGAAGGGGAGGAGCGCCACGGACGCGACCCGAGGAGCTTGACGCCGTACAGGATCCAGAGGTCGCGCGGGCCGTGGAGGAGGCCGCGCAAGTCTTCGCGGAGGGTGGATATCGGGCGAGTATACGGCGCTCGCGGCCGTTCACTTCCGCCTCGGCGGGGCTCCCGGCGCAGCGAACGCGCGGTGGAGAGCGGGAAGCGCCTTGACGTGCCGGAGGGGACCAGCTAACTGGCGGTGCGGTTGGAGCCGGGATGAAACCCTCGCTCCCCCGGGCCCGGGAAGCATCCCAAAAAGATGTTTGACGGAAGCCAGCCAGCCGGGATAACCGGCGGCGCGGACGGAACGAGGATGAAACCTCGGGCCTCCCACCCACCGAACCCTCCCACAAAGAGGGTTGACGGCGGAGAGCGGCGCGGTTACAAGCGCCGCACAAACGAGACAGGAATAATCGCCTGACTCGACATTGGTTTGAGCGCCACGCAAGTGGAAACCAAACCGGTCTTTGAAAAATTGGTAGTAGTTTCTGTAACGTTCAATAGAGTTTCGGCTCGAAC
>JAZKFH010000020.1:0-9336 GCA_040386535.1 Myxococcota bacterium | reverse complement strand
GCCGCTGTCCTCGGCGCCGCCGCTGTCCTCGGCGCCGCCGCTGTCCTCGGCGCCGGCGCTGTCCTCGGCGCCGCCGCTGTCCTCGGCGCCGGCGCTGTCCTCGGCGCCCCCGCTGTCCTCGGCGCCCCCGCTGTCCTCGGCGCCCCCGCTGTCCTCGGCGCCGCCGCTGACGCTGGCGCCGGCGCTGTCACTGTCCCCGGCGCCGCCGCTGACGCTGTCGCCGGCGCTGTCGCCGGCGTCGGCGCCCCCGCTGTCCTCGGCGCCGCCGCTGCTCCCGCTGACGTTGTCCCCGGCGCCCCCGCTGTCCTCGGCGCCGCCGCTGCTCCCCGCTGACGCTGTCCCCCGCGCCGCCGCTGTCCTCGGCGCCGCCACCCGCGTCGCCGCTGTCCTCGGCGCCCCACTGACGCCAGCGCCCCCGCTGACGCCGCCCCCGCTGTCCTCGGCGCCGCCGCTGCCCCCGCTGCCCCTGCTTTCCCCCCCCCGCGCCACCGCTCCCCCCCGCGCCGCCGCGGCCCCCCGCGCCGCCGCTGTCTCCACTGGCGCGCCCCCCGGCCTCATGCGAGCTCGCGCGGTCGGCCGGCGCGCGGCGCGACCTCGTCCGAAGCGTTTGAAGACACGGGTGCTCAACCCCGCGGGTGGCGCCTCACCCGAGGTGTTCGTCACCCCCAGGGTGCTCAACCCCGCGGGTGGCGCCTCACCCGGGGTGTTTGTCACCCCCAGGGTGCTCAACCCCGCGGGTGGCGCCTCACCCGAGGTGTTGGTCACCCCGAGGGTGCTCAACCCCGCGGGTGGCGCCTCACCCGGGGCGTTGGTCACCCTCAGGGTGCTCAACCGCCCACGCCGCCGTCCCGGCCGCCGTCCTCGCCCCCGTCACCGCCCCTCCCACCCCACCAGAACACCCCCAAACCCCAATCCGCGCTACGCTCCCCCACCTTGCCCTCCCTGCGCCAGTTCGTGCTCCTCGGGCTCCTCTGGGCGGTCCTGTCGTGGCTCACGACGGCGGCGTGGGGCATGTCGGCACAGAACTACGAGTTCTCCGACGCGTTCACCCGCTACTACGCGCTGCGGGCGCCGCTCGTGGGGGCGGTGGCGGGCATCGTGTGGGCGCCGGTGTTGTGCGCCGGGATGATCCCGGGGCGCGCCAGTTCGCTCGCGCATCGGCCCGCGGGGCTCGGGGTCGAGCGGCCCACGCGGTGGTTGTTGCGCGGGCTCCAAGGGGCGGTCGTGGGGCAGCTCGTGGGGACGACCGCGACGTTCGCGCTCCTGTTCCTCTGGCCCAACGACATGCAGAACACCCGGATGGATGCGCTCAAGTGGGGTGGGGTGTTCTGGCGCGTCTACTGGTGGCTGTTCGTCCCGTGCTCGGCCGTCGCTGGCGTGCTTAGCGTCACGATCGCCGCCCGCACCGGCCGCCGGCGCCCACCCCGCCACGCGCGGCCTTCCGCACACGCGCCCCTCGAGGGCCAGGAGCCTTGATGTCCGACCACACGCCCGTCGTCCTCTGCATCCTCGACGGGGTGGGCTGGGGCCGCCGCGACGACACCGACGCCGTCTACATGGCCGACACCCCGCGCCTCGACGCGCTGCTCGCCACCTCGCCCCATTGCCTCTTGCGCGCCCACGGCCTCGCGGTCGGGCTCCCCTCCGACGCGGACATGGGCAACTCCGAGGTCGGGCACAACGCGATGGGCGCCGGCCGCATCATCGAGCAGGGCGCCGCGCTGGTCGACGCCGCGATCGCCAGCGGCCGGATCTGGGAGACCGAGGCCTGGGAAGAGGTCATGCGGGCCCCGACGGTCCACTTCCTCGGCCTCCTGAGCGACGGCAACGTGCACTCCAACGTCAAGCACCTCAACGCGCTGATCGACCGCGCCGCCGCAGCGGGCAAGCGCATCCGTGTGCACGTGCTGACCGACGGTCGCGACGTGTCCGAGCGCAGCGCGCTCACGTGGATCCGCCCGCTCGAAGCGAAGCTCGCCGCGCTTCCCGACGCCAAGATCGCCTCCGGCGGCGGGCGCATGCGCATCACGATGGACCGTTACGAGGCCGACTGGCGCATGGTCAAGCTCGGCTGGGAGTGCCACGTGCACGGCGTCGGCCGCCCCTTTTCCAGCGCCAGCGAGGCGATCGAGCGCCTCTACGCGGACGACCCGAAGACCAACGACCAGCTCCTCGCGCCCTTCGTCATCGTGGATGAGCACACCCAGCCCGTCGGCCGCATCCACGACGGCGACGCGGTGGTGTTGTTCAACTTCCGCGGCGACCGCGCCATCGAGATCTCCCGCGCCTTCGAGGAGGCCTACTTCCCCGCCTTCGACCGCGGCAATCGCCCCAAGGTCACCTTCGCCGGCATGATGCGCTACGACGGCGACCTCGGCATCCCCAAGCGCTACCTCGTAGACCCGCCGGTCATCGATCACACCGTCGGCGAGCTGCTCGTAGAGGCGGGGGTGCGCACGTTCGCCGTCAGCGAGACGCAGAAGTTCGGTCACGTCACCTACTTCTTCAACGGCAACCGGTCGGGCCGCCTCTCGGTGTCGCTCGAGGTCTACGACGAGGTCCCGTCCGACAACGTGCCGTTCGACCAGAAGCCCGAGATGCAGTGCGCCGCGATCGTGGCCGCGGCGGTCGAGGCCTTGCGTTCCGGCAACTTCGACCACGTGCGGCTCAACCTCGCCAACGGCGACATGGTCGGCCACACCGGCAACTTCGCGGCCACCGTGCTCGCGATGGAGGCGGTCGACGGGTGCCTCGGCGCCCTGGTCGACGCCTGCCGCGAGGTCGGCGCCATCCTCCTCGTCACCGCCGACCACGGCAACGCCGACGAGATGTTCGAGCTCGACAAGAGCGGCGCGCCGCTCCTGCTCGACGGCGAGCGCAAGATCCGCACGAGCCACTCGCTCAACCCGGTGCCGTTCATCTTTGTCGACCCGACCGGCAAGTGGAAGCTCGACTGCCCGCCGCTCGTCCCCGGCTCGCCGCAGCCCGGCATCGCCCAGATCGGCGGCACGCTCCTGACCCTCTTCGGCGTGCCCCTGCCCGCCGACTACCTCCCGCCCCTGGTGCGCGCATGATCGTCGACCTCCGCTCCGACACCGTCACCAAGCCCACCGCCGCGATGCGCCGCGTCATGGCCGACGCCGAAGTCGGGGATGACGTGTTCGGTGAGGACCCCACCGTCAACCGCCTCGAGGCCGTGGTCGCCGAGCGCCTCGGCAAGGAGGCCGCGCTCTACGTCCCGAGCGGCACCCAGGCGAACCAGATCGCGATCCGGTGCCTCACCGAGCCCGGGGACGAGGTCATCCTCGAGCAGAGCGCCCACCCGTTCCTCTACGAGGCCGGCGGGCCCGCGGTCATCAGCGGTGTCACGCTCCGGCTCGTGGCCGGCGTCGACGGCGTGCTCGATCCCGCCGCCGTGCGCGCCGCGGTGCGCCCACCCAACGTCCACCACACCGTGCCCAGGCTGCTCTCCGTCGAGAACACCGCCAACCGCGGCGGTGGCACCGTGACGCCCGTCGCCCGTTGTGTCGCCCTGTCCGACGTCGCCCGCGCCGCCGGCATGAACACCCACCTCGACGGCGCCCGCCTCTGGAACGCCCACGTCGCCACCGGCGATCCGCTCGCGGCCTTCGCGGCGCCGTTCGACATCGTCAACGTGTGCTTCTCCAAGGGCCTCGGCGCCCCCATCGGTTCGGTGCTCGTCGGCCCCAAGGCGCTCATGCCCAAGGCCCGCCGCGTGCGCAAGATGTTGGGCGGCGGCATGCGCCAGTCCGGCATCCTCGCGGCCGCGTGCCTCTACGCGCTCGACCACCACCTCGCCCGCCTCGCCGACGACCACGCTCGCGCCCTGCGCCTCTGGGAGGGCCTCACCACCCTCGGCTACAGCGCCCGCCGCCCCGACACGAACATGATCTACATCACGACACCCGACGCCCACGCCCTCGCGGCCCGCCTCGCCGAGCACGGCGTCCGTTGCATCGCGCTCGCGGCCGACCAGGTGCGCCTCGTCACCCACCTCGAGATCGACGACTCGCACGTCCGGTTCGCGCTCCGGGCGTTCGAGGCGGCGCGGGATTAGCCTTCACCCCAGGGAGGGCCGATGCACGCACACCGCCCCGTCATGGTGAGCGAGGAGGAATTCCTCGCGCTGCCGGAGACCACCGCCAAGGTCGAACTACTGGATGGAGAGGTGATCATGGCGCCGGCGCCTTCGTTGCGGCATCAAGACGTGCTCGGATTGCTCGTGTTCCAGCTTCGCATGTGGGCGATGAAACAGCTCGAGCCCGTCTTCGTCGGCCAGAACCCGTTGGACGTCCGCTTCGCCCCGGACCGAATCCTTCAACCGGACGCCTTCGTCATCCTGGGCGAGGTAGAGCGGAATCAGCGCGGCCCGCTCACCCGCATCCCCGACCTCTGCGTCGAGGTCCGCTCCCCCAACGACCGCGGCTACGATCGCGTCACCAAGCGCCTCCTCTACGCCGACGCGGGCGTGCGCGAGTATTGGGTGGTCCACCTCGACGGCGCCCTGGAGCGGTGGTGGGGCGAGGGCCTGGAGAGCGCCGAGCAGGTCGGCGACCAACTCACCACCCCGCTGCTCCCCGGCTTCACGCTCGACGTGCGGGCATTGTTTCCCACGTAGCGGTTCCGGCGGGGGAGAGATTCGGAGTTCCGGAGCTGGGCAGACGGACCGCGCGGACGCGGCCGCTGCGGCGGCGGGGCGGGCGGGGCGGGCCGACGGATTGTGACCGCCGGATGCTGCTGTACGTGACGACCTTCGTGGCAGGGAAACACCGTCATGGGAAACACCACTGAACTCGAACGGGACGATTTGAAGACCAACGACGAAGCGGAGCTTTCGGACAAGGAAAAGGGGAACAAGGGCGAGTCCCAGAAGGGCGAATCCAAGAAGGAATCCAAGGCGGAGGGCCAACAGGCCTTCGAGCACATGACCACGGAGGGCGGCACGCTCGTGCTGAACAAGGGCGAGAACCGCGTCGTCGATCGCCTGCGCCGCGCCAAGGCGGTCGCTTCCTTGGCGGCGCCAGAATTGGAACCGACGCTCGACGACCTCGTGGAGATCGCGGAGCTGATCGAGGACGAGGGCGGCTGATCCGGGGGCCCCTCCGTTACATCGGAATCTCCTCCCGGGGGGAGCCGGCGAGGGCCCCCTTGCGCCGTCGTCCGCCGCATGCGTACAGTGGGCGCCGCCCCCCATGCACGACGCCCCCGCATCCGAACGCCTCCACGGTCTTGATACCTTGCGCGCGCTCGCGATCGTGCTCGTGTTCTTGTACCACTACCGGGTGTTCGTCACCCAGTCCGACACCTTCGGCGTCCTCGGCGAGATCGGTTGGGTGGGTGTCGACCTTTTCTTCGCCCTCTCGGGATACCTGATCGGCAACCAGATCTTTGCCGCCGCCCGGAGAGGCGGAGGCGGTTTCTCCCTCCCGCGCTTCTACGCGCGGCGCGCGCTCCGTACGTTGCCGAACTACTACGTTGTCCTGGCGCTGTATTTCCTCTGGCCGTGGTTCCGTGGCACGAGCGAGCTCTTGCCGCTCTGGAAGTTCCTTACCTTCACCCAGAACTACCTGCTCGGCCCGGGCACCGCCTTCTCGCACGCGTGGTCGTTGTGTATCGAGGAGCAGTTCTACCTTGTCCTGCCCGCCGTGGCGCTGGCGATCGCCCGGATCCGCCGGCCGCTCGTGTGGGGTTGGGGGGCCATCGCGGCCACCCTCGTCGGGGGTTTGCTCATCCGCGCCTACCTCTGGAACACCCACGTCGACAGCAACCCGGACGCGGGCGTCAACTACTACCGCTACATCTACTACTCGTCCTTCTGCCGCGCCGACGAGCTGGTTGCCGGTGTGGCGTTGGCGCTGCTCAAGAACCACCACGTCGCGTTGTGGCAGCGCCTCACCGCGCGCGGCGACCGCACCTTGTTGCTCGGCTTGGGTGCCACCGGCGTCACCTTCGCCATGTGGCTCGCGGACAGCCCCAGCCTCGGCACCACGTTGTTCGGATACCCGATGTTGGCGGTCAGCTTCGCGTTGTTGATCCTCGCCGCGGTGAGCGAGCGGTCACTGCTACGCCGCACGCGCGTGCCCGGCGCCGCCAGCCTCGCGTTGGGGGCGTATGCCATCTACCTGACCCACAAGCAGGTGTGCATCCTCGCTGGCGGCGCCCTGCGGCAAGCCGGCGTGGCGCCCGACTCCTTCGGTGCCATCGCGCTCCTGACGGCCCTGAGCGTCGCGGCCGGCTGGCTGCTGTACCGCGCGGTCGAGGCGCCATTCATGGCTTTGCGCGCCCGCTACGTTCCCTCCAACTCCACCGCGCCGCTCGTGGGGGTCGAGCAATGGCGCGCGACCCGGACCTGACCGACGTGGACCTGGAGCAGCGTCTCGCGTCCCTCCCGCCCGAGGCGCTGGCCGAGGTGGACGCCGCCATCGTGGGCGGCAGGGGGATCGACGCGATCAGGTTGCTGAGGGCGGCGTTGTCACTTGGCTTGCGCGAGGCAAACCTGGCAATTCATCTTCGCTACACACACCTCGTGCGCGCCGGGCTGCTGGTTCCCGAGCCGACCGAGGACGAGCGCCTCCGCGCGTTCGTGTCAACGTTCACCGGCACGGCGTTGGCGGTGGAGGCGTATCGGGACGAGCACTATGGTCTGGTCGCCCTGGTGCTGGTGGTCGCCGACGAGGGCGGCGGCTCGCGCGAGCGCTACCTGACGGGCTACTCTGTCCGCGAGGGATACACCCGGGTAGCGGCGCGCGCGGCCCGACTTGGGACCGAGCTCGCGGGGATGCTTCACGTTCCGTTCCGGTTTCGGTCACCGGAGTAGGGGCGAGTAGCGCGGGCGGAGGCGCAGAGCGCGGGGTACGGAGTGGACAGTTGCCGGGGGACCCTTGCGCGCAAAGCCCACGCGAAGTCGCGTCGTACGACAAGCGGTCGAGTTTACCGGACCGTGCCGAACGCGCGAGGCCGTGGAGCATCGCCACCGGAGGGCCCGCCGGCTGGTGGAGAAAGGCGTCTGGGCGGCGGCCACGCACCACTACGCCTGGTTGTGGGCGAACATGCACGTCGTGGACCCGGCCTACAGCGGAGTGCGCGGCTCGTTCGTGGCGGGCGAGATGGCGAGGCTCGTCGTAGCGTGGCCGCCGGCACGCGCGCGCTTCCGGGAGCTCCGCGACCACGCCGCGGCGATGGCCATCGGCCCCGGGGCGGCCGGCTGGCGGGCGGATTGGGTGGTGCTCAACCGGGTCCTCGGTGAGGCCCATCGGACGCTCGCTTGGTACGACAACGTGAGGTTCGACAGCTCCTACTCGAGCATCCTCGGCCGGATGCCGAACGCCCTGACCGACGCCTTGTTGGCCCAGGGCCGGTGGGCGGATGTCGGGCGCCTCTGCCACGACCCGCTGCGCGTGCTCGCGGTCTACCGTGACGTGGCGGCCCACATGAAGTCCCGCTCCGGGGCGCCAGCCGTCATCCTCGACGCGAACGCGAGCTGGTGCCGAAACAACGTGGGTGTCCTGCTGCGCTGCCTCCTCGCCGCCGGAAGAGAGGCGGACGCCGCCGACGTTCGGCGCGACGCGCTCGTTTGGGACGGGAGCGACGCGATGGTGGCGGTCGTGGACAGGGAGATTCACCGGCCGGCGTGCGGTGTCTCGCCAAACCCTCACCACCCTCCATTGCGGGCGCGCTGACGGAGCCGCTGCACCCAAGTATCGTCACCCGACACGTCCAGAACGACCGGATCGCCGGGGGCACTCTCGATCAGGGAGACAAGCCCCAACGCGAGCCCGTAGCAACCATCAGGACCGAACGCCCCGACCAGGAGGACGGCCTCGTCGCGCGTCAGCGGAGGAGTGATCCGGAGCAGCGCCTGTTCGAGCGCTTCCATCTGCACGACGCTTGCGTCGCCCTCGGCCGGGAGGGGGGCGAGACTCAGGAAGTCGTTGATCTCCTGCCGGATCTGGGAGGCGTCCATGTTGTGATCAGCCACCAAGAGTACGCCGCGTACTATCTCCGCCCGCGGGGGACCGCGGGCACGCCCGAACAAACCTGCGGACACTCCTCCCCACCTCGCGCTACCCTGCCGCCATGTCGATCACCCTGCTCCTGGCCTTCCTCGCGTGCACCTCCGACAAGGACGTAGTCAGCGGCGAGGAGGGCGATACCGACACCGACACCGACGCCGACACCGACACCGACACCGACACCGACGCCGACTGCGAGGCCTCCCTCGAGGTGGTCCTACCGGACGCGACGACCATCGCGCTGGGGTGCACGGGCGCCACGGCGGAGGCCAGCCTCCAATTCGACCCCGAGGCGCCTCCGGCGGTGCGCAGCCTCGGCGTCCGCATCGGGGGCGGCGAGTCGACGGCGGCCGACTGCTATCTCGACTTCGACCTCACCGGCGTCTGCGGCGTCGGCTGGTACACGTTAGACGGCGCCGCTT
Source organism: Myxococcota bacterium (assembly GCA_040386535.1). GTDB lineage: Bacteria > Myxococcota_A > UBA796 > UBA796 > SXON01 > CAJBVW01. The sequence continues at coordinate 881 of JAZKFH010000020.1, read as the reverse complement.
CAGGAGCCGTCGCGACGCTGGACTGCGCGGGCGTCGCCGACGAGATCGATCGCATATACCCGCTCGCCGCGGGCTCGATCTACCTGTCGGAGGTGTCCGGCGGCGCGGAGCCCGACGCGCCGGGCGGCCCCAACGATCTGCGGGCCGTCGGCACGATCTCCGCGCGCTCGTCGGACGGCCTGCTCATCTCCGGCAGCTTCGTGATCGACCAGGAGGTCTTCGCCATCGCCGTGGAAGGCGGCGAGTGCCTGGTCGAGGAGACCGACCCGGGCCTGGCCGATCTCGATTTCGACGGGTGGGAGGGGTCGGCCGGCACCGGCGAGGACTGCGACGACGCCGATGCGGCCGTTCACCCGGGCGCATACGACCGCCCGGATGACGGCTTGGACACCGATTGTGACGGTGCGGACCGCACGTTCGACGGCGTGGTGGTCGACGCCGGGGAGACCACGACCACCGAGCTCGGCTACGTGACCGCCGAGGGCGCGGTCGGCCTGGACATCTCGTTGGTGCTCGACACGACCTGCTCCATGGGCGGCTCCATCATGACGCTCGACGTGCCCACCATCGCGGCCGCGACGACGGGCGCGGGGGACGCGCGCTGGGCCTTCGCCACCTTCGATGACTACCGCGGCGCGGGCAAACCGTTCACGCTCCGGGCGCAGAGCAGTGACGACCTCGCCGGCGTCCAGGCGGCGATCGACACCACCTCGACCGGGTCCGGCACGGTCGGCTCCGAGGCGGGCATGGAGGCGCTCTACCAGGCCCTCACGGGCGCGGGCTACGACCAGGATTGTGACGGGTTCTATGACAGCCCCACCGACGTGACGGAAAGTGTCAACATGATTGAGACAACGAATTCGAAACTTCTGTGAACACTA
>JAZKFH010000019.1:226185-455375 GCA_040386535.1 Myxococcota bacterium | reverse complement strand
GGAGAACGCTCGGAAGGGGCTCGGAATTCCCCTGAAGTGATCAAACGTCAGCCCTGAGCCCGCCGTTCACCGATGGTCCGCCACGGCCGAGAACCCTGGTACGCTTCCGATCATCGCGCGGCGGGAAGCCCGCGCAACCGGAGGCCGCGGATGTTCCCCCTTCTCCTCGCGTTCCTCGCCGCCCCTGCGGCCACCGCTGCGGACGTGCCCTCCTTCTGGGGCCGGGAGAGCATCGCGGTCGCCGGGTGGCCCACGGGGCTGCTCTCCACCACGATCGCGGAGGTGCGGGTCCCGCTCCATCGCTCCGACAGCATCGTGTTCCAGAACACGTCGGCGGGCCTCGGCGTCCAGATCCAGGCGGCGCCGGCGTTCGTCGTCGCCGGGCCGCGGCTCTCCTTCGCGCCAATCGACGTCTTCGAGGTCAACCTCAAGGCCGCCCGCGGCTGGTTCTTCGGCAACGGGCTCGGCCTGATGCCTTTCGACGAGCTCAGCGGCACCCTGAGCCAGACCCGCGGGGACCGCGAGGCCGAGGGCTTCGGCTCCCAGATGTGGCTCCTCGGCGTGGAGCCCACGGTCAAGGCGAAGGTGTGGAAGCTCGTGATGTTCGACTCGTGGACCATCGACTACCTGGACATCGACCGGCCCGCGGACATCGACTCGCCCTACACCTACGAGGCCCTCCGAGACCTGGTGATCTCCTTCGAGGAGGTGACCTTCGAACACCAGGCCGGCCTGCTCTTCGAGGCGATGCCGGGCGGTGACAAGCCCAGCCTGCGGTTCGGGCCCACGTACCGCGACCGGTGGGCCTTGAACTCGAAGGACCGCTCCGCGGCCGTGGGCGTGCTGATCGCGGCGAAGCCGGGCGTCAAGCCGGCCGTTCCCACGCTTGTCGGGCTCGCGCTCTGGTACGTCATCGACAACGACCGCGTCGGCCCCATGCCCTTCCTCGCCGCCCAGGTGCGCTGGGAGGTGGACGTTCCGCTGGGGAAGCGACCCGGGATCTGATACCGGACGGCGTATGAAACGACCTGTCCCGTCGTGACCGCCTCCCGCCCCCTCTTTGGCCTCGAGCGCGTCTGGCTTGTCGCCGACCGCCTCTGGCCGGGCTTCGTGAACCAGCTCGTCATCGAGGGAGCCGGCGACCTCGATCCCGTGCGGTGGCGCGCCGCCGTGGACACCGTGTTGCCGAAGTGGCCCGCGGCGCGCGCGCGGCTCCGCGGCGTCTCGATCTGGACGCGCTGGGTGGCGGACGGCGTGCCGCCCGTGGTGACCGAGGTCGACGGCGCGGGGTGGGACGCGCGGGGCCCCGCTCCGTTTGCGGCGACGCGCCTGGATCCCGACGAGGGCCCGATCGTAGAGGTGCTGCTCGTCTCCGGCGCCACGCCGCGCGTCGTCCTGCGCACGCACCACGCCGCCTTTGACGGCCGCGCCGCCTGGGCACTCGCGGAGGACCTCGGCGCCGCGCTCCGGGGCGAGCCCGTCCGCGGGGCCGCCTTCGCCGATCTCTCCGACGTCGCGCTGATCGGAGAGGCTCAGGCCACCCCCGAGCCCCCCGCCGACGCGATCACGCCGACCGGGGGCGCGACGACGCGCGAGGAGGCGACAACCTGGGCGCGCGTCACGTTGCCCCCTTCCGAAGGGCAGGTGCTGACGCGGGCGCTTTCAGCCTTCGCCGCGGCCGTCGACACCCTCGGCGTCGCGGGCCCCCTGCGGGTGTCCCTCCCGGTCGATCTACGCCGCCATCACGTCGGGCTCCGCGCCGCCGCCAACCTCACCGGTTTCGTGCGGCTCGATCCCCGGGTCAGCCCCGAGGCGTCCCTCCAACGCGCCCTCGCGCGGCGGGACGAAGGCGGCGTCGTGCGGACCGCGCACACGTTGCGGTCCACGCCGCTCGCCGTGATGGGGTTCGCCGGGCGCCGGGCCGCGCTGGCCACCCTTCGCACCGGGCGCGCGGCCAGCTCGGCGACGCTCTCGAACCTCGGGCGGCTCGACCCCGGCGTGCTCGACGGGGCCGGCTTCCGCGGCGAGCGCCTGTTCTGGATCCCCCCGGGCAACCCCGGCACGCCGCTGTTCCTGACGCTCACCGGCCACCCGGGCGGCATCGAGCTCTGCGGTGGGATGCCGGTCGGCTTCGGGAGCGAAGGGCGGCTCGACGCGCTCTTGGCGGCGATCGCAGCGCACATGGTGCTCGGCGCGCAGCGCTCGGGGTAGACGCTCCCGAGTCCGCGCTTACCCAAGTTCACCCCCCGGTGGCCTTTGGACGACTCGGACAGCTTCGGCGCACGCGCCTCCCTCGCGGTCGGTGACCGTTCCTACGGCTTCTTCCGGCTGGGCGCGCTCGACGGCGTGGCCGACACCCGCCGCCTCCCGTACGGCATCCGCGTGCTGCTGGAGAACCTGCTCCGCCACGAAGACGGCGTGACCGTGCGGCGGGAGGACGTGGAGTCCCTGGCGCGGTGGGCCCCGGGCCGCGTCCCCGACCGCGAGATCGCCTTCCGCCCCGCGCGCGTGCTGCTCCAGGACTTCACGGGCGTGCCCGCCATCGTCGATCTCGCCGCCATGCGGGACGCGATCGCCGCGCTCGGCGGAAACCCCTCGGCCGTCGATCCCCTCGTGCCCGTCGAGCTCGTCATCGATCACTCGGTGCAGGTCGATGCGTTCGGGCGTCCCGACGCGGTCAACGTCAACGTCGACCAGGACTATGCCCGCAACATGGAGCGCTACCGGTTCCTGCGGTGGGGCCAACAGGCGTTCCGGAACGTCACGGTCTACCCGCCGAACGCCGGCATCTGCCACCAGGTCAACCTCGAGCGCCTCGCGCGGGTGGTGTTCTCGTCCGACGAGCTGAGCGCGCAGGACGTCGTCGCGTACCCCGACACGCTCGTCGGCACCGACTCGCACACGCCGATGGTCAACGGCCTCGGCGTGCTCGGCTGGGGCGTCGGTGGCATCGAGGCCGAGGCGGCGATGCTCGGCCAGCCAATCTCGCTGCTCGTGCCCCAGGTCGTGGGCGTGCGCCTCACCGGGCGGCTCCGGGAGGGCGCCACGGCGACCGATCTGGTGCTCACCGTCACCGAGCGGCTCCGCAAGCACGGCGTGGTCGGCAAGTTCGTGGAATTCTTCGGCCCCGGCGTGGGGGCGCTCGCCATCGCCGACCGCGCCACGATCTCCAACATGTCTCCCGAGTACGGCGCCACCTGCGCGATGTGGCCCATCGACACGCGCACGCTCGACTACCTGCGGTTCACGGGGCGCCCGGCTGCGCGGGTCGCGCTGGTGGAGACCTACGCGCGCGCCCAGGGCCTGTTCCACGATCCGACCGCGCCCGAGCCCGCCTACTCCGAGACCGTGGCGCTCGATCTCGGCGACATCGTGCCCTCGATCGCGGGGCCGCGGCGCCCCCAGGACCGCGTGCCGCTCGAAGGCGCGCCCCAGAACTTCCGCGACGCGCTCCCGACGCTCCTGCCCGACGGCGCGAGCACCGGCGCCCACCCGCCGAACTCGCTCGGCCACGGCGCGGTCGTCATCGCGGCGATCACCAGCTGTACGAACACGTCGAACCCCTCGGTGATGGTGGCCGCGGGCCTGCTCGCGCAGAAGGCCGTGGCCCGCGGGCTCACGACGAAGCCCTGGGTGAAGACCTCGCTCGCGCCCGGCAGCCGCGTCGTGACCGCCTACTACGAGCGCGCCGGGCTCCTCCCCGCGCTCGACGCGCTGCGCTTCAACGTCGTCGGCTACGGCTGCACCACCTGCATCGGCAACTCCGGGCCCCTGCCCGCCGCGGTCTCCGAGGCCATCGAGGCCGACAAGCTCGTCGTCACCGCCGTCCTCTCGGGCAACCGCAACTTCGAGGGCCGCATCCACCCCGAGGTGCGCGCCAACTACCTGATGTCCCCTCCCCTGGTTGTCGCCTACGCCCTGGTCGGCCGCATCGACATCGACCTGACCACCGAGCCGCTCGGCGTCGGGAGTGACGGGGCGCCCGTGTACCTCCGGGACGTGTGGCCGACGCAGGACGAGATCGCCAAGGTGGTCGAGGGCAACATCGCCGCGGACATGTACACCGCGGCCTATGCCGACATCTTGACGGGCGACGCGCGGTGGCGCGCCCTCGACATCCCCAAGGGCGACCGGTACGCCTGGGAGGCCGAGTCCACCTACGTCCGCCGGCCCCCGTACTTCGACGGGATGCCGCGGGAGGCGCCCGAGGGCGTGTCCGACGTCCGCGGCGCCACCTGCCTCGCCGTGCTCGGCGACAGCGTCACCACCGACCACATCTCGCCGGCCGGCAACATCTCGCCGTCCTCTCCAGGGGGCAAACACCTGATCGATCGGGGCGTCCCCGCGGACGCGTTCAACAGCTACGGCGCCCGGCGCGGCAACCACGAGGTGATGGTGCGCGGCACCTTCGCCAACCCACGCATCCGCAACCGGATGGTCCCGGGGGTCGAGGGCGGCTTCACCCGCTTCCTCCCCACGGGCGAGCTGCTCTCCATCTACGACGCCGCGATGCGGTACGAGGCCGCCGGCACGCCGCTTGTCGTGCTCGCGGGCAAGGAGTACGGCGCCGGATCGAGCCGCGACTGGGCGGCGAAGGGGCCGATGCTGCAGGGCGTCCGCGCGGTCATCGCCGAGGGCTACGAGCGCATCCACCGCAGCAACCTGGTCGGCATGGGCATCGCGCCGCTCCAGCTCCTCCCGGGGGACACGCTCGCCACGCTCGGGCTCACCGGCCTGGAGACCTACGACGTGCTCGGCCTCGCGGAGGGGGTGCGGACGAAGTTCGCGGCCGGGCGAGTCGCGACCGTGCGCATCACCAGTCCCGACGGAACCGCGCGGGAGATCTCCGTGGTCGTACGGATCGACACCCCGCAGGAGATCCTCTACTTCCAGCACGGCGGAATCCTGCTCTACGTCGCGCGCCAGCTCCTCACGGGGCGGGTCGAACGCGCGCAGGGCGGCATGTCGGGCGCGCCGCAGACCCGGCCAGGGAAGGACAAGAACGACCTCGTCGACCAGGCGTCGAAGGAGTCGTTCCCGGGGAGCGATCCGCCCGCGTACTGATCCCGGGCCCGTCGATCAGGGCTCGAACCGGTACCCCACGCCCTGCACCGTCAACACATGCCGCGGCCGCGCCGGATCGGGCTCGATCTTGGCGCGCAAGCGCAGGACCGTGTTGTCCACCGAGCGCGTGACCACGCCCCCGCGGTAGCCCCACACGTCGCGGAGCAGGTCCTCCCGGTCGACGTTCCGGCCCGCCCGCTCCGCCAGGTAGGCGAGGCAACGCGCCTCCTGCGTCGTGAGCGCGATCTCGTTCTTGCCATGGAACACGAGCTCCCGGGCGAGGTCGACCTCACGATCGGAGAGCCGCAGGCGGGCGCTCGTAGGGGCGACCCGATCCCGCAGCTGCACCGCCACCCGCGCGAGCAGCTCCTCCGTCGCGAACGGCTTGACGAGGTAGTCGTTGGCGCCCGCGCTCAGCCCCGCGACACGGTCGGGAACGGCGTCCCGTGCGGTGAGGAGCACGATCGGGAAGCGGAGCCCGGCGGCGCGCCAGCCCCGCAGCAGATCGATCCCCTGCTCGCCGGGGAGCATCCAGTCGAGCACCACGATCGCGGGCGGCAGGCGCTCGGCCTCCACGCGCGCCTCTTCGGCCGAGCCCACCGCGGTCACGTCGTACCCGGCGGCGCGGAGCGAGGCGGAGACGGCGATGCGGAGCGCGAAGGTGTCCTCCACGAGCAGGAGGCGCAGGGACGGGTTCACGAGGGCCCCAGGGTGAGGACGAAGCGGGAGCGGCCCTCTATCGCGAGGCGGCCCCGGTGCGCGCGCGCGACCTCGGCGACAGCCCAGAGCCCGAGGCCGTGCCCGCCCGGATCGTTCACCCGCCCCTCGCGACGCTCGAACTTCAGCATGAGCCGCGCGCGGTCGGCCACCGGGATGCCCTCCCCGTCGTCCTCGACCGTGAGGCGGCCGGGCGCGACGCTGAGCGTGACGGTGGGGCCGCCGTACTTCACGGCGTTGTCGAGCAGGGCGTCGACCGCCTCGTCGAGGCGCTCGGGGTCGGCCACGGCGGGCGACGGGCGCGCCCCGGCCACCACGAGGTGCGGCAGGCGCGTGGCCCAGCGCGCGCGCACCGCGTCGGCCCAGGCGGCAAGATCGAGGGGCACCGGATCGATGGCCACCCGGGTCTCCCCGCGCGCGGCCTGGAGGAGCCGATCGATGCCGGTGGCGAGGCGCTCGGCCTCGCTCCGCGCGAGCTCGCGGAACTGGGCGCGGTCGGCCTCGGAGGTGTCGGGGAGCGCGAGCGCGTCGACCAGGGAGCGCACGGACGCCGCCGGGGTGCGCAGCTCGTGGGAGATGCGCTGGAGGATCGCGTCGCGCGTCGTCTGGCGGTCCTGCTCGACCGCGGTGGCGCGGCGCCAGGACAAGCCCTCGCGGGCCAGCAGCGCGGCGAGGAACAAGAGCCACACGACCGTGCCACCATCGAGCAGATCGATGGTCGCCTCCGTCGCCGGGGTGGGCAGGCTCCACACGGGCACGCCCGCGAGCCGGTGCGCCGGGAGGATGGCGCGCGCGCGGGGCGGCTCGCCGCCGAGCTGGAGCGGGATGCCGGTGCGCGCCTCGATCGCGGCCTGCAGCGGGGGCCACCACGCGACCGTCGCCGCGGACACGAGGAGGGTCGGCTCCGCCGTTTCGGGCCCGCCCCGCAGGACGTACGCCATCTGTTCGGGGCCCAGCACACCGAGCGCCTGGAGGCCGTGGATGGCGATCAGGCCCTCCTCGTCGAGGTGCGTGGGGTGGAGCGGCTCGGGAACGGCGAGCGCCTGTCCTTCGACCACGACGCTCCCCACCACGCCCGGGATGACCAGGTACGGATCCCCCGCCACCTCGACGATCGCGGCCGCGGTCCGGCCCGCGGGCAAGAGGTGCGCGGCGTCGCAGGCGCGCTTCCGACGCACGGCCTCGACCGCGTCGGCGTAGGACGGCGAGGCCGCCACCGCGGGTTCGCAGCGCGCGTCGGGCGTCACCCGCCACACCCCGGGTTCGACGCCCTCGTGGAGTCCGCGCAAATCCGCGATCCGCGCGAGCAGCTCACCCCCGGCCGAGGCGGCGCCGCGCTCGGCGGCGAGATCCGCGACCGCGTCCCGCTGGGTCTGCACCCGGTCGGGCACGCCGAGCACCGCCCACCCGAACAGCGCCACGATGACGACGACCCGGACGCGCCGACTCACCACGTCCCCACCGGGACGTCGAGCACGATCATGGTCGCGCGCGTGTCCCGAAGGGCCAGCCCGCCCACGTGCTGGAGGGACATCCACTTCTGGTTCTCCCACGCGCGCGCTTCGATGCACGGGGTCTCGGGAACGGTGACCACCTCGTCCAACCGCCCATCGGGGAACATCAAGAGCGTGCGCACGAGGTGGAGCTCGCCGCTCGGCGTCGCATCGCCCGGGGTCGTGTTGCCGGGGGTGCACGTGAGCTGCCGCGCCCAGGTCTCCGCCTCCTCGAGCGCCCCCTCCACGAAGTCCCGGGTGCACGCCGGGCGGATGATCAGACGCGACGGGAGGCCCGCGGGTCCGGCGCCCCAGGGCTCCTCCTCCCCGAGCGACACCCGCCAGTACGGCGGCGCGAGGGTGATGACGTCCGGGCCTCCCGACCCCTCGGCGAGCTCCGTGGGCTCGGCCACCTCGGCGGGGCGCCAGCGGACGCGCACCACCGCGCGCTCGGAGCGGCGGGAGGGCTCCTCGAACGGGAAGGTCCCCAGGCGCTCGCGCAGGCACGGGTTCAGCCCCTCGCCATCGACGTCCCAGGGCCACGCGCCCGGCTCCAGCACCAGCTCGGCGTCCGCGGCACCTTCGACCGCCGCGCCGCACGAGGCGAGCCAGGCCGCGAGGTCCTCGCCGTTCCACCGGGTCCCCACCACGCCCGTGAGCGTGTCGCCCCCGACACCCACCTGCACGATCGCGGTGCCGCGGGGGTTCGCGTTCAAGAACGCCTCGGCGCGGGCGTGGGCGGCCTTCACGTCGCCGTCGCCGTCACACGCGATGAGGTTCAGGAGAAACACGTGGCCTCCGCGGGGACGTCGTACACCACGATCGCGTGTTGGCGTTCGCCGAGGGCGCGCCCGTCGAGCGGCAGCGTGGCCCAGTCCATCGCCTGCGACGCCGCCTCCACACACGCCGCCGCGGGCACGGTCACGACCTCGGTGAGCACCCCCTGCTCGAAGATCAGCGTGGCGCGCGTGGCCTGGCCGCACGCGAGCCGCTCGGCGCCGGACACGGGGCCCGAGGCGAGGCCCTCCCCGGTCGTGCGGAACGCCACATCGGGCCCGCGGTAGTGGACGGTCGCCCACTCGATGGACTCGCCGTCGTCTGCGTAGAACCAATTGCCGGGGGCCGGGGACGCGACCTGGGCGCACGCGACGAGGAGGAAGAGGGACAACATTCGGAGCTCCAATCTGGACGCTCCCAACATGCCCCGTCCGGTGTCGCGGCTCGGACGCGGGCTGTCGCAGGATGTCGCGGCCGCCCGTCGCGCAGGTTCAGGGATACCACCCCGCCATGTACCCCTCGCGCTCGTCCACCCACACGCGGAGATAGTCCACCTCCTCGTCGTGGGTGGTCCAATCCGTCCGCCAGGACCAGCCGCCGTAGCTCCGGTAGCTGTCCTGCCACTTCTTCCAGTCGCGCTCCGTCGAGGGCGCGATGCGTTCGATCCACGCGTCGATGCGCGCGTCGATGGCGCTCGCGGCGAACGTGCCAGCGAGCTGCTCCTGCATGCGCGCCTCCATCCGCGGGCCGTGCACGGGATCCTGGAGGAGCCGCCGGAACAGGTTGTTGGTCCAGAAGAAGTCGTAGTCGGTGGAGGAGGCCTGGCGCTCGGTCTGCCAGGTCTGCCCGAAGGCGTGGTTGAAGTCCCACGGGGCGTGGTGGGCGATGCCCGTCAGCGGGTCGACATACAGGTAGGCGTTCTTGCCGCCCGAGTCGTCCGCCTCGGTGAAGCGCACCAGGATCCACCAGTCGGCGATCTCCTCGATGACCACGTACTCCTCGACGTGTTCGGTGAACTCGGCGTCGGACGCGGTCGCGACGAACTCCACCAGCACGTCGATGTCGAACCACTCGCCCTCCGGCCCCTCCTGCTTCTCGTAGCCGTCATGCCAACTCGACTTGGGCGTGCCACCATAATTGTCGTAGAAGTTGCCCTCGTGGGTGACAGACTTGAACAGGCTGCCGTCCTCGTAGTAGCCGTGGTCCTCCCAATACTCCCCGTCGATGTGGTCACTCACGAGGAAGATCCCCTCGTACTCGCCGTTCACGTAGACCACGGACATCAACGTCTGGATGTCGTGGCGCGGGGCGGCGTCCGTGTCGTCCATCGCGGACCACAGCTCGTAGCACAACAATTGGCGCAGGTAGCTGTTGTCGTCGAACAGCGTGGTCACCACGATCTTGCGGCGATCCTCGAAGCCTTCCTGGTCGTCCTCGAACCGGTCGGCGGCCGTGAACGACATCGTGTAGCTGCGCTTCGGGTAGTAGCTCGAGGCGGCGCCGCGGTACTTCAGCTCGATGGCGTACGGCTTGCCGCGGTACACGATCGTCGTGTCCACATCGTCGTCATCGTTGGTCGTGTCCGGGCGTGTCAGGTGCAGGACCGGGAGCCCGTACTCCTCCAGATACGTGCGCGGGTTCACCGCCACGTTGTCGGGCGCCTCCCAGCCGTCCGCCACCCAAACGTCGACCAAACCCACCTCGCTCCCCTGCCCCGAGGAGGTGACCGCGATCGGGTAGTGGCCGGCGTCGGCGGGCCCGGGGGTCCACGTGACCACGCCGTCCACGAACACGGCGCCGTCGGGCAACGCGGGGGCGGCGAAGGAGGTGGCGGAGCCCTCCCCGGTGCACCCGATGGTGAAGGACAGGGGCTCCCCCTCGACGCCGTACACGGGCGGGGCGCCCGGCAAACACCCGTCACCCTCGATGACCTCGGTCTCGTCGGTGTCGACCGGATCGGTGTCGTCCGGCGCGGTGTCGTCGGCGCGCCCGGTGTCGAGTGGCACGGGATCGTTGGTGCAAGCGAGGAGCACGAGGAGCATCGCGCGATGATGCCACGATCCCGGCGGGACCGCGCGTCAGCCGGTCGCCACCCACACCGTCTTGACCTGGGTGACCTCGTCGAGCACCGCCCGCCCGTTCTCCCGGCCGAACCCCGACTGTTTCATCCCGCCGTAGGGGCTCGCCGCGTCGAAGCGGTTGTAGGTGTTGATCCACACGGTGCCCGCCTGGAGGCGCGCCGCGAGCGCGTGCGCGCGGGTGATGTCGCGGGTCCAGACGCCGGCGGCGAGGCCGAACTCGCTCGCGTTCGCGATACGCGCGGCGTCCTCCACGTCGTCGAACGGGATGACGGAGAGCACCGGCCCGAAGATCTCCTCCCGCGCGATGGTCATGTCGGGCGTGACGCCCGAGTAGACCGTGGGCGCCACGAACCAGCCCCCGTCGAAGCCCGCGGCGCCCTCGTGGCGGCCGCCCACCTCGCGGCGCGCGCCCTCGGCGTCGCCCTTCTCGATGTAGCCGAGCACGCGCCGGTGGTGCACCGCCGACACCAGCGGCCCCATCGTCGTGGCGGGATCGAGCGGATCGCCGGGGACCATGCCGCGCGCCCCGTTGACCACGATGTCCAGCACCTCGTCGTGGATCGACCGCTGCACGAGCAGGCGAGTGCCCGCCGTGCACAGCTCTCCCTGGTTGTAGAAGGCGGCGCCGATCGCGTTCTTCGCCGCGTTCTTCACGTCCGCGTCCGCGAACACGATGTTGGGGCTCTTGCCGCCGAGCTCCAACGACACACGCTTGAGCGTGGCGGCCGCGTCGCGCATGATGAGCCGGCCGGTGTCGGTGCCGCCGGTGAAGCTGATCTTCGCCACGTCGGGGTGCGCCACGAGCGCGGCGCCAGCCTCCTCGCCGTGCCCGGTCACGACGTTCAGGCAGCCGGGCGGCAGGCCCGCCTCCGCCAGGATCCGCGCGAGCTCGAGGCAGGAGAGCGAGGCCTCCTCGGGCGGCTTGAGCACGACGGTGTTGCCCGCGGCGAGGGCCGGCGCGATCTTGCGGGCGGCGAGGAGCAACGGAAAGTTCCACGGGATGATCGCCCCGATGACGCCCAGCGGCTCGCGCACCGTGTAGTTCAGGAACGCGCCGCGCACCGGGATGGTCTCCCCGTGCAGCTTCGTGGCCCACCCCGCGAAGTAGAAGAACGTGTCGGCCGTACGCGGCACGTCGATCATCCGCGCGTTCGTGATGGGCTTGCCCGTGTCGAGCGTCTCCAGGCGCGCGAGCGCCTCGAGGTTGGCCAGGATCGCCTCGCCACACTTCCACAGGATCCGCTGCCGCTCGTTGGGATCGGTGCGGGCCCAGAGGGGGAACGCGCGGCGCGCGGACGCCACGGCGACATCGACGTCGGCGCGATCTCCGCGGGCCAGCTCCGCGAGCAGCTCGCCCGTGGCGGGGTTTGGCGTGGTGAAGGTGGCGCCGGAGGCCGCGGCGCGCGGGGCGTTGTCGATCCAGAGGTCGGGCATGGGGCATGCTAACCACGGGTGCGGGGCGAAACTACCAGTTACCAGGGCCGCCTCCCCGCAAACTGCCGAGGGTGATCCCCTCCGGAGCTTCCTTGTCCGTCCGCACCCGCGTCGCCCCCTCCCCCACCGGCGATCCCCACGTCGGCACCGCCTACATGGCGCTGTTCAACTATTGCTTCGCCAAGAAGCACGGCGGCGAGTTCCTCCTCCGCATCGAGGACACCGACCAGGTGCGCAGCACCGCCTCCGCCGAGGCCGCGATCCTCAAGGCGCTCCGGTGGACCGGCCTCCGTTGGGACGAGGGCCCGGACGTGGGCGGCCCCCACGGCCCCTACCGCCAGAGCGAGCGCTCCGCGATCTACCGCGAGCACGCCGACCAGCTGCTCGAGTCGGGCCACGCCTTCCGCTGCTTCTGCACGAGCGAGACCCTCGACGCGCTGCGCCTCTCCCAGAAGGGCCAGTCCTACCTCGGGTATGACGGGCGCTGCATGCATCTCTCCCCGGTCGAGGTGCGCAAGAACATGGACCAGGGGATGCCCTTCGTCGTGCGCATGAAGGTGCCGCGTGAGGGCACGTGCACCGTGCAGGACATGCTCCGCGGGCCGATCGCGCTCGATTGGACGCAGGTCGACTACCAGGTGCTGCTGAAGTCCGACGGATTGCCGACCTACCACCTCGCGAACGTGGTCGACGATCACCTCATGGAGATCACCCACGTCATGCGCGGCGAGGAGTGGTTGACCTCCGCGCCCAAGCACCTGTTGCTCTACCAATACTTCGGTTGGCAGGCGCCCCAACTCTGTCATATGCCGCTCCTGCGCAACCCCGACAAGAGCAAGCTCTCCAAGCGCAAGAACCCCACGAGCATCCTGTTCTACCAGCGCATGGGCGTGCTCCCCGAGGCGCTGCTCAACTACCTCGGGCAGATGGCGTGGACCATGCCCGACGGCCGCGAGCGCTTCCGTGTGGAGGAGATGGTCGAGGCCTTCGATCTGTCGCGCATCTCGCTCGGCGGGCCGGTGTTCGACATCACCAAGCTGTATTGGCTCAACGGCACGTGGATCCGCGAGGAGCTGACCGACGACCAATTCGGCGATCGGGTCGCCGAGTGGGCCCTCAACCGTGACTTCCTCTCGCCGATCATCCCGCTGGTGAAGGGCCGCGTGCAGGTCTTCACCGAGCTCGCGCCCCTCGCCGGCTACGTGCTGGCCGGCATCCCCGACATCGACGCCGCCTTGCTCCCGAGCAAGAAGGTCGAGGCCCCCGTGGTCCGCAAGGCCTTCTGGGCGGCGCTCCAGCGCATCGACAAGCTGCGCGACTACACCAAGGAGGAGGTCGAGGCCGCCTTCCGCGAGCTCTCTGTCAAGTTCGACATCAAGCTGCGCGATTTCCTCCGCCCGTTCTACGTGGCATCGAGCGGGCGCGAGGCCGCGCTCCCCCTGTTCGACGTGGCGATGATCCTCGGCAAGGACATCTTCCGCACCCGCATCCGGTTCGCCCTGGAGAAGCTCGGCGCGCCGACCGAGGCGGAGCAGAAGGAGTGGAAGGCCTGGCTCGACGCGTAGTCGAGAGGCTCAGATGCTTGGGACGGGGGGCCAGCCCCCCGTAACGCCCCCCGGAGCCGTAGTTTTGTGGCCCCGCGGGGCACGAAGCGCCGACTCTGTCGTATCCTCCGCCGCACACGCCCCACCGGGAGCTCCATGCGCCGCTCGTTGTCCCTCGCCCTCCTCGCCCTCGCCGCCTCCGCCCCCGCGGCGGCCAGCCCGCTGAACCCGTGGGGCGCGCACGTCGGCAAGGGCGTCGTGGCGGTGACCCCGTTCGTCTACGTCGATCAGACGCCGGGCGTGTACCCGCTGCTCTACGGGCAATACGGCTTCACCGACAAGTTCGAGCTGCTCGCGGGCGTGGGCGCCACCGTCACCCCCGGCGTCTCGTTCGACACCGTCGAGCTGATGCCGCGCTTCTTCTTCACCGAGACCACGGGCGTCGCGCTCCACACCACCTGGGTCCCCGGGGACGACGGCGTCACGATCGCGCCGGAGTTCCACGGCATCTACACGCTCGGCCCCATCGAGCTGACCACCAACGTCGGCTGGGGCCCCTACGTCGGCGGCACCGGCTTCAGCGCGGGGTCCGCGTACGCCATCATCGCGCCCGAGTGGTACTTCACCGACGCGAGTTCGTTGTTCCTCGAGATCAACCCCGAGGTCGATCTCGCCGACTACGGCGACATCGAGGTCGACCGCTTCTACATGGAGCTCGTGCCCGGCGTGAGCACGTCCATCGCGGAGACCCACTACTTCGCGTTCGGCGTGGGGATCCCCGTCACCGGGTTCGACCCCACGTTGATCTACGGCGGCATGTGGTACTCGATCGCCTTCGGCGGCGAAGAGTAGGCGGAAGCACGATACGTGGGTGGGATGCGCTCCCCCCGCTTCGTCGCTACCGAGATCCCCGGCCCGAACGCCCGCTCCGAGATGGCACGCGGCGCGTTCGACATGCAGCACCGCTACCGTGCCGTCGTGATGGACGACCAGGCGAGTGACGGCGTCTGGCTCCACGATGTCGATGGGAACGTGTTCCTCGACCTGTTCGCCAACTTCGCGCTCGGCGCGCTCGGGTACAATCACCCGGCCCTGCTCGCCACCGCGCGCAGCCCCGCGTTCGTCGCCGCGGCCGCCAACCCCTCCTCGACCCCGTTCGTGACCAGCCCGTCGTGGTTCGCGTTCCTCGAAGGCGTGCAGCAGTACGCGCCGGCGGGGATGAGCCGCATCTTCTGTGTCGACGGCGGCGGCGAGGGCGTGGAGAGCGCGCTCAAGGCGGCGTTCATCCGCCACGGCGAGCGCCGGCGCGTCGCGGCGGGGCGCCCCGCGAACCCGTTGGAGCTCACGCCCGAGGAGCAGTGCGCGATCCTCGACAACACCGGCACCGACGCCGTGGTGGTGAGCTTCTCCGGCGCCTTCCACGGGCGCGGCCTCGGGCCGATGTCGGCCACCCACTCCAAGCTCATCCACAAGGCCGATCTTCCCGCGTTCGGTTGGCCGACCACGATCTTCCCGGCCAGCCGCTTCCCGCTCGAGGACCACGCGGAGGCGAACCAGAAGGCCGAAGCCGAGGCGCTCCAGTCGTTGGAGGCGCTGCTCGAGAAATACGCCGGGCGCGTCGCGGCGGTGCTGGTCGAGCCCATCCAGTCGGAGGGCGGCGATCGCCACGCCAGCCCCGCGTTCTTCCGGGGCGTCCAGGCGCTCGCGAAGCAGGCCGGCGCGGCGTTCGTGCTCGACGAGGTGCAGACCGGCATGGGGATCACCGGCACGCTCTGGGCGCACGAGCAGCTGGGCCTGCCTACCCCGCCCGACATCGTGTGTTTCGGCAAGAAGATGCAGATGGGCGGCTTCTTCGCCACGGCGGACTACGACATCGCCCAGTTCGGCCGAATGTACCAGACCCGCAACGGGGACCGCGCGCGTGCGCTCCTCGGCCTCGCCACGCTGCGCACGATCGAGGCGGACGGCCTGCTCCAGAACGTCCGCGACACGGGCGCCTACTTCCTCGCCCGCCTCACCGAGCTCGCCGCGCGCTTCCCCACGCTCCTCTCCGAGCCCCGTGGCCGCGGCTTCCTCCTCGCGTTCGACCTCCCCACCCCCGCGCTCCGGGACGAGTTCAACGCCCGCGCGCTGCGCAACGGCGTCTTCTCCAGCTACACGGGCCTCCGCTCCGTCCGCCTCCGCCCCCACCTCATCACGACCAAGGTGCACGTGGACGAGGCGATCGCGGTCTTCGCGGAGGTAGCCGCGGCGATGGTGGGCTGAGCGCTCGATGGCGCCGCTGCTCCACGACCTCTACGCGGGTGAAGGCGCCGACAAGGCCGCCGCCGCCGCCGCGCGCTTCTCGCTCGGGCCGGCCAGGTCGGACGCGGACTTCGAGCAGGGCCACGCCGTGCTCTCCGACACCTTCGCGCCCACCGGCGAGATCGAGCGCCCCGAGACCTTGCGCGCGTGGTTCCGGGCGGGATCCCTCTCGCCAGACGGCGTGCCCATCCGCGCCCACTACCACCTGCTCCTCGCCCACGACGCGGACGGCGCCTTGGCCGGCGTGCGCGACTGCTTCGTCACGGTCAACCCCGCGACACGACGCGCCGTAGTCCTGCTCTCCCACAGCGTCGTGTTGCCGCCGTATCGGCGCACGGGGCTCGCCGCGCTGCTGCGAACCGCACCGGTGGCCCTCGCGCGGGCAGCGCTCGCCGACGCCGGCATCGCGGGTGAGGGGGCCGAAGGGGGCGAGGTCCTGCTTGTCGCCGAGATGGAGCTCGTTGCCCCCCGCGAGCGGATCTCCCTCATCCGCCTGCTCGCATACGGGAAGGCGGGCTTCGGCGTCCTCCCCCCCGCCGCGCTGCCCTACGCCCAGCCCGACTTCCGCGACGTGCCCGCCGCGGACCTGCTCCCCCTGCCCTTCGTCCTGCTCGTGCGACAGGTCGGAGAGGAGCAGCTCGACACGATCTCGACCGCGCGCGCGGCGGCGATGGTGGAGCACCTCCAGTCGGTGCACCGGTGCCATTGCCGGCCCGACGACATCGAGCCCATCCGGCTCCACGCGCTCGGCGCCCTCGCGCGGTGGGGTGATCGCCCGATCGGGCTCCTGAAGCCCCGGCGCGACGACATTCCGGCGTTGTTTCCGTTGCTCCAGAGCGTCGTCGTGCCGCTCTACCCGCCCAGCTGGTGTTTACCGTATACGCCCGATACCCCCGCCCGGGAGCGCGCGGCCCTGCGCGCCACCTGGCCCGCCACCTCGCCCGATGGAGCCCCCATGATCCGCATCCCCGGCGAGCCCGAAGCCGCCCACGTCGTCACCCCCGTCCCCGGTCCCAAGTCCGAGGCCCTGCGCGCCCGGCACCAGCGGTACCAGGACGCGCGCACGGTCCACGTCTACCAGGACGCGCTGGGGAGCCGCGGCAACTACCTCGTCGACGTTGACGGCAACGTGCTGCTCGACCTGTACGGCCACATCGCCGCCCTGCCGCTCGGCTACAACCACCCTGATCTCGTCGGCGCCTGGAAGGGCGGGCGGTTCGACTGGTGCGCCGGGTACCGGCCCGCGCTCGGCATCGCGCCGCCGGCCGAGTGGGTCGGGCTCGTCGAGGGCACGCTGATGCGCGTGGCGCCCAAGGGGATGGACCGCGTGGTCACGGTCACCACCGGCTCCGAGGCGGTCGAGAACGCGATGAAGGCCGCGTTCATCGCCTTTGCCAAGGTCAAGCGCGGCGGCGAGCCGCTCACGCCCGAGGCGATCGCGGCGTGCATGCGCAACGATCAGCCCGGCATCAACACGCTCAAGGTGCTCTCCTTCGAGGGGGGCTTCCACGGGCGGAGCCTCGGCGCGCTCTCCGCCACGCGCAGCAAGCCCATCCACAAGCTCGACATCCCCGCGTTCGAGTGGCCCGTGGCGCCGTTCCCGGCCAACCACTACCCCCTGGTCGACTTCGAGGACGCCAACCGCGCCGCCGAGGCCCGCTCCCTCACGGTCGTGAACGATCTGCTCGCCGTGGGCGACGTGGCCGCCGTGATCGTAGAGCCGATCCAGGGCGAGGGTGGCGACCGCCACGCCAGCCCGGCGTTCTTCCGCGCCCTGCGCACCCTGTGCTCGCGCTACGGCGCCGCCTTCATCGTGGACGAGGTGCAGACCGGCGGCGGCGCCACCGGCACCTTCTGGGCGCACGACGCGTGGGAGCTCGAAGAGCCGCCCGACATGGTCACCTTCTCCAAGAAGATGCAGGTGGGCGGCTTCTACCTGCGGGAGGCGTTCGCGCCCGCGGAAGCCTACCGCATCTTCAACACGTGGCTCGGCGATCCGCTCCGGGCCGCGCAGCTCGAGGTCGTGTGCGAGGTCATGGATCGCGACGGCCTGTTGGAGCGCGTGCGCGCCACCGGCGCCCACCTCCTCGCCCAGCTCGAGGCGCTCCAGGAGCGGTTCCCGGACGTGCTCTCGCAGGCCCGCGCGGCCGGCACGTTCGCCGCCATCGACGTGCGGGACGTCGCCACGCGTGACCGCTTCATCGACCGCATGCGCCAACGCGGCGTGGAGATGGGTGGCTCGGGCGAGCGCTCGATCCGGTTCCGCCCGGCGCTCACCCTGACCGAGGGCCACGTGGACGAGGCGATTGCCCAGATGGCCGCGGTGGCCGCGGAGCTCGCGTGACGGGGCGGCGGCGCATCCGGGTCTACCACTCGCCGCGGTACGAGGCGGACATCGGCGACCACGTGATGCCCATGCGCAAGTTCGGCATGGTGCGGCGCGCAATCGAGGCGGAGGGCCTCCCCATCGACATCATCGAGCCCGCGCCCGTCGCGGATGTCGACCTGTTGCGGGTCCACACGCCGGAGTACCTCCGTGCCATCGCCACCGGGGAGCCGTTGGCCCTCGCGCAGTCGCAGAAGTTCCCGTGGTCGCCGCAGCTCGCGGAGGCCGTGCGGTGGACCAACGGCGGTTGCATCGCCGCGCTGTTCGCCGCGCTGGAGGACGGCGTGGCGGGCAACCTCGCGAGCGGCTTCCACCACAGCCACGCGGATCATGGCCAGGGATACTGCACGTTCAACGGCCTCGTGGTCGCCGCCGAGCGCGCCCGGGCCGACGGTCGGATCAGCCGCTCCCTCGTGGTCGACATGGATCTGCACTACGGCAACGGCACCGCCGCGCTCCTCGCCACCCGCCCGTCCATGTTCCAGCTCTCCATCTACGGGAATTGGTACAAGGCGAACCTCGCCTACCGCAACGTCGAGGCCGAGAGCACGCCCGACACCAAGAACGCGTGGTCGGTCGCGGTCCCCAACGGCGCCGGGCGCGAGGAGTACCTCGGCATCCTCGAAGCGCGCCTCGGCGCGGCGATCGACCGCGCGCGGCCGGACGTGATCCTTTACCAGGCCGGCGCCGACCCCTACAAGGAGGACCCCTACTCCCCCCTCGATCTCGACCACGACGCGCTCCGCGCCCGTGACACCTACGTGTTCGAGACCGCGCGGCGCCGCGGCATCCCCGTGATGTGGGTGCTCGCCGGCGGCTACACCAAGGACACGAGCAAGGTGGTCGAGGTGCACGTGAACACGGCGCGCGCCGCGCTTCAGGTCTTCCGGTAGCGTCGGGTCGGGGGTACGTTGGCGCTCCTCCCCGGGTGTGTCATGCGTCCCCTCCTCTTCGTGCTCCCCCTCCTCGCCGGCTGCGGCGCGTTCGACTCCGCGATCGGCTGTGACTTTCGCGAGGGCAGCTCGAACGATCCCGAGCCGCGCTGCCAGGAGCGCACCGGGGTGCAGGCCACCGGCTTCGACGTGACGTGTGAGGGCATCGGCGCCATCCCGGTCGAGGGCGGCTGCCCCACCGAGGGCATCGTGGCCGGGTGCGACATCACCGCCGCCGGCACGACGGGGGAGGTCATCGATTGGTACTACGCGCCGGAGACGCTGGAGACGGTGACGGCCAACTGCACTGGCGGCACGGTCATCGAGGGGTAGCCGACGTTCGGCTTCGCCGGACGATGGGCAGCCCCTCCCACGTGAAGTCCTTGTCGCGGTTGCCGTACACGTGCGCCGGGCGGGTCTCCAGCTCGGCGGCGATCCGCGCGAGCTGGAGGACGAGCCACTTCGGCTCCTGCGCGAGCTGCTCGCGGATGCCGCTCTCGAGGTACTGCCGCGTGGCCTCGTCGTTCGGGTAGTAGCGGGTGTAGGCGTTGTAGCGCCACAGGCGCTTGAGCCGGTGCAGATCCTTCGGGCCGGTCGGCAGGGGGAACAGCTCGACGAAGTCCTTTCGCTTGGCGCGTGCCTCGAGCCGGTCGAGCACGAGATCGAGGCTGTTCTCCAGGAACTCCGGGGCGCAGTGGCTCTCGAAGTCGTCATACAGCAGGTTCATGACCGCGCGCGCCTCGTCGATGGGCAACGTGGCCTGGCGCTCCCGCCCCATGCGCCGCACGAGCACCATGAACGGCATGGGGTTGTTGCCGGTCTGGCGGATGACCTCGGGCTCGCGGAAGTCGGGCTGGCGGTACGGGAAGTGTTGAGGGTTGATCGCGTCGAACCCGCCGCGCCCGTAGAACAGGATCCGCTGCCAGGAGATGCGATCCTCGGGCGCGAAGTACTCCATCTCGGCGGTCAGGTCGACGCGCATCCCGAAGTACTTCCCCGGCTGCTCGGGGAGCGGGAGCACGATCTTCTCGCGGGCGTGCAGCTCCGCGAGGTACCGCATGGCGAGCTCGACCGGCGCGATGCGCAACCAATACGACAACACCGACCCGCGCGCCTCGGGCAACATGTAGATGTGCGAGAGGTACACAACACAGAGATCGGCGGCGTACGCCGGGTTCACCAGGACGGAGCCGTCCCGCACCCCGCGGAGGTTTCCATGCTCGTCGCGCGCGACCAACAGAAAGTAGAGGATGTACGTTCCGTCCCGAGTGGGCTCGTACGGATCGTCCAGCAGGAAGCTGCGGATGACCTCCTCGCGCTCCATCTCGCCCTGGGAGCCGAACGCGCTCCACAACAGGGCAAAGGCCCGGGCGAAGTCCGGATCCTCCGGAGTGGTGACCTCCCAGATCTGGTACTTCCGGGTCTCCCGCTCGATCATCTCCACCACGTCCTGGTGGAACAGATCCTTCATGCAGAGGCGGACCCGTGTGCTCAAAGTGCCTTTCCGACTGCCTTCCGGCGTAGAACCCGGCGCTTGCCGGAGCGGGGGTGTAGGTGGTAAGGCGATGGGCGGGGGCGGGCTTTGGGCGCGTTCAGGGTGGACATTGATGAAAACCGGTCGGTCTGGGCCGACGACAAACCTCCGTACCGCCCCGCGCCCGCGTTGGCCAGCGTCATCGAGGTCGACATCGCCATCATCGGCGGCGGTTTTACGGGGGTGTCCACCGCGCTTCACCTCGCTCGCCGCTTCCCGGAGCGTCGCATCGCGCTTCTGGAGGCGAAGCAGCTCGCCAACGGCGCGAGCGGCCGGAACGGCGGGATGGTGCTCAACTGGATCAACGGGATCGAGCTGGACGATCCGGAGCGCGCCCGCCGCATCTACGAGGTGACTCGGGGCGGGATCGATCTGATCGAGGAGACCATCTCGCGGCATTCGCTCGCGGTCGGGTTCCGCCGCGACGGGTGCCTCGAGGTCTTCACCGACCCCGCGCGGGCCGCCGCCGCCGCCAAGGTGGCCGAGTGGCTGCAGGGCGCCGGGGTGCCCATCCGGTTCCTCGACAGCGCCGAGCTCGCCGCCACCTTGCGAGTCGAGGGCGCGGCCGGCGCGCTGTTCGATCCCCACGCCGGCCAGCTCGACGGCGTGGCCTACCTGCGCGCGCTCCGGCCGGTGCTGGAGGAGTTGGGGGTCACGATCTACGAGGACACGCCGGTGTTGTCGGTGCGGGAGGGCGCCACGTGTGTGCTCGCCACCCCCGGCGGAGAGGTGCGCGCGGGCGCCATCGTGCTCGGCACCAACGCCTACACCCCGAAACTCGGGTACTTCAAGGCGGGGATCCTCCCCCTCCACTCCCACGTCATCGCCACCGAGCCGCTCTCCGCCGAGCGGTGGGAGGCCCTCGGCTGGCGGGGCGTCGCGGGCTTCTCCGACGATCTCGACCGCATCGCCTACGCGAGCTTGACTCGCACTGGGCGGCTCACGTTCGGGGGCGGGAGCAACGCGTCGTACGGCTACCAATACGGGGGGAGCACCACGTGGAGGGGCCCGGCCGACACCGGGTTCGCCGCTGTCGAGGCGCGGTTTCGCCGCTACCTGCCCGGCGCGGCGGAGGTGAAGGTGGCCTCCCGATGGACCGGCCCCGTAGCCGTCACGCTGTCACGGGTGTGCACGATGGGCGTGCGTGGCGAGCACCGGAACGTCTACTTTGCGTTGGGTTACAGCGGCCACG
The DNA here is from genome assembly GCA_040386535.1 of Myxococcota bacterium. Classification (GTDB taxonomy): domain Bacteria; phylum Myxococcota_A; class UBA796; order UBA796; family SXON01; genus CAJBVW01. Next base: position 433,917 of record JAZKFH010000019.1, on the reverse strand, counting down.
GGGTCACCCTGGCGAACCTCGCGGGGCGCGTGCTCACCGACATCTACAGCGGGGACGACGCGCGGTGGCGGGACCTCCCCTTCTACCAGCAGCGCCTGCTGTGGATCCCGCCGGATCCGATGCGCTGGGTGGGCTACCACGCGTACACCGCGATGACGGGCCGTTCCCCGCGGCGGCGGCTCTGACGCGCCGCTCACCGCCGCCGTGATTGCCCGCCGGGGCACCCACGGGTAAGGTCCGCCCATGTACACCCCCGCGAGCACGGACACCCTCCTGGTCACCGGGGGCGCCGGCTTCATCGGCGGGCGGTTCGTCGAGCGGATCCTGGCCGACACCGGGCTCCGCGTCGTGAACCTCGACCTGCTCACGTACGCCGGCAACCTGGACTCCATCCCCGCCGCGCTCGCGCACCCGCGACATACCTTCGTGCAAGGCGACATCGGCGACCGCCGGCTCGTGCGCGAGCTGCTCGACGCCCACCGCCCGCGCGCGGTCGTGCACTTCGCCGCCGAGAGCCACGTCGACCGGTCGATCGACGCCCCCGCCGCGTTCGCGGCGACGAACGTCCTCGGTACCGTCGAGCTCCTGACCGCCACGCTGGGCTATTGGCAGGCGTTGGATCCGGATTCACGTAGCAGGTTTCGCCTCCTCTCCGTTTCCACCGACGAGGTGTTCGGCTCCATCGCGGACGGCGCCTTCGACGAGCGCTCGCCGTACGCGCCCAATTCGCCCTACGCCGCCTCCAAGGCCGCCGCGGACCACTTCGTCCGCGCGTTCCATCACACCTACGGGCTGCCGGTCCTCACCACCCACGGATCCAACACCTACGGCCCCGCCCAATATCCCGAGAAGCTCGTCCCCCTGCTGATCCTGAACCTGCTGGAGGGCGTTCCCCTCCCCGTGTACGGAGACGGTGGCAACGTGCGGGACTGGCTCCACGTGTCGGATCACGTGCGCGCGATCCAATGTGTCCTCGCCGAGGGCACCCCCGGCGCGGTGTACCCCATCGGCGGCGGTACGGAGCGCACCAACCTGGAGATGGTGCACGCCATCCGCGCCACGATCGACCGCCTCGTCCCGACCTGCGACACGAGCCGCGCGCGCATCCGCTTCGTGGCGGATCGCCCGGGGCACGATCGTCGCTACGCGGTCGACTCGACCCGCATCCGGGCGCTCGGCTGGGCCCCCGACGTGGCGCTAGAAGCGGGCCTGGAGCAAACGGTTCGCTGGTACCTCGACAATCCGGCGTGGGTCGACCGGATCGGGCGCACGCGCGAGCGGATCGGGACGGGGCTCGCGGGCTGATTCGTCGGTGCTGAAGGGCTCAGCCGCCGCAGGCGGCCTCGATGTCCTTGACCGTCTTGGGGCACGCCGCGGTCAACACGTCGGGCTCGCCGTCGGTCACCAGGATGTCGTCCTCGATGCGGATGCCGATGCCGCGGAACGCCTTGGGCGCGCGCTCGTCGTCCGGGGGGACGTACAGGCCGGGCTCGACGGTGACGACCATCCCCGGCTCGAGCGGGCGGGAGGCGCCGCCGAGGTGGTAGGCGCCGGGATCGTGCACGTCGAGGCCGAGCCAGTGCCCGGTGCCGTGCATGTAGTAGCGACGGTAGCCCTCCTCGAGGATCAACGTCTCCACGTCGCCCTCGAGCAGCCCTACGTCAACCATGCCCTCGGTCAGCACGCGGACGGCCGTGTCGTGCATGGCCTTGTAGGGCCGACCGGCGCGCGCCATGTCGATGGCCGCGATCTGCGAGGCGAGCACGATCTCGTAGAGGCGGCGCTGCGGCGCGGTGAAGCGCCCGGAGACCGGCCAGGTGCGCGTCACGTCCGCCGTGTAGTTGGCGTACTCGCAGCCGGCGTCCACCAGGCACAGGTCGCCCGCGCGCAACGGATCGCGGTTGGTGATGTAGTGCAGCACGCACGCGTTGGTCCCGCCGCCCACGATCGTGGTGTAGCCGGGGCCGTTGCCGCCGCGGCGACGGAACAGGCCGTCGATCTCGGCCTCGACCTCGTACTCCGCCACGCCCGGGCGCCCGAGGCGCATGGCGGCGACGTGGGCCTCGGCGGTGATCTCGGCGGCGCGCCGGAGCAGCGCGACCTCGGCGGGGTCCTTGAACAGGCGGAGCTCGCCGAGGAGGCGCCGCGCGTCGACGAGGTGGTGGGGCAGCGCGAGCCCGTTGCGGGCGGCGACGCGGCCGAGGCCGGCCACCGCGCGGAACACGGTGCTGTCCCGCTCGCCGTCCTCTCCCCACGCGTAGTGGAGCGTGCTCCAGCCCGCCAGGAGCTCGGGGAGTCGCGCGCCCAGCTCCGACCAGGGGAACGCGGCGTCCGCGCCGAAGGTCCCGCGCGCGCCCTCCAGGCCGGCGCGAAACCCTGTCCACACCTCGCGCGAGCGATCCTTGGGCTGCACGAACATGACGAACGGGTGGTCCGCTCCCGGGCGCAGGAGCACGGCGGCCTCGGGATCCTCCCAACCGGAGAGGTACCAGAGGTCGGAGCTCTGACGGTAGCGGTATTCGGAGTCGCCGTTGCGACTCGCGTGGGTGGCCCCGAAAACCAGCAGGGCGTCGCCACCTTCGGGACGTTGCAGCGCCGAGAGGACACGGGCGCGGCGCGCGACGAGGACTTCACGGGCATCGTCGCGAGGAGGGGTCGACATGGGTCCTCGGCCTAACCGGTTGCCAACGCTGCAGCCGTGCCTACCCGTTTCGCAGGGCGGGTTGTCCAAACCCTCCAGCAAACGGCAGCCTGCCGAGAACCATGGCCAGGGGCGCAATCGGCGCGAACTGGCTACGCATCCCGCGCGTCAGGAGTGAAGATGCGGAACCCGAACGTGACCCTCGCCCTCGCCGTCTGTCCAGACCCGGCAGAGGAAGAGGGCGAGGCGCGGTCCGCACTACCAGCGCCGGCACAGGCGGCTCCTGCACACATGGCGGCCCCTGCTCACATGGCCTTGACCGCCGACACCGCCGACGCCGCCGTGGCGGTGGTACCATCCGCGTCCCCGAAGAGGACGATGGAGCGCTACCACCTCACCCGCTCGCTCGACAGCGAGGGCTACAACCTCGAGGTCCACGAGCTCGATCAGCACGATCCGCGGCAGATCGCGCTGCTGACCGAGCTCGACCTCCTCACGTATTCCGAGCCGACGTTCTCCCGTTTCACCCTCGGCGCGTTCCTTCGCTTCGGTCGGGTCTTCACCATCACGGCGGACGGCCTCGTGATCGGTGCGACCCATTGCATGCGCAGCTTCGACGACCCGGGTGAGGTCGTCATCTTCAACATGGCGCTGCGTCCCGGCTGGCGAGGCCACGGCCTCGGAACCCGCTTTCTCTACCGGATCCTGGAGAAGCTGCAGGCCGCGGGCAACCGCTCGGTCTCGCTCGTGGTCGCCGCCACCAACGGCCGCGCCATCACGGTCTACCGCACCAAGTTCGGCTTCGAGCACGTCGCCACGCTCGAGAACGAGTTCGGGAACGGGCACGAGTACATGCTGATGCGGCTCGCGCTCGACCGCCCGCTCCCCGACGCGCCGGCGCATTAGGCGCTCCGGGGCCCTCCAGGGCCCGTTTCGGGCCCCCACGGGAAGTCGGAACAAAAGAAGACCCGGCCCGTCAGCCGGGCCGCGTGGCCCGCAGGAAGGTCTCCCGGATGGCCGAGGGCGCCGCGTTGTCGGGCAGGTACGCCACCGGCGCGTACAGGCGCACCAGGTTGGCCCAGCGCCGCGGCTCGCCGTCGAAGTCGTGGGAGAACACCGCCGGCAGCGTGTGCCCCGCGGCGCGGATGGCCGCCAGGATGTAGGCGCCCTGGTGCTCCTCGAGGAACTGACGCGCGCGCACCGGGTCCCCGTTGAAGCGCTCGGCGGTCTCCGCGACATCGCCGAGGAGCACGCCCGCCTGGACCCGGTCGAACCGCATGTCGAGGAACACGAGCTCGAAGCGCCGCTCGGCCAGCAGGGAGAGGGCCGCGCCGCCGTCCCCCGCGCGCGTGAAGGTGAAGCCGTCGGCGCAGAAGCGCGAGAGGTTCTCGGTGTACTCGGTGCCGTCCTCGGCCACGAGCACCTCCACCGGCGCTACGAAACCGTCCATTCCTCGACCTCCACCGGCGCCGCCTCGACGCTCGGAAGTTGCACGACCACGGCCTTGCGCCCGTCCGTACGCGAGTCTACCCGGATGGAGCCGCCGTGCCGGTTGATGAGATCGACGGCGAGCCCGAGCCCGCGCCCGATGTAGCGCCCGCGGATCATCGCGTTCGTCAACGTGCCCGGCGCGTCGTCGACCACCGCGACCTCCACCCACGCGTGCCCGGTGATGGGATCGTCGAACGCGGCGAGCTCCACGTCGAGCCGCTGGGCCCCCGCCGCGAGCGCGTTGCGGAGCACGTTCGCCAGGATGTCCTCGAGATCGGCGCGGAACATCCGCACGGCGAGGCCCTGTTCGCGCTCGACCACGCCCAGCGCGGGCACCGGCGCGCCGGCGAACCCGGGCTCGGTCACGATGCGCGCGTAGACCGCGTGGGCGCGCTCGGGGGTGACCGGGAGCACACAGATCTCACGGACGATCGCGCCGATGGCGCGGTACCCGACGCCGTTGATGACCGCGGAGAGCGCCCGTAGATCGTCGGGGCGCGGGGCGCGGCGGGTCCGGGCGAGCCGGGCGAGGGCGCGGTGGACCGGCCCGAGGATGGGATCCCGCCGTCGCAAGTCGAGCCGCTGGCCGTGGCGACGCCCGAGCGCTTCGAGCTGCGCGAGGTAGCTGCGGAAGTGGCCCAGGAGCGAGGGGGCCCGGGCGCGGAAGGCCTCCCAGGGGCCGGTGTCGCCCCGCGCGAGGGCGTCGGCCACGTCGGGGAGAACCGTCGTGTTGTGCTTGAGCACCTCGTGGCGCAGGGCCGCGAGCAGCCGCGCCGCGTCGTGCCAACACTCGGGCGCGCCGTCCAACAGGTCGCGCAGGGTGCGCGCCGTGCGGTAGCGGCCCCAGAACAGGAGGGGCAGGCCCACCACGAGCGCAAAACCGCCGCCGAAGGAGGCCCGGAGCGCCCACAAGCGGCCGTTGGCGCGCTGTTGGAGCTTCGCCGCGTCCTTCGCCTTCTGCGAGCCGCGCCCCGGCGCCGCGGCCTCGTAGGCGGCGAGCTCGGCGCGGACGGTGGCCCAGTCGCCGCGCGCCTCGGCGAGCACCGCGAGCTGGTAGTGGGCGTCGGGCGTCCCGTAGCGCGCGGCCTCGACGTACCAGTGCCGCGACGCGTCCACGTCGCCGCGCGCGAGGGCCAGGCCGGCGAGCTCGAGGAGCACCGGCGGCTGGTTGGCGTCGGCCTCGAGGCTCCGGAGCAGCCAGGGCTCGGCGTCGGCGGGCGTGCCGGATTGCCCCGCGAACTGGGCGCGCTTGTTGAGCAAGGTCGGCGCGTCGGGCGCGAGCAGGAGCGCGGCATCGAGCTCGCCGATGGCCTCGGCGATGCGGCCCCGGCGCGCGAGGATGCTCGCGATCCGGTACTTCGCCTCGGCCTCGTCGGGCAGGCGGGGCGTGGGCGACACCGGCACGTCGGGCGGGGACGGCGGGGTGCGCCGGAGCGCCTCGATCCGTGTGGTCAGGTCCTCGGCGGCCACCCCGGACGCGCCGTTGGCCAGCGCCCGCTCGTACGCGGTCACCGCGCGCTCGTAGCCCCCCTGGTCCTGGCTCCCCAACGATTGCTCGAGCCGGCCGAGCGCGACCTGCACCTCGATGTCGCCGGGCCGCAGGATCGCCGCCTCGCGCAGCTCCAGGACGGCCTCGCGGTCGCGACGCCCCCCGTAGGCCTCGACGAGCAGGAGCCCGAGGCGCACCCGGTTCGACGCGTCGTCCGGGGCGAGCGCACGCGCCAGGATCGCGTGGACCTCGGCCTCTTCCCAGGTGCGACGCGCCACGAGCACGTCCGCCAGCAGCGCGTGGGCCTCGGCCGAGCGCGGGGCCCCGGCCACGATCGCGCGCCCCTCTTCGGTCGCGACGTCCAGCCGGCCCTCGGCCATCGCCCGCTGCGCCTCGGCGTAGAGGCCGACCAGCTCGGGCGGGAGCGGCTCCGACCCGCCGAGGGCCAGCGACTCGGCGGCGCGCGCGACCTCGAGCCGGTCCAGCCGCGCGCCCACCTCCATCGCGACCTCGCCCTCGGGAAACGTGTCGAGGTAGGCGCGCCAGCGCAGCTCCGCGTCCGGCGAGAGGCCCGCGTCGACCAGCGCCGCGCCGAGCGCCAGCAGGGTGGGGCCATGCGGCGGCGCGCCGTCCAGGAGCTTCTCGTAGGTCTCGTAGGCCGCCAACGCCCCCACGGGATCGGTGCCCGCGAGCAGCCGGGCCTCTTCGCGGTAGGGCAACGAGTCGCCCAGCCGCAGCGTGCGCAGCCGGCGCCACAAGGCGAGCGCCTCCGCGGGATCGCGCGGTTCGACCAGCAGCGCCAGGGCCTCTACCGCGTCGGCCTCGTCCCCGAGCGAGCGATACAGGGCCTCGGCCCCCGCGAGATCGCCGGCCGCCTCCAGCGAGCGCCCGACGCCGAGCGAGGCGGGCAGGAAGCCTGGATCCTTGGTGAGGACCATGCGGTACAGCTGGGTCGCCTTGCCGTGACGCCCGGCGGCCTCCTCCTCGATCGCCTTGAGGAAGAAGGGCCGGGTGGCCGCGTCGAGCGCGTCTTCCGGGGCGGCGAACGCGGGCACGCTCCCGACGAGCGCCGCCCAGAGGAGCCAGCTCACCCGTTGCCGCCCTTGAGCTCGCGCACCTTGAGCCCGAGCTGGTTGAAGCGGAGCTGCACCTTCCGCGCGCACTCCGGATCGCCCATGAGGATGCGGGCCATGGCGGAGAAGTCGCCCTCCTCCTGCTCCCACAGCTTGGTGAAGTACTGGCGCTCGACGTCCTGGGCGAGGTGGTTGAGCGTCCCGTCGGGACGCACGAGCACCTGGCACTTCCAGCCCACCTCGTCGGCCGGGGTGTCGACACGCACGGCGCGCAGCAGGTCGCGCAGCAGCTTGGGCCGCACCTGCACGACGTCGCCGCGCCCACCGAGGAACAGCCCCACGAGCTCCGCGAATGTGAACGTGAGCGCGTTCTCGATGGTCATCGCGAACTCGCGCAGGTTTCCGGGCCAGCGGTGGCGACGCAACAGCTGCACCGAGCGATCGGGGAACAGGAGCACGAGGCGCCCGGGATGCGGCTCGGGCACGTCCCCGCCGGTGCAGACGACGAGCTCGCCCTCCTCCGAGAGGCCCGCGCGGCGCCGGTACTCGCCGATCAACGAGCGCAGCTGGACCCCTTCCGCGAGGTGGCGCGCGGTCCATCCGAGCAGGCGCATCAGGTCGCCGCGGCGCTCGGCAAGCGAGGGTAACGTGACCGTACACGCGGGGTTCAGGCGCATGTAGAGGTCACGACGGAACTTGCCCTGGCGCACGAGCGCACCGAGGTCCTCGTGGGTCGCGACGACCAGCTTCACGTCGACCCGCCGCTCCAACGGGTCCCCCAGCCGCGTGACCAGGCCCTCCTGGAGCACCCCGAGGAGCATCTTCTGCGCCTCCTCGGTGAGATTGCCGATCTCGTCGAGGAACAACGTGCCGTTGTCGGCCTCCTCGAACGCGCCCTTCCGGTCGGCCACCGAGCCGGTGTACGAGCCCCGCGCCGAGCCGAAGAGTGTGGCGCCCACGAGATCGCGGGGGATCGTCGAGAGGTCGACGCTGACGAACTTGCCGCGTCGCGCCGAGCGCGGGTGGATGTAGTGCCGGGCGAGGAGCGACTTGCCGGTGCCGGTCGGCCCGCCGAGGATGACCGGGAGGCGGCCCCGCGCGAGCACCTGGAGCCGGGCCCGGGCTCGCTGCATGGGCGGCGCGCGCCCCCAGAAGATGGGGCCCTCGGCGTCCTGGCCTCGGCGGGCCTTGAGCACGTTCTCTATCTGGACGCGGAGGCTGCGGGCATCCACGTTCTCGTCATCGAGAAAGTAGGTGTATTCCTCCGCCTCGAGGCGCTCGGCAGCGCGGTCGATGTCCAGATCGTCGCGAGCCGTCATGAGCACGACGGGCAGATCGGGCAGGTGGCGCCGCAGCCGGACCAGGATCTCGAGCCCCTGGCGCCGGCGAGCCCGCGCGACCTGCTTGTCGTCGGCGCCGACCGGGAGCCCGAGGAGCTGGTCGGCGGGGATGTCGAAGTTCACGTCCAGCAGCACCAGATCGATCGACCGGCGCTGCTTCTTGAGCACCTCGGCGGCCTCCCGCCACGAGCGCGTGGGCCCGAGGTACTCGTGCTCGGGGATCGCACGGCGGCAGAGGTCGACGTAGCGGTCCTGGTCGTCGATCACGAGGATGGTGGCCATCAGGCGCCCGTTCCTTGGCTGGAGAGGGCCCGCGCGTGGACCGCACGGAGCTCGACGGCCACGTCACGCGCGAGGCGGGCCGTGTCGAGGAGCGCGGCCTCGTCGAGCGAGTCGAGCGTGGCGGCGCGGACCGTGAGCAGCTCCATGAGGGCGTCCACCCGCTCGATCCCGAGGGGGAGCAGCGGCTCTCGGAGCGTGCGCCAGAGCGCGGCGGCGGTGAAGACGCCGTCCGGCCCCTTGCGCGTCCGCAGGAGATCGTCGCGGAGGGCCTCCCGGAGCGTGTCCACGGGGGCGCCCGGCTCCATCCAGCGCGCCTGGAACGAGATGTATTTGCCGAGATCGTGCCGCGCGCGCGACGCGGCCTCCAGGAGCGACATTCTGCGCATCTATCCCCTTCCCTTCACCGCGGGATCGGGTACACTCAGGCCCAAGCTCTGGAGGTAGGCTCATGCGCCTGCTCACTCTTCTCCCGCTCCTGGTCGCCGTCGGCTGCATCGCCGATGTGACGCTCGATCTCGACGGTGACGCGGACGGCCTGGTCGACTCGCAGGAGGCCCAGGTGGGCTCCGATCCGGGCAATCCGGACAGTGACGACGATGGGTATACCGACGGCGCCGAGTTCGACTCGCACACCAGCCCGGTCGACTCGAACGACAAGCCCTACCAGGAAGGCTGGCAGATCGACGCCTGCCGCCACGACGTCGAGTCCACCGGCGCCGAAGACGGCGACGTGGCCGCGAACTTCGAGCTCGGCGACCAGTTCGGGGAGACCGTGCGGCTGCACGACTTCTGCGACCAGGTCGTACTCCTCGTGGGTTCGGGCTTCACGTGAGGGACATGCATGGCTGAGGCCGGTGGCCTCAACACGATGTTCGAGACGTACAAAGACGACGGCTTCATGCTGATCGAGGCGATGGACGGGTCCGAGACCGAGGACCTGCTGGGCTGGGCCGAGGAATACGGCCTGACCTACCCCGTCGTGGGTGACGGAGCGGGCGAGGTCTTCTGGACCTACAGCAAGACCAGCGGTTGGCCCATGAAGGTCCTCATCGACCGCGGCGTGGTGCTCACCTCGATCGACGAGGGCGCGAGCGCCACCGAGATCGAAGAGCTGCTCTACGGCGAGTAGGCCCGCGCCTGGCCCGTCCGCCGCGCTCCGCGCGGAGGTCCTCGCGGCCTCCCTTCGGAGCGCGGCGCTCGTTTTGGGTCCGCCGCCCTCTCCGGTCCAGGCCAAACGACGCCGCTGGTCACGAAGATGTAGAGGCTCGGCTCGCGGAGTAGCGGCGCCGTCCGCACGCGGTATCATCGCTCGCTCCGCGAGGTCCCGTGCGCTGGCTCACCCTGCTCTTGATGCTTCTCTGGTGTGTGCCGGCCTGGGCGGGGGTCACCTGGGTCCCCTCCCCGCCTCTGCTGGGCGACGGCACGACCCCCTCCACCGTGCGCTTCTACGTCGATGACGGCGCCAAGATCCGCGTCAAGACCGACAGCGGCAAGGTCGGGCCCGCGGTCGCCGGCACCGACGGCGTCTGGACGATCCCCTACACGCCACCGCGCGTGTCGGCCGTCGGAACGGTGCCCTTCAAGGTCACGGCCGGTGGCGTCGAGACCACGATCGAGATCCCCGTCGTCCCTCCGTTCACCGGCTCGCTCGCGCTCAGCTTCGACCCACCCGTGCTCCCGAGCGCCGGCACCGCGATGATCAAGATCACGCCCGAAGGCTCGACCGCGGTGGCGAACGAGGGCCGCAGCTTCCTGCTCGTCGCCTCCGCCGGCACGGTCGACGCCGTGTCGCCCGCCGGCAACGGCACCTGGGTGGCCCGCTACACCCCGCCGAAGGGCCTCACCGCGCCCCTCGCCGTCGTGTTCGCGGCCGCCGACGCCGCGGCCCCCGACAAGGTCCAGGGGAGCGCCGTGCTCCCGGTCACCGTCAAGCGCTCGGTCTCATTCGACGTGAAGCCCGGCTCGAGCAACGTGCTCAAGGTCGGCGCCCGCACCTACGGCCCGCTGGTGGCCGCGCCCTCGGGCAAGGTCGCCTTCGACGTCGACCTCGATCCGCGCGAGCCCACCGGCGATCTGCGCAGCGTGAACACCGACACGTCGAAGGAGGACCGCGAGGCCCCCCTCCCCGTCGCCGCCACGACCGCCATCGCTTTCTACCCGCTCCCCGCCAGTGTCCCGGCGCAAGCCGACGTTTCTGTGCCCGTGCGCATCGTGGTCATCGGCCCCGACGGCCGCCCGAAGGCCGACGCGACCGTGAAGCTCTCGGCCTCCAAGGGCACCGTCACGCCGGCCACGTGGGACCGCGACGTGTTCTCCGCCACCTTCACGCCGCCGACCACCCCAGGCGAGATCGTGCTGACCGCCGAGGTCGACGGCGCCAAGAGCGAGCGCAAGATCAAGATCGTCGGGACCGTGCCGACGCTCACCCTCACGTCCGTTCCCGTCGACATCCCCAAGGCGGGGACCTCCTTCACCGTCGTCGCCCGCGTCAAGGACGCCCAGGGCACCGGCGTCGTGGGCCGCCCGCCCACGCTCACGGCCGACGGCGCCACGGTCAACGGCGCCGCCAAGGACAACAAGGACGGCAGCTACACGTTCTCGTTCAAGGTGTCGTCCTCGACGAACCGGGTCCGCGTATACGCGGCGCCTCCCGTCGAGGCCTCGTCCATGCCCGCCGCCCGCCTCGTGGCGTGGCCGGGCGCGCCCATGGTCGCCGCGAACGGCTCGGACACCGTGACCGTCACGGTGCTCGCGGTCGACGCGTTCGGCCTCCCCGTCCCGAACGTCGCGATCAAGCTCGGCGCCCCCCGCGGCGACGGCAGCGTGCCCCCCACCGGCAAGACCGACGCGCGCGGCATGGCCCGCGTCGTCTTCACCGCCGGCCGCACGCCCGGGCTCGCCAGCGTGCGCGTCGAGGGAGCCGGTCTCGTCACCGAGGTGCCCCTCTTCCAGGCGAAGGACGGCGCCGGGCCCATCCTCCCCACCGGCGGCGGCACCTCCGACGAAGCGCTCGTGGCGAAGTGGAAGGCCGCCGCCCCCGAGCTGAAGATCGTGCGTGAAGGTGTCGTGCCCCCCTCGGGCCCGCCCGCCACGGTGGCGATCACGACCGTGCCCCCCTACACGACGCCCGGCGCCGCGATCCTGGTGAACATCCGCGTCCTGGACTCGGCGGGCAGCGGCGTCGGCGGCAAGAAGTTGACCATCTCGGCGGCTCCCGCCGTGGTCGGCCAGATCACCGACAACCGCGACGGCACCTACGCCGTTCCCCTCCAGCTCCCCGCGGGCACCGACGGCCCCGTCGTGGTCACCGTGGGCATCGAGAGCGCCGCGGGCTCCGTCACCCTGCCCACCCTCGCGCAGGCCGGCGCCCAGCAGCCCACGTCTGGAGGCGGCGGTCCCGCGCGCCAGAACCCGACTGGTGGTGGCGGTGGTGGCGCGGCCCGTGCGCCGGCGGCGCCCGTCACGACCGATTGGGCGAAGCTCCGCATCGGCGGGGGCCTCCTCAACGCGCGCGGCAGCTACACCATGTCCAGCGACGCCGGCGCCCAGCTCCTCGGCGCGGCCTCCTTCGCCACCCCGGGCGCGGGCTTCTTCGGCATCGCCGTCGAGGGCGTCTGGCTCCCGCTCAACCGGTCCTGGGGCTCCCTCGGGGTCGACGTGCGCGGCCGCTCCCAGCTCGAGTGGTTCAACGTCGGCGAGAATCCGTTCATCAACGTCCAGCGGGATGCCATCCTCGCGGCCCGCTACCGTCGTGGCCTCGGCGGGCTCTTGTCGGTCGAGGGCACCCTCGGCGCCCACTACACGACCGGCGTGTTGTTCCGCTACTCCGACGCGGCGCGCTCCGACGCCGAGCTCCTCAACTTCCCGCTCTTCGGCGCCCGCCTCGGCGCGCTCCTGTCGCTCGAGTCGGACGTGATCTACGGCTCGCTCGAGATCGCAGAGACCTTCGCCCCGTTCCCCATCGACACCCACGCCGAGCTGCTCGTCGACGTGCGCGTGACCGACGCCGGCACGACCCTCCGCGCCGGCGGCTCCTGGGACTACCGCACGATGAAGTACGCGGCCGAGGGCACCGGCGGCGATAGCGGCACCGCCGACGTGATCCAGAACCAGTTCACGATCCGGGTCGGCGTGGGGCAGGTGTTTTAACGGTAGACGCCGGCGGTCGGCGTTGGCACGAGAGAAGAGAATCAGGAAAGCAGGAAACAAGGAAAGCAGGAGGAAGATGAGGAGGAAGGACCCACTCTCTTTGCTCCCTCCTTCCGCTTCCTGCCTTCCTCTCTTCCTGCCTTCCTGATTTTCCGGCTGCCGGACTTCCTGATTTCCGGCTGCCTGACTTCCGACAGCTACAGCGGCTTCCAGCTCGCCCCGGGCACGCCCGAGCCGGCGGGCGGCGGGTTCGCGCCGACCATGTAGAGCGCGCGGCGGTTGAGCGCGTTGTCCACGCTGTCCCCCGTGTTGACGGCCAGGAGCGACTCGCCGAAGCCGTAGTAGAAGATCGGCTCCTTGTAGCCCTTGGCGCGCAGCCAGCCGGCGATGGACTGGGCGCGGCGGAAGGAGAGGTCCTTGTTGTGCGCGGCGTCACCCATCGTGTCCGTGCAGCCGGCGATGTAGAGCTTCACAGGCACGATGGCGCCGTACTTGTCGAGCACGTCGCGGAGCTGCTCGAGCGTGTACTGGAGCTTGTACTCCTCGGCCGGCGGGATGGCGGCGGAGTCCGACGGGAACAACACGTCCTCATGGGGGACGTTGAGGAACCACGGCGAGTAGGTGAAGCCCGACCACGCGTTGCCGCTCTCGAGCTTCACGTCGAGCAGCACGACCTCCGACGGGTCGCCCACGAACGGCACCGCGATGGGGCCCGGCCCCGCGTTGATGGGGACCACGCGCCGGTCGAGCTCGGCCTTGTGCGCGCCGTAGGCGACGATCTCCGCCTGCTCGACGAGCGCGCTCGCGCTCACGGTGACGGTGCGGGCCTCGAGGTCGGCGGAGGCCTTCGACAGGTCGACCGAGAGTTGGCCCTTGAACTGGTAGTCGATGGGCACGTTGGTCTCGGTGACGTTGCCATCCGAGAACGTGGCACGAATGAACGCGTCCGCGTGGGTGACCTTCGCGTCGCGCGGCCACTCGAAGCGAATCTGCTGGCCGGCCGGGAGGTTCTTCTTGTTGAACTCCAGGGTCTTGCCGCCCACCTCGATCGACACGTACATCGTGGTGATCGTGCGCGTGGGCGTGACGAGCAACGCGGGGTTCTCCCCCGGGCCGGGCGCCGGCGTGTAGCCGAAGTTCAGGTCCTGGGCGAAGGCGTTTCCGGATGCGACCGACAAGAGCAAGGCGAGGACGAACGACAACATGTCAAGCACCGTAGCGTGCGGTAGGATGTGCCGCACCTCCGGAGAAACGATGCGCCTGGCCCTCCTCTTGTTCCCCCTGGTCATCGTGGGCTGCCCAGAAACCACCAACACCCGGTGTGGCAACGACAAGCCGGGGGACTGCGACACCGGCGGTGAGGTGGCGGACACCGATACGGATACCGACGCGGACACCGACACCGACACGGATTCCGACACGGACGCCGACCTCCCCGACGCGCGCGACACCATGGTGAACAACGCGGACGGTTGCCAGGACGTGGGCGGCACCCCCGCGGCCGGCGCGGCCCGCTACTTCTGGGGCGAGTACCGCGGCGACGCCACGAGCGGCTGGACCGGCGAGGAGGCCGCCTACGTCATCGCGAACGACACGTGGAAGTCCCTCGGCGGCGCGGACTGCGTCGCGATGTGGGTCGTGACCGCCACGTCCACCACGACCGGCTCTTGCCCCACGTGTGAGGTCGGCATGAGCGTCACGGCCGTGTACGACCTGGTGAACTCCACGTGCCCCGAGGACATGTATGGCGACGACTTCGCCACCACCTACGCCATCGACCAGGCCGACACCAACACCGCCACCTGGTACTACGCCACCTCCGCCGAGACGCTCGGGACGGGCTTCTGGGCAGACGGCGTGGGAGCGAACTTCCTGTCCCCCCGCGCGTGCGCCTGGTTCTGACACCGGCCACCCGCGCCTGAAAACCCCGTGTATCCGGGGCGTTGCGGGGGCGGAGCCCCTGCCCCATGAACCAAGCCGCTCCACAACTCCTGCCACGCCGACGGGCGGGTCGGTTCTGGCCAGGCGGCTCGCTGATGACGTACAAGCCCGACTCGCGCGGACCACAGCGACGCTGCCCCGGCGTGTGGGGGTCGCGGCGTCGGCCGGGTCCGGCGGGTGGGGCCCCTCTGGGGGGGACCCGCCGGGGGCCCCGGACGGGTTCTCGCCGCGACCCCCACACGCCGGCCACGACGCAGAACGCGCTAGATCTGCCCCGTCACGTCGATGATGTGCAGCTGCCGCCAATCCGACCCGCTCGTCGGCAACGCCGTGAACGCCAGGAACGTACGACCGGCCGCCGTGACGAGCGACGCGTCCCCGACGGCGGAGAGGCCCGTCTTGATCTCCTTGGTGCCCGACCCGTCCAGCTTGGTCACGTAGACGCTGCTGTCCTTCGCCGGGGCGCTCGACGTGTAGATCACGGCCGTGGCGTCCGGCGTGAGCGACGGCTGCGAGCGGAGCGGGAGCCGGATGTCCTGCGCCACGACGCGGCGCTCACCGCCCGCGGCGGGGATGGCGGCGATGTCCCAGTGCTCGTCGCCACGCTCGTTCGTGAAGTAGACGATGTCCGCCTTCGCGTACCGGGGCCGGCTCTGGTCACCGGAGCCGCCCTTGAGCGGCGTCTGCACGCTGGTGCCGAGCGCGTGGGTGAAGAGGTCCTCGGTGCCCTGGTTCTTCTTGGAGAAGACGAGCGCCTTGCCGTCCGGCGAGAACCGCGGGGCGTTCTCGGGGATGTCCGTCGTCATCGTCACGCCAACCTTGTTGGTGGCCTGGCTGAAGACGTACACATCGCCCTGGCCGGTCGCGCTCGAGGTGAACGCGAGAGTGGCGCCGTCGGGCGAGATGGTCGGCCACGCGAGGTTGCCCGGCGCCTGGGCGACGGAGAGGTACTCCGCCGGCGATGAGCCGCCTGGGCTCAGGAAGTAGAGCCGCGTGAGGCCGCCGGGGTTGGCGGCTTCAAACAGCACCGGCCCGCGGGGGTGCCAATTCGGGTTGGCCGCGTAGCTGCCCCCGGCGGAGAAGCTGCTGCTCCCGCCCGGGATCACCACCTTCTGCGGGGCAGAGGCGTTGCCGTTGGCCACCTTGACCACGTAGAAATCGACCTTGTCGGCGTTGTTGTTGACCTCGAAGGCCAACCATGCGCCGTCAGGGGACCATTGCGGGTTGCCAGCGTGACCGCCGCCCACCCATGTCACTTCGCCCGCCAAGACCGTGGTGGTGAGCGCGAGCGTGAGCGCCAGTGTCATTCCTTCCTCCTCGATGCGGACGGGGCGATCGTAAAGGCAACCTGCCCCCAGGGGTACGTACGAAGCATGTCGGTCTCGATGCCACCCTCGAGGGTGAGCGCGCCCTTCAGGCTGCCGAGATCCACCAGAGCATAGGACAAACTGGCGGCGCCGCCGCCCATCTTGGGGTTGCCATCAAAACGCTGGTAGGCGGCAACATCATCCGCGACAGCATAATCCTGGCCACATTTGTCGCCGTCGAGGCAGCGCTCGTCGATCCCCGTGACCGCGCCGCCACCCGCGCTCCAGATGGGACCGGCCGCGATCCAGAGGTTTCCGAAGCGGAGGTTGCCCGCGAGCCAGCCGTAGCCGAGGTGCAGGTTGTTGTCTGCGGTGCGGAAGTTGTCGGAGTCCGCGAGATCCTGCGCGGGGGCGCCGAAGAGGCTGTGGTAGCCGACCTCGACGATCACGCCGAAGTTCTGCGACAGGCCGACCTCGAGACCGACGCCGATGCGCGCGCCGGTGCCGCTGAAGGCGCCCGCCTGCAGGGACGGATCGGCCGCGAGGCTGCTGTCCGAGACCGCGCTGCCCGCGGTGAACGCGACGCCGATCTGCGCGCGGGGCCCGACGTAGGCCAGCTTGAAGGGCTCTTTCTCCGCGGCGGCCGGGGGGCCCATGCGGAGGGAGGCCACCTTGTCGCCGATCGCGACGGTCACCTTGTTGTCCCCCACGGCGTACTCACCGGCGGGGAGCAGGCCGGTGTAGGCCTTGCCCGCGGCGATCTGGGCCGCGGCGAAGGTGATCGCTGCGCGCTGATCCGGCGCGAACGGGGGCACGGACGCGACGAGCGTGCGCTCGCCGGCGTACTTGGCGTCGAAGCTGATGTCGACCTTGCCGTAGTTCTTGTCGACATCGGAGAGCCAGTCGAGCGCCTCCTTGGTCGGATCCAGCTTGGAGGCGCGCTCGACGCGCGACCGGCTCGCCGTCATGTCCCCGAGCGCGCGGGCCGCCTCGGCGCCCAGCATGAACTCCTTGTAGGAGATGACCTCACCCTTCTTCTCCAGCTCTTCGAGGCGCTTGAAGCTGGCCTCGACCGCCGGCCACGCGTTGCGGGACGCGAGCTTGCGCATCTCCTCGGAGATGCGGGTGTGCTCGGCCTTCTCGACCTCGCCCGCGTGGGCGGAGGCGATGACGGAGGGGAACGCGAGCGGAGCGAGCGCGAGGACCGCGAGCAGGATCGAGAGCCGGGGGGTGAGCTGGGGAGAGACGCGTGTAGCGGTCATGAGACACCTTTGGGCGGGGTCTGCCAGGGGTCCAGCAGCGAGCGGGTGTACGGGTGGCGGGGTTCGTCCTTGCGCAGGTCGAGCTCCTCGATGATGTTGCCTTCGAGCATCACCACGGCGCGGTGGCAATAGTCGACGGCGGCATCGAGGTCGTGCGTGACGAGAATACACCCGGCGCCGGCTGGGAGGTTGCCGATCAGGTCAGCGAGGACGGAAGCGCGGCGATCGGGGTCGAGGCCGGACGTGGGCTCGTCGGCCACGACGAGGCGAGGCTCGAGCGCGAGCACGCGGGCGAGGGTCACGCGGCGTTGTTCGCCGCCCGAGAGCTCGCGGGGGAGCGCGCCGTGGCGATGGGACAACCCGAGGCGCGCGAGCATCGCTACCGCAAGGGTGTTTGCCTGCTGCTTGGGCTTGCGCGCGAGCACCGTGAGGGTCTCCACCACGTGCTCCAACACGGTCTGCTGCGGATCGAGCGCCGCCATCGCGTCTTGCGGGATGTACTGGTAGGCGATCCGGTGCTTCTGGCGCTCCCGCTCGCTCATCTGGTCCCAGCGATGGGCCTCGATCCAGACCTCGCCCGAGGTGGGGGCCTCGAGGCCGAGCACGATGCGGGAGAGCGTGGTCTTGCCGGAGCCCGACTGGCCGACGAGCGCCACGACCTCGCCGGCGGCCACCGTGAAGTCCACGCCGCGCACGGCCTCGACCGTGCGAACGGGGCTCCACGGCCACGGGCCCGGGATGCGGAAGGTCTTGACGAGGTTGGACACCCGTACGATCGGCGTGCTCATTCGCCCCCCGCGTGAACCGGCGTAAGGCGGATGACATGATCCGCGATCCTGTCGACCGTGTCCTCGTGGTGCGAGATGAGCAGGATGCCGCAGGCGTGGGCTTTTCCGACCTGCACGAGCAGCTCGACGATCTGCCGGCGGAGCACGGGATCCAGCCCTGTCTCGGGCTCGTCGGCGAGCAGCACGCGCGGATCGGGGGCGATGGCGATGGCGAGGGCGGCCCGCTGGCACATGCCGCCGGAGAGCTCGCCGGGGAGCGAGCTCGCGACGTAGGGCTGGAGGCCTACCTCGTCGAGCAGCTCGCGGATGAGCCCGCCGAGGTCACCGGCGGGCACCCGGATGGCGCGCCGCGCGATCGCCATCTCGATCTGCCGGCCGATCGTGCGCCCCGGGTTCAGCGCGCTGGACGCGGCCTGCGGCGAGTACGACAGATAGCCGCCCCGGAGTGACTCGGTCTCGCGCAGCAGCGCCGCCTGGGCGCGGGCCCCCTTCCCTACCACGTCCGCGAACCAGTCCTTCGGCCCGAGCGCGGGGAACCGCAACGAGCCGCGGAACAGGCCCGGAGTCACGTCGAGCACGCCCATGCACGCCCGCGCCGTGAGCGACTTCCCGGCGCCGGACGGGCCACAGAGCGCGGTGACGGCGCCCGCGTACACGTCGACGTTCACGCCGTCCACCAGGACGCGCCCCGGCGCGCGGATCGCGAGATCGCGCAGCTCGAGGACGTTGCTGGGCGGTTGGGTACGGACGTCGCTCATCGGGCCCTCGCCGCCGAGGAGAGCATGAGCGACATCGATGTGACGACGGCGACGAGCGCGAGCCCGAGGCCGAGCGCGTGGCCGGTCGGCACGTCGAGCACGAGGCTCGGGTAGCCGATCTCGAGGAGGTTTGCCCAGGACTTCACGTCATCCGCGTGGGTGAAGCTGGACTGGTTCTCCTGGGCCGCGAGGTAGGAGAGCGCGATCTCGAGGAAGGTGACCTGCATCGCTGTCTCGGCGGCCTGCCGCACCACGACGGGGCGGAGGTTCAACAGGACGATGTGGTAGAGGAACACCCGCGACCACGAGAACCCGTGGGCCCGGAGCGCCTCGACGAAGCGGGCGCCGCCGAGCCGCTCGGCGACGGACGCGGCCTCGTCCATCGCGCCGGGGCTCGCCAAGATGGCCCACGCGAAGGCCAGCGGGAACAAGCCGCGCGATCCCGCCGGGATCAGCAGCGCGACGACGAGGATGACCACCATGCGCGGCAGGCTGCCGACGATCTCGCCGAAGGCCTGCACCGCGGTGTCGACCCGCGCGCTGCCGACGCATCGCAACAACCCGCCGACGACGCCCATCCCGCCGACCACGAGGCCCGCGAACAGCGACGGGAACAGGATCACCGAGGCGCCCTGCTGCGCGTACTCGAGCAGCGGGCGGCCGCGTTGATCGCTCCCGAACGGGAACATGTCGAGCGGGCCCTGGTACACGCGCTCCGAGTCGAACGCCGAGAGGTGCGCGGGAGCGAACAACCCGAGCCCGATAAGGATCAGGAGGCACACGAGGCCGACGCCGAGCGCGAACTTGCGGGGGATCACGAGCGCACCATCAGCTGGCCGCCCGGGCTTGCGCGGGCACCGCGGCCGCGACGGCGGGCGTGCGGCGGACGACGAGCGCCACGACGATCTCAGTGGTCGCCTGGACCAGCAACAACGCTCCGGAGAGGGCCGCGAAGGCGGTGGCCGCGGCCAG
Source organism: Myxococcota bacterium (assembly GCA_040386535.1). Lineage (GTDB taxonomy): Bacteria > Myxococcota_A > UBA796 > UBA796 > SXON01 > CAJBVW01. The sequence continues at coordinate 414,424 of JAZKFH010000019.1, read as the reverse complement.
CACGACCCCGAAGTCCTGGAGCAGGGTGCCGCCCCAGAGCAGATCGCCGATGCCGTTGATGCGCAGCACGACCTCGACCACCACGGTGCCAGAGAGCAGGTGGAGGACACGCGCCCGCAGCTGGCCGGCGAGCGCGGGGGAGACGTTCGGGAGCATGTTCGCGAGCGGACGCTCTCCGCGCAACAACGCGACGGTCACGTAGCGCTGCTTGCGCTCCGTGTTGAACAACGCCCGGACCCCGGTGGTGGCGCCGGCGAAGGCGCCGTCCGCGAAGCCGAGCACGATGGCGCCGAGAAGGATGCGGAAGCGCGTGGCCTCGACGTTGAAGCTCTCGGCCCCGTAGTTCAGCTCGATCACCGCGGCGCACAGGAGCGCGAAGACGACGGCGGGCACGAGCCCGACCAGCGACGCGACGGGATCCGCGCGGCGAGGGATGATCCCCGTGGCCGCGCCGATGGCGCCGAGCACCAGCGGGACCAGCCCCGCGAGGATCAGGATCGTGGTGGTCGGCACGGCCTCCTTCAGGAGCTCCATGACGGGCACGCCTTGTTGGAGGCGCCAGCTGTTGCCGAAGTCACCCTGCAGCGCGTTGCCGATCCACGCCGAGAAGAACTTCCAGGGCCCGCCGTCGAGATTCCACCGCGCGGCGAGCGCGTCGGTGCCGCCGCAGATCTCCCGCGGGCAGATGATCTCGGCGGGATCGCCGGGCAGCGCCCAGATGAGCGCGGTGATGATCGCGGGCACGGCGATCGGCAGCAGCAACGCCGCCAACAGACGCACGCCGGGGCGCAGCCACCACGCCTTCATCGAGCGCCCCCGGCGCGTGCAGACAGCCACATCCACCCACGCGGGTGCGAGATGCGGCTGTGGCGTTCCCCGTCAATCCGGGGCTGAACGCTGCGGGACGACATCAGACCACTGCTCCTACGGCCCGTACTTCCAGGAGTCGATCTCGGTCCAGTAGTAGTACGGCGAGATCGTGTTGCCGCGCACCTCGGTCCGCCAGGCGCTCTTGGTGTCGAGCTTCCAGAGGAACAGGTACGGGAGGTCATCCGCGAGGATGCCGTGGAGCTTGTGGTAGGCGTCGTCCGCCGCGGTGTCGGTGCGCGCCGCGTTGTACTCGGCGATCGACTGGTCGACCGTGGCGTTGCTGTAGTTGAAGATGTTCAGCGTGCCCTTGGACGTGGCGCGGGTCTCGAAGAGATCGTTGACCTCCTCCACGACGCCGAACGACCACTTGCCGACGAGCAAGTCGAACTCGGTCGCCTTGCCGGTCAGGACGCGGCGATTCCAATCGTCGACCGTGACCTTGGTCTCCTGGCGCTCGAAGCCGCCCGCGCCGAGCTGGTTCGCCACCTGGGTCAACAAGTCGGGCGCCTCGTTGTCGAGGGGCGCGAGCATGCCGATGTTCAGGACGACCGGCTGGCCCTTGAAGTGCCAACGACCGCCGATCTGGGTGAGCCCCGCGTCGGTCAGGAGCTTCGACGCCGCGGCGCGATCGCTCTTGTCCTTGGTGGGGATGGACCGGTTGTAGAACGGCGAGGACTGGACGAACGGGCCCGAGATGAACTCGCAGGGGCTGTTCTGCTCGCCGGGCTTCACACCGATCGACTTCTCGCGCAGGTCGGTGCGGTCGATGATGAGATTGAGCGCCTGGCGCACGCGCTTGTCGGCCAGCGCGCCCTTCTTGCTGTTGACCGCCATGAACCACCACGACCGCAGGTCGTAGGACTTCAGCTGCAGATCGTCGCTCGCGCTCACGTCGGCGCGGAGCGGCGGCGGCACGGCCACGATGCCCTGGACGCCGTTGTTGCGCAGGGTCACGACCTGGACGACGGGATCGCCGCCCTCCTGGAGGGACAGCTGCGCGATGGTCGAGGCGTGGTGCGCGTTCGGGTAGGCCTCGAACGTGACGCCGCGACGGCCCTTGTTGCCCTTGTAGGCGCCGGAGCCGATCGGGTGCGCCGAGAAGTCGAGGTCGGGCGAGATCGCCGTGTTGCCGGCGAACGGCGCCTCGGGGAGCAGCGGGAACCCGAGCCGCTCCTGGGGGTTGTGGAACACCTTCGTGAAGCGCACGAGGGCCACCGTGGGCGCCTGGGCCTCACACCCCGCGAGCACCGTGCGGTAGCCCGCGGCCATGGGGCTCGGCGTCTTGGGATCGAGCATGGCGTTGACGGTGAAGCACACGTCCTTCGACGTGACCGGTTTGCCGTCGTGCCACTTCAGCCCGGCCTTGAGCGTGAGCTTGTAGGCCTTGCCGCCCTCGGCGAGCTCACCCTTCTCGACCACCCGGCTCATGATCCGGTTGTCGATGGGGCTGTGGAAATAGATCCGGTCGAACACCAGCTCCTGCGAGCGGTAGTCGACCATCGACTGGGCGTAGAGCGGGTTGAGCGTCCCGGGGAGTGACTCCTCGTAGAAGCTCAAAACCGCGCCTGTGGAGAGCACGGCGCCCGCCAGACCGGCGGCGACCAGGAGGTGTCGTGCGTTTTCGCGCAACCCCTCGCCTTCTTTGCGACCTCGGCGGCTCATCGTGCGACTCCTCAATGCATGGGCCGGCCGGGGGCGGCATTCCGGCTCAGGCGAATGTGCAGGGCATCCAGCGGGAGGCGGGCCGCCTCCAAGCCGGGAACTTCTGTCAGCAGACCGTGCACGAGCTCTTCGGCACGGACGGAGTTCCGGTTGCCAGCGTCCCACGCTGCCACCGAAAGGAGAAAGACGGGGTCACGCGCGGGGCCGATGGTGCGGTCGAGCGCGTTGATGCGGAGGCGGCCGCTGCCTTCCCGATCCTCGAGCTTCCACGCGGTCCGGTCGGCGGCGCGGAGCACCCCGACCCGCGCAAAGTCCGCGAAGGGGCGATGGAAGCCGTCTTCCTTGCCGGCGGCCACGGCCATCGCGTCCTCGATGGCGGCGCCGAGCGCGGCGGCCTCGTCCAGCACGCAGTCCACCGAGACCTTTCCGGCCTCGGTGCAGCGCGCGACGATGACGGCGTACGGGCTGTCCGACGCGTGGGCCGCGACCGCAGACGCGCCATTCCTCTCCAGGTCGGAGAAGAAGAGGACATCGCCCGGGGTCGTCATGGCGGACATGAAGAGGAACGTATCCGGGATCGCGACGGCGGCACCGCCCCGATCGGGCTGCGCGGCCACTTCGGGCGGGAGACGCCACGGGTCGATCCACGCGCGGATGGCCGGCTCGGCCTCGGGCGCCGCCGCGATGGCCGCGCCCTCGTGCCAGCGGGAGAGCGCCCACAACGTGCCAATGTCGGCGGCGTCGACCGTGGTCGCCTCGCCTTGCTCGGGGAGGACGTAGTGGGGGATGGCGCCCGCGTCGGGCGTCGTGCCCGGGCTGGGCGTGGTGGGCGCGTTCGGCGCGGCGGCGGCCAGCGCGTCGGGAGGCCAGACGGCACCGGCGGCGGCCCAGGCCTTCCACGCGGCGTCCCGCTCGGCCAGGCCGGCTACCTTGGAGCCGACGGCGGAGCCGAGCTTCGCGATCAACGTCGCGTCCCCCAACATCGCGCCGGACACGCCCAGCAGGTAGCTGGTCTCGGCGGGATCGGTGGGTTGGGCGTCGGCGCCGTACACCTGCGCCGTGGAATTCGCGGCGAGCAGGGCGGCCTGCCGGTAGATGGCCGCATACTCGGCGTGCAGACGGGCCTGGGCCGCACCGTCCGCGTCGGCCACGAAGCCCTGCAGCGACTCGGCACGCTTGCCCTGGAACCAAGCGACCCACCCCGCGCGGCCCTCGAACGGGGCGCGCGCGGCGTCGACCGCGAGGCGGACCTGCCAGGTCTGGGCGATGAGATCGGCCGGAACGGCACTGCCGGCCTTGACCGGCGTGGTGTCCACGTCCGAGGGGGCGCCCGAACAGGCGGCCACCCCGACCGTGAGGAGGATCAAGCGTCGCAAACGGGCCTACCCCCCCTCGCAGAAGGCGCGGTTGCCCGAGGAGGACACACAGAGCGCCATGGCGGTCTTGGTGTCCTGGGCGCTCGCCTTCGCGTAATCGAGCCACTCGCGTGCGTAGTCCTTGGCCTGCCCGCGGTGCTTCGCGGCCTTGGCTTCCTTGTCGTCGGAGCGCTCGCCTTCGGCGAACTCCTTCTCCGCGTCCTGCCAGAGCTTGTTCGCGGCCTCGGCCCGCAGCTTGTAGAGGCTGAAGACGCGGGTCTTGTAGGTCTGGCCGGACCACTTGGCCTTGTTCTCGAGCGCGTAGTCCGCCCAGCGGATGACACCCTGCGCGCGACCCGAGCCGCCGCGGGAGAGGTGCAGCGCGTACTTGAAGCACAGGTCGGGATCAGAGCGATCGATGTCTTCCAGGTGGCGCTTCATCAAGCGCTCCCAGTCGGTCTTGTCGCCCTTCGCCTCGGCGTTCGTGATCATGAGGCGGGAGATCTTGTCCTTTGTCGTCTGCTGGCCCTCGGAGCCGACGCGGCCCTCGAGGCACTTGTTCTGGCCGACGCGGAGCTGGCCCATCATGGCGGCGGGCTCGAGCTTGACGAGATCGTCGCAGGTGTCGTCCTGCGGAGCCGAAGCGACCGGCGCCACCGCGGAGGTGGTGGTCGTGGTGGTCGTCGGGGTGCTCGACACAGTCTGGGCCGTGGTCGAGGTCGGCGCCATCGTGGACGTGGTCGATGTCGTGGTCGTGGTGGACGAGGGCGAGCCCGGCCGCATCGAGCTCGTGGTGGTGGCCGGCGTGGTGGTCGGCGTGCTCGACGTGGTGGTGGTCGTGGTCGTCGACGACGGGCTGTTCGGGCGCATGGTGCCCGTGCTCGTCGACGTCGTGGTGGTGTTCGACGCCATCGCGGTCGACTGCACGTTCGAGCCGCTCGAGGTGGTCGAGCTCCCCGTGCCGCCGTTGGAGCCGGTGCTGCCGGAGCCGCTGTTGGAAGCCACCGTGCCGTTCCCGGATCCGGTCGTGGACGCGGTCGTGCCGGTGACCGGGCGCACCTCGGGCGGCGTGTCGTTGCCACCCTGCTGCGCGACCGGCTGCCCGTCATCGCCACCCTGCTGGGCGACCGGCGGGGCCTCGACGGGCGGCGGCGGGGCGACTTCGCCGCCGATGGCGCCGGTGTAGGCAGACAGCGACGTGAAGGGCGACACGTTCTGTGTCGGCTTCAGGTCGAACCAGCCGAAACGTGCGTCGGACGGGAGCGGGCGGCCGGCGGCGTCCTTCAACGCGCCAGGGCCGCTCGCGACGCCGTCCACCACGCAGGCGGCCCAGCCGTCCTGACAGGAGAGCGCGGGGAAGGTGTTCTCGAAGCTCGACCAGCTCGCGGCGAACGCCGGGAGGGAGAGCGCCATGAGCACAGCGAGAGAGGCGGGCAGCCGAAGCATTTTGGGGGGGCGCATCGAGGAGGGCTCCATCATTTCCGCGGAGAGATCACTGCGGGAGATTCACTGCGGAGGAACTACTGCGGAGGAACTACTGCGGCGGGGCTTCGGTAGGTTCGCGGGGCAGATCACGGCCGAAGCTGATGACCGGCTCTTCGATGGTGGTGTCGTCCATCTCGATGCGGGGCAGCGAGAGCTCGACCACGTTCTTGCGCTTGCGGACCTGGTACTGAAAGACCTGGGTCATGAACCCGGGCGCGGAGATCTCGAGCTCGAGGGTCATGCCGGGGGTGAAGCGGAGCTCGCTGCCGTCGGGCATGTAGAGCACGCTCGCCTCCCACGACCCGTCGACCGAGTTGACCCGGTGGCGATCCGCTTCGAGGGGGTGGCGGACGACGGCGGTGGAGATGGGCGCGCGCTCGGCATCGAGCACGATGACGCGCACGGGCACACCTTCAGACTCCTTGGGGGGCTTGGCCGCGAGCGCCACGCCGGGGACGAACATCCCCAGGAGCATCACGACCACCACGAACAGCCGCACGGCTGCATTGGCAGGAGCAAGGCGCATCATCAACCTCCGAACTGGGACTTGAGGACGGGATCGCTCGCGGCGCCGGAGGCGGCCGCCTTGTCGCCGATGGCAGCGTAGGCGCGCGCGACGGCGTCACCCCGCATGCCGTCGACGAGGGCCTTGGCGGTCGTGGGGTCGGTCTCGGCGATCGCGAGCGCGGCGGTGGCGCGCGCGTCGACGTAGCCGTCGGCCGGGGCGCCGGGGCGGAGCGCCTCGAACAGCTCGAGGCACTTCGCGCCCTCGCCATCGACGCAGGTAGCCATGGCGCGCGTGGCCTGGACGCGCCAACCCTGGCCGGCCGGGGGCACGGTGATGGAGTCGAGCAGGCTGTAGGCAATGGCGGTCTCGCCGACGGCCGCGGCGCGGCCGGCCCAGAGCAGCAGCTGATCGCCACCATCTTCGCGAGACTCGGCGTACGCCTTCACCAGATCCTCCACGCTGCGCACCGCGATGCGACGCTGGCCGAGGGCCCAGAGCGCCTGTGCTTCCGATAGACCCGCGACCAGGGGATTCGCGTCCGCCATGAGCTCGAGGTAGGTCGTGGCGGTGGCGCCGACCTGGCCCGAGTCCGCCTTGGCGGCCTCGAAGAGGGCCTTCGCCGCGTCCCGGTTGCCGTCCGCCAGCTCCGCCTCTCCCGCGATGAGCTGACCCGCGGGGAGGGCGCTGCCCGCGGCGTACTCCTTGACCTTGTCGAGGTCACCCGCTTCCATCGCGACGAAGGCGCGGCGGAGCTTCACCTCGTTGGTGCGCTCGGCGGCAGTGGCCTCGGCCGCAGCGAGGTAGGCGTCCGCCGCGGCGAAGTCGCCACCGAGCACCTTGGCGTAGGCGGCGCCGGACGCGACGTCCACGTTGGTGGGCGACTTCTTGACCGCCTCTTCGTACACAGCGGTCGCGCCCGCGAGATCTCCGGCCTTGAGCTTCGCGTCCGCGTCGGCCAGGGCCGCCTCGGGGTTGTTCAGCAAGGACTGGACGATCTGGCATCCACCCAGGGAGAGCAGGAGGATCAATGCAGACATCGGAAGGCGACTCCATGGCGTTCGGACCCAGGGGGGGTGTCGGCGCCGCATCGTTAAACCACAGGTTCCGCCCGCCCGCAACGTCTCCGCTGCGCCCGGCCCGCCACTCTCCACTGATCGGCCAGCGTGAGCGCGGCCGTGTGTTATCCTCGCCGCGCAACGTCGGGGCGAATGGAAGCGCAAGCCGGGGGCCGGCACCTCGAAATTCTCCTGCTCCACGAGCTCTCCTCGGGAACCTTCGCGCGATTGTACCTCGCAGAGGCGCGTGCGCCCGGCGGGATCGAGCGGATCGTAGCCGTCAAGATCTTGCGTGAGCAGTGGAACGAGTCGGCCGAAGTCATCAACCGCACCCGTGACGAGGCGCGTCTGCTCGCGCGGCTGCGCCACAAGAACATCCTGCGTGTCGAGGACCTGTCCGAGATCGACGGGCAGCTCGCGATCATCATGGAGTTCGTCGACGGGCTGGATCTGAAGCAGCTGGTCGAGGCGCTGGCGAAGAAGGGGCAGAAGGTCCCTCCGCGCGCCGCCATCCAGATCACCGCCGAGGCCGCCTCCGCGCTCGAGGCCGCCTACTTCAAGGTGCCGTACGGCCTGGACGCGCCGCTGCACGTCGTGCACCGCGACATCAAGCCGTCGAACGTGATGGTGAGCGTCGAGGGCGAGCTCAAGGTGCTCGACTTCGGCACGGCGCGCTCCAGCCAGGCCTTCCGCTCCGTGCAGACCGGCGCGCTCCGGTTCGGCAGCCTCAAGTACATGTCGCCGGAGCGCCGCGAGGGCGACCGCGGCGAGCACTCGGCCGACGTGTACGCGCTCGGGCTCATGCTGCTCGAGATCCTCAAGGGCGAGTGGCTCCCGCTCCTCTCGATGGATCTGCAGGAGCACGACGAGGCCATCGCGGAGGAGGTGTCCCGCCTCGGCGCGCTCGGCATGCCGAACCGCGAGTGGGACATCGCGCTGCGGCAGGTGCTGCTCCAGATGTTGTCCGGCGAGCCCTCGCTGCGCCCGAACGCCGAGCAGGTGTCCAAGCTGCTGCGCGCGTTCGCGGAGCAGGCCTCCGGAGAGACCCTCGAGACCTTCGCGGAGGCCGTCGTGGCGCCCCTCGCGAAGCAGATCCGCGGGGGCCTCAACGGCGGCGCGCTCGCCGGCACGCGCTTCATCGTGAATTGGTCGCCGGCGGACGCCGCGGCCGGCAAGGTCGGCGCGTCCGGCGAGAGCATCACGCCGGTGCGCCCGGCGGCGGTCCCCTCCCCCGCGGGCCCGAGCGCGCCCGGCCCGAGCGCGGTGGCCCCGAGGCCCGTGGCATCGAGCGCGGTCGCCCAGCCCCGCCATGCCTCCGCTCCCAACGCGGCCTCTCCCGCCAGCTTCAACGACGAGGAGGCGGAGCGCCCCACGTACGCGGGCGTCCCCGCCGGCATGAGCACGGCGCAGCCCGCGACCGGGCCGTTCCACGTGCCGCCCGCCTCGGTCCACCACGTCCCGCAGGTGGAGGTGTCGCACGCGGCCCAGACCCGTCGGCGGGCGCCGGCGGTCGAGGAAGAGAGCAAGGGCAACAACAACGTGGCGATCCTCGCGGGCGGCGCGTTCGTCCTGTTCGCCTTTGCGTGCGCGGGGCTCCTGGGCGTCGGCGGCATGTACTGGTACCTGCGCGCGCCGGGCGCCATGGAGCCGGTGCCCTCGATCACCCAGGCGCCGCCCGCGTCCGCGCCGGTCACGACGACTGGCGCCGCGAGCGGTGGGGGCGGCGCGGTGGCCGCCGGGACGTCCCCCGTCTCGGTGAAGATGGAAGGTGGGCCCGTCCAGTGGATCCGCGTGCAGACGGTGCTCGGCAAGGTGCTGATCTCCGGCCAGGAGGCGCTCGAAGGCACCGTCCCAGCCGACACCTACGAGCTCACGCTCAAGCAGGTCGGCCGCCCCGCGCTCAAGGGCACCCTCGCGGTGCCCGCGGCGGGGCTCGCGCTCGTGTGCAGCACCGGGAAGGACGCGGTGGTGACGTGCGCCGGCATCGAGCCGCCCGTGATCCTCAAGCCATAGAGGGGGGGGGGCGCGAGGTGACCGGAGGGCGGCGCGGGCCGCGCGCGGGCCCACGGTGCGCTGACGTTCACCGCCCGCGCCGGTCCGCCCGCGCGTAGCGGGCGACGGAGCGGCCTTGCCGCGACCCCGGAGGGCGCCGGCCCTGGCGCTTCGCCAGGGTCGCGCCCAGATCCATCAGCCCTTCCACTCCTGCAGCGAGAGCTCGGCGAGCAGGCTCGCCTCTTCCGCGTCGGCCTCGGCGAGGAAGGTCACGCGCACGTAGTCGCGGCCGTCCATGCCGAGCTCCTTGGACTCCGGGATGCCCTGGAGCGCGGTGCGGAACGCCGGATCGTCGGGATAGCAATAAAGCACGCCGAGCTCGTCGAGCACGACCTGGTCGCCGTAGACGCCGCGCATCCACAGCTGATGGCGGCCGTCGTGCCACACGAGCGCCGGGCGCGCTTCGAGCGCCGCGCGCACGACCTCGGGTCTGGCGTCCATGCGCACCCAGGTTTCCGGCTTCGGGAGCTGGCCGACCTTGCGGTTCGTGAGCTTGAGGTACCGGAGCGACCAGGGCCCGCCGAGCACGCCGAGAAGGGCGAGGTGCGTGGCCGCGAGCTCCTCGGGGGGCACGCTGATGACGAGGCGGGTGGTGCCGTCGGGGGCGACCTGCGCGCGGAAGGAGCGGGGCGGCACCCAGCCGTCGGGCTGGCCTTCGATCGTGACGGACGCCGCCTTGGGAGGAAGCTGTGGAGGCGTCGCGGGAGACTCGGTGGACATGCCGGCCCGGCTAACGCGGTGGCGGTCGATCTTGACGGCGCGCGCGCCCCGGAGCATTTAGCGCGCGTGCTCCCCTCCCACTATTTCATCCGCGACATCCGCATCGAGCCCAACCTGGTGCTCGCGCCGATGGAGGGCGTGACGGACCTGACGTTCCGCCGCCTCGTGCGCCAGGTCGGGGGGACCGGCCTGACCGTCACCGAGTTCATCGCGAGCGAGGGCCTGCGGCGCGGATCCTCGCGGATGGAGGAGATGGCGCGGTTCGACCCCGACGAGCGGCCGGTGGCCGTGCAGATCTACGGGCGGGATCCGGAGTCGATGGCCGAGGCCGCCCGGATCATCGAGGACAGCGGCGCCGACATCTGCGACATCAACATGGGCTGCCCGTCGAAGAAGGTGTGCGCGCACTCGGGCGGCTCCGCCCTGCTCCGCAACCCCGAGCTCGCCACGCAGATCGTGCGCGCCGTGCGCGCCGCCATCAAGATCCCGCTGACGGTGAAGATGCGCAGCGGGTTCGACGCGGAGAATCGCAACGCGCCCGACATCGCACACATGTGCCAGGAAGAGGGCGCCGAGGCGATCACGATCCATTGGCGCACGCGCGCGGATCTGTACGGCGGCACGCGCGCCGTCGACAAGATCGCGGAGGCCAAGCAGCGCGTCCGCATCCCGGTGATCGGCAATGGGGACATCCTCGACTACGAGAGCGCGGTCCGCATGTTCCACGACACCGGCGTGGACGGCGTGATGGTGGGGCGCGGCGCGGTGAAGAACCCGTGGGTGTTCCAGCAGATCGGGCAGCAGATGCGCGGCGAGGCCCCGATGGTGGTGACCGCCGAGGAGAAGCGCCGGGTGCTGCTCGGCTACTTCCAGTCGATCCGCGAGTCGTTCCGGACCGACCACGGCTCGCTGGGGCGGATGAAGAAGATCGCGAATTACTTCACGCACGGGCTCCCGCACGGCAGCGCGCTCCGCGTCGCGTTCCTGCAGAGCCAGAGCATCGAGCAGGCGGTGGAGCACACCGAGCGGTACTTCGAGCGCCTGGCCGTGTACGAGAGCGGCGGCGGATGGCAGCGCGATCCGCACGACCCGGTCGAGGAGATCGCGGCCTCGGCGTAGTGCTTCGCGGGCGAAGAGAAGCCCTCCTTCTGGGCTCCTCGGCGCCCCGCCGGGTATTAGGTTGGGGTGTGCGACAAACCCTCGTCCCCGGCGCCTTCACCCCCTCCGCCGCGGACGACCGGCGTCCCGCGCTGACCGGTACGTCCGGGCGCGTGTACCTGCCGGGGCCGACGCCGCTCGGCATCGGCGCACAAGCCGAGGTGTGGCCCGCGCTGCGGGATGACGGCGTGCGCGTCGCGATCAAGATCTCGCACGCCCGGCCCTCGGCGAACGTGGCGGTGGCCAAGGAAGCCGACCTGCTCGATGCCCTGGCGGCGGCGGGCTTCACCCACGCGGTCACGTGCCTTGACCGCGTGACGCACGACGGGCGCGCGGGCTTCGTGATGCCGGTCGCCACGATGGACGCCGACGCGCACGTGCGCGCCACCATCGAACACACCCCCGCGACCGCGATCGAGGCGCTGCTGCGCGTCGTCGCAGGGCTCGCGCGCGCCCTCGGGGAGCTGCACGAGCTGCCGCTGGAGGGCGTGGAGGGGCGGGTGGTCCACCGGGACATCAAGCCGGAGAACCTGCTCGTCGGGGGGGACGGCGGCCTGTTGCTCGCGGACTTCGGCGGATCCCTGCTCGTAGAGGGGCCGGGCTCCATGGAGCTCGGCGTGTTCGGCTCGCCGATGTGGGCCCCCTTCGACCAGATGTTGCCGGGCCTGCCGGAGCCCAACCCCACCTGGGACACCTACGCCTGCTGCGTGATGCTCTTCTGGTGGCTCACGGGAGGGCGCCCCGCGTACCAGGCCGATCCGTGGCCGATGTTGACCGAGCGCGGCCGCACGATCTGGGCCGCGCTGTGCGGCCTGGGCGAGGCCGACGAGGCCAGCCAGCGCGACGCGACCACCTCCCTGTTCGCCGCGCGCGAGGGGACCCGCGCCGCCGAGCTCGTGGATGTGCGCGGGCACGCCGCGATCCAGCAGGCCGACCGTGAGGCCATCGCTACCGGGGTGCGCAAGCTGGCGGACGTGCATCGGTACGGGGAGGTCGCGCTGGCCGACTGCGCCCGCGACGTCGCGGACCTGCTCGCGCGTGGCCTCTCTCCCCTCTCCCACCCGTCGCCCCCCAACCGTTACTGGCGCGCCGCCGACCTCGCCGAAGAGCTCGACGGCATCGTGTCCCGGTTGGTGCTCGCCCGCGCGGCGTCAGCGGCCGAGGTGGAGCGGGTCGGGCTGCGCGCCCAGGTGCGGGCGATGTCGGGGCCCGCCCGCCGCAACGTGGTCGCCGGCGCGGCGCTCGGAGGTGGCGTGTTCGTGGCCCTGCCCATCATCGGGCTCGGGCTCATGGCGTGGTTGGGGCGCCCGGCCGCCTCGACAGCGGCCCCCGAAGCAGCCGACCTCGTCGACGTCGGCGCCGGCGCCTACGTCATCGGCGACGTGTGGGGAGACGGCGAAGCGGACGAGCGGCCCGTGCGCGCCGTCACGCTGGACGCCTTTCGGGTGCACCGCACCGAGGTGAGCAACGAGGACTACCTGGAGTGTGTGAGCGCGGGGGTGTGCGGGTCGCTCGCGTGGCAGGATCTCGAGAGCCCCTACTTCCTCGACAAGAAGGGGGGCGCGCCCTTCCAGGAGCTCGGCGGCCCCGCGCTCCCCGCGGTCGGCGTCACCTGGCAGCAGGCGGCTACCTACTGCGCCTGGGAAGGCGGCCGGCTCCCCTCCGAGGAGGAGTGGGAGGTGGCGGCGAGCAGCACTCCGGGCGGGCACCTCGAAGCCGACAAGCGTCGCTGGCCCTGGGGCGACGCGCCGCTTGACTGCACGCGCGCGAACTACGGCGACTGCGGGCTCGACCACACCGTGCCCGTAGACTCGTTGCCGGACGGCCAGAGCGCCTGGGGCACGCGCCACATGGTCGGCAACGTGTGGGAGTGGACTTCGAGCGGCTACACCGTGACCCGACGTCAGCTCTTCCGGCGGATCGTGGAGGAGCACCGTGTGCTCCGCGGGGGCTCCTACGCGTCGGTGCCCGCTGCGTTGCGGCCGACATTTCGTCGGCACGCGGAGCCGGACGACGTGTCGGACGTGCACGGCTTCCGGTGTGTGTTCGATCGGCCGGAGTAGCGGCCCTACGCCGCCGGGAACGCCTCGTCGTAGTCCGCGACCGACGCCGCGATCACCGTGAGGGCGTGCGCCGCGTCGTACACCGCGTCGATCTCGACCGGCTGCCCGCCCGGCGTGATCTTGTACGTCATGAAGTAGTGGCGGAGGCGCTCGACGATGCCGTTCGGGAGCTGGGTGAGCTCCCGAACGTCGCCCCACACCGGGTCCTGGTCGAGGACCGCGATGATCTTGTCGTCCGCCTCGCCCGCGTCGACCATGCGCAGGCCGCCGACGATGTGCACGCGCAGGAGGATGTCGGCCCGATCGATGGGGCGCTCGCTCACGACGCAGATGTCGAGCGGATCGCCGTCGCCCCGCGACGCGGTGGGGCAAAGCGCGGCGACGTGCGCGGCGCACAACGTCCGTGGGAGGAAACCGTAGAGCGTCGGCGGCAACGAGGCGGTGCGTTGGGGCCGATCGACCTTCAGATACCCGGTCGCCTTGTCCACCTCGTACTTCACCTTGTCGAACGGGGTGATCTCGATGTAGGCGTGGTACAGGCCCGGCGGGCCGGCCAGCAGCGGGAGGCCATGCCAGGGGTGGGGGCGGTGCGGGAGGTAGGGCGTCATGGTGGCGCCTGTAGCACACGCGCTACGAACGGCGTAGGCTGCGCCCCGTTCGGAGGCCACCATGTCGATCGAGGTCCGCCCCATCCGCCTCCCGCAGGACGCCAACGCGTTCATGGACGTGTGGTGGAAGGTCTACAAGGGCGACCCCCATTGGGTTCCGCCGCTGCGCTTCGAGCGCCGCCACTTCCTCGATCCGGCCAAGAACCCCTACTTCAAGTTCGGGATCGTGCAGTGTTTCATCGCCTATCGTGACGGCGAGGCGGTCGGCACCATCTCGGCCCAAGTGGACCACGCGTATCAGAAGGTCGAACCAAACGTCGGCTTCTTCGGCTTCTTCGAGTTCGTGGAGGACGAGGCCGTGGCGCGCGGGCTACTCGATGCCGCGCTCGACTGGCTGCGCGGCCAGGGGATGACCCGCACGATGGGGCCCTTCAACTTCAACACGAACCACGAGTGCGGCGTCCTGGTCGATCCGTTCGACAGCGATCCGCTCGTCCTGATGACGTGGAACAAGCCCTACTACCCGCCCATCTACGAGCGGATCGGCCTGTCCAAGACCAAGGACATGCTCGCCTACTGGATGGACAACGACGGGCCCTGCCCGCCGCGTATCGCCGCGCTCGCCGACCGCTTCATGCAGCGCCACCCCGAGGTCAAGATCCGCCCCCTCAACGTGAAGGACTTCGACGGCGAAGTTGCGCGGGTCCTGTCGATCTACAACTCGGCGTGGGAGGACAACTGGGGCTTTGTCCGCATGAGCGACGAAGAGTTCTTGTACATGGCCAAGAACATCAAGGACATGCTCGACCCGCGCTACTGCTACATGGCGGAGATCGAAGGGCGCCCCGCCGCTTTTTCGATCACATTGCCCGACTACAACCAGATCGCCAAGCCGATGAACGGCCGCATCTTCCCTTTCGGCTGGTGGTACTACCTGACCCGCAAGTCCAAGGTGGACCAGATCCGCATCTTCACCCTGGGCATCCACAAGGACTTCCAACACCTCGCCCTCGGCGCCCCCCTGTACAAGCGCACCTGGGACACCGGCGTCGAAAACAAGGTCCGCGGCGCCGAAGCCAGCTGGATCCTCGAAGACAACACCCGCATGCGCGGCGCCCTCGAGAAGCTCGGGGCGCGGGTGTACAAGACGTACCGGATTTATGGGGCGGAGCTGTAGGGTCGGTCCTTCCGGTATGGTCCTGTTCTGACCTTGATCGGCCGCAACTTCGGGAAGAGCGTTCCTTCTTCTGCTTTGTGTCGGCACCTGCAACGCCGCCACCCCGTGGCCATGGGGATGGCGCCGTCGGCCCGGGTCCGGCGGTGGGGCCCCTCTGGGGGGAACCGCCGGGGGCCCCGGGACGGGTTCTCGGCGCCATGCCCGATGGCCACGAGCACGACGCTGACGACGACTACTCGACCGTGACGCTCTTGGCGAGGTTCCTGGGCCGGTCGATATTGCGGCCCAGGGCCAGCCCCGCATGGTACGCAATCAACTGCAACGGCAGGACGGTCAACAACGGGCTGATCAACGAGCTCCGCGTCCGCGGCACCGGGATCGACACATCCGCCAGCGCGGCCGAAGCCTCGTCCCCCTCCGAGTGCACGATGATCGTCCGCGCGCCGCGCGCCTTGACCTCCTGCACGTTGGAGAGGGTCTTGTCGCGCATCACGTCGTCCGGGACGATGGCGACCACCGGCGTGGTCGGATCGATGAGCGCGATGGGGCCGTGCTTCATCTCGGCCGCCGGGTAGGACATGCACGGGATGTAGGCGACCTCCTTCAGCTTGAGCGCGCCCTCCATCGCGACTGCGTGAGACACGCCGCGCCCGAAGAAAAACACGTACTTGCCGCCGGCGACCATCTCGACCGCGGCGTCGATGGGCCCCGGATCGGCGAGGTAGCGCGACACGAGGTCGGGCACGCCGAGCAGCTCTTTCCCGAAGCGACGCCCCTCGTCCGCGGCGATGAGCCGGGTGCGCCCGAACATGAGCGAGGCGACGAGCAGCGCCGCGACTTGCGACGTGAACGCCTTGGTGCTCGCGACGGCGATCTCGGGGCCGGAGTGCACGTACACGCCGCGGCCACACGCGCGCGCGATCGAGGAGCCGACCACGTTCACGACGCCCATCACGCGGCCGCCCTTGACCTGGACCTCGCGCACGGCGCCGAGCGTGTCGGCGGTCTCCCCGCTCTGGCTGACCGCGAGGAACAGCGCCTCGGGATCGATCACGGGGTTGCGGTAGCGGAACTCGCTCGCGATCTCGGCGAACGCCGGGACCCGCGCGAGCTGCTCCATGGCCGCCGCGCCGACGACGCTGGCGTGGAAGCTGGTGCCGCAGCCGAGGATGCCGACCCGGCTGATGGTCGCGATCTCGCGCGTGGTCAGGTCGAGGCCACCGAGGCGCGCCCCGCCCTCTTCCGGCACCACGCGCCCCGAGAGGCACCGGCGCAGGCTCTCGGGCTGCTCGTGGATCTCCTTGAGCATGTGGTGCTGGAAGTCGCCCTTCTCGGACCACACGAGGTCCTCGGCGAGCTCCTCGATGGCGTGGGAGATCGTGCCGCCGTCGAGCCGGGTCAGCTCCCAACCCTCGGCGGTGATGCGCATGATCTCGCGATCTTCGAGGTACATCACCTGGCGCGTGTACCCGGCGAGCGCGGTGGGATCGGACGCGAGGAAGGTCTCCCCCACGCCCTTCCCCACCACCAGCGGCGAGCCGTTGCGGGCCGCGATGATGACGCCCGGATGGTCGGCGAAGGTGACGGCGATGCCGTATGTGCCCTGGACTGCCTGGAGCGCCGCGCGTACGGCCTCCAGCGGATCACCGCGGTAGAACTTGCGGATCAGGTGGGGCAGCACCTCGGTGTCTGTCTGGGACCGGAAGTGCACCCCCTCCTCCTCGAGGAGGGCGCGGATCGCCGCGTGGTTCTCGATGATGCCGTTGTGCACCACGGCGATACGATTCGTAGAATCGAGGTGCGGGTGCGCGTTGGGCTCGGTGACGCCGCCATGTGTCGCCCAGCGGGTGTGCCCGATCCCGGTGTGACCAGGGCTCGCGGGATCCACCGCCTCGGCGAGGTTGGCGACGGGACCGACGCGACGCACGATGTGCACGCCCCCGTCCAGAAGCGCGATACCGGCGCTGTCGTAGCCTCGATACTCGAGGCGGCGCAGCCCTTCCAACAACAGGGGCGCGGCGCTCCGCGGCCCGACATATCCGACGATCCCACACATGCGGGCGCTCCTAACCGCGGGCGAGGTGGATGTGGACGACACCTTGCGACTCTCCCGCCGTGAGCGGGAACGAGTAACGAAGGGCGCCGACGATCCGGGCCGCGATGCGCAAACGCGCTCCTGCAAGCCCCGGGCCACCGTCGGCGAGCCAGCGCCGCACCTGGGCCATCGACCAGCCGGCCGCGACCTCCGTGGCGGGCACGCCGGTGATCTGGATGACGACGTGCTCCGGGGTCAGCTCGACGGTGACGGCGCTGTGCGGCAACGACGCGATCGCGAGCTCCAGCACCTGGATCGGCCCCTTCACGAGCACCGACGAACCGCGGTAGCTCACGACCTCGGGCGGGGAGATGGACGTGTCGGACAGGGTCGACACCAGCGATGTCATCCGCTCGACGGCGGACGCGAGCCCGGGTCGGGGCGTCTTGTCGTCGAGCTCCATGAAGCCGTGGACGGCCGTGATCGGCCCTCGCAGCTCGTGGACGATGCCGGAGAGGAGCAGCTCACGGTCCAGGAGGGTGCGCGCGGGATCCATTCCCGCCACGTACGCCGGCGCCCCCGCTCGGACTACCGCGGCAACGCCGCCTGGAGCGCGACCAACGCCGCTTCGGGCAGGTAGCGGGAGACATCTCCCCCGTTCGAGGCGATCTCCTTCACGAGGGAGCTCGACACGAAGATGTTTTGTGGGTCGGTGAGCAAAAAGACGGTCTCGATGTCGGGCGCCATGTCCATGTTCGCGAGGCCGGTCTGGAACTCGAACTCGAAGTCCGTGACCGCACGCAGCCCGCGCAGGATCGCCCCCGCGCCGACCCGCCGGCAGTAGTCGACCAGAAGCCCCTCGAACACTGCGACCCGCACCCCCGGGATGTCGGCTGTCACCTCTGCCAACACCTGCTCGCGTACGGAGAGGGACATCGTTCGCTGCTTCCGGACGTTGTGGCCGATGGCCACGATCACCACGTCGAACAGCTTGGTGCCGCGACGGATCACGTCGAGATGGCCGTGGGTGACGGGGTCGAAGCTGCCCGCGTAGACCGCGATGCGCGGGGTCAGCGCCCCTTCTTCTTTTTCCACCAGCCCTCCACCTGTTCGCCGTAGTAGCGCTCGAGCATGTTGCCGAAGCGATCCTGCTTCCGCATCTCCTCGAAGGCCGGATCCACGCGGATGTCCTGCCGGAACTCGATGTTGTGGAGCGTATCGAGCTTGCGCATGCCGGCCAGCGACTTCTGGAGGAAGCGGTAGGCGCGGTCCTCCTTGCCCATCGCAGCGTAGATCTTGGCGCGGTGGAGATCCGCGTAGGCGTCCTCGGGGATGATCGTCTCGAGCTTCTCCATGATCACGAGCGCCTCGTCGAAGCGCCCCTGGTGCGCGAGGCACACGGCGAGGTTGTTCAGCGCGTGATCGTCCTCCGGGGAGAGGGAGAGCGCGATGCGGTAGAGCTCCTCCTCCTTCTGGTACTCGCCCTCCCGCTTGTACACGAGCGCGAGGTTGTTCCAGCCGGCGGCGTCCTCCGGATAGAGCCGGGTGTACTTGTCGTAGGTCTTGCGGGCCGCGGCCATGTCGAAGGCGAGGTACTCGTAGTACGCGCGGTAAGCGAGGCCCGCGGGATCGTCGGGGTTCAAGCGGAGGAGATCGTGGACAGCCTCGAGCTGCTCCTGGATCTCCTTCGCGTCCTCCCGCGCGTCCTTCGTGTCGTACCAGTCGGTGAGGCCCCACCCCTCGTCGACGTGCACGGCGATCGGCTTGTCCTCCAGCTCCTCGTCGTCGGCCTCTTCCTCGGCCTCGACATCCTCCTCCGCCACGAGCGTCGGCACCACTTCCGTGCCCGCTTCGGGCGCGACGGTGGCCTCCGGCTGCACGTCCTGCCCGTCGGCGTAGCCATCCTTGACCCGCTCGCCGACGTTCGCGCCGCCGCCGATGTGGTCGAGCTCGCCCTTGTGACCGGACTGGAGGAAGTAGCCCTCGATGGGCTCGCCCTCTCCCGATCGGGGCGCGCGCCGCGCCATGACGCCACGCTCCTTCCCGTCGAACTGCTCGCCCAACAGGCGCGCGATGTACTCGGGCGTGGGCTCGTAGCCGCCCGCAGCCGGGGGCTGCCCGAAGAAGCTCAGCAGGAACCCGAGCTGGAGCAGGAACACCATGGTCGCCACCATGATGACGGGCAGCACCACGTCACCCTGGTCCCAGTGGAAGCGGGCGAAACGGAGCTGGCGCACGGGCGCGACCTCGACCTCGAGGTCCCCCTGGCGCAGCGAGACGGTCTCGCGCGGGCCGATCCGACGCGTACCGTCGGGCCCGGTGAGCTCCCAACCGCTCCCCGAGCGACGCACCTGCATCGCGATGGGCGCCTCCGGCACGAGCTCTCCGTCACGCGCGGCGACACGGGTGCCGATCGGGCGGTCCCCCACGCGCAGCGTCAGCTGGAGCGCGGAGGCGCCGCGGGCTTGACCCGGCGGATCGGACGGAGGCCCTCCGGGAGGGTCCGGCGGCTCCGTGGGCGGGGGAGGAAGGTCCATCGACGATGGCGACACCCCGACAAGGTAGCCGCATCCACGCCTGTCGGCGCGGACTGGCGTGGACTGGCGCAGCCAGCAGCAGGCGCTTAGCTCTGACCTGGATGCCAAGCGCCGCCGTCATCATCATCGGCAACGAGATCCTCAGCGGAAAGTTCGCCGACGAGAACGGGCCCTACCTCATCCGCCGCCTCCGCGAGCTCGGGGTCGACCTCGGGCGCATCGTGGTGCTCCCCGACGTGATCGAGACCATCGCCGCGGAGGTGCGCTCGGCGTCCTTGGCGTTCGACCACGTGTTCACCAGCGGCGGCGTGGGCCCCACCCATGACGATCTCACCTTCCCCGCCATCAGCGCGGCCTTCGACCGCCCCCTCGAGCGCCACCCGGTGCTCGCCCAGCTCCTCGAGTCGCGCGGCCGCGCCCCCAACCTCGCCGCCTACCGGATGGCCGAGGTGCCGGCGGGCGCGGAGCTCTGGTGGGACGGCAACGTGGTGTACCCGCTCGTTGTGATGCGGAACGTCGCGATCTTCCCAGGTGTGCCCTCGCTGTTCCGCATGAAGTTCGAGGCGGTCGCGCACCGGTTCGCCGGGGTCCCCGTTTCGTGCCGACGGCTGGTGACGGAGCTCGGTGAGCCGGAGATCGCGGACGCGCTGACCCAGGCCTCGGAGCGATGGCCCTCGGTGGCGATCGGCAGCTACCCGCGCTTCGAGGTGACGCCGCACACCGTGATCGTCACGATGGAGGGGCGGGACGACGCTTCGCTGCTGGCGTGCGAGGCGTGGCTGCTGGCGCGGATCCCAACCGTAGCGTCCGCCGCGTCAACGTAGACAGGGCCATCCCGTCTACCTCGCCGGCCGGCACCCACCGCACATCCTGATACCCCCCACCCGCCACGGGGACGCCGTCCGCGCGCGCCTCGAACACGGTGGTGTGGAGCCGGAGGTGCGAGAAGACGTGCGTGACCGTTCCGAGCGAGGTGGCATCGAGCAGGGAGAGGCCCAGGCGCTCCGAGAGGGCCGCGCCGAGGTCAGTGCCGACGGCGCCGGGCAGCTCCCACAGGCCGGCGAGGAGCCCTGTGGGCGGCCGCCGCGCGAGGAGGATCCGGCCCTCGGCGCGGAGGAGCGCGGCCACGGCCACCGCTTCCGGCACGGCGGCCTTCTTCTCCTTCGCGGGGTAACGCTCGGGTGCGTCGACTCCCGCGCAACCCACGCGGACGGGGCAGATGAGGCACGAGGGAGACGAGGGAGTACAGATGGTTGCGCCCAGCTCCATCAATGCCTGGTTGAAGTCGCCCGCGTGCCCCTTCGGCAGCCACTCGCGCGCCTTGTCCCAGAGGCGCGCCTTGATGCGCTTCGGGTCCTCGGCCCACGCCATCTGCCGACAGATGACCCGCTCGACGTTCCCGTCCACCAGCGCCTCGTCGAGCCCGAGCGCGATCGACGCGACCGCCCCGGCGGTGTACGGCCCGACTCCGGGAAGTGCGCGCAAGCCCTCGGCATCCTTCGGAAATCCCCCCGCCGCGGCCACGGCGCGCGCCGCGCCGTGCAGGTTCCGCGCCCGCGAGTAGTACCCCAACCCACTCCACCGCTCCAGCACCCGCTCCAACGGCGCCTCCGCCAGCGCTTCCACGGTCGGGAACTCCGTCATGAACCGCTCGAAGTACGGGATCACGGTCTCCACCCGTGTCTGCTGCAACATGATCTCCGACACCAACGTGCGGTACGGACTCACGACATCCCGCCACGGCATCGAGCGGTGGTGAGCGCGGTACCAGGCGAGCAGAGCGGGGCTGTCCATGGCGGCGGGTCTAACCGCCCCCACTCCGTTGTCGGAGCGCCACGTAGCCGTCCAGGGGCTTGGGCCGGGGAGGTGGCGGGCTCTCCACCAAGCGTCCAGCGCCCGAAGCCCTCAACTGCCGGGCCGGGGTGCCGGCGGGCGTGCGCGGTGGGTACCCCCGGGGGGGGCCCCTCTGGGGTACCGGGGGTGGGCCCCCGCCGCGCGGTTCTCGCCCGCCGGCGCCCCGGCCCCCACGGAGAGTGCCAAGAGGACGCCCACAGCAACGTTCGAGCCCGCCGCCTCCCCGGCCCCCCCAAGAGATGGCTACGTTCCGGCGCGATGTATGGTCCGCCCCCCGACCCCCGCCAACTCTACGCCCCGACCGGGGTCTATTCCGAGCCCCTCGCGTGGCTGGCCTGCTTCGCGATCGGCGCGATCCTGGCGTGGGCCGCGGGCACGAAGCGCCCCTTCCTCTTCATCGTGGGCGCCACCCTCGCGCTGACCACGCCCTTCGCGGCCTACGCGACCACGTACGTCTGGGGCCAGTTTCCGACGATCGACAAGGCGGGGAGCCTCCTGTTCTACCTCGATGGGGTGATGTGGCGGTTCTGGGACCCCGCCGATCCCGCCATCCGCCTCATCGGCGTGCACGTCGGGCACCTCTGGATCACCGCGCTGTTCGACACGTTCGTGCCCGCCACGGCCGCGTTCAACCTCCAGGCCTTCCTCAACCTCGTGCTCGGCTGGTACTGCGCCTGGCTGCTGCTCGACGAGCTCTCCGGTGACCGGGAGGTCAGCCTGGTGCTCGCCTTCCCCTTCGGGATGGGCCTCCACCTGTTTCGAGACATCAACTGGTATACGATTGAAAAGTCAGGCGTATACTGGGTTCCACTGTACGCATGGGCGCTGGTCAAGGCGTATCGACTGGGCGGGCGTTGGGTGGGGATCGCGGCGCTGATCTACGTCGCGACGCTGTTCTACAACTTCTACCTGGGCGTGTTGTGCGCCGGCATCGGGGCGCTGGCCCTGTTCGCCCGCAAGCGCGACGTCACCCTGGCCGTGGGGGCGAGCGCGTTGGCGGCCCTGCCCCTCGTGGCGCTTCAGCTGTTTGCCATGCGGGGGGACGGCGCGCTCGGCGACGCGGAGACGTTCCTCACCCAGCGCGCCGCGCTCGACACGTTCGAGCTCTGGCCCCCGAAGTGGAACCGCCTCGAAGCGTGGCGTGCGCTCAACGTCGTGGCGCTCGGGTTCGCCGCCGTCGGCCTCTCCCGCCGGAAGAACCTCTGGATCGGCGGTGTCGCCCTCCTCTTCTTCGTCCTCGCGCTCGGCCCTGTCCACAACCCGCTGTACCTCCTGCTTTTTGAGGTGGTCCCCGGCTTCTGGCGCATCGCCAAGCCGGAGACCTTCTTCCACGTCACGTGGCTATCGCTTCTCGTGGTCGCGGCCCGGGTGCTCGCGGACGCGAAGCCGAGCCGGAGGGTCGTCGCGATGCTCGGGGCGCTCTTCGCGGTCGCGTGGGCGGTCTCGATCCGCACCCACCCGGTGTACCCGCGCTTCACCGAGCCCCTGGAGCTCACCCTCTCAGAGCACTGGGCACGGTCGTTGCCGGGGGCGAGCACCGGGAGCGGGGCCAAGGGCCATCCCGAGGGAAATACCCCGAAGGATCCCGGCCCCGAGGGAGCGGCGCTCCGCCCCGGTTCGCGGTAACCTGCCCGGATGATCTACTACCGACCGCACGGCAACGAGGTCGAGGTGTTCCGCGTGGCCGCCGCGCGCAAGCTCCCCATCCTCCTGAAGGGGCCCACCGGCTGCGGGAAGACCCGCTTCGTCCGCTACATGGCCGAACAGCTGGGCCGGCCGTTGATCACCGTCGCATGCCAGGAAGACCTCGCCGCCGCCGACCTCACCGGCCGGTTCCTGCTCGAAGGTGGGCAGACCGTATGGAGGGACGGCCCCCTCACCCGCGCCGTGCGGGAGGGCGCGATCTGCTACCTGGACGAGGTGGTGGAGGCCCGCGCCGACGTGATGACCGTGCTCCACCCGCTCACCGACGACCGGCGGGTGCTCCCGCTCGATCGCACCGGCGAGGAGCTCGTCGCCCCCGATCCGTTCCTCGTCGTCATCTCCTACAACCCCGGCTACCAGTCGGTGTCCAAGGAGCTCAAGGAGAGCACGCGGCAGCGCTTCGTCTCCCTCTCGTTCGACTACCCGACGCCCGGGGTCGAGGCGGAGATCGTCGCGGCGGAGTCGGGCTGCACCGCCGACATCGCGCAGACGCTGGTGAAGCTTGGGCAGGGCTCCCGCAACCTGCGCGCGCACGGCCTCGGCGAGGGCGCTTCGACCCGCCTGCTGGTCTACGCGGCCACGCTCGTCGTGGCGGGGCTCTCCCTCAAGGAGTCGGCCGAGGCCACGCTCGTAGGCTCGCTGACGGACGACGTGGAGATGACCAAGGCGCTCCGCGAGCTGGTCCGCTCGGTGTTGGGGTAGCGGGTGGGCGCGCCCACCGTCTCCGGGGAGGACACGCTCAAGGAGACGATGGAGGAGTACGGGCTCACCGCCGCCGAGCTGGGGTTCGGCGCGGAGACCGATGACGACGCCGAACAGGCGCTGCTCGCGCGCTTCCTCTTCGAGCCGCCCAAACGCACCGCGATCGGCGGCGAACGCAACGGGCTGGCCCTCGATCGCGTCGTCAAGCAGATCACCGCGCTGATGCGCATGTTGTCGGGCAGGAGCTTCTCGGTCGCCTACAGCGACCCGCCGTCTACCGACAACCTGAACATCTACCTTCCGAAGGCCGTCCCGGCGCCGGAGATGTACGAGCAGGATCTGCTGCTGTACCGCGCGATGGCGCTGGTCCAGGTCGGGTTCCTGCGGCACGGCATCCTCCAGGATCGAGCCGTGCTCGGCGCCATCCACCGGGACTGGGTGTTGCGCAGCTCCTTCCACCTGCTCGCCGCCCGCTACGTGCTGCGCCAGTGGGCGGAGGAGTACCCCGGGCTGCGGGACGACCTGCGCCGCGTGTCACTGCTCGACAAGGCCGGCGCGATGCGGGTGAACGTGACGACCGTGCCGCGCGACGGCATGCCGGGTGCGTTCGTTCCCCTCTACGAGGGCCTCGCTACCTGCCTGAACTGGCGCACGCCGGGCGCCGAGGGGGATCCCGCGCGGCAGGCCGTGCGCGTCGTGGACCGCCACCCGGGCGGCGTCCCGATCGTGCCCGTGCTCATGGCCCAGGCGCAGATCCTCCGCGAACACTTCCACCGGTTGCGACTCGGCCCTCCTCCCCTCCCCTGGTTCGTCGGGATCATCCGCCCCGAGTGGATCCTCGCCGACCTCGCGCGCGACATCGCGTACGAGCAGGAATGGAAGAAGGGCAACAAGCCGCTCCGGCAGCTCCTCGAGGCGATGGCGCGCAACAAGGGCGGGGCCCTTCCGCCGCCGCCGGCGCCCGAGGCCCCCCGTCAGGGCCTGCGCGCGCGGCTCCTGGCGAAGATCTCCGGGCCCGACACCTCCTCGAAGGCACCGGCCTACGGCGCTCTGCGCGACGAGCACGTGGAGCAGGCCCGCGCGGCCGCCGCGGCGCGCCCCGAGGACGACCTGCTCGAGGCACCCGCCAAGCCCGGCGCCGACGGGTCCCGCGAGTACGACGAGTGGGACGACGCCGCGGGTGTGTACCGGTTCGCGGCCGTGAAGGTGACCGAGGTGGAGGCCACGACCGGGCCGCTCGGCGGCTACGAGAAGGTGGTCACCGCGAATCAGCGCCAGATCAAGGAGATCCGCCGCCGCTTCGAGGCCCTCCGGGTCGAGGAGCGTTGGCTGCACGGACAGGCCGACGGCAGCGAGCTCGACATGAACCGGGCCATCGCCGCGCTGACCGACATCGCGGCCGGGCACCAGCCCGACGATCGCGTCTACAAGCGGTACGTCCGTCAACGCCAGACCGTCGCCATCCTCACCCTGGTGGACCTGTCGGGATCGACCCAGGGGCACGTCATCCACCTCGAGCAGGAGGCGATCGTCATGTTCGCCGAGGGCCTCAAGACCCTCGGCTTTCCCCACGCGTTCTACGGGTTCGGCAACACCCACCCCCAGGAGTGCCAGCTCCAGCGCATCAAGGGGTTCGACGAGGCCTACGGCGAGCCCGTCTACAAGCGCATGGGGAACCTCCGCCCCAACGGCGCCACGCGGCTCGGGGCCTATCTGCGGCACGCCGGATGGCTGCTGGCCAGCCGCCCCCAGGCACGGCGCGTGCTGCTGGTCGTCTCCGATGGAAAGCCCGAGGATCGTGGCGAGTACCGTGGCAAGCAGGGCATCCGCGACACCGCGATGGCGGTCGCCGAGGTGCGCCGCCTCGGGGTCCACGTCCACTGCATCAGCCTCGACGCGAACGACGACGCCGATGGCTACCTCGGCGAGATCTTCGGCAAGGGCCGCTATCTCAAGCTCGACGCGGTAGACGCGTTGCCGGCGCGGCTTCCGGAGGTGTTTCGCGGCCTCGTGCGCTGAAGCGCCCGCTCACCCCGCTCTCGGCAGCGTGACCGTCCTGAACCAGTAGTCCTGGATCGTTCGCACCACCCCCACCAGCCCGTCGAACGTGATCGGCTTGGTGACGAAGCTGTTGGCGCCCAGCCCGTACGCCTCCTCGATGTCCTGCTCCTCGCTGCTGGTCGTGAGAACGACGACCGGGATGCGACGGAGGGTGGGGTCGGCCCGGATCTCGGCGAGCGCCTCGCGCCCGTCCTTCCGAGGCATGTTCAGATCGAGCAGGATCAGGTCCGGCCGCCGGTCCTGCCTCCCCTCGTGTCGCCCCCGGCCGAGCAGATACTCCATCAGGTCCTCGCCATCCTCGACGAACACCCGATCAGTCGAGGCGCCCACGTCGACGAACGCCTGCTCCAACAGGAGGCGGTCGTCGGGGTCGTCCTCGGCCAGGACGATCAGCCCGTTCCTCAGCATCCGGTGGTCTCCCCTCCTGGTGTTTGCACATCGGATGCCCGCGGCAACGTGGCCACGAAACAGGCGCCGGGGCCCGCCACGTTCCGCGCCGTGATGTGGCCTCCGTGCAGCTCGACCACACGTTGGCAGATGGCGAGCCCGATGCCGGTGCCTTCGTAGCGATCGCGGGGGTGGAGGCGCTGGAACATCAAGAAGATACGGTCGAGGTACTTGGCGTCGAACCCGATCCCCTGGTCCTCCACCAGCAGGCGGAAGTACGCGTCGCGCCTGGCCGCAGGGATCTCGTCGCCAGCGTCCTCCGCCGAGAGGGTGACGCGGGCGGGTACTCCCGGCCGATGAAACTTGATGGCGTTCGAGAGAAGGTTCTGGAGGAGCTGCCGCAACAGGCCGAGGTCGCCGCAGGCGAGCGGGAGCGGGCGCACCTCGATCTGGACCTGACCGGAGTGTCCTTCGGCGAGATCCGCCATGACCGCCTCTGCGAGGCGCTCGAGGTCCACGGGCGTCCGAATCACCTCAGCGCGGCTGATGCGCGCGAACGTGAGC
Organism: Myxococcota bacterium; assembly: GCA_040386535.1. GTDB lineage: Bacteria > Myxococcota_A > UBA796 > UBA796 > SXON01 > CAJBVW01. The sequence continues at coordinate 387,867 of JAZKFH010000019.1, read as the reverse complement.
AGGTCGCCGATCAGCTGGTGGAGGCGCTTTGCGGACGCGCGCATGCGGGCCAGCGCGTCTGCCGCCTCGGGCGGGATGTCGGGGCCGAGCGCGTCGGTCAAACGGCCGCCGAACGCGACGATCTTCCGCAGCGGCTCCTGGAGGTCGTGGGAGGCCACCGCCGCGAAGTTCTCGAGCTCGCGGTTGGTACGGGAGAGCTCGGCTGTGCGCTCCGCGACGCGTGCCTCGAGCTCCTCCGCCTGGCGCTGGAGGCTCGCCTCGGCCTGCTTCTGCACGTCGATGTCCGTCAGCGTCCCCACCCAGTCGGGCAGGGAGTCGCCGTGGCGGTGCACCACCGCCTGGCACAGGTGCCATCGGAACTGGCCCCCGAGGTCGAGCCGAAACACACGTTGCCAGTCTACGGCGTCGCGGAGGGCCTGCCGCCAGCTCGCGAGCACCTCGTCACGGTCGTCGGGGTGCAGCCTGTCGCGCAGGCGCGACTCGACCGTCTCGTCGACCGCGAGCTCGCCGGGCCGGTTGAGGTAGGTGATGCGCCCCTCGGCGTCCGCCGTGAAGACCACCAGCGGCATGGCCTCGGCGAGGAACCGGTACCGCTGCTCGCCCTTCCGGAGCGCCTCCGCATCGCTCTCGGCGCGCCGCCGCGCTTCGAGTTGGAGCCGCTGGAAGAGGTAGAACAAGATGGCGAACACGACGCCGGTGAGCGCCACCGGGACCGCCGGCGATCGCCACCATGCGTTGATGGGCTCTCGGAACTGGTACAGCAGGGTCCACTCTTGCCCGGCGATGTGGAGCTCGCGCCGAACGGGGGCGCGCCAGGGGAGCGCGGAGGAGACCTCGAACACCGGCTCCGCCGTGACGGGGCCCGCGTAGATGCGCACGGCGAGCTCGTCGTGGGACATCAACGTGTCGGCGACGAGCTCGCGGACGCGGACCGGCGCGAAGACGAAGCCGCGCAGGGCTCCGCGGCGCTCCTCCACCGTTCCTCGCGGCAGACCGGGCGCGTAGTGAGGAAGGAAGATGAGGAAACCCTTGTCCGCACCCCCCGCCTCCTGGACGAGCGTGACGAGCGTGGAGGCGGCCGCCTCTCCGCTGTCACGCGCCTCGGCCTGTGCCCGCCGCCGCGCGGGGTCGACCGCCATGTTGAACCCGAGCGCCCGCTGGTTTCCCCGATCGCGCGGCTCCAGGTACACGATCACGGCGTTGTCGCTCGGGAGGAGGTGGGGCCAGACCGAGATCGCCGGCTGGCCCCGCTCGCGCATCTTCTCGAGGGCGGGCCCCTCCTCGCCAGGCTCCAGGCGTAGCGCGTACCCGAGGCCCAGGAGGTTGGGGTACCGCTCCCGGATGCCGAGCGGCTCGACGTACGCCCGAAACTCTTCCGGCTCGACCACGACGCTCGCCTCGAACAAGCCGAGGCCGCCGCGAAGCAGCGCAATCGTCAGGTCGACGTTGGTCTGCAGCTCGCGATGCGTGGACTCGACGCTGCGGAGGAGGCGCTGGTCCAGCCGCGCCCGGTCGCTCATGCCGGCGAACAGCGCCACGACGAGCACGAGCAAGAGATTGGATGCGAGCATCCAACCCGGCCCCACGCTCCACCGCCGCCGCCTCACCCCCAACGACCTGCCTCTCCGCCTCCTGAGGTAATCCCGCCCCGCGCCCAATCGTGGCGCCACGGTGGTTCGGAGGCCGCTACGTTGCCGGATGCTCCTGTCGTCGTGGCTGCTCCTGACGCTCGTCACCAGTTGCGCTCGGGAGTGCGGGACTGCCACCTGCCTCGCGGACGCCGCGGTGGCGGACTGGCCCGCGGATCAGGCCGGCGTCACCGGGCGAATCCTCGCGCTTCCCGACGATCTCACGCGTACGGTCGTCGTCGGCAGGCTGTGCGAGGCGTTTCCCGGCCAGACCGCGGGCCTCTGCACCTCGCTGCCGGACGAGCTCAGCCGCCAACGATGTCTGCGCCTGAACGGGCGCCCCCACCTCTCCTCGATGCCCGGACCGGGGGCGGACGAGGCGGCTCCGGCCGCGAGCGGCGGGGTCCCGGCCGACGGCGGAGCCGTGCGAGCGCCCGCCCACGTGAACACCGCCACATTGCCCGAGGATCGCCTCCCGCTCCCGACGGTGGCGACGACGACGGTGGCGGCGTCGACCTGCGCCGATGCGCCCGACCGCTCGGCGTGCCTCGACGCCAGCGCGCTCGACGCGGCCCTCTCGGGTCACGTGGGGCGCGCGGACGCGGTCTGTGGGCTCCACGCAGAGCCGCGCTGGGCCGACGAGTGCCGCTTCAACGCCGCGGAGCAATCGGTCCGCACCGAGCACGCCAAGGCCTACGCAGGCGCCGTGGCGTTGTGTGGGGCGGCCACGTCCTTCACGCAGGAGTGCCTGGTCCACGTGCTCACGCGCGTGCCGAAGCAGATCCTGCCGCTGGACGCCGGGCCCGAGCGGGTCCAGGGCGCGGCGCGCGACGCGGAGACGATCCGCGCGGCCTGGGCCGTTCTCGGGGCGGATGTCGCGGATCGGCACGTGGACCGGTACTGGGCGCTCTACTTCGCGAACGTGTACCGCGAGACTCGCGACCCCGACGGCACCCCGCTCTCCTGGTATCCGGAGGAGGCGTGGCCACACGTGCGCGCCGCCGCGACGATGCGCCTGCGGGAGCTCGGCCAGCTCTCGGGCCCGCTCTCCGCGCAGCTCTCTGCGGTGGAGAAGCGCCTCGCCGAGCGCCAGGAGCCCCGTCCACGGCGCGGCCGCCCGGCCGACCTGGTGTTCGTCGAAGACCGCGGGTCGCCCGCGTCGGACGGCCCGAGCGTGTACTTCCTCGGCGCGAGCCGCCGCGCGCTCGGCGCCGACGCCCGGACCGATCTGACCTTCTGCCTGCTCGAGTCCGCCGGGCGCGCGAGGCCGCCGGACGTCGCCCTCCTCGAAGAGGCGGCCGCCCACCCCGACGCGCGGGTGCGGATCGAGGCGCGTCGCATCCAGGATGCGCTCGCGTGGGCGCAGGGCGCGGCGCCGGGCTGACCTGTCGGCGCCCCGACGGCCTCGAACGCGAGGGGGCGGACAAATTCTGGCCGGCTGGCAGGCTACGGTGCGGGTTCCTCGGAGCCGGCAGTGGGCAGCATCCAGATCCTCCTCGGAAAGACGCGTGTGCGTCGTCGCCGCGGCATCTCGCGCGGCGAGCTCTCCGGGGTCGATCGGTACGGGCGGCCCAACTTCCTCTACATCACCGACACGATCCGCAAGGCCCATACGGTCGAGGCCGAGTTCCTCCAGTATCGGGACGGCGCGGCCTTCATCCCCACGGTAACGACGCTCAGCGCCCTGCTGGAGGACCTCGCGACCCGGCATGGGGACGGCCGCGCGTGTTGGACGCTCGGGGGCACGGCCCTGGTCGCGGAGCGGCTGATCGTGGCGTCCCCGCAGGAGTCCCCCTGGCTCGCGGCGCTGGGGGATCCCGAGCGTGTCGGGCGCGCGGTGGCCGACCTCGTGCACGCATGGGACGAGGCCGAGCGGCCCGTGCTCGACGCGCGCCCCGAGCTCCCGCGTTTCCTCCTCCGCCTGCTGACCCACCTCGGGGCGGACCGCGCCCGGCGCCCGCTCGGAGAGGCGCTCAGGCAGCTCACGGTCACGCTCGGCCGGCCCGGCGTGGCGCTCGCACAGTGGCTGGCGGCCCCGCACGCCGTCGTCATCGATGACGTGCTCCATCCCAGCCCGCTGCGACGGCGCGTGCTGATCGAGCTCGCCCGCGCCTGGAGCACGCTCGGCAAACACGTGGTGTTCTCCTTCGAGAGCGGGCGGGACCTCGGCGGCGCCGAGGCCGGGCGGTTCTTCGACTACGATGACGACGATTCGGTCGCCTTCCCGCTCCGCCCGTTCCAGGCCACCCGCGCCTTCCGGCGGAGCCTGTTCGAGGCGCTGGTGGCCGAAGGCGGCGAGGCCGACCTGGTCGTGGCCGGGCGGGACGGGCTCTACGACGTTGGCCCCGGCGACGCCCCGGGCCCCTCCGAGCCCGCGGACGTGGCGGATCGGCTGTACACGGACGATGAGGGCGCGGAGGGCACGGATGCGGACGCACCGGCGGCCCCGCGCCTCGTGAAGTGGTCCGACCCCGCGGCCGAGGTGCGCGGGATCGCGCACGCGGTCAAGGAGCAGCTCCTCGCCGGCGCCCCGCCGGAGGACCTCTGGGTCGCGTTCCCCGGCCTCCCCGGGTACCTCCCGCTCGTCCGTCGGATCTTCGGCGAGCTCGGCGTTCCGGTCGAGCTCTCCGCGGGACGCCCGGTCCGTGCGCGGCCTGCGGCGGAAGTGGTCCTCGTGGCCTCGAAGACCGCCGGCGAAGGGTTTCCGCTCGGTCCGCTGCTGGCCGCGGTCGCGTCCGACCTCGTGGGCGCGCTCTCCCAGCAGGACGCGCTCGCCCTGGCGCGCACGTGCCGCGAGCGGGGCCTGTCCCGCGGGCACCCGTCGACCTGGCGCCGGCGCCTCCTGGAGGCCGACCTCGAGCGGCACGACATCGCGCTCACCGCGCTCACCGTCGCGTGTGATCGCCTCGCGCCGCTCGCCCAGCCCCTGCTGCCCGGCGCCTGGCGGGACCACCTCGCGGCCATCGTCGCGGACTGGGGCCTCGTCACCCACGCCGACGCGGCGGCGGATCCCGACGCCCGCGCTGCCTCCCTCGTGGCGCTCGGGCGCGTGCTGGGCGCGATCGACGAGGCCGCGCGGGACGCGGCGAGCGTCGATCCCGGTCCCTGGGATCCGCTCCGGCTCGCGCGGCTGCTCGAGGAGCGCATCGAGGCCGCGCGGCTCCCCGATCTCGACGCGGGGCCGCGCCGCGTGCAGGTCGTCGGCATGTTGGAGCTGCGGGGCATCCACCCCCCGTGGCTGTGGGTCGGCGGCCTCGTGGCGGACGACTTTCCCGCGCGCCCCGCCGAGGACTTCCTCCTCTCCCGCACCGCCCGCTCTGCCCTCGATCGCCTCGACCCGGGGGACGAGGCCCGGTACCTCTTCGCGTCCACCCTGCGCAACGCGATGGACGGTGGGCACACCCTGACCCTGTCCTGGCCCGCCACGCGTGACGACCGGCCGGTCGCCGTCTCGCCGCTGGTGGAGGATCTGCTCGAGGTGTGCTTGGCCGGGAAGCCCCTCCGCGAGCGGGTGGAGGCGGGCGTGGTCCCTCCGACCCCGGCGGCGCCCGCCGAGCTGGACGCGCTGGTCGGGGAGGCCGCCGCGGCCGGCGCGGATGCGGACGCGTGGCGAAGGTTCGTCGCGGACGGGGAGCGGCTCGACCGCATCGGCGCCGTCGTGTTCTCCCGGCGGGACCCGGAGGGGTTCGGCCCGTGGGACGGCGTGCTGACCCGACCGCCCGAGATCCCCGCGCGGCTCGCGGTCACCCGCTTCGAGGAGTACCTCGCGTGCCCATCGCGCTACCTCCACCGCCAGCTCCTCCACCTCGGCAAGGAGGAGAGCTACGATCCCGACCTCGGGCGGCCCGAGCAGGGCATGCTCCTCCACGGCATCCTGGACGACTTCCTCACCGAGGTGCGCCTGGCTGGCCGTCCCCACCTCCACGGCCTCACCCCGGAGGAGCGGGACACCCTTGCGCGCACCCTCCACACCGCCGCGATTCGCCGGCTGGACGCCGATCCAGAGGTGGTCGGACTGGTGGCGCCGCTGGGCGAGTGGCACCGGCGGCGCTGGCTCGCCGGCCTCGTGGACACCGCGCCGAAGGGGCTCCTGGCTGCCTGGTTGGACGCCGAGATCGAAAGCGAATTGCCGACGACCCTGCACCAGACCGAGCTCCCCTTCAAGGGCCTGAAGCTCGGCAGGATCGCGCTGGAGGGGCGGATCGACCGGGTCGACCGCCTCCAGGGCGGCGGCTCTCTCGTCATCGACTACAAGACTGGGTACGCGCCGAAGGCGGATGACGTGCGCGCCGGCCTCAAGGTCCAGGGCTTCGTGTACCTCGAGGCCATGGTTGCGGGTGCGGACCAGCAGGCTCCACGCGGGGGCGCGGTCTACCAGGAGCTGCGCGGCGCGGCCGCCCTCCAGTACGCCGGCTGGATCGGCGATACCGACACGCTGACGGCGTGCGGCGCGAAGGAGCGTGACGCCGTGTCCCTCTCCGAAGCCGACCGCACGCGGCTCCGCGACTACCTCGTGGCCGCCGGCGAGCGAATCGGCGCGGGGGTCTTCCACCCCAGCCTCGCGGGACCCGAGCGGGCGGGCTGCGGCTGGTGCGAGTTCAAACGTTCCTGCCGGGTCGACCACGTACGCAACGCCACGATCGCCCGCGCGATCGAGGGTGCACCGGATCCCCGGTGGCAGGCGCCGCTCGCGGCGGGAGAAGACGAATGATCCGCCTCGACGTCGGCCATGGCCGGCTGCTCCTCGAATTCGAGCGTCTCTCCGAGGAGCAGGCGGGCGCCCTGGTCTCCGACCGCGAGGTGGCCGTGAGCGCCGGTGCCGGCGCCGGGAAGACCTCCACGCTGGCCGCTCGATTCGTCACGCTCCTGCAGCGCCTCGTGGAGGGGGGCAAGCCCGACATCGCCGAGATCCTCGTGCTCACCTTCACGGAGAAGGCCGCCCAGGAGATGCGCGAGCGCTGCTACGCCGCCACCTCGGCCGTGGCGCGGCAGCTCCGTACGGACGCGGAGAGGCTCGGCGCGGCGGGGATGTCCGAGAAGGAGCTGAACCGGCTGCGCTCGCGGTGGGAGTCGCTGCGGGACCGCTTCGCGGGCGCCGCCATCTCCACCTTCCACGGCTTCTGCGCGCGCATCCTCCGCGAGTTCCCCGCGGAGACCAACACGCCCCCCGGCTTCACCATCCTCGAGGAGCGGGACGCGACAGCGCTCGTGTACGAGTCGGCCGTGGCCGCGGTCGACCATCGCCTCACCGAGCCCCCTGGGCCCACCCCCACCAACGTCGGGTTGCTCCTGCACACGTTCGGCGGCAGGGCCGCGCTCATCGACGTAGTCGTGTCCCTCGTCCGCGCGCGCGGCGAGGTGGAGCCGACCCTCCGCGCGCATCACGAGGGCCGGATCGGCGAGGCCGATCTGCTCGCCCGCGCCCCGCTCTCCGCGGCGCAGGCCCACGCGTTCCTGCGCGACGAGTGGCGCACCTTCGTCGACACGTTGCTCCGCGTGGCCGAGGGCATCGACACCCCCTTCCTTGCCCGCCTCGCCGAGACCCGGGCGGCGCTCTTCCCCGACACGAACGCCACGCTGTTCGCCCAGGCCGATCCCTTCGCGCTCTACGAGAACTACGCGGCCGCGGTGCAGACGGTCGAGGGCAGCAAGGGCGTGCGGAGCCTCTCGCACCACTCCACCACGGGCAAGAAGGCCGACTGGGGCGCGCGCCACGCGGCGTCCCGGGCCCCGATCCAGGACCTCCAGGACCAGATCGAGGCCTGGGTGCCGCGGCTCGACAGCGTGCGCCGCCTCCCCAACCGCCACGATCGCACCCTGCTCGAGGTGCTCCGCGCGCTGAGCGGCCTCGCGATCGACGCGATCGAGCGCCTCGGTGCGGGCCTGCGCGCCGCGGGTGGCGTGGACTTCACCGAGCTCCAGCTCCGCGTGCGTGCCGCCTTCGCGGAGGGCGGCGCCATCGCCGAGGAGCTCCGTCGGCGCCACCGCTACGTCATGGTCGACGAGTTCCAGGACACCGACGGGCTGCAATGGTCCATCGTCGAGGCCCTCACGCGGCCGCACGGCGCTCCGCTGCTCGGCGCCTCCGCGGAGGGGGCTCCCCCCGATGGAGCGCCCAGCGGGAACGACCGCCTCTTCTTCGTGGGCGACGTGAAGCAGGCGATCTACGGTTTTCGCGGCGGCGATGTCCAGGTGTTCAACGCCGCGCGCCGCACCGTGCGCCACGCGGTCGAGCTCTCGACCAACTACCGCAGCCGGCCCGAGCTGATCGCCTTCTTCAACCGCCTCTTCGCCGACGTGCTCGGCGCCCCTTCGCTCCCGGGGATGCCGGATCGGCCCGCCTGGGAGGCGCCGTTCGCCGCCCTCGCGCCCGGCCGCAAGGACACCGGCGGCACGGTGCGCGTCGCGACCTACGAGCGCTCGGGAACCGACGCCGTGCGCGAGGCGGCCTGGATCGCGCGGCTCCTCGCGGAGGAGGTGCTGGCGGAGAAGGGCGCGTACGCGGGCCTCGGGCTCCACGATGCGTCGAAGCACCCCACCCCGCCGGTGGCCATCCTGCTGCGGCGCCGCCGCCACCTCCTCACCTACGAGGCGGCGCTCCGCGCCCGCGGCATCCCCTACGTGGTGGTGGGCGGGGTCGGCTTCTGGAGCCGCCCCGAGGTGATGGACGTGGCGAACGTGCTCCACGCGTTCGTGCGTCGCGATGACATCTCGCTGGTGGCGGCGCTCCGCTCCCCGTTGTTCGGCCTCACCGACCAGGACCTCTGGGATCTCGCGTCCGCGCGGCACCTGCGGCTCTTCTCCGGCGGCGCGGAGGTGGGCACCGGCCTCCCCACGCACCTCGCGGAAAACCGACGCATCCGCACCGCGCTGGCGGACTGGCAGGCGCTCGCGCGGCTCAAGGACCACCTGAGCGTCGCCGAGCTCGTCCACGCGGTGATCACGCGCACCCGCCAGGCTTGGACCCAGGGTCTCTCCGCGCCCGGCGGCCGCGGCGCCGCCAACCTGGAACGCCTCCTCTCCCTCGCGGACCGCTACGAGCAACGCGGCGCGAGCCTCGACGCCTTTGCCGCCCACCTCGTCGAGCGCGTCGAGTCCGACGCCGCGGATGCCGAGGCGGCCGCGCCGAACACCACCGCGCGCGTCGCGATCCTCACCGTACACGCCAGCAAGGGGCTGGAGTACCCCGTGGTGGTGCTGCCGGATCTCGGCGCGCGCTGGGCCAGCAACGGAGACGCCGGGGGCGTCCTGCGCCGCCGAATGGGTGAACAATGGGAGCTCGCGTGCGCCGTGCCCGACCGCTTCGCCGCGGTGGACCAGCTGGCGAAGCCCGGTCTCCTCGGCATCCTACGCGCCCACGGCGCCGAGGTCGAGGCCGCCGAGGCGCGCCGCCTGTTCTACGTCGCGTGCACCCGCGCTCGCGATCACCTCGTGCTCGTCGGCGCACGCAAGGCGAAGGCGCCCGAGATGGCGCGGGCCGGCTCCTGGTCGGACCTCCAGCACGCGCACGAGGCCCTGCACGCCGAGGATCCGGAGTGGCTCACCCGGGAGCTCCTCGAAGAGACCCCTGCCCCGCCCGCGCCGCCCCAGGCCCCTCCCCCGCTCGACCCGCCCCCCGCCGACCTGGCTCTGCGCCTAGCGCCGGTGGCCTCCGCGTCGCGCGTGGAGGTGTCCCCGAGCTCGCTCGCCCTGTTCGCGGCGGATCCGGACGCCTGGTACCACCGCCACGTGCTCCGCATTCCCGACAAGCTCACGCGCCGCGCGGGCGGCGAGCCCCATGGCGGGGAGCCCCGGCAGGAGCCCCGGTCAGCCGCCGGGGACACGCCCCTCGTCGCCGAGCACGCCCTCCTCGCGGGCCTCCGCGGTGAGGTGCTCCACGGCCTGCTGGAGGACAACCTCCTGGATGACCCCACGTTCGCACGCGCGCGTTGGGACGCCGCCGCGCACGCCGAGGGCCTCGACGCGGACACGATCGAGCGCGGATGGCACACGGTGGCCGCCCAGGTCGACGTGTTGCGTGAGAGCCCGGACGTGGCCGCGGTGCTCGCCACGGACGGCTACGAGGAGCTCAAGGTGCGCCTGGTGCGCGGCTCCGTCACGCTCGACGGTCGTTTGGACCGTTTGTGCCGCGATCCGGTCGACGGTGCATGGATGGTGGTCGACTACAAGTCCGTGCGCGCCAGCGCCGACGGCGCCGAGGTGCTCGCCGAACACCGCGATCAGCTGCTGGCCTACAGCGTCGCCGCGTCGCGTGTGCTCGAGGCGAACCACGGCGAGCAGGTCGCGCGCGCGGGCGTGCTGCTCACGCGCACGGGGAAGCTGCACCGCCTGCCGGATTGGGCGCCCGCCGACTACGCCCACCTCGATGCGCTGCTCGACCGGGTGGCCGCCAAGATCGCGCAGGAGCGGCCGGGCTGACAGCGGCGCCGCGCACGGCGGGCGCCCGCCAACGGACCACGGCGGCGGCGGAAGGGAGGGGTCTACTCTTCCTCTTCTTCTTCCTCGTCGTCGTCTTCCCAGTCGTCGTCCTCCCAGTCGTCGTCCTCTTCGTCCTCGTCTTCATCCTCGTCTTCGTCGCTGACGAGGTCGTCGCCCTCTTCTTCCGACTCCTCCTCGTCCTCGTCGTCCCAGTCCTCGTCCTCCCAGTCGTCATCGTCCGCCTCTTCGGCGGTGTCGGTGTCGTCGCCTTCGGGCGCGAAGAAGAGGGGCGGCAGCGTCGGCAGCAGCGTGAGCAGGTCGGTGAGCATGAGGCTCCGTGGTTCGTGGTCGTCTAACCCTCAAGCTCGTTCGGCGGCGAGGTGCATGAGGAAGCTACACGCGCGGCCCCATGCGGTGCGCGTGTCGGCTTCGGTGCAGGCTGTGTATCGGAACACCTGCCAGGGCTGGCACGCACCAGCGAGACGCCGCTCCAGCTCGTCCACGTGGGCAGCCGGCGCGGCGGGATCGTCGGCTCGGAAGTGGCATTGGAGCGGGCACGAGAGCCCGGGCAGCAGATCCATCGGCTGGATGGGCTGGCGCAAGTTCACGCCCGAATAGCTGATGCGCCCCCCGAAGCCGACGGCGCCCGCGAGGCCGAGCACGGCGCAGGCGGCGAGCCGTGCGTACAACCCGCCGCCGCCGAGACCGACGACGAAGCGCGCGCCAGGAGGGAGCCGATCCCGCGCCGTCGTGACGATGCGGATGACCTCCGGGTCCGTTGGATCGAAGCCGAGCTCGGCCACGACCACCACGAAGCCGGCGGCCTCGAGCATCGCCACGAACGGCTCGTGCGCCCCCTCGGTGGAGACGAGCACGACGCCGCCGCGTGGAGGTCGGACGGGCTCGCTCACGTCCGGTTCCCGCTCATCGCGAGGCGGCCGTAGACGCGCATCAACCGCGCCGGCAGTGCGTCGAGGCGATCGATGACCGTGTAGGCAACGTCACCGTACATCCGCGCGAGGTACGACGGCCCCGTCGGATCCACCGTGACGCAAAAGGGGTGGATGCCGAGCTTGCGCGCCTCTCGGAGCGCCGCGCGCGTGTCGTCCTGCGCGTAGCGGTCGTAGTAGTGGTCGCAGCCGCAGTCGAGCGGCTTTCCGTCGGAGAGCAGGAACAGCAGGCGGACGCGTGCCGGCTGCTTCTGGAGCTTGGCCGTGGCGTGTCGGATGGCCGCGCCGTCCCGGTTCTCCATCTTGAACGTGATGCGCCCGATCCGCTCGCGCGCGCGGTCGTCGTACGGTTCGGCGAACTCCTTCGCCACGTAGAACGCCACGTGATCGCGACCGTAGCCGGAGAACCCCCAGATCGCGAAGGGGTCCCCGAGCGCGTGGAGCGCCTCCGCCGCGACGATGAGCGCCTCCTTCTCCACGTCGATGATGCGGCGCGACGATCCGTCCGCCGATTCGTTCGTGGAGGACGACATGTCGATGAGGAAGGCCACGGCCACGTCGCGCTGCTCGCGCACGCGGCGGATGTAGAGCCGATCGCTCGGCTCCTGGCCGAGGCGCCGCGCGACCCGGGACTCGACGACGCGGTCGATGTCGAGCTCGTCGCCGTCCACCAGCCCGCGGTGCTTCACGAGGCCCTGCGGCCGCATCGCCTCGAAGCGGCGCCGCAAGGCGTCGACGTGGCGCTTCTCGCGCCGCATCACGTCGTCCACGAACTCGCGCGAGCCCTCCTTGAGGCGCTGCTCCCGCACGGTGACCCAGCGCGGCTTGTAGTCCTCGATCGCGGTGTCCCACTCGCGGTACGCGAAGGTCTTCGCGCCGCCGACCACGTCGGGATCGACCGGCGCGCCCGACGCGGCGCGGGATGGCGCGTCGGGGGTCGTGCCCTTGTCGTCCACGATGGCGCCGCCGGGGGACGGGTTGCGGTCGAGGAACCCCTCCATCTCCTCGTAGCTGGCGCCTTCGGCTTCCTTGCGGTCGGCCTCGCGCGCCTGGCGGCGCGCATCGGACGGCGTCGCGTCTTCCCCGTGTTGGCGCATCTCGCGGAGCAGCCGCTGGGCTTCGTCCTCGAGGCGGCGCTCGTCGCCTCCGGCCTGCTCCGGGCGAATACGTGGCGCGAGCGGCGGCGGCTCGAAGAGGGCCTCGGGCTGGGGGAGATCGCCCTCAGGACCGGGGCGCTGGGGGCGCTTGTCGCCGTCACTCCGGGGCGGCTTGCCGTCCTCCGCGCGGCGCATCAGCCCCTCGACCGCCGGGTACGCGGCGCGCACGGCGGCGGCGACATCGCCGACGTCCAGCTCGTGGATGCGGGCGAGCAGGTCGACCAGCGGCGCGATGGCGGCCTCCTCGGCCGGGCCGATCGGGAGCCGATCGAGGGCCCAGGCGTGCCGCGCCAGCGCCTCGATCGCCCGCGCGGCCGGGGCCTTCGGATCCGGCCGATCGCCGCGGAACGACGCGCCGAGGCGGTCGAGGTCACGGGCCACGCCCGGATACGCGCGGCGGATGCGCCCCTCTACCCGGGCGTCCTCCAGGATCTGGAACAGGTCGCGCGCCAGCGACTTGTTCATGAACGCACGGAAGTAGCGTTCGAGCTCCCCTTCCCCGTCGGCCCGATCGGGCCAGCGGCCGGCGAGCTTGCCGAGCTCCAGATCAAAGGTGCCGAACTCGAGGTACCCGACCGAGAGCGCCGTCTGCACCCGGTAGACGAGGAAGTCGCGATCGTCTCCGTACCGGTCGACCCGCTCCGGGAGGTAGATGTGGTGCCCGTCGGAGAAGGCCGTGCCGGAGCCGGCGCGCACCTGGACGTCCTCGCCGCAATGTGCGCGTGCGTAGAGCGTGAGCGTGCGGTTGACCTCGGCGAGGCTCACGCCCCGCTCGAGCTCGCGCGCCGCCGCCTGCCCGACGCCCGACTCCTGGCGCAGGAAGCTCTCGGCCTTGTGGTGGGACTCGCGGTGCAGCACCAGCCCGCGCGCGATGAAGGCGCGCAGCGCGTCGTCCTCCATCGACGGGAGGAGATCCGGCAGGGTGCGCGCGACCAGCGGCAGCGCCGGCGGCCGCACCCCCAGGACCTCGCGCAGGAGCCGAAAGTAGAACACCCGCCGCCCCGGCTCGACGCGGGCGAGCTGGTCGGGGAGCGTGAGCGCGATCACCCGGGCGAGGTCACCGTCCTTCTTTGCCACGGCCACGACCAGATCCCCGTAGGCCTCGGCCTCTGGCGCGCCCAGCCCCGACTCCACGGCGCCGCGGTAGCGCAGGTACGCCCGCAGCGCGCCGCCGTGCAGCCGCGCGAGCCCGACCGCCGGCCGCGCCTGGCGCAGCCGCGTGTCGATCCGGCCCAGCGTCTCGGTGAAGACGTTCTTCTTGCGCTCGGCCAGCGATCCCCCCTCGGTGTTCTACCGATGCCCGTCCCGCCTCGAAGCGTAGTGCCCCAAGTAGTCCCCAGAAGATGCCGCGCGCCCGCGATCAAGGGCCGCGCGCTCCGAGATCAGAAGAAGTCCGCCGCGATCTCTTCGATCGTGCGCTGCAGATCGCGGTCGTCCGTGAGGGTGCGCGTGAACGCGGCCCGGCACGCTGCGCGCGGCTCGACACCCTGGGCGAAGAGTTTGCCGCAGTAGACGAGCAGCCGGGTGGACACGCCCTCTTCCAGGCCCCGATCCGTCAGGTTGCGGATCTTCTCCGCAACCTTGACGAGCCGGCTGGCGCGGTCGTGATCGAGGCCCGCCTCGCGGATCAGCACGTCCCGCTCGACATCGGCGCCCGGGTACTTGAAGTCGAGGCTCACGAAGCGCTGCCGGGTGGAGGGCTTGAGCTCCTTGAGGACCGACTGGTACCCGGGGTTGTAGCTGATCACCATCATGAACTCGGCCGGCGCGCGCAGGATGGTCGCGAGGCGATCGATGGGAAGGATGCGGCGATCGTCGGTCAGCGGGTGGATGACGACGAGCGAGTCCTTGCGGGCCTCGACCACCTCGTCCAGATACACGATCGCGCCGTGGCGGACGGCGGTGGTGAGCGGCCCGTCGACCCACACGGTCTCATCTCCCTGGAGGAGAAAACGCCCGAGCAGATCCGACGCGGCGAGGTCCTCGTGGCAGGCCACCGTGATGAGGGGCCTCCCGAGGCGCCACGCCATGTGCGCCACGAAGCGAGTCTTCCCGCAACCGGTCGGCCCCTTGAGCAGGACGGGCAGCTGGGCGCGCCACGCGCTCTCGAACAGCCCCACCTCGTCCGATGCCGGGAGGTAGAACGGTTCGTGGCGGACGAGATAGTCTTCGACGGCGGGGGTGAGCTGACGCACGCCCGGAAGTTATGCGGGGGTCGAGCCAGCGGCCACACGAGACACGGCGTCAGGGCGATACAACGGTAGAACGAACAGCCCCACGGCTGCGACTGCTACCGCCACAGAACGGCCATCGAGGAGCCCATGACTCCAGCGGAACTCCATTCCTTGCTTCAGGACGGCCACCCCGGTGCGCTGAGCCTGCTCTCGCCCCTCGGGCATCGCGCGGCCATGCCGCTCGGCATTCCGCAGCAGTCGGAGCAGGCGCGGGGCGCGCTCCGCAAGGCCACGATCGGCCAGATCACCGACGGCGCCGGCCGGCCCCTCGCCCTGCCCTCCCTGGTCCGGTACTACTCGGGCTTCCCCGACACCAGCTCGCTCCTCTACGCCTCGCAATACGGGCTCGCCCCGCTGCGAGAGGCCTGGCGCCGGCATCTTGCGCTCCCCGACGGCGTGCCGGCCAGCGTCCCGGTCGTCGCCTCCGGCATCACGCACGGCCTCTCGTTGTGCGCCGACCTGTTCACGGGGCCCGACGTGCCGGTGGTCCTCGGCACGCCCTACTGGGACAATTACGACCAGATCTTCACGATGCGCACCGGCGCGCCGCTCGTGACCTACCCCTTCTTCGGGCCCGATCGCCGCTTCAACGTGGCAGGGCTCGCCGCCACCCTCGCGCGGCTCGACGGCCCGGCGATGGTGCTGCTCAACTTCCCGTCCAACCCCACGGGCTACGCGCCGTTCCCGGACGAGGTCGCGGCGCTCGTGCGGCTCCTGGCCGCCCATCCGCACCCCGTGTGCATCGTCTGTGACGACGCGTACAACGGCCTGTTCTTCGACACGGCGCTGTACGGGAAGAGCCTCTACGGCGCGCTCGCCGCCGCGGTCGACAAGACGAGGGCGCTCGTCTGCAAGGTCGACGGCGCCACCAAGGAGCTCGTCTTCTTCGGGGGCCGGGTGGGCTTCCTGACGTTCTCCGCGAGCGGCGCCGCGGGCCAGGCGCTCGCCGAGAAGGCCGCGTCCGTGCTCCGCGGGACCGTGTCCAGCGTGTCCACCCCGTCGCAAGCGGCTGTGCTCGGCGCATTGTCGTCCCCCACGTTGGCCGCCGAACACGCCGCGGTCATCGGCGTCCTCGCCGAGCGGTACCACGCGTTGCGGGACGGCCTCGCCCAGAGCGGGCTCGAGGCGCTCCCCTTCAACAGCGGCTGCTTCGCGCTGCTCCCCCTCCCCGACGGCCAGAACGCGGAGGCGATGCGCCAGCGCCTGTTGAAGGAGCACTCCGTCGGCGTCATCGCGGTGCCGAGCGCCAACGCGCTGCGCATCGCGTTCTGCTCCATCGAGGCCGCCGACATCCCCGATCTCGTCGCGCGGATCGTGGCCGGGCTGGGGTGATCGTCCTCGCCCTCCTGGGCTGCCTGGACCGTGTGCTCGAGGGGCCCTACGTGCTCGCCCCCGGCCTCGGAGATGTGCGCTCGCTCTCCCCGAGCGTCGACGGGCGCCTCCTCGTCGCCACCTCCACCGGCGTCTACGAGATCGACGGCGAGGGGCGCACCGAGCGCATCGAAGCGGCGCCCGCCATCGCGGTGGCCACGCACCCCGGCCGCGCGTACGTGCTCCGCGACGGGCGGGTGACCTGGGCCGGGGGCGGGCTCGACGTGCCCGGCGCCATCGACATCCTCGGCGGCTACGACGCCCTCATCGTGCTCTACCCCGACCGGTTGTCGCGGGTCGATCCAGACACCGGCACCCGCCGCGACCAGCCGTTCGCGCCCGGCCTCGTGGCGCGCTCGGTCGCGCTCGGCCCCGATGGCGGCTACCTCGTCGTGAGCGAGTCCGCGCTTCACCACGTCTCCGCCTCCGGCACCGTCTCCCTCGTGACCGCCAATCTGGTCGACGCCCGCGCCGCCACCCTCGACGCCAAGGGGCGCGTCTACCTCGCCCAGGGCGCCCCGGAGGAGCTGTGGCGGGTCGACCCGACGGGCCTCGTCTCCGTGGCGCGTTGGCTCGGCGATCCGAAGGATCTCCAATTCGGCCTCGGCGGCCTGCTTTCGGTCGAGAACACCTACATCGCCAACGGCGCGGGTACGCTCGACTACGTGCGGCCGCCGCCGTGACGCCGGCTCACACTGGGTTTCCGTGCGCGTGAGCCGGGTCGGTTAAGCGGAGCCATGGAACGTCTCCCCACCGATCTGCTCGGCGCCATCGAAGACCTCCGCCGCGAGCGCAACGCCATCATCCTGGCGCACTACTACCAGGATCCCGACATCCAGGATGTCGCGGATGTCATCGGTGACTCGCTGCAGCTCGCCAAGGCGGCCCAGAAGACCGACGCGGACGTGATCCTGTTCTGCGGCGTGCACTTCATGGCGGAGACCGCCAAGATCCTCAACCCCGACCGCATCGTGATCATCCCCGACATGAACGCGGGATGTTCGCTGGCGAGCGGGTGTCCGGCCCCCGCGCTCCGCCGGATGAAGGAGAAGATGCCCGACCACAAGGTCGTCTCCTACATCAACTGCTCCGCGGCAGTCAAAGCCGAGAGCGACATCATCTGCACCTCGTCGAACGCCGAGCGCGTCATCAACTCGTTCGGTCCCGACGAGAAGATCCTCTTCGCGCCCGACCGCAACCTCGGCGCCTGGCTCCAGAAGCGCACCGGCCGCCAGATGGCGCTCTGGCAGAGCACCTGCATCGTCCACGAGACGTTCAACGAGCGCAAGCTCATCGAGCTGATGGTCCGCAACCCCAAGGCCAAGGTGGTCGCGCACCCCGAGTGCGAGCCCAACATCCTCGACAAGGCCGACTTCATCGGGTCGACCTCGGCGCTGCTCACCTACGTCGAGAAGACCGACGCGCCCGCATTCATCGTCGCGACCGAGCCGGGCATCCTCCACCAGATGAAGAAGGCGGCGCCGTACAAGGAGCTCCTCCCGCTCCCCGGCATGCAGGAGAATTGCGCCTGCAACGAGTGCCCCTTCATGCGGCTCAACACCCTCGAGAAAATGTACCTCGCCCTGCGCGATCTGCAGCCGCGCATCGAGATGGACGAAGACCTGCGGCTCCGCGCCCTGGTGCCGCTCGAGCGGATGATGGCGCTCGGGTAGTCCGGATCGGGAGCCGCTTGGGGCAGGGGCTCCGCCCCCGCAACGCCCCGGAGGCAGCCTACTCGCAGGCGCTGGCCGCCACGGTGATGTACACGAGATCGCCCGCGTAGGGCTCGATCGGCGTGTGGTCCGCGCTCGAGAGCTCGACCTTCAGCTGGTAGTAGCCGTCCGCGATGTCGCTCACGACGATCTGCTCGCCGGAGAACATCCAGTCGTCCTCCTCCTGGCCGTTCATCGCGAGATCGATGTGGCCGGTGCCGGGCTCGGGCACATCCGTGTCGTCCGGAAACGGATCGACCAGCGTGATGCCGCTCACCTCGGTGGTGACGAGGAGCGGCGTGCCGCACACCGTCGCCTCGTCGACCGGCGAGAGGATGGCGATCGTGGCGACGTCACCCGCGGTGTCGTCGGGGGTGGGGCCGGTGCAGGCGAGGAGGAGGAGGAGGGTCACGGTCCTTGGATACCCGCGCGGCGACGCGGTGTCGATGGAGAAGGCTGCACGCAGCGCATCGGGGTAGAAGGAGGGCAGATGAAGATCACGCGCGTCCACGTCGAGGGCTTCCGGTCGCTCCGCGATGTCACGTTCGAGCCTGGGCCGGTGACGGTGCTGATTGGGGCGAATGGGTCGGGGAAGTCGAACTTGCTGCGGTTCCTGGAGTTCGCGAGCACACTTGGCATCCTCCATCTCCAAAGCTCCGTAGCTGCGGCTGGTGGCGCCTCGGCCCTTCTCTACCGGGGGAAGCGCACAGCCACGGAAATTCGTCTCGGGTTCGAGTGGGAACGAGCCGCCGGTCAGCTTCGGTACGACGCGGTCCTCATGCGCCGGGCCGAGGACCAAATGTACTTCGAGAACGAATCGGTCACTCCCTCATCAGACGGAGCGCGACTGATCGGGACCATCCCCTTTGAGTCGCGACTAGTAATGACCGCGGGGGACGTAGATATCCCCGAGCGGCAAGTCGTCAGCGCGCTGCACGCCATCCGCGTGTTTCATGTGCACGACACCTCGGACCACTCGCCCCTGCGCGACAACGCGTTCGCTCTGCGGCATCGCGAACTTGCGACAGACGGCGATAATCTTGCCGCCTACCTCCTCTGGTTGAAGCACTCGTCGGATCGCGTCCACCAGGCCTCCTGGGCCCTTTTCATGGGTCTTCTCCGACGGGTCGCCCCCTTCATCAGCGACATCCAGCCGGTTCCGGTCAATGTGGATCCCGCCACGTTTCGCTTCGATGATCCACACGGAAAGTTGGACAAGGTATACATCCGGCTAGAGTGGCTCGACGAATACGGGAACCGTTTCGGTGTCTCCCAACTCTCGGACGGAACCCTCCGGGCTATGGCGCTCTTCGCAGCGCTCACGCAGCCTACCCTCCCATCCTTCATCTGCATCGACGAACCAGAGTTGGGCCTCCACCCCGCCGCGTTGAACATCCTCGTCGGCCTCATCCGTTCGGTCTCCACTCGCTGTCAGGTTCTTGTCGCGACCCAGTCTCCGACACTCCTCGACCACTTCTCTCCCGAGGAAGTTGTTGTAGCGGAGCGGATCGACGGCGCGACTCAGCTCCGCCGATTGGATTCGGACAAGCTCGCGAGTTGGTTGGAAGACTACTCCCTGAGCGAGCTCTACGAGAAGAACGTGCTGGGCGGCCGCCCCTGATGCGGCTCCACATCCTCGTCGAAGGGCAGACGGAGGAGGGATTCGTAAAGACGATTCTCGCGCCTCACCTCGCGCACGTTCACGTGTGGGCGGTCCCCATCATCGTCATGACAAGCAAGGCGCCGGGCGGAAAAAGGCAGAAAGGCGGAGGGGACTGGCTGAAATGGAAGCGTCACCTCGACATCCTCCTCGGGGAGAACCCCGGCGAAGGAGTGAGGGTCACCACCCTGTTCGACCTCTACGGTCTCCCCGGCAACTTCCCTGGCTTGGGCGAAGCACGGAAGCAGACGAACACCGTCGCCCGCGTCGGGGCGCTCGAACACGCCATGGCTGCCGCAGTGGAGGACCGTCGTTTCATCCCCTACATCCAACGTCACGAGATGGAAGCGCTCGTGCTCGTCAACCTCGACTCCTTGGCCGCCCTCGTCGAGCCCGATGACGGCGTGGACGCACTGCGCGCCGACATCGGGGACATGGCCCCCGAGGACGTCAACTGTGGCGACGAAACCGCGCCCTCCAAGCGCCTGATCCGGTTCGTCCCCGGCTACCAAAAGGTTCTCCATGGCCCCGCAGTGATGGAAGCAACCGGCCTCCCAAAGCTCCGCGCCGCCTGCCCGCGCTTCAATGGCTGGGTCTCCATGCTCGAAGCCCTCGGCGCTCCGTGATCGCCCTCCTGCTCCTGGTCGCCTGCCCCGGCCCCGACCCGACGCCCGACCCCGACGAGCAAGCGCCCACCGTGCTCACCGACGCCACCGTGACCATTCGGGGTGACGCCGGAGACCTCGCGGGGAGCGCCGTCACCGTCGGGGACCTGGATGGGGACGGGGCCGAGGATCTCGTGGTGGCGGGCCTCGGCGGGCGGGTGACCTGCGTGTGGCCGGGGCCGGTGACGGCCGGTGAGCACCAGCTGCGCGATGCGCCCACGTGCCTCGGGCAGGCTGAGGACTACGACTTCGCGGGCTACGCCATCGCGTCGGGGGTGGACCTCGACGGGGACGGCGCCGACGAGCTCCTCGTGGGCGGGCCCGCCTTCGACGGGGGCGGTGACTCCGCCGGGGCCGTGTGGCTCCTCGATGGGCCGCTCTCCGCCGGGACACCGTCCGTGGCCGACACCGACACGTCCTGGGTCGGCCTCTCTGCGGGCGACGCGCTCGGCACCGCCGTCGCGTTCGCGGGCGACCAGGACGGCGACGGCGTGGAAGAGGTGCTCCTCGGCGCGCCCAAGAGCGACGCCGGCGCGCGGGACGAGGGCGCGGTCTTTCTCGTGTCACCGATGCTGCCCGCGGCGACGTTGGTTCATGCCACGCTGGCCGTGTTCGTGGGCAGTGGCGCCCCCACCGAGAGCCCGGCCAAACATGCCGAGAACGTGACCGGCGACGGCGTGGGGAACGCGGTGTGTCGCGCCGGCGACCTCGATGGGGACGGGATCGGAGACGTGGTGATCGCCGCGCCGGGATGGGACGGTGGGGCCGAGAACGCGGGCGCAGTGGCGGTGTTCGCCGGGCCGATCGCGGACGGGACGTGGGGCTTCACGGACGCTGGAACGCTCCTGCTCGGGACCACCGCGGGCGCGTACCTGGGCGGCGCGGTGGCGTGCGGGGGGGACACCGACGGGGACGGGCACGGCGAGCTGCTCGTGGGGGCGGACGCGGATGGGGCGGGGCGTGTGTACCTCTGGCGCGCAGGCGCGCTGGCATCCGCCACGAGCTTCGTCGGCGCGGTGGCTGGCGACCAGGCTGGCTACGCCGTCGCGTTCGTGCCGGGCGCGGACGGCGACAACGTGGCGATCGGCGCGCCCTCGGCCGACGGCATCGGGGTCGACACCAGCTCCATCGACTCGGGCCTGGTCGCCGTCTTCCGCGCGCCCGGCGGCGGCACACACACCTTCGCCGAGGCGGACGCGCTCTGGGCAGGCGAGGGCGCCGGCGATGTCGCGGGCACGGCCCTGGTCGGCCTCGCGGACCTCGACGGCGCCGGCACACCGGGCCTGCTCATCGGCGCGCCCTACAACCGCGACGCGGCCCCCATCGGCGGGGCGGCGTACGTGGTCCCCGTGCCCTGACTACTCGGCGGTGATGGTGATCTCGTCGGAGACGCCGATCGCGTCGCCGTCCGCGTAGGTGAGCGCCGCGCCGATCGTGTGGCTGCCGGCCGCGGCGAGGGTGACCGTGAACTGGGTCGCCGCGGTGGTGAGGGCCTCCGCGCCGTCGACCGTGACGGTGATGTAGCCCTCGGGCTCGCCTTCGTTGTGCTTCGCGGGGGCCTCCAGCGCGAAGCCCTCCACGATGACGGACACCGCCACGTCGCCGACGGGCACGGTGTCCCCGTCGATAGGGTCGAGGAACGTGATGGTCGACGCCACCTCAAGCGCGGTGTCCTTGTCCGTGCCGCCAGTGCATGCGAGGAGGAGGAACAGGATGGACATCAGGGCTCCGGCGTTCGAGAGGTTCGCTTCCGACGTTAACGTGCCCCCGCCGGGAGTCCCCATGAACTTCGATCTGCCGCGCCACACCCTGCTCCTCACCACCGGCGGCTCCCGCGCCTATGGCATCCACACGGCCGCGAGCGATGTCGACGTCAAGGGCGTGGCCGTCCCGCCCGCGCGGTACCTGCACGGCTTCCTGCACCGCTTCGAGCAGGCCGACAAGGCCGAGCACCTCGCGGCCTTCGCGCCGCTCCTCTCCGACGAGGAGCGCGCCGCCGTCGCGACGTCGAAGCTCGAGGGCGTCGTCTACGAGCTGCGCAAGTTCATGGGCCTCGCCGCCGAGGCCAACCCCAACATCCTCGATGTGTTGTTCTGCCGCGACGCCGAAGTGCGCCTCGCCACCCCGCTCGGCGAGCGCCTCCGCGGCGCGCGGGCGTCGTTCCTCTCGCAGAAGTGCCGGTACACCTTCGCCGGATACGCCCACGCCCAACTCAAGCGGATCCGCACCCACCGCGAGTGGCTGCTCCACCCGCCCAAGGAGGAGCCGACGCGCACGGCCCACGGCCTCCCCGAGGGCGGCGGCGTGCTCCCCCGCGACCAGCTCGGCGCCCTCGACACCCTGATGGAGCGGGGCCTCACCGCCGAGGAGCTGGGCCTCTCCACGGGGGCTCTGGAGCTGCTCCAACGCGAGAAGTTCTACCGTTCGGCACGCGCCCACTGGGAGCAGTACCAACATTGGAAGGCTACGCGCAACCCCGCGCGCGCGGCCCTGGAGGAGCGCCATGGGTACGACACCAAACACGGCGCCCACCTCGTGCGCCTGTTGCGCATGGGAAGGGAGATCCTGACCACGGGCGAGGTGCACGTGTGGCGCGGCGACATCGATGCCGCCGAGCTCCTCGAGATCCGCGGCGGCGGCTGGGACTACGATCGCCTCATCAGTTGGGCGGACGGCGTGGAGGCCGAGCTCGAGGGGCTCTACCGCTCGGGCAAGTCTCCCCTCCCCCGCGAGCCCGACCGCGAGGGCCTGGATCGGCTCTGTGTAGAGCTGGTGGAAGGCGCACTCTCGGTCGGGTGACAGGGAGCTACGGGATCAGCCGACCTCGTACAGGTTGATATATTTATTCCCCTGGATCGGGATCCGCCCCAACAGCGTGGTCCCCTCCTCCACCTGCCGCGCGCCGACCTCGGTGAGCAGCACGCGGCCGCGGTGCGCGGAGAGGTTCATCATCCAGCGCGCGAGGTAGAACGGCCCGGCCAGCTCCCAACCTTCGGCGGGGCGGCGGGTCTCGGGCAGCACCCGCGCGACGCCCGGCGCGACGCCCACGGACAGACGATAGCCGGCGGCGGCCGTGGCCTTCTGCAAGGCGATGCTCGTCCGGACGGCCTTGCTCACCGTGTCACGAAACCCCGAGGTGACGGTCCAACAGATGAGGAGCGAGCCATCTCCCCGCTCCCAGATCTCGCCGCCACCCTCGCTGATGATCCCAGCCCACTCCTGGGAGAGCCCGGCCAGGCTCGCGCGCGGGGTGGCGATGCTGCGCGGCGGCGGGGAGGCCTCCATCGCGAGCACCACGACGGGTGAGGGCGCCACTGTGCGGGCAGCGCGGGGGCGCGCGGCGGCCTCGGCGGGCTCCGCCGACGCGTTGGCGGCCTCGATGACCTCCCGCAGGTAGGTCGACAGGTCGTTGTTGGTGGCGCGGTGGCCCTCCCGCACGATGAGGGCGGACAACGCGTCCATCATCTCGGCGGCGTCGACGTAGCGGTCCTCGCGGTGCCGGGAGAGGGTGCGGAGCAGGAAGGCTTCGAGATCCTCGCTGATCTCGGGGCGATAGGCGCGGGGGCTCGGCACCTCGGCCCGGCGGACGCGCGCGAGCGTCTCGTCGCGGCTCTTCGACTTGAAGAGGCGCCGCCCGGTCAGCAGCTCGTAGAGCACGATGCCGAGGGAGAACAGGTCGCTCCGCCCGTCGAGCGCCTTGCCCTCGACCTGCTCGGGGCTCATGTACGCGTACTTGCCGCGGATGACGTCCTGGTTGCCCTTCTGAATGGCGGCGCGGCTGATGCCGAAGTCGGTGATCTTCACCTCACCCGAGAAGCTGATGAGGATGTTCTGGGGCGAGATGTCACAGTGCACGATGTGGAGCGGGCGCCCGTCCCCATCGGTGTAGTGGTGCGCGAACTGCAGGGCCTTGAGCACCTCGCCGCAGGTGAACAACGCGAGCGACACGGGGAACTCGCCCACCGCGCGCGCCCGGCTCACGAGGCGCGCGAGATCGATGCCGTGCACGTACTCCATCGCGATGTACAGGCTCTCTTCCTGCTGCCCGAGCTCGAACACCTGCACGATGTTCACGTGCGAGAGCAGGGCCGCGATGCGCGCTTCGACCTTGAAGAGCTCCTTGAACTCCTCGTCCTTCGCCAGCGTGTCGAGGATGCGCTTGATGACGAGGATCTTCTCGAACCCCATCGCGCCGTGCGAGCGGGCCCGGTACACCTCGGCCATGCCGCCGGTCGCGATCTTCTCGAGGAGGTGGTAGTTGCCGAAGATCTCGGGGGTGGCCGGAGTCGATGGGGTCAAGTGCGCTCCGCAAGCCGGTTAGCGGTGTTGTCTATCTCGAGGGGGCCCGTGTCGTCTGTAGAAGAGCTCCGTAAGGTCGTCGCGACGCTCCGCGCAGAGTGCCCGTGGGACCGCGCGCAGGACCTCCGCTCGATGCGCCCCTACCTGCTCGAAGAGGCGCACGAGGTGCTCGACGCGCTCGACCTCGCGACGAACGGCGGCCAGACGCCGGACCAGCTGGCGCGCCTGCGCGAGGAGCTCGGGGACCTGTTGTTCCAGGTCTACTTCCTCGCTCGGCTGGCCGAGGAGCAGGGCGCGTTCGACATCGAGGCTGTGGCCGAGGGCATCGTCACCAAGATGATCGAGCGGCACCCGCACGTGTACGGCGGTGCGGACGGTGGCAGGGACACGTCCCTGGCCGGCACCATCGGCGCCTGGGAGGCGCGCAAGGCCGCACGTCGCAAGTCCGGATCGCGCGTGGACGGCGTGCCCGCCTCGCTCCCCGCGCTCCTCCGCGCGCATCGCGTGGGCGAGAAGGTGGCGCACGTCGGGTTCGACTGGCCCGACCTGACGGGCGTGCTGGCGAAGATCGACGAGGAACGCGCCGAGCTGCTCGAGGCCATCGCGAGCGGGGACGCCGACGCGATCCGCCACGAGTACGGCGACGTGTTGCTCGCAACCGCGAGCCTGGGCCGCTTCCTCGGCATCGCGGGCGAGGACGCGCTACGCGAAGCCAACGCGCGCTTCGAGGGGCGCTTCCGCAAGGTCGAGGCCTCGGCCGCCGCCGCCGGGGTCGCGATGGAGGAGGCCGGGCTCGACCGGCTCGAAGCCTGGTGGCAGGAGGCGAAACGGGCATGACCTTCCTCATCTTGTTCCTGCTCTTCACCGTCGTCCCGGCCGCCGAGCTCTGGATGCTCATCGAAATCGGCCAACGGGTCGGCGGCTTCGAGACGATGCTCTACGTCGTCGCGATCGGCGTGCTCGGGGCCTGGCTGGGCAAACGCGCGGGCGTCGCGGTGCTCCGCGAGCTGTTCGCCTCGCTCCGCGAGCAGGCGGCGCCGGCCGACAAGTTGGTCGAGGGCGCCCTGGTGCTCGTCGGGAGCGTGCTGCTCATCACCCCGGGCGTGCTGACCGACGTGACCGGCATCGTGCTCTTCATCCCGCAGTTCCGGCGCTGGCTCGCGCCGCGGGTCAAGAGCGCCGCGCTCGCCTGGGCTGTCCGGCGCGGCGTCAAGGTGGGCGCGGCCGTGCCCGGCCCCCGCGCGCAGGAGCGGCACCAGGCGGAGAAGAAGGTGTTCACGCATCCGAAGGCGTAGGCCATCCCTCCGAGCCGGAGCGCGACCGCGGTAGAATCGCCGCATGTTCGTCACGCTGTTGTTGCTCGGCTGCGCGCCCGACCCCTTCCCTCCAAAACCCGACACGCTCACGGGGGACGGCCTCTTCACCCAGGGGTGCCCCGAGGCGGGCCGCGCCACCGCGCGCACGCTCAGGGAGATCGGCGAACAACCCTGGGGTCCCGACACGCTCGCGGCGCCGGGCGACATCCTCTTGATGAACGCGCGCGCCGCGTTCGTGGTGCAGGGGCCCGACGATCCGCGCACCTACTACCACTACGGCGGTTTGCCGATCGACGCGGTCGCGGTCGACGGGTGCGAGCAGGCGGGCCCCGAGATCCTGGGCGAGCTCGGCCTGCTCGTCGGCCAGCTGAACCTCGCGGAGTTCGGGCAGAGCAGCATGCACATGATCCGCGGCGACAGTATCGAGATCGTGTCCGACGGCAGCGACGGGGGCCCGGCCGTGGTGGACGTGCATGGGACCGACGACCGCTTCTGGCTCGTCGAGCTCACCCTGATGCGCAGCACCTACGAGAACGGCGGGCGCAAGCCGCTCGGGGAGCTGTACGGCCTCGACATCACCGTGCGCTACACCCTCGCCCCGGACGACGCCGCGCTCCAGATCGACGTGCTCCTCGGCGGCGAGCCCGTGACCGCCGGCACGGCGAACGAGGGCTTCCTGGTGGGCGCCGTCGCCTTTCCGTCCGACCACACGGACAACACGGCGTGGGCGTCCGGCAGCCTCGAGCTGTCCGGGATCGGCTTCGACACCGGCGTGCTCTGGTCGGGGGACGCGAGCCCCACCGGCTCGACCGCCCTCGCCATGCCCGGCGCCGCCATGGCGCGCACCGAGATCGCGGGCGTGACCGTGCTCGTCGACGTTAACCACGTCGCGGCGCCCCTTGAAGTGGGCGACGAGGCCGCCTTCGCGCTCGCCGTGGGCCCCACGGACGGCGCGAGCGCCGGCGCGGGGCTCGAGCCCTACATCGACGATCCCACGCCCGGTCTCGAGGCCACGTGGCACGATCTGTCCGGCGCAGTGGCGGACCCCGGGGGCCGCCCGGTTGCCGGGGCACGCGTCGAGGTGGCCGTCCGCAACGACGACGAGTGGCGAACGGTCACGACGCTGGTCACCGATGCGGAGGGCCGCTTCTCCGGCCGCGCGGTGACCGTCGCCGGGAGCGACTGGCGATTGGTGGCCTCCGGCGCGGGCCGTGACGACGGCGAGGCCCTGATCGTGGGCGCGAGCGTCGCGACCGATTTGACCCTCGCCATCGGCGCGCTCGGCGGCATCACCGTGGCCGCCACCGACGGCGACGGGGGCCCCCTCCCCGTGCGGATTGAGCTCGAGCGCGACGACGGCTACACCACCTTCGCGTTCCCCACCCCCCAGGACCCCGACGTCCCCGTGCCGCCCGGCCACTACACCGCCTACGTCAGCCGCGGCTACGAACACTCGGTGGTGACGACGGAGTTCACGGTGCCCGACGACGGCACCACCGCGGTCACCGTCGAGCTGCCCCGTGTCGTCGACACCACCGGGTGGGCGAGCTTCGACAGCCACGTGCACTCCGGTCCGAGCGCGGACAGCACGGTGTTGCCGATCGACCGGATGCGCACCGCGGCGGGCAGCGGGCTCGACCTCGTCATCTCGACCGATCACGAGGCCATCATCGATCTCTCGGGTTTCGTCACCGAGGCCGGGCTCGACGACTGGCTCGTCTACGGCCTCGGCAGTGAGATCACCGCCACCATCCCCGAGCACACCAACGCGTGGCCCTTCCCCGTCACGGACACCGTGCGCGGCGATCCGGTGCGGTGGTACTCGCTCGCGTTCGGCGACATCTTCGCGGCCCAGCGCGCGCGTGGCGCCTCCGTGGTCCAGATGAACCACGCCCGCGTCAACGGCGAGTGCGGCATCCTGTGCGTCCTCGAGTGGGACCGCATGTCCGAGCCCCCCGCGATGGACGATCCGGAGGCCCTCGGCCTCGCGCCGGGCACCGCGGTGTGGTCCTGGGACTTCGACAGCTTCGAGGTCCTCAACGGGCTGCGCAGCCCCTACCTCGAGGAGGCCGACCCCCTCCACACCGGGGCGCTGGTCGACTGGTTCGCGTTCCACAACCTCGGGCATCGCGTCACGGGCGTCGGCGTGACCGACGTGCACGGGATGGACACCCCGGGAACGCCGCGCACCTTCGTGACCGTACCCGACGACACCGCCTTCACCGCGGACGACGCCGCCGAGGGCACCCTCGCGGGCGCCGCCCAGATCAGCGCCGGCGCCTTCGCGCGGGTCACCGTCGACGGCGCCGGGCCCGGCGAGACCGCGAGCGTGAGCGACGGCGAGGCCGAGCTCTGGCTGCACGTAGAGGCGCTCCCCGAGATCGACGTCACGCGCGTGGACGTGTTGGTCAACTGCGACCTCGCCCACACCCGCGCCGCCACGGCCCCCTCCGAGCTGGTGAAGCTCGACGAGACGCTGCCCCTCCTCCTGACCGAAGACGCCTACATCGTCGTCATCGCGGTGGGCGAGGGCGCGATGCCCCGCGGCCTCGAAGGCTACGACGCGGCCGAGGTGCCCCGGGTGATCGTCAACCCGATCTTCGTCGACGTGGACGGGGACGGGGTGTGGACGGCGCCGGGCGCGAAGACGTGCGACTGGGCGCCGTAGCGAATCATGACCGGCGCCCGCCCCCTCCGCCCTCACATTGAGCGGATGGAGGCACCATGGCCAAGATCGCGTTTGTGCTCGGTGAAGACTTCGAGGACGACGAGTTCCGTGTGCCCTACGATCGCCTGCGCGACGCCGGGCACGACATCACGCTGGTCGGCGTCAAGAAGAACGCCTTCGTGGAAGGGAAACGCGGCCGCGAGAAGGTCGGCATCGGCGCCACCCCCGGCGAGGTTCGCCCCGAAGACTTCGACCTGCTGGTGATCCCCGGCGGGTACTCGCCCGATCACCTGCGGCTGGACATCGGGATGGTGAAGTTCGTGCGGGAGTTCGGCCTCCAGGACCGCCCCATCGCCGCGGTCTGTCACGGGCCCAGCCTGCTCATCGAGGCGGACCTCGTGGACGGCCGACGGCTCACCTCGTGGCCATCCATCCACGCGGATCTGGTCAACGCCGGCGCGCATTGGGAGGACTCACCGGTCGTGGAGGACGGCAACCTCATCACGTCGCGCAACCCGGGCGATCTCGAGGCGTTCTCCGCCGCGATCCTCAACCGGTTGAACGTGGTGGCAGCCGCGCCAGCCTAGTTGTCGGGCTCGGGCTCGGGCTCCTCGTCGTCGAGGCCATCCGCGCCGTCGCCGAGCTCCATCGCGATCACGGCGCTGTTCTGGTCGGTCGGGTCGAGCTCCGCGGCGCGCGCGAACGCGGCGCGGCTCTGCTCGATGAGGCCGGTGAACACGGCGGGATCGCCGAAGACCACCTCGTCCGAGGAGGCCTTCTCCTTCAGGATCTCCCCGTACAGCGCCCACGCCACCGCGAGGACGACGTGCTCGGGGAGATCCTCGGTCCATTGGCCGCCGAGCTCGAGGATGCGGATCGCCTCGCGGGCCTCGGCCTCGGCGTCATCCAGCCGGCCCATCTCGAGGTAGATGCGCGCGATCTCCATCCGCGGCTCCGCGATGCGCGGCTCCGTCTTGAGGATGTCGGCGAAGGCCTCGAGCGCCGCGTCGACCTGGCCGGCGCCGCGCTTCTGGATCGCCGCCAGGAAGCGGGGCGCGAGCGCCGCGAGGTGGGCTTCGGGCACGTTCTTCGAGTCGTCGTCGTCCATGCGCGGCTCCTAACCCGAACCCGCGTCGTAGCGGGCCCTACGTCGGCAGCGCGACCCGGATCTCCCAGCAGGTGCCGTGTTCGGACTCCGCGAGCCGGAGCTCCCCGCCGCACGCCGCCATCAGGTCACGGGAGATGGAGAGGCCGAGGCCGGTTCCGCTGGGCTTGGTGGTCCGGAACGGCTCGAACAGGTGGGACCGGATGTGGGGCGGCAGGCCCGGCCCGTTGTCCTGCACCCGGATCGCGGCGCCGCCGGGGTGCCGGACGGCGGTGATGCGCAGGCACCCGTCGGCCTGGCCCCTGAGCGCGTCGATGGCGTTCTGGCCGAGGTTCACCAGCGCCTGCTGCACGGCGAGGAGCGAGCCCCGCACGGCCACGGGCTCGCCGAGGTCGATGAAGATGCGCACCTGCGACGCGATGGCGCGGTGCTCGAGCACCACGAGCGCGGAGCGGACGGGCGCGGCGAGCTCGAACACTTCGCAGCTCCCGACGGGGCGACGGCTGAAGTCGGCGTAGCCCTCGATCAGGGACTCGAGGGTGCCCACCTGCGCCAAGACCTGGGCGAGGTACTCGGGGGCCCTGGACGGATGCCCCTCCGCGAGCTGTGCGAGCGCCTTGAGTGCGAACACGGGCTGCCGAAGCTCGTGGATGAGCCCCGCGGTGAGCAGGCCGAGCTCGGCGAGCCGCAGGGCCTCGTTCGATGCGGCATCCAACGGACCGCTCACGCCATCCTCCGGTTCGTCATGGGTCCACGTACTGCTGGAGATCGACGGTGACATCACACTGCCCTCCCACGTTTCCATTGCCGTCGATAGCGCTGATCGAGAGGCGGTAGGGCCCCGCGTCGCGCAGGATCCCGTCGTCTCCGCGCCCGTCCCAGCGCACCTGAGACGCCGTGCCGAGCGTGCGATGGCTGCGTACACGCGTCTCGTCCGCATCGTAGACGGTGAACCACCACCACGCCGGCGACCCCGCGGCCGTGGGGGTGACGGTCACCTCGTCCGCGTCGCTCCCGGCGCCGTCGTCCCCGTCGGGCGTGAACGTCGTCCCGCTCGCGGCGCACGCGGTGATGTCCGGGACGGTGTCGACGAGGTTCCCGAAGCTGAACACCGCTGGGCCCCACACGCCCGACCACCCGCCGTCGAGCCGATTGCCCGCGAGGTCCCTCAGGTTTTGCGACAGGCTCAACGTGTACGACCCCGTGCTGCCGTCGATGGGCGTGTTGGGGGTGACCACGACGGTCGTCCCATCCGCCGAGAGCGTGTACGTGGCAGACACGGTCCCCGAGGGCCCGGTCAGCGGGACGTAGAGGTTGGTGAACAGGCTCGCGGTCATCGCCTCGCTGAACGTGACCGTGATCGACTCGATGCTCCCGAGGTGGGTCCCCGTCGGAGTGGCCTCCAGGACGGTGGGGTGGGCCGAGTCTCCCGTCACGAGCACGCTCCGCGAGCCGATGGCGCCGCCCCCCGCGGAGCCGGCGTACACCGTGGCGATGCCGGCGTAGCCGCTGTCCACGAACGACCAGGTGAAGATCGTCGCGCCCACCGCGTCGAGCGTCACGGTGAGCCCCGACCCGGTGGACGTTCCACCCACCGAGCCGAGGTCCGCGCGCACGAGGATCCGCTGGCCCGCCGCGAGGTCCTCGGTGCAGTCGCGGGCGGCCACCGTGACGGTGAGGGTGCCCCCGGCGGCCACCGTGGGCGCGGACGTGGCCACGATGATCGGGCCGGTGGCCTCGCCGTCGTTCGAGCCGATGTACGCCTCGCCCACCGCGAGGTCGGCGCA
Organism: Myxococcota bacterium; assembly: GCA_040386535.1. Taxonomy (GTDB): domain Bacteria; phylum Myxococcota_A; class UBA796; order UBA796; family SXON01; genus CAJBVW01. The sequence goes on along the minus strand of JAZKFH010000019.1, from coordinate 356,897 downwards.
CGCGCGCGCGTCCGCCACGAGCACCTCGATCGACCGGGTGCCGGTGGTGTCGTAGGTGAAGGTGGCGGAGTCGGACGGGGTGCGGACGGAGGTGGACTCCACGTCGGTGAAGTGGCGCACCGCGATGCTGTCGGCGCCCGCGAGGCTACCGGACGAGTCCGCCGTGACGGTGAGGGAGGCGCCATCGGCGAGGCACCGAATGGTGTCGTCGTCCCCGTCGAGCTCCAGCACGGCGGTGGGACCATCGGCACACGCGAGGTCGACGATGTCCATCACGTCGCTCTCGCCGGCGTAGCCCGCGGTGTCTGTCGCGCGGAGCTCGTCCGACAGCTGCGGGGTCGGGCAGTCGAGGTCGACATGCGCGGTGCCGTCGGAAAACCCGGTCACCACCACGGTGTCACAGCCGCCGCCGGCCGAGGAGAGGGTCACGCTGCCGGCGTAGGTGGGGACGGCGTTCCCGTAGGCGTCCACCGCGGTGATGCCGATCGCGGCGGGCTCGTCGACGGAGACCCACGCGGGAGCGTCTACTTGGAGGCTGTCGAGCACGTCCGGGCTCACCAACAGCGGCCGGCTGGCGCCGAGTCCCACCCCGCCCTGCGAGGCGTACAGGCGCACGGCGGTGCCGGCGCGGTAGACGACGGCCGACACCTCCACGGTGCCGGCGGGGCCGAGCACCGCGGTGTCGGGCACGAGGGTGCCGGCGTTGTCGGTCAGGTCGATCTCGGGATCGGTCTGCACGAGGTAGGCGTTGCCGAAGCTGTCGAATCCGCGAAGCGCGACGGTGAACGCGCTCCCCGCCACGAAGGTCGTGCCCTGCGGATCGACCTCCACGTCCGCGAGCGCGGCGTTGGTCACGACGAGAGGGCCGGCCGCGGCGCTGACGAGCCCGAGCACCCGCGCCTCGACGTTCGCGTCGGCGACGGCCCCCACGATCGTGCAGTCGAACCGCTGGCCGCTCTCGTCCGAGCCGCTCCAGACACAGGCGATCGTGCCGGAGTCGTCGCTCCAGACGACGGGGTCGGCGCCCGTGGGATCGAACTCGACGCTGTTGTCGTACGCGTCGAGGGCGTGCACGGTCACCGGGAAGGTCTCGCCGGCCTCGACCGAGGGCTCGTCGATCACGACGAGGAGGGCCGATGCCTCGGCGGGGACGATCTCGATGGGCTCGGCAAAGCCGACCTTGCCGGCGGGGTCGACCGCGCGGATCACCACGTCCGTGCCCGCGGTCCAGGCGCGGACGAGACAGAAGCTCGTCCCGGCCACGAAACCCGAGCAGACCTGCTCCCCGCGCGCCCGCCACGGGTCCAGCCCGCCGAGGTCGTCGTAGAGGGTCAGCGTCGCCGTGTGGTCGGTCAGGAGATTGCCGAACTCGTCCACCGCGGCGACGAAGATGGGAAGCTCGGCGCCCGCGGTCACGACGGGGTAGACGGGCGCGACCGTGTAGCCGACGTGCTCCGCGGGGATGACCGCGAAGGTGTCGCTCTCCCCGACCCCCTCCACCGCGTTCACGAGGATCTTGTTCGCGGCGCAGGCCTCGGTCAGCTCGATGGTGACCGTGTCCCCCTCCCCGACCTCGGCGCCGAACGCGTACCAGGTCGGCGAGGTCACAGAACCGGACGTGCAGGCGTCCGCGAGGTTGACCGTCGTGCCGGCGGAGGGGAGCACGTTGCCGAAGGGATCCAGGAAGCGGATGGTCACGTCGAACGGCTCGCCCGCGACGGCCTGGAAGTTCTCGGAGGGGAGGAGCACCTCGACGGAGGCCACGTCACCCGCCGCCCAGGAGAGCGGGATCTCGTCGCCCTCGATGGTGGTCGGCGCGACCGCGTCGACCTTGAAGAGGATGTTGTCGACCACCTCCGAGGTGACCTTCACCTGGCCGACGCCCGTGCTGGAGAGCCAGCCGCGCACGCCGCCGTCGATGGTCTCCTGGTCGATCAGGCCGTCGGGCTCGAAGCTGACCTTCGTGAGCGGATCGCTCGGAACCGCGACGATCTCGACCTCCAGGGTCTGCCGGACGCCTTGATCCTCTGGATCCTCGAGGCGGACCGTCAACGCGGCCTCCTCCCCGACGGTGTACGCGGGGGCGAAGTCCTCCACCGTGACGTGCAGGTGATCGGCGCGGGTGTCGGTGACCGTGAACAGGTCGACCCCGGTCGTGACGAGGCCCGAAGGGACCTCGACGCGCAGATCGTAGACGCCGATGGGCACCCCCTCCGGCACCTCGGCGCTGACGACGTCGTACGAGACGTGCTGGACGTCCTCGAGCGCGTACGTCTGGTCGCCCACCAGCCACGCCTGGAAGGTGCCCTCGACGCGCCCATCGTCGTCCTCGGGGTCGATCACGTCCCCGACGATCACGGTAGGAAAGAAGTGGGCGCCCGAGATCTCGATCTCGGTCGGCTCGCCGTTGTAGCCCCAGGTGGGAGAGACGCTGTCGATGGAAGGCGCCGCCGGGCTCAACGTGCAGCCGGCCAACCAGACGAACACCGCGACAAACCTGGACCATCGCGAAGCATCGTGGGACGCGTCGTGCGAGGCGGCTCGGGTGGACGAGCGGGGCGTCATCTCATCAATAGAGTAGCCGGTATCCGGCCATCAGGGAGAGCCCGCCGATCGAACCCTCGAACGACACCTGGGGGCCGCTGGCGGTGAAGAGCAGGTAGCGCGCCTCGGCGAACAGCTCCGAGTTGCCGAGGCGGTAGCCCCCTCCCCCCATCACCACGAGCCCCGGCGAGGCGAGGCCCACGCCGGACACGCCGCGGTCGTCTCCGAACAAGACCGTCATTCCGTAGGGTGCGACCACCGCCGCCAGTCCGGCGCTCAACGAGCGTCGCCCCGACCGCTCGGTGGCTACGAGGCCGATGTCGATGGGCACCGGGGTGACGCGCGCCACGATCGTGTCCCCGGTGATGTCGTCGACGGCGGCGTCGAACGTGTAGGCGGTCACGCCGACGCGGGCAGAGAGGAGCTTCGGGAGGAACGGGATCCGCTGGTTGAACGTGAGGGACAACGCGGGCGAAGAGACCACCCCGAGGTTGCCGATCCAGCCCGCGGACACGCCGAACGAGCCGTTGACGGGGCGCGGCGTCAACGCGAGGTCCGTGGAGACGGTCCCCGCGGTCGTCGTGGCCGTGATCCGCACGGTCCGATCGAACAACACGTTGGGCGGCGGGCGGTACGTCACCGTGCGGCTACCGTCCGCCTGGGGCTCGACCAGGCCCACCTGGCCCTCGCTCGCGGCGATGGTGACGGGCTCGTCGGTCACGGGGTTTCCGGTGAAGTCGAGCATTCGCACAACTACGTTGGCGGTCGCGCCGGTGCCGGTCAGCAGCGGGCGCGGCGACACGTCGAGGAACACCTGGCGGACCCGGCCGGCCCGGATGGGGAGCTCGATCTTCGCCTGCACGTCGGGCGCCGCGGGGTCGGGCAACGCCTGCGGCGCGCCCGGCAGCCACGCGATCTCGCGCACGACCCCGCTCGCGGCGGCGCGTACCCGGGTCGCGGACGGCGGCACCGCCGGGAACGTGAGCCGTGCCCACCCGCGCGTGTCCGTGACGTTCTGGGCCTCGAGCTCGCCGAGGCGGACGCGCACGGTCAACCCCGCGAGCGGCCGATCCTGCCGATCGAGGGCGCGCACCAGCGTCGTGAGCACACCCTCCCCCCGGTCCGCCGCCGCGTGGACCTCGAGCTCCCACGCGAGCCCCGTGCCGGGCGGGTGATCCCAGGCGGCGTCGAGCGTGTCTCCTCCCCGCTCCACGGCCGCGGCGCCGCGATACTCGCCGCGCAAGGCGCCGTCCACCATCTCGACCTGGAGCTCCCCCACGGCCGCGCGCAGGCGGAGCGTGTCCGGCGGGAGGCGCTCGCCGCGGCGATCGAGCAGGGCCGCCTGGACCTGGGCGATCGGGAAGTCGGCCGAGAGCGTGTCGGGGTACACGCGCAGGTCGATGCGGGCCGGGCGCTCGGAGCCGAGCGGCACCCGCAGCGCCACGGTGGCGTCGGCGAGGCCACACTCGACGCGGGGATCGAACAAGGCGCCGGCGTCGGGGACGGCGACCGTGGTGCGGTACAGGGCCCGGCCGGCGGTCAGGGCCTCGGTGCGCACGCCGGCGCCGGTTCGGCACAGCGGAGCCCCTCCGGTCCATACCGCGCCGCTCGGCGCCCAGGCGCCGAGCCAGAGATCGGCGCCGCGCTGCCCGGAGAGCGCCGCCTCGATGCCGACGAGCACGGGCCGGGTCGCGACGGGGAGCGGCCCCTGGGAGCGCTGGGTGTTGCCGAGATCGTCCGCCACGGCGAGCTCGTAGGAGGACTCGCCGGGCCACGCGTCGAACGACACCGCGGCCGTGCCCGCCGCGTTCGCGACGAACGGCCCGTAGCTGCGCTTTCCCACGCGGACCGTCACCGTGCTGCCGGGATCGGCGGTGAGCGTGAGCTGCGGGCGCGCGCGGAGCCGGACGAGCCCGAACGTGGGCGTGGCGCGCGGATCCTCCACGTCGAGCAGGGCGACGGCGAGCATCCGGGCGGTGCGCTCGGCGCCGGGCTCGACGACGACCACCACCCCGTCGGGATCGTCCCGCACCTCGAGCACGCGGCCCTCCGACACCCGGGCGAGGCGCGTCCCAGGCACGAACCGCCCGTCGACGCGCGGAAAACGCATCTCGATCCGGGGTGTTCCCACGAGGGCGTCGATCTCGGCGGGCGGGCCGTAGGTCGCGGGCGGCGGCGTGGCCAGCGGCACCACAAGAGGCGTCGGCGGGCCGCTCCCTACCTGAACGGTCACGTTCGCGACGCTGTCTCCCGCCACCGGGCCGAGCGCGGGCGTGTAGAGGAACCGGTAGCGCCCGGGCGCGACCTCCCCGGCCGGCGCCACGAGATCCCCGGCGGGCCCGGCGAGCACGACCTCGGCGCCCTCCACGGGGGCCATGCCCTCGGTCACCGCGACCTCGAGCGTCGCGGCACGCCCGGGCTCTGGTGCGCCGTTCGGGGCGTACAGGAGCACCTCGGCGGCGAGGGCTCCGACGATGAGCGCGAGCACGATCAGTACCGTATCTGCGTGCTGACGTTCGGTGCCGTGGTGTCCCGCACGACCGTGTGGGACGCCGCAATCGACGTGCCGAGCACGGATCTCGCCTCCACGCGGATCTCGTTGGACCCCTCGGCGAGGGGCACGCGGGCCACGAAGTCCCCAGCGGCGTCCGCCTTGACCTCGACCCACGCGCCGTCCCACCCGAGCCGCACATACGCGTTCGGCTCGGTGTGCCCGCGCACCTCGGTGGCCTCGTCGCGGGTGCGCGCGGCGGTCGGCCAGGCGACCTTCAACAAGAGCTCTTCGGACGCGGGGGCGACGAGGGCCGTGCCCCCGCGCGCCGCGACGAGACGCTCACCCGCCGAGAGGCGCTCGGTGCCGGGGATCCCCTCGATCCCGACCTGACCACGATCGGCGACGACGCCGAGGGTGCCGTCGTCCCCGCGGACGACGGTGAAGTCGGCGTCGTCCGCCACGACGGAGGTGCCCTCGGACGAGATGCCGAGGCGGCCGGAGCCGGGGCGGATGGTCGCCTGGACGCGGCCGCCTTCCAGCTCGAGCTTCACGCCGGACTGATCGGCGGCGAGGACCCGCACGGCCGAGGACTCCTCGATGGTGACGCGCGAGTCCGGCCCGAGCGCGAGCACCGCGCGGCCTCCGACACCGGCGACGATGCGATCCCGCGGCTTGAGGGCCAGGCCGGCCTCGGCCGGGATCTCGGCCCCGAAGCCGTCCACCCGCCGCACCGTGCCCTCGATCGCGGCCACGACGAGCCGCTCCCCGCCGTCGTCCCCGAAGAGCCGGCCGTACCCTAGCCACGCGACGCCGAGGATGAGCAGGAGCACCAGGAGGGCTTGGAGCTCCTTGGACATCAGGCCACGTCCCCGGCGAGGCAGCGCGGGGCGCGCAGGAGCCAGGTCCGTGCGTCTCCCCGCTCGCCGACCGGCTCCTCGAGGGTCGCGCCGTGCTCCTGGAACACCTGCCGGGCCACCCAGAAGCCGAGGCCGGCAGCACGCCAGTCGTCCGTGTCCCGTACCGTGCGCGCAAGGGCGAAGCGGAGCTCGAGCTCCGGGCCGGGCACCGCGCCGGCGATCGTCAAGGTGGATCCCGGCTCCGCGACGGCCCGCAACGACGTGAGCAGCTGCCCGAGGGCACGGCCGAGCTGGGATGCGTCGCCACGCATCAACATCGGCGCATCGGTCGTCGAGAGGTCCACCGCGACTCCCCGTTGGCGGAGAGGCCCGCCCACCAGCGCGAGCACGTCCCGCACGACGGCGCCCAAATCTACCACATCCTCGGCGCCCGGCCCCTTCTGTGGCCCCGAGCGTGTGAACCGGAGGAGGTTCGCCACGATGTCCTTGCACCGGAGCGCCTCGGTCTCGGCGGCGCGGAGGAGCGCGGCCTCGGGACGATCGTGGAGCTGCGCGGAGAGAATCTGCACGACCCCAAGAATTCCCGCGAGCGGGTTGTTCAGCTCGTGGGCGAGGCCCGCGGAGAGCTCGCCCACCGCGGCGAGCTGGCCGGTCTGGACGAGGCGGGCCTGGGCCTCGCGAAGCTGGTGGGTGCGCTGCTCCACGCGCGCCTGGAGCTCGAGGTTGAACCGCTCGATCTCCTGGTTCTTCGACGCGATCTCCGCCGCGTTCTGCTCGAGCGAGGCGGACATGCGGTTGAACGCGGTCGCCAGCTCGGTGAGCTCGTCCCGCCCCTCGATCGGCATGCGCGACGCGAACTCCCCCCGCCCGACCGCGTGCGAAGCGTCGCGGAGCTTCACGACCGGCCCGGTGATCGAACGCGTCAGGAACCCGCCGCCGACCAGGGCGATGAGGAGCGCGACGCCGCCGACGTACCAGGTGCGCAGCTGGATCTCGTGCGCCGCCGCCCCCACGGCGTCCGCGGGCTCGGCCACGACGACGGCCCAGTCGTGCCCGGGGACGCTCGCCAACGCCGCGAGGACCGCCTCCCCGTCGGCCGTGTCGTAGCGAAGGTCGACCTCGGCGTTCCGGAGGAACGCACGCGTCCGGGACGGGTCCACCAGGCCGCGAGGCCCTGCCCGGAGGAGCACCAGGCCGTCCGCGCTCATGAGGTTGATCTCGCGTTGGTGCGCCATCGTGCTCATCCGAGACGCGACGGGCGCGAGGGAGAGCTCGACCGCCAGCGCCACGCCGTCGCCCCACGGCGATGTGAACACCATCGGGAGGACGGCGGCCGCGGCGCGATCCGGGAGGTACGGCTCCCCGACGACGACGGCGCCGGGCACACGCGAGGGGGCCGGGAGCGCCGCGCGGAACTGGGTGAGCCGGGCGATCGACACCTGGTCGTGGTCGACCAGGTCGGGCTCCTTGCCCTCGGGCTGGAAGAGCGGCGGGGCGATCTCGACGCCGTCCTCGTCCAGGAGCACTGCGATCGCGATCTCGGGAAACAGCCGGTACGTCGCCACGAGGAACGACGCGCGCGCCTCGTCGGAGGCGACGTCCAATCGGAAGTTGGCGACCTGCTGGATCAGCACGCGCTCGGTGTCGGCGAGTTGGCGCGCGATGGAGGCCCCCAGGGAGCGCGCGGCCTCCACCTGGAAGTCGACGATCTGCCCCTCTGCCTGGCTCCGCGCGACCTGCGACGCGGCGAGCGCCAGCAGCAACACCGGGATGATCGCGGTGAACGCCACGAAGAAGCTGATGCGGAGGCCGAGCCGCATCGACGCGCTACCGGTCGACCGGGAACCGAAGCTCGAAGGTGGTCCCCTCCCCGACGCCGCTCTGGACCTGGATGCTGCCGCGGTACTTCGTCACGATGCGGTACACGATGTTGAGCCCGAGGCCCGTCCCCTTGCCCGGCGGCTTGGTCGTGTAGAACGGGTCGAAGATGAGGCGGCGCTTGTCCTCGGGGATGCCCGAGCCGTTGTCGCTGACGGTCGCCCAGGTCCAGCCGTCCCCATAGCCGGACGCGATCCGGACCACGCCGCCCCCGCCGGGGTGGCGCTCGAGAACGGCTTCAGCGGCGTTCTTGATCAGGTTGACGAACACCTGCTGGATCTCGTTCGTGCGCGCGTTGAGGTACAGCCCGGCGCCCAGATCGGTCTCGAAGCGCACCTCGGACACGGGGGCGGAGCGCTCGACGAGCCGCAACGCGTCGAGCACCACGCGGGAGAGCTCGACTGTGGTGAGGTATTCGCTCGTCGCGACGCGCGAGTAACTGGACAGCTCGACTACGATGTCGCGGATGGTGCGGCAGTACTCGACGACGTCCCGCGCGTAGCCCTGGGCGAGCGCGAGATCCTGCTCGTCCACCACGGCTTCGGCGAGCCCCATGATGCCGAACAGCGGCGAGCTGATCTCGTGGGCGATGCCGGCCGCCAGCGTGCCGATGCCCGCGAGTTTCTCCGACTGGATGAGCTCGGCCTGCAGGCCGCGCGTCTCTTCGAGGGCCACCTCGAGCTCGGAGTTCTTCTTCTGGAGCTCGGCGATCAGCCGCCGGTTCTCGAGCGCGATCTCCTGCTTCTGGAACGCCTGCCGCACCTTCTTGCGGATGTCGAAGACGTTGTTCAGCGGCTTGAGCACGTAGTCGAACGCGTCGAATTCGAGCGCCGTGAGCGCTGTCTCCAACGAGCCGTATCCGGTGATGATCACCACCTCCGTCAGCGCGTCCTTCTGCTTGGCGGCGCGGAGGAGTTCCATCCCGCCCACGTCGGGGAGGTTCTTGTCGGTGAGGAGGAGATCGACGTCGTCCTCGGCGATGACGCGCAGGGCGTCACGACCGGAGGAGAGGAGCGTGAGCCGATAGGGCTCCTCCTCGAACACCGCCTTGAGGATCTGCAGGATGACCGGCTCGTCGTCCACGACGAGCAGGTGCTTGCGCCGAGCTTCGGACAACGCCCCTCCGAGCCGCCACCCTATCACAACGTCCACGTGAGCGACGGCGCGCTCCGCGACCCCACGCACGGCACGCTGCCGTGTGGCTTACCGGACAAGGCAGCGGCGCGTTTGACAGGATACGCCGAGCAGCGTGTTGTTTTCACTACGCTCGGCCCTGCCCGTCGCCACAGAGGCGCTCTTGAACCGTTCGCGGACGCTGCTGGTTCCCCAGATGTTCCCCCTCCTGCTGCTCGCGGCCCTGCCCACGGTCCTCCTTGGTTGTCCGAAGCCGACGCAGAACGGCGACTACATGAAGGGCGAGGTTCCCGACAGCGGCCCGGCCGAACAGCTGACGACCACGACCACGGCGGACGGCCTGACCGAGGTCAAGGTCGACTTCGACCGCGACGGCAAGCCCGAGATCACGAACTACTTCCGTGAGCGCACCGACGCGCCGCGCCTGCTCGTCCGCAAGGACACCGACCTGAACCATGACGGCCGCATCGACGTCCGCTCGGAGTTCGACGATGGCGGGCAGCGCGTGAAGGAGCAGCTCGACCAGGACTTCGACGGGCGCGCCGACTGGGTCGATCACTACATCGGCGGCAAGCGCACCTACGCCGAGGTCGACACCGACTTCAACGGCACGTTCGACCTGTTCAAGTATTACGAGTCGGGCGTGGTCCGCCGCAAGGAGCGCGACTCCGACGCCGACGGCCGGATCGACGCGTGGGAGTACCTCGACGAGACCGGCACGGTCGTGAAGACCGGCAAGGACGTCGACGGGGACGGCACGATGGACACGCGCGGCCAGTAGCTGGACACGCGCGCCCAGTAGCTCGGTCCGCTCCGGTGGAGCGGGCCCTCAGGGCGCGTCGATCTCCACGGACTCGTAGGGCACGGTGTCTCCGGCGTACAGGTACCAGCGCACCTGCAGCTCGCGGGAGAGGCCCTCGAACGACACGACGGGCTCGTAGCAGAACGAGTCCTCGGTCTCGCCGCCCGTCCACGCCTCGTAGACGCTGACCACCTTGCCTTCGACCTCGATCAGCGGATCGAACACGAGGCCGGTCTGCTCCTGCAGGGCGTTGGCGCGCCACACGCGCGCGCTGCCGGACTTCGACGCCTCCCACTCGATGGTGGACTCGGCCGGATCGGCGAAGTCGTAGTCGGCGCAGCCGCCCTGGCTGGGCGTAATCGTGACCTGGTTGGCGCACGCGGCGAGGACGAGGAGCGCGAGGGACATGGAAGCCTCGGGGGCGATGGCGGAGGACCCGGTCGGGTCGCGCGGAGGGTTCCGCGGGCGGCGCGACGAATCCTACCGCCTACGCAGGCCCGTGTGTCAAGCGTACCGACCGAGCCCGCGGCGCTCGACCTCTTCGAGCAGGAGGCGCACCTCCTGCGCGTCCGCTCGCCGCGCCACGAGCAGCGCGTCCGGCGTGTCCACCACGATGAGATCGTCGACCCCGAGCAGCGCGACGAGCTTGCCGCGGGCGTGGACGATGTTGCCCTCCGCGCGGCGGGCCACCACCGCGTCCGCGACCGTCACGCCGCCCTCCCCCAGCGGAAGCACCTCGAGCAGGGCGGGCCAGCTCCCCACGTCGGACCACCCGAAGTCGACGGGCACCACGCGGATGTCCCGGGCGCGCTCCATCACGCCGTAGTCGATGCTCGTGGCGTCGGAGAGGCCCCACACGTCCGCGATGGTCGCGCCGGCGTCGAGCTTCGCGAGCATCGCCGCGGTGCCGGGCAGGTGGGTGGCGACCGCGTCGAGCAGCGCCCGCGTGGTCCACACGAACATGCCGGCGTTCCACAGGTGGCGGCCACCGGCGAGGAGGCGCTCCGCGGTCTCGAGAGGCGGCTTCTCGACGAAGCGGCGCACCGCGTGGTCTGCGCCCGCGCTCTCTTCCGGCTCGATCCAGCCGTACCCGGTCTCCGGGCGCGTGGGCCTCACGCCGAGGGTGACGAGCGCGCCACCCGACGCGACGCGCGCCGCCTGCGCGAGGGAGGCGCGGAACGCGGGCTCGTCGGCGATGACGTGGTCGGACGGCAACACGGCGCAGCTCGTGCCCCCGCGGCGCGCGACCTCCCAGGTGGCCCAGGCGATGGCCGGCGCGGTGTTCCGCGGACTCGGCTCGACGAGCACCTCGATCCCGGGGATCTGCTCGCGGACGGGCTCGACCATGTCGGGACCGGTCACGACGAGGATGCGCTCCGGCGGCAGGCCCGTGCGCGCCACGGTGCGCTGCAGGAGCGTCGGTCCGCCGTCGATCGAGAGGCACTGCTTGGGGACGTTCCGCCGGGACAACGGCCAGAAGCGCGTACCGCGACCGCCCGCCAACACCACCGCGTAGAAGTCGGGCGGAAACATCAGAACAGCTCCGGGCGCAGACGGGCCAGCGCGGCGTAGGCCACCACGGCGGCGGCGTTGGAGAGGTTGAGGCTCCGCGTGGGGCCGGTCATCGGGATCTGGAGGAGGTTCCGCCCCGCGAGCACCTCGGGGGGCAGGCCGACCGATTCACGGCCGAACACCAGCACGTCCCCCACGGCGTACGGCGCGCGGGTGTACGGCACCGTGCCCTGCGAGGAGAGGCACCACACGCGGCGCTCACCGACCCACTCCCAGAAGGCGTCGAGGCTGGCGTGCTCCATCAGGTCGACGTGTTTCCAGTAGTCGAGCCCCGCCCGCCGGACCGCGCTCTCGTGCGTGGAGAACCCGAGCGGATGGACGAGGTGCAGCTTCGCGCCTACTCCGAGGCACATCCTTCCGACGTTGCCCGCGTTCTGCGGGATCTCGGGATGCACCAACGCGAGGTGGAAGATGGGAGGGGTAGAAGCGGGCTCGTCCATCGGCGAGGCCGAACCTAACGCGTTAACCGGGCCCCCGATGTCGGAAGCCCTGTTCGCTCCCACACACTCCCCCCCGGCCCGCGCCCCTGTCGTCGCCGCCGTGAGATTGGCGCGCCGCCACGCCGGTCGGTGGGCGCTGCGTGGGGTCGACCTCTCGCTGGATCCGGGCCGCGCGTTGATGGTCATCGGCGCGAACGGCTCCGGCAAGACCACGCTCATCCGCCTTCTCGGCACGGCCCTCGCGCCCACCTCCGGTTCGCTGCAGCTGTTCGGCGGTTCCGCCGTGGCCGCGCGTGCGCGCGTCGCGATGATCTCCCACGCCGATCACCACTACGACGACCTGTCCGCGCGGGAGAACCTCCAGGTGTACGCCCGGCTCGCCCCCCGCGAGGGCCCGGGTGTCGACGCCGTGCTCGCCCTCGTGGGGCTGGAGAGCCGCGCGGACGACGTGGTGCGCACCTTCTCCGCCGGCATGCGCAAGCGCCTCGCGTTCGCGCGCTTGTTGTGGAAGCGCGCCGATCTCGTCCTCCTCGACGAGCCGTACGCCGGGCTCGATCCCGCCGGCGGCCGCTTCGTCGACCAGTTGATCCGGGACTTGCGCGCAGCGGGCACCACCGTGGTCCTCTCCACCCACCAGGTCGCCCGGGGCGCCACGCTCTGCGACGAGGCGGTGCTCCTCGAAGCGGGCCGCGTTAAGTGGCGCGGGAAAGCCGCGGACGCCCCCGCAGTGGAGTTCGTCGAACCGGCTGGGGAGCCCCAGGAGTAGGCGGGTACCCGATGGAGCTTCTCCACCAATGCGTCAACGTGCTCCGCAAGGACCTCCTGCAACAGTGGCGCGCGCGGGCACGCCTCGTCGCGGTGGCCGTGTTCGGGCTCACGACGCTCCTGCTCTTCTCGTTCGCGAACGGGCCGGACAGCACGATGTTGCGGGCGAACGCCGCGGGCTATCTGTGGCTCGCGCTGCTGCTGTGCAGCACGCTCTCGCTCGCCGAGTCCTTCCGCATCGAGCTGCACAACGGCGCGCTCGAGGGGCTGCTCCTGCTCCCCACGGATCCGCGCGCCATCTACTACGGCAAGGCCCTGGCGAACCTCGCGGTGCTCACCGGCCTCGGCGTGGCGCTGATCCCCGTGATGGTGGCGCTGTACGACACGCCCATCGTCCTGGGTGTCCCCCGGCTGGCGGGGGTGATCGCGCTCGGGGCGGCTGGGCTCGTGGCGCCGGGCACGCTCTACTCGGCGCTCACGGCCCGGGCGCGGGGGGGCGACGTGTTGCTTCCCCTCTTTCTCTTTCCACTGGTGGTTCCGGCGCTATTGTCGTGCGTCAAGGCCACGTCGCTCATCCTCTCGGGCGACCCGATGAGCCAGCTCCCGAGCTGGGTCGGGCTCCTCGTGGCCTTCAACGTCATCTACTGGAGCCTCTGCGGCCTGCTCTTCGGCCGCGTGGTGGAGGACTGACCCGATGAACCGCCAGGTCTTGCAACAGCGGTGGGAGCACGTGGTCGGCCTCTTCGGCCTGCTCCTGCTCCTCTGGGGCAGCTTCGAGGGGCTGTTCGTGGCCCCACCCGACCGCTTCATGGGCGACGTGATGCGGATCATGTACGTCCACGTGCCGACGGCCTGGGCCACGCTGCTCGTGTTCACGATGGTATTTTTTGTCTCGATCGGGTGGTTGTGGCGGGGCACGTGGGGCTGGGACGCCCTGCAGGAGGCCGGCATCGAGGTGGGCGTGGTGCTCGGGTGCCTCCTGCTCTGCCAGGGCAGCATCTGGGCCCGGCCGACCTGGGGCGTGTGGTGGGACTGGGATCCGCGCCTCACGACGACCGCGGTGCTCGTCCTCGCGTTCGCCGCGATCCTCGCGCTCCGTACGTTCGTGGACGAGCCGAAGCGCCGCGCCACGTGGACTGCGGTGGCCTCGATCATCGCGTATGTTGACGTGCCGATCGTCTACTTCTCCGTCCGCTGGTGGCGGTCCCTGCACCAGGTGCAGAGCTCGCCGGCGACGGTCGACGGGTCGATGGTGACCCCGTTGCGCATCAATGCGTTCGCGTTGCTCTTCATCGCGATCTGGCTCGTGGTCCGGCGCTACCGGATCGCGCGGCAGCGGCTCGCGGCGGAGATGACGGAACTGGAGGCGGCATGACCGGGATGATCCAGGGCGGTTGGGAGTACGTGTGGGGGGCCTACGGCCTCACGTTCGCCGTGCTCGTGATCTACGCGGTGTCCATGCAGCTCCGGCTGCGGCAGAAGTCGGTGAAGGGGCAGCAATGACCAACAAGCTCTGGGCACTCGGTGCCGTCCTCGTCGCGGGCAGCGCGCTGGCCTACATCGCCGTGGGCGATCTGGGCGAGAACCTCGTCTACTACTGGAGCCCCACCGAGATGGTGGCCGCGAAGGAGAAGGCGATCGGCGCCACGATCCGCCTCGGCGGCCTCGTCGAGCCCGGCTCCCTCATCCCCGACGGGCAGGTGCTCAACTTCCGCGTCACTGACGGCACGACCACCATCCCGGTGAGCACCCGCGAGGTGCCACCGCAGATGTTCCGCGAGGGCATCGGCGTGGTGGTGGAGGGCACGGTCGACAAGGCCGGGCAGTTCCAGAGCACGCGGATGATGGTGAAGCACGACAACGAATACCGGGCGCCCGCGGAAGGCGAGAAGCCCACGCTCACGACGTTGGAAGACAAATGACCGGCTACATCGGCCAGGCCTTCGTGCTCCTCGGCCTCGCCTGCGCGGCGGCCGGCACGGTGGCGGGCTTCGGCGCGGGCGCGATGCGCTCGGCCACCGGGTGGATGTGGGCACGTCGCCTCGCATACGGGTTCTCCGCGTGCATGATCCTGGCGAACGTGACCATGGAGTACGCGCTCCTCACCCACGACTTCTCGGTGCGGTACGTCGCCCAGGTCGGCAGCATCGACTCGCCGACCCACATCACCATCGTGAGCCTGTGGTCCTCGCTGGAGGGGTCGATCCTCTTCTGGGGCCTCGTCCTCGGCGTGTACGTGGCGGCGGCCACCTGGTCGAACAAGGACCAGAACCCCTCCACGATGCCGTGGGCCACCGGTGTGTGGCTCGCCGTGGGCACGTTCTTCTGCTTCCTGCTCGCGGGGCCGGCCAACGCCTTCCTCCCGGCGCCGAACCCCATCCCGTTGGATGGGCCCGGCCCGAACCCGCTCCTGCAGAACCACGTGTTGATGATCATCCACCCGCCGATGCTCTACCTGGGCTACGTCGGGATGACGATTCCGTTTGGAATCGCGGTCGGCGCGCTGTTCGCGGGCCGGCTGGAGGCGTCGCAGATCGCCCCGCTGCGCCGTTGGCTGCTGGTCGCGTGGGGCTTCCTCACCGTCGGCATCACGCTGGGCGGCTGGTGGGCCTACGAGGTGCTCGGATGGGGCGGCTACTGGGCGTGGGACCCCGTCGAGAACGCCTCGCTCCTGCCCTGGCTCACGGCCACCGCCGCGCTGCACGCAGCCATGTTGCCGCACCGTCGCGGCGCCCTGAAGGGGTGGACCGTCACGCTCGTGATCGCGAGCTTCCTGTTGACGCTGCTGGGCACGTTCATGACGCGCAGCGGCGTGTTCAACTCGGTCCACTCGTTCAGCCAGTCCGACATCGGGCCGACGATCCTCGCGTTCCTCTCCGTCTGCCTGGTGTTCTCGGTGGTGCTGCTCGCGCTGCGCATCGACAAGCTCGAGGGCGAAGGCGCCGTCTCGGCGGTGGTCAGCCGGGAGACAGCGTTCCTCCTGAACAACCTCCTGTTCGTGGCGCTAACCTTCACCGTGCTCGTCGGCACCACGTTCCCGCTCCTCGCCGAGGCCGTCCGCGGCGTCAAGCTCTCCGTCGGCGAGCCCTACTTCAACCGCATGGCCGTGCCGATCGGCGTCGCCATCCTGTTCCTCATGGGCGTCGGGCCGGCGCTCCCGTGGGGGCAGGCGTCGATGGCGAAGGTGCGCGGCCAGGTGCTGCCTCCGCTCGTGCTAGGGGCCGCCGCCGTGGTCGGCGGGCTCGCCGCGGGGCTGCGTGAGCCGTGGCCGCTGCTCACCCTCGGGTGTGGCGGCTTCTCCATCTTCGTCACGCTGAGGGAGCTCGTGGCGCCCGTGCGCGCGCAGGCCGTGGCGATGGGGCCCGGCGGCAACTTCTTCTCCGCCCTCCCCCGCGCGCTCGCGCAGAGCAACCGTCGTATCGGCGGCTACATCGTGCACCTCGGCGTCATCTTCATGATCCTCGCGATCGCGATGTCGTCCGCCTACGGGGTCGACGCGGAGACTCGCATGTCCAAGGGCGATTGTTTCGCCTTCGAGGGCTACGACATCTGCTTCGAGCAGGCGCGCACGGTCGTCGAGTCGAACCGCACGCTCCAGATCGCCGACTTCCGCGCGAGCAAGGACGGCGCGTCCGCCCTGATCTCCCCTGCCCTCGCCAACTACCCCGGCATGATGACGCCCATCGGTTCGCCCGACGTGCGCACCACGCTCGGCTACGACCTTTACCTCTCGCTGATGAGCATCAACGGCGACATCGTCGGCGTGCACATGTTCCGCAAGCCGGTCGTGGTCTGGATCTGGCTCGGCGCAGGCCTCGCGGCGCTCGGCACGATGATGTCGCTGGTGCCTTCGCGCGGCCCCAAGGGCGCGGTCGTGTCCGCCCCGCTCGCGGCCGAGGCGGCGAGCAAGTGATGGACACGCTGCTCACCTCCACCACGAACGCGCTCAACTCGGCTGGCCTCCCGGTCGACGCGGGCGGCGCCGCCACCGTGCTCGGATGGGCCCTGGTCGTCGTGATGCTCGTAGCGCTCGGCATCGCCTTGCGCCGGCGCGTCAACCTCAAGGTGTGGATGGGCGGGCTCGCGGTCGCCGCGCCGCTCGTCCTCGTCCTCGGCCTCGGCTTCCAGAACGACCCGCACGCGATCGCCTCCCCGCTCATCGGCAAGCCGGCGCCCGACTTCCTGCTCTCGCCGATCGACGGCACCGCGCCGGTGCGCCTGTCCGAGCAGCGCGGCGTGCCCGCGGTGGTCAACTTCTGGGCCACCTGGTGCGTGCCCTGCAAGACCGAGCACCGCACCCTCGTGGCCGTGGCGCGGCGGATGGAGGGCAAGGTCAACTTCTTCGGGGTCGTCTACCAGGACGAGCCCGCGAAGATCCGGGCGTGGCTCGACAAGATGGGTGACGCCTATCCGCAGCTGCTCGACGTGGGGGCCAAGGCCGCCATCGCCTACGGCGTGTACGGCGTCCCGGAGACCTACATCGTCGACGGTAACGGCGTCATCACGTACAAGTTCACCGGCCCGGTCGAGGCGCAGAGCCTGATGGAACAGCTCGCTCCGTTGGTGGGCTCGTGATGCTCCTCCTCGTCGGCGCGCTCCTCGCCCAGGAGCCAGCGCCCACCGGCATCGTGGCACCCGACCCGCCCGTCGTGGTCGAGGCGCCAGCCATGTCGCCCGCCCCCTCGGAAGTCGCGATCGACCCCTCCGACCTCATCGGGGCACCCGCCGGCCCCCCGGTGACCGGCCCCGCCCTCCGCGAGAAGACCCACGCCATCGCCAAGCTCATGCGCTGCCCGGTGTGCCAGGGCCTCTCCGTGGCGGACAGCCGCTCCGAGAGCGCGCTCGCGATGTTCGCCGAGGTCCAGGACCTCGTCGGGCAGGGCTACGACGAGGAGCAGATCCTCCTCTACTTCGAGGCGAGCTACGGCGAGTTCATCCGCCTCGAGCCGAAGTTCGAGGGCGTGAACGTGCTGGTGTGGGCCGCGCCGGTGCTCCTATTGCTCGGCGGCGGCGGCTGGATCCTGTGGTCCGTGCTCGCCGCGGGCCGTCGCAAGGCGTCCTCGCTGGCACCGTCCACCCCCACCTCCGGGGCGCCCACCACCTCGACTCCTGGCGCCCCACCCCCCGACGATCCGGCCCTCGCCGAGTACCTGCGGCGCGTCCGCGAGGAGTCCCGTTGACCCCCCCGACCGACTGGACGCCCGGCGTCATCGTGCTCGTCGCCGCCCTGTTCCTCGGCACCATCGTGGTGGCGTGGAGCCGCCGCGGCGCCGCCCTCCCGGCCGTCGAGCGCACCCGCCGCGACGAGCTCGAGCGCCAGAAGGACGCCCTCTACGGGCTCCTGCGCGAGCACAACGCCGCCCGCACCCCCACGAGCGGCCCGGAGTGGGTCGCCGAGCGCGGCCGCCTCGAGCTCGAAGCCGCGCGGGTCCTCCGCGACCTCGACGCCATCGGCGAGCCCGCGCCTGCTCCGGTCGCCCCCACCGCCACGGGCTGGGGCGCGCGCAACCCCAAGCTCGTGGGGTTCGTGTGGGGCGGCGGGGCCATGTTGTTTCTCGCCGGCCTCGCGTTCACGCTCCAGGAGTTCGCCGCCCCCCGGCCCGAGGGCGGCACCATGACCGGGAACAACAACCCCGGCGGCTCCGGAGCGCCGGAAACGGGCGCCCCCGCCCTGAGCGCCGCCCAGGAGGCCGAGCTCGCGCGGCTCAAGCTCGCGGTCGACGCCGCGCCCGCCGACATCGCCGCCCGCAACCTGTTCGGCCACGCGCTGCTCCACGCCGGCAAGCTGATGGACTCGTACCAGCAGGCCGAAGCGGTCGTGGCGCTCCACGCCGAGGATCCCGAGGCGCGCACCCACCAGGCGATCGTGCTCATCGCCATCGGGGACGCGGGGACCGCCGCGACCGCCCTCGACAAGGTGCTCGCCGGCGCGCCCGACTTCGCCGAGGCGCTCGCCTACCGCGGCGCCCTGTACTTCCAGGCCGGCCAGAGCGCCCAGGCCATCACGTTCCTGGAGCGCGCGGTCGCGGCGGATCCGACCCTCGCGCCCTCCGTGGGGCCGCTCATCGAGGCGGCAAAGTCGGGCACCGGCCCGTCCGCGTCGGTCCCCACTCAGACCGCATCCTCCACAAGCGCGGCGGGATCGGCCCCCGGCAACGACGCGGGCCCCCCGAACGACGTCACCGGCACCATCACGCTCGACGCGAGCGTGGCCGGGAAGGCGAAGCCCGGCGACGTCTTGTTCCTCTCGGCGCGCGCCCCCGGCGTGACCGGCGGCCCGCCCACGTGGGTGAAGCGTGTGCCCGTGCAGAGCTTCCCGTGGTCCTTCACGCTCGGCCCGAACGACGCGATGATCAAGGGCATGCCGACCCCCGAGCAGGTCGTCATCACCGCGCGCATCGACCGGGACGGCGATCCGGTCACCAAGTCGCCCGACGATCTGCTGGGCGTCAGCCCGCCGCTCAAGCCGGGCGCGACGGGCGTGACCATCACGCTCGCCGCCGCCGGGACGCCCTGACCGCACAGGGCGAGAGCGCCAACCGTCCGATCAGCCAACCGTCCGATCAGCCCGTGAGCTGCTTGGACTCGTAGTAGGCCTTCACTTCCGGGTCGCTCAGGAACACGAGCGTGAGGATCCCGAAGATCATCGAGAACGTGCTGCACATCAGGATGCAGCAGATCTCGACGATGGCGATGGACTTCGGGGGCTGGAGGCCCGCGTGGTTGCTGGAGAGGTGCTTGGCGCCGCTGATGATCTCCAGGATCCCGACCGGGATGAGGACGAACACCGGGCAGCAGAACACGAGCCCGAGCCCGAACGTCGCCAGGCCCCAGGAGAGGCCGAACATGGTCCAGGTGAGCGCGCCTATCAAGTTGAAGATCCCGCCGATCAGGTGCATCACCCCGATGGCCTGGACCTTCCCGGGCGGCGGGGCGAGCACGTCGGACATGATCAGCTGCCCTTGGTGGTCGTGTCCGACGCGGCGGCCTTCTGATCCTGGTGGCGCTGGTAGAACCAGTCGAGCGTCACGAAGGTCCAGATCGCGGCGAGCGCGTTGCCCACGCCCGGGAGCAGGAACGCGAAGGCCAGGCAGACGCTCGCGGTGCCGAAGATGCCGAGCGGCACGAGCACGAACTGGTACAGGAACGATTCAGAGTGCATGCGACCTCCGCGGCCGCGCACGATAACACCCGACCTCCCCGTGAACCAGCACCGAGAGAGACATGCCCGAGCTTCCCGAGGTCGAGTTCTGCCGACGAACGCTCGTCCGCTGGTCGGCCGGGCGTCGTGTCGTCGGGGTCGACGTACCGGATCCGCGCTCCGTCCGCGTCAACCGCGGCGACCGCCCCTCCGCGGGCCACCCCGACGGCGCCGCCGAGCTCCGCGCCGTCGTGACCGCTGCGCCGCCCGGCGAGGTGCTCCGCCACGGCAAGCGCCTGCTCTGGCGCTTCGGCGAGGGCGCCCTGCTCCTGCACCTCGGCATGACCGGCAAGTGGGCCCACACCCCCAACCGCTACGTGAAGGTGCGCCTCGATCTCGACGACGGCAGCGCGCTCTACTTCTGCGATCCCCGGCTGCTCGGCGGCGTCGTCCCCACCCGCTGGGAGGCCGGCCAGCGGCTCCTCCGAGAAGGGCTCGGCCCGGACGCCTGGAACGATCCCCTCCCCGCCCTCCGTGGCGCGCGCGCCGTCAAGATCGCGCTGATGGACCAGTCGCTGGTCGCCGGCCTCGGCAACGTGCAGGTCATGGAGGCGCTGTGGCGCGCGCACATCCACCCCGGCACCCCGTGTGACGCGCTCACCGACGCCCAGCGGGCCCGCCTCCCCGGCGCGGTGCGCGAGCAGCTCGCCGCCACGCTCGCGCTCTTCGACGGCGCCGACGAGATCGTCTACGTCGAGGAGGACCGCTCTTCGAACCCCTTCCCCATCTACCGGCGCGAGGGCCAGCCGTGCCCCGTGTGCGGCACGCCCATCGCACGAATGGTCCAGGGCGGGCGGAGCACGTACTGGTGCCCGGGGTGTCAGCCGCCGAACAAGTAGGGTCTCGGGGCGAGGATGTCTGGGCGACCGACGGAGGGCGCGGTGCCTCGGGTGCGGTCGAGGACGCCCGCCCCCGACCACGCCCGGTGCGCTCCCTCCCCCTTGGTGCGGCACCGATTCGCCCTACCCTCCGCAGATGTCGGACGTCCGGACCCGCCCGATCGAGCTGCCTGCACCCGTCGAGCTTCCCCCGGGCCCGGAGCTGCGCGTGGGCATCTCGGGGTGGACCTACGCGCCCTGGCGCGGCACCTTCTACCCGGCGGGGCTGCCCCAACGTGCGGAGCTGGCCTACGCGAGCCGGTGGGTCGGCTCCATCGAGATCAACGGCACGTTCTACGGCTTGCAGCACCCCCAGGACTTCCAGTCCTGGCGCGAGGTTACGCCGCCAGACTTCAGGTTCTCGGTGAAGGGGAGCCGCTACCTCACCCACTTCCGCCGCCTCGACGACGTGCGGGTGCCGCTCGCCAACTTCCTCGCGTCCGGGGTGCTCGCGCTCGCGGAGAAGCTCGGGCCGATCCTCTGGCAGCTCCCGCCCTGGTTCCGCTACGACGCCGAGCGCGTCGGCTCCTTCCTGGCCCTGCTCCCCCACGATCACGCCGCCGCCGCGCTCCTGGGCGCCGAGCACGACGAACGCGTGGAGGGCCGCAGCTTCCTCGAGGTGGACGGCGCCCGCCCGATGCGCCACGCCCTGGAGGTCCGCCACCCGAGCTTCGCGGACCCTGCGTTCATCGCGCAGCTCCGGGGCGCCAACGTCGCGCTCGTCGTCGCCGATGCCGCCGGGCGCTGGCCCACGATGGAGGACGTGACCGCCGACTTCGTCTACGCGCGGCTCCACGGCGACAAGGAGCTCTACACGAGCGGCTACACCGAGGAGGCTCTCGATCGTTGGGCCGCGCGGTTCGGCGCGTGGCGCGCGGGCACCGAGCCCGACGACGCCCGGCGCGTGTCACCCGAGCCACCCCCGCGCGCGCCGGGCGGGAGGGACGTGTTCGTCTACTTCGACAACGACGCGAAGGTGCACGCACCGTTCGACGCCGCCGCGCTGGCGGCCCGCCTCGGGGTCACGCGCGGCGACGCCGGCTGATCAGCCGCGTCCGCCACCACCACCACCACCGCCACCACCACCACCACCGCCGCCACCACCACCACCACCACCGCCCTTGCTGCGGAAGTCGCCGAAGAACACGGTCGCCTCGATGCCGAAGCCGCCGTACAACGCGCCGGGCACCAGCGCGTCGCTCTCGGCGCCGGTGATGCCCTCGTCGCCCTTGACCGCGTGGTAGGTCTGGTCGGCCACGATGTGCCACGTGCCGTACAAGCTCAGCTCGTAGGCGCGCGTGCGGTCGCGGAGCAGCGCGGAGAGCTGGGCGCGCACCGGAAAGTAGTTGGCGAGCAGGTAGCCGTCGGGCGCGTCGGAGGTGCCGCCGAAACGTTCGAAGCCCGCGCCGATGCCGGCGCCCGCGAGGAGCTGGAAGCCGTCCTCGTTGACCAGGGCGCCGTCGTATTCGACCGTGAACTGCCCGGAGGACCAGGACTGGCCGAGGCCGAGCCCGACGAGGGCGCGGGCGCCGAGGCGGCTCCGCGCGGCGGGGTAGAGCACGCCACGGGCGCCGAACGAGATGTCCCCGTTGATCTTCTCGACGAGCGGCGTGTTGTCGATGTCCTTGGCGTTGTCGGGGAACGCGAAGGGGTACTTCCCCGGGATGGCCATGGTCCCCACGGTGGGGCCGATGCCCCACCACTTCACGTCGAGGGCGGCGGCGGGCTGGGCGAGCGCGAGGAGGGCGGTGAGAAGCATGGGGGGCCTCGAGTCAGGGGTGGACGCGCCGACCGGCGCTGTCGAAGAGGCAGATGGCGTCGACCGGGCAGGCACGCGCTCCCCGGAGGAGCGCCTCGTCCGAAGCCTGGCTGGAGCCGGGCTCGGAAGAGGTTGCGACGCGTACGAGCACGGCGATGCCGCGCTCGTCTACCTCATACGCCTCCGGCGCCTCTTCCATGCAGTTTGAGGAACCAATGCACAATTTTTCATCGATCACGACGCGAAGCACGACGGCGCCTCGCTCAGGGGGTCGGGGCGGCGGCGCCCTCGGTCTGCGTGCTGGTCACCTTGATGAGCTCGCCCTCGGTCTTCTTCATCCTCGGGCTCACCTCGATGCGCAGGGCGATGCCCGGCTCGACGGGGAACTGCTGGCCCGCGAACGTGTAGGTGCCGCGTGGGAGCAGGCCGCTGAAGCCGCCCTCCTTCTTCACGCGCTCGGCGGCGGCGTCGACACAGATGCGCTGGTCGGGGTCGAACGGCACCTCGGTGGCCTCGAGCGTGACGCCGCGGGGCGGGGTGGCGAGCAGGATGACCTGGCCGTAGTTCGCGTCGATCGTGTAGAGCCAGTCGACCACCTCGCGCGTGCCCTTGATGCGGGCCGCGAGCTTCAGGCGATCGTAGGCGTTCTGCGCGTTGCCGAGGGCGCGCGCGGCCTGCGCTCCGTGGAGCAGATCGTCGTACGACATCTCGATCCCGAGCTTCTCGAGCTCGGCGAATTTCTTCTCCACGCCGGTCCACAGCTGGCGGCTGGCGAGCTGCTCGATGTCGCCGGAGAGGCGGACGTGTTCGGCAGCGCCCACGTCGACGGCCGAGGCCGAGCCGGTGGAAAGGAACAGCGCGAGGATCAAGGTCATTCAGTCTCCGCTTGCGCCCGCGTCTCTATCTCGTCGGAAGCCGCCCTGGCACGTGGACGAGCGACCGTGCCCAGGTCGAACCCGAGCCCACCATACAGGCCCGTGGCTCGGGTCGTGTCCACGTAAACGTCAACGGAGACGCCGAGCTTCAGGCGCTTCCCCGTGCGTTGCAATCTGAGACCGCCGCCCGCGTAGACCTCGAAGGTGGCGGTCGCCACGGACAACGCCTCGGATTCCAGGTTCAAGAAGGTCTGGCGGGACACGAGGCCCGGCCCGCCCGCGACGCTCCAGCCCTTGCCGATCGCGTGCTCGGCCCGCACGGGCAGGAACAGGTCGAGGTGCGCGTACTGGAGCGACGGGATCGGCAGGCCGATGCCGGTGAAGCCGGGCGCGACGGCAAAGTGCCAGCCGTCCACCTCGAGGAAGCGGTAGCGCAGGTCCGCGCCGAACCCGAGCGGGTAGATGTGGATGCCGAGGTCGAGGTCGCGCGACAAGCCGCGGCGGTAGTGCGCCGCGATCGAGGGCAACGGGATGCCGGTCGTCGTGGACACGAGGTTCGGCTCGCGGCTCACCTGGAGCTCGCCGGTGAACTCGCTCGTGCCGGGGTCGAGCGGGACCGCGCCGGTGACGGTGCTCATGTGGGTGCAGGCGCCGAGGGCCCCCATCACCACGAGGGCCAGGAGGAAGCCCACGCACCGCGTCAGAACGCCCACGCGGCCCCCAGCTGGTAGTCGTGGTCGACGCCCGAGAGGCGCCAGGCCATCCCGCCCTGCAGCCGCACGCGCAGGTGGTCCCCCACCCCGAACGCGAGGGCGACGCGCCCGCGCGCGCCGGGCTCGATCACCGTGACGGTGCCGACGTCGGGCGTGTCCCACCGCGCCCACGTGAGCGACACCGCGGGGCCGAGGCCCACGTCGAGCGCGAGGTAGGGCGACACGGCCACGAAGCGCCCTCGGCGCCGCACGTGGGCCACCATCTCGGGCTCGCGCGCGAAGGTCGCGGTGGCGAGGAGCGCGGGCCGCACGAGGAACTGGTCGACCGCGATCTCTGCGGAGCGCTCCGCCCCGTACGTGCCGACCGCCTCGATCGCGACGCCCCAGACGCTCCGCACCGGCACCGCGACGCTCACTCCCAGCACACCCTGCGCACGGTGGCGCCCGGACGACTGGCGGACGAGCGCCTCGCCGGCGACCAGCTCGATCGCCAAGACCCCAGGAGGGTCGGCCGCCTCCATCAGGGGCACCCGTCGACGACCAGCAGATCGCCGATGCGCGCGTCGATCGCGGCGCAGGCCGCGTCGTACTGGAGCCCGGGATCCGCGGCGCCCACGAGCGCGCCCAGGAAGGCGCCGCCCTCGATGTCGTCCTCGTCCTCGGGGGCCCACGCGCGCACCCCGCGCAAGAGCAGGTCGAGCGTCGCGCCCGGGTCGTCCGTCGCGAGGCGGATGTCCCAGACTACGGAGGCGAACACGGTCCCCAGCGGGTAGGGGTCGTACACCGGCAGCAGCGATCCCTCGAGCGCCAACGGGTTGGGGAGCAGCGCGGTGGTCAGGGCCGCGTCCGCGTCGACCTCGCGGGCGGGCATCTCGATCGAGGCGTCGAGGAACCGCGCGTCGTCCAGCAGGAGGACCGCGAGCGAGTCGGCGAAGCCCTCGTGCAGAGACGCCTGCCACATCCCCGGGAGGGTCGTGGCGTCGGTCACGATCGGGTCGATCAGCGGGTCCCCGACCATGAGGAGGTGCAAGAGGGCGTGCCCGAGCTCGTGCGTGACCACGCCCGCGTTGGCGAGCAGCGGCACGTCGCGATTGTCGCCGTCCGGCAGCAGCAGGAACAGGTTCGCCCCGATGGCGTACGCGGCGTTGTCGGCCGGGGAGAGCTCGAGGAGCGGCGAGACCGCCGGGTTCCACGCGAGATCGATGGGGAAGATCGGGCTGGTGTCGACACCGTGGGCGTCCAGCTCGTTCACCGCGTCCGCGAGGTGCCCGTAGAAGCTGTAGACGAGCAGCCCGTCCTGATCCAAGGGCACGGCCACGCCGTCCTTTTCGACGAAGCGGACGGCCAGCGCGCGACCGCCGGTGTAGCGCTCGGCCGTCCCGGTCCCCACGATCCGCCCACCGTGCCGCACGTCCCCGAGGGTGCCCGACATCGTGCGTGGGTCGGTGAGCTCGGGGAGGGCGCGGGGCGCGACGGTGTAGCCGGCACCGTCCTCGTCACGAACGTAGGCGAGCACCGCGTCGGGAGCCTCGGACGTGCAGGCGAGCAGCAGGGAGAGCACGGACACGGCGCGATTGTAGTCGCGTGAGCCGCCCTCGGCCCGCGCGCGAGCATAAGATGTGCGCCTCCTCGGTCCGCTGTGATCCGCCTCTCGCCCATCGTGCCTTTCACCCCCGCGTTCATCGTGGCGCTCCCCCACGGGATCGCGGCGGGGATGCACCTGCCCCCGCGCCCGGATCCCGTGCCGAAAGAGGTGCTCGCACGCCTGCATCCGGACGAACGCGCCCACGCCCTCACCCTCGGTGGATTTCGCCAGGTGCAGTTCGTCGGGGGGCGCCTCGCCCTCGGTGAGCTCTTCCCGGAGCTTGGTCTGCGCCGCACCCCCGTGCTCACCAACGTGCACGGCGCGCCCGAGTTCCAGCCCGGTGTGGCCGGCTCCGTCACCCACAAGAACGATCTCGCCATCGCGATGATCGCGCGCGGCAACCCCGGCCTCGGGATCGATCTCGAGGAGACCGACCGTGACCGCCCCGGCGTCGCGAGCCGCGTGCTGCGCCCCGAGGAGCTCGTCGCCGTCGACACCCTCCCCGCCGAGCGGCGCTGGCGCGACACGGCCATCCGCTTCTCCATCAAGGAGGCCATCTACAAGGCGCTCCACCCCTTCCTCCTTCGCTACATCGGCTTCGGCGAGGTGGCGGTGTGGCCCTCGCCCGACGGGATCGACCGCGTGGAGGCCTTCCTGGGCGCCGGCGAGGGATCGTTCGCGTTCGACGCGCGCCACTACTGGGTCGAGAGCCGCGTGTTCTCCACGGTGCGCGTGCGCCCGCGGACCGAGGGATGATCCACCTCGTGACCGGCGGAGCGCGTGCCGGCAAGAGCAGCTTCGTGCTCGCGCAGGCCGAGGCCACCGACGCCCCCACGATCGCCTTCGTCGCCACCGCCGAGGTGGGGGACGACGAGATGGCCGAGCGCATCCAGCGCCATCAGGCCGAACGTTCGGCGCGCTGGCACACGGTCGAGGAGCCCCTCGATCTCGAGCGGCTGCTGCCCACCCTGACCCACGGCGCCATCGTGGTGGACTGCCTCACGCTGTGGGTGAGCAACCTGATGTTCCACCCGAAGGCGGGCAACGACCCCGAGGCGCGCATCGAGGCGCTCGTGCGCGCGCTGCGCCGGGTGACCGTGCCGATGTGGCTCGTGACCAACGAGGTCGGGCTCGGCATCGTCCCCGGAGACCCGATCAGCCGTCGCTACCGCGATCTGCTCGGCCGGTGCAACCAGCGCGTCGCCGCCTCGGCCGATCACGTCACCTTCGTCGTGTCCGGCCTGCCGATGACGCTGAAGTGAACGGGCTGCGGATCGGCCTGACGTTCCTCACCCGCGTCCCGCTCGCGACCGAAGCCCCCGGCCCGGGCGACTGGGCGCGCGCGGTCCGGTGGTTTCCGCTCGCGGGCGCGGTCGTCGCGACTTTCGGGATGGCCGCCCTGATCGTCGGGAGCTTCGCGCTGACGCCGCTCGTGGGCGCGGTGGGCGCGGTGGGCGCGATGGTGTGGATGACCGGCGCCCTGCATGTCGACGGGTTCTCGGACTGCCTCGACGGGATGCACTGCAACGGCGACGCGGAGAAGCGCCTGCGGGTCATGCACGACCCCGCCGCGGGCGCCGTGGGCGCCGCCGGCACCGCGTTGATGCTCCTCGCCAAGGTGGTCCTGCTCGCGGCCTGCGTGGAGAATGGGACGGGCGCCGCGGCGTTGTGGGCGGCGGTGGTGTGCGCGCGCGCCTTTCTCCCGTTCGAGATCGCGTTCTGCGCGCCCGCGACCCCCGGGAAGGGCCTGTTCGCGCGCCTCGCCTTGGAGGTGGGCGCCAAGGACGCCCTGTGGGCCGTGCTCCTGGCGGCGCTGATCGTCGCGCCCGTCATCATCGTCGTTCCCGCCGCGGCAGGCGGGCTGCTCGTGGGGTTGGCCGGAGCGGGCGCCGCCACGATCGCGTGGCAGGCCTCGTGGCGGGCGAGGATCGGCGGGATCAACGGGGACGTGGTGGGCGCGGCGGTGGAGCTGCGGGAGCTCGTGCTGCTGGCGGCGATGGGCACGCCGTGGCTCGCGTGATCGGGGGGTCCTCGGCGAACACGGGCGCCAGGGGCTGATCGGGGGACTGCGCGAACCGGAGCCGGGGCGCGTCGGCGGACCACACGATCGCGAGCACCCCCTCGGGGATCGTCGTCAGGCGAATGGTGTTCGATTCTGGCCACACCGGGCCGGCCTCCGTCTGGGCCACGCCGCCCTCGATCCACAACACGGTGTCACCGAGCCAGGCGGGGCTGGTGAGCCCGGGGCCCCTCCGCACGGCGCGCGGGGTCGCGTCGCAGCCCGTGATCGTGAAGATCCCCTCCCCCTCGGGCGCGTCCACCGCCACGTAGCCCCACCCGCCGGGCGCCGGCGCGAGGTGGGCCCGTGCGCCCGGCGCGAGGCACGCGCGACCGTCGGCCCGCTCGATGCGCGGCCCGGGCACCTCCACCGGCCCCTCCACGACGCTCGCGCAGGCCTCTCCCTCGACCACGAGCCCCCCCGCGGTGACGACGCTCGCCCGCCCGCCGACCTCGACACGGAGCCGCGTGACGGGCCCGCGACGCACCCAGCTCGTGAAGCCGGGGAGCGCCCCTCCCGCGGCGCGGACGTGCGCGAGCGTGTCGGCCTCGTCGCCCGCGCTCCACGCGAGCCGCGCGGCGAGCGTGTACATCTCGGTCCGGTCGGGATCCATCGCCACGCCGGGGCTCGCGAGCGCCTGCGCCAGCTCCGTCCGCGCCCACGCCGGGTCCGTTGCAGCGGCCGCGCGCGCACGAAGCCACGCGAAACGGTGCGTCGGCACCTTGCGCCCCACCCGGCCGACGAGGAGCGCGCGCGCGTCGGCGTCGCGGCCATCTTCGAGCCGCACCCGGGCGAGCCACCACGCCACGTCGTCGTCCTCGGGGAAGGCCGCGTGCAGCCGCTCCAGCGCCTCTCCGGCCTCGGCCGGCGCGTCGAACCACGTGCGCACGGCGGCTGCGAACGCCTCGGTGGGAGCCGTGGCGTGGGCCATCGGCGCGGCCATCAGGAGCGCGGCGAGCACGACGGACGGAAACCTGGAGCTTTCGTGCACGGCGGGGGCCCTTGCGGTCCGGGGATGCGCTCCCTATCATCGGCCGCCAGATACAGGGGCGGCGTACGCCCGGGGGACACCCTCCGGACGCCCTCCGCAGACGGGAGCAGTTGAATGAGTGATCTCCGCACGGTCCCGACGACCCAGTTGTTCCGCCAATGGCGGGGCGGGGACCGCGACTCGGGTCAGGACATGGCCCAGCGGTTCTCGGATTGGTACTACGCCGTCACCGCCTCCCGCCTGGGGGACGCCCTCGGGCGCGTGCCCTTGCAGAACTCCTGCACGCGGTTCCAGCAGGGCATCGGCACCGTCGCTACCGAGTCCGAGCTCGTCGGCTGGGCCCACGACATCCTCGCCGAAGAGCTGGCGACGGCCGGCGGGCGCATCGCCGGGGGCGACTTCCCCAACCAGATCACGGCGGGGCGGTCCCCCACGGAGCTTCTCGCCATCGCGCGGAAGGGCCTCCCGACGGAGACCGTCACGTTGCTCGCCCACGCGTACGACTCGAGCTGGCCGATCGACGAGCTGAACAAGGAAGCCGAGGGCCAGGGCGGGATGCCGCTGGCCGTGCTCCGCGCGCGCTACACGCTCAAGCGGTGGTTGCAGCAGAACGCGACCGTCGGGTTCACCGAGGTGCCCGACGAGCCCAACCTCGACTACGCGCCGCTGCCCCTCTACGAGGCCGGTCGTATGTCGAGCGCGGCGGAGGAGACCAACTTCGAGAAGTGGCTCCTCTCCAACATGGCGCTGTGCAAGGACATCGCCGAGTTCGGCGTGTTCGCGCTCGCGCTCCGCGCCGGCGCCTTCCGCGGGGCGGCCCCCTCCTCGGTCCCCACGCGCCCGATGACACCGCCGGCACCCCCGAAGCCGACCCCCGGCGCGACGATCGCAGCGGTCGTGCCCCCGCTCCCCATGAACGGGAGCGTCAACGGGGGCGGCCCCACCCGCGTCGTGCTCCTGGTGGGCGCGTTCGTCGTGATGGCGCTCCTCGTGTCTTGCATCGCCGCCCTGGGGTTCTACCTCCTTGGGTGACTTCGTCCCCGGAGGTGGCGGGGGGTGGACGCTCGAACCGTCCGCGCGCCACGCGATGTTGCTCGACGCGAGCCGGAACGCGCTCGCCCAGGGAGATCACGCCGCGGCCGTCGTGCTCGCGGAGGAGCTGCTCGACGAGGACCCCGACGACGTCGACGCCCTGCTCATCGTGGCCGCCGCGGCGCCCGCGTACGGCCACGGGGAGGTCGGCGCGCTGGCTGCCAACCAGGCCGCGCGTCGGGGGGCCCAGGTGGGCGCGCTCGAAGCCGCCGCCCTGCTCGCCGCCTGCCAGGTGGAGAGGGCCCTGGTCGCGGCCGACGCCGCCATCGTACGGGAGCCGGGGGACGCACGGGCGCACGCCGTACGCAGCCTCGCGCTCGACCTGTCCGGTCAGGCCGACCTCGCGCTGGCCGCGTCCCTCCGCGCCACGGCGCTCGATCCGAAGGCCTATCCGCCGCCGCTCGAGCTCCCCGCCGAGGATTGGGACGCCCTCGTGTTCGCCGCTACCGCCGCGCTCGACCCACCGATCCGGGACGCGCTCCGGGGCGTCACCCTCGACCTGGTCGACCTCCCCGCGCTCGATGTCCTGCGCGGCCTCACCCCGCCACCGAGCCCCCTGGTCGACGCGCTGCTGCTCGATCCGGACGCTCGCGAGCCGAGGATCGAGATCTACCGGCGCAACGTGCTACGAGGCTCTACCTCGGCCGATGACGTGGAGGAGCGGATCCGTCGCGCTCTTCACGACGAAGCCGAGATCCTGCTCGAGGACGACAACGGATGAGATTCACGCTTGTCGGCACGGGCACCACCGTCCCGGACGCGGCGCGGGGGCCTGCCGGGTTCCTCGTCGAGTCCGACGGCGCGCGGATCCTGGTCGACGGCGGGAGCGGCACGATGGGCCGGCTGGCGGCGCTCGGGGTCGACGCGCGCGAGCTCGACGGCGGGGTGTACACCCACCGGCACGTCGACCACTGCGGGGACCTCGTTCCCCTCCTCTTCACGATGAAGGTGGGCGCCGACAAGCCGCGGCGGCGCGACTACCCGATCTGGGCCGGCACCGGCTTCAAGGACTTCTTCGCGGCGCTCGAGGGCGCGTACGGCAAGTGGATCCGGCCCGAGGGCTGGAAGGTGCGCATCCGCGAGCTCGAGCTTGACGGGCCGGATGGCGCCGACCTCCCCGGCGGCGTGCGCCTCGACACGCTCCCCGCCGTTCACTCCGCGGGCGCCCTGCACCTGTCGTTCACCGGGCCGAGCGGCTTCCGTGTGGTGTTCTCGGGTGACACCGGCCCGAGCGAAGCGCTGGCGCGGCTCGCGCGCGGCGCGGACGTCCTGGTGACCGAGTGCGCGGCCGAGACGACGGATCCGTGGAACTCCCACCTCTGCGCGGCCGACGTGGCCGAGATCGTCGACGCGGCGCGCCCCAAGCGCGTGGTGCTCACGCACCTGTACCCGAACGTGGATCCCGAACGCGCGCTCGAGACCGTGCGGGCAACCGGGGTGCCGGTGGAGCTCGGGTTGGACGGGCAGGCGTTCGAGGGCTGACCGCGCGGCGCTAACGTTCCCCGCCGATGAGGATGCCGAACGTGGCCTGGTAGAGCGGCACGCCCGCGCGCGTGTTGATGTCCCACCAGAGGATCTTGCCGTTCGCACGCCCGACGATGGGCTGCACCATCCCGATCTCGGGGAGCAGGCGCACGCCGTTCGAGACGCGAATCGAGAGCCCCACCGTGCCCCCCGCCCCGACGACCATGGAGCGCCCACGGGCCACCGCGGCGTTCCCCGACAAGCTCCACCCGGTCACCTTCGGCGCGAGCACCAGCTCGTGCCCGCCGCGGAAGCCCACGCCCACGATCAGGGGCACCTGCCAGTGCACGGACCGGGTGCCCACCCCGAGCGCGCCCAGCCCGAAGCCGCCCACCATCGGCGCCACCGACACGACCATGCGGTCGTCCCAGGGATCGGTCAACGCGAACTTGCCCGACACGCCGAGCCCGCCGGCGCCGAAGCGGGCGCCGAGGTCCATCCGCCGGCTGATGCCGTAGCGAGCGGAAAGGTTGGCGGTAGGGACCCATCCGCGGTCCTGCACCCCCCACACGCCGGGCTCCAGCCCCACCTGGACCGTGCCCGGGTCGATCGGGCGCGCGGTCTGCACCGTGCCCACGGTCGCGCAGCCCACGGCGGCCCACGCGGCAAACCCCAACAGGAGCGTACGCATTGTTCTCCCCTCACGGAGAACCTAGTGCGTAGGCACTGAAGTCAAACTAGGCCCGCTCGCCCAGCTCCGACCAGCGTGCCATGAGCCCCTCGATCTCCACCGGCAGCGCCGCGAGCCGACGCGAGAGGGCGGAGGCGTCGGTCGAGGCGTCCCGCCAGCTGCCGGGATCGACGAGTTTTGCCGAGAGCCGGGCCTGCTCGGTCTCGAGCACCTCAATCCGCCCGGGCAGCTCCTCGAACTCCTTCTGCTCCTTGAAGGAGAGCTTGCGACGCGGGGGGGCCGGGGGGCGCACCTCCACGACGGGCTCGGCGCGCTTGACCTCGGCCTTGGTCTCTCCGCGCGCCTCCGCCTTGGCCTCCGCGCGCGCCGCTTCGAGCTTGGCGGCCTGGGACGCGAGGTACTGCTGGCGCGACGCGTAGCGGACCACGCTCCCCTCACCCTCGAAGGCGAGCACGCCGGTGCACACGCGGTCGAGGAAGGCGCGATCGTGCGTGACGATGATGGCGACGCCGTCGTAGCCCATGAGCGCCTCTTCGAGCACGCGCATGGTCTGCAGGTCGAGATCGTTGGTCGGCTCGTCGAGGAGCAGCAGGTTGCTGCCCTGGAGGAGCAGCTTCGCCAGGAGCAGGCGCGCGCGCTCGCCGCCGGAGAGCGCCCGGACCTGCCGGGTGAAGAACTCCCGCGTGAACAGGAAGCGGCCCAGGAAGCTCGCGACGTGCACGAACCCCTCGCCCACCTTGACCTGGTCGTTGCCGCCGCCGGCCGCCTCGAACACGGTCTGGTCGAGATCGAGCCCGGTGCGCTCCTGGTCGAGCACGCTTGCCTTGACCCGCGCGCCCCGCACCAGGGTGCCCTTGTCGGGCTGATCCTGGCCCATGATCAGCCGGAGCAGCGTGGTCTTGCCGACGCCGTTCGGGCCGAGGATGCCGATGCGATCGCCGGCGACGAGGCCGAAGTCGACGTTTTTCAGCAGGG
This sequence comes from Myxococcota bacterium, assembly GCA_040386535.1. Classification (GTDB taxonomy): domain Bacteria; phylum Myxococcota_A; class UBA796; order UBA796; family SXON01; genus CAJBVW01. The sequence continues at coordinate 324,128 of JAZKFH010000019.1, read as the reverse complement.
TGCGGCCGCCGTACGACTTCCACACGCCGTGCCCCTCGAGCACCGTGCCGCCGTGCTTGAGGCCCGTGCGCAGGTCGAGGGCGAAGCCCGGGTCCTTCTTGAAGCCCCGCTGCGATTGCAACGCGGCGAGGCGCTCGAGCCGGGCCTTCTGCTTGACCGAACGCGCCGCGGGCGAGCGGGACGCCCACTCGGCCTCGCGCGCGATCATCGAGAGGCGCTGATCGTCCGCGCGCTCCATCGTGGAGCGGCGCTCGGCGCGCTCGATGAGGTAGTCGGCGTAGCTGCCGTCGTACGAGACACCGACGCCGTCCTCGACCTCGATGATCCGCGTCGCCACGGCCTCGAGGAGGTAGCGATCGTGCGTGACGATGACCACGGCGCCGCGCTGGCTGGCGAGCCAGGTCTGGAGCCACTCGACCGTGTCGGCGTCGAGGTGGTTGGTGGGCTCGTCGAGCAGCAGGAGATCCGGGGCGCCGAGCAGGCAACGCGCCAGCGCGACACGACGGCGCTCGCCGCCGGAGAGCCGATCGCAGCGGGCTTCCCGGGGCGGCGCGCCGACCCGCGACAACATCGCCTCGACCGTGTGCGACACGTCCCAGCCGCGATCGTCGAGCTTCGCCTGGAGCTCGTCCGCGCGCTCCTGCTCGCCGTTGGTGAGCGCCTCTTCCCACGCGGCGAGGAGCTCGGCGTGCCACTTGATCGCGTCGTCCGCCGCGTCGCCCACGGTCTCGCCGGGGAGGACGGGGTCCTGGTCGAGCAGCGCGACGGTGCCGCGCGCGAACACGTCACCGTGGTCGGGGGTGACCGCTCCGCCGAGGATGCGGAGGAGCGTGGACTTGCCACACCCGTTGACACCGACGAGCCCGACCCGCTCGCCCGAGCCGATCGAGAGATCGACTCCACGAAGGATGGGGCGGTCGGCGTAGACCTTCTCGATACCGCGAGCGCGAAGCAGTTCCATGGGACACGGCGGTTAGCCCGTCGGAGGCCTCCTGACGACGTCTCCGGGGCATTCGGGCTCGATGGGAGGGGGTTCGCGACCCAGAATCGCCTAGAGATCGCCTCCCGCCACGGGCACCCACCAGTGCCCCTGGCCGATGTCCACCGGTGCGTTGGACAGGCGCTGTGTCGTGCCCGCGGACAACGAACACAGCACCCGCCCGCGCATCGCGTAGCCGTTGTCACGGTGCGGATAGTCGGCACGCACGTTCACGCTGGAGGGCAGTGTGACTGTGGCGCCCTGGGCCCCGGGGGAGACCGTGCCCGCGTACCACCAGCCCACGATCACGCCGGAGGCGCCGCGGCACGAGGTGGGGGCGGACGACGACGACGACGACGACGGGGCGGGGGTGGGTTCAGCGGGCGGGGACGCGACGACCACGGCCGGCTCGGGCATCGGGGACGCCGGCGTCACGACGGGCTCGTTCACGACCGGCTCGGCGACGGCGGGCTCGATCATGGGAGGCTCTTCCACCGGAGGCACGACCGCAGCGGCCACGGGCACCGCCTCCACGGAAAGCACAGGCGCGACCTCGGCAACGGGCGGCACCCGGGCGCCCCCGCCCGTCCCCGACATCCACAACGCGCCCGTCACACCGGCGCCGAGGATCCCGAGCACCAACGCGGCGCCCACGAACGCGACCCCGCGGCCGCTCCGCCCCGCCGGCGCGACGCGCGGCCCACGAAGGAGCGTCCGGGCCTCGGCGAGCATCTTGTCCTCGGGCGCCGCCGCACACGCGGCGTCCGCGAGCTGAGGCAGCGCGCCCCGCTGGTCGGCCCGCGCGAGGAGCGCGATCCACGCCGCCGCGGCCGTCGCATCCTCCTCGTCCGGCTCGAGCACGAGGCCCGCGGCGCGGGCCAGCTGCGAACGCGCCTCGGCGGTGGGGAAGCGACGGGCAAAAAAGCCGGCCAGCTCGTCGCGTGTGGCGTCGTCGAGTTCCATGTCCACAGCGGGATCCACAACCATGGACACCATCCTACCCGACCGCCGCGGGGTAACGTTCCCCATGCACCTCGACACGCTGCACGGCCTGGACCTCGACCGCGTGCTCCACGTCGCAAAAGGCCCCGTGCTCCTCGTCGTGACGCGCCCGGGGTGCGGCGCGTGCCGTGGCGTCAAGGCCGCCTTGGCCGCGCTCGCCCCCATCGAGGGGTTGGCGATCTACGAGGTCGACGCCACCGGCGCGCCCGCCTTGGTCGAAGAGCTCGCCATCTTCCACCTCCCCGCGTTGTGGTTGATGGTCGACGGCGAGCCCGTCGTGGAGGTGCCTGCCACCACGGTCCCCGCGCGGCTCGACAGCGCGCTCCGCGCCGCGCTCGTGACACTTCCCGCCACTGTCCCGATTGACGCGTCGAGCCCCTGACACCCAAGCTTGGGTATGTGCGACCGTCACGCTCCACCGCTCCTGGCAGCGCTCATGCTCTCCGCATGTGTAGACCCCGGCGCGCTCCACCCGGTGGCCGAGGCTCCCGTGGAGCCGCATGTCGAAGCCGTGCCCGAGCCGCCGCGCCACGCCGCGGTCGCCTCCCCCCACGATCCCGACGCCGCCGAGCTTCTCCGGGCCGAGCTCAGCGATGCGGCGCGCGCGCAGGCCGAGCCGGACAGCCGCACCGACAGCCCCGCGTGGGAGGCGTTCTACGCGCCCGACGTGGTGCACGAGGTCCGCGTGTCCTTGACCGAAGAGGCCCGCCGCGACCTCGAGAAGGACGGGCGTGTCTGGGTGCCCGCGCGTGTCACTGTCGACGGGATCGACTTCCCGAACGCGGGCGTGCGACGCAAGGGAAGCACGACGTGGCAGGGCCTGTCGGACAAGCCCTCGATCAAGGTCAAGCTCCGCGAATTCGGGCCTGGGCCCCGCCTCGCCGGCCTCGAGCGGCTCACGCTCAACAACATGGTGAGCGACCCCGCGCAGGCCCGCGAGGTCATCGCCCTGCGCTTGTGGCAGGGTCTGGGTGTCACCGCCACCCGCGCGAATTGGGCGCGCCTCTGGATCGACGAGCAGCCGTACGGCGTCTACGCCAACATCGAATCGCTCGACGACGAGTGGCTGCAACGGCGCTACGACTTCTACGACGGCGACTTGTGGGAGGCCAACGACGACGCCGACTTCACCAAGTCGGGGCTCCCCTTCTGGGAGCTCTCGGAGGGGGTGGGAGACCCCGCGCCTCTCGAGGCGCTCGCCGACGCGCTCGCGCACGAGGCGCCCTCCTTCGACGAGCAAGTGGGCCACCTCGTCGATGTCGACCACTTCCTCCGGTATTGGGCGGCCTGCCTCGCGACCGGCGCGACCGACGGGTACCCGTTCCACCTGAACGACGCCTTCGTGTACGCCGACCCCGGGAACGGCGGGCGGCTCGACTTCGTGCCATGGGGGTTGGACGAGTCCTGGGGTGACACGTTCTCGAAGTACACGACCGGCGCCCTGGCCCAGGGCTGCGAGGACGACGAGACGTGTGAAGCCCGGCTCGACGACGCCACCCGCGCGGCGCTCGAAGCCCTCGACGGGCTCGACGTCGCCGGCATCGTGGCCGAGTCCTACGCGGTCAGCGACCCGCTGGTCGCGGAGGACACACGGCGCCCCTACACCACCGCCGAAGTATCCGCGGCGCGCGCCACGCTCGAGGAGCGCATCGCGGCGTGGCCCGAGTTGGTACGGGCGAGTTTGGGGCTTTGATTCCCCGGACTTTGATTCCCCAGACCAGGTGATTAGCACTCACCGATGGAAACCGTATTCCGCCACCTCATGGTGCCGACCGACTTCTCGGAGCCTGGAACCGCCGCGCTCCGGCTCGCGGTTCGCCTCGCGCAGATGGGTGACACCCGAATCACCCTGTTCCACGTCGGCTCGCTCCCACAGGCCGCCACCTTCGACTTCCCGACCTACGGCGTGCCCATGCCGGAGTCCCTGGTCCAGCTCCAGCGGGAGCTCATGGCCGAGCGCGGCAAGGCGCTCGACAGGCTCGCGCGCGAGGAGATCCCCGCGAGCGTGAAGTGGGACCAGAAGCTGGCCGAGGGGTACCCGCCGGAGGAGATCCTGAACGAGGTCCGGATGGGCTCCTACGATCTGCTGGTCATGGGCACCCACGGGCACACGGGGATCAAGCACGCGCTCCTCGGCTCGGTGACTGAGCGGGTGTTGCGGCAGAGCCCGGTCCCGGTGCTGGTGACACGTTGACCGGGTGACACGCTGACCCGGTGTCACGCTCCGCGGGGCAGATCGCGAAGCAACGCGGACCGCATGAGGCCCCACCGATCCAACCGATAGGTGACCGCTGCCGCGAGCACGCCCCCGGCGTACCGCGCGGCGCGTGGCGCGCTGATGGACGACGAGTCCGCCGCATACCGGGCGGGGCAGGCCACCTCGCCGATCTCGAGCCCGAGGTGCACCGCCTGCACGAGCACCTCGTTGTCGAACACGAAGTCGTCCGCGTTGCGCTCGAACGGGATGGCTTCGAGGGCAGCCCGGGACCACGCGCGGTACCCGGTGTGCCACTCCGCGAGGGCGCGGTCGAGCAGCACATTTTCCACCCACGTGAGCGCCCGATTTCCGAGCAACCGCCAGGCCGGCATCCCGCCGTGGCGCGCGCCCCTCCCGAGCACGCGCGAACCCAGCACCAGGTCGTACGACCCGAGCGCCACGAGCGACGCCATCGCCGGGATCAGCCGGGGATCGTACTGCCCGTCGGGGTGGAGCATCACGATCACGTCGGCGCCCGCGTCCAGCGCGGCGCGGTAGCAGGTCTTCTGGTTGCCGCCGTAGCCACGGTTGGTGGGGTGCACGATCGTCGGGATGCCCAGCGCGGCGGCCGCCGCCACGGTGTTGTCCGTGCTCGCGTCGTCCACGAGCAGCACGGTGTCGACCACGCCGGCCGGGATCGCGGCGAGCGTGGCGGCGAGCGTTCGCGCGGCGTTGTAGGCCGGGAGCACCACGTGGACCCGCTTGCCGTGGATCACGCGGCCCTCACACCACGAGGGTCGCGAAGGGCCCGCGGACGGCTAGGTTGGCGGCCACGCTCGACCACGCGTCCACATCGCGGCCCGAGCTGCCGCGCCGCCCCACCACGATGACCTGCGCCGCGAGCGCCTCCGCCGCGTCGGGGAGCTCGTCGACCGCGCGCCCGTACCGCAGGATCTCGGAGGCGCCCGGCGCGTGCAGGCGAAGCGGCCCGAACACCCGCTCGACGTGCTTGGAGAGGGCATCCCGCCACACCTCGGAGGGGATGCCGAACTCGTCGGGGGTCGAGACGACGGCGGGGTCCGCGTCCACGACGTTGACGAGCGCGACGTGCGCTCCGGTCGCCTTCGCGAGCACCTGCGCCGCCCGCGCCACGATCACGGCGGGGACACCCGTCTCCACCGCCGCCACGATCGTGGTGATGGCCGGCACGGCCTCGTGGACGACCATCAACGGCACGGTCGCCGCCTGGAGGAGCTTGCCGCCGGTGCTGCCGAGCACGAACCCCGCGAGCCGGGAGCGCACCCGCGACCCGAAAACGATGAGGTCGACGTTGGTGCGGGCGGCCTCCGCGGCGATGGCCTCGGCGGGATCGCCCTTCAACAGCAGGACCTCCCCCCGCGGAAAGGTGGCCGCGGCCTCCGTGACGAGGGCGGTGGTCTCGCGGCGGGCCCCGGCGCCGACGCCGAGGTTGTCGAGCAGATCCCGCGCGGGGAGCACGTACGCGAGGACGACCGTCGCGTCATCCGGGGCGATCAGGCGGGCGTACGCCAACGCGGTGCGCGAGGTGGCCGAGCCGTTGAAGGGGACGAGGATCCGGATCATCAGCGGACGAACAGCTTCATGAGGTTGTCGAACATCTTGCCGTACGGCGGCCGGAGCGTGGCCGTGCCGTTGAACCGGGTCTGGTAGAACACGCTCTTCTCGTGGCTGAAGGTCCGGAATCCGTCGAACCCGTGGTAGCGACCCATCCCGCTGGCGCCCACGCCGCCGAACGGCATGTCGTGTTGGGCCATGTGGTACAGCGTCGCGTTGACCGAGGCGCCGCCCGACGTGGTGCGCGTCAACACGTCCTCCACGCGGGCCCCGTTGTCGTCGAAGTAGTAGAGCGCCAGCGGGCGCGGGTTTTCGTTGACGTAGCGGATGCCCTCGTCCACGCTCTTCACCGCGACCACGGGCAGGATCGGCCCGAAGATCTCGTCCTGCATCAGCGCCATGTCCGGCGTCGCGCCGAGCACGATCGTCGGGAAGAACTTGCGCGAGGTCCCGACCGTCTCGTTGCCCGGGTTGATCTGCTTGACCGTGGCGCCCTTCTGCACCGCGTCGGCCAGCAGCGCATCGAGGCGGGCGTAGTGCCGATCGTTGATGATGCTGGTGTAATCCGGATTGTCGACGATGCGCGGGTACATCTGCGCCACGCTCTGCTCGTAGCCCTTCACGAACGCGTCCACCCGCTCGGGGGCGATGAGCACGTAGTCCGGCGCGATGCAGGTCTGACCGGCGTTGAGGAGCTTGCCCGCGGCGACGGTCTCGGCGGCCCGCGCCGGATCGTACGATGCGTGCACGATCACCGGGCTCTTGCCGCCGAGCTCGAGGGTGACGGGGGTGAGGTTCTCCGCGGCGGCGCGCATGACCATCTTGCCGACCGAAGTGGAGCCGGTGAAGAAGAGGTGGTCGAACGGGAGCCGCGTGAACGCCGCGCCGACGTCGGCGCCGCCGGTCACCACGTCGACCTGGTCGGGCGGGAACACCGCGCGGACCATGGTCGTGACGAGCTCCGCGGTGCGGGGGGTGAGCTCAGAGGGCTTGAGCAGCACGCGGTTGCCCGCCGCCACGGCCGCGGTGAGCGGCATCACGGCGAGCTGGAACGGGTAGTTCCACGGGACGACGACCCCCACGAGGCCGAGCGGCTGGCGGACGAGGCGCGAGGACGCGGGGAGGAACCCCCAGAAGGTCGACCGGGACTCGGGCCGCGCCCAGCTGGAGAGGTGCGCGCGGGTGTGCTGCAGATCGGTGGCGGAGAGCGCGAGCTCGGCGGCGATGGTCTCGTGGTGGGAGCGATGGCCGAAGTCGGCGCTGACCGCCTCGGCGATCTCCTTCTGGTGGGCCACGATCCACGCCTGGAGCTTCGCGAGCGACGCGAGGCGCGCGCTCACGTCGGGCGGGGTGGTCTGGGCGCGCCAGGCGGCGCGGAGGCGGTCGAACGGCACGCGCACGCGCTGGTCTGCCGTCTGTTCGCCGGCGGGGGAGAGGCTGGCGACGGAGCCGTCGTTCGGTACGCTCACGGGGACCTCGAAACCTTGACCATAAGCGCTTCGGATGCGCAATTCCAGGCTGGGCCGCCTACCAGTAGCCATCCGCCGGCGACATCCGCAGCTCCCAGATCCGGCGCGCGTCCAGGGCACCCTCCGGCGGGGCGCCGGGCCCCGTGCGGATCTTCACGAGCAGATCGTTCATCCGACGCGCGCCCGACGGGTCGGCGTCGAGGAGGTTCCGCTCCTGGAACGGGTCGTTCACCAGGTCGTGGAGCGCGTACTTGCCGGCGTCGGGCCGGTAGTCGAGCACGAAGTTGGTGAGCTCGGGATCGAGGGCGCTCCGGTTGTGGAAGAACGCCCGCACCGACCACGCGCGCGCGCCGGAGCGCACGGTGAGCATGTCGCCGAACTCGCCGTAGGCGGTGGCATAAGGATCCGCCACGAAGGGCGTCGCGAGCAGATCCTGGCCGGGGATGCCCGCGGGGGGCACGGCGCCGCCCAGCGACAGGAGCGTGGGGAGCAAATCGACCAGCTCCACCACCTGCTCCTCGACGCGGGCCGGCGGCGTGCCCGGGGGGCCGATCAGCGCGAGGGGCACGTGCAGCGTGCGGTCGAGGAGCAGGTCGTTCCACGAGCGGTCGCGGAGCGCCTGGGCGGGCACGGAGGCATCGCCGAGGTTGACGCCGTTCGTGCCGAGGACCGCGGCCCACGTGGGGCGCGTCGACCCGCCGCGGAGCGCGTCCACGAGGGCGCGCGTGGCCGCGCCGGTGGAGCGCGCGGCCTGTTGGTAGCCGGTGGTGACGAGGGCGCGATCGATGCGTGTCGGCGCGCCCCCCTCCCCCGCAAGATCGAGCCCCATCTTCACGCGGAGGGCCGGCACGTTGCGCGCGTCCAGATCCGAGACGGCCACGACCAGGAGGCGCGGGCGCGTCGCGTCCTCGTTCCACCACTCCTCGGCCAGCGTGCGGACGCGATCCCAGTCGGTGGCGCGGTCCTGCCATCGCCGCGAGGCGACGATCGTGTCCTCGAACAGCGGCGCGAGGCGCTCGGCGCCCTGCACATCCGCCGTCAGGAGCGCCGTGCGGTAGCCGTAGAGCGCGAGCACGCCCGGCAACGTCGGGACCGACGCCGGCACCTCGGTGCACCACGGCGCCTGGGCCGTCGTGTCGTCCGGATCGCTCGGGAAGCCGCAGAGCGGCACCGCGGAGGGGTACCGCCCGGTGAGGAGGCTCCCGAGGCTCACGAACGTAGAGGGAGACTGGGCGTACGCGTTGGCGAACACGACGCCCTTCTCGCCCGCGAAGGCCTCGAGGAACCAGTCGCTGGAGCGGGAGCGTGGATCGGAGCGCAGCCCGGCGACGCCCACGATCACGAGGTCCGGGGCGGTCGCCGAGGGCGCCGCGACGGGCGGGGCCACGGTCGTGACGGGGGCGTCGGCGCAGGCGAGGAGGAGGTGCGCGAGGATCACGACGCGGCTCCGAGGGTGGAGCGACCGGGCGCCGAGGCGCTGACGAGCCCGACGAGCGCGAGCATCGCCAGGGTCGAGGCTGCCGCGGAGATCCGCAGCCCGCCGCCATCCGGGAGCCACACCAGCGTGCCCGCGACCAGCGCCGCGAGGTTGGCCGCGGGGACCAGCACGAGCCCGGCGCCGCAGACCCACCTCGTCGTGAGCCGGAGCCGTTCAGGGGGCGGACGCCCCAGGAACGAGGCTCCGACGAGCACGAGCACGAGCGGAAACGCCACGGTCCGCGCGCCATGCGCGAGCGCCGCGATCCACTGGAGCACGGTCCACGTCCCGATCCGCACCCCGCCTTGCACAGCGGCCACCCACGGGCGCGTCTCCCCGCGCTTCACGGCGGCGGTCGCCGCGTCCTGGTGGATCCCGCCGGCAATGGCCATCAGTGCCCACTCGTCCCGTACGTGCTCGGGGAACAACACCAGCCCGCTCCCGGTGGTGAAGGTGCGGGTCCACCGCTGCGGGATCGGCCCGCGCCACGTGAGGACGGGGACCGCGGTCATGCCCGGCGCCGGGGCCGCGAGGCCCTGGAAGCTCGACTTGATCGGCAGGAAGAGGGTGACGCCGAGGGCGACGGCCGCGAGGATCCCCGCGCCCCGCGCCATCCATCGCTCGGCGGCGGTGGCGGCCGCACCCGTCGCCACCGTCGCGAGGCACAAGCCGAACAGCGCGAGATCCTCCCACTCGGCGAGGCGCGCGCGCCCCAGCTCGACCCACGGGAACGTCGCGTTGTGGGCGGCGGGGAGCCCGGCGCGGAGGAGCAGCGCCCCCACGACCAGCGCGCCGATCCGCCGGCCCAGGGGCCCCAATGGCACCGGGACCGCGAGGAGCGCGGCGACGCCGGCCCCGGCGAGCGCCCAGGACTCGATCAGCGGAAAGGGAAGCGCCGGATCCACACGGTGCACCCCCACCGCCACCACAGCCAGGGCCGCGAGCGTCCCGGACAGGCGCCGGGCGCGGATCGACGGGTCGGGCGGGAGCAGGCGGGCGAGCATCGCGGGGACAGCGTACCAGAGCGGCCGGTTGCGAGTCTCGCAGGCGGATCAGGGGGCCGGGCACGTGGCCGCGTCTTCCCGCGCCGTCTCGACGCCTTCGGCGGAAGCGCAGTCGGCCGCCGCCCAGGCGTCCTCCTGGCAGCGGTACCACGAGCCGTACAGGGCCTGCGCCTCGGACGACCAGCCGGGGCAGGCGGCGTCGGGTTCGTAGACGCGCGTGTCCTCCCCCGCCTCGTCGACACAGGCGAGCGCGACCGCCGCCCAGTCCTCGCACGCGTTCCGGGCGCAGCCCAACAACAGCGCGAGGAGGGTCATCGGCGCCGCCGGATGCGCCGCCGAAGGAGGGGGGCGATCGTCGCGAGCGCGAGGAGCAAGGATCCGCCGGGCGAGGTGGCGCTGTCGCACGCACAGCCGGCGGCCTCGTCCTCGTCGGGACCGGTGTCCTCCGCGTCCGTGTCCTCCGCGTCCGTGTCCACCGCATCGGTGTCGTCGGGCTCGCCCGTGTCCTCCCCAAGCGTCTCCGCGATCCAATCCAGGTACAGATCGACCCGCGTGTCACCCGAGGTGCTCCCGGCGCACAGCGTGCCATCGTCGTCCCGGCCAAACGAGTGGGCGGCCACCAGCGTCGGCACCCCGTCGGCACCGAGGCGGAACACGGGCCCGCCCGAGTCCCCCCCGCACGTGGCCGCCCCGCCGGCGTCGTAGGCGAGCAGGAACTCGTCCTCCAGGCCCACCACCGGCATGTCGGCCATGCGCTTGTAGTAGCCGGAGTCGCCCGCGTGGTCGCCGGAGGCCCCCCACCCCACCCAACGCAGCTCCTCCCCCACCTCGGGCGCCGTCGTCGCGAGCGCGATCGGATCGAGCTCGATCGGCTCCGAGAGGTGCACGAAGCCGAGGTCGTGGTCGATCTGCAGGCCGTTGGGTGACACGTAGTAGTCGGGGTGGGGAAACCAATCGTCCGCCACGATCTCGTCGGCGCCGAACGTCCACTCGTGGCCGACGTACACGTGCATCTCGGTCAACCCGTAGCCGTACGCGTCGACGGTGCAGTGCGCGGCGGTGAGCACCCAGCGCGGCGCCACGAGGGTGCCGGTGCACACGAACACGCTGTTCCAACCGGCGTCCGCATGCCGCAACAACACGGCCTGCGGGTACAGGCGGGTGAGCTCGCCGTTGACGATGGGCGGGGGAACGTCGGCGTGTGCGGTAGAGAGGACGAGGACGAGCCACATCCCCGCGGTCTATCCGTTCGGCGCGACCTCTTCCGTGTACAACGTCAGCAAGGTCGCCAACATCGCCACGAGCACGGGCCCGATGAGCACGCCGACGATGCCGAGCCACTCGAGGCCGCCGAGCACGCCGAGCAGGATGAGCAGCGGGTGGATGCCGGACTGGCCCCGCACGATGAGCGGCCGCACGACGTTGTCGACGGAGGCGGTGATGACGATCGACCAGATGAGGATGAACGCGGCGGTGCCCCACGCGCCGGTCAACACGAGATCGGCCGTGAGCGGGATCCACACCAGCGCGGTGCCGACGAAGGGCACGTAGGTCAGCACGCCCGTGAGCACGCCGAGCGCGAACGGCCGGTCGATGCCCGCGATCCAGTAGCCGAGGGTGGCGACCAGGCCCTGCAGGACGCCACACACGAGGCCGGCCAGCACCACGTTGCGCGCGAAGCTCGCGAAGACATCGAACAGGCGCTGGAGGTACCGTGGATCGAGCGGGGAGATGCGCCCGATCCACCGCAGCAGATCCGGACCGCGTGCGAGCAGGGTCACGACGGAGAGGAAGAACACGACGATGTCGAGGAGCACGCCGGCGGTCTGCGTGAAGAAGTTCGGCAGGCTGGCCGCGAGGCCCCCGGCGACGGCCACGGACACCTGCTGGACCCCGTCGGCGAGCGCCGCGGAGAGCTCCTGGCGATCGACGCCGAAGTCGGCGAGCCAGCCCATCAACAGCGGCGAGTCGAGGGTGTCGAGCACACGGTCGAGCCCGCCTTCGCGGAGGGAGACCACGACGACGTTGGCGATACGGAGCAGCTCGCGGGAGAGCAGCCACGTGAGGCCGGCGAGGGGTACGAACACCCCGACGGTGAGCAGCGTGGTCGTCACGACGGCCGCCGTGTAGGCGCGCCCCCGGAGGAGGCGCAGCGCGCCCACGTGCACCGGGGAGGCCAACACCGCCGTGATCACGGCGATGGTGAGCACCTGGAAATAGGGGTGCACCAGCCAGCCGACGCCGAGGAGCGCGGCCACCAGCAGGATGCGGAAGGCCGTCGAGCGGCCCGCGGCCGTGCCGCCGGCGGGCTCAACCACGGCGGTCAGCGCGCATGCAGATGGATGTTGGCCGCGGCGTCCATCGCGATGCGAAGGGTCTCGTCCCCGTCGGGATGCCGCACCACGACGTTGCCGTCGGACAGGAAGGTCTGCTTCCAGTCCCGCCGCGGCGCGCCGATCTGGAGGAGGTCCTGCCGGACGATTGCGCTGCCGTGGCGCCGCCGGAACGCCTCGACGCCCTCCACGGCCGCGATCCTCCCCTGCCCTTCGGCCCGCTTGAACACGATCGCGGCGCTCCACGGCCGCTCACGGGGGGCCTCACACGTGCCGTGACATACGACGCGCGCCCACTCCCGGAACAGGTCGACGTCGCTGGTGTAGTTCATCAGATCCACCATGTTCGCACCCGGAGCGCGACAGGCGACCTCGCCGAACACGGCCTCCCCCGACGGGGTGCGGAACCACTCCATGTGGGTGAACCCGCTGCCCATCCCGAGCGCGCGGAGCACCGAGCGGCCGAGCGTCACGCCGTCGCGCACGCGCGGATCGTCGAGGTGGCGGATGCTCTGGATGATGGGGCTGATCCACTCGTTCTGGCGGGCCACCAGGGCGTTCGGGAAGTATTGGCACACGCTCTCGTAGACCGGCTCGCCGTCCACGCAGAGCGTCTCGTAGGTGTACTCGTCCCCCTCGACGAACTCCTCGACGCTCACCTCGGGGACGTGCCGGATCTTGTCGAGCACGGTGTCGAGCTCGCGCGCCGCGCCCACCCGGAACGTGTCCGCGCTGCCGGCGCCCGCGACCGGCTTGACGATGAGGGGAAACCCGATCTCCCCCGCCGCTTCCCAGGCCTCGGCCCGCGTCCGGGCCCGGGCCGATCGGGGCACGCGCAGGCCCGCCCGCGCCACGCGCTCCCGCATGAGCGGCTTGTCGCGGAAGCCGAGCACGACATCCTCCACGAGGCCGGGCACGCCGAACGCGGCGCGCATCCGAGCGGCGAGGATGGTGAGGGGCTCCCAGTTCGTCTCGATCCGGTCTGGCCGGCGCCCCCCGAGCCAGCGCCCGACGCGCGCGATGACATCGGCGTCGTCCATGATGCGGGGCACGTGGACGTAGTCGGCGAGGTGCCCCCGGAGGGCGCCCGAGAGGGAGTCGGGCGAGGAGTCGCCCACGCCGTACACCCGCGCGCCCACCTCGGCGAGCCCACGGGTGAACTCGGCCATCTCCGGCGGGTAGGCGGGCGAGAGGAAGACGACGTCCATGGAGAGCCCCGTCGGGAAGCCGGGCCCCCTATCGCTTGCCGCCTTCGGCGGCCCGGGGGATGATGCGCGCGAACGCCTTCCTGCTGTGCAAGCGGCGGGCGCACACGAGGTCACGATGACGACACTTCCCCGCACGCTCCTCCCACGTGGGCTGTCCCTGGCCGCCGGCGGCGGTCTCGTGGGCCTGTCCCTCGCCTGCGGCGCGGGCCCCTCGTCCACGACCACCACGGTGGTGGAGGTGCCCGAGGAGGCCCCCCGCCCCCCGGTCGTCAACCCGCTCGCGGCGGACGGTGGCCTCGACGGCGTGCGGCGCCGCGGGGTGTTGCGTGTGGCCGCGGATCCCGACGCGGCGCCGTTCCTGGCGAAGGGCGCGGACGGCAACTGGGAGGGCTACGAGTACGCCATCGTGCGGGCCCTGGCGGACCGCGCCGGCGTGCCCGCCGAGATCGTGGGCGCGACATTCCCGAACCTCACGGAGAAGGTGACCTCCGGCGCGGCCGACATCGCCATCGGCCAGATCTCGCCCAGCGCCTCCTATGGCGACCTCGCGTGGTCGGTGTCCTACCTCCAATACAGCCTGTGCCTCGTCGTGCCGTCCGGCAGCGCGGTGAAGACCGTCGCCGATCTGAAGGGCAAACGTGTCGCCATGTACGACGATGTCGTGGCGCGCCAGGTCACGGACGTTCTGGTGAGCGCGGCCTACGAGCGCGTGTTGTTCGACGACTACGGCTACTTCGAGAAGATGGTGCGCGGCCAGCTCGACGGCATGGTCTACGACTGCCCCCTCGCGCGCCACGAGATGACCACCTACGGTGACAAGCTCCGCATCGCGGAGGACGCGCTGAACGTCGCCACCTACAACGTGGCCGTGCCAATGTGGGACACCGCGCTCCTCGCCGACGTCAACGCGGTGCTCAAGGAGCTCGGCGATCAGGGCCTCCTCGCCACGCTCGAGCAGCGGTGGCTCGGCGCCAGCGCGCCGAAGGACTCCTACACGAGCGCCACGGGCAAGGTCGTAGTCGTCAAGCGCGGCGAGACCCTCTCGCTCATCGCCCGCCGTGAGCTGGGTGACACGGAGAAGTGGAAGGCGCTGTACGAGACCAACAAGGACGTGGTCGGCCCCGATCCGAACCAGATCTACACCGGGATGCGCCTGCGGGTGCCGGGCGCGACCGGGGCGAAGCCGTGAGCACGTGGGACAAGTGCGCGCATTGTGGGTCCAAGGTCGCCAAGGACGCGGATCGGTGTCCGTCGTGTGGGTCGGCGCACACGGTCACCGTGGCACGCGCGGCAGCAGCGGGGGCGCGGAGGCGCCGGGGTCTTCCCGCGCCCGCGGCCATCGCGCTCTTGTTCGCGGCGGTGGCGGCCGGCGTGGGGGTCCTGTTCGTGAGCGTCGTCTCCCTGGGCGCTGGCGCCGCGCGGCCGGTCGCTTCGGACACCCCCGCAGGGGCCTCCAAGACCGCCGCTCCCATCAAGCCCACCTCCACCGCCGCCTCCAAGGTCACGGGCGGCCTCGCAGCCGTCCGTGCGCGCGGCGCGTTGCGCGTGGCGGCCGATCCCGACGCCGCCCCGTTCCTCTCCCGCCCCCGCGAGGGTGGTGTCGAGGGCGGCTACGAGGGCTTCGAGTTCGGCGTCATGTCCGCTCTCGCGGCGGAGGCCGGCGTGCCCCTCACCGTGGTGCCGAGCACCTTCACGCAGCTCCCGGATCGGCTGCGCGCGGGCGAGGCCGACCTCGCCATCGGCCAGCTCTCCCCGAGCGGCACGTGGGCGGGGATCGCGTGGACCACGTCGTACCTGCAGTACAGCCACTGCCTCGTCGTGGCGAAGCGCTCCCCCATCAAGACGCTGGACGCGCTGCGCGGCAAGCGGATCGGCATGTACGACGATCCCGTGGCGACCCAGCTCGTCGCCGCCACGGTCGGCGCGGCCTACGAGCGCGTGGTCTTCGGCGACTACGGCTACTTCGAGCAGCTCTCGCGCGGCAAGCTCGACGCGGTGGTCTACGACTGCCCGCTCGTCCGGCATGAGCTCCAGGCCTTCGGGGACGGGCTGCGCATCGCGGACGACGCCCTGAACGTGGCGACCTACAACGTGGCGCTGCGCGCGGACGACGCCGCGTTGCAGGCGGACGTGAACCGGGTCCTCCGCGACCTCGGCGACCAGGGCATGCTCGCGCGGCTCGAGGCGCGCTGGCTCGGCGGCGAGGCGCCCAAGTCGGGCTACCGCACCGTGAGCGGGCGCGTGGTGGTCGTGCAACGGGGGGAGACCCTCGCCACGATCGCGGCCCGCGAGCTCGGCTCGGCCGACCGCGCCGCCGAGCTGCACGAGGCCAACCGCGACGTGCTCGGGGCCGATCCCAACTCGGTGTACGCGGGTCTGCGGTTGCGGGTCGGCAAGTAAATGCGGGGCGCGCTCGCCGCGCGGTGGGCGTCGCTCGGAGAGCGCTTGGCGGCCGTGGGGCCGTGGGCCGACGAGGGGGAGCGCCTCCTCGAAGCCTGGTCCGAGCCGCACCGCGCCTACCACACGCTCGTGCACCTATCGGCGTGCCTCGACGAGCTCGACCGCGTGCGCATTCTCGCCCGCGAGCCGGACCTGTTGGCGCTCGCCCTCTGGTTCCACGACGCCATCTACGATCCCCTCGCCCACGACAACGAGGCGCGCAGCGCGGCCTGGGCGAGCCGGTCCGCTCACGCCGTGGGCCTCTCGCGGCACGCCGATCGCCTGTCGGCGCTGGTGCTCGCCACCCGCCACGACGCGCTCCCCACCGACCCGGACATGGCCCTCCTCGTGGATGTCGATCTCTCCATCCTCGGCCAGCCGCCCGCGGTGTTCGACGCGTACGAGCGCGAGGTGCGGCGGGAGTACGCCCACGTGCCGGACGCGCTGTTCGCCGCCGGCCGCGGGCGAATCCTGGCCTCGCTGCTCGCCCGGCCTGCGCTCTACCAGACCCCCGCGATGGCGGAGCGGTACGAGGCGGCGGCACGGGCAAACCTCGAACGTGCATTGGGCTCCCTCACGACGGCGTGACCGCTGGATTCCGCGAGAGATGCAACGCTGCTACCCAATTCTCCTCGATGTGTCAGTCCCGCCGATGGCCCATGCAGCGGCGCACACATTGCCCCTGTTCACAGCACAGGTCACCCTGGCGCTCGGGCCGGGGGTCCTTCGAATCAGGAGGAACAGATGAGGACGTTGACATTTGTCGGGATCGCGTCGCTCGGCTTGGTGGCCGCGTGCCAGACGGAGCAGCAGGAAGCGCAGGAAGCCGTCCAGGACGTGCGCGAGACCGAGCGGGAGGCCGCCGAGGGCGTGCGCGAGGCCGCGCAGGAGGGCCGCGAGGACGTTGCGGAGGCGCGTCGCGAGATGGCACAGGAGCTCCGCGACCTGGAGCAGCGCGGCGAGCCGGTCGAGTTCGACGCCGTCGTCACCGGCTCGGACAACGACACCGTGAACCTGCGGCTCCCCTCCGGCGAGACGTTCGACGTGGAGTACGGCCCGACCGCGCGGATCCAGCGGGGCGAGAACGTCGTCACCGTGAACGAGCTCGCGCCCGGGACGATGGTCCACGTCGTCTACCGGATGGTCGACGGCAAGCGCACGGCCCAGGAGATCGTCGTCTCCGAGACCGGCACGCCGATGACCCCCGCCCAGCCCGGCACCAACCCCGAAGGGGCCACCCCCGGGGCCGGCGGTGGGACCCGGTAGGGTCCCGGTCGGCCACGTGAGAAACCGGGGGGGCGCACGGCCCCCCCGTCCGTGATCTACTCGGCGCGCAACCCCAGAACTTCCACATTTCGGTCGCCGCCGGCGTCGGCGCGATCGTTGACGAAGCGCAACCCGAGGCGGTGGGGCCCCGGCGCCACGGGGCCCGGGACGGTGAGCTCGCCGGGGCCGTCCAACGTCCAAGGGATCGGCGTCGCCCCATCGATCTGGACCTCGACGACGGACGCGCCCGCGTAGGCGATGCCGTTCCCGGTGAGCATCAGGTTGGCGAGCGGCTCGGTCGCCGTGAACTCGACGCCGACCCAGCCATTGGTGCGGAACGACACATCCAGCGCCGCGCGCCCCGGCAGGCGCGGCCCGAGGGACGCCCCGCGCCACCGGCTGGGTACCCCCTGAATGTGCTCCAACAGGCCCATGAGCGCGTCCACGTCGCCCTCGCGCGGGTGGCGCGCGAGCAACCGGAGCGCCTCCCCTCCCCGTCCGCTCGCGTCCAGCGCACGGGCCACCGCCACCACCACGCCGTCGGCGCGCGCGGGGCGCCACCCCGCCGCCAGGGCGGCCGCCCAGCCGAGGCGCAGCGCGGCCTCGTCCCGGTCGGGCGCGGCGCGGACGAGCGCCAGGGCGAGCGCCTCGTCGGCATCGGACACGAGCCCGTCGTAGACGAACGCAATCGCGTCGATCCGCTCCGCGGCGTGCAGGCGTGCCTCGCCCTCCACGCTCCAAACGAGGCCGAGCCGCGTGAGGATCACCCCGCCGGCGAGCGCGAGGGCCGCCGCCTCGATGCGCCCGCCCCGCGCGGCGGAGACGGCCCCGGCCGCGGTCACCAACGTCGCCACCAACCCCGGCACGACGCTCGTGGCGGAGGCCAACGCGGCGCTCGCGGCCTCCTGCTTCATGGCGAGGAGGAGCGCGACCACGACCACGCCCGTGGAGAGGGCACGCCATCGCAGCGCCCCGAGCACGATCGCGCCCACGAGCACGCCGGCACCGACAGGGCCGCCCACGGCGGGCGTCCAGAGCAGCGTGAGGCCGAGCGCGGGCCAGATCCAGTGCCGATCACGCGCCGCGATGGCCGCGAGGCCGAGCGCCGCGGGCCCGACGTACCAGGGCAGGCCCGGCGAGAGCGCCACCGCCAGCACCGTGAGGGCGGCGACGGCCCAGCTCACCGGGCCCGGCCGGCGCGCGCGCTCACTCCCACTCGATGGTGCCCGGCGGCTTCGTCGTGATGTCGTACACCACGCGGTTGATGCCCTTGACCTCGTTGATGATGCGGCTCGACATCCGCGCGAGCACCGGCCACGGGAGCTCGGTGACGTTGGCGGTCATCCCGTCCGTCGAGTGCACGGCGCGGATGGCGCACACCTCGTCATACGTGCGGTTGTCGCCCATGACGCCCACCGAGCGCACCGGCAACAGGACGGCGAAGCTCTGCCAGATCGAGGTGTAGAGGCCCGCGGCGCGGATCTCCTGGTCGACGATCGCGTCCGCCGCGCGGAGCACGTCGAGCCGCTCCTGCGTGAGCGTGCCGAGGCAGCGCACCGCGAGGCCGGGTCCCGGGAACGGCTGGCGATCGACCCGCGTGTCCGAGAGGCCGAGCTCGCGACCGAGGGTGCGGACCTCGTCCTTGAACAGCTCGCGGAGCGGCTCGATGAGCTTGAGCTTCATGTGCTCGGGGAGCCCGCCCACGTTGTGGTGGCTCTTGATGGTGGCGCTCGGCCCGCGGAAGCTGACGCTCTCGATCACGTCCGGGTAGAGCGTGCCCTGGGCGAGCCACTGGGCGTCGCGGAAGCGTGCGGACTCGACCTCGAAGACGCGGATGAACGCTTCGCCGATGATCTTCCGCTTCTTCTCGGGGTCGGTCACGCCCGCGAGCGCGTCGAGGAAGCGCTCCGAGGCGTCGATCACGGTCAGGTCGTACTCGGCGAACTCCGCCGCCACGCTGTCCCGCTCGCCGAGGCGCAGCAGGCCGTTGTCGACGAAGATGCAGTGCAGGCGGTCGCCCAGCGCCTCGTGGAGGATCGCCGCGGTCACCGAGCTGTCGACGCCGCCGGAGAGGGCGCAGATGACGTGCCCGTCGCCCACCTGGGCGCGGATGCGCTCGACCTGCTCCTTCACGAAGCTGCCCATCGACCAGTCGGGACGGGCCTCGCACACGGCGAAGACGAAGTTGCGCAGCAGCGCCACGCCGTCCCGCGTGTGGGTGACTTCCGGGTGGAACTGGAGGCCGTAGTGCCGGCGTGCGTCGTCCGCGAACGCGGCGATGGGGCACGTGGGGGTCGACGCGATGGTGTGGAATCCGTCCGGTGCACGCGCGACCTGGTCGCCGTGGCTCATCCACACCGGAAGCGTGTCGGGGAGGCCCGCGAAGAGCCGGTCGGCCCCCGGCCCCCGCGTGATGTCGGCGTGGCCGTACTCGCGGTGCGCCGAGCCGCGCACCTCGCCCCCGTGGGCCTGCGTGAGCAGCTGCATGCCGTAGCAGATGCCGAGCACCGGCACGCCCATCTCCAGCCAGCCCGCGTCGAACGGGGGCGCGTCGGCGTCATAGACGCTCGAGGGGCCCCCGGAGAGCACGATGCCGACGAGCCGCGGGAACGCCCGCGGGGCGAGGGTGCACGGGTGGATCTCGCAGTAGACGCCCTGCTCGCGGATGCGCCGCGCGATGAGCTGCGTGTACTGCGAGCCGAAGTCGAGGATGAGGACGATGTCGTGGCCGAGCATGATGCCGCCCGTCTATCCCCCATCCGTCGCGCAGGCGCGTCCGCCGACGCTCCGGACGGACACTCGAGACGCTTACTTGCCGTTCGCCGCCGCGGAGAAGCGACCGCCGGTGTAGGCGTCGATCTGCGCCGTCAGCTCCTGCAGGCGCATCTCGTTCTTCACCTGCGTCTTCAGATCGCCGGCGGGATTGAGGAGCAGGTCGACCTGGAGGCGGCGGCGATCGAAGTAGAGGCGGGTGGCCTCCTCGAGGACCTTGTCGCGGAGCTTCACGATGTCCTGGGTCTCGCTGATGACGCGGATGCGATCGCTCGACATGACGAGCTTGTTGAGCTTCCACGCCGCCTTTGCGGTCACGCCGTGTTTGTCGTCGATGTCCGTGCCTTCGAGCGCGCCGTCGGCCGACGTCTCGTAGCCGTAGTCGTAGGCGTACCAGTTGTCGTAGTCGTACTGGACCGAGAGGTCGGGGAGCCACGCGGCGTTCTTCGCGGCGGCCATCCACTCCTCGACGTAGCGGGGATCGGTCTTGGAGTACTCCAGGACCATCTTCTGCACCGCCTGTACGTCCGGCTCCTTCTCGAACTGCGCGAGCACCTCGTCGACCGTGCGGAACTCCGCGGCGGTGGCCGGCCCCGAGAGGGCGAGCGCGAGTACGAACGAGATCATGGGGACTCCTCGAGACGTGAGAGAGAGCGAAGGAAGGCGCCGTCGGTGAGCGCGTCGAGGCGCGCGTCGAGCTCGGCGATTTGAAGCGTGTGGAGGACCTGCTCGCGGAGCGGCAGCTCGCGGACGGCGGCGCTCTCGTTCATCAGCTGGACGCGCGAGAGCCACGCATCGGCCACGTGGTCCGAGAGGTAGCGCCGGTAGCTGCGGACGCGCTGGGCGACGTTCGCGGCGGCCGCGACCGGCTCACCCTCGCTGAACACCTCGCCGCCCGAGACGTAGGCGGAGGTGCTGCTGGCGCTGTCCGAATAGTCGGTGGTCCCGGTTCCGCTGCTCACGCCGCAGCCCCCGCCCCAGCAGAGCTTCGCGGTGAGCGACCAGTCGTCGTCGTAGGAGTCGGTGGTCGACGCGGAGACGTGGTCGACGTCGCGGGCCGCCGCCGAGCCGTAGTCGAAGGTCAGCTCTACGCCCGGCACCAGCCTCGACGCGACGCCGAGCCGGGAGAGGGAGAGCAGATCGAGGTCCATCCCATGGCGCGAGATCGACGCTTGGACGGTCGCCGGGAGGGAGAGCTGCGCCTTTCGCCGCAGCTCGGGGACTACTACCGAGCGGGGCGGCACGAGGCGCCAGACGCCCCGGGGGGTGGCGATGACGGCGCCGCTGTCCGCGAACGCGAGGGCGCGCACGTCGGGGTCGCCGAGCTGCCGATCGGCGGTGATCCAGGTCACGCCGCCGTCCATCGACTCCCACACGCCGTCGTCCGAGATGGCGAGGAGATGCCCCGGCTCGTCGAGGCTCACCATGTCGCGCAGGCCGCGGAGGGGCTGGCGGCCCGCTACGTAGAAGGTGGCGCCGCCGTCATCGGTGCGCAGGAGCGCCCCCGCGGTCGCGACCCAGAACCCGGTGTCCCAGTTGGAGTCGGCCACGATGGCCCGCGCCTCCGCCGAGTCCGGGAGCGGCACCTGCTCCCAGCCGAAGCCGTTCCCGCTGCGGAACAGGCCCTCGGTGGTCGCGGCCCAGTAGGCACCCGCCTCCTGAACGATCGCGTGGACATGGGCTCCGTCGGTGGCGTCGACCGCGTCGATCCAGGTCGCGCCGTCGTCCAGGGAGAACCGCACGCCATCAACCGTCCCGGCGATGAGGGCGCCGTCCTTCCCGCGGGCGAAGGTCGTCACCTGGGGGTCCAGGCTCGACGTGGTGCTGACCCGCTCCCAAGTGCGGCCCGAGTCCGAAGAGCGCCAGACCCCGTCCACGCGCCCGACGAATACACGATCGACATCGGCGGGATCGACCCACACCACGGGCTGGGCCCCGCGGCCGTCCCCCCGGTCGCCGACGAGCAGGTCGCCCTGGAGGACGTCGACGTCCTCGATCTCCACGTCCTGGAGGTCCTCGAGCTCGTCGGTCGGAGCGACCTCCTCCTCCGCGAACGGCTCGTCACCCGGGATCGCGTCCGGATCGGACTCGTCGATCTGGGACTCGGCGTTCTCGATCTGCTCGTCTTGCAGCGTCTCCGCCTCGAGGAGCAGCGCCTCGTCGTCCGTCATCTCCTCCTCGCCGTCGTCTCCGTCAGCCCGCAGGACGCGCTCCCAGCGACCGCCCTCGTCCTCCGAGCTCCACACCCCGCCCTTCTCGTCGACCACGAACCACGTGCCGCCGGCCACCGTCTGCACGGCCAACCCCGCGGGCCGAACTCCCGCTCCGAGCGAGGGACGCAGCTCCCACACGAAGCGGGACCCCAGCGGTTGCACGAGCTCCGCGGGCGCGGGGGGGGCGACGTCCGGCGGCTCCTGCGCGACCGCGGGCCAGGAGACGAGGAGGAGCAGCAGGAGCCTGCGGTTCGACATCGGGCGGCACTCTACGCAAGCGCTCGGCTCCGGTCAACGCGATAAGCGACGCGCTCCGGTGACGTTGTGGTGCCGGTGGAGTTCGCGTTGCCCCGTCCGGTCCCGCCCCGCCCCGCCCGAGCTCGTCGATGACGGACCTCTGGCGCGTGTTGCTGGCCGCCGGTGAAGCGGGCGAACACGTCGCCCTCACGACGGTCATCGGGGTCGACGGCTCCGCGCCGCGGGCCACCGGCGCGCGGATGATCGTGTGGCCCGACGGCCGGATCCACGGGACGATCGGCGGTGGCAACTTCGAGTACCAGGTCATCCGGGCCGCGCTCGAGGCGCTCCGTGTGGGGCGGCCCCGTCGCTACGCGGTGCACCTGACGCGTGACCTGGGGATGTGTTGTGGAGGCGCCATGGAGGTGTTCATCGAGCCCATGGGCCCGCGTGAGCGGATGATCGTGTTCGGCGCCGGCCACGTGGCGCGGCCCACGGCGAGCTTCGCGCGGGAGCTCGGTTTCGACGTGACCGTGGTGGACGAGCGGGAAGATCAGGCCGATCCCGAGCGCTTTCCCGGCGTCACGCTCGTCACCGAGGACCCCCGGCGCTTCGCCCGCCGCCTGGTGACGGACGCGCGGACGTACATCCTCATCGTCACGCACGATCACGCGCTCGACCAGGATCTGCTCGAGCTGCTGCTCTCCCGCACGTGGGCGTGGCTCGGCCTCATCGGCAGCCGCGCCAAGATCGCGAAGTTCTTCATCCGGCTGCGCGCCGCCGGAGTCGACGAGGCGCTGTTCGCGCGTGTCTCGGCGCCGGTCGGCCTGGACCTCGGCGCCGAGACGCCCGAGGAGATCGCCGTGGCCATCGCCGCCGAGGTCGTGCGGGTGCGGCGCGGGGTGTCACGCGCCCCGGTCCCGCTCTCCGCGATCCCGCTGCCGGCGCGCGGGGGGGACGAGGTGGCGCACCCCCCCGGCCCCACCCCGACCGATCCCTTGGTTACACCCGCAAAGCGCTCGCCGTGAGCGCTTTGGGCTTCGCGTAGGACGTACGTGCGCTCTCGGTCGTGAACGTGGGGGCGGGCTGCGCCGAGCGAGGCTGCGCACGCCCGGCCAGGGCCTCCTGCATCACGTCGACGAGCTGCGAGAGCGGGAACGGCTTTTCCAGGCTTGTGAAGAGCGTGCCCCTACGGACCTCGGCCTCGATCCGCGCGTCCGGCAGCCCTGAGCACGCGATGACGGGAATGGAGCTGGTCTGCGGATCGTCCCGGAGGGTCTTGAGGAGCTGGAATCCGTCCATCGCGCCGACCTTGTGCGGATCCAGGTCGATGTCCAACAGGATGAGCTCGGGTTGGAACCGCCCCACGGTGAGTCCCGCCGCGAAGCCGCTGAAGGCCACCTCGACCTCGTAGCCCCCGACCTCGAGGAGATAGTCGCGCACGAGGTAGCAGAACTCGGGGAGGTCATCAACAATCAGGACACGCTTGAGCATGGGGGGCGGCGGAGGCCGGACCGCCGGCGGTGGCGCCGGGATCAGCGGGATCTGCGTGGGCTCCTTGTCGAAGGGGTTCGGATACACATTCCCTTCGACGAAGGCCACGATGTCCGCCTTCGCGATTCGCCGGTGGCCTCCAGGCGTGCGATGCGCCGTGAGCAGCCCGCTGTTGACCCAATTCACCACGGTGGGTGGGCTCACGTGCAGCATTTTCGCCACCTGGAAGGTGGTGAAATATTCTGGCGCCACGTCCTGGCTCTTCCTACGAGGCATGTGGGACCTCCGTATTGTCAAGCAGCGGTTTCACCCGGTTCTCCCGTTCCAAATACCAATGCTCCGCCCCCTGTGAGCGAGAGCGCGCACCCCTAACTCCGGGCTACGCCGGCGCGCAGCGTGGAAAGAGGCTTCCAGCGGAATAATTGCTCACCGGCCCCTCGAGCGAACGCGCCCTTCCGACTCTACCCGCGAGCCCTGGTTTGGATGCGCGCGCGTCACTCGCAGCCTGCCTCCGCCTGGTTCCCGATCCTACCAGAGATCGCAAGCGCGCTGCCCTCCCGGACGACACATGCCCAAAACGGAGAGAGGCGACCGGCACTACCGCCGATCGCCTCTCCACACGGAACGCTCTACGCGTCGTCGCCGACGCGCTTGGGCGTCATTCCATGATGCGGAACCGGAAGAACGTCTCGCCGATGATGATCTCCTCGCCGCCGAAGAGGCGACGGTCGGTGATCAGCTCGCCGTTGACGAGGCTTCCGTTCGAGGACTTCTGGTCCTCGATGTAGAAGTTGTTGCCACGACGGAAGAGCTTGCAGTGGTACCGCGAGACCTTCGAGTCGTTCTTGATCTGGATGTCGTTCTCGCGACCGCGGCCGATCGTGAGGTTGTCCCCCGTGAACGGGTAGATCTGCTCCTCCGCGGTGCCCTCCTGGTAGAGGAGCAGGGCGCGGCGGGGAGCGTCCCCCGCGTCGCTCGAAGGGGCGGGCGCGGACAGGGACGGGCCGCTGCCCTCGCCGGCGAGGTCGATCTCGACTTCACCCGCGCCCACGACCACGTCACCCCCGAGGATCTCGTCTTCGAAGCCGAACGGCACGTCCGCGCTCGGCGCGTCACCGTCGTCCTCGCCGACCTCGGAGGTCTCGATGGCGATGTCCTCTTCCACCGACGCGACGCGGACGTGCGCGACGGCCTCGCCGTTCCCGCTCGGGAACAACACGGAGAGGTCCTCGCGGCTCTCGGTGCGCGGCGCGTAGTGCGCATCGTCCTCGACGGCGGCGGTGCTCACATCCACGTCGACCGAGACCTCGTCGATCACGGCCGGCTCGAAGTCGGCCTCGGCCTCATTGTCGGAGTCGGACTCGACGACCGCCTCGACGCTGGGCTCCGAATCGACCTCGACCTCGGTGTCCGCCGTGTGGGGGGGCAGGATGTGGGCGGACGTGAGCTCGATCGGCGCGACGGCCGCGGAAGCGGCGACGTAGTGACCGGCGGGGCCGGCGGTGGCGCTCCAACGGTCGAGCGCGCCCTGGAGATCGCCGCGGTCCGACTCGATGGCCGCGATGCGCTCGTTGGCGCCCGCCTGGTTGGCTCGGAGGTCACCGACCTCCTTCTCGAAGTCGGCCTCGTCCATCTCGCCGATGGCTGCGCGGAGCTCGAGCTCCTGGATCTGCTCGTCGACGCCGCCTCGCGACGCCTCGATGCGAGCCTTGTCGGCTTCGAGCGCGCTGACGAGCTCGAGCAGGCGCGGCAGCAGCGGCTGGACCTGATCGGCAACGTCCGACGACTTGATCTCGTGATCGAGCACAACGCGCTCGATCACCGCGGTGTTGAACTTGCCCGTGGCGGCCTGCGCGCGCGCCTTCTCGATGTAGTGGCGGTGCTGCTCATACCGCGCGACGTGCGCGGTGAGCGTATCGAGGAGTACCTTCTTCTCCATGTCCAACGGGCTCCTGAAGGGGTAGGCGGCGTGAGGCGTCCGATTGCGCCAGTGATGATGGAACCGCGTTGATAGTAGACGCGGCCACTGGAGTCAACCCCAGCTCGGGACGCACCCGATGTTCCGCGGGGGACGGCCCGGGCCGCCCCGTCAGAAGTAACCGTTCGGGGCCTCGCCGGGACCCGCGAGGTTCTGGAACAGGATGTACTTGTCCAAGAACGCGAGCTCGACGGTACCGATGGGACCGCTTCGTTGCTTCGCGATGATGATCTCGGCAATCCCCTTCTTCGCGCTGGCGTCTTTGTTGTAGACCTCGTCGCGGTAGATGAAGAGGATGATGTCCGCGTCCTGCTCGATCGCGCCCGATTCGCGCAGATCGCTCGGCATCGGCCGCTTGTCCGTGCGGCTCTCCAACGAGCGATTGAGCTGGGAAAGCCCGATGACGGGGATGTCCAGCTCCTTGGCAAGGATCTTCAAGCCGCGCGAGATGTTGCTGATCACGTTCTCGCGCGATTCTTTCGCGCCGCCCGTGCCCTGCATCAGCTGGATGTAGTCGATGATGAGGAGGCCGAGGTTCGGATACTCCGCCTTCAACCTACGGGCCTTGCTCCGGAGCTGCGTGATCGTCAGGCCCGGCGTGTCGTCGATGAGGATCGGGAGCCGGTGCAGCTCCTCGGAGGCCTCGATGAGCTTCCGCCAGTCGCCGTTCGGATCGAGCGTACCGGTGCGGACATTGCTCGCGTCCACCCGCGCGTGCGAGCACAGGAGGCGCGTGGCCAGCTGGTGGCGCGACATCTCCAGCGAGAACATCCCGACGGCCACGCCGCCCTTCAGCGCCGCGTTCAGCGCGAGGTTCAGCACGAACGCGGTCTTCCCCATGGCGGGGCGGGCCGCGAGGATGATGAGGTCGGTCTTCTGGAGGCCGGCGAGCTTGCGGTCCAGATCGATGAATCCGGTGGGGACACCCGTCACGTCCCCGGGATTGTCGGCGCGCCGCTGAATCTCGAGGATCTGCTCGTCGATGACCTGGGAGAGCGCGTGCCAGTCGCGCGAGCCGCCGAGGTTCGAGATCTCGAAGATCGCCTTCTCGGCGCTGTCCATCAGCGCGGGAAGGTCCTTGACCCCCTCCTGGATGTCCTCTTCGATCGCGCGCGCAGCGAGGAGAAGCTTGCGGCGGACCGCGTACTCCTGGACCCGCTTCGCGTAGGTCGTGAGGTTGTCTACGCTGGCGCACGCCTGCGGCAACGCCACCACGTAGGCGATACCACCGACTCGCTCCGCGTCACCGCGGCGCTCGATGTCGTCGAGCACCGTGGTGGGATCGGGCAGCACCCCCCCGTCCGAGAGCCCACAGATGAGCTCGAACAGGTGTTGGTGCGCCGGACGATGGAAATCGTCCGGCTTGAGGAACTCCCGGACCTCGAGCAGTTGGCTCGCGTCCAGGAGGAGGCCCCCCAGCAACGATCGTTCGGTCTCCCAGTTGTGGGGGAGGCCACGCGACGAGGCGGCGTCGGGTTGACGCCGGCCCTCGTCGTCACGATCGCGGGGGAAACCTTTCATCAGCCGCGGATGACGTACACCTTGACGCTCGCCTCGACGTCGCGGTGCACCTTGACGGGCACCTGGAAGACGCCGATGTTGCGGATCGGCTCGGCGAGCAAGATGTTGCGACGGTCAACGTCGACGCCCTGGGCCGCGAGGGCCTCCTGCACGTCCTGGTTGGTGACCGAGCCGAAGATCTTGTCTTCGGCGCCCGCCTGGCGCTTGATCGACACGGCGGTGCCAGAGATCTTGGCGGCAAGCTCCTTGGCGGCCGCGAGGACCTTGGTCTGCCGGGCGGCAGCGATGCGCCGCTGGTGATCCAGGCGGCGGGTGTTGCGCTCGTCCGCGAGGACGGCGAGGCTGCGGGGCAACAGGTAGTTGCGGCCGTAGCCGTCGGCAACCTCGACCACCTCACCGGTGGTGCCGAGATTCGCGACTTCTTCCTGAAGAATGACCTTCATGGGATCTCCGATATCGGCTGGTGGTTAGTCGTCGGCTTCGACGGCGAGTTCGTCTTCGGCTTCTTCGGCTTCGGCGCGGTAACGAGCCTCGGCTTCCTCTTCCGCCTTGAGCGCGGCCATCCGCTCGATCCGGAGGCGCTTGCGCTCCTCGGCGAGGGCGCGACGGGCCTCGATCTCGACGTTGTCCTCGAGCTTGATGGTGAGGAACCGGAGGAGCTGGTCCTCGAGGCCGAGGGTACGCTCGACCTCGGCGACCAACACCGCGGGCGCGACGTAGTTCAGGTAGATGTAGTGGCCGCGCTGGTGCTTGCTGATGATGTACGCGAGCTTGCGCTTGCCCCAGTCCTCGCTGACGAGGATGACGCCGGCGTTGCCGGTGATGACCGCCTCGAAGCGGGTCGTGATCTTGGTCATCACGTCTTCGGTGAGGTCGGGGCGGGCGATGTAGATGGTCTCGTATTCGTTGAGGATCAAGGTGCCTCCACTTGGGCGATGTGGGGGGGAGCAGGCCGATGCCGCTCCCGCGGAGGATCACGCGGACGAAGCCGCGTTGAACAGGTTCATTGTCTGGGTGACGCCCACGCGCACGACACTTTCTACGGCGTCTGCGGCGGTGTCCAAAATCGGGGAAAGCGCGGCGCTCTCCGCGGATGACCAGGTGGCGAGCACCCAGTCGGCGGGGTCCATCTGCTCGGGCGGGCGGCCGACCCCCACGCGCACGCGCGTGAACTCGGTCCCGACGAGCCGATGCATGTCACGGATGCCGTTGTGCCCCCCGTGGCCTCCCCCCACGCGAACGCGGAGTCGGCCGAAAGGGAGATCCATGTCGTCGTGGACGACGATCATGTCTTTCGGCGGGATCTTGTAGAACCCGAGGATCGACGCGATCGGTTGGCCCGAGAGGTTCATGAACTGCTGCGGCAGCGCGAACATCACCTTCGTTCCGGCCAGGGCCCCATCTCCCACCAGTGCGCCGTAGAGGTTTTTCTCCACGGTTGCACCGGCTCGGGACGCGACGCGCTCGACCGCGAGGAATCCGACGTTGTGTCGGGTCCGTGCGTAGCGCGCGCCGGGGTTTCCCAGGCCGACCACGAGGTGCATCAGCTACTTCTTGCCCTTGGCGGGAGCGGCGGGAGCGGCGGCGGCAGCTGCCTCTTCCTTCGACACGCGCTTGCCCTCGACCGCGACGACATTGAAGTCGCGCGTGTAGAGGATCTTGACGCCCGGGGGGAGCGGGATCTCGGAGACCTTGAGGAACGAGCCGTTCTCGAGCGGCGTCACGTCCATCTCGATGGTCTTCGGGATGTTGCCCGCGGCCGTCAACACGGTGACCGAGCGGATGAGCTGGCGCATGGTGCCACCGGCGCGGGTGCCCGCGGCGCGACCGACCGCCGTGAGCGACACCTCGACCGTGACCACGTAGTCCTCGTCCACTTCGTAGAAGTCGACGTGGAGCACGTTGCGGGAGACCGGGTTGCGCTGCACTTCACGCACCAGGCACGGGCGGGCTTCGGAGCCCTCGACCTGGACGGAGATGAGCGTGTTGGGGTCCGCCGTCTTGCGGAAGATGGTCGCGAGCGCCGTCACGTCGAAGCTGACGGGAGTGGCGGTGCCACCGGCCCGGTAGACGACCCCGGGGGTGCGGCCTGCGGAGCGCGCCTTGCGCGCGACGCCCTTGCCG
The DNA here is from genome assembly GCA_040386535.1 of Myxococcota bacterium. Classification (GTDB taxonomy): domain Bacteria; phylum Myxococcota_A; class UBA796; order UBA796; family SXON01; genus CAJBVW01. The sequence continues at coordinate 294,822 of JAZKFH010000019.1, read as the reverse complement.
GTGTCGCCGCGCGGCGTGGCGTTGAGGATGAGGTTTTCCATCATTTTCTCCAGGACGAGCAGTCCGGGGGGGTGGGGCCAGGACGTCCATCGCCCCGGCAGAGCCGGACCACACCCCGAGAGGGATGTTCGCACCGTGGACGTAGGGCTCCCCGAGGGGAACCGGTGCGCGGACCGGCGAAGCGTACACTTAGCCGGAGCGGCCGCCTCTTAGCCGAGAGGGGCGGCGGCGTCAAGAGCTGTGGGAGCCAATCCGGCGCGGCCTATCGGAACAGCCGGGTGACCGAATCGTGGGAGTGTATCGAGCTGATCGCCTCGGCAAAGACGGCGGCCACCGAGACCACCCCGATCTTGCGGCTGGCCCGGGCCTCCTCGCGCAGGGGAATCGTGTCGGTGACGATCACCTTCTCGATCTCGCTGTTCTCGATGCGCTCGATCGCGGGGCCGGACAACACCGCATGGCTCGCGACGGCGAAGATCCGGTTCGCGCCGTTCTCCCGGAGCGCAGCGGCGGCCTTCACGAGGGTGCCGGCGGTGTCGATCATGTCGTCGATGATGATGGCGTCCTTGCCGCGCACGTCACCGATGAGGTTCATCGCCTCGGCCTGGTTCGGGCCGCTGCGACGCTTGTCGATGATCGCGAGGCCACACCCGAGCGGCTTCGCGTACGAACGGGCGCGCTCCACGCCGCCGGCGTCCGGCGAGACGATCACTGCGTTCTCGGTGGGGAGGGCCGCGGCGATGTACGCGCGGAGAGTGGGCCCGGCGTACAGGTTGTCAACCGGGATGTCGAAGAAGCCCTGGATCTGGCCCGCGTGGAGATCCATCGTGAGGACCCTGGCGATCCCCGCCGAGGTCAGCAGGTCGGCGACGAGCTTCGCCGTGATGGGGGCGCGCGGCGCCGCCTTGCGGTCCTGGCGGGAGTACCCGTAGTACGGGATTACCGCGGTGATCCGACCGGCGGAGGCGCGCTTGCACGCGTCCGCCATGATCAGGAGCTCCATCAGGTGATCGTTGGCCGGTGACGACGTGGGCTGAACGATGAACACGTCCCTCCCCCGTACGTTGTCGTCGATCTCGACCTGCACCTCGCCGTCGGAGAAGCGACCGACGCGGGCGCTGCCGGGGACCTCCCCGAGCGCTTCGCAGATGTCGAAGGTCAGCTTGGGGTGGGCGTTCCCATGGAACACCCGGAGCTCCAGATACATGCGAGCACTTCCTCGGAGGTGCCGAGCGTCACACGTCCGTGGCGGCGCGGCAATACCGACGCGGCTCGGGAGACACCACCGCGCGGCGACGACCGGGGCAGGCCTCCTACGGCGCCAGGGTCGCGGGTCCGAGCGGTACACCCGAGCCGTCGAGGTCGATTCGGACGACCGACTCCAACAACACCGTGGCGTCACCCGGTTGAGTTCCGGTCGGGTACGGGGGGAGCGCCTGGTTGCTCGCGACGGAGCCGTCCGCGTTGAGCAGCACGGCCACCACGGCCACCGTCATCCCCTCCGCGGGGAGGCCGTCCGGGAAGATGGTGAACCAGGGCAGGTGCACCTCCCACCCGCCGATCGTGGTCCCCACCGGGGCGGCGTCGAGCGCGGGGGCGCCGTTCGCGATGTTGCCGTCGTCGAAGTTGCTGCTCCCGTAGAGCCACCAGTAGTCCTCGGCGCTCCCCCACGCGCCGTGCAGCCCGCGGAGGCCCGCGACCTCGGACAGATCGCCCAAACCGAGCTCCTCCGCGCCGACGCCGACGAACACGAGGTCGAAGCCGAGGCCGGGGAGGCCGGACGTGTAGGGCATGCTGGTGATGAGCGTGTCCACCCGGCCGTCGGTGTCCTCGAGCGTGGTGCCGTCCGCGCCCCAGCCGGTGCCGGCGCCGTAGTCCATGTCGACCAGCAGCAACACGGCGTTCTCGCCGTACTCGAACACGCCGTCGACGCCGATCCAGAGCCCGTCGGTGTCCGAGGTGAACCGGAGAGAATCGAGCTGGTTGAAGCCGGGTCCGAAGGTGGTCTCCCACAGCTGGGTGGTGACGCTGGCTCCCAGATCGGTGGTACGCCCGTCGACCAGCAGGCTCTCGACCGGCGCCGTCACCGTGTCGGCCCCCTGCACCCCGGCGAGCAGCACGGAGTGGACCCAGGTGTTGTCGAGCCGTTGCCCGTCGAACACCGTCGTGAGACCCCCCATGCCGAACACCGGGATGTCCGCGTTGGTGTGGCCGCCCCACCGCCACTCACTCTCGGGGATCGTGCCCGCCGGCCCGCTCCCGACCACGTCGAGGCCCCCGCACTCGTGGTCCGCCGTCACGACGATGGTGGGCTCGGCGTCGAGCTCCTCGGCCCAGCGAAGGGCCACGGCCACGGCCTCGTCGAGGGCGGCGGTCTCGATGTGCACGTAGTCTTCGTCGTTCGAGTGGGAGGCGTGGTCGATGCGGGCGCCCTCCACGACGAGGAAGAACCCTTCGGGGTCGTCGTCCAGCGCGTCGAGGGCAAAGGCCGTCATCTCCGCGAGCGTGGGCTGGTCGACGTAGCCCTCGCTCACGAAGGGCAGCGTGTTGTTGGCGAAGAGCCCGATGAACGGCCGCCCGTCGGGCGTCGCGGCCTCCAGCGCCGTTCGGGTCTCGACGAACTGGACGTCGGCCACCTCGAACGGCACCCGAAGCACGGAGAGCCCTCCGCCGAGGACCACGTCGGGCGGATCGGCAACGAGTTGATCGACGATCTCGGTCGTGTTCCCGCGGCTGTCGGTGTGGGCGTAGAAGGAGGACGGCGTGGCGCCGGTGAGCGTGTCGGTGGTGACCACGCCGACGGCCAGACCGCGCGCCCGCGCCTCCTCCAGCACCGTCGTGACCGGTGCAAGCTCGGAGTCCATCGCGACCACGTTGTTCCAGGTCTTGATCCCGGCGGAGAGCGCCGTCGCCCCCGCGGCCGAGTCGGTCACGCCGGTCAGCGACGCGGTGAGCAGACGGCCCCGGTTCGGCAACGTCTCCATCACCAGCGAACCTTCGGCGCCGTAGGCATAGATCCCCCCGCCCTTCACGTGCGGAAAACCCATGCCGTCGCCGATGAAGAGGATGACGCGGGCGGGCACGAGCGGCGGGAGGGTGTCCCCCGTGTCGTCCACCGCCGTCTCGTCCGTGTCGGTCTCGACGGTGTCGGTCTCGACGGTGTCGGTCTCGTCGGTGTCGGCACCGGTGTCCGTGTCATCCGTGTCCGTGTCGGGCGCGCTCGAGTCGTCGCAGCTGGCGCACGGCCCGTCCGCGACGGGCTCCTTGCCCGAGCAGGCAAGCAGGGAGAGGAAGAGGAGCATCGGTCGGATCCGTTTCGTCACACGAAGGATACACCGCCCGCCCTCCCCCGGGGCCGGGATAGCGCTGGCCGCATGTCCACCGACGCTCTCGCGACGGCCCTCGGTTACCACCAGCGCACCCGCCACGCGCCGAATGCCTACGCGCGGTCCCTCGCCTACCTCGACTGGGACAGCCAGCCCGACCCGTTCCGTCGCTATTCCGGCGCCGAGGTGGTGCTGCTCGACCGGGCACCCGGGGGGGCCGACCCCCGCTACGACGCGGTCTGTGACGCCGCGCTCCCCGCCCCCGCGGCCCTCGACTGGGAGTCCCTCTCCCGCCTGTTCTTCGACGCGCTCGCCCTGTCGGCCTGGAAGGAGGCCGGAGACACGCGGTGGTCGCTCCGGGTGAACCCGTCGAGCGGCAACCTCCACCCGACGGGGGCGTACCTCGTCTGCGGGCCGGTGCCGGACATCGACGCGACGCCCGGCGTGTACCACTACAACCCCTTCCTCCACGGGCTCGAGCGCCGGGCGGCGCTCCCGGCGGAGACGTGGGGTCGCCTCGCCGCCGATCTGCCCCACGGCGCCGTGCTCGTCGGGCTCACCTCCATCGTGTGGCGCGAGGCGTGGAAGTACGGCGAGCGCGCGTTCCGCTACTGCCAACACGACGTCGGGCACGCCATCGCCGCCCTCTCGCTGGCCGCGGGCGGGCTCGGATGGACCGTCCGGCTCCTGGAGAGCGTGCCGGACGGCACCATGGCGGAGCTCCTCGGAACGGCGGGCACGACCGGCCCCGAGGTCGAGGTCCCCGAGTGCCTGCTCGTCGTGTACCCCGCGCAGAACCCCTTCCCCCTCCCCCAGTGGCGACACGTCCGCGTGCCGACGCTCCCGACGCTCACATGGGTCGGGACAGCCAACCGCCTCTCGTCCGACCACCACGAGTGGCCGGTCCTGGAGGCCGTCGAGGTCGCCACCCGCAAGCTCGGCGCGCCCGGCCCCACGTCGTGGGCACCGCCACCTCTGCGACGGGAACGGCTCGCGGATCGCCCGGCGACCCTGCGCACGATCGCGCGGCAACGGCGCAGCGCGGTGGAGATGGACGGCCGCACGAGGATGGGGCGCGACGCCTTCCTCCGCACGCTCCGGCGCCTGCTCCCTGGGGCCCCGCCCTTCGATCCCCTCCCCTGGGCGCCCGCCGTGCACCTCGGATTGTTCGTGCACCGCGTAGAGGGCATCGCGCCGGGCCTGTACACCTTCGTGCGCGATCCCGCGGCGCTCCCCGCGCTCCGAGCCGCCCTCGCGCCACGCTTCCGCTGGGAGGAGGTGGAGCCGGGCGTTCCCCTCTACCTGCTCGATCCCACCGATGTCCGCGGCCTCGCGGGGCACGTCTCGTGCGGCCAGGCCATCGCGGGGGATGGCGCGTTCGCCGTCGCGATGCTCGCCGACGTCCCGGGCGCGCTCGCGGAGCACGGCGCGTGGTTCTACCGGCGGCTCCACTGGGAGGCGGGCGCCATCGGGCACGCGCTGTACCTCGAAGCGGAGAGCGACGAGCTGCGCGGGACCGGGATCGGCTGCTTCTTCGACGACGCGACGCGCCAGGCGTTCGGCATCGCCGCCCCGAGCGGATGGACCCCGATCTACCACTTCACCGTCGGCGGGCCGGTGGACGACGAGCGGCTCCGCACGCTGGATCCGTACTCCCACCTTCCTGGTTGAGCGGGTTAAGCCCGTCGGCCGCATGACCTGGGTCCGTCTCCGCATCTGCCGTTCGCTACCCGAAGCGCACCTCGTCAACACCGCGCTGCTGCGCGCCGGGCTCCGGTCCGAGGTGCGCGGCGAATCGCGCGCGCCGTTGGCGGGAGAGATTCCCTTCGCCGACGCGCGGGTGGAGGTGTGGGTGGGGCCCGAACACCTGCTCTCGGCGTCCGCGCTGCTGGCCGAGATCGATGCCGCCGGTGAGGGCGAACCGCACACGTGCCCGAAGTGTGGCGAGGAGAACCCGCCCGCCTTCGAGCTGTGCTGGCGGTGCGGGGCCGACCTGTAGGCCGACGGGCACGCCGACCCAGGCGGTTCCCGGTTAGCAGCACGAATGCGAACCCTCCTCTCCGGACTCGTCCTCGCGTTCGTCGCCGCCTGCGGGAGCGCGCCCGCCCCCACGGCAGAGGCCCCCACGACAGCGGCTCCCGCCCCCACGGCAGCGGCGGCCCCGGCGGCGCCCCTCGCCGCGTTGGGCGAAGCGTGGTCCCGCGTGCCGCTCGCGGAGGGCGCCATCGCCTCCGCCCACGCCGCAGGCGACGTGCCCGCCGCGTTCCGCAACGGCGCCGGCCAGGTGGCGTGCCCCGTGATGGGGATGGCCATCAAGGCACCGGAGGACGCCGTCTCCTACATCGACCACGCCGGCACCCGGTACTTCTTCTGCTGCGACAGCTGCGAGAAGTTGTTCCTCACCGATCCCGCGACCTACGCCGATGGCGCCTATCTGAAGAGCCACGACCTCGATCCGACCGCCCCGGCGGCGTGCGACGAGGCGAAGATCGAGGGGTAGCCCTCCGCGGCTCCGCGACACGACCGGCGAATTTGATACCGTGCGCGGATGAAGACCGTGCAGATCGAGCAGGAGATCGCCTGTACGTCTCCCCCCGAGACGCTCTGGCCCCTCCTGGCCGACACCGCGAGGCTCAACCGGATCGTCGGAATGGCGCCGCTGGTGCTGACCCCCATCGACGGCGCGGGCAGCGAACGGTTCCACGTCAAGACGAAGCTCGACGGGTTCCCCGCCGAGTACGACGAGGAGCCCTTCGAGTGGAGCTCACCCGACAGCTTCCTCGTGCGGCGCAACATGACCGCAGGCGCGCTGCAGAGCCTGCACATGGGCCTCGAGGTGCTGCCCGGCCTCCGGGGCGGGTCCCGCGTGATCTGGCGCCTCGCGTTCACCGTGAAGCTCGCGCTCCTCGCCCCCATCACCCGCCTCGTCGGCGGCTGGCGCATGGACACGATCGTCAAGGCGACCCGGGCGTTCGACGCCTCCCTCGGCGCGCCGGCCGCCCCGGTCTCGCACGGCCCGCTCTCCCCGACCTTCCTCCGCGCGGTCACGACCCTCGAGTCCGTCCTCGACAGCGACGAGCGGCCGCTCGCCCGCCGCCTCGGGGAGCTGCTCGCCTGGGCCCCCGATGACGAGGTGATGCACCTGCGCCCCTACGAGCTGGCGGACCGTTGGGGCGAGCCCCGGGACCGGGTGCTCGCGGTGTGCCTGGAGGCCGTCATCGCCGGCCTGCTCCAGATGCACTGGGATCTCATCTGCCCCTCGTGCCGCACCGGATCAAGCCGTGTCGAGCACCTCTACGAGCTCAAGGACGGCGGGCATTGCTCGTTTTGCGACATCCGGTTCGACCTGCCGCTCGATCAGTCCGTCGAGGCCATCTTCCAGCCCGCGCCCGCGCTGCGCCTGGTCGAGCCGCGCCCCTTCTGTACGGGCGGCCCGTCCTCGACGCCCCACGTCCTTGCCCAGGCGCACCTCGCGCGGGACGGCGAGGCCCGGTTCCGTGCGCCCGTCGAGGGTCGGTACCGCGTTTTCGTTCGTGGAGGCGCAACCGCCGACATCACCGTGGTCGCGGAGGGCGCCGACGACATCGTCCTGTTGCTCGGTGATGCGCTGACTCCGGCGAGCGCGCGGGTCGCGCCGGGCGGCCGGATCGTGGTCCGGCAGGTCGGCGGCACGGCGCGGCACGTGAAGCTGGAGCACGTGGCGTGGGCCAACCGGGCCGCCACCGCGCACAGCTTGAGCCTGCACCCACGGTTCCGGCGGCTCTTCTCGGGCGAGGTGCTCGGCCCCGGCCGCCAGCTCCGCGTCGCGCGCGTCGCCCTCCTCTTCAGCGATCTGTCCGCGTCCACCGCGCTCTACAGCCGTGTCGGCGACGCTCCGGCCTTCCGCCTCGTGCAGGATCACTTCGAGCTCCTGCGCGAGAAGATCGCGGCGGAGAACGGCGTGGTCGTCAAGACCATCGGCGACGCCGTCATGGCCGCCTTCCAGGACGAGGGCGCGGCGCTCCGCGCGGGCATCGCCATGCAAGCGGCGTGGGACCACTTCCGCGCGCTCCGCCCCGACGGGGTCGACACCATGCTGAAGGTCGGCGTCCACACGGGGCCGGCCTACGTCGTCACCGCGAACGGCGTCCTCGACTACTTCGGGCAGACCGTGAACCTCGCCGCGCGCCTCCAGGGGGCGGCCCACGAGCGCGAGATCGTCGTGACCGAAGAGCTCGCCGAGCGCGCCGCGCAGGCCGGTTGGCTCGGCCCCGCACGCGTGACCGAACACTTCGACGCCGTGCTCAAGGGGCTAGATCGCCCCGTGCGCGCCGTCCGCCTCGTCGTCGGGTAGCCGTCGCGGTCAGGGGAGGAGCGCGCAAGGGATCGACGCGTCGCACGCGCCGGTCCCGACGACGTACCGGAGCCCCTCGGCGCGCAGATCCACGCTCTCGACCGGCGCGCGCGCGACCCACGCCGCCGTCCAGGCGATCCGCTCCTCCCGGGACACGACGGCGTCGAGGACGCCCTCTTCGCCCGCCTCGGCGAGGTCGGCCCACATCCCCACCCGGCCCTTCGCGCCCTCCCATTCCCACCCGTCCGACCGCGTCGTGAGCCCCCTCCACACGCCATCGGCCTCCACGTAGGCGCCGGCGCGCGTGAGCTCCCGGCCGAGGGTCCACGCGCGCTCGGGATCCCAGGCGTAGAGTGAGGCCTCGCGCCGGGCGGCGGCGAGCAGGGGCGGCTCGTCGATCACGAGGGAGTCGAGCACGTGGCGGTAGAGGGCCTCGCGGCCCACCCCGGGATTGCCGTGGGGATCGCCCTCGGCGTCGAGGTGGTAGCCCACGCGCAGGAGCCAGGTGCCGCGCCGCAGATCGTGCTCGACGATCCGCCCGGCGACCTCCCCCGTCTCCGCGTCGCGCACGAGGAAGGCCCGGCTCGTGAATCCCGAACGGAGCGGAGCCGGCGCCGCCACCGACTCCACCGGGCGCCCGAACGCCTCGCTCCAGCTGTCGAGGAACACGAGCTCGTCGGGATCCCGGGCCTCCGAGAGCCGCGCGAGGCCGCAGAACACGGGCTCGTCGTGGTTCTGCGACACCAGCCACGCGGGCATTCCGCCCACACGCGTGGGGTTCGAGGCCATGCGCCAGGGGAGCTCGAGGGTGACCCCGGCGCCGCGCACCTCGACCCGCTCCCCCGGGACCGAGAGCGCCGGCGCGAGGCGGGCGAGGGCCGGCCCGACCACCATCGGCAGGGCGCCGAGCACCGCCGCGAGCTGGAGGCTGGAGATGCGCGCGGCGCGCGCGGCGGCCCGGGGCGCGAAGGACTCCGCCGGGAGGAGGCACGCCGTGAGGATGCCCCCGAGCAGGCCGCCGACGTGGCCCAGGTGGGACACGCCCTGCGCGTCGAGGCTGGCGGCGAAGAGCGGAATGAAGAGCACGAGGTTGCCCCAGCCGTAGAAGCCCCGCCAGCCCGGCGGCACCGCGTCCCCCGCGCGAAACCCGATTGCGATCTGTGCGCCCCAGAAGCCGTACGCGAGGATGGAGGCCCCCACCACCGGCAACGCGCCGAACGTGGTGACGAACGCCGTCCCGCCGAGCACGGCCGCGGCGCCCACCGCCGCGAGCCCCCCTACGCCCAGGGCGCGCTCCACGCGGTAGCCGCAGTAGGCGAGCACCGGGATGTTCGCGACGAGGTGGAGCACGCCCGCGTGGAGGAGCTGGGAGGTCCAGGGGGTCCACCACGCGCCGTCGAGCAGGAGCGGCTCGTAGCCGGTGGCGCCGGCGAGCACGGCGCGGTCCACGCGGGCGCCGAGCTCCGGCGTGAACGAGGCGAGGCCCGCGGCGGCGAGGGCCTGGGCGCCGAGCTGGAGCGCGCCCGCCAACGCCACGAAACACGCCATGGCCACCGTGCCCCACGGGAACCGCCGGGCGCGGACGAAGGCCGCAAAACGTGCGTCGGGCGCGTCGAAGGCCTCCTCGAGCGCCGGGATGTCGCCGAGCTTGCGGAACTGGTCGCCCGTCCACGGCGGATGGCGCACGAGATCCTCGGCGAAGAAGCGCGCGCGGCGCACCTCCTCCTCCACGTCGACATCGACGAGCTGGGTGTCGCCGGATTGCCGCAGCTCTACGCGCATCTCCCTGGACTGTAGCCCCCCGGAGGGGGCGACGTCAGGCTCTACGGAGGTCCTCCCTCGGGCGGGAGGAACCTATTCGCGACGACGCCGGAAGAGCGCGACGAACACGGGCAGGAGCCCGGCCAATGCGAACCCCGCGGGACCCGCTGCGGTGGAGTTCGTGGCGCTCGCGCAGCCACACCCGCCGCCACCCTCGAAGGTGTAGACCGGCACGTCCGTGTCGTCCGTGTCGTCGGTGTCCACGCCCGTGTCGTCCGGGAGCTCTCCGGTGTCGCCGTCCTCGGGGTCGACGTAGTCGGCGATGCCGTCCCCGTCGGTGTCGTCGGTGCCCTCGTCGAGGTCGGGCAGGCCGTCGCCGTCCGAGTCCGTGTCCTGGTAGTTCGGGGTGCCGTCGCCATCGGCGTCCGTATCCGCCACGCCGTCGCCGTCCGCGTCCTCCGCGTTCTCCACGATCGTCGGGATCTCGTCGCCGTCGTCGTCCGCGTCCTCGCTGTCGCCCAGGCCGTCGCCGTCGAGGTCCTCCATCCCCTCCACCGAGTCGGGCACGCCGTCGGCGTCGCTGTCGGTGTCGAGGTGATCGGGGGTGCCGTCGCCGTCGACGTCGTCCGGCGTGTCCGTGGGATCGGCGGGATCGTAGTCGCCGATCTCGTCCACCGTCGGGATGCCGTCGCCGTCGTCGTCCGGGTCGTTCCAGTCGGGGAGCGTGTCGCCATCGGAGTCGACCGGGTTGGTCACGTCCTCGCCGACCTCGAGGCCGTCGGGCAGGCCGTCGTCGTCGCTGTCGGAGTCGTTCGGATCGCTGCCGATCACGCCCTCTTCGTCGTCGGTGAGGCCGTCGCCGTCGGTGTCGTCGTCCTCGACGAGGCCGTTGCAGTCGTTGTCGAGGCCGTCGGGGATCTCGGGGGCGCCGGGGTAGATCGTCACGTCGGCGTCGTCACAGTCGTCGCCGCCGTACACGTCGCTGTCGTGGCCGTCCACGTCCGCGTCGTAGTCGGACAGGCCGTCACAGTTGCCGTCCGCGCCGTCGTAATACACCTCGGTGCCGTCCGGGTTGACCGCGGCGTCCGTGTCGTTGCAATCCTCGCCGCCGTACTCGGAGGCGTCGTACCCGTCGGCGTCCTGGTCGAAGTCGGAGCCGCCGTCACAGTCCTGGTCGATGCCGTCGTACCAGGTCTCGACCGCGCCCGGCCGCACGTCGGAGTTGGCGTCGTCACAGTCGTCACCGCCCGAGGCGATGTCGTCGTATCCGTCGCCGTCGGCGTCGTTGCTGTCATCCCCGGAGCAGTCCTGATCGATCCCGTCGCCCGCCTCGTCCGCGGCGCCCGGGTAGGTCGTGGCGCTGCCGTCGTTGCAATCGGTCCCGCCGTAGCTGGCGGAGTCGAACCCGTCTCCGTCGGCGTCGTAGTCGGACAGCCCGTCACAGTTGCCGTCCACCCCGTCGTACCAGGTCTCCGAGGCCGCGGTGTTCACGAGCGCGTCGGCGTCGTCGCAGTCGGTCCCGCCGAAGTCGGCGGCGTCCTCACCGTCCGCGTCGGCGTCGTAGTCCGAGGCCCCGTCACAGTCGGCGTCGACCCCGTCGTACCAGATCTCGATCGCGCCCGGGTTGGCCGCGGCGTCGAGGTCGTCACAGTCGTCGCCGCCGTAGTCGGCGCTGTCGAAGCCGTCCGTGTCCTGGTCGAAGTCCGACCCGCCGTCACAGTCGGCGTCGATCCCGTCGTACCAGATCTCGGTCTCGCCGGGGTTGACAGAAGAATTCGCGTCGTCGCAGTCGTCGCCGCCCCACGCCGCGTCGATGTACCCGTCGCCGTCGGCGTCGTGGCTCGCGTCGCCCGAACAATCCTGGTCGATGGTGTCGCTCGGATCGTCGAACGCGTCGGGGTTGACCGAGGCGTCGCCGTCGTCACAGTCCTCGCCGCCGTGGCTCGCGGAGTCGAACCCGTCCGCGTCCGCGTCGTAGTCGGAGCCCCCGTCACAGTCCTGGTCGATCCCGTCGTACCAATTCTCGACCGCGCCGTCGTAGGTGCTGGCGGCGAGATCGTCACAGTCGAGGCCGCCGCCGACGAGGGCGTCCTGGCCGTCGCCGTCCTGGTCGTAGTCGGAGCCGCCGGAGCAGTCCTGGTCGGTGCCGTCGTACCAGGTCTCGCTCGCGTCGGGGTTCACGGTCTCATCGGCGTCGTCGCAGTCGGAGAGCGAGTCGAACCCGTCCTCGTCGGCGTCGATCACGTCGTCGGCGCCGTCACAGTCCTGATCGATGCCGTCGTACGGCGTGTCGGTCGCGCCGGGGTTGCGGTCGGGGTCCGTGTCGTCACAATCGACGGTGGAGTCGTAGCCGTCGCCGTCGACGTCGATCTCGGCGTCCGACCCGTCACAATCCTGGTCGATGCCGTCGTACGGAACGTCGGTGGCGCCGGGGTGAACGGTCGCGTCGCTGTCGTCGCAATCCGCGAGGGAGTTGTAGCCGTCGCCGTCCGCGTCGATCTCCGCGTCCGACCCGTCACAATCCTGGTCGATGCCGTCATACGGCGTGTCGGTCGCGCCGGGGTTCACGAGCGCATTGGAGTCGTCACAATCGACGGTGGAGATGTACCCGTCGCCGTCGGCGTCGATCTCCGCATCGCTACCGTCACAGTCCTGATCGATTCCGTCGTACGGGATGTCGATGGCGCTAGTGTTGACGAGGATGTTCGTGTCGTCGCAGTCGGTGCCGCCCACCACGGTCGACGTGGAGCCGTCGAGATCCTGGTCGGCGTCGTTGCCGTCACAGTTCTGATCGGTGCCGTCGTACCACACCTCGGCCTCGCCGGGGTTCACGTCCGCGTCGGAGTCGTCACAGTCGATCGTGCTGATGTAGCCGTCGCCGTCGGCGTCCAGCACGCCGTCCGAGCCGTTGCAATTCTGGTCGACGCCGTCGTACGGGATGTCGATCGCGCCGGGGTTGATGGCGGCGTTGGCGTCGTTGCAGTCCTCTCCGCCGTACGCGTCGGAGTCGTAGCCGTCGCCGTCCGCGTCGTAGTCGGAGCCGCCGTCACAGTCCTGGTCGACGCCGTCGTAGTACTCCTCGGACGCGTCCGGGTTCACCGCCGCGTCGGTGTCGTCACAATCCTCGTCCTCGTCCCAGCCGTCGCCGTCGACATCCACCAGGTCGTCGCCGCTGCAGTCTTGATCGATGCCGTCGTACGCGATCTCGGTCGCGCCCGGATGCACCGCCGCGTTGGTGTCGTCACAGTCGGTGCCGCCCTCGGACGTGGCATCGTAGCCGTCGCCGTCCTGGTCGGCGTCGTTGCCGTCACAATCCTGGTCGACGCCGTCGTACCAGATCTCCGTCCCGTCCGGGTTCACGGTGGCGGAGGCGTCGTTGCAATCGTCGTTGTTGTCCGCGTACCCCGTCGGGATGTCGCTGGAGGTGACGGCGGTCGCCCCGTCGTCCCCGAAGCCGTCGTTGTCGGCGTCGGTGTAGATGGAGCGCAGCTCGCCGTATTCGCAGACGTAATAGAACGCCGAGGTACACGGCTCGTCGTTCCACGACCCGTCGGTGTAACGATTGTGCTGGGAACAATCCTCGTTGCCGCCGGAGTCGTTGGGCTCGGCCGCGTTCCAGTTGGTGAAGAGACGGGCGCTGCCGTCCGCCCACACCCAGGTGCCCTCGGTGGTCCGGTCGTTGTACCCGAACCACCACTTGGCGGTCGAGCGGCTGTCCGCCTCGCTGTTGATCCAGCTGTCCTCCGCGGCGGAGCTGATCGTGGCGAGCGAGTAGCCGTCCCCCTCGCAGTGGGCGAGCGCGCTGGTCCAGCTTCGCGCGGTCGCGCAGAACTGGTAGGCCTTGCCGTCGAACGTCTCGACGTCACATTCGCAGTCGCCCGACTCGTCCAGGCTGCCGTCACAATCGTCGTCGTAGCCGTTGCAGGTCTCGGTGTCGGCGGGGCTCACGCTCCCGTCGGTGTCGTCACAGTCGCTGTCGTTCGCGACGTAGCCGGCGGGCGCGCTCGCGGCGGTGACCGACACGTCGGGGTCGCCGTAGCCGTCCCCATCGGCGTCGTCGTAGAAGGTCGCGGCGGCCGCGAGCGAGGGGGCGAACAAGGCGAGCAGCGACAGGAGACGCATCGAGCACCGGGGGCGAAGGCACGACATTACACGAACGTTACCGAAGATGACGAGCGGATCTTACGCGGCTCTTTCTCGAGCCTGCACCGGTGCGCGGCGCCAGCGCCCACGATCCGGCGCCGCACGCCCGGAAGTCATCGCCCGCGCCGGCGCGCCCGATCGGCGCCCCGCGGTCCGCGGGGGCGAGAAAACCACGCCATCGTCTCGAAGCCGACACCGACCGCCCCCGGCTCACGCTACCATGAGGGCGCCCATGCCCCTGCTCCTCCTCCTGGCGTGCACCTCCGCGACCGACTCCGTCGACTCGGCGGGCGTGGGCGACACCGCGGCTCCGGACACCGGCCGGCGCGGCCCGGAGATCGCTGCCCCCGCCCTCACCGCCGCCAGCGTCGGGACCGCGCTGACCGACGCCCTGGGGTGGGGCCTGCCCATCTTCCCGCCCCTCTCCCGCACGTTCAGCTCGCTCATGGCGCAGGGGGACGCGATCTGTACGCCCAGCCCGATGGCGATCGAGAACCTCATGGCCGGCGGCTGTCGCGCCGCGTCGGGGGTCATCTTTTCTGGCGCAGGAGGCGGTGGAGGCGGATGGCGGGACAGCGAACAGTACGGGTTTCGTCTCCGCGCCGACTTCGTCATCACCGACGTCGACGGTTTTCCGTTCGAGGTGGGGGGTGACACCCAGGCGACCGTCACCCTGACGGACGAGGCGCTGGTGTTGTCCCAGGAGCTGCTCGGCTCGTTCCGCTACGAGCCCGCGGGGCTGTGGCTCGGTGAGGGCACCAGCGGCGCCGCGTGGATCGAGGCGCGCGTAAATCCGGACGGCACCGTCACCGGCCAGGTGGACGGCGGCTACGATCTCGGCGGCGCCGCGGTCTACTTCGACCAGCTCTCGGTCGGCGGCACGTGTGGCACGGCGCCGACCGGCGGGATGCGCCTTCGGGACGACGCCTCCGGCTACTGGTACGTGTTCTCGTACGACGATTCGAGCTGCGATACGTGTGGAGAAGTCGTGTACGCCGGCAGCGTGTCGCTCGGGACCACGTGTGTAGACGCGGCGCCGGCCTTCGCCGCGATGGGCCTGGAGCTCTCCACCTACATGGAGACTGACGCCGGAGAGGCGCCATGATCCGGCTGTTGCTGGTGTTGGCCGCGTGTGGGACGCCCGGGGGAGACTCCCCCGAGAAGGTGGAGGCCGGCTCCCTCCCCGCCACGGTCACGAGCGTCGCCTGGCAGGGAAGCGCCCCCTACCTCACCCCGCTCGCCACGCCCCGCCTGCTGCGGCGGATGAGCCTGGATCTGCGCGGCGTGCTCCCGAGCGAGGCCGAGTTGGACGCCGTGGAGGCCGATCCGGCCGCGCTCGGAGCCCTCCGTGACACGTACCTCGCCGACGCACGGTTGGAAGAGCGCCTCGTGTCGCTCTTCGCGGAGCGTTGGCACACGGTGATGGACGAGTACGAGGTGGGCCCCAACGACTACTTCCTCCCCCCGCTCGAGGCCGACGCATACGCGCACGCCGTCGGGGAGGAGCCGCTCCACCTCATCGCGCACGTGACGGCGAACGACCTGCCGTGGTCGGAGATCGTGACCGCCGACTACACGATGGCGAACGAGATGTTGGGTGACATCTGGCCGCTCGCCTATCCGGAGGGCGGCAGCGGCTGGGAGGTTTCCCACTACACCGACGGCCGCCCGGCGGCCGGGATCCTCGCCACCAACGGCTTCTGGTGGCGGTATGTCACAAACGAATCCAACAAGAGCCGGGGCCGCGTAGCCGCCGTCTCCAAGCTCCTGCTGTGTACGGACATCCTGTCCCGGCCCGTCGTGTTCGAGCGCTCCACCACCGACGACGTCGAGGAGGCCATCCGGACCAACCCGGCGTGCCAGAGCTGCCACTCCTCCATCGATCCCGCCGCCGCGACGTTGTTCGGCTACTGGTGGATCATCCAGTACAACCCGTACGAGATGCAGACGTACCATCGGGAGCGTGAGCCGCTCGGCCCCACGCTCCTGGGCGTGGAGCCCGCGTGGTACGGCGCTCCGATCGCCGGCCTGGTCGACCTCGGCTGGCACGTCGCGAACGATCCGCGCTTCGTCCGTTGTGGCGCCCAATCCTTCGCCGAGCAGCTGTGGCATCGGGATGTCACGTTGGAGGACTACGCCTCGATCGAGGCGCTCCGCAAGACCTTCGTGGCCGCCGAGCTCTCCCCGATGGCGCTGCTCCGCGCGGTCACCGACACGGCGGAGTACCGCGCGGGCGGCTTCACCGAGGACGCGCCGGAGGCCGTGCGGGTGCGCGAGCGCGTAGAGCGGCTGTTGACACCCAACCAGCTCGCCTCGGTCATCGAGGCGGAGACCGGCTGGGAGTGGACCGCGGGCGGGTTCGCCCAGCTCGAGAACGACGTGATGGGCTTCCGGGTGTTGCGCGGCGGCGTGAACGGCTACTCCGCCACCGAGACCCAGCAGGATCCGGGGCTGACCTGGACCATGGTCAACACGCGCGTGGCACAGGCCGCCGCGAGCACCCTCGTGCGGCGTGACCTCGTCGACGGCGAACACCTCACCCTGCGCGGCGTCGACCTGACCACGCTCCCCACGGACCCCGCGTTCGCGGAGGAGCTCCGGTCGTTGTACCGGCGCTGGTACGCCGAGCCCGCGGACGACGCGTGGACCGCGTCCATCGTCCAACTCTGGACGGACGTCGCCGAGGACGAAGGCGTGGACGTGGCGTGGGCCGCCGTCCTCGAGGCCATGATCCGCGACCCCCGCTTCCAGGCCTACTGAATGGCACTCCTTCCCTTGGATCGCCGCGGTTTCCTCACCCTCGCCGGGGCGGGCCTCGCCGCCGGATTGGCCCTGCCCGGGCGGGTGCGGGCGGGCGCCACGGACGCCGCGCGTCGGCGTTTCCTGTTCATCCACTGCCGCGGCGGGTGGGACACCACCTACGTGTTCCAACCCAACTTCGGCGCGTCCGGGGTGGACATGGAGCCCGACGCCGTGGAGGCGGAGGTGAACGGGATCCGCTTCGTGGACGCGGAGGGCCGCCCCGCCGTGCGCCAATTCCTCGAGCGGTACGGCGCGAACAGCTGTGTCATCAACGGCATCGAGGTTCCCTCCGTGACCCACGAGCGGTGCAGCCGGATCATGCTCACCGGCAAGACGGACGGCGCCGGGGACGACTGGGGTGCCACGCTCGCCGGTCGGAGCACGGCTCCCCTCCTCTTGCCCTACCTCGTCGCGAGCGGCACCGCGTTCACCGACCGCTACACCGACCGCGTGGTGCGCGTGGGATCGAACGGGCAGCTCGGCGCCCTGCTCGACGGGAGCGCGCTCCTGCGCTCCGACCGCCCGGTCAGCCCGCCGAGCCCCGTCGCCAATTCGCGGGTGGACGCCTGGCTCGCGGCGCGGGCCGAGGGGTTGTCGGCGGGCTCGCCCATGGCCGCCGGTTTCGCGCGGGCCCACGCGGATCAGATGGAATTCCAGGAGTGGGGTGACACCCTCCAGCTCGGTGGCACCCCCACGGGTTGCACCACCCTGCTCAACGACGCGGCGACCGTGTTGGACGCGTTCGAGGCGGGCCTTGCCCGCACCGCCCTGGTCGAGTACCTCGGCTGGTGCAGCGAGGGTTGGGACACCCACAGCAACAACGAGCGCCAGGGCCTCAACTTCAACGAGCTGTTCGACTACCTGGGCCGCATCCTGGTCGACCTCGCCACGCGGACCGCGCCGAGCGGTGCGCCCCTGGCCGATGAGACCACCATCGTCCTGCTCTCCGAGATGGGCCGCTCCCCGCGGCTGCACGGGGGCGAGGGGCGCGACCATTGGACGTTCACCTCGGCGATGCTGGTCGGGGCCGGCGTGCGCGGCGGGCAGGTGATCGGTGGCTACGACGACGGCGGATACGGCCTCGGCGCGGACTTCGCGACCGGCGAGGCCACGCTGGACGGGCCCGTGATCCAGGCCGCCAACTTCGGCGCCACCCTCCTCGCCCTCGGCGACGTCGATCCCGACGACAACGCGCCCCTCACCGCGGCCATCGCATGATCCTGCTCCTCCTCGTGGCGTGTGACGCCCAAGTGACCCCTCCCCCTGCGCCGCCGGCCCCCGTGGCCGCCGCGGCGTGCGCCGAGCTGCCCGACGTGAGCTGGGACGCGTGGGGTGATGGGTTCTTTCGTACCTATTGCACGGCGTGCCATTCGAGCGCGAACATCGACCAACGGAGCGGCGCGCCGGTGGGCGTGGACTTCGACACGAAATCTGCCGTAAAGTCACGCGCGAGCGATGTGCGCCGCGTGGTGCTCGAAAACGGAACCATGCCGGTTGGAGGCGGAGTGTTCGAGGACGACCTGCTGTTGCTCGAAGTCTTCCTTTCGTGCGGGCTCTCGGACTAGGGACGAAGAACCGGGCTATGCTGGGCGCTCCCCTACAGAAGAAGAGGAGCCTCCCGATGCTTCGAAGCCCCGTGTCTTCCCTGCGCGCCTCCTCCTCCCTACGCATCGTCGGCCTGCTTGCGGTGGTGGGCGTGATGTCGTGCGTCAGCGACAAGGGCATCACGGTGCGCCATTCGCCGCCCGCCGTGGTCATCAGCCGCCCGGTGGACGGGGAGGCGTTCGACCAGGGCACGGCGGTCTCGTTCGAGGGGCTGGTCTCCGACGACAACGATCGGGCCGCGGATCTGTCGCTCACCTGGTCGAGCGACCTGGACGGGCCGCTGAACACGGATCCGGCGGATGGGGATGGCAACGCCCGCTTCTCCACCGCGTCGCTGTCGTACGGCACACACGTCATCACCCTCCAGGTGTCGAACTCGGAGGCGCGGTCGGCCGAGGACTACGTCACCATCGTGGTCGACGCGGTGGAGCAGGATCCGGAGGTGACGCTGCGGCGCCCACGCTCCACCGATTCGGGCGTGGAGGGGGTGGCCTTCGAGTTCGAGGCGCTGGTGCACGACGAGCAGGACGCCGCGCCCGACCTCACCGTGTGGTTCGAGTCCGACGTGGACGGGAGCTTCTGCGAGCCCACCGCCGATCTGGACGGCCTCGCGAGCTGCGCCTCCACCCTCTCCCCCGGCGATCACATCGTGTCCGTGCACGTGGTGGACACCGCGGGCAACGAGGCCACCGCCGACACGCCCTTCACCGTGCTCGAGGCCGACGCCTCGGACGACGATCTGGACGGGTACACCGAGCAGGAGAACGACTGCGACGACGCGGATCCCTCCGTACACCCGGGCGCCACCGAGTACGCCAACGGCATCGACGACGATTGTGACGGCACGATCGACGAGGGCACCACCAACACGGACGACGACGGGGACGGCTTCACCGAGACCACGGGCGACTGTGACGACGGCGACGCCGACACCTACCCCGGCGCGCTCGAGGTGTGTGACGGCGCCGACAACGACTGTGACCTCGCCATCGACGACGGCACCAGCTGCGTGGACGACGATCTGGACGGCTACACCGAGACCGAGGGCGACTGTGACGACGCCGCCCCCAGCGTGTACCCCGGCGCGCCCGAGCTCGGGGACGCCGTGGACAACGACTGCGACGGCACGGCGGACGAGGGCACCGGCCTCTACGATGACGATGGGGACTGCTTCTGCGAGGCGGGCGCCTGCACCGGCTCGAGCGAGCCGGAGTGTGCCGTGCTCGCGGAGGGCGACTGTGACGACGCCGAGGCCACCACGAGCCCCGACGCCGCGGAGACGTGCGACAGCGTCGACAACGACTGTGACGGCGCGGCGGACGAGGACTCTGCCGTGGACGCCGGCACCTGGTACCAGGACGCCGATGGCGATTATCATGGCAACGCGTCGGTGACCGCCCGCGGGTGTACCCAACCCGCCGGATACGTGGCAAACGCGACAGACTGTGACGACGGGAACGCGACCACCAGCCCCGTCGGCACCGAGGTCTGCGACAGCGTGGACAACAATTGTGACGGCACGACGGACGAGGCCACCGCGTCCGACGCCCCCACCTGGTACCGTGATAGTGACACGGACGGGTACGGCACGACCACCAGCACCACCCGCGCGTGCAGCGCGCCGAGCGGGTACGTCGCCGACACCACCGACTGCAACGACACGAACACCGCCGTCAACCCCGGGGCCGCCGAGCTGTGTGACAGCGTCGACAACGACTGTGACAGCAGCGTGGACGAGGCCTCCGCGACCGACGCGCCCACCTGGTACCTCGACAGCGATGGGGACGGCTACGGCCGCACCACCACGACCACCCGCTCGTGCACGGCGCCCGCCGGCTATGTCGCGGGCGCGACCGATTGTAACGACTCCAGCGCCGCGGTGAGCCCGGCCGCCGTGGAGACCTGCAACAGCATCGATGACGATTGTGACGGCGGGAGCGACGAGGGGGTGACCACCACCTACTACCGCGACGCCGACGCGGACGGCTACGGCAACCCGAGTTCGACCGCCGCGGCGTGCTCGCTGCCCGCCGGGTATGTCACCAACTCGACCGACTGTGACGACACGAGCGCCTCGCTCAACCCCACGACCGTCTGGTACCGTGACAGTGACAGCGACGGCTACGGCAGCGCCTCCGCCACGCGCACCCAGTGTGTCCAGCCCGCCGGGTACATCAGCAACGCGACCGACTGCAACGACTCCTCCTCCTCCGCCTACCCGGGGCGGACCGAGGCGTGTGACAGCATCGACAACGACTGTGACGGCACGATCGACGAGATCAACGCCACCGGCTGCACGAGCTACAACTACGACTACGATGGGGACGGATACGGCTCGGCCACGGTCGCGGCCCGTTGTTATTGCGACCCCACGTCGTACTACACGGCCACCAACAACGACGACTGCTACGACAGCAACACGAGCGCCAATCCGGACGCGAGCGCGTACCACACGACGAGCCGTGGGGATGGCAGCTACGACTACAACTGTGACGGCTCCCAGTCGAAGCAGTACACGGCCAACTACGAGTGTACAGGCGCGGTGTACGTGTGCCTCGACTACACGAACGGCTGGTCGAGCGCGACCGATCCGGCGTGCGGAAGCGCGGGAAGCTGGCGGACGGGGTGCGACGCCGATCTCACCTCGTGCAGCTACGACTCGACCGCGAGCCGCACCCAGGGCTGCCGGTAACCCCCGCGGTCAGGACCGCTTCTCCCGCAGCTCCCGCCACAAGAAGAAAGCCGTGACCGCGTCCGACATTGGCGTGAACGCGGCGAACCCCACGAGCAGCAGCGAGAGCCACCCGGGGAACCCGTAGATCGCGCGCATCACGAGCACGCCGGCGATGACCCCCACCGCGACCAGCGCCCCGGGGACGAGGGCCCGCAGGCACTCGCGGAGCGCGCGCTCGTCGGTCTGTTCGGGCAGGTCGTTGAGGTGCGGCACGGGCGCCGAGCTAACCCGCCGTCGGGGCGCAAGGCAGGCGGCGGGGGGTTACGCGCGTCAGATGAGGTCCATCGTGAACAGGCATCTGCTCGGTTCCGTCGTCACCCTGCTCGCCTCGGTCAGCTGCATCTCCGGCAAGGACGATCTGGACGAGACCGCGGCCGACGAGACCGACACGGACACGGACGCCGATACGGATACCGATACGGACACCGACGTCGACACGGACATCACCGACCCGTACGACGACTCCGGCGTCTTCTACTTCCTGGCGGACTTCACGACCGACGGGGGCGAGCTCACCTCGGCCTCCTTCGGCTACGGCATGTACGACCTGCGCGCCGATGATTGGTCCTGCGTCATCCAAGGGAGCATGGCCTACGAGGGCCCCGCGCCGGCGGGCTGTCCCGAGTGCGACTGGTCGTTCGACCTCGGCCCCGTCGAGGGCTCGCTCGCCGTCGGCCCTCGCTGCGATGACTTCTTCGAGAATGGATACGTGGACGGGGCGTTCGACTACGCTTGGGGATTCTCCGAGGCCTGGACCTACGACTACGAGGGCACGCCGCTCCTGTTGGAGAACGTGCTCCACATGTACTACGAGGGCGTCTGGATCCAATTCGCCTTCAACTACGGCGCCCAGGTGTGGGTCACCGGGGATGCCGCCAGCATCTCGGTCGCGCGCCCGATCGCCGACGGGTACTCGGGCTACCCGTAACGCGGCGTGTAACGGTCAACGCCCACGAGGATCAGCGCGAGGACCCCACAGACACACATGACGCCGGCCATCGGGAGGGCGGTGCCGTTGGAGAGCGCGCTCACCGCGACGGCCGCGGTCGCGGCGCACACCATCTGGAGGGTACCGAGCAGCGCCGAGGCGAGCCCCGCCTTCTCGCCGAAGGGCGACATGACCGCCGCGGTGATGTTGGGGAGCACCAGGCCGAGCGCGGAGACCCCGATGAAGATGGGTGGCATCAGCGCCCACAGGCCGCCACCGTTCAGCGCGACGACGGCGAGCGCGGCGAAGGCGAGGCAGCCCACGAGCACGGCCCCGCGCAGCACGTGGAGCACGCCGAAGCGTGGCGCCAACCACCGGTTCAATTGGGAGCAAGTGATGAGGCCGATCGCGTTGGCCCCGAACAGCAGGCCGTAACGCTCGGGCGGCACGCCGAGGAGCTCGATGAACACGAAGGGCGAGCCGGAGATGTACGCAAACATCGCGGCCTGCATCGCGCCGCTCGCGAGGCCCAGGCACAAGAATCGGCGGTTGCGCAGGACGGAGAACGAGGCCGTGCCAATCTCGCCAGCGCTGCTCACCACTCGCCCGTCCGCGTGCAGGCTCTCGGGGAGCCACCGCGCCAGGAGCGCCAGGACCGCCACGCCGAACAGCCCGAGCACGAGGAAGATCGACCGCCACCCGCCGACCAGGAGCAGCTGCCCACCGAGGAGCGGCGCCAGGATCGGGGCGACGCCCATCACCAGGAACAACGACGAGTACAACTTCGCGGAGGCGGCCTCGTCGAAACGGTCGCGGACCACCGCGCGCGAGATCACCATGCCGGCGCACCCGCCGAGCGCCTGGAGGAGCCGCGCCGCCGTGAGCATGGCCAGGGTGGGGGCGGCCGCGCACGCGAGGGAGCCGAGGGCGTAGAGCGCGAGGCCGCCCATGAGCGGCGCCCGGCGCCCGAACCGGTCGGACAGCGGCCCGTACACGAACTGCCCGAACGCGAGCCCGCCGAGGTACACCGCGAGGGTGAGCTCGACGTCGGCCACGTCGGCGCCGAAGGTCCGGGCGATGTCCGGAAAGCTCGGCAGGTACATGTCGATGGAGAGCGGCCCGAGCGCGGCGAGCGCGCCGAGGAGCCACACCAACGCGCCGGGATCCGAGTCAGCGGAGGGGCGCATGGTCACGCGCGCGGTCGGAACCGCGGATCCTTGAGCCGGCGCGCGATGAGGAAGGCCATCTCGAGCGCCTGGGAGCGGTTGAGCCGCGGGTCCACGTCGCTCTCGTAGGCCGCGCCGAGGTCCGCCTCGGTCAGACCGCAGGAGCCGCCGACGATCTCGGTGACGTTCTCTCCGGTCAGCTCGAAGTGGACGCCGCCGAGCACGGAGCCGGCGTCCGCGTGCACCGCGAAGCTCTGATCGACCTCTCCCAGGATGTCGTCGAACCGGCGGGTTTTCGTGCCGTCCGCCGTCTGGTACGTGTTCCCGTGCATCGGGTCGCTCACCCAGGTCACGACACGCTCGGCGCGGCGCACGGCCTCGACCAGGGGCGGGAGGCGCTGGGTCACGTTCTTCGCGCCCATGCGCACGATCAGCGTCAGGCGGCCGGGCTCGTCGTTCGGGTTGAGCGCGTCGAGCAGCGCGATCAGCTCCTCGGGCTCCATGCCGGGCCCGACCTTGACCCCCACCGGGTTGCGGATGCCGCGGAAGAACTCGACGTGCGCGCCGCCGATGTCGCGGGTGCGCTCGCCGATCCACGGGAGGTGCGTGGAGAGGTCGTAGTAGCCGTCCCGCAGCGGCGGGCGCTCGGTGGCGGCCTGCTCGTAGTCGAGGTGCAGCCCCTCGTGGCTCGTGTAGAACTCGACGCCCTGAAGCTCGCTCAGCGGGCGCCCCACCATCGCGTCCAGGAAGCGCATGGACGCCTTCATGGACTCGACCAGCGCCCGGTACTCGTTCGCCTCCCCCGCCTTCTCGGCCCAGGCGAGGTCCCAGATCTCGGCGTGGTGCATGTCGCCGAAGCCGCCGGAGAGGAGGCTGCGGACGAAGTTGATGGTCATCGCGGAGCGGCTGTAGGCCTCGATGAGGTTGCGCGGATCGGGGCGGCGGGCCTCGGCGGTGAAGGCGGGGCGGTTCACCAGGTCGCCGCGGTAGGCGGGGAGCGTGACGCCGTCCCGGGTCTCGGTGGCGGCCGATCGGGGCTTCGCGTACTGGCCGGCGATGCGCCCCACGCGCACGACGGGGCGCCCGCTGCCGTACACGAGCACGGCGCTCATCATCAAGAGCACCTTGAGCTTCGCGTCGATGCGGTGCGATTGGCAATCGGAGAACCGCTCGTTGCAATCCCCCCCTTGGAGCAGGAAACGTTCGCCGCGCCCCGCCTGCGCGAGCTGCGCCTTCAGCTTCTCCACCTCCCAGCTGGTCACGATGGGCGGGAGGCGGGAGAGGGTCGCCAGGGTCGCGGCGAGCTCGACGGGATCGTCGTATTCGACCTGCTGCCGCGCGGGATGCGCCTTCCAGGAAGACGGGGTCCAGGAGGAGGGGGTCAAGTCTCTCGTCATCGTCCCGCTCGCAAGGTACTCCGTTAACCCCGACAGCCGGCGGCCGTCCGGTGTACAAGCACACCCTCCCGTGGAAGCCCCCATGCGCTCGACCGCCGTGTTGCTCCTCCTCGCGCCGCTCTCGTCCGCATGCCAGGAATACGATCTGGAGGCCCGCAAGGACGTCAACGGCGCGGACGACACCGCCGGGGACACCGATGCGCCCGTGGAGATCGACTACTCCGACATCTGCGAGGGGCTCGCGGGCGCGCCGCACGACGTGCCGCTCAACACCGAGTGTGAGGTCGAGCTCCAGACCGCCACGTTCACGCCCGTGGTCGAATACCACTACGGCACCAGCTCGTTCTGCGGGCCCCCGGCGGTGGGCCAGATCGTCGACAGCAACGGCTCGGGCGCCATCGACGACGGGGACATGCCGGCGATCGTCATCTTCCAGGGCGGCGCCACCGGGACGGACGGCGGAAAGGTCGTGGCGGTGAAGGGCGACAACTCGGGCGTGTACTGGGAGACCGCCGCCGGGATGGGCCAGGACGGAGGGTTCGCCATCGGGGACCTCGACGGCGATGGGTGGCCCGAGGTGGTCGTGGGCGGCGTCGCGACCGTTCACGCGCTCGACGGTCGGACCGGCGCGGTGCTCTGGGAGTCGCCCAACATCGGCCGCCAGGTCGACGAGCTCGGGTACAACCACCCCTCCATCTCCGACATGGACCATGACGGCCACCCCGAGATCACCGTCGGCAGCATCATCCTCGACAACACCGGGCAGATCCGCGGCCGCGGCACGCTCGGCAAGGGCGCCGCCTTCCTCCAGGGCGACACCGCCTACGGCAGCTACGGCGCGCTCTCGGTCCCCGTGGATCTCGACGGCGACGGCACCGAAGAGCTGGTGACCGGCAACGCCGCCTACAATCCCGACGGCTCGGTGAAGTGGCGGAACAACGGCCGCGACGGGCTCATCGCCGTGGCCGACTTCGACGGCGACGGAGACGGCGAGATCGTCAAGACGAGCGGCTGGTACATCACCGGCATGGAGTCGGACGGCACCGAGGTGTGGGGCCCGATCAACTACGGGTTCGCCGGGGTGAACGTGGGCCCCCCGTCCATCGACGACCTCGATGCCGACGGCGTTCCGGACATCGTGTTCGCCGCGCAGGACGTGCTCGTGGCGATGAAGTGGGGTGGCGTCGAGATGTGGCGCGCGCCGGTGGACGACTTCTCCGGCGCGGCCGGCGCCGTGCTCTTCGACTTCGAGATGGACGGCTACCCCGAGGTGCTCTACGCCGACGAGACCACGGTGCGCTTCTACTCCGGCCTCGACGGCGAGGTGAAGCTGGAATCGGACGAACACGGCAGCCGCACCATCATCGAGACGCCGATCGTCGCCGACGTCGACAACGACGGGCACGTGGAGATCGTGGTCGGCCACTGCACCTGGGACCGCTCGTTCACCGTGTATGGCGATGCCGACGACAGCTGGCCCGCCGGGCGCAAGACCTGGAACCAGCACGGCTACTCGATCACCAACGTGGGCGACCACGGCGAGATCCCCACCACGCGCACCTCCAACTGGCCCGAACACAACAGCTTCCGATCGGGCGACGTCGGGCAGCCCCCCGGCAACTACGTGGACCTGGGGGCCGAGCTGTTCGACGTGTGCGAGGACGAGTGCGACGCGGGCGTGGTGTTCGCGGGCGCGTGGGTCACCAACGCAGGCAACACGGAGGCGGCCGCCGGCATCCCGGTGAGCGTGCGTGCCGGCCCCGGGGGCCCCATCCTCGGCACCCAGTACACCACGCTCCCCGTGCCCTCCGGCAAGACCGGCGAGCCCCTGTTCTTCGAGTTGGACGCGAGCCTGCTCGGCGACGCGGAGCCCCTGGCCGAGGTCGACGCGGACGCGACGGGCGCGGGCCTGCTGTTCGAGTGTGAGGAGGGGAACAACGTCGATGCGTGGAGCGGGCCCGTCTGCCCCTGATCGCTACCAGGGCGTGCCGGCGAGCCGCCGCGCCTCGAGCACGGCGTAGGCCTCCTCGAGCTCCGCGTTGATCTGATCCACGCGCGCGTCGACCACGTCCTCCTGGAGCTTGATCACGTCGAGCGTGTCCATGAGGCCCACGATCAGCCGCGCCTGCCCCACGGCCAGCGTCTGGATGGACAGCTCGACGCGCGCGCGCGCGGACGTGACCTCCTCCCCAAGCGAGCGCGCATCCTCCCGCCCGGTCTCCACCCACAGGTCGTGGTCGAGCTGGAGGCCGCGCACGAGCACCTCCGACTGCTTGATCGCGAGCGCCGAGGCGCGGGCGCGGAGGAAGGGCCCCGCGCCGTCGATCGTCCAGGTGCCCTGGAGCGTGACCGTCCACTCGTCGACCCCGATCGGCGCCTCCACCTGGAGCTCGGCGGTCGGCAAGAGCTCCGACCAGGACTGGGCGTGCTCCATGTGGGCGGCCGTGGTCAGCTCGCGCTGGGCCTCGATCCAGGGCGAGCGCGCCGGCTCCGCGGGGGGCGGCTCCACGCGCACGGGCACCAGGGTATCGACCTCCTGTTCGATCGCCCGCGCGAGGCGCGCCCGCGAATTGCGCACGCCCGACTCCGCGCGTTGGAGCGCCGTGCCGGCCTCGAGCGCCTGGACCTCGGCCGTGCGCAGCATGATCTCCGAGTCCATCCCCACCTGCACGCGGGCCCGCGTGGCCTCGAGCGTCCGCGCGGACTCGGTCACGAACTGCAGCGCCGCGTCGCGCATGCCCTCGGCCGCGAGCGCCTCGAAGTAGAGCA
The DNA here is from genome assembly GCA_040386535.1 of Myxococcota bacterium. Taxonomy (GTDB): domain Bacteria; phylum Myxococcota_A; class UBA796; order UBA796; family SXON01; genus CAJBVW01. The sequence goes on along the minus strand of JAZKFH010000019.1, from coordinate 267,858 downwards.
CGGCGGCTGCATATTGGGCGTCCAGCGCGGTGGCCTCGGACACGTGGCGGTACGACCGGGCCTGCGCCGACTGCTCCAGCGCGTCGAACCAGCCGGGCACGTTCAGCAGGCCCGCGGTCACCTTGACCTGCCCCTCGTCGGCGACCGTCCCCGCGACCCACCGCCGCTCCAGCGTGACCTCCGGGGTGACCGACAGGAGGGACCACCGCTCCGCCGCCTCCATCCGGAGCTTCCGCCACTCCAGATCCGACGCGACCGCGTACGGATTGACCTCACCCGCCCGCGCGACCACCTCATCCAACGTCAGCGCGAACGCGCTGCTCGCAAGCAACCACACCACACGACCTCCGTTGACACGAGTCGGTCAACCAACCCAACAGGTGACATGACCGTCAGAGTGAATTCTGGGCGCCCGCCATGGGAACCCGGGCCCACCGCGCGGGCTCCTTGCACGGGACGCCCGGCTTGCCGTCGCCGTCGATGACCACGATCAGCTCCGAGCCGACGCGGACCAGCCCCTCGGATCCGGCGGGAAGCTCGATGGGCACGAGCTCGGGGGGGCTCCCCGGATGGGAGACGCGGTACAGGCGATGGGCCGCGTTGCGGCCGTCGGTCGGGCCCGCGAGGACGTAGAGCCCCTCGGGGGTGACCATCAGATCGCGCACGCCGTACCCGCCGAGATCGAGCAGGTCGGTGTCCGCGACCGAGAGCGACACCGTGGGCGCGCCTTCGAGCCGGAGCAACATCGCCTCGCCGCCGACCAGCGGGGACCGGACGCCCAACCAGAGTGCGTCGCCCCACCACGCGGCCCCCTCCACGGAGAGCCCGCCCTCCTTGGGTGGGAGCCCCCGCGCCGCGATGCAGGACGGGCAACCGGACAGGTCGGGGCGGATCGCGGGGTGCCCTTGCACGAGGATGCGCTCACGCTCGGGTTGTGCCTTGCCTTTCTTGTTCGCGCCCTGGGAGCCCACCACGATCAGCTCTCCGGCGGGCCCGATGGCGAGGGCCTCGATGTCCTCCACCTCACCGGAGAGTTGAAGGCCCTCCGTGGCGCCGAGCGTCCCGGTCAGCCCGTACAGGCTCCCGTCCGTCTCGTTGTCACCCACCAGGAACCCCCCCTTCCACGGGAGGATCGCAGAGGCCTCGCAGAACCCCTCGAAGACCTGGGTGCCGGCGGTGGAGGCGGGCATCGACAGGGGCGCACCCGGACCCGGCGGGCCCGCGAAGGCGAACAGGGCGCCCCCGGCGAGCGCGGCCGAGACGACGGCCACCACCACGCTGATTTGTTTCATCCAACCTCCTTGCGTGTCATGGGCGCGGCGGCCCGAGGGAACCGGACACGAACGACCGTGCCGCGGTCGTGCGCGCTCTCGATGTCGATGGTGCCGCCATGCTGGAGGACCACCGCCTGGACGATGGAGAGGCCCAGGCCGGCCCCGCCCGCGTCGCGGCTGCGCGCTTCGTCCGCGCGGAAGAATCGATCGAAGACGTGGGGGAGCGCGTCGGGCGGGATCCCCTCCCCCGTGTCACGCACTTCGAGAATCACGGACGTGTCAGTTGTGTCGACATGGACCACCACCTCCCCCGATGCCGGGGTGTGGCGAATGGCATTCGTGAGGAGGTTGCGGAGGAGCACGTCCAACTGGACGGCGTCGCCGAACACCGCCGCGTCCTCCTCGCCCTCCACCCGGAGGGACGGGCCGAGGCCGACGGGCTGGAGATCGTCGAGCACCTCCGCGGCCAGCGCCGGCAGGTCGATCCGCTCGCGCGCGCCCTCCTGGCCCCCGGCGTCGGCGCGCGCCAGGAGGAGCAGCCCCTCGATCACCCCCTCGATCCGCACCGCCCCCGACACCACCGCCGCGAGCACGGCCTCGTACTCGTAGGTCGGCCGCGGCTGCCGGAGCGCCAGCTCCGCATTCGAACGGATCACGGCGAGCGGGGTGCGCAGCTCGTGCGACGCGTCCGCGGTGAAGCGGCCCTGGAGCGCGTAGGCGGCGTGCAGGCGGAGGTAGCTCTGGTTGAGCGCCTCCGCGAGCTGGTCGATCTCGTCCCCCGTGCCCGCGAGCGTGAGCGGCGGCACCGCGGACGGGGCGCGCACCTCGGCGGCGCGACGCGCGATGTGCTCGATCGGCGCCACGATCCGCCGGGACAGCACGCCGCCGGCGAGCAGCGCCAGCACCGAGAGGGCGACGCCGGTGGCGAGCTCGGTGCCGAGGAGCGCGGCGAGCTCCCCCCGGATCGGGGCGAGATCCTGGGCGACCGCGATCCGTACGACCGGCGCGGCGGGACCGGACGGCGCGCCGACGGGCATGCGCGCGCCCTCCCCGGGGTCGCCCTCGTGCGCGCGCACGAGGTACACGCCGGTCCACGTCCGGAAGGACCGCCCGCTCTCCAACTCGACGGTCTGCACGCTCCCCGAGAGCTCGAGCGGCCGATCACTCGGCAGCGCGGCGAGCCTCTCGGGGGAGAGCGCGGCGAGCGGGTCCGGCGGCAGGTCGTCGAAGAGGCCGGGCTCGTCGAGGCGGCGCTGGGCGATGAGCCCGCCGTTGGCGGCCACGCGCACCTCGTAGGCCGACAGGGCCCCGAAGAGCTCGACGACCGGCACGTCCGCGCGATCGAACTCCACGTCCCAGATGCCGCCGTCCAGGTCGACGAGGGAGGCCATGGCGGCGGCGCGCATCTCCAGGGACCGGTCGAGGTGCCCCATCTCCCGCGCGCTCACCCAGGAGTAGATCGTGACGCATGAGAGCACGAGGATGCCGATCGCCGGCGCCGCGATGCCGACCGAGATGCGGGTGCGGAGCGAGCGCCCCCTCACTCGCCGGCCCGCACGACGTACCCTACGCCGCGCACGGTGCGGATCACCTGCGGGCTGCGTCCCCGGTCGATCTTCCGCCGCAGGCTCGCGACGTGGACCTCGATGGCGTTGGGATCGTGTTCGGCCTCGCCGCTCCAGATCGCCTGCGCGATGCGGCTCTTGGAGACGACCGTGCCGTGCCGGCGCACCAACGTCTCGAGGATCTCGAACTCGCGGCCGGTGAGGGTCACCTCCGCCCCGTCCCGCCACACCCGGTGGGCGGCGGTGTCGATCTCCAGCGGCCCGACCCGGTATCGCGGCCCGTTGAGGCCCTGGGCGCGCCGGAGGAGCGTGCGGACGCGCGCGAGGAGCACCTCGAAGGCGAAGGGCTTGGCGAGGTAGTCGTCGGCCCCTGCGTCGAGCCCGGCCACGATGTCGGACGGGGCGTCACGCGCCGTCAGCATGAGGATGGGGAGGTTGGACCCCGCCGCGCGCAGGCGCCGGCAGATTGTCAGACCGGGAACACCGGGCAGGAGCAGATCGAGGACCAACAGGTCGTGGCCCCCGGCCTCGGCGGCGGCCAGCCCGGACGTGCCGTCCCGCGCGACCTGTACTGTGTGGAGCTCCTCCTGAAGCCCCTTCTGCACCGCCAGGGCGAGCAGGGGTTCGTCTTCGATGAGGAGGATCCGGGCCATGCCAAGAGAGGCTATCTCCGCAGCCTGAGGCGCAGCTGAGGGGAGGCGCCCGGGCAGCCGGCCGATCCCGCCACGTACGCCTCGTTTCACGTCGTTGGCACGCTGCGTGCTTGAATGGCTGGCAGCCGGAGCTCCACGCCCATGTCACGCCCCCTCCTCCTCGCCGCCCTCACGCTGGCCGCGTGTGATCCCGCCTCCGACGATGCATGCGAGGCCGCCGCCGAAATCGAACCCACGCTCGCGATCGGCACCGGCGAGCAGGACTTCGAGCCCGTCGTGGACGGCGACCGCGTTCCCCTCGTGCGCGGCTCCCAGGGCGGGCTGATGGTGCTCGGCGCGCTCGAGGTCACCGGCATCGTCCAGGGCGGCGCGTTGTTCGGGGACGAGGACAATCCACTCGTCGACTTCGAGATCCTCGACCGCGCGGGCGCCCGGATCGGCGGCTACACGGGCGCGTCGCGCCACTTCGTCCACGGCTTCGATGACGTCTTCACGATCGTCGGCGAGACCGTAGTGCTCGACGCGTGGGGCATGGATGAGCTCGTGAGCCCCGAGGTCTCGCTCGCCGCGCGGATCGACGACGCGTGTGGCCGCGAGCTCACCGCGGAGCGCGGAGTGACCCTGACAGAGTGACCGCCGGGCACGCCCCCGGCTCGGCGGCGGGTTCCGTGCCATACTCGCGCGCAGCGAGAGAACACTCCGATGAACACGACGCTCGATGTGAAAGCAGCCGCCAAGGGAGCCGCCCTGGGCGGGTTTGTCGCCGGGGTGGTGTGTGTCGGCATCTACTTCCTGGCCGCCGCGATCGGCGCCGACTTCAGGCCCAGGGACCCCGCGGCGATGGGCGGGATGGAGGTTCTCCCGTTCTTCCAGCCGATGGTGAACTGCCTGATCGCCGCCGTCGTGTCGATCGTGCTGGTCGCGATCCTCGCCAAGCTGGCCGGCACCCGCGCCTGGTCCATCTACGTCGGCATCGCCGTCGCGGTGTTCCTCGTGGAGCTCTACCTCCCGTTCTGGGCGTTCGCGGACATGAAGACCATCGCGGCGCTCGAGCTGATGCACGTGCCCGCCACCCTCGGCGTCGTCGGGGGGATCTACACAGCGCGGCGGCCGATCCGCTGAGGGGGCGCTACCCGCCGAGGGCGCTCACCCGCACCGCGTCCACCCGCACGGTGGACTCGAACTGGTGCGCGATGACCAGGCCGACCTCGTCCATGTCCGGAAAGAGCACCGCAGAGGTGCCATACCATGTGCCCGACCGCCCCATCGTGCCGTCCGAGAACGCCTCGCTTGCGCGGAGGTGCCAGCCGTCCGCGTCGGTGCGCAAGGTGAGCGTGATCGGCGCAGTGCCGTCCCAGTCGGGGATGGCGACGGGCGCGAGCAGGATCGCGTAGTCCGCCGCGCGGATCGCCACCGTCCCGGTGCGCGGCGCGCCCAGCACCGTCGCGAGCTCGACGTAGATCCCCTGCCCTCCCCCGCCGAAGAAGACCCCGGCAGCGTCGTCCACGAGGCCGAACACGGTGCGGGTGGCCTGGTCGCCGGGGGCGCCGTCCGTGGTGACCACGTCCGTGTCCACCGCCGCGAGCTCGATGCGCACCTCCACCCCGATCGGATCCCACCGGTCGACGCTCCGGACGCCGGCGTAGAGATACTGAGGATCGTGGAGGAGCAAGGCGCCGTCGGCCTCGGTCGCGTCCTCCACGCCGTAGGACTCGTCCACGAAGCCCCCGCCGATCCCGCCGGGGTTCGCGCCGATGTCGCCGTCGTCGAAGGTGTCGTCCACGAGCACCGCCCAGGTGCCCGCCGGATCGCCGGCCACCGAGTAGTCCGCCACGGGTACCCACCGATCCGCGACGCGCGCGACCAGCGTGATGCCGTCCTCGCCGTGCACCGCGAAGGCCGGGGGCCCGCCCGAGGGGCTCGGGACGGTCAACAGGCGCTTGACGGAGAAGTTGCTGGCGGAGGCGCCGCCCAGGGACTGGAGCTGCTGGGCGAGCAGGTAGGGGGCGTAGTCGCCGCCGAGGAGCGTCACGTCCACGAGACCGCCCACGTCGAGGTCGAGGCGCGCGATGGCGAGATCGGCGCGGAGCTGCGGGACCACGTCGGGCGTGAGCGAGCGGACGCCGTCAGAGACGAAGTCCCACGACTCCGTGCCGACGTTGAAGCGGTCCGCCTGCGCCGAGTAGAGCACCCAGAGGTCGCCGGTGTCGGGGTCCGTCAGGGTGTCCCAGACGTAGGTGTCGTCGTCCTCGAATACGGTGGCGCCGGTCGGCGCGTCGAGCACGACGAAGCTCCAGGCCCCGGTCATCTCCATCAGTTGGTCGATGTAGCAGGCGTAGTCGCCGTCGGGACAGAGGCCCGGGATGGTGTCGACGTAGAACCGGTTCATGAACAGGTGGGTGGTGACCCCGCCGGCGTCGCTCACGTGGCCCTCGCCCGGCACGTGCATCGCGCCGTCGTAGATCTTCTCCTGGCCACATCCGGGGGTCATGGTGCCGAGCGCGTTGTTCCAGGCGACGCCGCGGAGCAGGCGGCCGCTGCTGTCGTCCGCGTCGATCAGCGCGACGTTGTAGGAGACCTCCTGGTTGTAGTCCGCGAACGTGCCGACCGGCGCGCCGGCGATCTCGAAGGTCTCCAGCGGCGTGTCACCGTCCACCTGGGTCGTGACCGCGTAGCCGTAGCGGCGGCCCGAGTGACAATAGCCGCCGTCGTCCTGGGGATTGTAGTACTCGTCGTAGTCGGGGGCGCCGAGGAACGCGAGCTCTCCGTGGGGCCGCCCGGGCCAGACGACGGAGCGCCACAGGAACGTGCTCAACGCGTCTTCCACGCCGTCCCCGTCGATGTCCGCGACGGCCAGCTTGTCGAGCGAGTAGCCGGTGGCGGCGCCATCGTCGGGGACGCCGCAGCGGTAGTGCCACACCTCCGCGATCCACTCGCAGGGCGCGTCGGGGTTGAAGGCATCGTACAGGTCGGTGTACGCGTCACCCGGGAGATCGACCCCGGGGAACGGCGTGGCCGCCCACGGCGCGGACGGATCGATGACGGTTGGGTCGTCGGAGAGGTCGACGCCCACGTCGCTCCCATCGGGAAACCCGTAGAGGCGGCCGCGGGTGCTGCCCGCGGAGTCGATCAGGAGCGCCGGGCCGGGGTAGCCGGGGAGCTGGTAGTCGACCGTCGCGACCGCACGCACACGCTCGACGCCGCCGAAGTTGTTGTCACCGAGGTCGTAGGCCCACTCGCGGAGCAGGCCGGTCGCGCCGTCTCCCGCGCGCAGGGGGAGGTCGGCACCGTCGCGCATCACGAGGGTGAAGTCCCGCGTCTCGTCGCCCATGAACGAGCGCCAGTGCCACGTCGGCGCGAGGCCGAGCGTCCCGGTCGGGAGGGTGGTCGTCCAGCGCTCGGTGCGCGTGCCGTCCGGGGCGAGGTCCGCGAGGGCGAGCCGCACATGGCCGTCGGCGCCCGTGGAGGTCGACCAGACGGCGTCGGTCGCGCCGTCTCCATCGAGGTCGAGACGGGGATCCCACGGGCCCGCGCCGACGACGGGGACGAGCGTGGGGACCGTCGTGAACGAGGCGGTGAACGCCTCCCCACCGGAGAGCACGATCGTGACGGTGTGGCGCGTGTCCGCCGCGAGGAGCGCATCGGGGGTGAGCGTCACCGTCGGGCCCTCCACGGAGAGCGTGAACGGCAGATCCTCGCCAGCCGAGAGGCGCGCCGACACGGCGTCGGCGGCCACGGGCTCCGCGAACGTGACGGTGATCCGCGTGTCCAGCGCGATCCACGCGTCGCCGTCGGCCGGCGCCATGCCGAGCACGGTCACGGGAGGAGACGTGTCGGTGTCCGCGGTGTCGGTGTCGGCCGTGTCCGTGTCGACGATGTCGGTGTCCGCCGTGTCGGCGACCTCGACGTCCGTGTCGGATGGCGGCGCCTTCTCGGGCGAGTGACAGGCCAGGGCGAGCAGGAGCATCGGGTCCGCGTATCCTCCCGTCGTCGATCTCCGGGATAGGAGCCGACGTGATGCTGTTCGTGCTCGGCGCGGCCCGGGTGGACCTCACCCGCGGGGAGATCCAACGGGGCACGAACGTGCTCGCGCTCACGGCGATGGAGATCGCGCTGCTCGGCCACCTCGCGCGCCACGCGGGCCGCGACTGCGCCCGCGACACGCTGTTGCGCGAGGTGTGGGGCTACCGGGCCGGCCTGCCGAGCCGCGCCGTGGACTTCACCGTGCACCGGCTCCGGCGGAAGCTCGAGCCCGAGCCGAGCGCGCCGGTGCACCTCGTCGCCGCACCGGGCCGGGGCTACCGCCTCGATGGCGTGCGGCTCGTGGAGGACAACGCCACGGCGGCGGCCCGCGTGGAGGCGGTGCCCCCCACCCTCGGCCCCGACACCCTCTACGGGCGCGATCAGCTCGTCGCGGCGCTGGGAGAGTGGCGCGGCGGACCACCCGCCGTGCTCGCGCTCGTCGGGCCCGGAGGCGTCGGAAAGACGCGCCTGGCGCGGCTCCTCGCGGGGGTGTTCGTCGATCTCACTGGGGCGACGGACTCCGAGGGCGTCGCCCCGCTCGTCGCGACGGCGCTCGGCGTCCCGCCGGGGGCGATCTGGCCGGCATGCCGCGCGGTCGGCCTGCTCGTGTTGGACAATGCGGAGCACGTGGCCGACGGCGTGGATCAGCTGCTGGCCCGCGCGGGCGCCCCGCCTCCGTGCCACGTCCTCCTCACCTCGCGCATCACGCCCACGCGCACCCCCGCCTGGGAGGTTCCGCTCCTCGCCGAGCCGGACAGCGTGGCCCTCCTCCGGGCCCGCGCCCCCATCCCGCTCGACGACGAGGACCGCGCGCTCGCCGCGCTCGCCGCCGCCCTCGGCAACCTGCCCCTCGCGCTCGAACACGCCGCCGGGCGGCTCGGCGTCGTGCGCCCCGAGGCCCTCCGACGGCGGCTCGTGGACGGTGCGGTCGGCCTCGTGTCCACCCCGGGCCACCCCGAGGCGCGCCATGCCTCGCTCGACGCGCTCCTCGCCTGGTCGTGGACCCTGCTCGTGCCCGCCGAGCGCCGGCTGCTCCTCCGCGCGCTCGCCTTCGCGACCCCCTTCGACTTCGACGCCGCCGAGGCGATCGCCGGTCTCGACACGGTCACCCTCGCGAACGCGCACGACGCGCTCGTGCGCCACCACTGGCTCCTCCGCGAGGCCGACGGGCGCTTCGCCTACTCCCCTCCCGTGCGCGCGTGGCTCCGGACGGTCGACCCCACCGAGTGCGCGGCCGGCGAGGCTGCCCACATCGCCTGGACGCGTGGGGCCGAGGCGCCGCTCCCTGAGCGGCTCGTGGCGCTGGACCGGGCCAGGGATCCGGCGGACGTCGTGCCCCTCGCCCGGGAGCTGCCCGCGGACCGCTTCGGCCCCGACGAGCCGATCGCACGCCGCGCGGCCCGGCTCGACCGCGCCGTGGCGCTCGCCCCCGACGACGCGGTGCTGCGCTGGGCGCGCGGGATGGCCCACGCCCTCGCGGGCAACCGCGCCGCCGCCACCATAGACCTCGACGAGGCGCTCGCCTTTGCACGACGGGACGGCGACCGTGCGACCGAGGGGCTCGCGCTCGGGCAGCTCGGCAACCTCGCCGCCTACGCGGGCGATCCCGACCGGGCCAGCGAGCGCTTCGCGGCGGCCGTGGCCATACTCGACGCGGCCGGGCGGGCCCACGACGCCCGGATCTTCCTCGCGAACCTTGGCAACGCGCGCCTCGTCCGGGGTGACCTCGACGGCGCCGAGGCCGCCTTCACCGCCACGCTCGCGCGGATGGTGGAACAGACCAACGGATCCAACCGGGGGCGCGTCCACACGAACCTCGGGAACGTGTACGCCGCACGCGGAGCCGGCGCGCTCGCCGACGCCCACTACGCGCGCGCGGAGGCGCTCTTCCGGGAGGCGAACGACCGGATGTGCCTCGGACAACTCCTGGGGAACCTGGGTCTCCGTCGCCTCGACGTGGGCGCCCTGGACGAGGCCGCGGCGCTCGTGGCGGAGGCCCTCGCCTTGCATCGCGCGCTCGGGAACCGCCGGAGCGAGGGCTACGTGCTGCTCACCGCGGGTGACCTGGCGCTGGAGCGCGGCGCGCTCGAGGCGCTGGACACCTTTGCCCGCGCGCGGCTCGCGTTCGAGGAGGTCGGGGACCGCCGCATGGCCGGGTGGGCGGCCTGGATGTCGGGGCGTGCGCGGGCGCTCACGGGCGCCGGTGGTGCGCGGGAGGCCCTCCGGGAGGGGGTGACGACGCTCCGGGAGCGCGGAGATGGCGAGGGGCTCGCGCGTGCCGCCGCCACCCTCGCCCTCCTCGAGCCGGTGGAGCGCCCCGGCCCCCACGACGAGGTCGGCGCGGCCATGTGGGGGATCGTGGACGGCACACCGGCCGACCCCGCGCTCGCGGCGCGTTCGCACGACGTTCGGTTGCAGGCCCGACTTGCAACCGCTTCGCAACCGCGCTGAAACCGACAGCGGGAGGGTGACCCCGTACATGGGTTGTGTCGGCGCGGTGCCGACGAACACCCACTCGGAGAATCCAGATGCTCACCCTCGCCCTCGTCTCGTTCCTCTCGTCCGCCCAGGCCCAGGACATCCCCGACCTCCCCACCATCGACGACGTGTTCGGCGATTGGAGCGGCGAGCCGGACGAGTGCGACGACTACCGCACGGCCATCGCCCACTACAAGGAGCAGGCGAACGAGCTCACCGGCAAGGGCAGCCGCTTCGTGTGGCGCGGCTATTACGACGCGATGTGCAAGACCGCGAAGGAGGCCATCATGGCCCACTGCAACATCGACCGCGACGTCATCGAGTCGTGCTTCGGCGGATAGCACGCAGTCTGGCCGCGGTCGCCCGTAGCCGGGGTCGACCCGGCCGCGGCGACCGTCCCCGGGCTCGTTGCCCGGCACCGCGACTACGCGCCGCGGTACCCCGGCCGGCCCCGCGGAGCACAAGTTCCGACAATCCGGAACCCCTCCACACAGGGTCGGCGGACTGGCATCACTTCTCGGCAACAAGCACGCTCGTAGCGGTATAACCTCGCGTTACTCCCGGGCGTGGAGTTACGATGAAAACGTACAAGGTCTCTGGGAACGGCGTTCAGGTATCCGTCGAGTCCGACAATTGGCTCTTCGCGGTGGCGCTGTCCCTTCCGCAGCTCGGGCTCGACCCCTCTTCGCTCGACCAATTGGTCTGCTCGATGGGGCCGGACGGCACTGTCACGGTGGTGGATGCCACGAGCCGGATCCCGGTGCGGATCGACGTGGAGGCGGAGGACGCCGCAACGGTCCTGGACATCCCCGACACCCTCCCCGAGCCTCCCGCCGCCGAGGCCGCGGAGGAACAGTCCGCCGCCCAGCCGGTCTCCCCGCCCGTTCCCGCGCGCGCACCGCGGGCCCGCCGGGCTGCTCCGGCGAGCCCCGCCGAGGTTCCCGCGGCCGAGACCCTTCCCGATGTGGCCGCCCCGGAGGAAGAGCCTGGCGCCGAGGTCGCGGACGAGCCGGTTGCCGAGGAACCCGTGGGCGCCGCCGAACCCATGAGCGCAGAGGCCCGCGCCAAGAGCACCGCCCCCGCGCGGCTCACCGAGGCCTTGGCGCGCCGCGAGGAGATCCAGGCCGCCGAGGACGCCGACAGCGCCTGCGAGATCGCCTTGCGCATCGTCACCGAGCTGGTGGAGGCCGAGAGCGGCGCGGTGCTCCAACGGCTCTACCAGACGCGGAGCTTGAGCTTCGTGGCCGCAGTGGGGCCGCGTGCGAGCCGCGTGCTCGGGACCACGCTCCCCGCGGCCACGGGGATCGCGGGCTTCGCGTTCACCTCGGGCCTCGGTCTCATCGTCCAGGACGTCGACACCGACGGCCGCTTCACCTCCACGGTCGACTCCGCGTCGGGCTACCGCACCCGCTCGGCCCTCGCGATGCCGATCCGCGTGGTGGACGGCCCCATCTTCGGTTGCCTCGAGCTGCTCAACGCCCCCGACGGCTTTCACGCCACGGACCTCGAGATCGTGCGCGTGGTGGCCCTCGCGCTCGGCCGGCGGCTGCGGGTCGCGTCGGAGTAGGGGGGACGGGGTTCGGGCGATGCTTCCACCGGCGCGTCGGATGCAGGACGTCCGCCCCCTTGACGGCAACACTAAGTCATGTGACTAAGTGTTGTGTCCGAAGCCGTCGACGCCATCTTCCACGCCCTCGCCCACCCCTCGCGGCGCGCCGTCGTCGCGCGGCTGGGGCACGGGCCGGCCCACGTGGGGGAGCTGGCGCGGCCGTTCGACATGGCGCTCCCCACCTTCTGCCAGCACCTCCGCGTGCTCGAGCTCGCCGGCATCGTCCGGTCACGCAAGCAGGGCCGCATCCGCACGTACGAGCTCGCGCCGGCGGGCCTCGCGGAGGCCGAGTCTTGGCTCGCCGAGCAGCGGAAGCTCTGGGAAGTGCGCCTCGATCAGCTCGACGCCCTGCTGCTCACCCTCAAGGAGACCAAGTCATGACCCCCATCGCCATCGATCTCGACCCCCGCCTGGACCTCGTGCTGGAGCGTTTCGTGGACGTGCCGCCGGAGCTGGTGTGGCGCGCCTGGACCACCCCGGCCCTGCTCGAACAGTGGTTCTGCCCGAAGCCCTGGACCACCACCGATTGTGAGGTCGATCTGCGTCCGGGCGGGGCGTTCCGGTGCGTGCGGCGCGGGCCCGACGGCGAGGCGCACCCGCAGGACGCCTGCTACCTCGAGGTGATCCCGAACCGACGCCTCGTGTGGACGGACGCGCTGCGGCCGGGGTTCCGCCCGTCCGGCAGCCCCTTCATCACCGGGATCCTGCTCCTCGAACCCGAGGGCACCGGCACCCGTTACCGCGCGATCGCGCGGCACTCCGACGAGGCCCTCTGCACGCAGCACGCCGACATGGGGTTCTACGACGGGTGGGGCACCGTGGCGGACCAGCTCGTCGCGCTCATGAAGCACGACTGACGCGGAGCGGCGGGTAGCGGATCGCTTCAGTCGCGCCTATGGTCCGCGCGGACCTGGGATCTCATGCTGCTCGCGCTCCTCCTCGCCTGTACCGGAACCTCCCCCGAAGACTCCGCCGCCCCCATCGTGTGTGTGGACGACTCCGGCGTCGAACGCGCCGTGGGCGAGACTTGGGAGGATGTCGATTGTCCTGTCATCTCCTGCACGTGCCTGGAGGACGGGTCCATCGAGTGCACGGACCTGGACTGCATGTAGCGGCAAGAAATTCGGATGGTTGGCGGCAGGCCTCACTCCACCGGATCGGTCACTTCGAGCGTCACCGACGCGCTCCCGGTAAGGCCGGGGCCGTCCGTGGCCGTCAGGCTGATCACGTGGGTGCCCGCCGCGAGTTGGATCGCCCCGGACAGGAACCCGTCCGTGTCGACCACGTCGTCGATGTCGAGCATCGCGCCTGACGCGTCGAGCCACGCCACGGCCAGCGCGGACGGATCGACCTCGACGTCCGAGACGATGGCCTCGAACACGATGTACGCGTCGGTGTGGTAGGGGCCCGTTCCGTCGGGAGTGAACACCTGCACGACCGGGGCCTGGTTTGGGGATACCGTGAGCGGGGTGGTGGCCGCGCCCGTGGCATCGTCCGGGTCCAGGGTGGTCAGCGTGACCTCGATCTCGCCTGGCTCGAACGTGGCCTCACACACGGTCGACCCGTCGGCGCCGATCGGTGCCTCCTCGCACAACACCTCGTCCCCGAGGAGCCAGGTGGCGACGAGGTCCTCGGAGTGATCGTTGGTGTCCGTGACCGACCCGAGGAGCGTCGTCACGTAGCCCTCCACGAGCTCGGCGCCCGCGGACGGGTACACCACGGTTGCCACCGGCTCGTTGTTGCGGACGTTCAGACCGTCGTCCGTGCAGCCGACACACGCGAGAGAGAGCAGGACGAGACTGCGGATGTTCATTGGTACCCCGCCGCCCAGAGGAGGGCGTTGTAGATGGCCTGGCGCGAGTCCGTGCCCGCATTGTTGTACTCGGGCATGCCCGTGAAGTACACGGAGCGCCAGTTGTAGTCGTCGTTCGCGATGACGGCGCTCTGGCCCGCCCCGTACATCACGAACTCGGCGCAGGTGCCCAGGTCGGCGGCGGTCCAGCCGCCCGCGTTGACCTGCTCCTGCCCGTAGCCGAGCAAGGAGAAGCTCGCGGGGAGGCCGTCCGCGACCGGATGGCTCGCGTCGACCACGGACGCGGTCCCCGAGGTCGGGCTGGACCCATCGCCCATGCCGGTGGGGTCGATGCCGAAGAGGTCCATCAGGGGGCTGTTGTCGAACGTCAGGTACTTCAACAGGAAGGACGCGTAGGCGCCTCCGTAGCCCCCCTCGAGGTAGTCGCGGATGGCCGTCTGCTCGGCGGACGTGTACAACCGCGATCCGCCGGACGGATCGCTGACGATGATCGCGTCGTACGCCGAGAGCGTCGCGAGCGTGAAGCTGGAGCCGACCGACGTGATGTCGATGGTGCAGTCCCCGTACAGGAGGGAGTTGGTTTCGAGGTTCGACCAGATCAGCGAGGCGGAGCTGGTGTGGGTGCTGGACCACCCAGGCAGGTAGGCCACGCTCACGGTCTCACCAGAGCACACCGGGCCCGGCGCGGTCCCCGAGCAAGACGCGGGATCCACGTCGACGCTCGCGATCGCGCTCGGGCCGTCGCCGCCGGCGTCGAACGGGATGGCCGTGCATTGCCAGGTGATGCCGAAGTGGGTGTCTGCGGCGGGGATCGTGTCGTCCAGCCAGTTGGTCGTGGTCGGGCCGGTCGTGCCGGTGAACACGCCCGGGTACGCCGCGCCGTCGACCGTCCAGCTGATGTCGTAGTCGACCCCGTCGCCGTCGGCGTCGGAGGAGTCGGTCACGACATCGCAGAACAGATCGTCGACGCCCGCCATCGGAGCGGTCGGGGAGATGGCGAGCACGGGCGCGCCGGGCAACGAGTTGGCGATCGTGACGGTGTTCGACGCGACGGCGGAGCCGGAGGTCACGCCGTCGCTCGGGGTCGCGCGGCAGTACACCGCATTGCCACGATTGAAATACGTGCCGGTGAGGGTCGAGCTCGTGGGGGCGATCGTCGAGCCGCCCACCACCCACGCGTAGGTGTAGGTGATGGAGCCGCCGTCGGCATCCGTGGCCGTCGGCGTGCACGTGAGCGTCGAGGTCTCGTACGCGGTGGTCGGGGTCAGGGAGACGGCGGAGATCACCGGCGCGGTGTTGGAGATGGTCACCGTGTTCGACGTGGACGCGGTGCCGGCGGTCGTGCCGTCGTTCGGGGTGACACGACAATAGACCGTGTTGGTCCTGCTGAAGTACGTGCCGGTGAGCGTCGAGGTCGTCGGGGCGATCAGCGCGCTGTTGACGTACCAGGCGTACGTGTAGGTGATGGCGTCGCCATCGGCGTCCGTGGCCGCGGGACTGCACGTGAGGGTGCTCGCCTCGTACGCGGTCGTCGGGGTGAGACTGACGGAGGAAACAACGGGCGCGGTGTTGGAGATGGTCACCGTGTTCGAGTTGGACGCGGTACCGGCGGTGGTGCCGTCGTTCGGGGTGACACGGCAATAGACCGTGTTGGCCTTGCTGAAGTACGTTCCGCTCAGGGTCGTGCTCGTCGGGGCGATCAGCGCGCTGTTGACGTACCAGGCGTACGTGTAGGTGATGGCGTCGCCGTCGGCGTCCGTGGCCGTGGGCGTGCACGTGAGGGTGTTGGCCTCGTACGCGGTGGTCGGGGTCAGGGTGACGGCCGAGATCACGGGCGCGGTGTTGTCGATGGTCACCGTGTTCGAATTGGAAGCGGTGCCGGCGGTGGTGCCGTCATTCGGCGTGACACGGCAGTACACGGTGTCCCCGGCGTCGAAGCTCGTCGCGGTGAGCGTGGCGCTGGTGGCCGCGATCGCCGCGCTGTTCACGTACCAGGCGTACCCGTAGGAGATCGTGTCGCCGTCGGCGTCCGTGGCGGTGGGCGTGCAGGTCAGCGTCGAGGCGACGGTCGGCGAGGCGGGAGTGAGCACGACCGCGGAGAGGACGGGCGCCGTGTTGCCGATGGTGACCGTGTTCGAGTTGGACGCGGTGCCGGCGGTGGTGCCATCGGTGGGGGTGACGCGGCAGTAGACCGTGTCCCCGCCGTCGAAGTACGTGCCGGTCAACGTGCTCGTGGTGCGGGCGTTCGCTGTGCCGTTCACGTACCAGGCGTACGTGTAGGTGACCGCGTCGCTGTCAGCGTCGGTCGCCGTGGGTGTGCACGTGAGCGTCGAGGCCTCGTCGGCGCTTGTCGGGGTGAGACTGACGGAGGAAACAACCGGCGCGGTGTTGGAGATGGTCACCGTGTTGGAGTTGGACGCGGTGCCGCTCACCGTGCCGTCGTTCGGAGTGACACGGCAAAGCACGGCGTCGTCCCGATCGAAATATGCACCGGTCAAGGTGGACGATGTGGACGCGATCGACGCGGCGTTCACGGACCAGGCGTACGTGTACGTGATCGCGTCGCCGTCGACATCCGTGGCCGTCGGTGTGCACGTGAGGGTGTTGGCCTCGTACGCGGTGGTCGGGGTCAGGGTGACGGCCGAGATCACGGGCGCGGTGTTGTCGATGGTCACCGTGTTCGAATTGGAAGCGGTGCCGGCGGTGGTGCCGTCATTCGGCGTGACACGGCAGTACACGGTGTCCCCGGCGTCGAAGCTCGTCGCGGTGAGCGTGGCGCTGGTGGCCGCGATCGCCGCGCTGTTCACGTACCAGGCGTACCCGTAGGAGATCGTGTCGCCGTCGGCGTCCGTGGCGGTGGGCGTGCAGGTCAGCGTCGAGGCGACGGTCGGCGAGGCGGGAGTGAGCACGACCGCGGAGAGGACGGGCGCCGTGTTGCCGATGGTGACCGTGTTCGAGTTGGACGCGGTGCCGGCGGTGGTGCCATCGGTGGGGGTGACGCGGCAGTAGACCGTGTCCCCGCCGTCGAAGTACGTGCCGGTCAACGTGCTCGTGGTGCGGGCGTTCGCTGTGCCGTTCACGTACCAGGCGTACGTGTAGGTGACCGCGTCGCTGTCAGCGTCGGTCGCCGTGGGTGTGCACGTGAGCGTCGAGGCCTCGTCGGCGCTTGTCGGGGTGAGACTGACGGAGGAAACAACCGGCGCGGTGTTGGAGATGGTCACCGTGTTGGAGTTGGACGCGGTGCCGCTCACCGTGCCGTCGTTCGGAGTGACACGGCAAAGCACGGCGTCGTCCCGATCGAAATATGCACCGGTCAAGGTGGACGATGTGGACGCGATCGACGCGGCGTTCACGGACCAGGCGTACGTGTACGTGATCGCGTCGCCGTCGACATCCGTGGCCGTCGGTGTGCACGTGAGGGTGTTGGCCTCGTACGCGGTGGTCGGGGTCAGGGTGACGGCCGAGATCACGGGCGCGGTGTTGTCGATGGTCACCGTGTTCGAATTGGAAGCGGTGCCGGCGGTGGTGCCGTCATTCGGCGTGACACGGCAGTACACGGTGTCCCCGGCGTCGAAGCTCGTCGCGGTGAGCGTGGCGCTGGTGGCCGCGATCGCCGCGCTGTTCACGTACCAGGCGTACCCGTAGGAGATCGTGTCGCCGTCGGCGTCGGAGGCGGTGGGCGTGCAGGTCAGCGTCGAGGCGACCGTTGCCGAGGCGGGGGTGAGCACGACCGCGGAGAGCACCGGCGCGGTGTTGCCGATGGTGACCGTGTCGGAGGCCAACGCCGTGCCGGCGGTGGTGCCATCCGTCGGGGTGACGCGGCAGTACACACTGTCGCCGCCGTCGAAGTACGTGCCCGTGAGGGTCGAGGTGGTGCGGGCGTTCGCCGCGCCGTTCACGTACCAGGCGTACGCGTAGCTGACCGCGTCGCTGTCGGCGTCGGTGGCGGCCGGGGTGCATGTGAGCGTGGAGGATTCGCTCGCCGAGGCCGGAGTGAGCGCCACGCTCGTCATCACCGGCGCCGTGTTGGAGATGGTCACCACGTTGGAGTTGGATACCGCGCCGCTGCCGCTGCCGTCGTTCGGCGTCGCGGAGCAGACCACCGCGGCCTCCTTGTCGAAGTCCGCGCCGGTGAGCGTCGCGCCCGTGGCGGAGACGGCGGCGCCATCCACGGTCCAGCCGTACGTGTAGGTGATCGGGTCGCCGTCGGCGTCGGTGGCCGTCGGCGCGCACGTGAGCGTGGTCTCTTCGTACGCCGGGCTCGGCGTGAGCGTCACGGTCGCGATCACCGGGAGCGTGTTTGCGATGACGACGGCGTCAGAGCGATGAGGTGCACCGTCCTCGTCGCCGTCGTTCGGGGTCACCACGAGGTACACGCTGTCACCGTTCTCGAAGGAGGCGGCCCCGTCGAGCGTGTCACCGGAGCCGACGAACATACCGTTCACGTACCAGGCGTACCGGAGAGAGACGCCGTCCCCGTCGAGATCGGCGGCGCTCACCGTCGCAGTGAGGCTGGCGTCGGTGTCCGGGGACGTGGGTGACAGGGTCGCGGAGAGGACCTCCGGCGGGGTGTTGATCGCGGTGACGGGGTTCGACGCCACGGTCACGCCATCGTCGGTGCCGTCATTGGGCGTGGCGTCACACGTGACGACGTCCCGTTTGGCGAACGCGGAGCTGTCCAGCGTGCTCGTGGTCGCGGCCAGGACCACGCCGTCGACCGTCCACCCGTAGGTGTAGGAGAAGCTGGTGGTCCCGTCGAGGTCGGTGGTGAGGCCGGGGGTGCACACGAGGAGGTCGGCTTCCGTGGGGCTGGCCGGCGAGAGCGTCACGCCTGCGAGCACAGGCGCAGCGTTTTCGATGGTGACGGCGTCGGAGAGCACCTCGCCGTAGTCGAGGCCGTCGTAGGGCGTGACCGCGCAGATGACCTCGTCGCCGCCGAGGAAGCCGCCGGCGAGGGTCGGGCCGCTGCCGGCGTAGGCGCCCTCCACCGTCCACTCGTACACGCTCTGATCGCCGTCGCCGTCGGCGTCCGCGAAGCCGGTCGCGGTGCACGTCAACGTGTCGCCCGCCTCCGGCGAGGCCGGCGTGATCGCGATGTCGGCGAGGCTCGGCACCGAGTTGCTGATGGTCAGCGCGGCGGAGTCCACCGCCGCGCCGGCGTCCGTGCCGTCGGTCGGGGTGACCGTGCACACCACGCGGTCCCCGCGCTCCCACGCGGAGGCGTCGAGGGTCGTGCTCGTGTCGGCCAGGGTGACCCCGTCGACCGACCACGCGTAGGTGTACGTGATCGCGTCGCCATCGGTGTCCGCCGCGACGCCGGGCGTGCACGTGAGGGTGTCCGTCTCGTACGCCGGATCGGGCGTGAGGCTCACGTCCGCCAGCGTCGGGGCGGAGTTGTCGATGGTGACCGAGGCCGTGCCGGAGGCGCCGTCGCCGTAGCCGTCATTGGGGGTGACGTAGACCTCCCACACCTCGCCGCGCGTCGTGGCGGACGCGGGGACGGTGTCGCCCGTGTAGGCAGTCGCCGCGCCGTCCACGTACCAGGCGTAGGTGTACGTGATCGGGTCGCCCTCCGGGTCCACGGCGGCGCCGGAGACGGTGGCGGTCAGGTCGTCGTTGCCGCCGGCGGCCACCGGATCGATGGCGACGGTGGGGGCGGTCGGGAGCCCGTTGACGACGAACCAGGCGCTGGCCGAGGTGGAGAGGCCCGCCTCGTCCGTGACCGTGAGGGTCACCGTGTGGGTGCCGACGGAGAGCCACGCGGCGTCGAAGCCCGCGACGCCGGCGCCATCGGCGGGGGTGGTGTCGAGCACGCCGTCGAGGTCGCTCTCCCAGGTGAGGAGCAGCGCGTCCGACGCGGTGCTGTCGTCGGCGACCGTCGCCGAGAAGGCCGCGGCGGCGCCATCGTTGTAGACATCGCCGTCCACCGGCAGGTCGATGTCGACCGTGGGGGGCGCGCTCACCTCGACCACGATGCTGTCGGCGCAGGTGGCGCCGACCTCGTCCGTCCCAGTCAACGTGATGGTGTGCTGGCCGCCGGTCAGGGTCGCGGTGGTGAACGCCACGTTCCCGTCGACATCGGCGTTCCCGGCGGCCAGGACGCCGTCCAGATCGCTCGACCAGGTGGCGGCGAGACGATCCTCGGTCACATCCGGGTCCAGGACGGTGCCGGTGAAGGCGACATCGATCCCCTGCCCTACCTGGAGGCCGTCAACGGGCGCGGTGATCGAGCAGCCCGGGGGCACGTTGGCGCCGCCCACCTGGAACGCGATGGTGGTGCTGGCGGTCTTGCCGGTGGTGTCCGTCACGGTCAGGGTGACCGCGTGGCCACCGGTGTCGAAGGCCCAGGCGCCCGCGAGCGCGCCGTCCGCGTCGGGCGTCGCGTCGATGTCGAGCACCGCGCCGTCCGGATCCACCCAGCGCACCGAGAGCGCGGTCGCGTCGTCCTCGGCATCTCCCACCACCGCGGCGAACGCGACTTCGTGGTCCGCATAGTAGGGCCCCACGCCGTCCGGCGCGAGGAGCTCCACGTCGGGGGCGCCCGATGCGAGGATCACGAGGTCCACGCTCGCGATCCCCACGGCGTTGTCCGGATCGCGCCCCTCGAGCACGATCTCCTCGTCCCCGCGGCCCAGCTCGACCTCGCAGGCGGTCGTGCCGTCCTCCGCGACCGGCGCGGCGGCGCACAGCTCGTCGGACCCCGAGAGCCACCGCGCGACCAGATCGCCGGCGGCGTCGTCCGCGTCGAAGACCGTGCCGGCGAAGACCACCGTGGCCCCGTCGACCACCTCCGTCCCGCTCGACGGGGCCATGATCGTCGCGAGGGGCGCGTCGTTGCGACGGGTGATCGTCGTGTCGCCGCCACACGCGGCGAGGACCAGGAGGGCAAGGGCGCCGCGAGCAGGCATGGGGCGACATCCAGGCGAACCGGGGTCCGCGCGTGGGAGTGGTGTGGGGAGGCGTGTCGGCGGTGCCCGTGAGGGCTGCCCGCCTCGATGAAGCGCAGGTATCGGCGTCCCGTCGGGGGTGGCATCGCGGGTGTTGCGGGTCGTGTCGTGGATGTTGCATCCGCCCCAGCAGAGCGAGTAAACAGCCGCGTCTGCGCCTCCACGTGCTCCTCCCCTCCCCGCTCCTGTGCCTCCTCCTCGCTGCGGCCCCCGTCCGCGCCGAGCCCCCGCGCCTCGCGAGCGCGACCTGGACGCTCGAGGACGGGCTGCCCCTGAACTCGGTGAACGACATCGAGGTCACGCGGGACGGCTACGTGTGGCTCGCGACGTTCGACGGGCTGGTCCGGTTCGACGGGGTGCGGTTCACGGTCTTCGGCACCGAGAACACGCCCGGGCTCACGAGCAACCGCATCACCTCCGTCGCGGAGGCCTCGGACGGCGCGTTGTGGCTGCGCACCGAGCCGGGGCGCGTGGTGCGACGCGACCCTTCGACCGGCGCGGTGCGGTCGTGGGACCTCGGCGCGGGGGAGCGTGGGCCCACGCTGCTCTTCGGGAGCACGGGCACGGTGTGGGCGAGCGCGCGTGAGGGGGTGGCCCGCTTCGACGGCGACGACTTCGAGACGATCCCGCTCGCCGGCCCGGGCGACGACCTGAGCGTGGAGGCGCTGGCGGAGGAGCCCGGCGGCGCCTTGTGGGTCGCGACGGAGCGCCGAGGCGTCGCGCGCCTTCCCGGGAGGAGCGAGGAGGACGCGGCCCCGCGCTGGTATGGGGTGCACGAGGGGCTCGACGAGACGGCGACGACGAACGTGGCCATCGGGCCGGACGGCACCGTGTGGGCGTGCACGCGCGCGGGCGCCTACCGCCTGCGGGAGGGGCGATTCGTCCCGTTGGAGTCCAGCGGGGCCGCGTGGCACGAGGAGTTCGTGGCGATGGTGCCGACGGGGGCGGACGAGGCCTGGGTGATCGCGCAGACCGGGCTGTACCACTGGAACGACGGCGTTGTGGTGACGATGGACCGCGCCGACGCGGCCCGCCCGCCCATCCGCACCTCGGTGGCGACCGACGCCGACGGGCACACGTGGGCTCTGAGCCGCACCGCCGTCCTCCGCGACGGCGAGGTGGTCGTGCGCAGCCCGACGGGGGATCCATGGACCGACATCGCGCTCGCGCCGGAGGGCGGCGTCTGGATCGGCTCCGGTGGGGGCGGGCTGCTGCGGCTCCGCGACGCCGCGATCGAGACGCTCGGCGCGGCCCTCACCCCCGCCCTCCTGAAGGCATACGCCCTGGCGGCGGGCGCCGATGGCGCGGTCTGGGTGGGCTCCCAACGGGGCGGCCTGACGCGGATCGACGCCTCGGGGGAGGCGCGCACGTGGGGCGCGGCGGAGGGGCTGTACCGCAACGTGGGCGCGGTGCTCGAGGAGCCGGACGGGACGGTGTGGGCGGGCGTTCACCAGAAGGTGGGCGACCGCTTCGAGCGGGGTCCCGGGGGGCCCACCGGCATCGTGCGCATGGTCGAGGGCCGGCGGGACGGCTCGGTGCTCGTGGCCGCCGGAGACCAGCTCTGGGAGGAGCGGGAAGGCGCCTGGGCGCGCCTCGACGAGGTGCTCGGGCTCCCGCACGCCCCCGTCCGCGCGATGCTCGAGACCGACGACGCCGTGTGGCTCGGCACGAACGGCGCCGGGCTCCTCCGCCTGGCGGCCGGTCCGGCGGGTGTGCAGCGGGTGACCCGCTTCGGACGGGCCGAGGGCTTCCCGAGCGACACGGTGCGCTCGGTGTGGCGCTCCCCCGAGGGCACCCTCTGGGTCGGCACCGAAGACGTCGGGATCTGGGGGGCTTCCGAGGCCGCCCTCTCGACCGGCGCGGGTGCGCCCCGGGTCTTCGGGCAACGCGACGGGCTCCCCGACCACAGCGTCCACGCCCTCGTCCCGGACATGTTCGGCGCGCTCTGGGGCAGCACCAATCGCGGGCTCTTCCGCGTGTTGGTCGCGCAGCTGGACGCCTACGCGCGGGGCTCGGACGCGCCCATTCACGTCGACACCTTCGGGCGTGGCGACGGCATGGCGGGCGCCGAGGCCAACGGCGGGGTGCACCGCGCCGGGATCCGGACCGCGGACGGACGAATCTGGTTCGCGTCCCAGGACGGGGTCGTCGTGGTGCGGCCCGAGCTCGTGCCGTTCGAGGCGGTCCGGACGACCGCCCGGGTGGAGTCACTCCGGCTGGACGGGGTGGAGGAGCCGCTGTTCGGGCCGCGCACGCTCGCGCCCACGGAGCGCAGCTTCGGCGTCGACTACACCGCGCTCCCGGCCACGTACGGCGAGAAGCAGCGCTTCTGGTACCGCCTCGACGGGGTCGATCCCGACTGGGTGGCCGCGGGCACGCGGCGCACGGCCTGGTATACCCAGGTGCCCCCGGGCGAGCGGACCTTCCGGGTGCGGACCAGCCCACCCGACCACGAAGGGGCGGAAGCGACGCTCACGCTCCACGTCGTCCCGCGTTTTCACGAGACCACCTGGTTCCGTGCGCTGGTGGCGCTCCTGGCGGTGGGTATGGCCGTCCTGGCGGTGTGGAGCCGGCTCGCCGCGGCGCAGCGGCGGGAGCGGGTGCTCGAGGCGCGGGTCCAGGCGCGTACGGCCGATCTCGCGGCGGAGAAGGAGCACGCGGTCTCCGCCGAGCGCACCATCGCGGCCCAGGCGGCGCGCCTCCTCGAGGTCGATCGCCTCAAGACCCGCTTCTTCCAGGATCTCTCCCACGAGCTGCGCACGCCGCTGACGCTCGTGATCGGGCCATTGGAGGACGTGCGCACCGGGCGTCACGGCGGCCTTCCCCCCGCGGCCGAGGCGCAGGTGGGGCTCGCCGAGCGCAACGCGCGGCGGCTCTTCGCGCTCGTCAACCAGCTGCTCGATCTCGTGCGGCTCGACGCGGGCGCGCTCCGCCTCGAGCGTACGCCCCAGGATCTCGTGGCGCTCGTCGCCGGCGTCGTGGAGGTGCACCAGCCCCTCGCGGAGCGCCGGTCCATCACCCTCCTGCTCGACCTCCCCGCCGATCCGTGCATCGTCGACTTCGATCGCCGCGAGCTCGAGAAGGTGTTCGCGAACCTCCTGGGCAACGCGCTCAAGTTCACCCCCCCGAACGGGCGGGTGGAGGTCGTGCTGCGCGCGGGCGACACGGAGGTGGAGGTGACCATAAAGGACAGCGGTCCCGGGTTGTCCGCCGAGGTGCGGGAGCGGCTCTTCGAGCGCTTCTACAGCCCAGGGGAGAGCAGCGTCCAGGCGGGCTCGGGCATCGGGCTCTCGCTCGCCCGCGACCTCACCGAGCGGCACGACGGGCGCATCCGGGTGCAGAGCGCGGAGGGCCACGGGAGCACGTTCACGGTGGTGCTGCCGCGTTCGCGCACGGACGCCGGCGCGCTCGAAGCCCGCCCGTACGCAGGCGCAATCCCCGCGCCGCCGGTGCCCGAGCTCGAGGAGCTCGCCGGCCCCGGGACCGAGGACGACGACCGCACGACCGTGCTCGTCGTGGACGACCACCCGGAGGTCCGCGCATGGATCCGCGGCCACCTCGCGCCGCGTTACCACGTGATCGAAGCCGCGAACGGGCGGGAAGGCCTCGCGACGGCGCGCCGCGCCCTGCCGGACCTCGTGATCTCCGACGTCATGATGCCGGAGATGAACGGCTACGACCTGGTCCGCGCGCTGCGGGCCGTCCCCGAGCTCGACGCCGTGCCGGTGGTGCTCCTGACCGCGAAGGGCTCCGACGAGAGCCGCATCGAGGGCCTCCGGGGCGGCGCGGACGTGTACCTGACGAAGCCCTTCTCGTCGCAGGTGCTCGTGGCCCAGGTGGACGGGCTCATCGCGCAGCGGCGGCGCCTACACGAGCGCGCAACCGCCTCTCCTGCCCCCTCCCCCGCCCCTGCTCCCGAGGAGCCGGGCGAGGAGTTGTTGTCCGCGGACGAGCGCTACCTGCGCAAGGTGCGCGCCGCCATCGACGCCCAGCTCCACGACCCGGCGTTCGGCGTCCAGGAGCTGGCCGACGCGGTCGCGCAGGACCGGGCCCACCTGTTCCGCCGCGTCAAGCAGCTCACCGGGGACGCGCCTTCCAACCTGCTCCGCGTCGCGCGTCTCGAGCGCGCCGCCACGCTGCTCGCCCGCCGCGTCGCCTCCGTCGGGGAGATCGCCTACGCCGTCGGCTTCAACGGCATCAGCCACTTCAGCAAGTCCTTCCGCGACCACTACGGCGTCACCCCCACGGCGTGGGCGGCGGAGGGGCGGGTGGAGGCGACGGCAGGGGGCCCGGGGCCGCGTGAGCACGAAGGCCCGTAGCCGGCTGGCCTCCGCCTACGAGGCGCTCGCCGCCGGCACGGAGGCCCCACGCGCGTGCTCCAGGGCCCAACCGAGCGCCGCGTCGGCGATCTCCTCCCACCCGGGCGCCGCGATGGTGAAGTGGTCGCGCTCGGGAAACTCGCGGAGCTCGACCGTGCCGCCGCGGTACGCGGCCTTGTTGGACCGGTTCATTCCCGCGGTCACCGAACGGTCGCGCCCGCCCGCGAACAGCAGGAGCGGCGCCCGGTCGGGCCGGTCCCAACGGACGGCCGTGGACGCCGAGAATGCCGCGGCCTGGATGAAGGGGCGCGCCGGGGTTGGCAGGACGTACCGCTCCCACGCCGCGTTCGCCTCCTCCACCGGCAGCGTGTTGGCGAACGAGTCGGCGAAGCTCTCCTTCGACATCACGTGCACGGCGCGGCCGAGCAGGGCGCCCGACAGGACCGGGAAGTTGGAGATGGCGGTGCGCATGGAGGGCGGGATGCCACGCGGCGGGGCCGGATGGATTGCCACGCCCGCCGCGCCGAGCCCCTTGTCGAGCAGGAGTTGGACCACCAGCCCGCCGAAGCTGTGGCCGACGAGGATGGGAGGCGCGGGGAGCGCCGCGATCACCGCCGCGTAATGCGCCACGATCTCGTCCAGACCCACGGCGCCCAGCCCCGCCGGCGGGTTGGCCCGCAACACGCTGGGCTCCCCGTCGAGCAGCGGCCAGGAGGGACAGAGGACCGTGTGTCCGAGTGCCTCCCAGCGGCCTCGGAACGAGTCCCAACACCGCGCGTTCACGAAGGCGCCGTGGATGAGGAGAAAGGTCGAGGGGGGCATGGCGTTTCCGTTGAAGCGCCCAGGTAACGCCGGCGCACGCGGCCGGTCATCCGTAGCCGGCACTCAGCCCCATGCAGCGCTGCCTACGCCGCGAACACGAATCGATCCGGGTACGGCGCCGCCGCCGCATCCACGTCGGCCGCGACCGCATGGCGCACGATCTGCTTCCGCCCGAACAGGACGACCAGCTCGGGGAGATCGTCCAGCGCGCCGTGAACCACGAGGGGGAGCAGCCGCTTCGCCCACGCGAGTTGGGAGGCGGAGAGGCGGCTGCGGACGAAGTGCACGTGCCCCACCTCGTCCACCATGATCTGGGCGAACAACGTCTCGATGCGCGCGAGCGCCTCGGGCTGCGCCGCGAAGAGCGTACGCGCCTTGTCCAGCAGGAGCGAGAAGATCGCGACCCCGAAGATCTCGCCGCAGAGGACCGCGACGTCGGAGAGCGTGTCGGGCAGATGGACCATGGTGCGCACGAGCAACTGTGTCGTGAGTCCCGGCTTGGACACCGACACCTTCACGCCGATGGCGGCGAGCGCGTCCTCCAGGATGCGCGTGTGGTAGAACTCCTCGACTTGGATGTACACGTGCGGATTGTCGGCCGCGTTGGCCGGCACGCCGTGGGCTTCGAACTCGCGCTCCACGCCGAAACGTTCCGCCCGGTTGGTCTTCGCCGTCGCGAGCGCCCACAACATCGCCTGGTCCAGGCCGCGCTCCGGGGAGCGCCGCGCGTAGTTGCGGTCGAACACGCCCTGATCGACCGGGGGGGCTCCCTTCCAACACATCGGCGACGCGTCGATCCGCGCGAAGAACCGCTCGCGGATGTCGAAGCGCTGCGCCGCCAGGTCGGGCACGCCGTCCCTCGCGCGCAGGTGTGCGAGGTACGTGTCGTGGAACCGGGCCTTCTCTTCGGGGGACATGGGCTGGAACGCGGTGCTCATGGTCGACTTCCTGGGGGACGACCGGAGGGTATCCACCCTGGCAGTTTCTGCCAACCCTGGCTTGCCCGGCGGTGGCGGATCGGGCCCCTTCGATCGGTTAGGCGCCGTCCGGAGCCCGAACCGTGCCTTCCATCCCTCCTCGCACCCTGATCCTGGTCCTCGGCGGCGGCATGGCCGCGCTCCTGCTCGGCGCGTTCGCGGCGCGCGGGGCGGCATCCTCGCTCGTCAGCCCCGTCCCGATGGTCGGCGTGCTACCGGGGATCCTTGCCTGGTTCATGGTCGCCGCCGCCCTGGTCTTTGTCCTGGGCGGGCTCCCGATGCCACGCCTCGCCCGGCGCCTCCTCATGATCGGCACCCTGGCGGTGAGCGGATGGTCGATCGGCACGATCGGGCGGGCCCTCTACGTCACGCTCGCGTTCGCGTTCGCGGGGCCCGTCGAGGAGGAGGCGACAGCGTGGCAGCTGGTCGGTATTCAGACCGATCTTGCCGGCCCGCAGTCGTTCTCGGCCTGGTCTCCGGACCGCCCAGGCACGATCTCGGTCCCCTTCGACGGCGCCGCGGTCCAGGAGATCTCCGGGCACTTCATGTGCTTCGAGTTGCCCGTGGAGCGCACGCAGTCCGGCGTCGAGCGCGTGCGCCTGCCCGACGAGCCGCTCGGAGTGGACGACCTGGCGCAATGCCCGGCGGTGCGGCGACTCGGGGACCGATAGCCCGTAGCGCCGGCTATGGTGGCGCCATGCGCGTCTTCGCCCTCCTGCTGCTCACGGCCTGTGGTTACCCCGACGAGAAGCCTGCCGCGGACGACACGGGCTGTGTGCCGGTCACCCGCTGGGCCGATGCCGACGGCGACGGATTCGGCGATCCCGACGCGGCAGGAACGGCTTGCGCGGCCGAGGGCTGGGTCCTCGACGCGACCGACTGCGCACCGGATGACGCGACCACGCACCCAGGGGCCGAAGACGTGTGTGGGGACGGCGTGGACGCTGACTGCAGCGGCCGCGACGCGGTCTGCGGCGTTGAGGGCGAGCACTCCCTCGACGAGGCGATCAAGCTCACGTCGTCCCGGGCCGGCGCCCAGTCGGCCGGGCAGGTGCGCGTCGGGGATGTCGACGACGACGGCATCGGGGACCTCGTGGTCGCGACGTTGTACGCCGACAGCGGCGGCGCCTACGTGGTGCCGGGGCCCATCGTGGGGGACGTGGCGCTCGACACCGACGCGTTCTACATCTCGGGCAGCAGCCAGGCCTACGGCACGGGGCGCTCGGTCGCCCTCGGGGATCTGGACGGCGACGGCATCACCGACGTGGCCCTCGGCGCGCCCTACTCCGGCGCCGGCCTGTACGTGGTGACGGGCCCGGTCACGGGCGACGTGGCCCTCGAGACCGAGGCCGACATCGTGCTGCTCGGCCCCCAGGACAGCTACGCCGGCCACGGCTCGGAGCTGGCGGACGTGAACGGCGACGGCTTCGACGACGCGATCGTCAGCGCGTACGGCGTGGACCGCTTCCGCGGCGCTGTCTACGTCGCGTACGGGCCCCTCGCGCCCGGGGAGCACGACCTCGCCACGACGGCCGACGTCACGCTCGTCGGCGAGGTGGAGGGGTCGTACACCGGGCGGTGGGTGCGGGCCGGCGGGGACGTGAACGGGGACGGCGTGGGGGACATGCTCGTGCCGGCGCCCTTCGGGGCGTTCAACGGCCCCCAGACCGGAGCGGTGTACGTCGTGTACGGCCCCGGCGACGCGTACTCGGACCTGGCGGACGCCGATGGCCGCATCCTGGGGGTCGACCCCAACACCTCCGCCGGGGTCGAGATCGGGATGGGCGGTGACCTCGACGGCGACGGGCTCGCCGACATCGCCGCCCAGACGTACGACCGGACCGCGGGGGAGTCCGCGGGCGCCGCGCACGTGGTGTTCGGGCCGGCCGCGGGGGAGCGGTACGTGGCCGACGCCGACATCACCGTCCTCGGTACAGGCGGGGGGCAATTCGCGGGCTCCGCGTTTGCCATCGCCGATCGCGACGGAGACGGCACCGCGGAGCTCGTGCTCGGCGCTTATGGGGACGCCACGGCCGGCGCCGAGGCGGGCGCGGTGTACTACTTCTACGCGCCGAGCGCCGGCCGCTATGCCATCACGGAGGCGGACGCCTGGTTCCTCGGCCAAGCCGCGGGCGACCGCGCCGGGACCGCGCTCACGACCGGTGACCTCGACGCGGACGGGCACGACGAGCTCGTCGTGGGCGCTCCGTTCGAGTCGTCCGGGGCGACCAGCGGAGGTGCTGCGTACGTGCTGGTGGATTGAGACAGGGGGAGCCGGGCGGCCGCCGGGGCCGCCCGACCCAAATCAGGGCTTCCAGCCGAAACGGTCCTGGATGCCACGGTCATTCTCGATCGCGGCCGGAGCGGGGTCGTCGGTGCCGTCCGGATCGTTGAGCGGCAGGGGCGCCGCCGGGGAGCGGTCGTCCTTCTGGTTCGCGTCGCTGGACGACGGCTGCTTGAGCTCGTCGTTCGGCTGCTGCTTCAACATGCGCTCCATGCGCTCGTGGCTGGACAACGGGCGAGCGGGGGACTGGGGCATTGGACCTCCTGAAAGAGGGATAACCAATACACGGGGCGCCGCCGGGTTCGTGTTGCTCCCTCCTGTCGAGGCCCGACCACCGATGTAACAATCGGTTGTCGGGCTCAGTCGGTCTCTCCCCCCTCGGGAAACCGCCCCCCATCGTCCAGCTCGTCCGCGGGCTCCGACTGGCTGCCCTCCGAGCGGAGCGAGACCAGCTCCAGCTCCAGGCTCGCGATCTCGCGCGCCTGCCGCTGGACGATCTGCCTCTGGGTCCACAGCTCGACGAACACGCCGACCTTCGCCCGGAGGACCTGGGGATTGAACGGTTTCACCAGGTAGTCGACCGCGCCGTGGGCATAACCCTGGAAGATCTGCTCGTCGTCGCGGCTGATCGCGCTGAGGAAGATGATCGGGATGTGCTCCGACTTCTGCCGCTTCTTGATCAGCGCGGTGGTGGCGAACCCGTCGAGGCTCGGCATCTGCACGTCCATCAGGATGAGCGCGAACTCCGAGCGCAAGACCTCGATCAGCGCGTCTTCGCCCGACGTGACCGTGACCACCTCGAGCCCGAGCGGGTCGAGAACCGCCTCGAGCGCGAGCAGGTTCCGACGATCGTCGTCGACCGCGAGGATCCGGGGCGCGGCGTCTCCCGAGCCTGAACTGGAGTTGAACCGGGTCTTCATGGCTACGCGCGGATCCACGTCTGGAGCAGGGGGACGAGCTTGTCGGCGTCGATGGGCTTCGGCAGGTAGTCGGACGCGCCAGCGGCGATGCACTTGTCGCGGTCGTCCTGGAGCGCCTTCGCGGTGATCGCGATGACGGGGAGGCCGTCGAACCGATCATCCGCGCGAATCCTCCGCATCGCCTCGTAGCCGTCCATCTCGGGCATCATGACGTCCATCAGCACGATGTCGATCCCCTCCTCGTCGTCGAGGCACTGCAGCGCCTGCACCCCGTTCTCGGCGAAGACCACCGTCATGTCGAGCATCTCGAGCAGGCTCGTGATGGCGAAGATGTTCCGCGCGTCGTCATCCACCACGAGCACCTTGCGGCCCGCGAGCTCCACGCCCGGCCCGTCCGGGACGACCCTCTCGGGAGCCCGAGACGCCGGCGCCTGCTCAGGCTCGTCGTGGACGCCGTGGGCCACCCGGTGCAGGAACAGGGACGTGTCGTCGATCAGGCGCTCGGGCGACGCCGTCTCGCCCTTCATGATCACCGAGGCGGCGTAACGCTTCAGGCTCTCCTCCTCCTCCCGCGACAGGTCCTTGCCCGTGTACACGACGACCGGGATGTGCGCGAACCGCGGATCCGTCTTGATCCGCTCGAGGCCTTCGGTGCCCTCGGAGTCGGGGAGCATCAGATCGCAGATGATGCAATCGATGGTGGACCCCTCGAGCTCGGCGATGGCCTCCTCCACGCTCCCGACAGCGACGATCTCGAGATCGTCCCCGTCGCCGAGGAGCTCGACCACGCTCTGGCGCTGCCGATCGTCGTCTTCCACGAGCAGCAGGCGCCGCACGCCGCGATTGAGGAACCCGGTGACATGGGCGAGCGCGCCGAGGACCGTGTCGCGGCTGACCGGCTTCTCCATGTACGCGAACGCGCCGAGCGCCGCCGCGTGGTGCTGGTCGTCGACCACCGTGATCACGTGCACGGGGATGTGGCGCGTCCGCGGGTTCCGCTTGAGGCGATCGAGGATGGACCAGCCGTCCATCACCGGCAGCTGGATGTCGAGCGTGATGGCGTCGGGCTGCAGCCGCTGGGCCGCCTGGATGCCCGCGTCGCCGCGCGTCTCCACCACCACCTTGAACCCCTCTTCCCGGGCGAGCGCGACCAAAATCGTCGCGAACTTCTCGTCGTCCTCGATCACGAGCAGCACCCGATCGCCGGGCCGGATGGTCTTGCGATCGTCCTCGAACTCGACGGCGGGACGGGCCGGCGCCTGTGCCGTCCGGACCGGGGCGGCGCGCGCTTGTACGGGCGCGTCAGGCCGGGGCCGCGTCTGCCACGCGGGCGCGGGTCCGGAGCGTGGGGGAACCGGGGACCGCACTGCGCTCGCCTTCGGATCGGTCTCGGAACCCTCGAGCGGGGTGTAGATCTCCGGGAGGTACAGCGTGAACGAGCTCCCGGCCCCCGGCGTGCTCTCGACGACGATCTCGCCGCCGAGCAGGCGCGTGATCTCGCGGCTGATCGACAAGCCGAGCCCGGTCCCGCCGTACTTCCGGCTCGTGGTGCCGTCCGCCTGTTGGAACGCCTCGAAGATGAGGCGCTGCTTGTCGCGCGGGATGCCGATGCCGGTGTCCGTGACGGCAAACGCCAGCACGCGCCGCTGCGCGCGCAGGGTGTCCACGGAGAAGCGGACGTGCCGCTCGGCGAAGCCGACCTTCAGCGCCACGGAGCCGGACTCCGTGAACTTGAACGCGTTCGACAGCAGGTTCTTGAGCACCTGCTGCAGCCGCTGCGGATCCGTGCGGATCGATCGCGTGAGGCCGGGCGCGAGGGTTGTCGTGAACGCCAGGTTCTTCTGATCCGCCACTGGCTGGAACGTGCGCGTGACGAAGTCGACGAGCTGGTTGAACGGGATGTCGCGCGGCTCGACCTGCATCTTGCCGGCCTCGACCTTCGACAGGTCGAGGATCTCGTTGATCAGGGCCAACAGATCGCCGCCGGACGCGTAGATGGTCTTCGCCCACTCGGTCTGCTTGTCGGTGAGGTTCGTGTCCTTGTTGTCGGCGAGCAGCTTCGACAGGATCAGCAGGCTGTTCAGAGGCGTGCGGAGCTCGTGCGACATGTTGGCGAGGAACTCGGACTTGTACTTCGAGATCATCGCGAGCTGGGCGGCCTTCTCCTCGAGCGACGCGCGCGCCTGCTCGACCTCCTGGTTCTTGACCTCGACCCGCTCGTTCTGCTCCTCGAGGAGCTTTGCCTTGTCCTCGAGCTCGACCGCCTGGGCGCCCAATTCGGCGTTCGACCGCTTCAGCTTCTCCTGCTGTTGCGTGAGCTCGCTGGATTGGTTCTGCAGGTCCTGCGTCAGCTTCTGCGACTGGTTGAGCAGATCCTCCGTCCGCATGTTCGCCATGATCATGTTGAGGACGACGCCGATGCTCTCCATCAGCTGATCGAGGAAGATCTGGTGGATCGCGCTGAACGGATGGAACGAGGCAAGCTCGATGACCGCCTTGACGGTCCCCTCGAACAGGACCGGGAGCACGATGACATTGAGCGGGACGCCCTCCCCGAGCCCAGAGTTGATCTGGATGTAGTCCGACGGGACGCGCGTGAGCAGGATCGCCTTGCGCTCGAGCGCCGACTGGCCGACCAGCCCCTCGCCCATGCGGAAGCGGTTCGCGATGTTCTTGCGCTCCTTGTAGGCGTAGCTCGCGGTGAGTCGGAACACGTTCTCGCTGCCGGTCGCGTCGAGATCGCCCATGAAGAACGCGCCATGGTGGGCCGATACGAGCGGGGTGAGCTCGCTCATGATGAGCCGGGAGACCGTCTCCAGGTTCTTCTGGCCCTGCATCATCGAGCTGAACCGCGCGAGGTTCGTCTTGAGCCAGTCCTGATCGGTGTTCTTCTCCGTCGTCTCCCGGAGGTTCTTGATCATCTGGTTGATCGTGTCCTTGAGCGCCGCGACCTCGCCCTCGGCCTCGACCGCGATCGACCGTGTCAGATCGCCGGTGGTCACCGCGTTCGCGACCTCGGAGATCGCGCGGACCTGGGTGGTGAGGTTGGCGGCGAGCTGGTTCACGTTGTCGGTGAGCTGGCGCCAGGTGCCCATGGCGCCGGGAACCTTGGCCTGGCCGCCGAGCTTGCCCTCGATCCCCACCTCGCGGGCCACGTTGGTGACCTGCTCGGCGAAGATGCTCAGCGTGTCGGTCATGCCGTTGATCGTGTCCGCCAGCGCCGCGACCTCTCCTTTCGCGTCCACCACCAGCTTCTGTTGCAGTGCTCCGTTCGCGACCGCGGTGACGACCTTGACGATCCCGCGCACCTGTGTCGTCAGGTTGGACGCCATGAAGTTCACGTTGTCGGTGAGATCCTTCCAGGTGCCCGCGGCGCCCGGAACCTTCGCCTGGCCGCCCAACTTGCCCTCGACACCCACCTCGCGGGCGACGTTGGAAACCTGCTCCGCAAATGTCCCGAGCGTGTCGGTCATGTTGTTGATGGTCTCGGCGAGCGCCGCCACCTCACCCTTGGCGTCGACCGCCAGCTTCTGCTTCAGATCGCCGTTCGCAACCGCGGTCACGACCTTGACGATGCCGCGCACCTGGGTCGTGAGGTTGCGGGCCATGGTGTTGACGTTGTCGGTCAGGTTCTTCCAGACGCCGGCGACCCCGGCCACCTCGGCCTGCCCACCGAGCTTGCCCTCGGTACCGACCTCCTTCGCGACGCGGGTGACCTCAGACGCGAAGCTGTTGAGCTGATCGACCATCGTGTTGATGGTCTCCTTCAGCTGGAGGATCTCGCCGCGCACGTCGACGGTGATCTTCTTGGACAGGTCTCCGTTGGCGACGGCCGTCGTGACCAGCGCGATGTTTCGCACCTGGCTCGTCAGGTTGGACGCCATCGAGTTCACGTTGTCGGTGAGGTCCTTCCACGTGCCGCTGACCCCCTTGACCTCGGCCTGGCCGCCCAGCTTGCCCTCGCTACCGACCTCCTTCGCGACGCGGGTCACCTCGGAGGCGAACGACCGGAGCTGCTCGACCATCGTGTTGATGGTGTTCTTGAGCTCGAGGATCTCACCTTTCGCCTCGACCGTGATCTTCTGGGAGAGGTCCCCGTTCGCGACCGCGGTGGTGACCTTCGCGATGTTTCGCACCTGGTCCGTCAGGTTGCCGGCGAGCACGTTCACGTTGTCGGTCAGGCCCTTCCAGGTACCCGACACACCCTGCACGTCGGCCTGGCCGCCAAGCTTGCCCTCGGTACCGACCTCCTTCGCGACGCGGGTCACCTCCGAGGCGAAGCTGCGGAGCTGATCCACCATCGTGTTGATGGTGACCTTGAGCTCGAGCACCTCTCCGCGCACGTCGACCGTGATCTTCTGCGACAGGTCGCCGTTCGCCACCGCGGTCGTGACCTTGGCGATGTTCCGCACCTGATCGGTGAGGTTGCCGGCCAGCACGTTCACGTTGTCGGTGAGATCCTTCCACGTCCCGGCGATCCCGCGGACCTCGGCCTGGCCCCCCAGCTTGCCTTCGGTACCGACCTCCTTCGCGACGCGTGTCACCTCCGAGGCGAATCCGTTGAGCTGATCCACCATGGTGTTGATCGTGCTCTTGAGCGAGAGGACCTCGCCCTTCGCGTCGACCGTGATCTTCTTCGACAGGTCCCCGTTCGCGACGGCCGTCGTGACCTCCGCGATGTTTCGCACCTGCGCGGTGAGGTTTCCGGCGAGCACGTTCACGTTGTCCGTCAGCTCCTTCCACGTGCCGCTGACGCCGCCCACCTCGGCCTGCCCGCCCAGTCGGCCTTCGGTGCCGACCTCTTTTGCGACGCGGGTCACCTCCGAGGCGAAGCTGTTGAGCTGATCCACCATCGTATTGATGGTGCTCTTCAGCGCGAGCACCTCGCCCTTCGCGTCGACCGTGATCTTCTTCGACAGGTCCCCCCGCGCGACCGCGGTCGTGACCTCCGCGATGTTTCTGACTTGGGAGGTCAGGTTGTTCGCCAGGAGATTTACGTTGTCCGTCATCTCCTTCCAGGTGCCGGCGACACCGGGCACGTCCGCCTGCGCGCCGAGCGTCCCCTCCACGCCCACCGTGCGCGCCACCTCGGTCACCTGCTCCGCGAACAGCCCGAGCGTGTCGGTCATGTTGTTGATGGTGTCCGCGAGCTCGGCGATCTCACCCTTCGCTTGCACCTTCAGGCGCTGCGACAGGTCACCGTTCGCCACCGCGGTGACGACGCGGGCGATGCCGCGCACCTGGGTGGTGAGATTGGACGCCATGAAGTTGACGTTCTCGGTCAGGTCCTTCCACGTGCCGCTGACACCCTTCACCTCGGCCTGACCGCCGAGCTTGCCCTCGGTGCCGACCTCGCGCGCAACGCGGGTCACCTCTGCGGCGAAGGCGTTGAGCTGATCGACCATCGTGTTGATGGTCTCCTTCAGCTGCAGGATCTCACCGCGTACATCGACGGTGATCTTCTTCGACAGGTCGCCGTTCGCGACCGCGGTGGTGACCACCGCGATGTTGCGGACCTGTGCGGTCAGGTTCGACGCCATCAGGTTCACGCTGCTCGTGAGGTCCTGCCAGACGCCGCTCACGCCCTTCACGTCGGCCTGGCCGCCCAGCTTCCCTTCGGTGCCGACCTCCTTCGCGACGCGGGTCACCTCGGAAGCGAAGCTACGGAGCTGATCCACCATGGTGTTGATGGTGTTCTTGAGCTCGTTCACCTCGCCGTTCGCGTCGACGCTGATCTTGCGCGAGAGGTCGCCGTTGGCGACGGCGGTGGTCACCTCGGCGATGTTTCGCACCTGCGCGGTGAGGTTGTTCGCGAGGAGGTTCACGTTGTCGGTGAGATCCTTCCAGGTGCCGGCGACGCCCGGCACGTCCGCCTGCGCGCCCAGCTTCCCTTCCACGCCGACCGTGCGGGCCACGCTGGTGACCTGCTGCGCGAAGATCGACAGGGTCTTCGTCATCGAGTTCAGCGTGTCGGCGAGGGCGGCCATCTCGCCCTTCGCCTCGACCACCAGCTTCTCCCCGAGGTCCCCTCTCGCGACGGCGTTGACGACCTTGACGATCCCCCGCACCTGGGTCGTCAGGTTCGACGCCATGAAATTCACGTTGTCGGTCAGGTCCTTCCAGACCCCCGACACGCCCTGCACCTCGGCCTGTCCGCCGAGCATGCCGTCGGTGCCCACCTCTTTCGCGACGCGCGTTACCTCGGCCGCGAAGCTGTTGAGCTGATCCACCATCGTGTTGACGGTGTTCTTGACGTCGAGGACCTCGCCGCGGGCGTCGACGGTGATCTTCTTCGACAGGTCACCCTTCGCGACGGCGGTGGTGACCTCGGCGATGTTGCGCACCTGGGAGGTGAGGTTGTTCGCCAGCAGGTTCACGTTGTCGGTCAGGTCCCGCCACGTGCCCGCGGCGTCGGGGACAGCCGCCTGCCCGCCGAGCTTGCCGTCCGTACCGACCTCCTTCGCCACGCGGGTGACCTCGGAGGCGAACGAGCGGAGCTGCTCGACCATCGCGTTGACGGTGGTCCCGATCCGCAGGAACTCGCCCTGCACCGGCTGCCCGTCGAGCTCCAGCACCATCTTCTGCGTCAGGTCGCCCTCGGCCACCGCGATGATCACGCGGGCAACCTCGGTTGTCGGCTGCACGAGGTCGCCGATGAGCGAGTTGATCGCCCCGACGGTCGTGGCCCAGCTCCCCCGCACGTCCCCGAGCGACGCACGCTCGGTCAGCACGCCTTGCCGCCCGACCAGGCGGTGCACACGCACGGCCTCGTCCGCGAGGCCCTGGTTCATGGCGCCGACGGCGTTGAACGCCTCGGCGATCTCATCGAGCACGTCCCCGCCGGTGCCGCTACGAACGGGGAGCCGCACGGTGAAGTCGCCTCGACCGAGCCCCCAGAGCGCGTCGCGAAGCTGGAGGAGGGACGCGGCGCTTGCCTCGACGGGCGGGCGCTTGCGAGACGGGCGCTTCGCGCTGCTGGTGGGGCTCGGATCGGTAACGGACACCCGGGACTCCAAGGATGAGACGGCCGAGTATCCTGGCCCCAGACACCGAACCATCCCGCGATCGTGGGCCCACCGCGCCGTCCTCGCCCGCAGCACTGCCGGTCCTCCGGGACCGTTCCCACTCCAGGAGGACCTCGCCGGGGGAATGCAACGTCGGAACGCGACAGACGAGCCTCCGCCAGCCCGGCGGCGGACGACCGCCACGTTCCGCCCCCACCAATTCAGCGCACAAGATCGAACGAGTCTCGTTCACATTCATCGCTTGGTGACACTTCGCAGCGAGGGCTCCTTCGGGCCGCGACGGGGGTGCGTACCCCCTGGATCCGCTACGCGGCCTGCCCCAACACCTGCTCCTCGAGCCGCGCGTACGAGGCCTCCATCCCGTCCACCATCCCCGTCCCGAGGATCATGTCCCGCAGCTCCTTCGAGGGGTAGGTGATGCGAACCTCGATGCGGGTGCGGCCGCCGGGGCGCGGCGAGAGGACGAGCTCGTTGACCGTGCCGGGGCCATCCGTGCCGGTCATGCGCTCCGTCGTGACCGCGCGGCGCGGGGCCTCGCTCTCCAGCAGCTCGCCGGTGAAGCCGAACCGGCTCCCGCCCGTGTCGTCCTCCCACTCGTATCGGTAGGTCCCGCCCACCTCGCCTGCCACCTGGCACACGGGCATGGTCCACCCGGGCGGCCCGAGCAGCCACCGCTGGAGCAGCGTCGGATCGTGGTGACAGCGCCAGACCTGCTCCATCGAGCCACGCACGTCGCGGGTGACCACCGCGTGCGTGTCGTCGACCACCTCGAGCGCGGTGTGGAAGCCGGCGGCGTGATCCCGCAGGTCGGCCAACACGTCGTCCATCTGCGCCAGCGCGGCCGCGAGGCCCTCCTTCATGCCCATCGCGAGGAGCCGCTCCATCGCCTCCACGCTCGCGAACGTCGAGACCGCAACGAAGCGCGACCCGGTCGGCGTGGGCTCGAAGCGGAGCTGCATCCGCGTCTCGGGGAGGTCACGGTCGGGGCTGCCGTCCGGGTTGGCGAACCCGTCCACGACCTCGAACGCTCGGGTGGCGTCGACCCGCACGAACCGCCAGTAGCCGCGGCTGGTCTCGCCGTTGGGGCCGGACATGTAGTACTCGGCGCGTCCGCCCTCGGTCATCTCGTGCCGGGTGAACGTGGCCGGCCACTCGGGCGGCCCCCAGAAGCGCTCGAGCTTGCGGGGATCCGCCCACGCGGCCCACAGGCGGTCCACGGGGATCGGGTACTCGCCGGTGGCGGTCAGGGTGAGGGTTGTCGGATCGGACACAACGGAGGTGATTGGCATGCTCTACTCCTCGGGTTCGGACAGGACGGAATCCAGTCCAGTCAGTCGGTGACGCCAGAGCACCTCGAGCTCGTCGAGGCAGGCCCGGGCGCGCGCTAATTGTCGGGGGTCCGCGCGGACGAGCCGCTCGCGCCCCGCCGCGACCTTCGCGACGAGCCCCGCCTCTTCGAGCACGGCGACGTGCTTCTGCACCGCCGCGAACGACATGTCGTAGTCCGCGGCCAGCCCGCTGACCGACACCGCGCCGACCAGCGTGCGCCGGAGAATGTCGCGGCGGGTCGCGTCGGCGAGGGCACGGAACACGCGGCTCAGCTCGGAGTCCAGTTCTACAACCATATGGTTGTATGTAGCAGCGACCGCGGAGGAGCGCAAGGGACGGTGACGTGTGCAGGGGCGCGGCGCCGTGTCCGTCACCGATTGATGTTCGTGACCGTGCGCCGCCCGGCTCGGCTCACGCTGGGGTAGAAGGGCCCCGGAGGTGGGGTTGATGTGGACGCTCCTGGTCGGCGCGGCGCTGGCAGGCCCCTCCTCGGTCCTCCTGGAGGACGGGTCGGTCCTCGGCACGGTGTCGGTGCGGGCGCCGGTCGACGTGGTGCGGAGCCGCGTGTCGGATCCGGCCTGGGTGTCGGCAACCGAGGGTGGAGGCACCAAGGTCACGGTCACCGGGCGGGACGGCGCGTGCCTGTTGATTGACGCGGTGACGCCGACCGTGGTGGTCGAGGCGCACTACGCCACGCGCCAATGCCCCACCGCCGACGGGGTGCTCGCCACACTCCGGTCGTCGAACGCCTTCACCGACTACACCACCTCATGGCGGGTGATGCCCGACGGCGCAGGCAGCCGCATCGAGTACCGCCTCTCGATGAAGACGAAGCTGATGGTGCCACAGTCGTTCATCAGCGGTACGCTGCGGAGCCGGGTGCAAGGGCTGATGGAGAAGGTAGGGGCGGCGCTCGGCGGGTGAGCGCCAGGTGCGCGGGCTTCGCGTGCGCGGCAGCGTGGCAGTGTGTGCCACGAGGGTTAACGGCGCGGCCATGACCCGCGAACCAAACCTGCCGGCGGAGGTCACCGGGCCGGACGCTGGAGCTTCACTCCCCAGCTTTTCCGCTCAACGGGATCGCGAACAGGCGGTGTTGGAGGCGTCCAGAGCGGTCGTCGCCCTCTTCCTGCGGGAGCGATCGAGCAACTTCTCGGTGCGGCAGCTGGCCGATTGTGCGGGCCTCTCGGAGCGCACCTTCTACCGCTACTTCCCCCGGAAGGAGGACGCGATCCGGCCGTATGTCGAGGCGGGGCTCGAGCACATCCTCTCCCGGGTCCAGGCGGCTCCCCGCACGCGCTCGCTCCGGGACGTGCTGGTGGCCGCGCATGCCGAGATCCTGGATGCCGCGCGGGCGCACGAAGGGGAGGCATTGCTGACCGTCCTGAACGAGACCGAGCGGCTCGCCGCCGTCTGGCTGCAGGTCGTCACGGAGGCGGAGACAGCGTTCGCACGGATCGTCGCGGAGCGCCTCGGCATCCCCGCCGACTCCTTGCAGGCGCGTTTCGCGGGCGGCGTCGTCGTGACGGCCGGACGCCTCGCGCTCCAATCCGCGCACTCGGAGGCCGGGACTCGTACCCCGAGCCAGGTCTTCGCGGAGTGTCTCGACCTGCTCGGACCGGCGCTCCTGGACCAGCGAGCCCTGGCGGCCGCCGCGGAAACGGATGGCGCCAAGCGTGACGGTTAGGGAACCTGGATCCACCACGGTTGTCCCAGCGTCATGCTCGCCTTCTTCGTCGCCTGCTCCACCGTCGACATCGCGCCTGTGGACAGTCCCGTTCCCGTAGCCACAGAGGCGCCCCCTGCCGTGGAACCCGAGATCGCGACGCCGATCGTCACCGCGGCGCGGCAGTACATGGGCCGGCCCTATCGTTTCGGTGGGCGGGGGGAGCAGCTCGATTGTATGGGCCTGGTGTTCCTCGCCTGGGCGGATGCGACGGGCGGAAGCTGGCGCAAGTTATCGGTCAACCCGACACGAATCGTGGCGCGTCGGCAGCTCGGCCCCTCGGTCGAGGGCCTCGCCGGCGTCCCGACCGAGCGTATCGATTGGAGCCTGCTGAAGCCGGGCGACGTGATCTTCCTCCTCGGGCCCACGCAGAACCCGGCGGAGCCCGCGATTGCGACGGTCGACGGCGTGCCCGAGTGGGTCTGGCACATGGGGCTCTACAGCGGGGGCGCGGAGCGTCGCTTTGTCGTCGGGGACCACTTCCACGGGCGTGTCTCCGAGCTCGCGCTGCCGGCGTATCTGACCAGGTACGCGAACTGGTACGACGCCATCTTCGTCACGCGGCCGGCGGGGGTGTGACGAAGGCCCGGAGCGGTGTCGAGGAACTCCTGCCGGGTTCGCGCTGGGCGACGATCCAAGCTACCTGACAGCGGCCACGTGGAGCCTCCCCTGACCGACAAAGCACCGAACCCGGACGCGGGGCGCTTCCAGGCGCTCTTCCAGGAGCTGCGGGAGCCGATCCTGGAGGAGTGGCCCGATCTCGAGGCCGACGCGCTCGACGCGACGGGGGGTCAGCTCGAGCTCGTGGTGGTGCTCGTCGCCGAGCAGACCGGTCGCACACGCGCGGTCAGCCGGAGGCTCCTCCGCGAGCTCATGGCCGAGCTCGAAACACCCCCCGAGCCGCGTCCGCGCCCCCGCCGGGCGGCTCGCGAGCCGGAGCCGCGGCCCCTCGACCCGCTCGAACGGCTGTTCGTCAGCTTGGAGAGCCACGTCGAGGACCTCACCAAACAGGTGAAGGCGGACGTGACGCCCTTGGCGGTGGATACCGTGCGCCAGCACCTGGGCGTGGCCCTGCTGCTCGCCGGGGGCCTGGGCCTCATGCTCGGTCTGTTCCTCGGCGCGCTGGGTTTCCCCCACAAGGATGCTCGAGAGGAGGGTCGTGATGCCGACGCCTCCTGATCCGACCGAGCAGCCCCAAGCGAGCGCGCCTGTGGACGGGGCCGCAAACGCCGCGGATCCGACGGATGGCATGCGCTCGCGCTTCGCCCCCTACCTGAAGATCCTGCGTTGGGTGATTCGTTCCTTCACGGGCTTTTTCCAGGCCCACGTGATGGTGATCCGGGCTGAAGCCGGAAACGAAGCGATACGGGTTGCCAGCGGGGTGCTCCTGCTCCTCGGCGCCGGCGTCTCCCTCTTCATCACGGCCCTGCTCGGCGGGGTGGCGATCGTGGGGCTGATCCAGCGGCTGTCCGGGTTGCCTTGGCTGGAGAGCCTCGGTCTCGCCATGGCAGCCACCGGCTCCGTGGCGCTGGTCCTCGTGACCATCGCGTGGTTGCTCCTGCGGAGGCCCCTGCTTCCAAAGAGCCGAAAGCTGCTCAAGAGCACCTTCGACGGGTTCACTGGCGGCTGAAGGGGCCGTCCCCCCTCGTGGGGCGCTTTC
Source organism: Myxococcota bacterium (assembly GCA_040386535.1). Lineage (GTDB taxonomy): Bacteria > Myxococcota_A > UBA796 > UBA796 > SXON01 > CAJBVW01. The sequence goes on along the minus strand of JAZKFH010000019.1, from coordinate 226,437 downwards.
ATCAGCGAAAGGCCCGATCGTACGGTGTGCTACGTGACGCGACGGCGACGGAGCGTCGCGACTACCGCCAGGAGCGCCGGCAGGCCGCCCGGAGACGCGTTGGTGCCGCAGCCGCACGCGCCCTTGCTGGCCTCGTCCTCCTCGGCGGGCTTGCCCGCGTCGGTGTCGTCGACCGGGGCCTCGCCGGTGTCGACGGGCTCGCCGGTGTCGACGGGCTCGCCGGTGTCGACGGGCTCGCCGGTGTCGACGGGC